>NZ_JODS01000039.1 GCF_000718025.1 Kitasatospora purpeofusca
ACGAACGCGACCCCCGAAACTACCTGGCCTTTCTCGGCCTTGCCGCCACCCTGTGCTGCTACAAGCACCTGGCCCGCTTCACCACATAGGACACGGTCTAAGCCGACCCGAGGAATCCTCCACGGCACGGCATCCGGACCAACTGTCCCCCCTCACCCCGGGGTCGGACAGGGACCACCGGGGTGACCGAGGCCCGGCCGCGCGCGATCCGCGCGGCCGGGCCTTCGGCCGTTCCCGCTCCACTCTTTTCCCGCTCTCCCCTTTCTTCCTGCTCCCGCCGTTCCCCCGTTCCCCCGTTCTCCCGCTCCCGCCGCTCTCGTCTCCGCCCGCCGTGTCGTGCCCAGCGGATATATTCGGGCCGAGACGAAGTCCCGCCGCCGTTCGGGCCGTGCCCGGCCCCGCCCCGCCCCGTTCGAGGAGCACCCGGTGCCCAAGCCCCCGCGCCCGGCGACCGCCACCACCCGGACCGTGGCGCAGGTCAACCAGACCGTCCTGCTGGACGTGCTTCGCCGCAACGGCTCACTCTCCCGGCAACGGCTGGCGACCGAGAGCGGACTGTCCACCGCGACCGTGCACCGGCTGGTCGAGGCGCTGCGCACGGCCGGACTGGTGGTCGTCGAGCCCGAACGCGCGCCGTCCAGCGGCGGTCGGCCGCCACAGCTGATCCGCTACAACGCCGGGGCGCAGACCGTACTGGCCGTGGCACTGCGACCGCGCCGCGTCGTCGGCGTGGTCACGGACCTGCACGGCACGGTGCTGCACGAGGCCGAGCGGCAGTGGCCGCCGGCGCTGGGCCCCGACCGCACCCGCGAACCGTCCGCCGAGGACCTCACCGGACCGCTGCTGGCCCTTGTGGACGGCCTGCACGGCTGGGCCGCGCGCCACGCGGGCCCGCCCCGTGCCCTGGTGGTCGGGGTGCCCGGGGCGGTCCGGGACCGCGGCACCGGGCTGGTGGAGTTCGCCCCGGTACTGGACTGGCCCGGGCTGCGGCTGCGCGCCCCGCTCCAGGAGCGGCTGGGCGTACCGGTGGCGGTCGAGAGCAATGTCGACCTGGTCGCGCTGGCCGTCCAGCACAGCGAGGCGGGCGCGGGCGTCAGCGACCTCGTCGCCGTGACGGTCGGGATCGAGGTCGGCGCCGGCCTGGTGCTCGGCGGCCGGCTGCACCGGGGGCGGCTGGGCTCGGCCGGCGCCCTCGGCCACCTGATGACCGACTGCCGGGCCCTGGAGCGTCCGGCGGGGCGCACCGGCGACACCCAGGCGCGGATCGGTGACCGGGCCGTCGACCTGCGGATCACCGAGGCCGGACTGGCCGTGGCCGGGACGTCGACCGAGCGGGTCGCCGAACTGTTCCGGCTGGCCCGGGCGGGCGTGCCGGCGGCGGTGCGCCTGGTGGACGAGTTCACCGACGACCTGGCCCTGCTGGTGGCGCGGACCATCAGCGTTCTCGGCCCCGAACTCGTGGCCCTGGGCGGACGGCTGCTCCGGGAGAGCGGCGGCGGGATGCTGCCGGCGATCGAGTCCCGCCTCCAGGGCCGGGTGCCGGTGCTGCCGCAGCTGGTGACGATCCCGGCCGACGCCACCGAACTGGCCGGCGCGACCGCGGCCGCCGTCCGGCTCGCCGACGGGGCCACGTTCATCACGCGCTGAGCCGGGGCGGTGCCCCTCCCCCGGGCCGTTCCCCCGAGTATTTATTGGTGTGATAGGAACCACCGGTGTCCGTTCGCCCCGAGTGGACCGTGCCGCACCGTGCCGCCGCACCGTGCTGGACCGCGGTCGGCCCCGGGATGTTCGCGCGCACCGGCCGGGCCGGACGGACCCGCCACCACCGTACGAACGGCTCGAAACGGACGGCCCGACGTGACCGCACAACGCCCCAATGTCCTGGTGGTCCTGACCGGCCAGCAGACGGCCGACGCGATGGGCGCCGCCGGGAACCCCTACCTCGCCACCCCGCACATGGACGCGCTGGCCGCCACCGGAACCCGCTACCGCCGCGCGTACTGCGGCCGGCCGCTCTGCGCGCCGTCCCGGACCGGACTGCTCACCGGGCGACTGCCCAGCGCCACGGGGGCTGCTCGGGCCGCTGGAGCCGGTGGGGCCGCTGCGGGCGGGGCCGTTCCGGAACCGCCGCTGGGCCGGGTGTTCGCCGAGGCCGGCTACGACTGTGTGTACACCGGCTCGTGGCAGCTGCCCGAGCAGGAGGCGCCCGACGGCCGAAGCTTCCGCCGCCTCCACCCGACCGACGCCGACGGCACCAACGGCGACGACGCCGGGTTCACCCGTAGCGTCGCCGGCTTCCTCACCCGACCGCGCTCGCGGCCGTTCCTGCTGCTGCTCCCACTCCCCGAGCCGCACGGCATCTCCGCCTGGGCCCGCGGCCAGGACCCGTCCACCGGCCCGCTCCCCGCGCCGCCGCCCGCCGCGTTGTGCCCGCCGCTGCCCGCCAACCACCCGCGCGCGCCGTACGAGGCCGGACTCCCCCGGCTCGCCCAGCGGGCCCGACCGCACACCCACCCCACCGCCGAGTGGCGCGAGGACGACTGGCGGCGCTACCGGCACGCGTACTACGCACTGGTCGAGCGGGCGGACCAGCAGCTCGGCACCGTGCTGGCCGCCGTACGGGAGCACCGCCGGTGGAGCGGCCGGGAGACCGTCGTGGTGTTCACCTCCGACCACGGTGACGGCGCGGGCGCCCACGGCTGGAACGAGAAGTGGGCGCTGTTCGAGGAAGTGGTGCGGGTGCCGTTCCTGCTCAGCGGCCCCGGTGTCGCGGCCGGCGAGGTGAGCGACCGGCTGGTCTCGGTCGGCGAGGACTTCCTGCCCACGCTCTGCGACCTCACCGGAGTCCCGCTGCCGCCCGACCTCGCGGGCCCGACCGGTCCCGATGGCCCGACCGACCGGGTGGGGCCCGCCGGTCCGGCTCCTTCGCCTTCGGCCGGACATCGGCCGGATCCGCAGCCGCAGCTGCGGCCCGGCCTGCCCGGGCGCAGCGTGCTCGCGCCGGAGCCCCGGGAGACCGTGGTGGTGGAGACCGGCTGGGAACTGCCGGGGTTCGAGGACGCCCTCGGCCGGACGGTCCGGGACGAGCGGCACAAGTACGTCTGCTACGCCTGGGGCGACCACCGCGAGCAGCTCTTCGACCTCGCCGAGGATCCCGGCGAGATGGTCAACCTCGCGGCGGACGCCCGGAACGCGGCCCTGCTCGACCGCTTCCGCACGCTCCTCGCCGAGCACTGCGCGGGGACGGGGGACCTGTTCGGACGCTTCGTCCCCGTACGCGACACCCACGCGCCCTGCGCCCACGGGCCGGACGGAGGCTGACCCCGGCGCGGGCCGGACGTGGTGCCGACCTGGTGCCGACCGGCGTCAGTCGGACTCCGCCGCCAGGCCCAGCAGTTCACGGGTGCGGCGGTACTTGGCGGCCAGCCGCGCGGCGGTCGCCGGGTCGAGGCTCGCCAGCCGGGCCGGGTCGGAGTTGTGCGCGAGGTCGGCCCGCTTGACGACGAGGGCGCCCGGCGTGGCGAGGATACGTGCGGTGTACTCCTCCAGCGGCTCGCCGGGGCGCTTGGTGAGCGCGTCCACGATGGCCTTGGTGGCGTCGCTCAGCGCCGCGTCGGCCAGCCACTCGCGAGTCAGCGCGTCGTCCTCGACGGCGTCGTGCAGCCAGCCGGCCGCGATCTGCTCGGGGCTGCCGCCCCGCGCCGCCACCCCGTGGGCGACCGCCGCCAGGTGTTCGGCGTACGGGTGGCCGTTCTTGTCGGTCTGCCCCGCGTGCGCGTTCCGGGCGATCTGCTCGACCTCGGCCAGGCTCAGGTAGTCCACGCCACCCATCGTAGGCACCCGCCCCGCCCGGCCGCGCGGGGGCCTGCCCACCGACGGCGTCAGGGCGGCTGATTGACTTCCGAGGTCCTACCCACCCCGGGCGGCCGGTCCACGGCCGTCCGCCCGACCGGCATGCCGACGACCGCCCTGACGATCACTCCGACGACCGCGCCGAGGAAGCCATGCCCAGCCTGCACCCGTTGCTGTCCGGTTTCGCCCCGATCTGGGCCCTGACCGGCGTCGGGTACGTCCTCGGCCGCAGCAGACTGCTCGGCGACCAGGCCGAGCAGGTGCTGAACCGGTTCGTCTTCCACGCGGCCATGCCCGCCGCACTGTTCCTGATGATCGCCCGTACACCGCTGGACCGGTTCGCCAATCCCTCCATGCTGGCGTTCACCGCGAGCACCCTGGTGGCGGGCGGGCTCGGACTGTACGCCTCGTACCGGCTGTTCGGCCGGGCGCTGCCGGAGCGGACGCTCGGCGGGATGGCCGCCGGGTACGTCAACTCGGCCAACCTCGGCATCCCGGTGGCCGTGCAGGTACTCGGCGACGCCTCCTTCGTCGGCCCGGTGGTGCTGTTCCAGATCCTGGTGGTCACCCCGGCGGTGCTGACCGTGCTGGACTCCGGCCGGGCGGGCCTGCGGGCGGCGCTCACCCTGCCGCTGCGCAATCCGATCCTGCTGGCGGTGGGCTTCGGCGCCGTGCTCTCGGCGACCGGCTGGCGGCCGCCGGCCGAGCTGAATCGTTCCTGCGAACTGCTGGGCGGCGCCGCGGTACCGACCGCCCTGGTGGCACTCGGCCTGTCGATCTGCCACCCGCCCGCGGTCACCGGCGCCTCCCGCTACCTGGAGGTCGGGACGGCGGTCGCGATCAAGAACCTCGTCCAACCGCTGACGGCCTGGGCGGTCGGCGCACTGGTGCTCGACCTGCCGCCCCACCAACTGCTCACCGTGGTGCTGTTCTCGGCCCTGCCCACGGCCCAGAACGTGTTCACCTACGCCCGCGAGTACAACCACGGCGCCGTCTTCGCACGCGACACCGTCCTCGCCTCGACCCTCCTGTCGATGGTCACCCTGTCCCTGGTCGCCTGGACACTCGGCCCGGCATAGACGCCCGCCCTAATCCGCCCGGGCCGCGGCCACCACCCCGGTCATCGCCACCAGGAACCTTCGCGCCACGGCGAGTTCCACCTCCCCGAAGGCGCCCATCGCGGCCATCAGGTCGGCGACCAGACCGCCGAAGAAGGCCTCGCCGAGCTCGACCGCACGCTCCTCCACCACCAACCGGACCTTGCGGCGGTCCTCCTCGTCCCGCTCCCGCCGGATCAGCCCCGAGCGAGCCAGCCGGTCGACCAGCCCCGTCGTCCCGGCCGAGTTCAACCCCAACGCCGCTCCGAGCCGCCCCGGAGTCACCACAGCCCCGGCCCGATCGGCGTCCAGCAGATGGATGAGCCCCCGCAGATCCGTCGGATGCAAACCGTTCCGCGCGGCGAACTCGGCACCGAACAGGTCGAGTTCGGACGTCAGCCCGCGCAGCAGTCGGATCAGCTGCGTCGGCGTCTGCGACGGCTCCACCTCATCGCCCCTTCCCCGGAGTCCCTCAATACGCCCAGAACCCCATCCCTACCCCCACCCACCCCGGCCCAATACCCTCCACCGCCCTGCCTCGCCCGGTCCTGCCCCGCACCGCACCGCCACCCCACTCGGCACGGGCGGTCGGTGTCGGTGCGGGTGGGCGAGGGTGGGCGAATCGTCCGCACCTCGTCTCCCGCCCGCGCGCCCCGAAGTGTCCAGAAGTTGTGCCGGGAGGTGTCCCGCGAGGGTCCCGGCAACCATGTCCGTCGGAGCTCCGCCGGGCGGGTGGCTGTGGCCACCGCCGGCGAAGGGAGCGAGCATGGTCGGCGGAAGCCGTCGAGGTCGACACGGAGGTGGCGATGAGGGTCGTGTTCGTGCACGGGGCGTGCGTGCGGGACGGGTCGTGGTGGTGGCGCCGAACCGCCGAACTGCTGCGGGAACGCGGGGTGCCGAGCGCGGCCCCGGAGCTGCCGAGCTGCGGCGAGGCGGGACAACCCGCCGGCGCCGACGGGCCGGGGCTGCCCGAGGATGTGGCGGCCGTACGACGGGTGCTGCGGGCCGACGACGAGCCGACCGTCGTTGTCGCCCACAGCTACGGCGGAATCGTCACCGCGGAGGCCGCCGCGGGGATCGGATCCGTACGCCATCTGCTGCTGGTCTCCAGCTACCTGCCCGAGGTCGGGCAGAGCCTGTCGGACTTCGGGGACGGCGGCCCCGCCCCCTTCCTGGACGTCGATGCCGACAGCGGTACCTTCGGCGTCCGGCCCGAGCTGCTCGTGGACACCTTCCTCCAGGACTGCGTCCCCGAGGACCAGGAGCAGGCGGGACACCACCTCGCCCGGCAGAGCGTGCGCGTGACCGCGCAGCCGGTCGGCGCGGCCGCCTGGCAGCAGGTGCCCACGACCTACCTCGTCTGCGCCCAGGACGGCGGTACCCCGCCCGGGCGGCAACGCGACTTCGCCCGCCGGGCCGGCCGCATCGTCGAACTCGACGCCGGCCACCACCCGTTCCTGTCCCGGCCTGCTGCGGTCCGGGATCTGCTGCTGAGCCTGTGACAGCAGCCTGGCCCGGCCGTTCACCCGGCCGGGCCAGCGGACCCGACTACCGGCTCAGTACCGGCTCAGTAGATCAGGTACCCGGGCCGGTGCCCTTCGTCGTCGATCTCTCCGGTCGCCTGAGCCCGTAGCTTGCGCGAGAGCGCCTCCAGGGCCCGGGAGGCCGCGACCTCCTCGCCGATCCTGGCGAGCGGGCGGTCTTCCGCGCTCTTCGTCGCCTCCCCGTGCGCCGTGAGACCCGGCGCCCGGGCGCCCATCAGCCTCGCCTGGCATCCGGTGTGGACACCGTCCTCCTCGAAGCTCAGCTCCACATCCCACTGGTTGTGCATGCCACACCTCCTGGCGCCGGCGCCCGTCGCGCCCGCTCGGGCCGGTCCGGGCAGTGCTCCCGTGGCGGCCGCTCACACCAGCGTGCGCCCGTCGGTACGGCAGCGGCAAGCCGACCGGGACGGCGGCGCCCGTCGCCACGCCCGGGCCGTTACCGGGGGTCGGCGCCGCACCCCGGCGGTAGGCTGGCCACAGCGCGCCGAACCCGCGAAAGCCCTGCTCCGGAACACCGAAACCCCCTGGGCGCACCCGCCCTAGGCACCGGAGCCCGGCGGTGCGGCGCGGTCGGCAACCATCGGTCGGCAACCATCGGGCGGTCCCTCCGTGGCGGTCTTCCTCCTGGCATTGAGTGCCGCCTGCTTCCTGGGCCTCGGATTCGTCCTCCAGCAGCACGCGGCACAGCGGGCCCCGCGTGCCGACCTGCTGCACTGGCGGCTGCTGCTGGACCTGCTACGGATGCCGGAGTGGCTGCTCGGCACCGGATTCATGGTCATCGGGTTGATCCTCTCCGCGCTCGCCCTCAACCAGGGCGAGGTGTCGCTGGTCGAACCCCTCCTCGCGACCAACCTCATCTTCGCGATGGCACTCGCCAGGGTGCTGACCCGCCAGACGCTAGGACGCTCCGGCTGGGCGGGGGTGGTGCTGCTGGCACTGGGCGTGACGGTGTTCATCGTGGCCGGCCGCCCCACCGGCGGCGGCCCCCCGGCGAGCGAACTGCGGCACTGGCTGGTGATCGGGACGGTGGTCGGGCTGACCCTGCTGCTGGTCTCGTTCGCCCGCCGGCTGCCGCTGTTCGAGGAGGCGACCCTGCTCGCGCTGGCCGCGGGCCTGCTCTACGGGCTCCAGGACGCGCTCACCCGGACCACCACCCAGCGGCTCGACCACCAGGGACTGGACGCCGTCCTGCGCAGTTGGCAACCGTATGCCGTCGTCGCGGCCGGTGTGGTCGGCCTACTGCTGGTCCAGAGCGCGTTCGAGGCCGCGCCGCTGCGGATGTCCCTCCCCGCGCTGACCGCCGCGCAGCCGATCTCCGGCATCGTCTGCGCGGTCGGCTTCCTCGGCGACCGCCTCCGGGTCACCCCGGGTGCACTGGCGTGGGAGGTGATCGGTCTGATCGCCGTCGTGATCGGCGTCGTGGTGATCGGCCGCCACCCCGCCCTTCCGGGCACCACCGGCATTTCCGGCGGCACCGGTGGTACCGGCGCTGGTGACAGTGGCGGCGCTGGTGGCACCGACAGCGGTCCGCCGCCCGGCCCGACCGGCCGCCCACCCCGGACCTCCACCGAGGAGGACACCCCCGGCACCGGCACCGGCGGCCCCACGGACACGGGCTGATCGCCCGACCCCGGACCCGTTGACCGACCGACCCATCGCCGACCACCGGAGACCCCATGTGCTGGAGTGCCCAGGCGGACCTCGTCGTCGGCAGCGCCGTGACGGCCGTCGGCGTGCTCTGCCTCGTGCGCGCCCACCGCGCCGGCCGACCCGAACGCCTGCCGCTCGCCGCTCTCCCGCTCGTCCTCGGGGTGCACCAGCTGATCGAGGCCGCGGTCTGGTCGGGCACCGACGGTGACCTCTCGCCCGCGCCGGCCGCCTGGGCCCGCACAGCCTGGGCGGTGATCGCTCTACCCCTGCTCCCGCTCCTGGTCCCGATCGGCGTCCGCTGCGCCGCCAGGGTCGACCGCCCACGTCAGCGACTGCTGACCGGGTTCGTGATCCTCGGCCTCCTCGTCGCCGTGCCCTTGGCCCACACCGTCGCCACCCATCCCGTCGGCGCCACCGCCCATGCCCACACCCTCGACTACCGCCTCGGCGCCCCGTACCCCGCCCTCCTTCTCACCGGCTACCTCCTCGCCACCGTGGGCTCGCTCCTCCTCAGCGGTGACCGCCTCCTCCGTCGTCTCGGTCTGCTGACCGGAATCGGCGCCCTGGTCTGTGCCCTCCTCTGGCAACTCGCCTTCGTCTCCACCTGGTGCGCCCTCGCCGCCCTCGCCTCCGTCCTTCTGCTCCGCTGGACGACCTCACCACTTCCCGCCGCTCGCCCCCGGACTTCGTAGCCCCGAGTCCGTCATCGCATCCGTCACCGCGTCCGGCGGGCGCCCCGGCCGCCGCGCGGGGGCGTCCGGCCGCCGTGCGGGTGTCCGGCGGGCAGGTGGCTGCCGCCGCGGCCGCCCGGCCCCGCCGAGGTCAGCCGGCTGCCGGGGCCGTCGGGCCCGGCACCTTCTGCTCCGGGGTGCTGCTCGCGTCCGGGGCCGCCGCCGAGGCGCGACCACGCTTGCGGTCCATCTCCCGCCACTCGGGCCGCAGTCCGGACAGGGCGGTGGTGGCGACGTACAGACCGCCGCACGCGAGCAGCACCGGTATGAGTCCGACCATGGACACGGCCGCGCCCGCGAGCAGGCCGCCCACCGGGATTCCCGCCCAGGCGAGCGAGTCGCCCAGCGCATTGACCCGGCCCAGCAGGTGGCGGGGCACCCGTTCGAGCTGGACGGCACCGAGGATCGGATTGAGGAAGCCACCGCCGAAGCCGCTGACCGCGAAGACCGCGACCACCAGTCCCATCGGCACGTCCACCGCGAGGACGAGGAAGCGTGGGGCGCCGACGAGCAGGAAGCCGACGAAGAACACCGTCCGGCGCGGCAGGCGATGGGCGACCGCCGCCGCGATCAGGCTGCCGGCCACCGCCGCGATCCCCCAGGCGCTCCCGGTCAGACCGATCGCGGCCGGGCCGCCGCCCGATTCCCGGGCCCAGACGGGCACCAGCACACTGAGGAACGCCGCGTCCAGGAGGTTGGTCACCGCGACCGTCACGATGACGGTCAGCAGCAGAGGCTCGCCCCGCAGGAACGCGAATCCCTCCCGGAACATCCGCCAGTAGCCGACCGGCCGGTCCCCGTCGGCGGCGTCGGCCCCGCCTCCCGTCGGCACGGTCGCCGGTCCGGACGCCCCCGGCACCGCGGCCGAGCGGCCCATCCCCCGGGGAAGCGCGACGGCGATCACGAGCGAGCCGAGTGCGAAGGCGACCGCATTGACCGTCAGACCGGCCATCGGGCCGAGCAGGGCGATCAGCCCGCCACCGACCGCCGGACCGATCGTGGTGGCAAGCCGCTCCGTCACCCCGGAAAGACCGGTGGCCCGCTCCATCGGAATCCGGCCCAGATCGGCCGCCTCGGCGACCATGACCTCCTTGGCCAGGTCCCCCGGGCCGCGGGCGGCGCCGATGATGGCGACCATGACCAGCAGGAGCCAGAACGGCAGCAGGCCGAGCGCGTGCAGCAGCGGGACCAGGCCCGCCGCGACGGCGCTCACCGCGTCCGTCGTCCAGGAGACGACACGCGGACCGATCCGGTCGACCACCGGGCCGGCGAAGGCCTTGACGAGCACATAGGGCGTCAGCTCGACGAACGCGACGACTCCGGTCATGGTGGCACTGCCGGTCGTGGCCAGCACGAACCATGGCAGGGCGATCGCCGAGACCCGGGTGCCGGTGAGCGAGACGGCCATCGCCGTCAGCACCCCGACCAGAGGCCGGAAGCTGCGCGGCCCGCTGGCCGGACCCTTGGTGGCCGCGGCCGTCGCCCCGGGCGGCGGCACCTGGGCCGGAACCGTGGCGTCGGCGCTCATGACCGGTCCTCCGGCACGTCGTCGTCAGCGGCCTGCGGCTCGGGAAGCACCTGGACGATCACGGCCACCCGGTCCGTGCCCTCGGGGGTGGGACCCCCCGGGTCGATGCGGCGGTAGCGGGCGACCACCTCCGACATTTCTCGGGCCAGGGTCCGGGCCTCCTCCGGGGTCAGTTGGAGCACCATGTCACTGAGGTCCATCGCCTGTCGCCACTCGGGCGTCATCGTCTCGTAGGCGTTGAGCGCCGTCTGTGCCGTGAGGGTGTGGGCCGTGACGATCGACCGCAGATAGCCGAGCGCCGCCTCCGGATCGTCCCCGCTGTCCGTCCACCAGCTGGTCTGGTGGACCGCCTTCCACCAGCGGTCCCGGGCATTGCCGCGCTCGGTGTCCTCGGCGACGAATCCGGACGCCGCGAGCTGGCGGAGGTGGTAGCTGGTCGCTCCCGAGTTCAGCCCCAACTGCTCGGCCAGCTTGGTGGCGGTGGACGGGCCGTTCTTCCGGAGCAGCCCGATCAGCTGCACCCGCACCGGATGGGCCAGGGCCCGCAGGCCCTTGGCATCGATCACGACATCGGTCTGCGGGTCCGGACTGTGCAACCACCTGCGGTCATCGGTCATGGCAACACAGTAGAACCGCAAAGTGTTCTTCGCAAAGGTTTTTTGCGAAGAACCCTTTGCGGTTTCGAACAGGGGCCGCGCACCGCCGCAGGACCGGCCCGCGCCGACCGGGGAGCGGGCCGCCGTCTCAGTCCCGCGCGACAGCCAGCACCAGGACCACGGTGAGCCCGCCGCCCGCCGTCTGCTCCACCCTCAGCCGGCCCCCGGCCGCGCGCACCAGCGCCGAGATCGACGGCCCGACCGGTTCCTGTCCGCCCGCCCCCCGCCGGGGAGCGGTCGCATCCCCCGCGCCCTCCACGGCCCAACCGCTCCCGCCACCACTGCCGGGACCGCCGAACCCGCCACCCGGTGCCCAGCCGGCGCCCGGGATTCCCGGCTCGCCGTACATCCCGGCCAGCAGCCACTGACGGGCCTCCGGCGGCTCCGACGCCCCCCGGTCCACCACCCTCAGCTCGACCCGGGCGGGCTCGGCAGTCCACGCCTCCGACCCGCCGAACGCTCCCCCGGTGAACGCCCCCTTGCCGAGCACTCCCCTGCCGAGGGAGCCCTTCCCGGAAGCCCCCCGGCCGAACACCCCTCCCGGCCCCGCCCCGCCCCGAGCACCCAGCAGGCCGTCGGGACCGGGCAGCGGATCGGCCCGGACCAGCACCCGGGCCCCCGCCGGACTGCGCCGGATCGCGTGATCGACCAGCCCGGCCAGGGCCGCCTCCAGCCGCGGGGAGTCCGCGATCACGACCGGAAGCCCCACCGGAAGCCGAACCGCCACCGTGGCTCCCCGGCCACCACCCCGCAGTACCCGTCCGACCACCTCGGCCACCTGCACGTGCCTCGCGTCCGGCACACAGCCGGCGGCCCGGTCGATCCAGCGCAACCGCTCCAGTTCGGGCCGCGACAACAGCTGCGGTCCGGCCATGCCGCCGACCGCGGACCGGCCCGAACTCCCGGCACCCACCGGCCCGATCGGCGCGGCGAGCATCACGCCGTGCCGGTCCGGCTCCGGCCGGCCACCCCCGCCCACGCCCTTGAGCAACCGCGCGCCCGCCAGCGCCCCGGACCGCCCGAGCGGGCCGAGCCCGCCCAGCGCCCGGGCACCCGACGCGACGTAGCCCCAGAGCTTCCCGCCTGCCATCGTCCTGCCCTTCGTCCATCGCGGACCCGATCCGCCACCCCATGACGGACCGGTGCGGGCCGATTCCCCGGCCCTGCGCCAAGCCTGCGCCCCCGCCGCCCGGGTGACAATCCGGCCCCGGTGCCACACCAGCCGCTGCTACCCCGCCGACCAGCGGGGCCGCCCTCCGGCAACCGGCGGGAGCACCACACCGGCGCGCGTCGGTCCGTACGCGCCCCCTTCCCTGCCACCGACCCCTCTTCGGGCGCCGGCCGCGACTCTCCCCCGCGCTTCTCCCGCGCCCGCCGGCCGGGCTCGCGGCACCCGGCCCGATCCGGCCGGCGAACCTAGACTGACCCCATGGCCCGGCTCAACGACAAAGTCAGGGAGCTGCTGCAGGAGTACGCCGACCTGATCTCGATCACCGGCGGCGACGCCTTCCGCGCCCGCGCCTACGAGAAGGCCGCCCGAGCGGTCGGCGGCCACCCCGCGGACATCGACGGCCTCGACGTGAAGGGGCTCCAGCAGATCCCCGGGGTCGGCAGGTCCACCGCCGAGAAGATCGCCGAGTACCTCGCCGGCGGGCGGATCGAGGCACTGGAGACGCTCCGGGCCGAGATCCCCTCCGGGGTGCGCGCCATGATGTCCGTCCCCGGCGTGGGACCGAAGCGCGCGCTCGCGCTCTACCGTGACCTCGGCATCGCCTCCGTCGACGAACTCGCCGAGGCGATCCGCGCCGACCGGCTGAGCGACGTCCCCGGCCTGGGCGAACGCAGCGGCGAGAAGATCCTGCACGGCATCGAACTGATCCGGCAGTCCGGCGGCCGGACGCTGCTGGACTCCGCCACGGCGCTGGCCGACCGGATCGTCGCGGCACTGGCAGCCGTGCCGGGGTGCACCCGCTGCGCGTACGCGGGCTCGCTGCGCCGGATGCGCGAGACGGTCGGCGACATCGACATCCTGGCCACCGCCGAGGATTCCGCGCCCCTGATGGCCGCGCTCACGGCGCTCCCCTACACGGCCGAGGTGATCGGCACCGGGCCGACCAAGACGTCGATCCGCACCACGGACGGGATCCAGATCGACCTGCGGGTCGTCCCGGAGGAGGACTGGGGCGCGGCCCTGGTCTACTTCACCGGTTCGAAGGCGCACAACATCAAGCTCCGGACGATGGCGGTCCGGGCGGGCCTGAAGCTCTCCGAGTACGGGCTGTTCGACGCCGAGAGCGGCGAGAAGATCGTGTCGGCCGACGAGGACGAGGTGTACGCCGCGCTCGGCCTGCCCTGGGTCGCGCCGCCGTTGCGCGAGGACCGGGGTGAGATCGAGGCAGCCCTGCGCGACGAGCTGCCGGAGCTGGTGACCGAGGCGGACCTCCGCGGCGACCTGCACACCCACACCGATCTCACCGACGGGCTGGCCACCCTGGAGGAGATGATCGACACCGCCGCCGCGCGCGGCTACGCGTACTACGCGGTCACCGACCACGCCCCCGACCTGGTGATGCAGCGGATGACGGACGAGAAGATGCTCGCCCAGCGTGAGCAGCTGCGCGAACTGGCCGGGCGGCACCGGCGGATGCGGCTGCTGCACGGCACCGAGTTGAACATCGGACCGGACGGCACCGTCGACTGGCCGGCCGAGTTCCTGTCCGGTTTCGATGTCTGCGTGGCGTCCGTGCACTCCCACTTCGGCGCGGACCGGGACGCCCAGACGCGTCGGCTGATCCGCGCCTGCGAGAACCCGCACGTGCACATCATCGGCCACCTCACCACCCGCCGGATCGGCCGGCGCGGGCCGATCGACGTCGACCTGGACGCCGTCTTCGCCGCTGCCGCCCGGACCGGGACCGCGATCGAGATCAACAGCTCGCCCCAGCGCCTCGACCTGCGGGACGAGGACGTGCTCCGGGCCAAGCGCCACGGCGTGAAGTTCTCGATCGACAGCGACGCCCACGCCACCCCCCACCTCGCCTACCCCAGGTACGGGATCGGCACCGCCCAACGCGCGTGGCTCACCGCCGAGGACGTGATCAACACCTGGCCGTGGCAACGCCTCAAGCGGTTCCTCCGCAAGGACGCGCTCCGTACCTGAGTGTCCGATCCGGGGTGGTGCGACCAGGGTCAGAAAATTGTCCGATTTGTGGGAATTTTTTCCGGATACCCCTGGTGCGGCGGTCACCCGAGGCGCATCATGGTGATGGACCTGCGAGGTAGCCGCGGAGGTTCGACCGCAGGAGGCAGTGGCGACAGATCGAGACGGATCAGGGTCTGCCGCTGGTACCTCGGTCGACGATCGAACTAGTTGGCCGGAGGACGGGACGTCCGGAGGCCACCCCCACCTCGCAGGTTCCCCATGTCCGGCCGAACCCCTCACCGGCCGGACATCCCACGTCGACCCGCCGGTGCCCCGGCGCCGGTTCCGCGCTACGACGCGGTCGGCACCGCATACCCCATCTCCCACGCGTGCACGGCGATGCCCACCCGGTTCTGCACGCCCAGCTTGCGCTGGATGCTCGCCACGTGCGTCTTCACCGTGCCGGGGGAGATGAAGAGTTCGGCGGCGATGTCGGCATTGGTCCGACCGGCGGCCACCTGGCCGGCGATCTCCACCTCTCGTTCGGTCAACGGCGCCGCGGGAGCCGATCGGCGGTCCACCCTCCGGGGTGCGGTCACATGCTGGAGCAACCGCACGGTGACCGCCGGGCTGATCAGGCTCTCCCCTCCTGCCGCCGCCCGGACCGCCTCGGCGAGCAGGGCGGGACCGGACCGCTTCAGCAGGAATCCGGAAGCCCCGTGCCTCAGCGCCGGATAGACGTACTCGTCCAGGTCGAAGGTGGTCAGCACCACCACGCGCACGGGCGTGACCGCCCCCGGACCGGCCAGGCGCCTGGTGAGCTCCAGACCGTCCATCCTGGGCATCCGGATGTCCACGAGCGCGACGTCCGGGCGCAGCTCCGCCGCGAGTTCGAGCGCGGCGACCCCGTCGGCCGCCTCACCGACCACGGTGATGTCGTCCTGGGCCTCCAGGATCCGCCGCACGCTCCGGCGGACGGCTTCCTGGTCGTCCGCGATCAGGGTACGGATGGGATCCGGATTCGGACTCGTCACGCACGGAAGTCTCGCACGGCCGGACTCGGTCGGGCGCGGCCCCCTTGTCGGCCTGACGGTCGGTCGCGGTGGGACCGGTGGGGACCGGGGTGGATGCGGCAGCCATGGCAGGCCCTTCTTCTGACGCGGGGTACGGTCGATCACGACTACGAGCATCGCCGCTCACCGAGCCGTTGCCATCTGCCGATCGGCATACTTCTGCGGCCGATTTCGCTCCGCACCCCTGCCGTTCGGCCTGGTGGACCGGCAGTTCGCAGCTCGTCCGCCAGCCCGTCGGACGCAGCGGCGCGGGCTCCAGCGGTCCTGCCTCCAGCGTTCCGCCGTGGCGGGCGAGGCGTTCGGCGAGCGCCGGCAGACCGGTCCCGCCGTTGTCCCGGAGGCGGCGCAGCCCACGGATGCCGCCCGGCACCCTGCCGTCGTTGCTCACCGACACCCGTACCACCGCGACCGTTCCGTCCGCGGCCGCACGGGCCTCCACCCGGACCAACGCCTCCGCGGCACCCGGAGCGTGCCTTCGCACATTCGTCAGCGCCTCCAGCACGACCGCGTACGCGGCGCCCTCCGCCTCCGCAGACAGCAGCCCCGTGACCTCCCGCGCCGCCTCGAGCCGGGCCCGGGTGGGACCGGTCCGGTCGAAACGGCCCACCAGCTCCGGCAGATCGGCCAGCCCGTACACCCGGGTCGCGCCGGTCGCGCCTGGCGGGTCTGCCCCGCCGTCCCCGCCGCCGTCCCCACTGCCCTCGCCGCCTTCGTGCGGTTCCCGCAGCGCCCCCACCATCGCGTCCATCGAGTCCAGCGCGCGCAGCCCCGCCTCCTCCAGCCGTCGCAGCAGCGCCGACGTCTCCTCCGCTCCATGATCGCCCGGCAGTTGACCGGCCTGGGCCTCCAGCACGATGCCGGTGATCTCGTGCGCCACGAAGTCGTGCAACCCACGCGCCACCTCCAGACGCTGTTCGCGCCGCGCCTTCGCCACCGCGCGCTCGCGCCGCGCGTCCAGCACTCGCAGATACACACTCGCGCCGACCACAGCCGCCAGCGGCACCCCCGAGGTCAGGACGGCCAGCACGGAGGCGGTCCCACCACCGTTCGGGGTCCGGACGGTGAAACGCAGGGGCACAGCCACCACCGCCGTGGCCACCAGGGCACCCACCGGCCCGGCCCACCGCCCCCGGGCCCGCCGGACCACCCGGCCCGCCAACATCAGCAGGGCCGCCCACTCGAACGGCAGCCAGAAGGCCGGCAGTCGGTACGGGCCGGGGTAGACCAGGTCGAGCAGCAGCGAGGCCGCGGCCATCCAGCCCACCGCACCGGCGAGCGTCACCCGCCCTCGCGGCCACGGCACCGCGGCCACCAACACCGCCACCGCGGCCATGGCGGCCAACAGAAGCGCGGCGGCACGCTGGCCCGGATGCGCCAGCAGGACGGGCGCGAGCACGAACAGCGCGGCCACCACCCCCACCGGCCCTCGGAGCGCCGTGCGACGACTCGCACCGCGGCGGGACGCGGGAACGGCTCTGGCGGGAGCGGTGGACCGGCCGTGGGCCGCGTCCACCGAGGAATCGGCGGGCATACGTCCGAGCCTAAGGTCGCGGCTGCCGACCGACTGTCGGCCCCGAGCCGGGCCAACTCCTCCCGACGAGAGCCGAATCCACCACAAGCAAGGTCAAACTCGCTCGTCCGAGGGAGGTACGAGCTCCGGAAAGGGGGGATGTTGGTCCGTGACCGAACAGAGAGCCGGACGGGCTCGAACAGGACTCAGGAGAGGACGCTCCCATGCGCTTCCGCATCATCGCCACGACCGCCACGGCCACCCCGGCCGACTCCTACGGGCCTTCGGGGTGCCCGTCCGGGACCACCGGGGCGCGGTACCGTTCTTCGGGACCAGCACCGGTACCTCCTCGGCCGTCGCACCGGACCGAACCGCCGCCGCGCACCGGTGCCACCACCATTCGCTCCAACTCGCCGCACGGATCCGGAGAACCAACCCGATGCCCACCCGCAACCGTCCGTCCCCCGGCCCCGTGCGGGCACGCCTCGCCCCGTCCCCCGCCGCCGGCCGCACCGCGACGACGGCCTGCCGCCGATGAGCGTCGCATCCGGCCTCGGACGGCTCGCCGGCGTCGGCCCGTACTTCGCGCTGGACACGGCCGAGACACCCGGGCAGGGCCCGCCGCCGGGCTTCCGACCGCTGCGGGAGTTCTACGCCCCGGGCCAGGGCAGCCTGTTGGCGGGCCGGGTTCGGGAGGTCGGCCGGAGGCTCGGCACGACCGAGGCACGGGTCGCGGCCTCGATCCTGCACCTGGGCCTGGCCTCCAGGTTCTGCTCGGTGGGCCTCGGCGCCGCCGTGCTGCTCGGCGAAGTGCCCGACCTGACTCCCGATGAAGCGTGGGTCCGCATCCCCGAACAGGGGCCGATCGACCTCTGGGCGCCCTACCCGCCCACGTCGACGGCAGGGCCCACCTCGGAGGACGCGGGCAGGTCGGCCGATCCGGCTGAGCTCGCCGACCGGTTCCGCCGGACCGTCGTCGAGGGTCAGCTGACGGAGCTTGCGGCAGCCGTCCGCTCCACGGTCCCGCTCTCCGAGGGGCTGCTGCGGGGGAACGCGGCCTCGGCCCTGGCCGGTGCCCTGCGCATGCTGGAGGCCCACATCGCGCAGGCGGCCCGCGACGGAGCCTCCGCGGATCCGGGGCTGGCCCGGCTCCTGGTCGCCCGCGCGCTCGACCACCCGCCTCTGGCCGGCACCGGAACCCTGACCGTCGGCGGCGCTCGGAGCGGCACCGGGTTCCGACGCACCAGCTGTTGCCTCTACTACCGGATCGGTCCGCAGGCGGGCGTCTGCGGTGACTGCTGCTTCACCCGTCCACCCCGCCGCCCCTGAGCAGGAAGGAGCCCACGAGAGGGCCGCAGGCCCGGCCCGCCCGGCGGCCCCACGCGCAGTCCCGGCGCCCTACCGCTCCAGCGTCGCGGCCAGCAGGTTGGGATCGCTCCTCGAGTAGAAGGCCGCACTCGGCACGTACACCCGGTCGCCCCGGATCCCGACCGAGGTCGGGTTGGAGAGACCGTCCGAGGCGTCGAGAACGGTGTGCCGAGTACCGTCACCACGGAGGTAGACGGCCTCGCTGGAGGTGTTGAGCGCCGCGATCAGCTCGTCACCGATCCCGACGAAGGCGAAGTCGTCGAGCCCTGCGAGCCCGTCGGCGCGGACCTCGACCGGGCCGGCGGAGCCGTCCGGACCGATCGGGATGCGCAGTAGCGAGCCAGTGTCGGTGTTGCCGACCCAGACCGCGCCACGGTGCACCTTCAGGCCATTGGCACCGAAAGCGACGGTGGGCTTGAGGCGGGCATCGTCGGACCAGACCACCGGAGCGCCGCCGGCCGTCGGCACGACCCGGACCAGGCCGAGCGCCGAGTCGGCGGAGTACAGCACGCCGGCGCGCTCGTCCAGCGCGAGGCCGTTGGGCAGGCTGTTCGCGGGGAGGGCGGCGATGCGCTCCGGCTCACCGCCGGGGCAGAGCCTCCAGATCCCGGTGAGGTCCTCGGTACCGGTGGCATAAGCGAAGTACAGCGTGCCGTCGTGGGCGCGGGCCAGGCCCGAGACGGCCGCGGCGCCGATGACCGGGGTCGCGGGGTGTGCGGGTACGGGCATGCTGGCAAGGACGGTGAGCCGCCCGGCGCGGTCGAGGTGGACGACCTGGCGGGCGAAGGAGAGGGTGAGGTCCACGGAGCCGTCGGGTTCGACGGCGATGTTCTCGGGCTGGCGGCCCTGGGACAGATCGAAGTGGGCGACGATCCGGGGCTGCGAGAGCGGTGGCGCGACGGCGACGGCCGGGGTCGCGGCGAGCAGCGCCAAGGCGATGGCGGTGGCCGGCACCGCTGCCAGCACCCGGTCGGCAAGAGCGCTACGGGCAGGTCGGAAGGGGCGAGGCACGGTGGTACTCCTCGGGGACGGCGAACGGACGGGGCGACGTCCCCCGTCGGCAGAGCACGCCCGATCCTGCCATCCGGGAGGCAGCGGGCTGTGCCGCCACGCAGATCACCCGATCCACCACGCCGGGGCGGCGGCGCGCGTTCCGCCGGCCGGGGCCCGCAACCGGCTTGTCCAGGGCCGGTCGCGGGCCACCTGTCCCCACCCGGAGTCGATGCCCCTCGCACCGGGTGAAGTTCTCCCGCCGAGTTGACGGACAATCAGATCGCGACCGCCGACTCCTCCATCTCCTCCTCGGCACCGGGCCCCTCTCCGGGCGACGAGTCGGCAGCGCGCGCCACACCGGCCGCCCCGGCCGACCCGGCTGAGCCGACCCACCCGGCCGTACCGCCGCCACCTTCGGCAGCCCCCGCGCCGACCGCACTCGACGCCACGGCCCGGCCGCGCCGTTCGTACCGCGCGGCTCCGACCACGAGCACACCGGCGGCCGCCAACCACAGCACCAACGTCAGGAGATGACCGCCGAAGCCGGCACCGCCATCGAAGTACAGCAGACTGCGGGCGCCCTCCAGGAAGCCCGCACCGGCCCAGCAGGAGTGCAGCCCGGCGAAGAAGCCGTTCTGGAGCTCCGGCCGGTACACACCGCCGGAACTGGTGAAGTTCAGCATCACGAACAGCACCATCATCGCCAGCGTGGTCCACCGCTTGAGGAAGGTGTGGAGACCGATGCCGATCCCGATCACCCCGGCCGAGTAGAGCCAGCCCAGCGCCCAGATCCCGGCCAGGTCGTGGTCCACCACATGGAAGACCGGCCCTGCGGTGAGAATTCCGATCACGCTCACCGCCAAGGACACACCCACCCCGACCAGCACCCGGATCCGCATGGCCAGCGCCGCACCCGCCGCGCCGATCACCGCGACGCTGCCGTAGGAACCGATGCTGAGCGCGACCAGCAGGAAGAACAGGCCCTGACCGGTGGGATCGCCCTCGCTCGGGGTGGTGAGGTCCGTGACGGCCAGGGGGACGCCCTGCTGTGCGGTCACGCGCTGGAAGACCTTCTCGGCCGCCATCGCCGAGGTGTCCGAGTTGGCCTTGGCGACCAGGAGTTCGGGGTGGCTGGCGTCGGGGAGGAAGGCGCCGACCAGGTCCCGGTCCAGCAGTCCCTGTTCGGCGGCGGCCCGGTCCGGCAGCGTGCTCACGTCCAGCGCGTCTCCCGCCCTGCTCTGCACCGCTCCGGCCAGCGCCCGCGCCTCCGGGGTGACGCCGACAACGGCGACCTTCAGATGGTGCGGCTCGGGCTGGTGGAAGGCGCCCTGGTACGCGAGCGCCATGCCGAGGCACATCAGCAGCGGGGTGAGCAGGTGGAACGCCAGGTGCTTGAGCGAGTGCCCCACGGCGGGCGCTGCGGCTGTGGTCCGGGGTGTGCTCATGAAGTTCGGTCCGTCCTCCGGCGGTCGCCAGTGAAAGGTGGGCATGAAAGATGGTAAATGCAACCATCTGGATGCAGTGTACAACCACTTCGGGGGCGGGCCGAAGCCCGCCCCCGATCAGCCCACGCCTCGCAGGGCTGCGGCGTCGGCAGCGCCGGGACCGTCACCCCAGGTCGAAGACCCCGTACGAGAAGCCGTCCGCCCGCAGCTCACCCGCCGCTCCGATCCGCACACCCTGGGCCTCCAGCGGGGTGACCCCGCCAGCCCGGCCCGCCCTGCCCACCCGGTCGGCCCCACCGGACACGTCGGACGCACCGGACGCACCGACACCGTCCAGCAGCCCGTCGAGCGGGAGAACCGCCGGTTCCCGCCGCGGGTTGATCACCACCAGGTACCGCCCGGCCCGGGTGTACACCAGCGGGTACCCGGCGTGCCGCACCTCCAGCGAGCCCCGCGCCCCCAGCCCCGGGTGCTTGCGGCGCAGTGCGATCAGCCGCCGCACGGTGTGCAGCAGCGAGGTCGGGTCGGCCCGTTGGCCGGCGACATCCGGCCTGCGCGGGTCCGGATCCACCGGGAGGTAGAGCCGCTCCGCCGGGGCGGCCGAGAAGCCCGCGTTCGGACCGGGTGCCCACTGCATCGGCGTGCGCGAGCCGGCCCGGTTGTACGTCGGGCCGAGCACGCTGCCCTCGACGTCGGGGAGGTCCGGCACATAGCGCATGCCGATCTCGTCGCCGTAGTACACCGCGGGCAGGGTGGGCCAGGTCAGCACCAGGGCGAAGGCCGGGGCGAGTTGCTCGGCGGTGCGCGGACCGGTCGCCAGCCGGGAGAAGTCGTGATTGGCGGTGGGGAGGGCGATGTGCCCGGCGCCCTCGGTCAGTTGGGACGCCGAGCGCCAGGCGTCCAGGAACACCTGGGGCGTGCCGCGCCCCTCGGCCTCGAAGTAGCACGGGCCCTGCTTCCAGAACTCCTCCACCGTCCCGGCGTTGTTGTTCCAGAGCGAGCGCAGCGGCAGTCCGTGGTCCGTGCCGCCGAACTGGAGCAGGAAGTCCGCGTGGAAGCCCGCGGCGACGGCGGCTGCCGGGTCGCCCCATTCGGCGAACAGCGCGGCCTGCGGGTGGTCGCGGTCGAGCCAGTCGCGCAGTTCGGTCCAGAGCTTGCCCGTCTCGGCGAAGCCCGGGTCGTCCTTGACCAGGGAGGACGCCATGTCGACCCGGAAGCCGGCCAGCCCCAGGTCCAGCCAGTGCGCCATGATCCCGCGCAACGCGGCGCGGTTGGCCCGGGGGCCCTCGGCGTCGACGGGCTGGCGCCAGGGCTGTTCCGGATCCTCGCGCCCGTAGCCGAAGTTGAGTGCGGGCTGGCACTCGAAGAAGTTCGGCCGGTACCACCCGGCCCGGCCGCCCGGGGAGGCGACGAAGCCGTCCACCGGCCGGTCGGACCAGATGTAGCGGTGGTCGGACGGATCCTCGGCCGAGGCCCGGAACCAGGGGTGCTGGTCGGAGGTGTGGCCGGCGACCAGGTCCAGCAGGATCCGGATGCCCTTGCGGCGCGCCGCCTCGACCAGTGCGGCGAGGTCGTCGGCCGTGCCGTAGCGCGGGGCGGGTGCGAGGTAGTCGGTGACGTCGTAACCCGCGTCACGGAAGGGCGAGGCGAAGCACGGGTTCAGCCAGACCGTGTCCACGCCCAGCCAGGCGAGGTGGTCGAGGTGCTCGGTGATGCCCGCGAAGTCGCCGATGCCGTCGCCGTCGGAGTCGGCGAAGGTCTGGGGGTAGATCTGGTACAGCACGGCGTCGGTCAGCCAGTCGGGGCCGGGGCGGGTCGAGGTCATGGGTGGGATCCTCCTGCCGGGTGCCGGGGGGCTACCGATTCTCGTCGAATCCCCGTCGCCCCAACAGTCCGGCTCGGCCACTCCCGGACCGGCGCGGGACTCCTGGAAGGAGCCCCCGCCCATGCCGCGCGCCCTCCCGAGCCCCTCCCACTCCTTCGCGCCCCACGATCGACGCCCGCCGTGCGGGGCATGCCGCCCCGCAGGGCGTCGCAACATCGGCCACGGTGCTCGCCCCCGCTCGCCCCCGTTACCGGAGCGCGCAGGCCTCCGTGAACGCCCGGGCCCGACGGGTGATCTCCGCCCAGTCCCCGGCCGCGACGACCTCCGGCGGCACCACGTCCGTCCCGGCACAGACGGCGAGTGCCCCGTGCGCCAGGAACTCCGCCGCGTTGCCCGCGTTGACACCGCCGGAGGCGACCAGCGGGACATCGGGGTACGGGCCCCGCAGATCCTTGAAGTAGCCGGGGCCGAACGCCCGGGCCGGGAAGATCTTCACCGCCGCGGCACCGAGATCCACCGCCTGGGCCACCTCGGTCGCGGTGAGGGCGCCGAGGATCACCGGGACTCCCGCCGCGTGCGCGGCATCCGCCACCTCGGGTCGCAAACCGGGCGTGACCAGGAAGGACGCCCCGGCAGTGAGCCCCTGCTCGGCCTGCTGGGCGGTGAGCACCGTTCCGACCCCGACCCGGTGGCCGGCCTGTGCCGCCCGGTGCAGGTGGGTTGTCACATCGGGTGTGGTGAAGGTGAATTCGGTCCAGGTGATTCCGCCCTCGGCGAGCGCGGCGCAGAGTGCGGCGGCGTCCGGTATCCGTGGCGCACGGACGACCGCGACCACCGGCGAGGCGGCGAGCGCGGCCCGCGCCGCTGCCGCCATGGCGGCAGCGGAGGGCGTGCGGCTCCCGGAGCCCGGGCTCCCGGCACTCGGACCCGCCGACTCCCGATCCACGAAACCCTCTTCGACCGGCCTCGGACCGACTGAACTCGAATTCACGGCGTTCGCTTCCATTCCACTCGGATTCGCTTGGCACCCTGATTCACCAGGCACCCTGATCTACGGGAACCGGCCCCACCGCCACCGCTCCCACCGACGCCGGCCCCACCGCCACACCTGCACCCGCACCCGCCGGGCTCGGCTCCACAGCACGCGGCCGTCATACCGCCTCCGCCCCGCGCCCCGTCCGGCGCAGCGCCCGACCGGGCCGCGCGCCCGTGGTGCGGCCCTGCTCCACCACGGCCACGCCGTTCACATAGACGTGTTCCACACCGACTGCGGGCCGCCTCGGCTGCTCGAACGTCGCGCCGTCCTGGACCTTTTCGGGGTCGAAGAGGACCAGGTCGGCGTGGAAACCGGGGGCGATCCGCCCACGCCGGTGCAGCCGCAACCGGGCCGCGGGCCGACCGGTCATCCGGGCGACCGCCTCCTCCAGTGTGAGCACGCCGGAGTCGCGGACGTACCGGGCCAGGTAGCGGGGGAAGGTGCCCCAGGCCCGCGGGTGCGGGCGGGCGCCGACCAACAGCCCGTCGCTGCCGACGGTGTGCACGCGGTGGCGCATGATCGCCCGGACGTTCGCCTCGTGGCCGACGTGCTGGAGGATAGTGGTGGCCAACTCGTCCCGGAGCAGCAGGTCGAGGAAGACCTCCGTGCCGCTCCGGCCCTGCTCGGCGGCGAGTTCGGCGACGGTCCGGCCGACCGCGTCGGCGAGTTCGGGGGCCCGGACGCCGGAGAGCTGGATGGTGCTCCAGTCGGTGACCACACCGTGGCAGCCGTCGCTGCCCTTCTCCTCCACCTCGTACCGGATCCGCTCGCGCGCGGCGGGGTCGCCGAGCCGCGCCAGGGTGGCCTGCGGTCCGCCCTCGGTGGCCCAACTGGGCAGCAGGGCGGCCAGGGTGGTGGATCCGGGCAGGTAGGGGTAACTGTCCAGGGTGAGGTCCACACCGTCGTCGAGGGCCTGGTCGAGCAGGGCCAGCAGTTCTCCGGCGCGGCCCTCGTTGACACCGAAGTTCATGGTGGCGTGGGTGAGGTGGAGCGGGCAGCCGGACCGCCGGGCGATCTCGACCATCTCCGCGTATCCCTCCAACGCCCCGGCCCCGTAGGAGCGTTGGTGGGGGGCGTGGAATCCTCCGAAGCCGGCGACGACCCTGCAGAGTTCGACCAGTTCGGCGGTTCCGGCGTACATCCCGGGGGTGTACGTCAGGCCGCTCGACATCCCGACCGCGCCTTCGACCAGCCCCTGCGCCAACAGCTCGCGCATCCGGTCGAGTTCGGCGGCGCTCGGGGCCCGGTTCTCCCAGCCCATGGCGAGCATGCGCAGCGAGCCGTGCGGCACCAGGTAGCAGGCGTTGACGGCGGGGCCGGTCCGGTCCAGCCGGTCCAGATAGCCGCCGACGGTGCGCCAGTCCCAGTCCAGGTCGTCCGGGTCGCCGTTCCAGCCGGCGATCTGGCGGCGGAGCGCGGGCAGGGTGGTGTCGTCGACCGGCGCGTAGGAGAGGCCGTCCTGGCCGAGGACCTCGCAGGTCACGCCCTGGGTGACCTTGGCCGGGTGCTCCGGTTCGCGGAGCAGCGCGAGGTCGGAGTGGGCGTGCATGTCGATGAACCCGGGCGCCAGGACCAGCCCGTCCGCGTCGACCGTCCGCGCCGCGCCCGCACCCGACCGGCCCACGCCACCGGCACCCGACCGGCCCGCACCCGCACCCGCACCCGCACCCGACGCCACCGTCCTACCCGACGCCACCGTCCCGCCCGGCGCCCCGACCTCGACGATCACCCCGCCGGCGATCCGGACGTCCGCCCGGAACCGTCCCGCTCCCGTGCCGTCCACCACCGTGGCACCACGGAACAGCACGCTCCCACCGGCCCTGGCGCTCATCAGAAGAACGTCCTGACCAGCCCGGTCACCTTCGGCTCGGCCGCCGAGGCATCGTCCAGCACCGGGATCAGCGTCCACTTGTCGAAGGCGGTGCACGGGTGCGAGATGCCCAGCCGCAGCACCGCGCCGACCGGCGCGAGGTCGCCCGCGTCCCGGAGGAACGCGTGCTGGTCGTTGAGCGCGGTGATCCGCGCCGCCGTGCCCGTCAACTCCGCCCCGCCCCGCACCAGATGCGGTTCCGGAAGGCCCTCGTCGAACGGCAGGTCGCGCTTGCCCGCGTCCAGCAGCGCCAACTGCGGCTCCGGCCGGGAGACCACTCGGGCCCACCCGTGCAGCGCCCCGCGCAGTGCCCGGCCACCACCGGCCCCCGGCTCCGCCGCGCCCCGGGCGAGCGGCGAGATCCCCCGGTAGAAGCCGTCGTCGTGCGCGAGGTACGCACCCGAGCGCAGCACCACGAAGGCCTCCGGCAGCGCAGCCAACTCCTCGGCCACCAGGTCGAAGTAGGCACTGCCACCGGCCGTGACCACGGGCGCGGCGTCCTCGGCGTACCGACCGGCCAGCCGCCCGTGCAGCTCGGCCAGCGACCGCAGGTACCCGCGCACGGTACCGAGCCCGCCCTCGCTCGCGTCGTGCGCCAACGCACCCTCGTACCCGCCGATGCCGGCCAGCCGGAGGGTCGGCGCACGGCGGACGGCATCCGCGATCTCCACCGCCCCGTCGACGGTGCGCGCGCCGGTGCGGCCGCCGGGGCCGCCGAGTTCGAGCAGTACCTCGACCCGACGCTCGGCACCGGCCGCGCGCAGTGCCTCGTCCATCAGCCGGACGCTCTCCACCGAGTCGACCCAGCAGGTGAAGGCGAAGTCGGCGTCGGCGGCGAGCTCGCCCGCCAGCCAGCGCAGGCCGGCCGGGTCGAGCAGGGAGTTGGCGAGCAGCAGCCGGCGCACACCGAAGGCGCGGGCGACCCGGAGCTGCGGCAGGTTGGCGAGGGTGATGCCGTGGCTGCCCGCGTCCAGCTGCGCCTTCCAGAGCGCGGGGGCCATGGTGGTCTTGCCGTGCGGAGCGAGCGCCATGCCGGCGTCCGCGCACCAGCGGGCCATGGTGCGCAGGTTGTGGTCGAGCGCGCCCTCGTCGAGTGTGAGCAGCGGGGTGCCGAGGTCGGACAGGGTGGGTCCGGTGGCCAGATACTGGCGGACGGTCAGGCCGTCGGCGGCCGACGGCAGCGCCTTGAACCGCCAGTCGAGCACCTCCTCGGCGAGTGCCGCCACCGCACCCGCGTCGATGCCCGAACCGCCACCGCCGGGCTCACCACCGAGCCCACCATCGGGCCCACCGCTGCCGCTGCCACCACTACCGCCGCTGCCACTTCCGCCGCCGTCGCTGCCACTGCTCGCGAAGGTCTGGTCCACCGTCTTCCTCCATCTGCCATGTTGCAACATGTGCAATGAGGGTTGCACATGCTGGCAACACGGTTCTAGCATCGGCGCCGGACGAAGGTCAACGACAGCCGCCCGCCGCACGCGGGTCAGCCAGGCTCGCCGCAGCACCCCCACCCCGGCCGGCCGCAGTACTCCGAGGAGCCCAGCAGATGCCACGCCAGGACGCCGCCGCGAGCGAGGCCACCCCGTCGCCCGGCGATCCGACGGCCGCACCGCCCCGCACACCGGCCACCCCGGAGCCGTCCCCGACACCGCCCCTGCCCCACACCGCGCCCCACACCCCGCCCCGGACACAGCCCCGGACACAGCCGCCGACACCCGCCACGCCCCCCACCCCCCTGGCCGTCTGCGTGGGCGAGTCGATGGCCGTACTCCTCCCCGACCGCGCGGGCCCGCTGGAGTCCGTGGAGAACTTCCGGCTCGCCGTCGGCGGCGCCGAGTCCAACGTGGCCGGCGCCCTGGCCGCCCTCGGCGTGCCGAGCGCCTGGATCAGCCGGGTCGGCGACGACGGCTTCGGCCGCCGCCTGCTCGGCGAACTGACCGCCCGCGGGGTGGACGTCTCCGCCGTCGCGGTCGACCCGCACCGCCCGACCGGCGTCTACCTCAAGGAGGTCGGCGGCACCACCGGCGACCGCCACGACCTCGGCCCGGGGCGCAGCCGGCTGCACTACCACCGGCGCGGTTCGGCGGCGGCCGCCCTCTCCCCCGAGTTGCTGGACGACCCGACTGCCGCCCGCCTGCTGGCCGGGGCCCGGTTGCTCCACCTGTCCGGCATCACGGCCGCGCTCTCCGACGACTGCCTCGCCCTGCTCCGCGCACTGCTGGCGGAACGCCGCTCCGACCGCCTGGTCAGCTTCGACCTCAACTGGCGTCCGGCGCTCTGGCGCGACCGCGACCTCTCGGTGCTGCCGCCCCTGCTGGACGCGGCCGACCTGCTCCTGCTCGGCTCGGACGAGGCCGAGGCCGCCTTCGGCACCGGGGAGCCGCACGCCCTGCGCCGCCTCTTCCCGTCGCCGGCCACCGTCGTGGTCAAGGACGCGGCCCGGCTGGTCACCGCGATCGGGCGCGACGGCACCACCGTCGCCGAACCGGCGCTGACGGTCGAGGTGGTCGAGGCGACCGGCGCGGGCGACGCGTTCGCCGCCGGCTACCTGGCCGGTACCGTGCGCGGCCTCGACCAGCGGCGCCGCCTGCGACTGGGCCATCTGAGCGCGGCCTGCGCGCTGACCAGCCACGGGGACCAGGGCGAGCTTCCGCCCGAATCGGTGGTCGGCGCCCTGCTCGACGCCTCACCCGAGGCCTGGGCGGCCACCCGGGTGTCGGCGGATGGCATCGTGTCCCCAGCGCTCCCCGCAGCGCCCACCAGCACATACGCCTTCCCCACCGACCCACCCACCCCGTCGCCCGCCTCTTCCCGCACCGCCGCATCCGCCTCCCCCACCGACCGCTCCGCGCCCGTTCCACCAGGGGGCGGTGCCCCCGACCCTCGACCGGCCGCCACCCCGGCCCTTGGAGCGCCATGAGCCAGACCGTCACCCGCGCCCTGCGCATCCTCGCCGAACTCGGTGAGGGCGAGCGCTCCCTGGACCAGTTGGCCGAGGTGCTCGGTGTGCACAAGACGACCGTGCTCCGGCTGCTCCAGAGCCTCGAAGAGGAACGATTCGTCTACCGCGACGCCGGATACCGCTACCACCTGGGCGCCGGTCTGTTCGCACTCTCGGGGCTCGCCCTGGAACAGCGCGGGGTCCGCCGGATCGCCGCGCCGTACCTCGCCGAACTGAACGCCGGCACCGGCCAGACCGTGCACCTGGCCGCTTACGAGGGCGGCGAGGTGGTCTACATCGACAAGTACGACTCCCGGCACCCGGTGCGGATGTACTCGCGGATCGGCCTCCGGGCCGCCCTGCACAGCGCCGCGGTGTCCAAGGTGCTGCTCGCCGACCTGCCCACGCCCGAACGGCGGCGGGTGGTGGCGGGCATCGACTTCACCCCGCACACCGCGCGCACCCTCACCACACCCGAGGCGCTGCTGGCCGAGCTGGAGAAGGTCGCCGCCCAGGGCTGGGCGCAGGACCACGCCGAGCACGAGGCGTTCATCAACTGCGTGGCCGCGCCGATCCGCGACGCCAGCGGCCGAGTGGTCGCCGCCGCCTCGATCTCCGTCCCGGACGTCGTGCTCCCCTACGAGCAGGTGTTGGAGTTGCTGCCCCAACTTCTCGCCACCGCAAGGGCGATCTCCGCCGACTGCGGCCAGCCCCCGCGCCACTGACGACCACAGCACCCCCGACGACCACCGCACCACCACCGCACCACCACCGCACCACCACCGCACCACCACCGCACCACCACCGCACCACCACCGCACCACCACCGCACGATCTCACCACTGCACCACCTCACCACCTCACCACTGCACGACCGCACGACCCACAACCCACCTCCCCCGCACAGGAAGTGAGCACGCATGAGCACCCGGAACGACAAGACCGAGATCCGCACCGACGGCGCCCCCGCCCCGGCCTGGATGTTCTCCCAGGGCGTCCGCAAGGGCCCGATCCTCCAGGTGTCGGGCCAGGGCCCGCAGGACCCCGCCACCGGCGAGTACCTCCACCACGGCGATGTGAAGGCACAGACCCGCCGCACCCTGGAGAACGTCAAGGCGATCGTCGAGGCGGGCGGCGCGACCGTCGAGGACGTGGTGATGTTCCGCGTGTACCTCACCAAGCGCGCCGACTTCCCGCTGATGAACGAGGTCTACGCCGAGTTCATCGAGGAGAACATCCCTGCCGGCGGCGTGAAGCCGTGCCGGACCACGATCTTCTGCGAACTCCCGCAGGAGCCGATGCTGGTGGAGATCGACGCCCAGGCGGTCGTCGTCTGACCCGCACGCACCGTCCACCCCGGAAGGGCCCCGACCTCGGCACTCAGGCCGAGTCGGGGCCCTTCAGCATGTCCGGCCCCGCCACATCGCCATCCGGCCGCCACCCCATCAAAAGCAAGGCAAGGCTCGCCTAACCAACAGACCGATTCGTTCACTATTGACCCCGGACCCTCGGCCCGCATCCGCACATCGTCGAGATTTCCGGGCCCGCCGGCACCGACCTGATCGATAGTCTGCTGACTGCCGCCACTTCGGCGCCCCTCGCCCCGACGGCGGGCGGCACAGGCCCACCTACCTCGACAGCACCATCCCCACCAGGAGCCCCCGGACTCCGAGCCGGAGCCCTGCACGCACTCCCGGTGCGCCCCACCCTCGCGACACCTTGCCCTCACCCCCTCAATTCATTAGGTTAGGCTCACCTAACTAAAAGGTCAGCTCGTCCGCCGGAGGTCCCGATCCCATGAGCCCGCACCCGCAGCACGATGCCGAGATTCCCGAGCCCACCGCCGCCGAACGGATCGGCAGCCTGCTGACCGCCACCTCCTCGGTGGTCCTCCGCGCCGGCGGCGAGCAGCACGAACTCTCCACCCCCGTCTCGGTGCACGGCTCCCGGCTCCGGCTGCACGCGCCGCTCGACTCCCCGGTGACCTCCGCCGCCGCCCGCGAGCAGGACGGCCTCGCCGTCGTGCTCGACCTCACCGACATCGCCCCGGTGGCCGTCCGCGACCGGGTCCGCGGGCGTCTCACCCTGGCCGGCCGGCTCCACCTCGCCCACCTCGCCGACGACGGCCTCAGCGTGCACCTGCGCCTGGACGTCGCGCACGCCGTGCTCTCGACCCCGTACGGCACCACCGCGATCACCGGCGCCGACCTCGCGGCGGCGGCCCCCGACCCGCTGGCCCGCTACGAGGCCGGACTTCTCACCCACCTCGCCGACGACCACCCCGACGCGCTCGCCGTGCTCACCCGGCTGCTCGACCCGGCGCTGCTCACCGACCGTCCCGACGTCCGTCCGCTCGCGCTCGACCGGTACGGCCTGGTGCTCCGCCTGGACCACCCGCACGGCCACCGCGACGTCCGCCTCGTCTTCCTCGAACCGGCCCGCGACGCCGACGAGTTCGGCCACCGGGTGCACCAACTGCTGTCCGCCGCCGAGCAGGAGCCGGCCGCCCACAGTTCCTGAACCCACCGGAAGCAGAACCGGGCTACCCCGAACCAACTCTGAAGCCTGATCAACTCCGCCGCAGCGGACCCCGGGCACGACGACGGCCGGCCCGGCCCACGAGAAGTCTCGTGAGCCGGGCCGGCCGGCAGGACGGGCGTGTCCCGCGCCCGTCGATCCACTCGGATGCGGCGTCCACCCGGTCCAGCGGTCACCCGACATGACCATTCCGGGAGGTCGTTTCGCCCCGCATCCGGCGGAGGCAGATGATCCGACCGAGGTCAGATCGCGACGCCGTGCGCCCGCAGGTAGGCGATCGGGTCGATGTCCGAGCCGTACTCCGAGCCGGTGCGGATCTCGAAGTGCAGGTGCGGGCCGGTCACATTGCCGGTCGCACCGGAGAGGCCGATCTGCTGGCCGGCGGTGACGGTCTGACCGATGGACACACCGATCGAGGACAGGTGCGCGTACTCGGCGTACTTGCCGTCGGCGAGCTTGATCTCGACCTCGTTGCCGTAGGCGCCGCCGTTGCCGGCCTTCACCACGGTGCCGGCCGCGACCGCGCGCAGCGGGGTGCCGGTGGCAGCGACGAAGTCGGCGCCGGTGTGGTGGCCGGAGGCCCACATCGAGCCGGCCACGCCGTAGGCGGTGCCGAGCTTCGGGTTGGCCAGCGGGGCGAAGAAGCCGGAGGTGGCGGCGACCGGAGCCGCGGTGGCCGGCTTCGCGACCGGGGCGACGACGGCCTGAACGGCGGGCTGGGGGGCAGGCTTGGCGGCGGGCTTGGCGGCCGGGGCCGCCGGCTTCGCGGCCGGAGCGGCCGGCTTCACCGAGTCCTGCGAGGTCTGCGCCTTGGCCGCGGGGGCGGCCGGCTTGGCGGCCTCGGCCGGGGCGGCGGGCTTCGCGGCCTCGGCGGCCTTGGCGCCGAGCGCGAGGTGCTGACCCGGGAAGATGAGGTTCGGGTTGGCGCCGATGACCGAGCGGTTGTGCTCGAACAGCGCCTTCCAGCCACCCTCGACGTTCTTCGCGTCGGCGATCTTCGACAGGGTGTCCCCGCCGACGACCTTGTAGTCGACCGGGGCGGCCGGAGCGGCCTCGGCGGCGGGAGCGGCGGCGGCAGCCGGGGCGGCCGGGGCGTTCTCGGCAGCGGCCGGCGCGGCGTCGACGCTGGCGGCGCCGGTCCAGGTGCTGGTCTGCTGCGAGTGGCCGGCGGCCGGGGCCTCGTGCGCCTGGGCGGTGACGGTGGTCACCAGCGGGAGGGCGAAGGCGGCGCCGGTGACGGCGGTGGCGATGCCGATGCGGACGGCGCGGGGCATGGCGATACGACGAGCCTGTGCGGGCATGGAAGCTGTCCTCTCCGACGCCTGCGAGGTGAGCTGTCGGGTTCGGGCTGGAGTTGCCCGGCCGCAGAGAAATGCGGCTTCACCCCAAGCCGGACCGTCAATTCGGGTCCGGCGACTTACCTGTGGGTCCCCCGCTCCTGCCGTACAGAGTTCGTTGCGAACCACCGGGCAGCGGCAGGACTAGGCGTTCCACCCGGTGGCCACCCGGGCTGACGCCGGGCGGTCGCTGAACTAAAACCCATCCGTTCGGGTGAAGCAATGTCGATCTCCGGAGCCCGGGACCAAAGTCCGGAACACCGTGACGCTCCGCATGAAAGGCATGCACAGTACGCACACAATCCATTCACTGCGCGCACGTGATCCGCAACCCTCCGCCGATGTCGTCATCAGTGCGCACACGATCACTCACGGAACGGACATCCCCGACACACCCCCGGTGACCCTTGTCACGTCGGCCCCGTGGGCCCCACCATGGGCCGTGACCACCACCGATGCAGGCACCCTGCGGTTGGGCACCGCGCAGGGACGCTGGGTACTTCTGGCGACGGTGCTCGGCTCCAGCATGGCGATGCTCGACGGAACCGTCGTGAACGTCGCACTGCCCCGGATCGGCACCGATCTCGGTGCCCAGCTCGACGCCCTGCAATGGACGCTGAACGCCTATCTGCTCACCCTGGCGGGCCTGATCCTGCTCGGCGGCGCGCTCGGCGACCGGTACGGGCGGCGCCGGATCTTCCTGCTGGGCGTGGTCTGGTTCGCCGCCGCCTCGGCCGCCTGCGCCGCCGCGCCGACCATCGAGGTGCTGATCGCGGCCCGCGCCGTGCAGGGCATCGGCGGGGCGCTGCTCACCCCGGGCTCGCTGGCGATGCTCCAGGCGGTGTTCCATCCGGACGACCGCTCGGCGGCGGTCGGCCTCTGGTCCGGCCTCGGCGGGGTCTCGGCGGCGGTCGGCCCGTTCCTCGGCGGCTGGCTGGTGGACGGCCCGGGCTGGCGCTGGATCTTCCTGCTGAACCTGCCGCTGGCCGCGATGGTGATCGCGGTGGCCGCCCGGCACGTCCCGGAGAGCCGCGACGAGAGCTCGACCGGGCGGTTCGACGTGCTCGGCGCGGTGCTGGCCGCTCTCGCGCTCGGCTCGATCACCTATGCGCTGACCGCCGCCGGGGGCGGCCTCTCCGCCACGGTCTGGGTCACCGGCGCGGCCGGCCTCCTGCTCGGCGCCGCCTTCATCGTGGTCGAGCGCCGCACCGCGGAGCCGATGCTGCCGCTGGGCCTGTTCTCCTCACGGCTGTTCACCGCCGTCAACCTGGTCACGCTCGCCGTGTACGCGGCGTTCAGCGGGGTCTTCTTCCTCCTGGTCGTCCAGCTGCAGATCGTCTCCGGCTTCTCGCCGCTGGTCTCCGGACTCGCGCTGGTGCCGATCACCGTGATCATGCTGGCGCTCTCCGCCCGGGCGGGCCGGCTGGGCAAACGGATCGGCCCGCGGCTGCCGCTCACCGTCGGCCCGCTGCTGTGCGCGGTGGGCGTGCTGCTGATGCTGCGGATCGGGCCCGACGCCTCCTACTGGACGGACGTGCTGCCGGCCGTCGCGGTGATGGGGAGCGGAATGGTGCTGCTGGTCGCACCGCTGACCGCGACCGTGCTGGCGGCGGTCGAGGTGCGGCACGCGGGCATCGCGAGCGGGGTCAACAACGCCGCGGCCCGGGCGGCCGGACTGCTGGCCGTTGCCGCGCTGCCCGCGCTGGCGGGTCTGAGCGGCGACGCCTACCGGGTGCCGTCGGCGGTCGACTCCGCCTTCCACACCGCGATGCTGATCTGTGCCGGACTGCTCGTGGCGGGCGGGCTCACGGCCCTGACCACCGTCCACGGCAACGTCCTGGCCCCCGAGGACCACCGCCCGGTGGCCGAGCCGGACTGCCGCTACGCCTGCGGCACCAACGCGCCGCCCCTCGACCCGGGCCATCCCGCCCCGCCCCTCGACCCGGGCCGTCCGGCTCCGGAGCAGGGCTGAGCCTCCCCGCAGCAGAAGACCCCCGGACCGCCGGGCCTCCCGGACACGCCGAGGGCCCCGCCACCTCGACGGTGACGGGGCCCGGCATCCGGGGTCGGACAACCGTCAGAGGATGTCGCCCGGCGCGTACTTGGCGGCCTCCGGGTACGCGGCCGCGACGGCCTCGACCTGGCGGACGACCTCGGCGACCTGGGCACCGGCCGCACCGGTGAAGGACAGCCGGTCGGCGAGCAGCGCGTCCAGCCCGGCCCGGTCCAGCGGGATCCGGTCGTCGTTCGCCAGCCGGTCCAGCAGCTCGTTCTCCCGGGCCCCGGCCCGCATCGCGAGCGCGGAGGCGACGGCGTGCTCCTTGATGACCTCGTGCCCGGTCTCCCGGCCGACGCCCGCGCGCACCGCGCCCATCAGCACCTTGGTGGTGGCCAGGAACGGCAGGTAGCGGTCCAGCTCGGCCTCGACCACGGCCGGGAAGGCGCCGAACTCGTCGAGGACGGTCAGGAAGGTCTCCAGCAGGCCGTCGAAGGCGAAGAAGGCGTCCGGCAGCGCGACCCGGCGGACCACCGAGCAGGAGACGTCGCCCTCGTTCCACTGGTCGCCGGCCAGCTCGCCGGTCATCGACGCGTAGCCGCGCAGGATCACCGCGAGGCCGTTGACACGCTCGCAGGAGCGGGTGTTCATCTTGTGCGGCATCGCGGAGGAGCCGACCTGGCCCTCCTTGAAGCCCTCGGTCACGAGCTCGTGGCCGGCCATCAGGCGGATGGTCTTGGCGAGGCTGGACGGCGCGGCGGCCAGCTGCACCAGGGCGGTCAGCACCTCGAAGTCCAGCGAGCGCGGGTAGACCTGGCCGACGCTGATCAGCACGTTGTCGAAGCCGAGGTGGCCGGCGACCCGGCGCTCCAGCTCGGCGAGCTTCTCGGTGTCGCCACCGAGCAGGTCCAGCATGTCCTGGGCGGTGCCGACCGGGCCCTTGATCCCGCGCAGCGGGTAGCGGGCGATCAGCTCCTCCAGCCGGCGGAAGGCGACCAGCAGCTCGTCCGCGATCGACGCGAAGCGCTTGCCGAGGGTGGTGGCCTGCGCGGCCACGTTGTGCGAGCGGCCGGCCATGACCAGCTCGGCGTGCTCGGCGGAGAGCCGACCAAGGCGGACCAGCACGGCGACCGTGCGGTCCCGCACGTGCTCCAGGGACTGCCGAATCTGCAGCTGCTCGACGTTCTCGGTCAGATCCCGGGAGGTCATGCCCTTGTGGATCTGCTCGTGGCCGGCGAGGTCGCTGAACTCCTCGATCCGGGCCTTCACATCGTGTCGGGTGACCCGCTCACGGGCGGCGATGGAGCCGAGGTCGACCTGGTCGATCACCCGCTCGTAGTCGGCGACAGCGGTGGCGGGCACCTCGACGCCGAGGTCCTGCTGGGCCTTCAGGACGGCGAGCCACAGGTGGCGCTCGAGGACCACCTTGTGCTCGGGGGACCACAGCTGGGCCAGGGTCGCCGAGGCGTACCGGGAGGCCAGGACATTGGGGATCTGGGGCTTCGCGCTCACGCTTCGCAAGCCTAACAGCCGAGGTCAGCCCGACCCGCGCCGGACCGGCCCAGCGCGATCCGCAGGCAGCGGAAGCGGCCTGGAGAGCGGCCCGGAGAGCCGCCCGGCACCCGGACGCAGCGGCCCCGTATTCGGACACACCGTGCCCCGACACACCGTGCCCGGACACACCGCGCCCGAAGACGCCGCGCCCGGACACAGCACCGAGACCTACTGCCGTCCGCTGAGCACCGGGAGCACCTGGAGGCAGATCGAGTGCAGCGCGCTCCGCTGCTCGTCGCTGAGGGTCTCGAAGGACTGGTGGGTGCGGCTCATCTCGCCGCGGACCAGCGACAGGATCTCCCGGCCCTGCTCGCTGATGACCACGATCTTGACCCGCCGGTCCCCCGCCGAGGCCTCCCGGCGGGCCAGGCCCAGGGCCTCGAGCCGGTCGACGATCCCGGTCACGTTGGAGGCGTCGCAGCCGAGCCGCCCGGCCAGCGCGCGCATCGGCACCGGCTCCTGGACGGCGCCGAGCGCCTTGGCCTGCGAGGAGGAGAGACCGTGCCTGGCGGCGGCGGCCGCGAAGTCCTGGAAGTACGCGGCACCGACGGCGGCCAGCGCCTCCATCAGCTCGGCGTTGGTCGGTACGGTCGTGGTCACTGTGGAACCCATGAGGTCAGCCTACGACCGAGTGCTTCAGTATCTCAAGCTTTGATCACGGCAAAGATCCGGCAGTCAACCGCCGCACCGTACCGAGGGCCCGACCGCCCGGGCCCTCAGAGCACCAGTTGGTCGAACAGCCGGCGCAGCTCGGTCTCCGGGTCCGCGGTCAGCCCGGTGTGCACCGGGCCCGGCTGCACCACCGCGCTGCGCGGCGCGGTCAGCCAGCGGAACCGCTGCCCCGGGTTGTCCGACGCCGCCGGACCGGCCTGCGGTCCGCCCTCGCAGACCGCCTCGATCCCCTGCAGCGCCCGCCGCACCCCGGACACGTCGGCCACCGGGTCCAGCGCCAGCAGCCGCGCCTGGTCGAGATGGGTCCGGGCGGCCAGGTGGGCACTCTGCCGGCAGTAGAGCAGCACACCCACATTGACGCACTCACCGCGCTCCACCCGGGGCACCGCCCGGATCACCGCGTACTCGTAGTCGTGCAGCTCGGCGACGGCCGGCAGCGCCGACCGGATCGGCTCGGTCATGCGGACACCTCCGGCAGCCAGTCGCGCGGACCGGCCAGTCGCTCGGTCAACTGGGTGCGGTACGCCGCGCGCACCGCCTCGGGCGAGTCGAAGCCGGGCTCGTCCACCAGCCAGACGTCCGGGATCCGCGCCACCGCCTCCTCGATCGCCGCCTCGGCCAGCGGCGCGAGCGCCTTGTCGGCGGCGAGCAGGTCCGGCTCGGCGCGCAGCAGCGCGTGGTCGGAGGCGTCGTACGGCCGCCGGATCCAGGCGGCCGCGCCGGCCCAGTTGTGGTGGAAGATCAGGCTCGCGCCGTGGTCGATGAGCCGCAGTCCACCGGTGGCGACCAGCAGATTGGGGTTGCGCCAGGAGCGGTCGACGTTGCCGATGAGGGCGTCGAACCAGAGCACCTGCCCGGCCAGCCCGGCGTCCACCTCGAAGCAGAGCGGGTCGAAGTTGAGCGCGCCGCTGACGAAGGCCATGCCCAGGTTGAGTCCGCCGCTGGCGCGCATCTGGTCCTGGATCTGCGGGTCCGGCTCGCTGCGGGCCAGTACCGGGTCCAGGTCGACGGTCACCAGCTCGGGCACCGGCAGCCCGAGCCGCCGGCCGAGTTCCCCGGCCAGCACCTCCGCCACCAGCGCCTTTCGGCCCTGCGCCGCGCCGACCCATTTCAGCGCGTACAGCCGCCGGTCGTCGGCCTCGACCAGGCCCGGCATCGAGCCGCCTTCTCGCAGTGGCGTCACATAACGGACCGCCGTCACCTCGGGGAGCACGGCGGACAGCCTATCGGGCATATGCACGGGGCGGGTGTCGCTCGACCCGCTCGCCCGCCCGGGTCGTCCCGGTGGCAGCCCCCGCCGCGCCGTGCGAACGTGGCGGACAGTAGCCGGGGAACGCTACGGCCCCGACCGGCAATCGGCCACGACCCCGACCGGCCACGACCCCGACGGGCCGCAGCCGCAGCCGGCCGAAACCGCAACCGGCCACGACCCGCATCGGCCATGACCCGCACCACCGCACTCGCACCGCCGTACCCGTACCGCCGCCTCCGCGCCCACCGAGGGCCTCGACGTGGCGGAACGGCCCTCGGCGCCTCGACCCGCGGCGGAACGACCTGCACTGTGAGGGACGCACGATGGAACGAGCCCGGATCCTGATCGTGGGCGGCGGCTTCGCCGGACTGGAGTGCGCGCGCCGGCTGGAGCGCAAGCTCTCCCCGGCGGAGGCGGAGATCTCCCTGGTCACCCCGTTCAGCTACCAGCTCTACCTGCCGCTGCTGCCGCACGTGGCGGCGGGTGTGCTCACACCGCAGTCGGTGGCCGTCTCGCTGCGGCGCTCGCTGCGCCGCACCCACATCGTCCCCGGCGGCGCGATCGGGGTGGACCCGGCCGCCAAGGTCTGCGTGGTGCGCAAGATCACCGACGAGGTGGTGGCGCAGAAGTACGACTACCTGGTGCTGGCCCCCGGCAGCGTCACCCGCACCTTCGACATCCCCGGTCTGACCGACTACGCGCGCGGCATGAAGACCCTCGCCGAGGCGGCGTACGTCCGGGACCATGTGATCGCCCAGCTGGACCTCGCCTCCGCCACCCCGGACCAGCGGGAGCGCGAGTCCCGGCTCCAGTTCGTGGTGGTCGGCGGCGGCTACGCCGGCACCGAGACCGCCGCCTGCCTCCAGCGCCTCACCACGGCCGCCGCCCACCGCTACCCGAGGCTGGACGCCCGGCAGATCAAGTGGCACCTCATCGACATCGCCCCCAAGCTGATGCCCGAGCTCGGCGACGCCCTCGGCACCGCCGCCCTGGAGGTGCTGCGCGAGCGCGGCATCGAGGTCTCGCTCGGCGTGTCGGTGGCCGAGGTCGGCGCCGAGTCGGTGAAGTTCACCGACGGCCGGGTGCTCCCCTGCCGGACCCTGATCTGGACGGCCGGCGTCGCCGCGAGCCCGCTGATCGCCACCCTGGACGCGGAGACGGTGCGCGGGCGGATCGCGGTGACGGCGGAGATGCGGGTGGCCCCGTTCGAGGGCGTGTTCGCGCTCGGCGACGCCGCCGCCGTCCCCGACCTCGCCAAGGGCGACGGCGCGATGTGCCCGCCGACCGCCCAGCACTCGGCCCGCCAGGGCCGGGCGGTGGCCAACAATGTGATCGCCGCGCTCCGCAACCAGCCGCTGGAGCCCTACTACCACAAGGACCTGGGCCTGGTGGTGGACCTCGGTGGCAAGGACGCCGTCTCCAAGCCGCTCGGGGTGGAGCTGCGCGGTGTGCCGGCGCAACTGGTGGCCCGCGGCTACCACCTGATGGCGATGCGCACCAACGCCGCCAAGTTCCGGGTCGGCGCGAACTGGCTGCTCAACGCGACCGCCGGCGACGACTTCGTGCGCACCGGGTTCCTCGCCCGCCAGCCCGCCCGGCTCCGCGACTTCGAGTACACGGACGCCTATCTGACGCGGGACCAGGTCAAGGAGCACACCCAGGCGCTGCTCGCCAAGGGCTGACCCGAGCCGCAGGAACGGGACGTCGCCCTGTCCCCCGCCGCACCGGCGGGGGACAGGGCGACGTCCCGTTCCCGACGGCTGCCTCGCCGCCGGCTGCCTCGCCGCCGGCTGCCTCGCCGATGGCTGCCTCGCCGCCGGCTACTTCGCCGTCAGGTACATCCCGTTGGCGTCCTGCCCGGCGGTGTTGCGGCACCCCCAGTCGCCGCTGGTCCGCCCGTACAGCAGGGTCAGGCAGCGCCCGAGCGCCTGCTGCGCGTAGTAGTTGGGGTGCAGCGACTCCTGCAGGGTGCCCTGCGAGGAGTTGAGCCCCCCGTCCAGGAACCGCGCCCACTCGCTGGTGGTCGCGGACGGCGCGCTGGTCGAGCCGGCCTGACGGGTCGCCTTGGAGCAGACCTCACGGCCCTGGAGCATGTCGCTCAGGTCCAGGAACTGCACACCCTTGGCCTTGGCGACCCCGGCGAGCGCCCGGGAGATCTGCGGCACCAGCGAGTCGCGCGCCCAGTCCGCGTCGCCGTTCCAGAGCGGACAGCCGCCGGTGTCGGAGCGGCTCCAGCCGCTCTCGGGGTAGCGGATCTCGGCGGCGCGCGGGATCGGCGAGGGGTAGGACTGCAGCACGATCCGGTAGTCCCCGGCCGCGTACCCGGCGCCCGCCATCACGGCGCGGATCTCGTCGAGCGCCTTGCCGACGCCCGCCATCGCGTCCGGCATCCGGCCGTCGACCGCACTCTGTTGATCATCGTTGCAGTAGGAGTACCAGACGAGGTAGTCCTGCACGCAGGTCGAGATCACGTCGCCGAAGCCGAGGTCGTTGCCGCCGATCGACAGGGTGACCAGCTTGACGTTGTTCTGCCGGGCCACGGTGGCGAGCTGGTCGGCCTGCGGGGCCTCGCCCTTGAACGACTGCCCGCCGTTGGCGGCGCGGAAGACGTTGGCGGCGACGGCGCCCGAGCAGGCCAGGTTGATCTGGGTCTGGGCCACGGTCGGCGCGCTGCGCACCTCGGCCACGTCCGAGCGGTCGCACCCGCTCGCGTAGGTGGCGCCGTAGATCCGGCTCGGGTCGTAGCCGCTGCCGGTCCAGGCCCGGTCGGTGCCGGCCCGGTTGCCGCCGCTGGTGACGGAGTTGCCCTTCCAGCGGCCGGCCTCGCCGGAGATGTAGCTGTCGCCGAGGCTGACGCTGGCGGTCGGGCCGCTCGGGGCGGCGGCCCGGGCCGGGGCGGCGGTTCCCGCCACCAGTCCGGTGGCGGCGAGCGGCAGGGCGAGCGCGGCGGCGAGCAGCCGTCCGCGCCACCGGGCGGTGGTGCGGGAAATGCTCGAACGGTTTTCGGGCACGACGGAACTCCAACGATCGGTCTCGCCCGCAGGTGGGGGCGGGGAGACACGGGGTGAGGGTAGGCCGCCGGCCGGTGGCGCGTTGAATCTGACATGCCCGCGCTTGTTACCGCTAGGTATCTGCAGTGAATTTCTCGCCCTGTTACCAATCAGTACTGATCGGCTCGGATCGTTTTAGTCGGTCAATGGCGATGCCAATTTCGATTCGATCCGGATCGAATCGAAATTGGCATCGCCATTGACCTGGAATCGAAGGCCCACCATTCCCCCCGGGGTGGACGCCGGACCGAATCAGACCAGCCGCGACGGCGCCCCGTCCGCCCCCGCCCCGGTGATCCCGTGCCATCCGCTCAGCACGGACGCCAGGTCCTCCGCCAGCCGCCCGGCATCGGCCGGGTCCAGCTGCGCGACCGTGACCCGCAGCCCGGGCGGCGACTGGAGCCGGTAGCGCGCGCCCGGCGCCACCACCCAGCCGCGCTGCACCAGGGCGGCCAGTGCGACGGCCTCGTCCGGCACCGGCACCCAGACGTTCAGCCCGCTCGCCCCGTGCGCCGCGACGCCCCGCGCGGCCAGTTCGCCGATCAGCGCCCCCCGGCGCGCGCGGTAGGCACCGGCCACCCGCCCCACCGGCGCGGCGTCGGTGCGCCACAGTTCGGCCACCGTCTGCTGGAGCAGATGGCTGACCCATCCGGCGCCCAGCCGCTGGCGCCCGAGCACCCGTCCGACGGTGTCCTCGTCGCCCACCGCGACCGAGAGCCGCAGGTCCGGCCCGTAGGCCTTGGCCGCCGAGCGCACCACCGCCCAGTGCCGCGAGCCCGCACCGGCCAGCGGGTGGTAGGGCTGGTCGACGATGCCGTGGCCGTGGTCGTCCTCGATCAGCAGCACGTCCGGACGGGCGGACAGGACGGCGCGCAGCTCCTCGGCCCGCCCGGCGGTGATCGCGGCGCCGGTCGGGTTCTGCGCCCGGCTGGTGACCACCACCGCCCGGGCGCCGCCGTCCAGCGCCTCGGCGAGCGAACCGGGCAGCGGACCCTCGTCGTCGAGCCGGACGGGCGCCGCGCGCAGGCCGAGCGCCGGCAGCAGGTCCAGCAGGCTGCCCCAGCCCGGGTCCTCGACGGCGACGGCGTCGCCGGGGCGCAGCCGGGTGGCCAGGATCCGCTCGATGGTGTCCAGCGAGCCGGAGGCGACGGCGATCGGGCCGGCCGGCAGGCCGTCCGCGGCGAAGGCCGCGCCGGCCAGGGCGAGCAGTCCGGGGTCCACGGTCGGGTCGCCGTAGCGGACCGGTGTGCGGCGGGCGGCCTCGGCGGCGGCCGCGAGGGCCGGGGTGAGGTCGGGCAGCAGCGCCGGGTCGGGGTTGCCGTCGGCGAGGTCGCGGGCGTGCGCCGGGACGGGCAGCCGGATCTCGTCGCGCGGGGTGTGGGCGGGGCGCGGGCGGATCCGGCTGCCCTTGCGGCCGGCGGTCTCGATCACCCCCCGGTCGCGGAGCAGCCGGTAGGCGGCGGCCACGGTGTTGGGGTTGACGCCGAGTTCGGTCGCGAGGTCGCGCAGCGGCGGCAGCGGCGTCCCGGGGGCGAGCTGCCCGGCGCTGACCCCCCGCTCGATCTCGGCCGCAATCTCGCTGGCACGCCGACCGGTGATCCGATAGTCTCCTAGCACAAAACAGAGTATGCACTAGTACATAGAGGTTGTCATGTCGACCGTACCGGACAACGACACGTCCTACGCCCGTACCCCGCGCACCACCCCCACCCGCTACAAGGACCGGGCCACCTGGGAGCGCGAGGCCATCCACGCGGTCCTGGACGCCACCTACCTCTGCCACCTCGGCTTCGTCGTCGACGGCGCGCCGGTCGTGCTGCCCACCATCCACGCCCGGGTCGGCGACCGCGTCTACGTGCACGGTTCCACGGGCAGCCGGCCGCTGCGCGGCGCCCGGGGCGAGCAGGGCCTGCCCGTCTGCCTCACCGTCACCCTGGTCGACGCGCTGGTGCTGACCAAATCGGCCTTCAACCACTCGGTCAACTTCCGCTCGGTGGTGGCGCACGGCACCGCGTACCAGGTCACCGACCCCGAGGAGCTGACCGTCGCGCTGGACGCCCTGGTCGACCAGGTGGTGCCCGGCCGCTCCGCCGAGGTCCGCCCGGCCAACGCCAAGGAGCTCGCCGCCACCGCGGTAATCCGGCTCGACCTCGACGAGGTCTCCGCCAAGAGCCGGAACGACCTCGCCGCCGACGACGCCGAGGACCTCGACCTGCCCCACTGGGCCGGCCTGGTCCCGGTCACCAGCGGCTACGGCACGCCCCTGCCGGACGCCTCCACCACCGTGCCGCTCCCCGCGAACCTGCGCGCCCTCACCGCCCCGAGCCCCACCCCCGGCGCCGACACCATGCCCGACTCCGACACCGCCCCTGCCCCCGACCCGAGCGCCGGGGCCGACGACTCCACCCGCTCCGCCGGCTGACCGGGGCCCCGATGCTGATCCGCTCCTGGGACCGCGGCGACGAGGCCGAATGGCGCGCCTGGCTCGCCGAGGGCCGCGACTTCGGCCTGCTCGCCGCCAACGGCGGGCCGGGCCAAGGCCCGGTGCTCGTCCCCACCCACTTCCTCCTGGACGCCGACCGCGGCGAGATCCTGCTCCACCTCGCCGCCCCCAACCCCCTGCTGTCGGCCGTCCGGGCAGACCCGGAGGTCACCCTCGCGGTCACCGACGACTACGCCTTCGCCCCCGGCCACTGGCGCGGCGAGCCCGGCACGCCGACCAGCTACTACGCCTCGGTGCACTTCCACGCCACCGCGTCGCTGGTCACCGACCCGACCGGCAAGGCGGAGATCCTCAACCGCCAGCTGGCCCACTTCCAGCCGGAGCGCCCGGACGTCAGGGTCGTCCCCGGCGAGGGGGAGTTCGCCCGACTGCTCCCCGGACTCACCGCACTGCGCCTGACCGTCCGCGAGGTCCGCGCCAAGTTCAAGTACGACGACAAGAAGCCGGCCGCCGAGCAGTACGCGATGGCCGACCGGCTCGCCGAGCGGGACCGGGGCGCGGACGCCGGGGCCCGCACCCAGCTGTTGCGCCGCAACGCCCGCCGCACCGGCGCGGTCCGAGGGCCCCGCCCCGGGCCCGTTCCCCCGGACCGCGCAATCAACTGACGCTCCGTCACCCGTTCGGCGCAATCATCGAGGCGGCGCCGCCCGGGCACTGGTCGAATGTGAGCCGAACCCTGCCCGCTCGGCCGCGCGGACGGGACCGTCGACCCGGGGAGCGTGCGTGTCCAGGACCCAGACCCATCCGGCATCCGGCGAGGCGCACCTCGGGCACGTCGTCTTCATCTCGGCCGCCGCCGCGATGGGCGGCTTCCTGTTCGGCTACGACAGCGCCGTGATCAACGGCGCGGTGACGGGCATCCAGAAGCACTTCGGGGTCGGCAACGGCACGACGGCCTTCGTGGTCGCGATCGCCCTGCTCGGCTCGGCGGCCGGGGCGGTCGTGGCCGGGCGGCTCGCCGACCACCTGGGCCGGGTGCGCACCATGCTGCTGGCCGCGGGACTGTTCGCGATCAGCGGCATCGGCTCGATGTTCCCGCCGAACCTGGAGCTGCTGGCCACCTGGCGGGTGGTCGGCGGCGTGGCGATCGGCATCGCCTCGGTGATCGCGCCGACGTACATCGCCGAGGTCGCCCCGACCGCCTACCGGGGCCGGCTGGCCTCGTTCCAGCAGATGGCGATCGTGCTCGGCATCACCGTCTCCCAGCTCGCCAACTGGGCGCTCAACCAGGCCGCCGGCGGCGAGTCCACCGGCCACCTCGGCGGCATCCAGGCCTGGCAGTGGATGCTCGGCGTGGAAACGATCCCGGCCCTGGTCTACGGGCTGATGGCGATGTCCATCCCGGAGTCGCCGCGCTATCTGATCGCCGACCACCGGGAGGAGCAGGCCCGCAAGGTGCTGCTGGAGGTCGAGGGCGAGGGTGTCGACCTCGACGCCCGGGTGGCCGAGATCCACGGGGTGCTGGCGTCCACCCACAAGCCGCGGCTCAAGGACCTGCTGGGCGGCCGGTTCGGGCTGCTGCCGATCGTCTGGGTCGGTATCGGCGCCTCGGTGTTCCAGCAGTTCGTCGGCATCAACGTGATCTTCTACTACTCCTCCTTCCTCTGGCAGTCGGTCGGCATCAACGAGTCGAACTCGCTGCTGATCAGCCTCTCCACCTCGATCGTCAACGTAGTCGGCACGGTGATCGCGATGGCCCTGGTCGACCGGATCGGCCGCAAGCCGCTCGCCCTGGCCGGCTCGGCCGGGATGGCCCTCGCACTGGGCACCGCCGCCTGGGCGTTCTCCTACCGGCAGGGCACCGGCGACTCCGCCACCCTGGACGACACCTACGCGACGGTGGCGCTGGTCGCCGCGCACGTCTTCGTCTTCTGCTTCGCGTTCTCCTGGGGCGTGGTGGTCTGGGTGCTGCTCGGCGAGATGTTCCCCAACCGGATCCGCGCGCTCGCGCTCTCGGTCGCCGCCTCCGCCCAGTGGATCGCCAACTGGGCGATCACCGTCAGCTTCCCCGACCTCGCCGACTGGAACCTCTCGGCGACCTATGTCATCTACGCGGTGTTCGCGCTGCTCTCCATCCCGTTCGTGGCCTTCTGCATCAAGGAGACCAAGGGCCGCGCCCTGGAGGAGATGGGCTGACCACCCGCCCGCCCCGGCACCGGACCCAGCACCCTCCGGCACCGGCACCGGCACCCGGCCCGGACCCGGCACCCACCCCGACCAGCCGCCGCGCCCGGCGGCCCGTCCCCGAGAGGAAGCCATGCCTGAGCAGGGCGGCTCCCGGCAGAACGTCACCTTCCCCAGCGGCGGCCGCCAGGCCCACGGCTATCTGGCCCGTCCTCCCCAGGGCGTCGGCCCCGGCCTGGTGGTGGTCCAGGAGTGGTGGGGCCTGACCCCGTACCTGGCCGACGTGGCGGACCGGTTCGCCGCCGAGGGCTTCACCGTGCTCGCGCCGGACCTCTTCGGCGGCGCGACCACCCACGACAGCGCCGAGGGGGCCCGGCTCAGGAGCGAGCTGCCGGTCGAGCAGGCGATGCGGGACCTCGGCGGCGCGGTCGACCTGCTGCTCGGCCTGGAGGGCGTGGTCGGCGACGCGGTCGGGGTGGTCGGCTTCTGCATGGGCGGCGGTTTCGCCCTGCTGCTGGCCGCCGCCGAGGGCGACCGGGTGGCCGCGGCGGTGGCGTTCTACGGTCTGCCGCCCGACCCGGACTTCGAGTACCGGGGCCTGACCGCCCATGTGCTCGGCCACTACGGGGAGGAGGACGAGTACATCCCGATGGCCGCCGTCGACGAGGCCGCGATCAGGATCGGCGAGGCCACCGACGTCCGCCCGGAGTTCCACTTCTACCCGGCCGGGCACGCCTTCATGAACGAGCAGAACCTGCTCGGCACCTACGACCCGCTCCAGGCCGCGATCGCCTGGAAGCGCACCCTGGCCTTCCTCTGGGGCCACCTGGGCTGAGCCCCCGACGGCGCCCCGGCGTCGGTCCGTTTATCGGATGGACACGGACCACCCGCCCCGGCATAGTCGCGGAGTGCAGAGCCGAACCCCGCCCCCGCCCACCGGCCGCTTCGCCTGGGCGAGCCGCAACTTCCGGATCCAGACCGCGGCCACCGTGGTCAGCGGGCTCGGCAACGCAGGTGCCCCGATCGCGACCGCCTTCGCGATCCTCGACGGCGGTGGCTCGACCGCCGACGTCGGCTACGTCACCGCGGCCCGACTGCTGCCCACCGTCCTGCTGCTGGTGATCGGCGGCGCGCTCGCCGACCGGCTGCCGCGCCACCACGTCATGGTCGGCGCCAACCTGTTCAGCGCCGTCTCCCAGGGCGCCCTCGCCCTCCTGGTGCTGACCGGCGAGCCGACGCTCTGGCAGCTGATGCTGTTCTCGGCCGGCGCGGGCGCCGGTTACGCGTTCTACTCCCCCGCCTCCGGCGGCATGATCCTGGAGAGCGTCACTCCGGAGCACGCCGCCCGGGCCTTCTCCGTCTACCGGATGGGCTTCAACGGCGCGCAGATCGGCGGCGCCGCGCTCGGCGGCGCGCTGACCGCGGCGGTCGGCGCCGGATGGGTGCTCGCCCTGGACGCCGCCTGCTTCCTGACCGCCGCCGCGCTGCGCTTCCTGCTCGAACCGCAGCCGCCGAGCGCCCCGGCCGAGGGCGGCGGGATGCTCCGCGACCTGCGCGAGGGCTGGCACGAGTTCTCCTCCCGCCGCTGGCTCTGGGTCGTCGTGCTCCAGTTCTCGGTACTGGTCGCCTGCGTCGGCGCGGTCGAGGCGGTGTACGGGCCCGCCGTGGCGAAGGAGCGGCTCGGGGGCGCCCGCGACTGGGGCCTGGCGATGGCGGCCTACGGCGTCGGCCTGGTCGCCACCGGCCTGCTGATGGTCCGCTGGCAGCCGCGGCGGATCCTGCTGGTCGGCAACTGGGGCGTGTTCCTCTTCGGTGTGCCCGCGCTGGCCCTGGCGGTGTCCGCCCCGCTGCCGGTGCTCTGCGCGGCGATGTTCCTCTCCGGCGTCGGCGTCACCGTCTTCGGCGTCAACTGGATGATCGCGCTGCAGCAGGAGATCCCGGCCGAGGCGTTCTCCCGGGTCGCCGCCTACGACGAGCTCGGCTCGCTCTCGCTGGCACCGCTCGGCACCGCCCTCGCCGGCCCGGCCGCCGACCTGCTCGGCCTGTCCGGCGCGCTCTGGACCTGCGCGGTGGTCTCCCTGGTGCTCAGCGCCGCCGTCCTGCTGGAACCGCAGGTCCGCCGACTCTCCCGCCGCCCCGCCGAGCCGCCCGCCGAGCCGCCCACCGGCGTCCTCCCGGAGCCGATCGGGGCGCCCGCCGCGGCGCCCTGAGCCCGGATCGCGACCCGCTCCGAGCGCCCCCGGTACGCCCCCGTGTGCGCCCTTCGGCGGGCAACCGCCGGGGGTCCCGGCTCGTCCGACCAGGTGACGACGCACGAGACCTGGGGGCGCCCGATGCCGAAGCCACTGCTGTTCCTGGACGTCGACGGTGTGCTCAACCCGGTCTGTCCCCACCCCGGGGCCGGGTTCGACGCCCACACCCTGCTCGGCTACACCGTGCTGCTCTCCGCCCGCCACGGCGGCTGGCTGCGCGAACTGGCCGGAACGTACGAACTGGTCTGGGCGACCACGTGGGAGGAACACGCCAACACCCACATCTCCCCGGCGATCGGCCTGCCCGAGCTGCCCTTCGTCCGCTTCACCGGCTACGTCCCGCAGCCCGGCGACCCGCGCGTCCCGCTGATGGAACTGTTCTCCGCCCGCAAGTGGGCACCCCTGCTGCGCTACGCGGCGGGCCGCCCCTTCGCCTGGATCGACGACGTCATCCCGCCCCGTCTGGTCCGCGGCTCGCTCTGGCGGCGCGACCGGGTGCTGCTGCCGATCGACCCCGGTGAGGGGCTCGAACGGCGCCACGTGGACCGGCTGCTGGCCCGCCCGCCGCGCCCCGGCGCGATGTCCTCGGTCAAGTACCGGGCGGCCGACTGACGCACCCGGCCGGGGCCGTGCCCTCCCCGGTCAGCCGGTGGGCAGCCAGCTCACGTGCCCGGCCAGCAGCGCGTACCCGACGAACGCCACCGTGTCGATCAGCGCGTGCGCCACCACCAGCGGCATCACCCGCCCCCACCGCCGGTACAGCAGGCAGAACACCACACCCATCACGATGTTCCCGACCAGCCCGCCGACCCCCTGGTACAGGTGGTACGAACCGCGCAGCAGCGAACTCGCCGCCACCGCGGCCGGCCACGTCCAGCCCAGCTGCGTCACCCGGCGCAGCAGGTAGCCGAGGACGACGACCTCCTCCAGGATCGCGTTCTGCCAGGCCGAGAGGACCAGCACCGGGATCCGCCACCAGACGTCCGGCAGCCCGGACGGCGCGACCGTCAGGTTGTAGCCGGCCGCCTGCGAGCCCAGGTAGAGCACCAGCCCGGAGCCGCCGATCGCCGCCGCCACGGCCGCGCCCCGGCCGAGGTCGCGCAGCTTCTGCCCGAGGTCGAAGCCCAGCACCCGCAGCGACACGTCCTCGCGGACCAGCAGGTAGCCGACCAGCACGACCGGCATCAGCCCGCGGCCGATGTAGTAGAGCTGCCAGACCAGGTCGAGCCAGGGGCGGCCGGGCGCGCGCGAGCCGTTCAGGGTGGCCACCTGCTGGCCCAGCTTCAGGGTCTCGGTGAGCGAGCCGGTGAAGCTGATCAGCGCGCCGATCCCGCTCGCCCCGAGCGAGAGGCCGAGGACGGTCAGCAGTTCCACACCGAGCAGCCGACGGGTCGGCTTCGCGGTCTCCGGTGCGGTCGGAACGGTCGTCACGGGGGTGCTCCAGCGCGGACGGCGGCGGGCGGACGGTGCTCCGGCCGCCGGCGGGCGACGACGGCGGACCGGAGCGGTCATCCTGCCACAGCCCGCCGCGCGGGCCCCGGGCGCGGACCGGGAGGCCTACCCCACCGGCCAGGTGTGCACCGGCTCGCCGCCGCGCATGTGCTCCATGTAGCGCCGGGTCATCGCCGCCAGCGCGGACGAGCGGTCCGTCCCGTACTGCTCGCGCAGCCGGTGGAAGGTCGCGCTCTGCCAGGCCGCGCCGTTGGTCCGGCGCAGACAGCGCTGCTCGATGATGCCGAGGTAGCGGTCCCGGTCGGCCGGCTCCACCCCCCACGCGTCCAGCCCCTGGTGGGCCATCGGCAGCAGTTCGTTGAGCACCAGGTCGACGGCGGAGATCGTGGTCGTCCCGCCGCCGCGCCCGGCCCGGCCGGAGCGGGGCCACTGGAACACCGCGTCGATGCCGTACCGGGCCGCCTGCCGGAAGTTCTCGTCGGCCAGCTCGAACGGCAGCCTGGTCCAGATCGGCCGGGACTGCTCGGCCAGCACCCGCACCACGCCGTAGTAGAAGGCGGCGTTGGCGAGCGTGTCGGCCACGGTCGGCCCGGCGGGCAGCGCCCGGTTCTCCACCCGCAGGTGCGGCACGCCGCCGCTGACGTCGTAGACGGGCCGGTTCCACCGGTAGATGGTGCCGTTGTGCAGCCGCATCTCGGCGAGCCGCGGGACCCCGCCGGAGGCCAGCACCTTCGCCGGGTCCTCGTCGTCGCAGATCGGCAGCAGCGCCGGGAAGTACCGCAGGTTCTCCTCGAACAGGTCGTAGGCCGAGTCCACCCAGCGTTCGCCGAACCAGGTGATCGGCCGCACGCCCTGGGCCTTGAGCTCCGCCGAACGGGTGTCGCAGGCCTGCTGGAACAGCACCGGCCGGGTCTCCCGCCACAGCTCCCGGCCGAACAGGAACGGCGAGTTGGCGCCCAGCGCGAGCTGCGGCCCGCAGATCGCCTGGGCGGCGTTCCACACCGAGGAGAACCGCTCCGGGGTCACCTGGAGGTGGAGCTGGAGCGAGGTCGCGGCGGCCTCGGCGACCATCGTGATCGAGTCCAGTTCGAGGCGCTCCACGCCCTCGATGTCCAGGGTGATGTCCTCGCCGCGGGCGGCCAGGATCTGGTCGCTGAGCAGGCTGTACCGCTGGTTGTGGGACATCGCGTCGAGCCCGGTGTGGTCGAGCTCCAGGGTCGGCAGGATGCCGACCATCACGATCCGTGCACCGGCCTCCCCGGCCCTCCGGTCGGCGTAGCGCAGGCCGGTGTCGATCTCCTCGCGGAGCTCCTCGAAGACGTGTCCGCCGAGCCGGTGCGGCGCGATGTTGACCTCGATGTTGAAGCGGCCCAGCTCGGTCTGGAAGTCGGCGGAGCCGATCGAGGTGAGCACCTGCGCGTTGTTCAGCACCGGAAGGCCCTGCTCGTCGGCCAGATTGAGCTCGATCTCCAGGCCCATCACGGCCTTCGGACGGTCGAAGCGGTCCTCGCGGAGCATCCGGCCGAGCGTCTCCAGGCAGGACTGGAGCTTGCGGCGGTACATCTGCCGGTCCGACAGTTCCGCTCGAGTCGCCACGACCTTCTCGCCCATGGTCCCCTCCTCCTGAGCCGGCCGGCCCTCGACCGTGCAAGCATCATGCCCACCCCGAAGATCGATACCCGAACGCGTCGAATGGCTTGCAATGCAAGGGAACTGACGTCGTTTCAGCTCAACTGCCGACTTGCCCGACGCCACCGCCTGTGATAAACAGGTCACCCTGCGCACCTGTTCGAGTAGAATTCGCACTGCGCCACGGCGCGGTCGGCCATCGCCCGAGACCCGAGGACGGCCGCCACGCCGGCACCGCGATCCTGCCCAACCGGACAAGGCCCAGGTCCCGTCACCGCCGACGCACCCGCCATGCCGGTATGCCGCACTCGCACGCCGATCTCGCACGGAGAGGCGACCTTGCCATGACTCTGCAGACCCCCCAGCCCCCGCCCAGTGCCCTGCGCGCGGTGCTCGCCGCGCTCGACTCGGAGACAGCGCTGCGCCAGCCCGCCGCCGCCGCGCTGCGCCGTCCGACCGGGCCGCTCCTCCCCGCGCACCCGCTCGCCGTCCACGTCCTGGACGGGCCGCGGGCCGAACTCGCCGCCGCCCGCCGGACCGGATGGCGCTTCCTGATCAAGGACGGCACCGAGGTCGCGGCCGCGGCCGAGGTGGTTCAGGGGGCCGAGGGCCATACCTTCTCGCACTTCACCGCCGGCCCCTACCTGGACTCGACCGTCAGAGCACTGCGCCAGGCGTGGCAGCTCGCCCAGTCCTCCCGGACCCGCTGCCAGCCGAGGTTGCTGACGTTCCCGGGCCAGTACGCGACGGCGCTGTGGCTGCACAGTCCGGACGGCGGTCCCGGCACCGATCTGCTGATCCCCCTGGCCCCGGCGCCGATGGGGGTCACCGCGCACCGTGCCCACCCGGCCGCCGAACTGCTGCCGGTGCTGGCCCGGGGGCCGCTCGCCCGTTCGCCGATCGCCCGCCCGGTACTCCTCGGCACGCCCGTCGATCCGGCGCGGCTCGCCTCCGGGGCGCTCTGACCCGTCGCCGACCTCCGGTCCGGACCCGACCTCCGGACCCGACGTCGGAACCCACCCGATCGGTTCACTCGTCCGGACCCACCCGTCCGGGCCATCCGGCATGGCCCGGACGGGCCGTCGGACCTCTGACCCGTTCGGCATCGATTCCGGCCGCTCACCACCTGAACGGGTGATCTCTGGCCGGGGGTTGTGGCGCGTGTCACCAAATCGCTGCGCGCGGGTCCCGGGATGCCGACACTGGGAACCAGCGTGGAAGGACCTCCTGTCCTACCCACTTGAGCGCCGGTCCACACCTGGCCCGGCGCCGGACAGGATCCGACCGCCGCGGCGGCGCCCGCCGGCCATCCGACGGCACCGCACCACGGGGAGGATCGCGGAGCGAAGCGAGGGTACGCGTATGTGCCAGCACCGTCCTGAGTGTCCGTCGGCCGAGTCCGAGGACCGCGAGGCCGCCTTCACGGTGGCCTGTCACCCGGAACAGGGGTGGAGCCTGCTCTGCAACGGCGTCCTGCTCTTCGAGGACACCGGCGAGCTGCTGCCCGACGGCCGGGTGATCGCCCCGCGCCGTCCGGCCGCCAGCGTGGTCTGAGCCGCCGGGCCGACCCGGGGGCGACGCACCGACCGCGCCCCGGGCAGCACCGGCCGCAGCCGCAGCCGCAGCCGCAGCCGCAGCCGCACGGACAGCCGAGCACCACCGGGCACACCAGGGCACCACGGAGCACCACAGGGCAGGGCCCCGGCGGAAGCACCGCCGGGGCCCTGCCACATGCCGTTCCGTGCGCCGTCCGGTCCGGACGGCGCAGCGGGATCAGGCGCCGTACTCGTCCATCGGCGGGCAGGAGCAGACCAGGTTGCGGTCGCCGTACGCGCCGTCGATCCGGCCGACCGGCGGCCAGTACTTGTCCGCCGGGTTCACGCCGGCCGGGAAGACCGCCTCCTGCCGCGAGTAGCCGTGCGCCCAGTCGCCGGCCAGGGTGGCGGCGGTGTGCGGGGCGTTGCGCAGCGGGTTGTCGTCGGCGGCCCACTCGCCCGAGCCGACCTTCTCGATCTCCGCCCGGATCTCGATCATCGCGTCGCAGAACCGGTCGATCTCGTACAGGTCCTCGGACTCGGTCGGCTCGATCATCAGGGTGCCGGCGACCGGGAACGACATGGTCGGCGCGTGGAAGCCGTAGTCGATCAGGCGCTTGGCGATGTCGTCCACCGTCACGCCGGTCTCCTTGGAGAGCGGGCGCAGGTCGATGATGCACTCGTGCGCCACCAGGCCACCGGGGCCGGTGTAGAGCACCGGGAAGTGCGGGGCCAGCCGCTTGGCGATGTAGTTGGCGCTCAGCACCGCGACCTGGGTGGCGCGCTTGAGGCCCTCGCCGCCCATGAGGCGGACGTAGGACCAGGAGATCGGCAGGATGCCCGCCGAGCCCCACGGGGCGGCCGAGATCGGGCCGACACCGGTGGCCGGGCCGGCCTCCGCCTGCAGCGGGTGGTTCGGCAGGTACGGCGCGAGGTGCGCGCGCACCGCGACCGGGCCGACGCCGGGGCCGCCGCCGCCGTGCGGGATGCAGAAGGTCTTGTGCAGGTTCAGGTGCGAGACGTCCGCGCCGAACTTGCCCGGCTTGGCGAGGCCGACCAGGGCGTTGAGGTTGGCGCCGTCGACGTAGACCTGGCCGCCGGCCTCGTGCACCAGGCCGCAGATCTCGGTGATCTGGGTCTCGTACACGCCGTGGGTGGACGGGTAGGTGACCATCAGCACCGACAGGTTGTCGCGGTGCTGCTCGATCTTGGCCTTGAGGTCCTCGACGTCGACGTCACCGTCGACCAGGGTCTTGACCACGACCACCCGCATGCCGGCCATGACCGCGGAGGCGGCGTTGGTGCCGTGCGCGGAGGACGGGATGAGGCAGACGTCGCGCTGGGTGTCGCCGTTGCCGTGGTGGTAGGCGCGGACGGCCAGCAGACCGGCCAGCTCGCCCTGGGACCCGGCGTTCGGCTGGATGGAGACGGCGTCGTAGCCGGTCACCTCGACCAGCTGCTGCTCCAGGCCGCGGATCAGGGTGAGGAAGCCCGCGGCCTGGTCGACCGGCGCGAAGGGGTGCAGCTGGCCGAACTCCGGCCAGGTCACCGACTCCATCTCGGTGGTCGCGTTGAGCTTCATGGTGCAGGAGCCCAGCGGGATCATGCCGCGGTCCAGCGCGTAGTCCCGGTCCGACAGGCGGCGCAGGTAGCGCAGCATGGCGGTCTCGGAGCGGTGGCTGTGGAAGACCGGGTGGGTCAGGTACTCGTCCTCGCGCAGCAGCGCGGCCGGCAGGGTGTCGGCGTCCTCCGCCACCTCGACGGCCTCGACGCCGAACGCGGCCCAGACGCCCGCCAGGTCCTCGCGGGTGGTGGTCTCGTCGGTGGAGACCGAGATCCGGTCCTCGCCGTCCTGGAAGACGTTGATGCCGTTGGCGCGGGCGGCGGCGGCGATCGCGGCGGCGCGGCCCGGAACGACCGCGGTGACGGTGTCGAAGAACTCGCCGTGCAGCAGCTCGACCCCGCCGGCCCGCAGGCCCTGGGCCAGCGCGGCGGCGTAGCGGTGGGTGCGGCGGGCGATGTCGGCCAGGCCGTCGGGGCCGTGGTAGACGGCGTACATCGAGGCCATCACGGCGAGCAGCACCTGGGCGGTGCAGATGTTGCTGGTGGCCTTCTCGCGGCGGATGTGCTGCTCGCGGGTCTGCAGGGCCAGGCGGTAGGCGCGGTTGCCGTGGGTGTCGACGGAGACGCCGACCAGGCGGCCGGGCAGCGAGCGGGCGTAGTCGGCGCGCACCGCGAGGTAGCCGGCGTGCGGGCCGCCGAAGCCCATCGGCACGCCGAAGCGCTGCGAGGTGCCGCAGGCGATGTCGGCGCCGAGCGAGCCCGGGGACTTCAGCAGGGTGAGCGCGAGCAGGTCGGCGGCGACGGCGACGATCGCGCCGAGGCCGTGGGCCTGCTCTATCACCGGGGCGAGGTCGCGGACCGCGCCGGTGGCGCCCGGGTACTGGAGCAGCACACCGAAGACGCCGCGCTCGGCGATCTCGGCCGGGATGCCCTCGGACAGGTCGGCGACGACGACCTCGACACCGGTCGGCACGGCGCGGGTGTTGATCACCGCGACGGTCTGCGGCAGGGTGTCGGCGTCGACCAGGAAGACACCGCCCTTGACCTTGGTGACGCGGCGGGCCAGCGCCATCGCCTCGGCGGCCGCGGTGCCCTCGTCCAGCAGCGAGGAGCCGGAGGTGGGCAGGCCGGTCAGGTCCGCGACCAGGGTCTGGAAGTTGAGCAGCGCCTCCAGGCGGCCCTGCGAGATCTCCGGCTGGTACGGCGTGTAGGCCGTGTACCAGGCCGGGTTCTCCATGACGTTGCGGAGGATCACCGGCGGGGTGAAGGTGCCGTAGTAGCCCAGGCCGATCATCGACCGGAGGACGGAGTTGCGGTCGGCCAGCTGGCGCAGCTCGGCCAGGACCTGGGCCTCGGAGCGGCCGGCGGGCAGGTCCAGCGCGGCGATCGAGCGGATCGCCTCGGGAACGGCGGCGGTGGACAGCTCGTCCAGCGAGCCGTAGCCGACGTGGGCCAGCATCTTCTCCTGCGCAGCGGCGTCGGGGCCGATGTGGCGGTTCTCGAAGGGGCTGGCCTGTTCGAGCTCGGTGAGGGTCGCGGGGGTGGTCGGGCGTCCCGAGTTCGGCTGGGCGTTCATGGTGGTCGAGGCCTCCTGGTCACGGACCGGCGGGGGTGCGCACGCCGGGCTGCCTCGCCGCTGCGGACAACAGCGGAGGACCCGGTCGGACGAACCCGACAGGCCTCCCCCTCTGTCATCGGGACCTGAGAGCTTCGCCCGCGCGGAGGCGCCGTGGGACGCCCCGCCGGCTTGCACCGTCGGTGAGGGTGGGGTCCGCCGGCTCCCTCGCCCGCGTTCCTGCCCTGCTTTCCAGAGTGACCTATCCCGCACGGTACGGATGCCTGAGAGATTCCGGGGAGGAGTTGCTCCTTCGGCGCCCCGACCAGCGGTTTCCACTGCCGGGGACTCTCCCGCGCGGGCTCGGCGGTCGCGCCCAGGGTACCAGCGGGAGGGCCGACGATCACGGGTGCGTCCGGTCACTTCGCCGCCGGGGCCCGCTCGCCCGGCCTGCCCCGGACGGCTCAGCGCCGCGCCCGTCCGGCCCCGCCCCGGTCGCGCGGGTCCGGTTCATGGCTTTTGGTGTGAAGTGGCGGACCGGGCGGGCGGGCCGGCCGTCGTCCTGCGGGAGTTCCGCAGGATCACCGCACTGGAGGAAAGAGTGCAGACCGACATCGACCCCCGGGACCTCATCGGCCACAAGGCGGTCGACCGCAACGGGGACAAGATCGGCACCATCGACGAGGTGTATCTCGACGACGCCACCGGCCGACCCGAGTGGGCGGCCGTGCGGACCGGCATCTTCGGCCGGGACGCCTTCGTCCCCCTGACCACGAGCGAGTTCTCCGGCGACGAGCTGAGGGTGCCGTACGACAAGTCCCTGGTGAAGGAATCACCGGACTTCGGCGTCGGCCAGCACCTGTCGCCCGCCCAGGAGCTCCAGCTCTACCGCTACTACGGGCTGGACACCCCGGTGGACGGCCGGCCGTCGGCGGGTGACGGCTCGGGCTCGGAACCGGCCGACCTCGACTTCGGCACCACCGCCGACCGGGGCACGGCAGCCGGCACGGCCGCGGTGGGCGCGGCCGCCGCCAACGCCACGGGCACCACCAACGCCAACGCCAACGCCACCGGTACCGCCACCGGCACCACCAATGGCATCGGCACGACCAATGGCATCGGCACGACCAACGGCACGGGCACCGCGCATCCGGCCAAGCCGCTCGGCCTCCACCAGTCCCCCACTCCCGTCCCGAGCCCGGCCGCCGACCTCGGCAAGCCGTCCGACCCCGCCCCGGAGGCCCCCGTGCGGACCCTCGCCACGCCCCTGCCCACCACCACGACACCCTCCGCGCCGCAGCAGGCCGCCGAACCGCGTCCGCACACCCCGGCGGCCCCGTCGGTCGCCCCGGCCGGCGCGGCCGCGACGCCCGCCGCGGGCAGCGCGCAGCCCGAGGGCGGCCCCGCCGCCTCCTCCCCCAGCGGCCCGGTGGAGATCACCTGCCGCGAGGAGCGCCTGGACATCACCACCGAGTGGCATGTGCTGGGCACCGCCAAGCTGCGCAAGTACGTCACCAGCGAGCCGGTGGAGCGGCGGGTCGCGGTGGTCCGCGAGCGGGTCCGGGTCGAGCGGATGCCGGTCGGGGACGCGGAGCGGGCCGCTCTCAGCGAGAAGGAGATCGCCGAGGCGGTGGAGGAGGTGACCCTTCGCGAGGAGCGTCCGGTGGTCCGCAAGTACCTGGCGCCGATCGAGCGGGTCCGGCTGGTGGTCGAGCGGTACACCGCCGAGGAGGTGGTCCGGGACGAGCTGCGCCGCGAGCACGTCGAGGTCCACGACAACACCGCGGCCGCGTCGACTCCGGCGCCGTCCGCCGCGCACGCGCCGGCCCGTCAGGCCGCCCACCCGGCGGTCGAGGACCAGGCCCGCCCGGCTCCGCTGCGGCCGCTCGCCTGACCCACCGGAACGCCAGGACCCCGGCCGATCATGGCCGGGGTCTTTCCTTTTTGCCAAGGCTTAACCAATGAATATTTGACACACTGAAGTATCTCCCTGCATGGTTACTTCAGTTCATTCACTATGTACGAGAGGAAGCAACCGTGAGTGAGGCACCACAGCCCACCACCACGACCGAGAAGCAGAGCAGCGCCCGGGTCCTGCCGGCCCTCATCCTGGCGATGCTGTCGTTCAGCGTGGTGCAGACCGCGGTCGTTCCGATCCTGCCCTCGCTCGCCAAGGAACTGAGCGTCTCCGGCTCCAGCATCACCTGGCTGATGACGGCCAATCTGCTGTCCGCCGCCGTGCTCACCCCGTTGCTCGGCCGCTTCGGCGACCTGCGCGGCCGCAAGCCGATGCTGCTGATCTCGCTCACCGGCCTGGTCGCGGGCTCCGCGCTCGCCGTCTCGACCCACTCCTTCACCTGGCTGGTCGTCGCCCGCGTGCTCCAGGGCGCCGGCGGTGGCGTGCTCCCGCTGGCCATCAGCATCGTCCGCGACGAGCTGCCCAAGCAGAAGGTGACCGGCGGCGTCGCCGCCATCAGCGCCTCGATGGGCGTCGGCAGCGGCCTCGGCCTGGTCGCCACCGGCCTGCTGCTGGAGCACTGGAGCTACAAGTCGATCTTCTGGATGGGCCTGGCCTTCGGCCTGCTCGCGATCGCCCTGGTCGCCTTCCGGGTGCCCAGCGACCCGGTCACCGACAAGGAGGGCGGCGCCGACCCGCTCGGCGCCATCACCCTGGCCGGCTGGCTCTCCGCCCTGCTGGTCGCGGTCAGCCAGGGCAACCACTGGGGCTGGACCTCCACCAAGACCCTCGGCCTGTTCGCCGTCGCCGCCGTGGTCGCCCTGCTCTGGGGCGTCATCGAGGTCAAGGTCAAGCACCCGCTGGTCGACATGAAGATGATGTCCCGCCCGGCCGTCGCCTTCACCAACCTCGCCGGCCTGCTCATCGGCTTCGGCATGTACGGCTCGTTCATGGTGATCAGCAACTTCGCCCAGACCCCGGAGAAGTTCGCCCACTACGGCTTCACCGCCACCGTGCTGCACGCCGGTGTCATGCTGCTGCCCTCCGCCCTCGGCTCGATGGTCGCCGCCCCGCTCGGCGCCATGCTGATCGCCCGCCGCGGCCCGCGCCTGCCGCTGGTCCTCGGTGGCGTCCTCGGCGCCGTCGCGATGGCCTACCTGGCCCTGCGGCACAGCCACGAGGGCGACATCTACCTCTCTTCGGCCATCTTCGGCCTCGGCATCGGCCTCGCCTTCTCGGCGATGCCCGCCTACATCAACGGCGCCGTCCCGGTCGAGCAGAGCGGCATCGCCAACGGCATGAACGCCGTGCTGCGCACCGTCGGCGGCGCGATCGGCACCGCCGTCATGGCCGCCATCCTCACCGGCGACACCATGAAGCTGCCGATCCCGATCGCGCTGCCCACCCTGGACGCGTACAAGCACGCGTTCTGGACCGCCGCCGTGGTCTGCATCGTGGCCGGCGCCGTCCCGTTCCTGATCCGCACCGTCCGGCCGACCACCGCGGTGGCCTCCGGCAACACGACGGCGGACCTCTCCTCCGGCCGCGAGCCGGTCAAGACCGACGCCTGACGAGGCGTCCCGCCCCGCGCCCAGGGACAGGGCGCGGGGCCCGGACCAGGACGGTCGCCGAGGGCATCGCGACCGTCCACGGCCCGGACCCGAAGCGGCCCCACCCGGCTCCCCCGCCGGGTGGGGCCGCTTCGTTCCCGCACCCGGCGAGCGAGCCGCTCAGCCCTCCCCCGGACCGTCCCCGACGCCCTCCGCCCCCGCTTCGTCCTCGTCCCCGTCCTCGACCCCGGGCCACCCCTGACGCAGCGGCAGCGGCCGGGCCGGCTCCAGCGCCGGATCGTCGATCCGGAACGTCCGCACCCGGCCCGGCCCGCTCCACGGCGTCTCGAACCGCACCGTCACCCGCCCCACCCCGCTGCCCTGCACCCACCCCGGCCCGTGCTCGGCGTGCCGCACGTCCTGCCCGGGCAGCCAGCGGCGCACCGGCGCCGCCTGCTCCTCGACCGGCTCCGGCTCCTCCGCCACGCCCGCCCCGGCCTCCGCCCCGGCCGCCGCCTCCTCCCGGACGGCCTGCGCGAAGAGGTCCTCCTGGGTGTAGTCGGCCAACTGCGCCACCCCGACGCCCAGCAGCCGCACCCCGCCGGTGATGTCCACCTGCGAGGCCAGCCGTCGCGCCGTCTCGACGACCACCGCCTCGTCGTCCGTCGGCCCCCGCAGCGTCTCCGAACGGGTCAGCGTCGAGAAGTCGAACCGCCGCACCTTCAGCACCACCGTCCGCCCCGAGCGCCCGGCCCCGCGCAGCCGCCGCACACAGCGCAGCGCCAGCGCCTCCACCTCGCGCAGCACCCGGTCCCGGTCGGCCAGGTCGACCTCGAAGGTGTCCTCCACCGACACCGACTTGGCGTCCTGGTCCGCCACCACCGGCCGGTCGTCCAGCCCTATGGACATGGCGTGGACGCCGAGGCCGTGCGCCTTCCCCAGCAGCTGCACCAGCTCCGCCTCGCCCGCCTCCGCGAGCTCCGCCACCGTGTTCAGCCCGGCCCGTCGCAGCACCTGCTCGGTGGCCGGGCCGATCCCGGGCAGCGCCCGCACCGGCATCGGCCCGAGCACCGCGCGCTCCTGCCCCGGCTCGATCAGCACCAGGCCGTCCGGCTTGGCCTGCTCGGAGGCGATCTTGGCCATCAGCTTCGACCCGGCCACCCCGACCGAGGCGGTCAGCCCGGTCCGCTCCACGATGTCCGCGCGCAGGTCCTCGGCCAGGGCCAGCAGCAGCCGCTCCCCCGTCCCGTGCTCCGCCTCGGCGAGCACGGGCCCGTACGGACCGGCCTCCAGGTCCACGAAGGCCTCGTCCAGGCTGAGCGGCTGCACCAGCGGCGACAGCTCCCGCAGCAGCCCCATCACCAGCCCGCTCGCCCGCCGGTACGCCTCGAACCGGCCGGCCAGGAAGGCCGCGTTCGGACAGAGCCGGCGCGCCTGCGCCATCGGCATGGCCGAGTGGACCCCGAACTTCCGCGCCTCGTAGGACGCGGTCGACACCACCCCGCGCCCACCGAGCCCGCCGACGATCACCGGCTTGCCGCGCAGGCTCGGCTTGGACGCCTGCTCCACCGCCGCGAAGAAGGCGTCCATGTCGAGGTGGATGATGCTCGGCAGTGACCGCACCCGCCGATCATCCCGCACGGGTCCGACAACGTGTCCGAACCCGGCCGCCGGGGGTCGCCGGGGTCAGCGCACCCCTGCGCCGCCGCCCGCGCCACTTGCCGCTCCACCTACCGCGCCGCCACCGGAGCCGCCGCCCTCGCCGACCGCTCCCGCGTCCGCCAGCGCCTTCGGTATGCCCTGCTCGCGCGGCCCGAGGAACAGCGGGTCCGGCCGCAGCCAGGCGTTCAGCAGCGCCTTGCCGGCCCCCGGGACCTCCCGGAAGCCGCCGTACAGCCAGGTGAGGTCCTTGACCTCCGGCACACCCACCGCGTACGACTCGATCCCCGCCGCCTCGCACAGCGCCAGCGCCCGGCGGACGTGGAAGTCCTGACTCACCAGCACCGCCCGGTCCACCCCGAAGATCCGGTGCGCCCGGGTGCAGGAGTCCCAGGTGTCGAAGCCCGCGTAGTCGCCGACCACCCGCACCTCCGGCACCCCGTGCTCGACCAGGTACCGGCGCATCGCGTCGGTCTCGTCGTAGCTGGTCCGGCCGTTGTCACCGGTCACCAGGATCGCCCGGACCTTCTGCCGCTGGTACAGCTCCACCGCCGCGTCCAGACGGTGCGCCAGGTAGGGCGAGGGCTTCCCGTCGAACAGCCCGGCGCCGAACACCACCGCCACCGGCGCCGAGGGCGCGGTCGCCACCGTCCCCACCCGGTCGCCGGCCGAGATCCAGAGCCAGGCGCTCGGCGCGAGCGCCAGTGAGCAGCCGAGCGTCACCAGCTGGAACAGCCGCCGCTGGGTGGGCCGTCGGCGCAGCCGCCGGCCGAGGCCCACCGCCCTGCGCGCCACCAGCCCGGGGATTCCGGAACCGAACCGCACGTGCCCTCCCTCGTCTCGGCTCACCGGGCACGACGACGCCGTGGGCCCGGACGGTTCCCCGTCCGGGCCCACGGCGTCGTTCCGAAGTTCCCGCCTCGCGCGGGAGAGGCCCTAGACCGCGCGGTTGCGCCGCTGCGCCAGCTCGTCCGCCGGATCGTGGCCGACCACCGTCTCGCCGGTGTCGGTCCGCTCGGCGTGCAGCCGGACCAGGGTCAGCTCCAGCTCCCGCCAGACCGCGCCGACCGCGATGCCGAACACCCCCTGGCCGCCCTTCATCAGGTCGACCACCTGCTGGGGCGTCGTGCACTCGTACACCGTCGCGCCGTCGCACATCAGGGTCGTCCCGGTCAGGTCGGCGACCTCGGCGGCGGCCTGCAGATGGGCGACCGCCACCCGGATGTTCTGCAGCGAGACCCCGGCGTCCAGCAGCCGCTTGACGATCCTCAGCAGCAGGATGTCGCGGAAGCTGTAGAGCCGCTGGCTGCTCGCGGGGTACACCGAGCGCACGCTCGGCTCCAGCAGCCCGGTGCGGGCCCAGTAGTCCAGCTGGCGGTAGGTGATGCCGGCCGCCGTGCAGGCGGTCGGCCCGCGGTAGCCGATCAGCTCCGAGGTCGGCGAGAACCGCTCGATCGCCGGCTGGCCGGGCTGCACGGCCGGGAACCGGCCCACCCTCGGCACTTCCGTCCGGGGCAGTTCGGTCACGGTGCGGGCGGTGCGCGGCAGGTGCACGGTGCACAGGCCTCCCGTGGCCACTTCGTCGCCAGTGCCGGTCATGCCTACCTCCGTCCACTCGTGCTGCGGGCAAACCGGGCCGCGGGCGTCGGACACCCGGGCAGCCTCTCCTGACGGTAGGCAGTCCCCTATGGCCCGTCAACGATCGCCACGCCGGGCCGAACAGACCACATCACTCAGGAGGGTGGTTTTTCGTGCCCCCAGTGTGGGTAGGTGCGCGTTTTTTGGCAAAACGGCCAGCGCCCGCGAGCCCGAAGCACGGGCGCGGGCGACCGCCGTCGGGTCACCGTCGAGCCGCCCCGGGGCCCCTGCGGGGCGGCGGCGGGACTACTGCGGGCCGCTGCCGCCGAAGTCCTCCGGCGAGACCTGGTCCAGGAACTCGCGGAACTTCTCGACCTCGTCCTCCTGCTCGTCCGGGATCGCGATGCCCGCCTCGGCGAGCACCTCCTCGCTCCCGTAGATCGGCGTCCCGGTGCGCAGCGCCAGCGCTATCGCGTCGGACGGCCGGGCGCTCACCTCCACCCCGCCGGCGAAGACCAGCTCGGCGTAGAAGACACCCTCGCGGAGGTCGGTGATCCGGACCTCGGTGAGCTGCTGGCCGAGGGCTTCCAGGACGTCCTTGAAGAGGTCGTGCGTCAGCGGGCGCACCGGCGTCATGCCCTGTTGGGCGAAGGCGATCGCGGTCGCCTCGCCCGGGCCGATCCAGATGGGCAGGTACCGATCGCCCCCGACCTCGCGGAGCAGCACGATCGGCTGGTTGGAAGGCATCTCCACCCGGACACCCACGACGTCGAGCTCATTCACACACGCAACCCTATGGCTCCCGACCCGGATATGAAAGCGCAGCGCCGACGGCGCTGGTCAGGGCCCCGGCGGGGGTGGTGGACGCGACCCCGGAGCAGCCGTCCGGCACGGGGCCCGGCGCGCTAGGGACGGGCCCGCAGACCCGCCTGCACCATGGCCGCGTGCAGCCGTACGGAGAGTGTCGCCAGCTCCCGGGCGGTGGCCTCGGCGTGTGCCCTGGTCTGGGGATTCCGGTGCCGGCGCAGTGGCGCCACGACCTGCTCGACCAGCGCGATCTCGCGGTCCGCGGCGGCCTTCATGGCCCGCAGGTGCCGGGGCTCCAGCCCGTACCGGCCGAGCTCCGCGACCAGTCTGGCGACCTGCAGCGCCTCGCCGTCGTACCCGCCGTCCGGCCCCGGGGCGACCAGCCCGTAGGCCTCCCACTCGGCCAGCGCGGTCTCGCCCGCCTCGGCGGCCGCCAGCAGTTCGGCCCGGCCCAGCCGCACCCCGGTGGCGGCCTCGGCCCCGGCGGTCAGCTCGCGGTCGGCCTCCTCCAGCGGGCCCGGCCGGGTGTCCGCGGCGGGCAGCGCGGGCGGGGCCTCGCCGCGCTCGATCGCGTCCAGGTGCTCGCGGATCACCCGCAGCGGCAGGTAGTGGTCGCGCTGCATCCGCAGCACATAGGCCAGCCGCTCGACGTCGGCAGGGCTGAACTTGCGGTACCCCGAGGGTGTGCGCTGCGGCTCGACCAGCCCCTCCGCCTCCAGGAAGCGGATCTTGGAGATGGTGACCTCGGGGAAGTCGTCACGCAGGAAGGCCAGCACCGCACCGATGCTCAGCAGCTCGTCGCCGCCGCGGCGCCGCCCGGCGGGCCGGTCCGGACGGGCCGGCTGCCTGGGGGCCGCGACCACGCCCCGCGCGCCCTGGTCCGGCGCGGGACCGGACGACGCGGGGGTGGCCGCCCCGAGAGGAGAGGAAGGGGTGTTCGTACTCACTCGGGCTCCTGCCGACGTTGGTTTCAGTACCCCCGGTTGTGGCTGGCGAAGAAGACCAGCCGGTACTTCCCGATCTGGACCTCGTCACCGTTGTTCAGGCCGACCTCGTCGATCCGCTCCCGGTTGACGTAGGTGCCGTTGAGGCTGCCGACGTCGGCGACGGTGAAGCCGCCGCCCGGCGTCCGGCGGAACTCCACGTGCTTGCGGGAGACCGTGACGTCGTCGAGGAAGATGTCGCCCTGCGGGTGGCGGCCGGCCGTGGTCTTGTCCGAGTCCAGCAGGAAGCGGCTGCCGGAGTTCGGGCCGCGCTGGACGATCAGCAGGGCCGAGCCCGGCGGCAGCGCGTCGATCGCCGCCAGCACCTCGGCCGAGAGCGCCGGCGTGCCGGTCCCGGTCGTGGTGTTGGGGTCGTACGACTCCAGGCCGGAGATCGAGATGGTCGAGGTGGTCTCGGCCGATCCCTCGGGCAGCAGCCCACCGCGCAGCGCCGTACCGCAGTTGGAACAGAACCGGGCCGAGGCCGGGTTCTGGTTGCCGCACCTGGGGCACGGAGTGGGGCCAGCCATGTTCACAGCCTCCTGGCGCGGCACACCCGACGGGTTGTGCCCGGCGTACGGGTCCGGAGCAAACCCTCCACCAGAGGTTGAGGGTGCTGACGGGAAACCTATGCGCGGCGCGCCGGAGGGGTCAACCGACGCGCCGTAGCCCGCCTGATTCCCCGCGTACTGGGCCCCGGCACCGTCCCGGAACATGGGGCGCTCGGCGTACTCCGCGCCCTCCGGGGCGGAGCGCATGCCCGGCACACCGGGCTCGTCGTCCCTGCGGTGCAGCGCGGTCGGCGCCTCCGCGGCGGCCGCGTCGCGGCCCTTGTTACGACCGAACAACTTCGAGAAGAAACTCACGGGCGAATCCCCTTGCGTGTGACAGACCCGCCCGTGGGGCAGGGTGAGAACCTCGGACAGGCTGCGGGCCCGGTCGTGGATCGGGCCGGCGGGAGTGGCACTCCGAGTGTGCTGGTCACTTCGGAGCCGGCTTGGCGTACTGCGGCGTCTTCAAGTCGACGAGTGCGTCGACGACCACCTTCTGCTGCTGGGAGATCGTCGCACGCGCCTGGTGGCTCTCCAGAGTACGGACGACACCCCCCGGGATGTTCAGCGCGGGGGTGAGGTCCTGCGGGTTCCCCACGACGGTGAAGCGGTAGGGAGCCGAGACCTTCTTGCCGTCGATCTGCACACCGCCGCCGGACACGTCCGTGAAGTAGGTGTTGACCACCACGCGCACATCGTTGATCTGAATCGCCTCCGCCCCCGCCGCTCGTAGTTCCTGCAGGGTGTCCAGCAGCATATCTGCCTTCACCTGCCCTTGGGGATCATCGACCGTCAGTACGATGCCCGGACCTGTGGCCTTGACGGTCCCGGCGAGCACGCCGAGTTCCGTCACCTTCTTCCTGGTCTGCTCCTGGGCTTCCTTGGCCTGGTTGGAGCTGTTCTCCAACTTGGCCAGGGACTGCTCCAACTCCGCCTTCTCCTGCTGGAGACGCTGCTGACGGCTGTCCAGTTCGTCGAGGATACGAACCAGGTCCTCCTGGCGCGCACCACGCAGCTGGCTGTGATGGTCGTTGGTCGAGCGGACCTGGATCGCGAGCCCCAGACCGAGCGCGAACAGCAGCACCGCCACCACCAGCTGACCGCGCGACATCCTCGGCGGCCACAGTGCCGCCTTGAGCCGCCGGCGCCCGGAGTGGCGGTCCACCGCCTGCGCGGACACCGACATCGGCGCGGGCTCGACCTCCTCCGGATCCTCCTCGAACCCGGGCTCGTCCTCGGGCTCGGGCTCGTCCTCGGGCTCCGGCGCGGACCTGGGCGCGGACTCGGGCGCGGGCACCGGCAGAAGCTCCGGCGCGAGCGTCGGCAGGAGCTTCGGCTCCGGCTTCGACGCGGGCTCCTGCTTCGGCTCGGCCTTCGACTCCGGCCGGAGCTCCGGCCGCGGCGCGGCCTTCGGCTCGGGCCGTGCCACCGGCGCCGCCGGACCCGGGCCGGGCGTCCACGCGGCCGTCTCCGGCGCACGCGCGGGCGCGGGCGTCGCCCCGGGGGCGTGCCCGACCGGAGCCCCGGAAACCGGCCGCGTCACGGGCCCCGGCACCCGCTCGGGCTCCTGGACGCGCTCGTGGACGCGCTCCGGCTCGACCTCGGGCTCGACCTCGGACTCGGACTCGGACTCGGGCTCGGACTCGGGGGTCCGCTCGACCGGCCCGGCCGGGCGGCCAATCGGACGTCCTGGTACCGGCCCCTCGACCCCGACGGTCACCGTCCCGTCCGAGGACCTTTCCCCCTGCTTCTCGTCCCGCACGACATCTCCCGCCGATCCGTCCACTTCCTCCTCCGCCGCCGCGCGCCCGCGGCCCGGCTCAGGCACGGAAGACATGGCGCCTGATCGCGGCCGCGTTGGAGAAGATGCGGATGCCGAGGACGACGACCACACCGGTGGACAGCTGCGAGCCGACCCCCAGCTGGTCGCCGAGGAAGACGATCAGCGCCGCCACCACCACGTTCGACAGGAACGACACGATGAACACCTTGTCGTTGAAGATGCCGTCCAGCATCGCCCGGACGCCGCCGAACACCGCGTCCAGCGCCGCCACCACCGCGATCGGGAGATAGGGCACCACGGCGTCGGGCACCTCGGGCTGGACGAAGAGTCCGACGACGACGCCGATCACGAGACCCAGTACGGCAATCACGGTGTAGCTGCTCCAGTCGCTGCGGAGGACGACCCGGTGGTCGTGGTGGACGGGCGGGAGCCCTTGGCGGGCGGTGAGGACGCCGGGGGCGGTGAGGTGGTGGTTCTGGCCGGCGTACTCGGTGAGCGCTTGGCGGGGGTCGACCCGCTCGGCTTCGGCGAGGGCGAGCCCGAGGCGGACGGACCGGAGGAGGCCGGGGCGGACGGCGACGGGCTCCCGGACGGCGAGCCGCTCGCGCCACCCGTCGGAGCGCCGGTCGGCGAGGTCTCGGGCACCGCGGGCTGCGCGGTCCGCAGGCTCACACCGACGGCCGCGGGCAGCGTCAGGCTCTTCTGGGCCGACAGGGTCGACTTGATGCCGTACTTCTCCTGCAGCAGCCGCAGGTACTGACCGGCCATGGCGCTCTCGAAGGCGCCCAGCAGTCGCGGCCCGTCCCCCAGCGCCTGCACGGTGTACGGCGGCACCAGCGGCCGGTTGTCCACCAGGACGGCCTCGCCGGCCGCGCGGATCGCCGAGAGCGCGGTGAGCCGCTGCCCGTTGATGGAGACCGCCTCCGCGCCCGAGGCCCAGAGTCCGTTCACCACCAGCTGGAGGTCCCGGTCCCGCAGCCGCCCGCTGTTGGAGAAGCCCTGCCCGGCACGCGGGTCGACGTTGCCGCCGGCGCCCGTCCCGGCCGCGTCCTCCAGCACCAGCTTCACACCCGGGCCGGTGACCTCGGCCAGGCCGACCCCGCCGGCCAGTGCCGCCGGGTCGCCCTCCCCCGGGGCGAGCGCCTGCCGCTGGGTGCTGTCGACCTTCCGGCGCAGGTCCTGGACCTGCTGCTGGAGGTGGTCGGCCGAGCCGTTGGCGTCGTTGATCCGGTGGATCAGGGCATCGCGCTCCTTGGCCAGCGTCGGCTCGGCCTTGTGCGCGTTCACCGCCCCGACCGTGATGACCGCGCCGACCAGCGCCAGCCCGGCGCCCAGGGTGATCAGCCCGCGCACCGTCCCCGGTATCCGGTACGGCCCGTCCCCGCCCCGCGCGGCGGCCGCCTCGGCGTACCCCTCGTCGAGGCTGTGGTCCATCACATTGGTCAGCAGGGACATCGAGGCATCGGGACGGTTGTACCGTCCACTGCTGGCACCCTGCCCCGGCGTCGCTGACATGCCGACCATCGTCCCATGTCGCGCGAGGGCCCTGCGCACGCCCCCTGACCTGCAAATATTCCAAATACGGCGGAACACGACCAACCGCCCGAAACGGACAGCGGGGCGGAGCGGCAACCGCCGCTCCGCCCCGCTGCGGGCTCAGCGCCCGGCGCTGTCGACCACCGCAGCCCACTCGTCGAGCAGGGCCTCGGTCGCCGCGTCGTCCGGCCCCTCCGCCCACAGATGGGTGACCGCCTCGGCCGGATCCGGCAGCACCAGCGTCCACCGCCCGTCCGCCTCGACCACGCGCACACCGTCCGTGGTGTCCAGCTGCCGGGTACCGGCCGCCTCGACCACCGAGCGCATCACCATGCCCTTGGCCGCCCACGGCGTCGCGATGTCCCGGCGGCGGATGTGCGCCTGCGGGATCCGCGCGTCGATCTGGCTCAGGGTGAGCTGGGTCCTGGCCACCAGGCCGACCAGCCGGACGAAGGCCGCGGCCCCGTCCAGCACCCCGCTGAACTCCGGCACCACGAACCCGCCGCGCCCGTCGCCGCCGAACACCGTGCCCTCGGCGGCGGCCGCCTTGGCCAGGTCGTCCGGCGTCGTCGTGGTCCAGGTGACCTGCGTGCCGTGGTACGCCGCGACCTGCTCGGCGATCCGGGTCGTGGTCACCGGGAGCGCGACCTGCCCGCTGCGCCGCTCGGCCGCGACCAGGTCCAGCAGGACCAGCAGCGCCCGGTCGTCGTCGATCACCCGGCCGAGCTCGTCCACGAAGGCCACCCGCTCGCCCACCGGGTCGAACCGCACGCCGAAGGCGGCGCGCGAGGACGCGACCAGCTCGCCGAGCCGGGCCAGCCCGGCCCGCCGCTCCTCGGCGTCCTCGGTCGGCCGTGCCTCGTCCAGCCCGCCGGAGACGGTCAGCGCCTCCACCCCGAGCCGGCCGAGGATGCTCGGCAGAACGAGCCCCGCGCTGCCGTGCGCGGTGTCGACCACCACCTTCAGACCGGCCTCCCGCACGCCCGTGGTGTCCACGGCCCGCAGCAGATTGCCCGCGTAGCCGTCGAAGACGCTCGACGGGAAGGTCAGGTCACCGATCTCCCCCGGGAACGCGCGCCGGTACTCCTGGCGTGCGTAGACCCGGTCGAGCTTGCGCTGCCCGGCCTGGGACAGATCGGCGCCCCGCTCGTCGAAGAACAGGATGTCCAGCGAGTCCGGCACCCCGGGGGTGGTGCGCAGGAAGATCCCGCCGGCACTGCCCCGCGCGGTGTGCTGCCGCGCCACCGGCATCGGCACGTTCTCCAGGTCGCGGACGTCGATCGCGCTGGTCTGCAACGCCGAGATCATCGCCCGCTTGAGTGCCCGCGCACCACGCGAGTGGTCACGCGCGATGGTGACGGTCGCACCCTTCTTCAAGGTCGTCGCGTACGCCCCGGCCAGCCTGACGGCCAGCTCCGGGGTGATCTCGACGTTGAGGATGCCGGAGACGCCGCGCACCCCGAACAGGTGCTCCTGCCCGCGGGACTCCCAGATCACCGAGGTGTTGACGACCGCTCCGGCCTCGATGGTCTTGAACGGGTAGACCCGGACGTTGGCCCCGATGATCGACTCCTCGCCGACCAGGCACTCGTCCCCGATCACCGCGCCGTCCTCGATCCGCGCGGCCCGCATCACATCGGTGTTCTTGCCGACGACGCAGCCCCGCAGATTGCTCTGCGGCCCGATGTAGACGTTGTCGTGCACGACCGCCTTGTGGAGGAAGGCGCCGCGTTTGACCACGACGTTGCTGCCGAGCACGGTGTGCTCGCGGATCTCGACGCCCGCCTCGACCTTGGCGTAGTCACCGATGTACAGCGGACCGCGGAGAATCGCCTCCGGGTCCACCTCGGCCCCCTCGGCCACCCAGACGCCCGGCGAGATCTCGAAACCGTCGAGCTCGACCTCGACCTTGCCGTCCAGGACGTCCGCCTGGGCCTTGCCGTAGCTCTCGTGGGTGCCCACGTCCTCCCAGTAGCCCTCGGCCACATAGCCGTAGACCCGCTTGCCCTCCTTGAGCAACTGCGGGAACACGTCGCTCGACCAGTCCACCGACTCGCCGGCCGCGACGTAGTCGAAGACCTCGGGCTCCATCACATAGATACCGGTGTTCACCGTGTCCGAGAAGACCTGGCCCCAGGTCGGCTTCTCCAGGAAGCGCTCGACCCGGCCCTCGTCGTCGGTGATCGTGATACCGAACTCCAGGGGATTCGGCACCCTGGTGAGACAGACAGTGACCAATGCGTTCTTGCTGCGGTGGAACTCGATCAATTCCGAGAGGTTGAAGTCGGTCAAAGCGTCGCCGGAGATCACCAGAAAGGAGTCGTCCTTGAGGGCGTCCTCGGCGTTCTTGACACTCCCCGCAGTGCCGAGTGGGGTCTCCTCGTTCGCATAGGTGAGATGCATGCCCAGCTCTTCGCCGTCACCGAAGTAGTTCTTCACCAGTGAGGCCAGGAACTGGACGGTCACGACGGTGTCGGAGAGACCGTGCCGCTTCAGCAGCCGAAGCACGTGCTCCATGATCGGCATATTGGCGACCGGGAGCAGAGGCTTCGGCATGCTGGAGGTCATCGGGCGAAGTCGAGTGCCTTCGCCCCCTGCCATAACAACGGCTTTCATTACGGGTGCGTCCTCCTTCGCGGTGGTGGACCGGTCAGGTCCATCAAACCGTTCCAGAGGGAGGTCTACCCGGAAGATATCGTCCGACGCACCGTGGCGACGTGGGACTTCTCTCAGATCGCGTCTCAGACCGTGGACGGCGACGAGGCCGAGCCACCGCGGACGATCTGTCGCACCTGGACCGCGTAAAGAATGGCAGCCCACCAGTACAGCGTGGCACCCCACCAGATGAACGCCCAGCTCACGATCTCGGCCGGCCGGGCGATCCAGCTGTGCCCGGAGCCGAGCAGCAGAAGCGGAAACGCGTACATCAGATTGAACGTCGCGGCCTTCCCCAGGAAACTCACCTGCAACGGCCCGTAGCCGTGCCGGTTGAGAATCGGCAGCAGCCCCGCGATAAACACCTCGCGTGCCAACAGGATCGCCGTCAGCCACCACGGCAGGATCTCACGCCAGGTCAGGCCGACCAGGGTGGAAAGCACATAGAGCCGGTCCGCCAGCGGGTCGAGCAGCTGCCCCACCCGGCTGATCTGCCCCCACCTGCGCGCGAGTTTCCCGTCCAGGTAATCACTGATGCCACTGAGCATCAGGATCAGCAACGCCCACCCGTCGTTGTTCGGACCGTCGAACACCGGCCAGAGGATCAGCCAGAGGAACAGCGGAACACCGACCAGCCGGCCCATGCTCAGCAGGTTGGGGATGGTGAGGACGCGATCGGTCTGGACCCGCGTCTCCTGGACCTCCACCCGGGGGGCCTCCTGTCACGTATGGCAACTTTTCACGTCGACCTTACAACAGAAAAGCCCCCGACCGATTACCCGGCGGGGGCTCTTCCAGAAAATTTGTTCGGCGGCGTCCTACTCTCCCACAGGGTCCCCCCTGCAGTACCATCGGCGCTGTGAGGCTTAGCTTCCGGGTTCGGAATGTAACCGGGCGTTTCC
>NZ_JODS01000040.1 GCF_000718025.1 Kitasatospora purpeofusca
AGTAGCGGGGACAGGATTTGAACCTGCGACCTCTGGGTTATGAGCCCAGCGAGCTACCGAGCTGCTCCACCCCGCGTCGGTGAACACGACCTTACGCACCGGGCCGGTGGAAAGCGAATCGGCTGTTCCCGCACGGTCCGCCCCGGGAGGCGCCGGTCCTCCGCCGGCCCCTCCTGCGGCCGACCTTCCGGTGCCGGGACGGCAGACCGCTCCCCGGAGGGCGGCAGGCCGTGAACAACCCTTCCGGGCTCGGAGTATGACGGAGCGTCCGATCCCGTGAGCGGCGGGTTTGCGGGTGGGTGCGGTGTCGTGATTGGCTGCCGCCACCCACCCGCAGGCCCATCGGGGTGATCTCGCCCCGGGCTCCACCGTGAACGCCGTCGATCGGCACGGTGGCCGAGGACCTGCCGGTCGCCGTCCGGCGCCGGGCCGTGAGGCTCCGTCGACGGGCTTGCAACCCGCGCGCGGTGGAGGGACGGGCGGCGCTCGTCCATCTGCGTGCGGGCAGGACCGGCGGGCCGAGTGGGGCGGGCGGGTCCGCGCCGACCGCCCCGCTCGGTACGAATCCGGAGCGGACTCCACCGCGTGACTCCGGCAGGAATCTCCCGATTGTCCGATCCGGCCGCTGTGATCACGCGATGATCACCTGCCCGCCGATGCTCCGACGCCCGCCGTACCGCACGGGCCGGTCCAATTTCCCTCCGTACACAGCCGGTGTCCCGGCCGCAGTGACCGGCCGGTGCGCCCGGCCGGTCCGGCCCCCGCGTACGGAAGGCAGTCCAGCCCATGGCCCGCACAGACCAGCAGCCCTCGCCCGACCGGCGGTTGACCGAGGCCGCCGCCCGCCTCGGCCTCGGCCGCCGCCGCTTCCTGACGGTCGCCTCGGCGGCCGCCGCGCTCGCGTTCACCACCGAGTTGCCGAGCGCCCACGCCGCCGACAACGAGCTCGCGCCCCGCACCCTGACCGAGAACCCGTTCACCCTCGGCGTCGCCTCCGGTGACGCGCTCGGTGACGCGGTGGTGCTCTGGACCCGCCTCGCGCCCCGCCCGCTGGAGCCCGGCAGCGGCCTGCCGCCGGCCGGCGTGGTCGAGGTGGACTGGGAGATCGCCCGGGACGAGCGCTTCCGCAAGGTCGCCCGGCGCGGCACCGCCCGGGCCCACGCCGAGTTCGACTGGTCGGTGCACGTGGACGCCGACGGCCTCGACCACGACCGGGTGTACTGGTACCGCTTCCGGGTCGGCGCCTGGACCAGCCCGGTCGGCCGGACCCGGACCGCCCCGGCCCGCAACCGCCACGTCGACCGGGTCCGCCTCGGCCTGGTCTCCTGCCAGGCCTACGAGGACGGCTACTTCACCGCGTACAAGCACCTCGGGGAGGAGGACCTCGACGCCGTCTTCCACGTCGGCGACTACATCTACGAGTACGCGATCGACGCCGCGGGCGGCGACCGCAAGTACACCGACCGCACCCTGCCGTCGCTGTTCGCGCACGAGACCACCACCCTGGCGGACTACCGGCTGCGCTACTCCCTCTACAAGACCGACCCCGACCTCCAGGCCGCGCACGCCGCCTTCCCCTGGTACGTCACCTGGGACGACCACGAGGTGGAGAACAACTACGCGGCCGGCATCCCCGAGAAGGGCCAGTCCCCGGAGGCCTTCGTCGCCCGCCGCGCCGCCGCCACCCGCGCCTACTGGGAGAACATGCCGCTGCGGATGCCGCAGCCGAACGCCACCGAACTCAAGCTGTACCGCCGCCACCACTACGGCCGGCTGGCGCAGTTCGACATCCTCGACACCCGCCAGTACCGATCCGACCAGGCCAACGGCGACGGCTGGCAGTACCCCACCGCGGAGTCGGCGGACCCGCGCCGCACCCTGATGGGCGCCACCCAGGAGCGCTGGCTGCTGGACGGCTTCCGCAGCTCCCGCGCGGTGTGGAACGTGGTGCCGCAGCAGGTGGTGCTCTCCCGCCGCCAGAACACCACCGCCGAGGTCTCCAAGCTGTCCATGGACGCCTGGGACGGCTACCCGGCCGCCCGCGAACGGCTGCTGGCCGGGGTCGAGGACATCGGCGTCGAGAACCTCGTCGTCCTCACCGGGGACGTGCACGTCGCCTACGCGATGGACGTCAAGCGCGACTTCGACAACCCGGACTCGCGGACCGTCGGCGTGGAGATCGTCGGTACCTCGATCGCCAGCGACGGGGACGGCGAGGAGCACCCGGGCAACTGGGCCACCCTGACCGCCGCCAATCCGCACCTGAAGTTCTACGACGGGCGGCGCGGCTACACCGCGATCACCCTCGACGAGGAGCACGCCCGCGCCGACTACCGGGTGGTCTCGCACATCACCCGCCCCGGCGGCACGGTGTCCACCGCCGCCTCCTTCGTCAGCGAGGCGTACCACCCGGGGCTCCAGCGCGCCTGAGCCCGACCCCGGCCCCGACGCAGTCCCGCCCCGAGCCACCGGCCCGGTCGTACCGTTCCCCGATGCGGTACGCCCGGGCCGGTCCCGTTCCGCCACCCTTTCCCGCCCGTCCCGCCCGCCGCCGTCGATCCCGCTCCGCGCCTTCGGGCGTCCGGAGGGTTCGTGGACGATGCGGAGGTGTCGTGAATCTGCGGTGATCGGCCGTTGATCGGCCGTAGAGCCGGGCCGTGGACCATCGGCGCCAGGGGAAAGCCGGTCCGACGGTCACCACCGTCCGGCGCCGCCCTCGGGCCCGCCTGACGGGGGGCGCGGGCCCCTGGTCCCCGGTACTTGGCCAACCCACGGAAGGCGGACGGAGCATGGACGGCGGTCACACCCTGCAGTCGACGGCGGGCTTCGGCGAGCTGCTCAGGATCCGGCGCGAGCGCATCGGCCTGACCCAGCAGATCCTCGCCGACCACGCGACACTGAGCGTCCGGGCGATCCGGGACATGGAGAGCGGACGGGTCCAGCGCCCCCGGCAGGAGACGGTCCGGCTGCTCGCCGACGCGCTGCGGCTGGAGGGCCGCAGCCGCTCGGTGTTCGAGGCGGCCGCCCGCCGCCAGGCGCTCGCGGAGGAGCCGCGCGACGAGCCGACCGCGCCGCCGGTCGCCCGGGGCGCGATCGTCGGCCGCGAACCGGAGATCGACGTGCTCACCGAGGCCCTCGCCGTGCACGGCGACCGGCTGGTCACCGTGGCCGGACTCGGTGGGGTCGGCAAGACCCGGCTGGTGCTGGAGGTGGCCCGCCGGCTGCACCTGACCGCCCGCTGGTCGGTGCGCTGGATCGACTGGGCCCGCCAGCCCGGGATGGGCCCCGAGCGCCGGGCCGACCTGGTCGGGGCGATCGGCGCCCGCCCCACCCTGCTGGTCCTGGACGGTGCCGACGCCGGGGTGGAGACCGCCCTGCTGGACGAGCTGTTCCAGCGCTGCCCCGGCCTGAGCGTGCTGATCACCGCCCGGGTCGCCCAGCCGCTGCCCGGCGGGCAGGTGGTCCCGCTGGCTCCGCTGCCCACCCCCGGTCCCGAGCTCGACCACGACCCGGCCGCGCTGGCCGAGGTCGGCGCCGTCCGGCTGCTGCTGTCGCACCTGCGCCGGCTGCGCCCCGGGTACCGGCTGGAGCCGGAGGAGGCGCCCGCGGTGGCCGCGCTCTGCCGCCAGCTGGACGGCCTGCCCGGCGCCCTGGAGCTGGCGGCCGGCTGGTCGACGGTGCTCTCGCCGCGCCAGTTGGTGGCGCGGATGGCGGACGGGCCGTTCCACCTGGGGCCGCCGCCGGCCGGCTTCGGCGGTCGCGGCGGCGTGGGCGAGGCGCTGGACGCGGCGGTGGACCGGCTGACGCTGGGCCAGCGCGACCTGCTGCAGCGGCTGGCCGCCGAGCCGGGGGACTGGTCCGGGGAGGACGCCGTCGAGCTGAGCGGACGGCCGCCGCAGGAGTCGCTGGCCGCCGTGCACGAACTGCTGGCCAGCGGGCTGATCCGCAGCGTGCCGGCCCGGGACGGCGTCCGGTTCACCGTGCTCAACCTCTGCCGCCGGTTGTTCGGCGGCGCCGGGGCGTACCCGGTCCTGGCCGCGGCGGGCTGAGCCGCCGGACGACGGGGCGCACCAGGGGTCCTGCTGCGGTGACGCTTACCCGTGCCGGGTGCGGCGGGCCGAGCCGCCGGGTCCCGATACTGCCCGTCACTTGCCGGACGAGCTGCCGGTCCGCCGGTCCGATCCTGCCTAGCGTTCTGCTCAGGCCGGGCGAGCCGGTCGCCGGCGCCGCCGGGCCGGGACTCCCACCACCCACCGACTACAGAGGGTTTGCGCCGTGAACCAGTTGGAGCCGCAGCGCGGAAAGGCCGAACCGGCCGGTCTGGACGTCGTCGTGACGACGATGGCCTCGGACTCGCACACCTGGAACCTGGTCTTCCTCCAACTGCTGCTGGAGGAGCTGGGCCACCGGGTCACCAACCTGGGTGCCTGTGTGCCGGACGAGCTGCTGGTCTCCGAGTGCCGCCGGATCGAGCCCGACCTGATCGTGCTCAGCAGCGTCAACGGACACGGCTACCACGACGGCCTGCGGGTGATCCAGGCGCTGCGCGCCTGCCCCGAACTGGCCGCCACCCCGACCGTGATCGGCGGCAAGCTCGGCATCGCCGGCTCCGGCGAACCGGACCGGCAGCGGTCGCTGCTCGCGGCCGGGTACGACGGGGTGTTCGAGGAGGGGCGTTCGGTCGCCGACTTCCGCTCCTTCGTCGGCGCGCTGCCCCCCGCCGCCTCGCGGGCCCTGTCCGCGCCCGCCGACCGCGCGCTGCCCGCGGACCGCGCACTTCCTGCCGACCGGGCGCTGCCCACCGCCGCCAGAACCCTGCCCACCGCCTCCGCCTCCGGGGTGCTGCGATGACCGTCCCCGCCACCGCGCCTCGCGGTGACGCCCCCGCCACCCCCGGCTTCGGCGCCTTCGTCGCCCGCGCCCGGGCCGCCGGGACCCTGGTGGTCCAGCCCCGGATGGGCATGGCCGACCCGCTGCGGATGCGCGACGGCCTGCTCGCCACCCGCGGCGCCGCCGCCACCACCGTCGGCACCATCACCCTGGACAGCTACACCCGCACCGGGGACCTCGCCGCCGCCCGGAGCGCCCTCAACGAGGGCGTCGGCCTCAACGGCTACCCGATCGCCAGCCACCCGGTGGACGTCACCAGGGCGGTGCTGCGCGGGGTCTCGGACGCCCGCTTCCCGGTGCAGGTCCGGCACGGTTCGGCGATGCCCGAGCACATCATCAGGGCGCTGCTCGCGGTCGGCCTGGACGCCACCGAGGGCGGCCCGGTCTCCTACTGCCTGCCGTACAGCCGCACCCCGCTCAGCGAGGCGGTGGCCTGCTGGCGGCGCAGCTGCGAACTCCTCGCCTCGCTGCGGGAGTTCGGCGCCGAGCCGCATCTGGAGACCTTCGGCGGCTGTCTGATGGGGCAGCTCTGCCCGCCCAGCCTGCTGATCGCGGTCAGCGTGCTGGAGGCGCTGTTCTTCCGCCAGCACGGGCTGCGCAGCATCTCGCTCAGCTACGCCCAGCAGCCGGACCGGGTGCAGGACGAGGAGGCGCTCACGGTGCTCGGCCGGCTCGCCGACGAACTGCTGCCCGACGTCGACCGGCATCTCGTGCTCTACGCCTACATGGGCGTGTTCCCGCGCACCCCCGGCGGGGCCAGGCTGCTGCTGGAGGACGCGGCCCGGCTGGCGGTGCGCACCGGCGCGGCCCGGCTGATCGTGAAGACGACGGCCGAGGCGCACCGGATCCCGACCGTCGGCGAGAACGTGACGGCGCTGGAGACGGCCGCCGCCGCTGCCGCCGCGGAGCGCCTGCGCCCGCCGCTCACCGCCGTCCCGGACACCGGCATCGAGGCCGAGGCGCGGGCGCTGATCGGCGCCGTGCTGGAGCTGGACACCGACATCGGCCGGGCCCTGGTCCGCGCCTTCGCGGCCGGCTACCTGGACGTCCCCTACTGCCTGCACCCCGACAACGCGGGCCGGGCCCGCAGCTCGCTCGGGCCGGACGGCCGGCTGCACTGGTCGAACGTCGGCTCGATGCCCATTGCCGGCCTGTCCGGCGGCCCGCGCCCGCCGATCCTCGGCTCGGCCGACCTGCTCGGCGCGCTCTCCCACGTCCAGTGGAGCTACGACAGTCGCGCCGCCGAGACCCCGGACCTCGACCGAACACCCGCCGCACCACGAGAGTTGGGACACACCACGCCATGACCACCGACGGGCCCACCCCCGCGACCGGCGCCGCGACGCTTCCCGAGCCCGGCCGCCACCTGACCTCCCCGACCACCCGGGCCGCCCTGCGGATCCAGCACCAGCTGCTGTTCGCCGCCCGCGAGTTCCTGCGCGGCCGGGGCTTCACCGAGCTGCTGCCGCCGATCATCGGCCCGGTCACCGATCCCGGCTCGCGCGGATCCAAGCAGGTCGACATCGACTTCTACGGCCACCGCTACAAGCTGATGACCAGCGCGATCCTCTACAAGCAGGCCTCGCTGCTGGCCTTCGACAAGATCTTCTGCATCGCGCCGAACGTCCGGCTGGAGCCGTTGGAGACCGCCGGGACCAACCGCCACCTGGCCGAGTTCCACCAGCTGGACGTGGAGGTGGCGGGCGCCACCCGGGACGACGTGGTGCAGCTGGTGGAGGAGCTGGTGGCGCACATCGTCGGCAGCGCGGTCCGCGAGCTGCTCAAGGAGTTCGCCGAACTCGGCCGCGACACCGACGCGTTCGCCGAGCTGCTGAAGGGCTCCTTCGGCCGGATGCGGCACGCCGAGGCGGTGGCGGAGCTCCAGGGCCTCGGCCACCCGCAGAGCCCGGACGCCGAACTCGACTGGGCCGGTGAGGCACTGCTCTCCGCCCGGCGCGACCGGCCGTTCTTCGTCACCGACTACCCCAAGGGCTCGCGCGGCTTCTACGACCGGGAGAACCCCGAGGACCCGGGCCTGCTGCGGAACTTCGACCTGATCGCGGCCGAGGGCTTCGGCGAGCTGTGCAGCGGCAGCCAGCGCACCAACGACTACGCCGAGATCATCACCCGGATGCGGGAGACCGGCGAGAACCCGCAGAAGTACCGCTGGTACCTGGACCTGGTCCGCGAGGGCGTGCCCGCCAGTGCCGGCTTCGGCATCGGGGTGGAGCGGCTGACCCGCTACGTCGCCGGGCTGGACGCGGTCTGGCAGGCCAGCGCCTTCCCGAAGCTGGCGGGGGTGGTGTCGCCGTGAGCGGACGCAGCATTCGGGTCGGACGGGACACCACCGGACGGAACGGGGCGGGCGCATGAGCGACCTCTCGGCACCCGGCTTCCCGGAGGAGGAGGTCCGGCACCGGGCCCGGGTCGGCACGGCCGCCGCCTTCCCGCCGCCCGGCAGTTACGGGCAGGTGCTGCTCGGCGCCGAGCGCCCGCCGGCCGGACAGCCGGGCCCGGACGCCGGGGACGCGCTCGACGCGCTGCGGATCGTGCCGCCGGTGTTCGTGCCGCAGCGTCTCGCCCGGCTGATCGACCTGGGCCGCGAACCGGACTACCGGGACGTCGAACTCACCACCGGGATCGGCGGGTTCACGTCCGCGCTGCCGGTGTACGTGTCCGCGACCGGCTCCACCCGGGCGGCCGGCGGTGACCTCGGCCTGGCGCTGAGCCGGCAGGCGGGCGCGCTCGGCCTGCCGATGGTGATCGGCGAGAACGTCGTCCCGGTGAACGGCTACGGCCGGCTCGGCGAGGCCGCCGACCGGGCCCTGCTCGGCCGGCTGCGCGCCTACGCGGAGGAACTCCCGGACGGGCTGGGCGGGGTGGCCGTCCAGCAGTCCACCGAGGACGCCGACGCCGAGGTGTGGAACCTCGTGTACAGCGACCCGGCGGCCCTGCCGCTGCTCGAATCCGGGCGGCTCGCCTTCGAGTTGAAGGTCGGCCAGGGCGCCAAGCCGGGCCTCGGCGGGATGACCGTGCTGGACGCCGCGGACGCCGCCCGGCTCGGCGACCGCTACGGCATCGACCCGGTCTTCGGCGACGACAGCCGGGTGCTGCGCGCCAGTACACCCGGCACCTTCACGGCCGAGATCCTGCGCCAGCAGGTCCGGCTGATGCGCAACAACTTTCCCCGGGCCCGGATCTGGGTGAAGCTGCACCCCGGCCGGGACGTCGCCGAGGCCGCCCGGGTGGCCGCCGAGGCGGGGGCGGACGCCGTCACCGTGGACGGCGCGGAGGGCGGCACCGGCTGGGCGCCGGGTGTCTTCCCGGCCCAGGTCGGCCTGCCGCTGGCGGAGTGCCTGCGCCGGCTGGCCGCCGCCGGGCCGCCGCCCTGCCTGCTGGTCTCGGGGCGGATGTGGGAGGGCGGCCGGGCGGTCAAGAGCCTGGCGCTGGGCGCCCGCGCGGTCGGCCTGGGCCGGGCGGCCCTGCTCGCCGCCGCCGAGGACCCGGAGGACGGGCTGATCCGCTTCGCCGACTGCCTCGCCCTGGAGCTGCGGCTGCTGATCAGCGCGCTCGGCAAGTACACGCCGGCCGCGCTGGAACGCGCGGACGTGTGGTCCCCGGACTTTCCCGAGTAGTTCCGTCCCCCACCTCACTCCTTTCCCGCAGACAATCGCAGACCGTATTCCCGCGAGCCCGTCGCGGCGCCTCCGTGCGCCCCGGCGGGCCGTCTGCGTCTGCGGCAACACCCATGTGGAAAGCGGCAGTTGAAACTGCCGATGGTCTTCCGGAAATTCTGCCGATCGGCCCCGGAGGGCGGGCCTATCGTCGAGACCACTGCCCGCAGCATCGTTAATTCATCGGGGTTGGATGATGGAATCTCGCGGTTTCCCCTTCATATCCTTCGCGCGCCGGTTCCCGGACCGCCCGGCCGTCCGGCTCGGCGAGCGGACCGTCCGCTACCGGGAGCTGGACGAGCTGAGCGGTGCCCTCGCCGCCCGGATCGCCCCCGGCCGCACGGTCGCCGTCACCGGTCGCGACCGGCTCGACCACCTGGTCGGCCTGCTCGCCGCGCTCCGCGCCGGTGCCACCTACCTGCCGCTGGACCGGGAGGCCCCGGAGGAGCGCAACCGCTGGATCCGCGAGGACGCCGGCGCCACGCTCGCCCTCACGGACGGCGAGCTGACCGGAGAGCAGACCGGCGACCTGATCGGCGACCCGACCGGAGAGCCGGCGGGCGAGCCCACGGGCGCGTCGGTCGCCGAACTGCCGGACGAGCCGCCGGCCACCGCCGGCTACCTCATCTACACCTCCGGCACCACCGGCCGCCCCAAGGGCGTGCACGTGCCGCTCGCCGCCCTCACCGGCCACCTGGCCGCCGCCGTCGAGCGCTTCGGCCTCACCGCCGAGGACGTGGTGCTGCACCTCGCCCGCCCCACCGTCGACGTCGCCGTCGAGCAGGTGCTCACCGCCCTCTCGGCGGGTGCCTGCCTGGTGATCCCGGAGCAGCAACTGCTCGGCCCCGACGCCCTGCTGGACCTGCTGGACACCGAGGGCGTCACCGTCGCCAACCTGCCCGCCGGCTACTTCCAGGAGGTCGTACCGGCCGTGCGCGACCGCGGCCGTGACCGGGCGCCCCGCACCCTGCGGCTGATGATCTCCGGCAGCGACCGGCTGCACCCGGACGCCGCCGCCACCTGGTGGGACGCCACCGGGGTGCCGCTGCTCAACGCCTACGGCCCGACCGAGACCGTCGTCACCGCCACCACCCACCGGCTGGCCGGCCCCACCGAGCCGGGCACCGGGTCCGTCCCGATCGGCACCCCGCTCGGCGACCGCCGCGCCTACCTGCTGGACGACCGGCTGCGGCCCGTCACCGCCCCCGGCGAGGCCGGCGAGCTCTACCTCGGCGGCCCGCTGCTCGCCGCCGGCTACCACGGCCGCCCCGGCCAGAGCGCCGGCCGCTTCGTCGCCGACCCCTTCGCGCCCGAGCCGGGCGCCCGGATGTACCGCACCGGCGACGTCGTCCGGCGCGCGGCCCCGGACGCCCCGCTGGAGTTCGTCGGCCGCGCCGACCACCAGGTGAAGATCCGCGGCTTCCGGGTCGAGCCCGGCGAGATCGAACAGGTCCTGGCCGCCCACCCGGACGTGGCCGGCGCCGTGGTGGTCGCCCACGAGGGCCGGCTCGCCGCCTACGTCACCGGCGCCGCCCCGGACCAGGGTGTGCTCCGCGCCCACCTGGCCGAGCGGCTGCCCGAGCACATGGTCCCGGCCACCGTCACCGTGCTGGACGCCTTCCCGCTGACCGCCGGCGGCAAGGTCGACCGCGCCGCCCTGCCCGAGCCGCAGGCCGAGCAGCCCGCCGCCGCCCCCGCCGGGCGCCCGCTGCGCACCCCCGCCGAACAGCTGATCGCCGCCGTCTGGGCGGACGTCCTGGGGGTGCCCGAGGTCGGCGCCGAGGACAACTTCTTCCACCTCGGCGGCGATTCGCTCACCGCCGTGCGGGTGGTCGGCCGGGTCTTCGACGCCTTCGGCATGATCTCCCCGTACGCCATCTTCGACGCCCCGACCCTGGCCGGGTTCGCCGCCGCCGTCACCGCCTCCGCGGGCGGCGAGCGCCCGCCGCTGACCCGGGCCGGCGCCACCTCGGCGCCGCTGTCCAAGTACCAGCGAGGGCTGTGGTTCCTCGACCAGATGAACCCGGACGCGCCGACCTACATCGTGCCCTGGGTGTTCCGCTTCGCCGGCCCGATCGACCCCGAGCGGCTGCACGGGGCGCTGGCGGGCGTGGTGGCCCGGCACGAGGCGCTGCGCACCACCTTCGAGCTGACCGAGGACGGCCCCCGGCAGGTGGTCCACCCCGCCGTCGAGGTGCCGTTCACCGTCACCGACACCGAGGCCGGGCGGGTGGACGGGCTGGTCGCCGAGGCCGCGCTCGTCCCCTTCGACCTGGAGACCGGCCCGCTGCTGCGCGCCCACCTCTACCGCACCGGCGACACCGCCACCCTGCTGCTGCTCTGCCACCACATCGTCTGGGACGAGGGCTCGCTGCCCGTGCTGGAGGGCGAACTCGCCGCCCTGTACGAGGAGTCGGCCACCGGCCGCCCGGCCGCCCTGCCCGAGCTGGCGGTCCAGTACGCCGACCACAGCGCCTGGCAGTACCGGGACGCGGAGAGCGCCGAGCGCCAACTCGCCCACTGGCGCGAGCACCTGGCCGACGCCCCGACCGAGCCGGTGCTGCCCACCGACCACCCCCGGCCCGAGGTCCAGGAGTTCCGCGGCGACTTCCACCGCTTCGCGATGCCGCGCCCGGTCGCCGAGGCCGTCCGGGCGCTGGCCCGCAGCGAGGACGCCACCCCGTTCATGGTGCTGCTGGCCGCCCTGGCGCTGACCCTGCACCGCCGGACCGGACAGCGCGACCTCGTCCTCGGCTCCCCGGTCAGCGTCCGGGGGCGGGCCGAACTCGATGCCCTGGTCGGCTACTTCGTCAACCTGCTGCCGCTGCGGGTGCGGGTCGACGAGGACGTGGACTTCCGCGACCTGGTCCGGCACGTCCGCGAGGTGGCGATCGCCGGCTACCGCCACCAGGAGGCGCCGTTCGACGACATCGCGGCCACCGTCCTGGAGGACCGCCCGGACGACCGGGCCGAGAACCGCAACCCGCTCTGCCAGGTGCTGCTGGAGCTGCACCCGCTGGACTCCCGCCCGCTGACCGTCGGCGGCGTCGAGGTGACCCGGGAGCTGCACTCCAACCCGGTCTCCCGGTTCGACCTGTCGATCTCCGTCGACGACCGGGGCACCGACTTCACCGGCCGGTTCGAGTACGACTCCGACCTGTTCGACGCCGCCACCATGGCCGAGCTGTGCGACGCCTGGCTGGGCACCCTCGCCACCGTCGTGGAGACGCCCGTGCACGCCCTGGTCGAGGCCCGGGCGGCGGCCGCCCCGCAGGCCCTCGCCGTGGTCTCCGGCGAGCAGCGGCTCACCTACGGCGAGCTGAACACCCGGGCCAACCGGCTCGCCCACCACCTGGCCGAGTCCGGCACCGGCCGCGGCGACACCGTCGCCGTGCTGGTCGAACGCGGCCCGGACCTGGTGGTGGCGCTGCTGGCCGCGCTCAAGACCGGCGCCGCCTACACCCTGCTCGACCCGGACTTCCCGGCCGAGCGGCTGGCCGGGGCGGTCGCCGACAGCGGCGCCGCACTGCTGGTCACCCACCGGCACGCGAGCCCGCCGTTCCCGGTCGGACGCCACCTCGACCTGGACGCGCAGGCCGCCGCGATCGCCGCCCGCCCCGGCCACGACCTGGGCGTGCCGGTCACCGGCGAGGACCTCGCCTGCGTGATGTTCACCTCCGGCTCCACCGGCCGTCCCAAGGGCGTTGCCGTGCCGCACCGCGCGCTCACCACCACCTACCTCGGCCAGGACTACGCCCGCTTCGGCCCCGACGAGGTCTGGCTGCAGTGCTCCCCGGTCTCCTGGGACGCCTTCGCCCTGGAGCTGTACGGCGCGCTGGCCTTCGGCGGGGTGTGCGTGCTCCAGCCCGGCCAGCGGCCCGACCCGCAGGCGATCGCCGAGCTCACCCGGCGCCACGGCGTCACCCAGCTCCAGCTGTCGGCCAGCCTGTTCAACTTCCTGCTGGAGGAGTTCCCGGCGACCTACGACGACCTCAAGGTGGCCTTCACGGCCGGTGAGCGCGCCTCGGTCACCCATGTCGGCAAGGCGCTCGACCAGTATCCGGGGCTGGTGGTCGCCAACGGCTACGGCCCGGTGGAGAGCCTCGGCCTGACCACCTGCCACCGCGCCACCGCCGAGGACGCCGCCGGCGCGGCGATCCCGATCGGCCGCCCGCTGCACGGCAAGGCGATCCACATCCTGGACGAGCGGCTGGAACCCGTCCCCGACGGCACCACCGGCGAGCTGTACGCGGCCGGCGGCGGCCTCGCCCACGGCTACCTCGGCCGCCCCGCGCTGACCGCCGAACGCTTCGTCGCCGCCCCCTTCGGCGCCCCCGGCGAACGCCTCTACCGCACCGGCGACCTCGGCCACCGGCGGCCGGACGGGCTGCTGGAGATCACCGGCCGGATCGACGACCAGGTGAAGATCCGCGGCTTCCGGGTCGAGCCCGGCGAGATCGAGGACGCGCTGACCCGCCACCCCGCCGTCCGGGAAGCCGCCGTGACCGTGCACCAGCCCGCCCCGGGCGACCACCGGCTCGCCGCCTACGTCACCCTCGACGCCGGGGCCGGCCCGGCCGGACCGGAGGCGCTGCTCGACCACCTGGCGGCGCTGCTGCCCGAGCACATGGTGCCCGCCACCGTCGACGTGCTGGACGCGCTGCCGCTCAACCCCAACGGCAAGGTCGACCGCAAGGCGCTGCCCGCACCCGCCGAGCGCCGCGCCGAGGCCCCGGCCGACCCGCTCACCCCCGGCCAGCGGCTGGTGGCCGACGCCGTGCGGGCCGTGCTGGAACTGCCGGGCGACCTCGGCCCGGACGACAACTTCTTCCGGATCGGCGGCAATTCGCTGGCCGCCGTGCGGGTCGCCATGCGGCTCTCGCAGGAGACCGGCACCAAGGTCCCGCCGCACGTGGTGTTCCGCGGCCGCACCGTGGGCGCCATCGCCGAACGGCTGGCCTCGTGATGACGGGCCACCCCGACACCGCTCGCACCGAAGGGAACGAGGCCGTGCGCCCGTCCGACACCCCAGCCGCCATTGCAGAAGCGCTCCGGACCGCGCCCGCCTCCGGCCTCCAGCGCGGACTCTGGTTCCTCGACCGCCTCGACCCCGGCGCCGTCACCTACACCACCCCCTGGACGTACGAGGTCACCGGCCCGCTCGACCTCGACCTGCTGGCCCGGGCCCTGGACGCCGTCACCGCCCGGCACGAGGCGCTGCGCACCACCTTCGCCCTGCACCCCGACGGCCCCCGCCAGCACGTCCACCCCGGGCTCGCCGTGCCGCTCGCCGTCACCGACCTGCGCACCCTGCCGGAGGAAGAACGCCACGCCCGCGCCGAGGAGTTGATCGCCGCTCGGGCCGCCGAACCGTTCGACCTCGCGGCCGGCCCGCTGCTGCGCGCCGAGGCGCTCCGGCTCGCCGACGAGCGCACCACGCTGCTGTTCGTCGTCCACCACATCATCTGGGACGGCTGGTCCGCCGACCTCTTCGAGCGTGAACTCACCGACCACTACCGGGCGTTCCTCGAAGGCCGGACCCCGGACGTGCCCGCCCTCGGCACCCAGTACGCCGACTGGGCCGAGGAGGAGCGGGACACCTCCTACGAGGAGCACCTGGCGTACTGGAAGGACCGCCTGGACGGCGCCCCGACCCTGCTCGACCTGCCCGGCGACCGCCCCCGGCCGGCCGAGCGCGGGGAACGCGGCGGCACCGAGCACTTCGGCCTCGCCCCCGGCAGCGCCGCCCGGGTCCGGGAGCTCGCCGAACAGGAGGGCGTCACCCCCTTCACCGTCCAGCTGGCCGCCTTCGCCCTGCTGCTGAACCGCTGGACCGGCGCCGACGACCTGCTCGTCGGCACCCCGGTCACCACCCGCAACCGGCCCGAACTCGCCGACCTGCTCGGCTACTTCGTCAACCTGCTGCCACTGCGGATCCGGCTCGCCCCGGACGCGAGCTTCCGCGGCCTGCTGGCCGACATCCAGGACGGCGCCTTCGACGCCTTCGGCTACCTCGACCTGCCCTTCGACCAGCTGGTCGACCACCTCGGCACCGCCCGCACCCCGCAGCACCCGCCGCTGGTCCAGGTGGTGTTCGGCGCCCACAGCGAGGACAGCACCCCGCTCGCCCTCGGCCCGGCCGCCGCCCGGCGCACCGTCCGCGCCAACGGCACCAGCAAGTTCGACCTCACCTGGTCGGTCTTCGAACCCGTCGGCGACGGCGGCGGCGAAATGCGCGGCGAGGCCGAGTACAACGGCGACCTCTTCGACCCCGGCACGATCCAGCGGCTGGCCGCCGACTACGCGGCCCTGCTGGACGCCGCCCTCGCCGACCCGGACGCCACCGTGCTGCGGCTCACCGCCGCCCCCGCCGCCGGGGCCCGGCCCCGCGCCGCCCGCCTCGACGACGGCCACTGCCTGCACCACCTGTTCGAACGGGCCGCCGACGCGTACGGCGACCGCCCGGCCGTCGACGACGGGCAGGAACGCCTCGACTACGCCGAACTCGACCGCCGCGCCAACCGGCTGGCGCACACCCTGATCGAGCGCGGCGTCCGCCCCGGCGACCGGGTCGGCCTGCTGCTGGAACGCACCGCCGCCGTGCCGGTCGCGATCCTCGCCGTGCTCAAGGCCGGCGCCGCCTACGTGCCGGTCGACCTGGTCGCCCCCGCCGACCGGGCCGCCCTGGTCTTCGGCGACACCGCCGTCCGGGCCGTCCTCACCGACCGCCCCGACCGCGCCCCCGACGGCCCCTGGCAGACCCTCGACCTCACCGCCGGCAGCGCCGGAGCCGCCGAGGTCGCCGCCCGCCCCGACAGCCGCCCGCCCGCGGTCGGCCGCCCCGGCGACCTCGCCTACCTGATCTTCACCTCCGGCTCCACCGGCCGCCCCAAGGGCGTCGCCGTCGCCCACGAGCACGTCAGCCGCCTGCTGGACTCCGGCCGCGAGCACTTCGGCTTCGGCCCCGACACCACCTGGACGCTGTTCCACAGCTACGCCTTCGACTGGACCGTCTGGGAGCTCTGGGGCGCACTGCTGCACGGCGCCCGGCTGCTCGTCGTGCCCTACCTGACCAGCCGCTCGCCCGAGGAGTTCGCCGAACTCCTCGACACCGAGCGGGTCACCCACCTGTGCCTCACCCCGTCCGCGCTGCGCCAGCTCGAACCGGCCCTGCGCCGCCGCCCCCGCGCCCTCCCGGAGCTGCGCTGGATCATGCTCGGCGGCGAGGCGCTCGACCCCGGCGTGGTCCAGCGCTGGCACGACCTCGACCCGCTGCCGCCCGCCCGGCTGTGCAACCTGTACGGCATCACCGAGACCACCGTGCACGTCACGATCCACGACGTGGCCGAGGGCGGCGCCGGCTTCGAGCGCAGCCTGATCGGCGAGCCGATGCGGCACCTGACCGCCGCCGTCCTGGACGACTGGCTGCGTCCCTGCCCGCCCGGGGTGCCCGGCGAGCTGTACATCGGCGGCGGCAGCCTCGCCCACGGCTACTGGGGGCGCCCCGGACTCACCGCCGGACGCTTCGTCGCCGACCCGGCCGGACCGCCCGGCGCCCGCCTCTACCGCACCGGCGACGTCGCCCGGCGGCTGCCGGACGGCGGCCTCGAATACGTCGGCCGCGCCGACTTCCAGGTCAAACTGCGCGGCTTCCGGATCGAGCTCGGCGAGATCGAGAACGCCCTCGCCGTCCACCCCGACGTCGACGCCTGCGTGGTGACCGTCCACGAGGACCGGCTCGCCGCCTACGTCACCGGCCGCGCCCCGGCGGACGTCCACGAGTTCCTCGGCCGCTCCCTGCCCGCCTACATGGTCCCGGCCAGCGTCACCGAGCTGGAGGCGCTGCCGCTGACCGTCAACGGCAAGGTCGACCGGGCCGCGCTGCCCGCCCCCGGCCGCGCCGCGCCCACCCGGGCCGGCCGACACGTCGAGGCCCGCAGCCCGGAGGAGGAGCTGTTCGCCGCCGTCTGGACCGAGGTGCTCGGGGTCCCCGGGATCGGCGTCCACGACGACTTCTTCCACCTCGGCGGCGACTCCATCCGGGCCGTCCAGCTCGCCGGCGCCCTGCACGACCGGGGCTGGCAGGTCTCGCTGCGGGACGTCTTCAACGCGCCCACCGTCGCCGCCCTGCTTCCGCTCGCCCGGCCCGTCGAGGCCGACCCCGGCGCCGACCTGCCGTTCGCGCTGATCGACGAGGAGGACCGCGCCGAGCTGCCGCCCGGGATCGTCGACGCCTACCCCATGGTGTCGATGCAGCTGTCCATGGTCTTCCACATGGAGGTCGCCGGCGGCACCGACAGCTACCACAACGTCAACTCCTACCGGATCAGCGGAGACCTCGACGAGACCGCGTTCCGCCGCTCGGTCAACGAGGCGATGGCCCGCCACGCCGTGCTGCGCACCGGCCTCGACCTGTCCGGCTACGGCGAACCGCTCCAGCTGGTGCACGGCACCCTGCCCGCCCCGGTCGAGTTCGCCGACCTGCGCGACCGGCCCGAGGCGGAGCAGGACCCGGAGGTCCGCGCCGTCTTCGAGGACCACCGCGACCGGCCGTTCGACCTCGCCGAACCGCCGCTGTTCCGGATCACCGTGCAGCGGCTCGCCGACCGGGCGTTCCAGCTCACCATCTCCGAGCACCACGCGATCCTGGACGGCTGGAGCTTCACCTCCCTGCTCACCGAGATCCTCGAACGGCACACCGCGCTCACCGCCGACCCGGTCTCCGCCCCCGCCCCGCCGCCGCGCACCGCCTTCCGCGACTTCGTGGCCGTCGAACGCGCCGCCACCACCGACCGGGACTCGCTCGCCTACTGGCACCAGCGGCTCGACGGCGCCACCGCCCAGCTCTGGCCCGGCAGCGAGGACGTCCACGAGCTGCCGCGCACCGTCGAACGGGTGCTGCCGGACGCGCCGGGCCAGCTGCGCGCCGTCGCCGACGCGCTCTCCGTCCCGGTCAAGTCCGTCGCGCTCGCCGCCCACCTGTACGCCCTCGCCCGGATCACCGGGCGGCAGCGGGTCACCACCGGGCTGGCGATGAACGGCCGGCTCGAACGCCTCGGCGGCACCGAGGTCTACGGGCTGTTCCTCAACACCGTGCCGCTGGTCGCCGAACCGGGCGAGGACCTCGCGGCGCTGGTGCGGCACGTGCACCGTGAGGAGCTGGACATGATGCCGCACCGCCGGGTGCCGTTCGCCCGGCTGGCCCGGATGATGGCCGACACCGCGCTCGACAGCCAGTTCGGCTACCTGCGCTTCCACGCCCTGGGGCGGCTCAGCGCGGCCCGGATCGAGGACGGCCGGATCGGCAGCGAACCCACCTACCGGCACGAGCCCAACAGCTTCACCTTCGGCGCCTCGCTGATCCAGGACCCGGCCTCGCAGCGGGTGCTGCTCGCGGTGGACCACCAGCGGGCGCTGGTGGACGACGCCACGGCGGAGGAGTTCATCGACACCTACGCCGGGGCCCTGGCCCGCCTGGCCGGGGAGGTCTGACCGGCCCGCGGCAGAGGGGTGGCGCCGGTGCCCGACCGCGGGCAGCTGTCCGGGCCCGGCCCCACCCCTCCCTGCCCCCCGCCCCGCCGTTCCCGCGGCACCCCTATGACTTCGCACCACCGCTCGACCCGCACCGCTGTCCCGTCCGACCTCATCGAGATCGAGGAGTACCCCGCCATGACCACCTTCGCCGAGCCGGCCGCCACCGTCCCCGCCGCTCCCGCTTCCAGCGCCCCCGCCGACCTGCTGGCCCGCCTGCGCGCCGCCGTCGCCGCCCACCCGGCGCGGACCGCCGTGCACGCCGCCGACGGCAGCCTCGACTTCGCCGCCCTGGACCGCCGCACCGCCGCCCTCGCCGCCGCCCTCCGGGCCCGGGGCGTGCGCCGCGGCGACAAGGTCGGCGTCCACCTCGCCCGCACCCTGGACCTGCCGGTCGCGCTGCTCGCCGTCTGGCGGGCCGGCGCCGCGTACGTCCCGCTGGACCCGGCCTACCCGGCCGAGCGGATCTCCTTCATGGCCGCCGACGCCGGCCTCGCCGCCGTGGTCAGCGCCGAGGCGGCCCCGCCCGTCCCGGCCGGCGTCCCGGTGCTCCGCCCCGACGCGGCGTCCGAGGCCACGGCGGCCGACGCCGACGATTTCGTCCCGGACCCGCTGGACTCCGCCTACGTCATCTACACCTCCGGTTCCACCGGCCGCCCCAAGGGCGTCGAGGTGCCGCACGGCGCCGTCGCCGACCTCGCGGCCGGCCTGGAGCAGGTCGGCGCCTACCGGCCCGAGCCGTCCGTCGTCGCCTGGAACGCCAGCGTCTCCTTCGACGCCTCCGTCCAGCAGTGGATCCGGATCTGCCGCGGCGACACCCTGGTGGTCGTCGACGACGCCCGGCGCGCCGACCCGGCCCGGCTGGCCGCGCTGCTCGCCGAGCACGCCGTCACCGACCTGGACCTGACGCCCTCGCACTGGCAGCTGCTCCGCGAGCAGCTGACCGGCGCCGCCGTGCCGCGCCTGTTCATGGGCGGCGAGCCCGTCCCCGAGCGCACCTGGCGCGAACTCGCGGACGGCGGCATCGACGCCTTCAACCTGTACGGGCCGACCGAGTGCACGGTCGACGCGATCACCGCCCCGATCACCGGCCCCGGCCCGCACCTGGGCGAGCCGCTGGCAGGCGTGCGGGTGCACCTGCTGGACGAGCGGCTGCGGCCGGTCACCGGCGCCGGCGAGGTCGGCGAGCTGTACCTCGCCGGGCCCGGTCTCGCGCACGGCTACGCCGGACAGCCGGGGCTGACCGCCGGCCGCTTCGTCGCCGACCCGTTCGCGACCGCGCCCGGCGCCCGGATGTACCGCACCGGCGACCAGGCCCGCCGCTCCGCCGAGGGCCTGCTGGAGTACGTCGGCCGGGTCGACCGCCAGGTCAAGCTGCGCGGCTTCCGGATCGAGCTCGGCGAGGTCGAGCACGCGCTGGCGGCGCTGGACGGCGTCACGGCCGCCGCGGTGACCGTGCACGAGCCCGCCCCCGGCGACACCCGCCTCGCCGCCTACGTCACCGGCCCGGCCGTGGCCCCCGGTTCCACCGCTCCCGCCTCCACCGCTCCGGCCGAGCTGCTGGCCGAGCTGCGCCGCACCCTGCCCGCACACCTGGTCCCGGCCACGGTGACCGTGCTGGAGGCGATGCCGCTCACCCCGAACGGCAAGGTCGACCACCGGGCGCTGCCCGTCCCGGTCGCCGAGGCGGCGCCGGAGGCGGTCGGCGGGGGAGTGGCGGAGCAGGTCGCCGAGGTGTGGCGGACCGTGCTCGGCGTCCCCGAGGTGCTGCCCGCCGACGACTTCCTCTCGCTCGGCGGCCACTCGCTCGCCGCGCTGCGGGTCGTCCACCTGCTGCGCCGCAAGCTGAACGTCGAGCTCCAGCTGCGGCACCTGCTGGACGCCGCCGACCTCGCGGCCTTCACCGAGGCCGTGCAGCGCGCCGCCGCGGCCGGACCGGCCGCCGCCCGCCCGGCCCTCACCGCCCGCCGGCCGGCCGTCCGATGAGCCCGACGACCCCCACGACGCCTGCGACCCCCGGCCCCACCGCCCGCCCGCCGCTGGTCGCCCGCCAGCGCCCGGCCGCCGCGCCGCTGCCCGCCACCCCGGCCGTCCGTCGCGCCCCGGCCACCACCCCGGTGGCGGCCCCGGTCCCCGCCACCCGCCCGCGGATCCAGGGCGACTGGTTCCTGCTCCCCGCGCCCCGGCCCGAGGCCGCCGTCCGGCTGTTCTGCTTCCCGCACGCCGGCGGCGACGCCACCGCCTTCACCCCGCTGGCCCGGGCCCTCGCCCCCGCCGCCGAGGTGTGGGCGCTGCGCCCGCCGGCCCGCGGCGGCCGCAGCCGCGACCCGATGCCCGCCGACTTCGCCGCGCTGACGGCCGAGGTCGCCCGGGAGATCGCCCCGCACCTCGCGCCCGGCCGCCGGGCCGCCTTCTACGGGCAGAGCTTCGGCGCCCTGCTCGCCTACGAGGTGGCCCGGGCCCTGCCCGCCGACCGCCGCCCCGAACTCGTGGTGGTGGCCGGCGCGCCCAGCCCGGCCGAGTGGACCGAGCGGGAGTCCAAGGACCTCGACGCGGCCGAACTCCTGCGCCTCACCGGCCTGGAGGAGCTGGTCAGCGCCGATCCCGAGCTGGTGGAACTCGCCCTCGGCGGCATCCGCACCGACCTCGCGGTCAGCGCCACCTACCGCCACCAGCCGCACCCGCCGCTGACCTCCGCGCTGTACGCGCTGGCCGGCGCCGACGACCCGATGCTCGCCACCACCGACCTCTCCGGCTGGGCCGCCCACACCCGGGGCGCCTTCGACCAGCTGGTCCTGCCCGGCGGGCACCTGCTCGCCACCGTCGACCGGCCCGGCCCGGTCGACCTCCTGACCTCCCTGCTTTCCGGCCGCGCGGCGGCCGCCCCCACGTCCAGCACCGCCACCGCCACCGCCCGTGCCACCGCCACCGAGGAGCAGCCGTCATGGTGACCACCACTTCCGTCGATCTCACCGACCCCGCCCTGTGGGCGGACCCGGAGACCCCGGCCCTGGTCGCCGAGCTGCGCCGCGAGGCGCCCGTCCACCGCACCGACAGCCTGGACGACGGCCCGATCTGGTCGGTGATGACCTACAAGGAGTCGGCGGACGTGCTGCGCAACGCGGCCGTGTTCAGCTCCGAGTCCGGCTCGCTGCTGGGCGCCGGCGTCGGCAACGTCCCGGTCGGCTCGGGCCGGATGATGGCGCTCACCGACCCGCCCAAGCACCGCGAACTGCGGGCGCCCGCCAACCCGTTCTTCGCCAAGAACGGCGTGCGCGGCGCCTCTCGCTCCATCGCCGAGCGGGCCGGCGAGCTGTTCGACCGGGCCGTGGAGCAGGGCGAGGCCGATCTCGTCGACGTGGTCTCCGCACTGCCGCTGGCCGTCATGTGCGACCTGCTGGACGTCCCGGAGAAGGACCGCGACATGATGGTCCGGGTCTGCGACGTGGCCTTCCTGGGCGCCACCCCGGAGGAACGCCGCGCCGGCCACCAGCAGTTGATCCCCTACCTGATGCACCAGGTGATGCTGCGGCGCACCGACCCCAAGGACGACCTCATCTCGATGATGGCGACCTACAAGGTCAACGGGAAGCTGATGCCGGTCGAGGACGTCGTGCTCAACCTGGACAACATCGTCGTCGGCGGCGTCCAGACGGTCCGCCACACCGCGGCGATGGGTCTGCACACCCTGGTCAACCGGCCGGACCTGTGGCGGGCGCTGCAGCGCGGCGAGGTGGACATGGACTCCGCCGTGGACGAGCTGCTGCGCTGGACCTCGGTCGGGCTGCACACCCTGCGGACCGCCACCCGTGACATCGAGTTGGCCGGGCGGCAGATCCGGCGCGGCGACCGGGTCGCGGTCTGGGTGTGGTCGGCGAACCGGGACCCGGAGGCCTTCGAGGCGCCGGAGGAGATCCGGCTCGACCGCTCGCCCAACAAGCACCTGGCGCTGGGCCTGGGCGCCCACTACTGCATCGGCGCGCCGCTGGCGAAGACCGAGCTGAGCGCGCTGTTCTCGGCGGCGCTGGAGAAGGCGGCGACGATCGAACCGGCCGGTCCGGTCGAGTACAACCGCTCGATCATCAACTTCGGCCTGGACCGCTTCCCGGTCCGGCTGACCCCGCGCTGAGCCCGCGCCGGCACCGCGCGCCGGAACCCCGCGCCCACCCCTCCGACCACCCCCGCTCCCACCCTGTCCCACCCGTCGCCCCACCCCCCGTTCCCACCCCGTGCGCCCGAGGCCCGCGCAGGAGGACGGCAGTCCCGGAACTGCCGCTCACCTGCCGGGCCTTGTGCCGCTTCCGGACCCGGCCCGCACCTACCTTCGAATCACACCGCACCGCGCCACCACCTCACCGAGGAGAGCACCGTGAGCAACCCGTTCGAGAACGACAACGCCGGCTACCTGGTCCTGGTCAACGACGAGAACCAGCACTCGCTGTGGCCGGTCTGGATCGACGTGCCGGCGGGCTGGACCACCGTCCACGGCGAGGCGCCCCGCCAGGAGTGCCTGGAGTGGATCGAGACCAACTGGACCGACATCCGCCCGGCCTCGCTGGTCGCCGGCCTCGGGAACCGGTGAGCGCCGCCATGCTGAACTGGGAGCTGAACCCCGGTCGTCCGGCCCTGCTCCACGTCCCGGCCGCCGCCGACCTCGCCGAGGGCTGCGCCTGGCTCCGTGAGCACGAGGACGAGCTGACCGCCGCGCTGCACGAGCACGGCACGATCTTCCTGCGCGGCCTGCCGGTCGCGGCCACCGAGGACGTCGCCGCCGTCCGGGACGTGCTGATCCCCGAGCCCACCCCGTACCGGGAGAAGGCCACCCCGCGCAGCGACTTCGGCAACGGCGTGTTCTCGTCCACCGACCTGGCCGCCGCGCTGCCGATCCGGATGCACAACGAGAACAGCTACACCCTGACCTTCCCCGGCCGGCTGCTGTTCGCCTGCCTGATCGCCCCGGAGGAGGGCGGCGCCACCCCGACCGCGGACGTCCGCAAGGTCCTCGCCGCGCTGCCGCCGCACCTGGCCGAGCGCGGCCGGACCACCGGCTGGACGCTCGGCCGCAGCTACTCGGAGTACGTCTCGCTGCCGTGGCGGACCGCCTTCGGCACCGAGGAGCCCGCCGAGGTCGAGAAGTACTGCCGGGAGAACGGCATCACCTGGGAGTGGCTGGAGGACGGCACCCTGCGCACCGACCAGCTGCGGCCGGCCACCATCCGCCACCCGCACACCGGCGAGGAGGTCTGGTTCAACCACCTGGCCTTCTGGAACGAGTGGTCGCTGGACCCGGACATCCGGGAGGCCATGGTCGAGGAGTTCGGTCCGGACGGCCTGCCGTTCAACACCGGCTTCGGTGACCGCGAGCCGGTCACCCGCGAGGACGTCGAGGCGCTGAACGCCGCCTACGAGGCCGCCACCGTCCGGGAGACCTGGCAGGTCGGCGACGTGATGCTGGTCGACAACGTGCTGTGCTCGCACGGCCGCGACCCGTACCGCGGCGACCGGAAGATCGCCGTCGCGATGGGCCGCCCGGTCGACGTCCTCGACTGCGAGCCGTCCGTCCTCCCGACCACCGCCGTCCCCGCGTGACGGCGTCCCCCACCACACGCCCGTGACGTGAGCAGAGGAAGCACCGTGATCCCGGTTTCGTACGCACAACAGCGTCTCTGGCTGATCGACCAGATCGAAGGGCCGACCGCGCTCTACAACCTGCCGTTCGCGGTCCGCCTGCGCGGCGCGCTCGACCTCGACGCGCTGCGCGCCGCGACGGCGGACGTGGTGGCCCGGCACGAGGCCCTGCGCACGGTGTTCCCGGTGGACGGCGAGGGCGTGCCGGTGCAGCACATCCTGCCGTCGGCGGAGGCGGGCACCGTCTTCACGACGGTGGAGTGCGCGCCGGCCGACTACGCCGCCCTGCGGGACCGGGCCGCCGCCCACACCTTCGACCTGAGTGCCGAAACGCCCGTCCGGGTCACGGTCTTCTCGCTCACCCCGACCGAGGGGGACACCCCGATCGACGGGGAAGCCCCCGAGCACGTGCTGCTCGTCGTGCTCCACCACATCGCCGGTGACGGCTGGTCGCTCGGCCCGCTGCTGCGCGACCTCGCCGCCGCCTACACCGCCCGCCTCGCCGGCGCCGAGCCGGACTGGGAGCCGCTGCCGGTCCAGTACGCCGACTACGCCCTGTGGCAGCGCGAGCTGCTCGGCGAGGAGTCCGACCCGTTCAGCCTGATGAGCCGTCAGCTCGACCACTGGAGAGGAGTCCTGGCCGGTCTGCCGGAGGAGCTCGAGCTGCCGGTGGACCGCCCCCGGCCGCCCGTGCCGACCGGTGCCGCCGACGCCGTCCCGTTCACCCTCGACCCCGAACTGCACACCGCGCTGGCCGAGCTGGCCCGCCGCCACCGGTCCACCCTGTTCGCCGTCCTCCAGGCCGGTCTGGCCGCGCTGTTCACCCGCCTCGGCGCCGGTACCGACATCCCGCTCGGCACCGGTGTGGCCGGCCGCTCCGACGAGGCCCTGAACGACCTGGTCGGCTTCTTCGTCAACACCCTGGTGCTGCGCACCGACACGTCCGGCGACCCGTCCTTCGCCGAACTCCTGGGCCGGGTCCGGGAAGCGCAGCTGGACGCCTTCGCCCAGCAGGACGTGCCGTTCGAGCGGCTGGTCGAGGAGGTCAACCCGGCCCGCGCGCTCGGCCGCCACCCGCTGTTCCAGACCCTGTTGGTGCTGCAGAACCACGAGGAGGGCGAACTCGGCCTGCCCGGGCTGGAGTCGGCGCCCGAACCGCTGGGCCTGCGGGTCGCCAAGTTCGACCTCAACATCGGCGTCACCGAGCGGCACGCTCAGGACGGCACCCCGGCCGGCCTGGAGGGCTCGGTCGAGTACTCGGCCGACCTGTACGACCGGGCCACCGTCGACACGCTGTTCGCGCGCTTCGGCCGGCTGCTGGCCGCCGCGGCCGCCGACCCCGCGGCGCCGATCGGCACCCTGGACATCCTCGCCCCCGAGGAGCGCGCCCGGCTCGCCGAGGACTGGAACGCAACCGCCGCGCCGGTCCGCACCGGCTCGCTGCCCGGGCTGTTCGCGGCGCAGGCCGCCCGCACCCCGGACGCGGTCGCCCTCGCCCACGACGGCGGCGAGGTCGGCTACGCCGAGCTCGACGCCCGCGCCAACCGGCTGGCCCACCACCTGATCGCCGCCGGCGTCGGCCCGGAGTCCCCGGTCGCGCTGCTGATGGAGCGCTCGGTGGACCTGGTCGTCGCCACCCTCGCCGTGCTCAAGGCCGGCGGCTGCTACGTGCCGATGCACGCGAGCCTGCCACCCGAGCGGATGACGGCGCTGCTCGCCGACACCGCCGCGCCCGTCCTGATCACCGACCGCGCCGAGCCCGGCTTCGCCCACGAGGCCGTCGTGGTCCGCCCCGGCGACGAGGCGGGGGCGCCCGAGCACGACCCCGGCCTGCCCGTCCACCCGGACCGGCTCGCCTACATGATGTTCACCTCCGGCTCCACCGGCACCCCCAAGGGCGTCGCGGTCCGCCACCGCGACGTGGTCGACCTCGCCGACGACAGCCGCTGGCGCGACGGCCGGCACGAGCGGATCCTGCTGCACTCCCCGCACGCCTTCGACGCCGCCACCTACGAGCTGTGGACGCCGCTGCTGCACGGCGGCACCGTCGTCGTCGCCCCGCCCGGCACCATGGACGCGGAGGCCCTGCACGCCGTCGCCACCCGGCACGGCGTCACCGCGGTCTTCCTCACCAAGGCGCTGTTCGACCTGGTCGCCGAGCAGGCCCCGGAGACCTTCCGCGCCCTGCGCACGGTCTGCACCGGCGGCGAGGCGGCCTCCGGCACCCTGATGCGCCGTGTCCTGGAGCACTGCCCGGACCTGCTGCTCGCCCACGTCTACGGGCCCACCGAGGCGACCACCTTCGCCACCCACCACCACCTGCTCCCGGCCGACCTGGACGGCGCCCGGGCCCCGATCGGCGGCCCGCTGGACAACATGCGCACCCACGTCCTGGACGCCCGCCTCCAGCCGGTGCCGCCCGGCGTGCCCGGCGAGCTGTACATCGCCGGGGCCGGCCTGGCCCGCGGCTACTGGCGCCGGGCCGCGCTGACCGCCGAACGCTTCGTCGCCGACCCCTTCGGAAGCGGGGGCCGGATGTACCGCACCGGCGACCTGGTGCGCCGCCGCGCGGACGGCGCGATCGAGTTCCTCGGCCGGATCGACGGCCAGGTCAAGCTGCGCGGCTTCCGGATCGAGCTCGGCGAGATCGAGGCGGCGCTCTCCCGCCACCCCGCCGTCCGCCAGGTCATCGTCGTCCCCCGCGAGGACCGCCCCGGCGACACCCGGCTGGTCGGCTACTGCGCCGTGACCGCCGAGGCCCTCGACGGCCGGCCCGAACTCGCCGCGGAGCTGAAGGAGTTCGCCGCCGCCGGCCTGCCCGGCTACATGGTGCCCTCCGCCGTGGTGGTACTGCCCGCGCTGCCGCTGAACGCCAACGGCAAGGTCGACCGGCGGGCCCTGCCCGCCCCCGAGCTCGGCAGCGACCCGGCCGGCCGCGCCCCGCGCGACGAGCGCGAGCGGGCCCTGTGCGCGCTGTTCGGCGAGATCCTCGGCATCGAGGACATCACCGTCGACGACGACTTCTTCGCCCTCGGCGGCCACTCGCTGCTCGCCACCCGCCTGGTCGGCCGGGTCCGCGCCGACCTCGGCGCCGAACTCGCCATCGGCGACCTCTTCCAGGCCCCGACCGTCGCCGCCCTCGCCGCCCGGCTCGCCGACGGCCCGGCCCGCCCGGCCCTGCTCCCCGAGTTGCGCCCCGAGCACCTGCCGGTGTCCTTCGCCCAGCGCCGCCTGTGGTTCCTCGGCAAGGCCGAGGGCCCCGCCGCCACCTACAACGTCACCCTCGCCCTGCGGCTGTCCGGCCCGCTCGACACCGCCGCCCTGGAACGCGCCCTCGGCGACGTGGTCGCGCGGCACGAGTCGCTGCGCACCGTCTTCACCGAGCTCGACGGCGTGCCGCACCAGCGGGTCCTGGACGGCCCGCCCGGGCCGCTGCTCACCGTCACCGACCGCCCGGCGCAGGAGCTCGTCGGCCACCTCTTCGACCTGGCCGAGGACGTCCCGCTGCACGCGTACCTGTGCCCGGAGGGGCCCGAGGAGCACGTGCTCACCCTGGTGCTGCACCACATCGCCGGCGACGGCTGGTCGCTGCGCCCGCTGTTCCGCGACCTCGCCGAGGCGTACACCGCCCACCGCGACGGCACCGCCCCCGAACCGCGCCCGCTGCCCGTCCAGTACGCCGACTACACCCTCTGGCAGTACCGGCTGCTCGGCGCCGACACCGACCCGCGCTCCCTGCTGTCCCGTCAGCTCGACCACTGGCGCGAGGCCCTGTCCGGCCTGCCGGACGAGCTGCCGCTGCCGCTGGACCGCCCCCGCCCGCCGGTGCCCACCCACCGCGGCGACGTGGTCGAGCTGGACCTCGACGCCGCCCTGCACGCCCGGCTCGCCGACCTGGCCGGCCGGCACGGGGTCACCCTGTTCATGGTGCTCCAGGCCGCCTGGGCCACCCTGCTGCACCGCTTCGGCGCCGGGGACGACGTCCCGATGGGCACCCCGCTGGCGGGTCGGCTCGACCCCGCCCTGGACGAGCTGGTCGGCTTCTTCGCCAACACCCTGGTGCTGCGCACCGACCTGAGCGGCTCGCCCAGCTTCACCGAGCTGCTGGGCCGGGTCCGGGAGGCCGACCTGGCCGCCTACGCCCACCAGGACGTGCCGTTCGAGCGGCTGGTCGAGGAGCTCAACCCGGCCCGCACGCTGGCCCGGCACCCGCTGTTCCAGGTGATGATCGCCTTCGACAACACCACCGGCGGCGGGCCGGAGTTCCCCGGCACCCGCGCCTCCTACGAGCCGCTGGGCCTGCCCACCACCCCCTTCGACCTGACCCTCAACCTGTCCGAGCGGCTGGACCCGGACGGCTTCCCGGCCGGCCTCTCCGGCGGCCTGGAGTTCGCCGTCGACCTGTTCGACCGGGCCACCGCCGAACGGCTCGCCGCCGCGCTGGCCGGCCTGCTCGACCAGGTCGCCGAACAGCCCGACCGCCCGGTCGCCGAACTGGACGTGCTCGGCGCCGAGGGCCGCGAGGACCTCGCCCGCTGGCACGACACCGGACGCCCCGGCGGCGAGCCGCTCCTCCCGGCCGCGTTCGCCGCCCAGGCCGCCGCCACCCCGGACGCCACCGCCCTGGTCTTCGGCGAGCAGCGGCTGAGCTTCGCCGAGCTGGACGCCCGCGCCAACCGGCTCGCCCACGGCCTGGCCGGCGCCGGGATCGGCCCCGAGTCGCTGGTCGCGCTCGCCGTGCCCCGCTCCGCCGAGTCGATCGTCGCCCTGCTCGCCGTGCTCAAGGCCGGCGCCGCCTACCTGCCGCTGGACTCCGACTACCCACGCGACCGGCTGGCGGGCATGCTCGCCGACGCCCGCCCGGCCGCCGTGCTCAGCACCGACGCCTGGCCGCTGCCCGAGGTACTGGCCGGACACACCGTGCTGCCCGCCGGCGCCGCGCCCTGGGCCGAACTGCCCGCCGACGAACCGGAGGTGGAGCTCGGCCCCGAGCACGCCGCCTACGTCATCCACACCTCCGGCTCCACCGGCCGCCCCAAGGGCGTCGTGGTCCGCCACGGCGGCCTCGCCCACCTGCTCGCCTTCCACCGCGCCGGGACCCTCGCCCCCGCCCAGCAGGCCCACCCCGGGCGGCGGTTCGCCTTCGCCGCGACCGCCTCGCTGTCCTTCGACACCTCCCTCGAAGCGGTGCTCTGGATGGTCGCCGGCCAGGAGCTCCACCTGCTCGACGACGACCTGCGCCGCGACGCGGCCGGCATCGTCGGCTACCTGGCCCGCACCGGCGCCGACACCCTCGACGTCACCCCCGCGCTGGCCGAACGCCTGGTCGAGGAGGGGCTGCTCACCGTCGCCCCGCCCGCCGTGCTGATGATCGGCGGAGAGGCCTGCGGCCAGCAGCTCTGGACCACCCTGAGCGCCGCGCCCGACACCGTCGTGTTCAACCTGTACGGGCCGACCGAGTGCACCGTCGACGCCCTGCACCACCGCCTGGACGGCGCCGTCGCCCGCCCGGTGATCGGCCGCCCGCTGCCCAACCTCCGCGCCCACCTGCTGGACGCCCGCCTCCGGCCGGTGCCGGTCGGCGTCCCCGGCGAGCTGTACCTGAGCGGTCCCGGCCTGGCCCGGGGCTACCTCGGCCGCCCGGCACTGAGCGCCGAACGCTTCGTCGCCGACCCCTACGACACCGGCGCCCGGATGTACCGCACCGGGGACCTCGCCCGGCGCCGCTCCGACGGCACCGTGGAGTACCTCGGCCGCACCGACCACCAGGTCAAGGTGCGCGGCTTCCGGATCGAGCTCGGCGAGATCGAGGCCGTGCTCACCGCCCACCCCGCGGTGGTGCAGGCCGCCGTGCTGCCGCACCAGGACGGCACCGCCGGCACCCGGCTGGTCGCCCACCTGGCCGTCGCGGCCGGCGCCGACCCGGCCGCGCTCGACCTCGCCTCGGTGCGCGCCCACGCCGCCGCCGCGCTGCCCGACTACATGGTCCCGGCGGCCTTCACCGCCCTGGCCGCGCTGCCGCTCAACGTCAACGGCAAGATCGACCGGGCCGCCCTGCCCGCCCCCGACTTCACCGCCGCCGCCGGAGCCGGCCGGGCCGCCCGCACCCCGCGCGAGGAGATCCTCTGCGGCCTCTTCGGCGAGATCCTCGGCGTGCCGGAGGTCTCCGTCGACGACGACTTCTTCGCCCTCGGCGGCCACTCGCTGCTCGCCACCAAGCTGCTGAGCCGGGTCCGCGCCACGCTCGGCGCCGAACTCGGCATCCGGGACGTCTTCGAGGCCCCGACCGTGGCCGGCCTGGTCGAGCGCCTCGACGGCGCGGACGCCCGCCCGGCGCTGACCGCCGGCCCGCGCCCCGAGCGGCTGCCGCTCTCCTCCGCGCAGCGCCGGCTCTGGCTGCTCGACCGGATGGAGGGCCCCTCCGCCCTCTACAACATGCCGTTCGCGCTGCGCCTCACCGGCCTGCTGGACCGGGACGCGCTCACCGCCGCCCTGAGCGACCTGGTCGCCCGGCACGAGAGCCTGCGCACCGTGGTCGCCGAGCACGAGGGCGAGCCGTACCAGCGGATCCTGACCCCGGCCGAGGCCGCCGTCCCGGTCGAACTCCTCGACTGCGCACCGGAGTCCGTCGAGGCCGAGGTCGACCGCGCGGGCCGCCGCCCGTTCGACCTGGCGGCCGAGCTGCCGGTGCGGGTCACCCTGCTCCGGGTCTCCGAGTACGAGCACGTGCTCGTCGTCGCCCTGCACCACATCGCCGGCGACGGCTGGTCGATGGGGCCGCTGCTGCGCGACCTCACCGAGTCCTACACCCTGCGCCTCGGCGGCGAGCCGCCGCTGCTCGAACCGCTCGCCGTCCAGTACGCGGACTACGCGCTCTGGCAGCGCGAGCTGCTCGGCGACGAGGCCGACCCGCGGAGCCTGGTCTCCCGTCAACTCGCCTACTGGCGAGACACCCTGGCCGACCTGCCGGAGGAGATCGCGCTGCCGGTCGACCGCCCGCGCGGCGCCCGGTCGGGCCACCGCGGCGACCGGGTCGCGCTGCCGATCGACGCCGGACTGCACGCCGGACTGGTCGCGCTGTCCCGCGAGCACCGGGTGACGATGTTCATGACCCTCCAGGCCGCGCTGGCCGCGCTGCTCACCCGCCTCGGTGCCGGCACCGATGTGCCGATCGGCTCGGTGGTCGCGGGCCGTTCGGACGAGGCGCTGGACGAACTGGTCGGGTTCTTCGTCAACACCCTGGTGCTGCGTACCGACACCTCGGGCGACCCGGCGTTCGCCGAGCTGCTGGGCCGGGTCCGGGAGACCGGTCTCGGCGCCTTCGCCCACCAGGACGTGCCGTTCGAGCGGCTGGTCGAGGAGCTCAACCCGGCCCGCTCGCTGGCCCGGCACCCGCTGTTCCAGGTCGCGATGGTGCTCCAGTCCACCGAGGAGGGGGAGTTGGAGCTGCCCGGCCTGGAGGTCGAGGCACTGCCCTCGGACACCGGGGTCGCCAAGTTCGACCTCAATGTCACCCTGGAGGAGTTCTTCGGCCCGGACGGCGCGCCCGCCGGTCTGGACTGCGCGATCGACTACGCCACCGACCTGTTCGACCGGGAGACGGTGGAGGCGATCGCCGCCCGCTTCGGCCGGCTGCTGGCCGCAGTGGTGGCGGACCCGACGGCGCCGATCGGCCGGATGGAGCTGCTGGACGGCGCCGAGCGCGCCGCCCTGCTCGCCCCCGCCGCCGCGCTGCCCGCCGAGATCCCGCTCGTCCCCGCCGCGTTCGCGGCCCAGGTGGCGGCGACCCCGGAGGCCACCGCCCTGGTCTTCGGTGGACTCCGGCTCAGCTACGCCGAGTTGGACGCCCGGGCGAACCGGCTCGCGCACGGCCTGCTGGCCGCGGGCATCGGACCGGAGGCCGTGGTCGCGCTCGCCCTGCCCCGCTCGGCGGAGACCGTCGTCGCCCAACTCGCCGTGCTCAAGGCCGGCGCGGCCTTCCTGCCGCTGGACGCCGAGTACCCGCTGGAGCGCACCGCGCACATGCTGGCCGACGCCCGCCCGGCGGCCGTGCTCAGCACCGGGGACTGGCCGCTGCCCCAGGCGCTGGAGGGCCTGACCGTCCTGCCCGGCGACGCCGACGCCTGGTCGGAGCAGTCCGCCGAGGCCCCGCCGCTGCGAATCGGGGCGGCCCACGCCGCCTATGTCATCTACACCTCCGGCTCCACCGGCCGCCCCAAGGGCGTCCTGGTGAGCCACGGTTCGATCGCCGCCCTGCTGGCCCAGCACCGGGCGGAGACCTTCGCCGGAGCGGAGCGACGGCACGGCCGGCTGAGCGTCGCGCTGACCGCCTCGCTCTGCTTCGACGCCTCCTGGGACAGCCTGCTCTGGCTGGTCGCCGGCCACGAACTGCACCTGATCGGCGACGAGTTGCGCCGCGACGCGGCCGCGCTGGTGCGCCATGTGCGGGGCACCGGCATCACCGTGGTCAACGTCACCCCCTCCTACGCCGAACAGCTCCTCGCCGAGGGCCTGTTGGACGAGGACGGCGAGGACGGTACGGCCCCCGGGGTGCTGCTGCTCGGCGGCGAGGCCGTCGGCCAGGCGCTCTGGACCAGGCTGCGGGAGACCCCGGGCCTCGGCGGCCACAACCTCTACGGCCCCACCGAGGCCACCGTCGACACCCTGGTCCAGTCCTTCGCGGACTCCGAGCGCCCCACCCTCGGCCACCCCGTGCTCGGCACCCGCGCCCACGTCCTGGACGAGTACCTGGCGCCGGTCCCGGTCGGCGTGCCCGGCGAGCTGTACCTCGCCGGACACAGCCTGGCCCGGGGCTACCTCGGCCGCCCGGCGCTGACCGCCGAGCGCTTCGTCGCCGACCCGTTCACCCCGGGGGCCCGGATGTACCGGACCGGCGACCTGGTGCGGCGCAACCGGGACGGCGGCATCGACTACCTGGGCCGCACCGACGACCAGGTCAAGCTGCGCGGCTTCCGGATCGAACTCGGCGAGATCGAGCAGGCGCTGACCCGCCACGAGGCCGTCCGGCAGAGCGTGGTGACCCTGTACGAGGGGGCCGACGGCGACCGCCGGCTGGTCGCCCACTGCGCCACCGGCACCTCCGAGAGCGGTGTCGAACTCGCCCAGGAGCTGCGCCGGTTCGCCGCCGAATGGCTGCCCGCCCACATGGTCCCGGCCGCCGTCGTCCCGCTCGACGCGCTGCCGCTCACCGGCAGCGGCAAGGTCGACCGGCGGGCCCTGCCCGCCCCCGACTTCGCCCTCTTCGCCGGCGGCCGTGCGCCCCGCACCGCCCGCGAGGAGATCCTCTGCGGCCTGGTCGGCGAGGTGCTCGGCGTCGACCGGGTCTCGATCGACGACGACTTCTTCGCCCTCGGCGGCCACTCGCTGCTCGCCATGAAGCTGGCCGCCCGGGTCCGCGCCACCCTCGGCACCGAACTCGGCATCCGGGACGTCTTCGAGGCCCCGACCGTGGCCGGCCTCGCCCAGCGGCTGGACGGCGGCGCCGAGGCCCGGCCCGCGCCGACGGCCGGCCCGCGCCCCGAGCGGCTGCCGCTCTCCTCCGCGCAGCGCCGGCTCTGGCTGATCGACCGGATGGAGGGCCCCTCCGGCCTCTACAACCTGCCGCTCGCGCTGCGGATCGGCGGCCCGCTCGACCCCGCCGCCCTGGCCGCCGCCCTGACCGACGTGGTGGCCCGGCACGAGAGCCTGCGCACCGTGATCGCCGAGCAGGACGGCGAGCCGTACCAGCGGATCGTCCCGGCCGCCGAGGCCCTGGTCCCGTTCGAGCACCGCACCGCCCCGGCGGCCGACCCGGCGGCGGAGGTGGCGGCCTTCGCGGACCTGCCCTTCGACCTCGCCGCCGACCTGCCGCTGCGGGCCCTGCTGCTGCCCGCCGGCGACGGCGCACAGGAGCAGGGGGAGGCACCGGAACACCTGCTCGTCCTCGTCCTGCACCACATCGCCGGTGACGGCCGCTCGATGGAGCCGCTGCTGTGCGACCTCGCCGCCGCCTACGCGGCCCGCCGCGACGGCGCCGCCCCCGCGCTGCGCCCGCTGCCGGTCCAGTACGCCGACTACGCGCTCTGGCAGCACGAGCTGCTCGGCGACGAGACCGACCCGCAGAGCCCGGCCGCCCGCCAACTCGCCCACTGGCGCGGGACCCTGGCCGGACTGCCGGAGGAGATCGCACTCCCGGTGGACCGCCCCCGGCGGGCCGACAGCTCCCACCGCGGCGACCGGGTGGTGCTCCCGCTCGGCGCCGAGCTCCACCGCGCTCTGACCGCCCTGGCGCGCGAGCACCGGGTGACGATGTTCATGACCCTCCAGGCCGGCCTGGCCGCCCTGCTCACCCGCCTCGGCGCCGGCACGGACGTGCCGATCGGCTCGGTGGTCGCGGGCCGCTCGGACGAGGCGCTGGACGAGCTGGTCGGGTTCTTCGTCAACACCCTGGTGCTGCGGACCGACACTTCGGGCGACCCGGCGTTCGCCGAACTGCTGGGCCGGGTCCGGGAGGCGCAGCTCGACGCCCACGCCCACCAGGACGTGCCGTTCGAGCGGCTGGTCGAGGAGCTCAACCCGGCCCGCTCGCTGGCCCGGCACCCGCTGTTCCAGGTGATGCTGCTGCTGGAGGGCGCGAGCCAGGGCGCCACCGGCGGCGACGTCCCGCTCGACCTGGCCGGACTGCCGGCCGCGATCGAACCGGTCGGCGGCTACGTCGCCAAGTTCGACCTCTCCGTCGGCATGGGGGAGTCCTTCGACGCCGAGGGCGCCCCGGCCGGTCTGGAGTGCGCGATCGACTACGCCACCGACCTGTTCGACCGGGAGACGGTGGAGGCGATCGCCGCCCGCTTCGGGCGGCTGCTGGCCGCCGTGGTGGCGGACCCGGCGGCGCCGATCGGCCGGGTGGAGCTGCTGGACGGCGCCGAGCGCGCCGCCCTGCTGGCCCCCGCCGCCGCGCTGCCGGCGGACGTCCCGCTGCTGCCCGCCGCGTTCGCCGCCCAGGCCGCCGCCACCCCCGACGCCACCGCGCTGGTCTTCGGCGAGCAGCGTCTGAGCTTCGCCGAACTGGACGCCCGCGCCGCGCTGCTGGCCGAGCGGCTGCGGGCGGCCGGGGCCGGTCCCGGCACCGTGGTCGCCCTGGCCCTGCCCCGCTCGGCGGAGACCGTGGTCGCCGTGCTGGCCGTGCTGCGCTCCGGCGCGGCCTCGCTCCCGCTGGACGCCGAGTACCCGGCCGAGCGGACGGCGGCGATGCTCGCCGACGCCGCGCCCGGGCTCGTCCTCACCGACGACAGCTGGCCGCTGCCGGAACTCCTCGCGGACCTGCCCGTCCTCCCGGTGCACGGCCCCCGCCCGGAGGCCGCCCCGGCCCCGGCCGCCGCGCCGGACCCGGCGGACGCCGCCTACGTCGTCTACACCTCCGGCTCCACCGGCCGCCCCAAGGGCGTGGTGGTCGGCCACGGCTCGATCGCCGCCCTGCTCGCCTCGCACCGCGCGCCCACCGGCCCGATCGGCGCGGGCGAACGGGACGGCGGGCGCCGCCGGGTCGCGCTGACCGCCTCGCTCTGCTTCGACGCCTCCTGGGACGGACTGCTCTGGCTGGTCGCCGGCCACGAACTGCACCTGGTCGGCGACGAGGTCCGGCGCGACGCCGCCGCGCTCGTCCGGCACCTGCGCACCGAGCGGATCGACGTCCTGGAGGTCACCCCCTCCTACGCCGAACAGCTCCTCGACGAGGGGCTGCTCGACACCGCCGCGCCGCAGGGCCCGGCCCCGACCGTGCTGCTGCTCGGCGGCGAGGCCGTCGGCCAGTCCCTCTGGACCAGGCTGCGCGAGGCCCCGCACACCACCGCCCACAACCTCTACGGCCCGACCGAGTCAACCGTCGACGCGCTGGTCCAGCCGTTCGCGGACTCCGAGCGCCCCTCGCTCGGCCACGCCGTGCTCGGCACCCGGGCGCTGGTCCTGGACGAGCACCTGGCACCGGTCCCGGTGGGCGTGCCCGGCGAGCTGTACCTCGCCGGGGCGGGCCTGGCCCTGGGCTACCTGGGCCGCCCGGCGCTGACCGCCGAACGCTTCGTCGCCGACCCGTTCACCCCGGGGTCCCGGATGTACCGGACCGGCGACCTGGTGCGCCGCACCAGGGACGGCGGGATCGACTACCTCGGCCGCACCGACCACCAGGTCAAGATCCGCGGCTTCCGGATCGAACTCGGCGAGATCGAGCACGTGCTGACCCGCCACCCCCGGGTGCTGGCCGCCACCGTGAGCGCCCACGAGGACGGCGCTGCCGGCCCCCGCCTGGTCGCCCACGTCGTCCCCGACGGCGCCGGGCACCAGAACGCGGCACCGGTGGACCCGGCCGACCTGCGGGCCTTCGCGGCCGAGTCGCTGCCCGGCTACATGGTCCCGGCGGCGGTCGTCCTGCTCGACGCCCTCCCGCTCACCGCCAGCGGCAAGGTCGACCGGCGGGCCCTGCCCGCCCTCGACTTCACCCTCCTCCCGGGCGGCCGCGCGCCGCGCACCCCGCGCGAGGAGCTGCTCTGCGGCCTCTTCGCCGAGGTGCTCGGAGTGGAGCGGGTCTCGATCGACGACGGCTTCTTCGACCTCGGCGGCCACTCGCTGCTGGCGATGAAGCTGCTCGGCCGGATCCGCGCCGCCCTCGCGGACGAGCTCGGCGAGCGCGCCGACCTCGGCATGCGGGCCCTGTTCGAGGCGCCGACGCCGGCCGGCCTGGCCCGCCGGCTGGACGCCGCGGCCGACCGGGGGTCTGACGCCCCGGAGCCGTCCGACGCGCTGGACGTCCTGCTCCCGCTGCGGACCGGCGGCGGCAAGGCCCCGCTGTTCTGCGTCCACCCCGCCGCCGGCATCAGCTGGGTCTACTCCGGCCTGCTGCGCCACCTCGACCCGGAGCGGCCGGTGCTCGGCCTCCAGGCCCGGGGCCTGCGCGGCGGCTCCCCGGACTCCGTGACCGGGATCGCCGCGGACTACGTGCGGGAGATCCGCGCCGTCCGCCCGCAGGGCCCCTACCACCTGCTCGGCTGGTCGTTCGGTGCGGTGGTCGCCCAGGAGATGGCCGTCCAGCTCCGGGCGGCCGGCCAGGAGGTGGGCCTGCTGGCCCTCCTCGACGGCCTCCCGGCCGGTCCGGCCACCGAGGAGCCGCCGGCCTCCGACGACCCGGTGGAGACCCTCGCCGAACTGCTCGCCTCGCTGGGCTACGACCCGGCCGACGGGCGCGGGCAGGCCGAACTGACCGCCCTGCTGGGCGAGGCGGCGGCACTGCTGCCGGACGTCTTCGAGCACCACCGCAAGCTGATGGCCGAGCACGTGCCCGGCCACTACCGGGGCGCGGCCGTCTTCGTCGGCGCCACCGCCGACAAGCCCGCCGACTGGCCCTACGAGGCCGCCTGGGCCCCGTACCTCACCGGCGGGGTCGCCGCCCACCGGATCGACTGCGCGCACGGCGCCCTGACCCAACCCGAGCCCCTCGCACGGATCGCCGCCGTGCTGGCCGAGACGCTGGAGAGTGACCCCCGATGAGCACGAGTACCGTCCCGGTCGAACCGCCCGCAGTCGACGACGGGCCCCGCCGCAGCCGCTGGGGCCTCTGGGCCCAGGGAAACTTCCGCAAGCTCTGGATCGGTGAGACGGCCAGCGGTCTCGGCACCGCCGTCGGCAACGTCGCCCTCGCCCTGGTGGCGGTGGTGACCCTGGACGCCTCGCCGTTCATGGTCGGCGTGCTGACCGCCTCCGCCTGGGTCCCGTGGCTGTTCCTCGGCCTGCTGGCCGGCGCCTGGGTGGACCGCTGGCCCCGGCTGAAGGTGATGCTGGTCTGCGACCTGCTGCTGCTGGTGCTGTTCGCCAGCGTGCCGGTGGCCGGCTGGTTCGACGCGCTGACGATGGCGCAGCTGATCCTGGTGGCGCTGCTGGCCGGCGCGGTGAAGGTGTTCTTCTCCACCGCGTACGGCGCCGTGCTGCCGGCCCTGGTCGCCAAGGACGACCTGCTGGAGGCCAACGTCAAGCTGCGCTCCGGGGACTCGGCGGCGGAGATCGCCGGGCCCGGCCTGGCCGGCCTGCTCTCCCAGGTCTTCGGCGCGGCGAGCGGACTGCTGGCCGACGCGATCACCTACCTGGTGTCGGCGGTCTGCCTGGCCGGCATCAAGGTGAAGGAGACGCCGCCGCCGGTGGCCGAGCGGCGCGGCATCCTGCGCGAGATCGGCGAGGGCGTGCGCTTCCTGGCCGGGGACCCGTTCCTGCGCAACCTCGCCCTGTTCGGCGCGGTCGGCAACCTGGGTCTCAACGGCATCCAGGCCGTGCAGACGATCTTCCTGGTCCGCAGCGTCGGGGTCTCGCCCGGCGGCATCGGCGCCGTCTTCGCGGTGGTGTCGGTCGGCGGCCTGGCCGGCGCCGCGCTGGCCGGGCGGATCGCCCGCCGCTTCGGCACCGCCCGCGGGCTGCTGCTCTGCGAGCTGGTCGCCGCGCCGTTCATCCTGCTGCTGCCGCTGGCCGGCTCCCGGCTGCCGCTCGCGGTGAGCGCGGTCGCCTGGTCGGTCGCCGTCTGCGGGGTGATCGCCGGGAACGTCCTGGCCGGCAGCTTCTACCAGTCCTACTGCCCGCCGGCCATGATCGGCCGGATCCGGGCCAGCGCCTCGACCGTCAACTTCAGCGCCATCCCGATCGGCGCCCTGCTCGGCGGCTGGCTGGGCGAGGTGCTCGGCGCCCGCACCACCATCTGGATCATGGCGGGGGTGCTGCTCTCGGCCGGCGCCGTGCTGCTGGCCGGCCCGCTGCGGGCCCGCCGGGACTTCCCCGAGCGCCCGGCCGCCGCCTGATCCCGCGCCCCGCCCCCTCGTCACGTACCGATCGCCCGCCCTCACCCCCGGAGCCCCGCCATGACCCGCACCGCCCGCCCGCGCCGCTACCTGATGTGCCGTCCGACCCACTTCGACGTCAGCTACGCCATCAACCCCTGGATGGACCCGGCCAAGCCGGTCGACACCGCCCTCGCCGTCGCCCAGTGGGAGCGGCTGTACGAGCTCTACCTGGAGCTCGGCCACCGGGTCGACCTGATCGACCCGATCCCGGGCCTGCCGGACATGGTGTACGCGGCGAACGGCGCCACCGTGGTGGACGGCCGGGTGCTGGGAGCGCGGTTCCGCAACACCGAGCGCGCCGCCGAGGGCCCGGCGTACCTGGACTGGTTCCGGGAGCACGGCTTCACCACCCACGACCCGGCGCACGTCAACGAGGGCGAGGGCGACCTGCTGCTGACGGACCGTTACCTGCTGGCCGGCCGGGGCTTCCGCAGCGTCTCCGCCGGTCACGCCGAGGCGCAGGAGTTCCTCGGCCGCCCGGTGGTCGGCCTGGACCTGGTCGACCCGCGCTTCTACCACCTGGACACCGCCCTCAGCGTGCTCGACGGCGACCGGATCATGTACTACCCGGGGGCGTTCTCGGCCGGCAGCCGGGCGGTGCTGGCCCGGCTGTTCCCGGACGCGGTGCTGGTGGCGGAGGAGGACGCGGCGGCGTTCGGCCTCAACGTGGCCAGCGACGGGCTGAACGTGGTGCTGCCGGAGCCGGCCACCGGGGTGGCGGCCCGGCTGCGGGAGCACGGCTTCCGTCCGATCGGGGTGGACCTCTCGGAGCTGCTCAAGGGCGGCGGCAGCGTGAAGTGCTGCACCCTGGAGATCCGCGAGGCGGCCTGACGGCGGGCGGGAACTCCCAGGTCGCGTGCGGTCCAGGACCCCGATCAACGCCCCGATCAATACGCCGATCAACAGCCCGATCAACGACGGTGATCGACGCGCGGTGCTCGCGCGTCGATCTGCCGTTGAACGCCCCTTGCCATGCTGATCACGTCAGCCCGGGGAGCCCCCCGGAAGAGCCCGGAACACTCCTTCCCGCCAGGGAAGACGACCCAGGGAGCAGTCATGGCGAAGAACTCGACGAACGGCACCGCCCGGATCCGCCTGACCGTCGCGGGCCTCGGCCTCGGCACCCTGCTCGCCCTCGGCGTGGCCGGCACCGCGATGGCGGACGGCGCGGCCGGCCCCGCCCAGGGCGGGACCACCGCGCCGACCGCCACCCCGACCCCGACCGCCACGCCGACCAACGGCAACGCCCACGGCGACTGGAACAGCACCGGCTCCTGAGCCCGGTCCGACCCTCAGGATCCACCGAACAACGGTGAGCAGAACCGTTTCTGCCGCCCCGTCACACCGTCCCGATCAGGGATCCACCAGCGCGAACGCCGGCTCCGCGAGCAGCCCCGCCACCTCGGCGGCCTCCGGCAGCCCCAGCCGCCGGAAGATCGCGTGGGCCTCCCGCAGCCGCGCCCCCGCCTCGGACCCGCGCCCGAGGTCCGCCAGCGCGCAGCCGAGCACCACCAGCGCCTGCGCCTGGTCCCGCTCCGCCCCCAGCTCCTCGCAGAGCCGCAGCGCCTGCTCCGCGTGGTCGAGCGCCTCGTCCGCCCGGCCCAGCTCGCGCAGACTGTCCGCCAGCCGGTAGCGCGCGTGCGCGGCCCGGTCCCGCAGACCGGCCGCCACCGAGACCGCCAGGCACTCGCCGAACCAGGTCACCGCCTCCTCGTGGCGCCCCAGCGCGTGGTGTGCCAACCCCAGCACGTACAGCGTGTACGCCCGGCCAGGGTCGTCCTGCCGGGTCCGCAGCTCGGCCAGCGCCTCGTGGCAGATCGTCACCGCCTCGTCGGCCCGGCCGCTGCGCACCCGCGCGAGCGCCGCGTTGACCGTCGTCACCAGCGCGCCGGAGCGGTGCCCGAGCCGGTTGGCCAGCAGCAGCGCCTCGTCGTAGTGGTCCACCGCCTCGTCGTAGCGGCTCAGGAACTGGCAGATCAGCCCGAGGTCGTTCAGCGCCTGCCGCAGGATCACCGAGTCCCCGGCCGCCCGCGCGGCCTCCACCGCCCGCCGGGACGCCGCCTCGGCCGCGTCCAGCCGGGTGGCGGCCAGCGCGACGTTGCCGCGCAGGAAGTGCGCCCGCCCCTCCGCCCGGACGTCGCCGTGCCGGGCGGCGGCCTCGGCCAGCGCGTCGGCGGTCGCGGCGAGCTGACGGCTCGGCGGGGTGAGCACGAACGGGGTGAGCGCGATCAGCAGATCGGTCGCCGCGCGCAGCGCCGCGCCGAGCCCGGCCGCCGGGTCGGCGGCGACCTGGGCCGCCAGCGCGACCGCGCCCGCCCGCTCGGCCGTCGCCCACTCGCGGGCCGCGTCCCGGCCGGACAGCGGGACGCCGGGGGAGTGGGCCGGGCCGAGCGCGCCCGCGGCCGGATCGCCCGGCACGGCGTGCTGGAACGCGCTGCACGCGGTGGCCAGCAGGTGGTCCAGCAGCCGGTCCCGGGCGGCGACGGCCTCGCCGCCGTCCTGGTCGGCCCCGTCGCCCCCGCCACTCGCGCCGTCCCCGCCACCGGTGCCGCTCCCGCCGCCCGGTCGTCGCCGGGCGAACGCGCGCAGCAGGTCGTGGTACCGGTACCGGCCGGGGAACGGCGATTCCACCATCGCCACGTCCACCAGCGCCTCCAGCAGGTCCTCGGCGTCGTACGCGTCGAGGTCCAGCAGCGCGGCCGCGGCCGACAGGCCGATGTCGGGCCCGTCCACCGAGGCGACCAGCCGGAACGCCCGGGCCTGGTCGGCGGTCAGCTGGCGGTAGCTCAGTTCGAAGGCCGCCGCGACCGCGAGGTCCCCGATCCGCAGTTCGTCGATCCGCCGCCGCTCCACCTGGAGGCGGCGGCTGAGGGTCTCCACCGTCCAGCCCGGCCGGGCGGCCAGCCGGGCGGCCACGATCCGCACCGCCAGCGGCAGGTGCCCGCAGGCCACCACCAGCTCGCGGGCGGCCTCCGGTTCGGCCGCCAGCCGCTCCGCGCCGATGGTGCGGCCGAGCAGGTCCAGCGCCTCCTCAGGCTGGAACACGTCCAGGTCCACCTGCACCGTCGCCGGCAGCCCGGCCGGGCGGGTGCGGCCGGTGGTCAGCACCGCGCAGCCCTCCGCCCCGGGCAGCAGCGGCCGGATCTGCGCCGCGTCCTTGGCGTTGTCCAGGACGAGCAGCAGCCGCCGGCCGTCCACCACCGAGCGGAACAGCGCCGAGCGCGCGTCCAGCCCGTCCGGCACCGCGTCCGCAGGGACCCCGAGCGCCACCAGGAAGCCGCTCAGCACCGCCTCCGGATCGGCCGGGACCGGGTCCGAGCCGCGCAGGTCCACGTACAGCTGGCCGTCCGGGTAGCCGTCCCTGACCCGGTGCGCCACGTGCAGCGCCAGCGCGGTCTTGCCGACCCCGCCCATGCCGACCACGGTCGCGACCACCAGCGCGTGCGGCTGCCCGGGGGCGCCGCCCTCCGCCTCCGGCGCGGCGGCGGCCAGGGCCGCGTGCAGCACCCGGACCGGCGCCGTCCGCCCGGTGAAGTCGGCGGCGTCCGGCGGCAGCTGCGCGGGCCGCGGCGGGGCGCCCGCCGGACGGGTCCCGCGCCCGGCCGGCTCCGCGCCGTCGCCGGGCTCCTCGGCCGCCCCGGTCCGGTCCGCCGCCTCGGTGTCGGCGGCCGCCCGTCCGGCGCGGGGGCTGCCCGGCCCGGCGCCGGACGCCCCGTCCGGGGCGGGAGGCGGCCCGCCTGCGGGAGCACCGGGCGGCTGCGGCGCGGCCAGCGTCGCGTCGCCCTCCAGGATCCGCCGGTGCAGCTGCTCCAGCTCGGCCCCCGGCCCGACCCCCAGTTCGGTGAGGAACAGCTGCCGGACGCCGCGGAACACCGCCAGCGCGTCCGCCTGCCGCCCGGCCTGGTACAGCGCCCGCATCAGGAGTCCGTAGGCCCGCTCGTGCAGCGGGTGCTCGGTGGTGAGCGCGGTCAGCTCCGGGATGCACCGCGAGTAGCGGCCGAGCGTGAGGTCCAGGCCGATCCGCTCCTCCAGCAGGGTCAGCCGCAGCTCCTCCAGCCGCTGCCGGTGCCGCTCCGCGAACGGCCCGGGGATCCCGGTCAGCGGCTCGCCCTGCCAGAGCTCCAGCGCCTGGTTGAGCAGGTCGCGGGCGCGCAGGGGATCGGCCCGGGCGGTCCGCTCCGCCTCGGCGGCCAGTGCCTCGGCCTGCTCCGCGTCCACCGCGAGTTTGGGCAGGACGAGCCGGTAGCCGTCCCCCATCGACATCAGGACGCTGCCCGCGCCCTTCTCACCGGTCTTCCCGCCGGTCTTCCCGCCGGGGTTCTCCTCCCCGGCCGCCACGGCGTCCAGGACCTTCCGCCACCGCCACGCGTACGTCCGCACGGTGGTCATCGCCGCCCCCGGCGGCTCCTCGCCCCACAGCGCCGCGATCAGATCCGTGGCGCTGGCCGAGTGGCCGGGCCTCAGTAGCAGTACGGCCAGCATGGCCTGCTGCTGTGGGCTGCCCACCTTGAGCGCCGTCGCGCCGCGGTGAGCCCGCATCAGACCCAGTACGGAAAAACGGAGATCGCTCATACTGCCCCCTGCTGCCCCAAGGACAGTGCCCGCCCCGTTCGTGCACATGTCAGATGATATGTGAGTTGTAGACCTCTGATGTTCTTGGCCACAAGGTCGAGCCCGGTGTCGAGACTCCGTTGAGCCTGTGGTGACCGGGCGTTGACCCCCACCGGCAAGAATCACCCTGCCGGGGCCCTCCGGAGACGGTCCGGTCCGCGCCCCTCCTTCACCTCCCGCGACCGGGTACCCCCTGTGCCCGGTCGTGATCCGCCCCCGCCCTCGGCCGTCGGCGGCGTGGGGCGCCATGACCATACCTTCGGAGGCGGACGTCCGTGAACACCGCTCTGCTGTACCACCTGCTCGACGTCGACCCGGCCGACGGGCCGGCCGAACTGCTCCACCGCGCCCGCGGCAGCCGTCACCTGCCCCACCTCGTGCTCTCCGCCCTGGCCCGCGAGGACGTCCGGATGGGCGAACCCGCCCGCGCCGAACTGCGCCGCGCCCGCGCCCGCGCCGACCGCTACGCCGGCCTCGCCCTCGACCTGGCCCGCTCCACCGGCGTCCGCGCCATCCACGGCCTCCCGCTGGCCGGCTACTACCCCGCCGACCTGCTCCGGCCCCAGGCCGGGCTCGACCTGGTCGCCCCCGGCGAGGCCGCGCTCTGGCAGGCCGTCGTCCGCCTGGTCACCGACCACCCCGTGGAGACCATCGACGTCACCCTGCTCGGCGACCGCCCCCACCACACCGCCGTCACCGTCCGCTGGCCCGCCGAGGACCCGCTGCTCGACCCCTGGTACCGGGTCCGCCTCGCCACCGCCGCCCTGCCCGGCGACTGCGCCACCGTGCCGGTCCGGCCCTACCTGGTCGCGGACGACCACGTCGAGTGCCTGATCGCGCTGGCCGAGGCCCAGCTCGGCCGGAAGGGCGGCGCCGGTGCCGCCGGTGCCGCCGGTGCCGATTCCGGTCCTCCCGACCCGCTCGCCCTGCTCGACCTCTCCTGTCTCACCGACCAGCCCTTCGAACCCGCCGAGACCGCCGCAGTCCTGGCCGCCTACCGCCTCGCCCCCGAGGCCGCCGCCCTGCTCGACCTCGCCGCCCCGCTGCTGCCACTCGGCACCCTGGCCGCCGTCCGCACCGCCCTCACCCCCGAACTCGCCCCCGAGCGCCGCCGCCGCGCCGAGGCCGCCGCCACCCCCCGGCTGCCCGTCCGGCACGGCACCCTGCTGCGCCGCACCGTCATCCGCCACACCTGGGACGAGGCCCGGCTGCTGGGCGCCGGCGACTCCCGCGAGGGCGCCCTGCTGCTCACCCCCGTCGCCGACTACCTGCTCGGCGCCCCCGACGCGCCCCCCACCCTCGCCGACCGCAGCACCGCGCTGGACGCCCTGCACCACTGGGACACCCACTGCTGACGGAGGCTCATCCCGCCGTATCTGTGGCGCTGTTCGTCCCCGACCTGCGAGAACGGTTCCGCCGTTCCACCCGCGCGGCCGCGTCGAGCCCCCTACTGTCGTCCCACTGGCACGCGGGGGACGACTTCCGAGGGGGCACACCGTGCACATCTACTGCGACCGCTGCGGGTTCGAGCGGGACTACTCCGGGGCGCAGAACCAGGACGGCATGCCCTGCGCCGTCTGCGGCCTCGGCCGCATGCGCAACGGGCGGCCGGCCCGGGGCTTCACGATCGGGGCCGACTTCCGGCCCGTCCCGCGCAACATGCTGGTGCCGAACTACCACGCGGTCCGGACCGGCACCCGCTCCACCCCGAGCGACTTCAACTACTTCGCGAGCATCCGCGGCACTGCCTATCAGGAGTTCGTCCAGGAACACACCAGCTACATCGGCGCGTTCACCAACCTGCTGGTGCCGGACTCCGAGCGGTTCGCCTGGCTCACCCCGTACACCGGCAACAAGCACAACCGGACCCACTTCACCCAACTCGCGCTCGCCCGGGTCGCCCAGGCCAAGTTCGTCGACAACAAGGGCCGACTGCCCCGGCTGATCGAGCCGTTCGTCGGCTCCGGGCAGATCTGGCTCAACTCCGCCTGCTGGGGGAAGGCCTTCACCGGCGGCGTCCAGCCGTTCGCCTCGGTCGTCGCCGGGGACCTCAACCACTACGTGATCGGCAGCTACTGGACCATGCGACGGCTCGGTGCCCGCTTCGTCGACGAGTACTTGAAGCTCGCGAAGGCGTGGGACGCCGATCTTCCCTACCGCTTCGCCCAGTTGATCGAGGAGACGAGGACCGGCAAGGCGGAGCTGGCCCGGGCCGGGGACGACCCGGCGACGGCGATGGTGACCTGCTTCAAGTACATCTGGCTGGTCAATCGCTGTGTGCACGGCACCAAGCTGAGCCCCGGCGGCGCCGTCGTCGCCACCTGCAAGGACCGCACCGCCGGCGAGCTGGCCGCGCTGCGCGCCCAGGAGCGGGACCGCCTCGGCGCGGTCCGGGACAAGGTGCTGGGCACCATGTTCGACTTCGAGTGTCGCGACTTCCGGCGTACCTGCGAGCTGGCCGAGCCGGGCGACATCGTCTTCATGGACTGCCCGTTCCCGGTCTTCAGCAACGGCCTGGTGCCCGGCGACGCGGTGTCGCCGGAGACGGCCGGCTCCAGGACCGCGAACACCTACGGCACCGGGGACGACGGGGCGGACTTCCAGAAGGCCATCGTGGACGTCGCCCGGGAGCTGTCCCGGGAGGGCGTCACCGTGCTGCTCTGCAACTTCGCCAACCCCGGCCTGGTGCACGCCTACCAGCGGCTGGTGGCCAACGGGGTGGCGGCCCGGGACCTCAAGTACTACACCTTCACCTACCGCTCGCCCGCGACCACCACCGAGGCGTACCAGCTCACCGTCGTGCCCGGTGTCGGGAACCGGGCCGTGACGGCCAGTCCGCGGCAGATCCTCGCCGACTGGCACCAGCACGGCGGTGACGACGTGCTCGCCGGAGAGTTCTTCGCGCCGCGCCAGGTGCTGAACGAGACCGAGATGGCCTTCCAGCTCCAATACGACGCGCAGCAGGAGCGGCGCGAACAGGACGAGGACAGCGACTACGAGCCCCAGTAGGACCGCCCGGCTCCCCCTCCCCCCGGCCCCCCTCTCCCTCTCTTGCCCTCTCTTGGACAGGTGTCCATGTATGCTGGACACCTGTCCAAGAGAGAAGGGGGTCGACCGTGCGTACGGCCGCGAACGTCCTGGTGGTCCTGGTGGCCGCCCTGCACCTGTACTTCCTGGTCCTGGAGATGTTCCTGTGGCAGCGGCGGCCCGGCCGCGAGCTGTCTGGCTTCGACGCAGACCTCGCCCGGACCACGGCCCCGCTGGCCGCCAACCAGGGCCTCTACAACGGCTTCCTCGCCGCCGGACTCGTCTGGGGCCTGGTCGCCGGCGGCTCGACCGCGACCGGCTTCGGGGCCCAGGTCTTCTTCCTGTCCTGCGTGGTCGTTGCCGGCGTGTTCGGCGCCGCCACCGCCAACCGGCGGATCCTGTTCGCCCAGGCCGTCCCGGGCGCGCTGGCCCTCGGCGCCGTCCTGCTCGCCCGATGAGCCCGGACCGCGCGCCGGCCCGTGACGCCGAGGACCCCCGGGCCGCCCGCACCAGGGCCCGGCTGCGGCAGGCCCTGCTGGAGGAGTGCGCCGAACAGCCGCTGAGCGCGACCGGCGTCGCCGCCGTCGTGCGCCGCGCCGGCGTCGGCCGGGCCACCTTCTACGTGCACTACGCCGACCTGGAGGCCCTCGCCGTCGACGCCTGCGCCGACGTGGTCCGCGAGGCCGTCGACGCCCTGCACGCCTGGCGCGGCATCCCCGACCCGGCCGCCCCGCCCCCCGCCCTGGCCGCCTTCCTCACCACCCTGCTCCCGTACGCCGGCCTCTACCGCTCCCTGCTCACCCCGGGCGGCGGCGGCCCCCTCGGCCAGGTCCTCCACCGCGAACTCCGCGAACGCAGCCGCACCGAACGCACCCTCGCCGGCGCCCCGCAGCCCGAACTGGTCGCCTCCATGGTCGCCGGCGCCTTCACCGCCCTCCTCGCCGACTGGCTCCACGGCTCCATCGACGCCACCCCCACCGACCTCGCCGCCCGCACCTGGCGCCTCCTGATCTCCCTCCACCGCACCCCGGGGCTGTGATCCCGGCGGCGACCGGAACGACAGGGCCGACTACATTCGGGTCCGACCGCAACCGGGCCCCGCGCCGACCGACGGAGCGAGGGCCGCCCCCACCCCTTCCGGGAGATCCGTTGAACCGCGCGACGGCCACGCTCGCCACGGCAACCATCGCCGCCGGCCTGCTTCTCACCTCCTGCGGGCCCACCGACGAGTCGGTGACCACCCGTCAATCCGCCTTCGCCCCGACGGCGATGCCTTCGGCGGGCGGCGCCGAGGCCGCGGCCGCCGACTTCGCCCGGTTCGTCCAGGAGCGCGGCACCTCGGAGCAGCGCACGGCGGTGGTCGGCCACATCACCGCCGTCGCCCGGTCCACGCCCCAGGGGGACCACCGCAACAGCTACATCGCCACCGACTTCCCGCAGTCCGACGACGCGACGACGCGGGCCGTCGTCAACGCCTATCTGCGGTGGGCCGGACCGGCGGACGACGCCGTCATGCTCGTTCTCTACACCGCGGCCGGAACGGTCATGGGCGCCGTGGAACTCGCGTCGTGGCGGAGCCCGTCGTAGGCACCGCCGGGCCTCGCGGGCTCCTGCCCATTTTCCGGGTGCCCCGGGAGGCCGCCCGGGCCTGCCCTGGCCGCCATGACGGGGACCGAATCACCGCGTCGGCTGTTCCACGCCCCGGAGGCGTACGAGGGGCAGGACTCCGAGTTCTCCGGCTCCAACTCGCAGTGGAAGACCGACTTCCGCCACGACTACCGCACCGCGACCGCGTACCACTACAACGTGGACGGAACGGCGGAATCCTCGCGGCCGCCCCACCAGGACCACCACGACCTCCTGCGCCACCGCTACCTCGTCCGCCCACCCGCTGCCGCCACTCCAACCCCGCACCCCACCTCCGCCGACCGGCGCCTGACCGAACCCCGCCCGGCCGCCTGAAGCTTCGTGCAGAAGGTCGGAAGGGCACTTCCCCGGTACGGGCGGGGTGCTTCGGGCTGAGCCGTTCCGGGTGGAGACGTTCTGCGATGTCATTTCAGGCCGACCGCCATGCGGCGGCTCCCCGCCACTCATGACTGACCAACGATCCGATAGCGCTGATAAACTGATCGGTTAGCCCATTGTCGGTATCGCGAGAGTCGGGCTTCGGTCCGAGGGGGCTGCGAGTCGGTGGGGCGAGCCACGTTCAAGGAGGCAAGGTGCGGGACAACTTCGGTCCACTGTCGGACCTTTCCGATGTCGAGGAGGTCGTCGAGGCGATTGTGGGGGTGCTGAGCCAACAGCTCGTCGACTATGAGCCGGAGGGCGAGCAGGATGGCCGCCTCGTCTTCGTACTGGGCGCGACCCTGGAGAGCGGAGGAACCGGTGTAGATGAAATCGATGATGCTCTTCGGAACGTCTATCGGAACGCCCCCGACCGGCCTCGCGCGGCCTGGGAGGCAGAGATCGAATTCGACGCGATCGAGAAGATCGCCCGCCGACTTGTCTCTTCCAAGGGCAGGCCAGACACCCAGATCGAGGGGCCGGCCACCCTGGAGATGCTGGTCCGCGACGAGACGCCCTATCAGAGGCTCAAGAGGCCGCAGGGCGCGAGCGTGACCTACAACGTCAGAACCTCTGCCGGGGAGTGCGCGGTCACGGTGGGGCCGCCGTCGATTGATCTGCTCCTGCGTCTGGCGTTCCGCCCCATGGGCTTCGAGCGAACGGGGTTCCTGGACCGGCAGCGTCTGTTCCAGTTCCTGATCGAACAGGAGGCGAAGAAGCGGCTCGGCGAGGGTGCGCGTACCCGTGTGTCCGCGCTGCGCCTGCTGCGCGTCATGGCCCGTCCGGAGCTCGTCTCCCTGCGTCTTGAAGGTCCTCGCGGAACAGGTATCGATGAGCTTGAGAAGCTGGCGACGAGCTTTCGCACGCGCATCGCCTATGAGAGCGACGTGGTTCTCGCCCCGGTTCTGGACCTTGACCATCTGGAGAGCGCTCCGTCACAACCCCGATTCATCCGCCAACTGCGCCTTAGGACAACGGAGTTCGCCGATGCCATCGGGCAGGGGAGCCCCACCGGCTTCATGGGTGACCGGCTTCTCGGCGCGCTCGCCGGTGCGGATGAGGAGCTGTCCCTGAGGTATTTGCGGGCGATCGCTGCGGACAACCCCTTTGCCGCGTTCATGGGGTACTACCACGTGCTGGAGTACCAGATGGAGGAGGCGTGGTTCGAGAGTCTCAGTCGGAGAGTCGCGGCCGTCGGGGGTGTTCTGCAGCGCCCCGTCGACAGCATTCGCAAGGCCTCGAAACAAGCCCGCGAGCTGCTCGGCGTGAAGGAGGACGAGGTGAGGTTCACCGAACTGAGGGCTGTGCAGAATCTGCTCGAAGCCTCCCTCGACGTGCCCCGACTCGCCGCCGACCTCGGTCGGCTCGATGCGGGCACTGTCAAGTACTTCGCCGCCGGGAACCTTCCGTTCGCCGATGTTCCCCACTTGGAGTTCGCGAGGCCACTCGACGCGGACGGAGAGGCGGAACTGAAGCGCGAGACGGCATCGCGCATATACAACGTCCGCTGCGCGATCACCCATAGCAAGGCATCTGCGCGCCGCTACAGCCCTTACACCGACGACCTCCATCTCGCCCGCGAGGTTCCTCTGGTCCGCGTCGCGGCGGAACAGCTCCTGATCCCGCCGGATCAGCTCCTCTGAGAGTCGCCCTTCTCCCCTCCGGGAACGACTCTGCCGATATGCGCCGGGTCACAGGGTCTTCCTCCTCGGCCCGCATCAGAGGGCTGCCGGCCCAGCGACGACAAGGGACGACCAGGCCACTGTTCGGGTGCGGGCTTGTTACCTCGTACGGGTCGGGTGGCGGCAGGCACCGCGGCCTGCCGCCACCGGGCCCGTTGTCACCCCGCTCGCGCACCAGGCCCTTGAACCGCCGCCGCAGACGCCGTGAACGTCTCCATCCGGACCGGCTCAGCCGGTGCCGGTGAAATGCTCTCCCCGAATTTGCTGCAAGAGAGCTTTAGGCTGGACCCCTTGACGATCTTCTCCGAAGGGGCGGGCGACATGACGGACGATCGGGGCGCGGTGCGGGCCGAGCTCGGCGTGATCGGCGGTTCGGGGTTGTACGCGCTGCTCGACGATGTGGTCGAGGTGGCCGTCGACACGCCGTACGGGGCGCCGAGCGACTCGGTGTTCGTCGGTGCGGTGGGTGGCCGGCGGGTGGCGTTCCTGCCGCGGCACGGGCGGGCGCACGCGATTGCGCCGCACCGGATCAACTACCGGGCCAACCTGTGGGCGCTGCGCTCGCTCGGGGTGCGGCAGGTGCTGGGGCCGTGCGCGGTGGGCGGGTTGCGGCCGGAGTACGGTCCGGGCACGCTCGTCGTCCCGGACCAGTTCGTGGACCGCACCGCCGCCCGGGCGCAGACCTACTACGACGGCGAGCCGCTGCCCGACGGCTCCCTGCCGGGCGTGGTGCACGCGCCGATGGCGGACCCGTACTGCCCGGCCGGGCGCGCCGCCGTGCTGGCTGCGTCCCGTGGGGCCGGCTGGGAGCCGGTCGACGGCGGCACCCTGGTGGTGATCGAGGGCCCGCGGTTCTCCACCCGCGCCGAGTCCCGCTGGTTCACCGCCAACGGCTGGTCCACGGTCGGCATGACCGGCCACCCCGAGGCCGTGCTCGCCCGCGAACTTGCCCTCTGCTACACCTCGTTGAACCTGGTCACCGACCTGGACGCGGGCGTCGAGAGCGGCGAGGGCGTCACCCACGCCGAGGTCCTGGAGGTCTTCGGCCGCAACGTCGACCGCCTCCGCACCGTCCTGTTCGCCGCCCTCGAAGCCCTCCCCGAACACCGCTCCTGCCCCTGCCCCCGTGCGCTCTACGGCTTCAAGCCCAACCTCCCGGTCCTGCTACGAGAATGACTGCACGTCAGTGCCGGCGGGGTGCCCGGCCGGCGAGCGGTGCGGCGCCGGGGTCAGAACCAGCCCTGCTGGGCGGCCTTGAGTCCGGCTTCGAAGCGGCTGGTGAGCGCGCCGACGATACCGGGCTAGGGTCCGTCTTCAAACCCCCGCCGTCCGCCCGGAGGGCGGGCGGGGCGTCGTTGGGGTGCGTGCATCGGCGGTGCCGAGGAGGGAGTCCATGCGGAGCATCGGCGACTGACGAGAAGCCGTCGAGGTGCGTGCCCCGGCGTCGCCCCGCAGGCGCGGGTTTGAAGACGGGCCCTAGGTGACGTGGAGCGCGCCCTGCGGGGTGTCGGCGGGGTCGATCGGGACGAGGGCGTGGGCGCGGTCGACCACGACCAGGCGCTGGGGGAGGGGTCGGCGCGGTGCGCACCTGGAGCGGCTTCGGCCAGGTCGCCAACACCCAGGGCTTCAGCGAGATCACCGCGGCCGCCGGCTCCTGACCCCCGCCGGCTCCTTGCCACCTCCGGCTCCTGGCCACCTCCGGCTCCTGGCCACCTCCGGCTCCTGGCCACCTCCGGCCCGTGACGCCGGCCCCGGTCGGCGTCACGGGCCACACCCCTCGGGGCCGCGAAGGCCGCCACCGCCCAGGTGGCGGCCTTCCGCCGTTCACCGACCGGCCGGCCCTCGACGCTCGCGAGGAGGTCAGTATCCGTGCGAGTCCCGGCCCGGGGAGAGAGGCCGGCCGGTGACGGCGTCGACCAGCGCACGCGAGGCGAGCGGCGCGCTCAGGCGACCGCTGAGCCGTGCGGAGCCGACGGCATCCTCCGGGCACTGGTAGGTCGGCCCCCTGAATGCCCTGCGATGCAGCACCACCGTGACGCGATCGGCGCTTTCCCGCACCTCCAGGTCCGGGCGCTGCTCGCACCGCCAGTCGACGGCGAGGCTGATGGTCCGTCCGTCCTCGCTGAGCGCGACCTGCCCGGTCGCGCTCGCGTCGTAACCGCGCCACTTCGAGGGCAGCCACCACGTCTGCAGCGCGACCTCGGTGACCACGGCGACCAGCACCGCGGCGAGGACGAGGCTCGCCCGCCTCGACAGGCGCAGCCGACGGCGGGTCCGGATCACGACGCCTCCTCGGCGTCCGGGGCCAGGGTCGAGGTCGGGGTCGGGGTCGGGGTCGGGGGCGAGGGCGTGCAGGGCTGGGGGTCGGACTGGGCCCGGTGGGACGGGTTCCAGAGGCTGTCGGCCTCGCCGCGGGCGAGGTGGGCCTCGTAGATCCGCACCTTGGCCCGCATCACGTCCAGCGTGTCCTGGAGTTCGCGGACCTGTGCCTCCACGTGGTCCTGGTGGCGGCGCAGCAGGTCGAGCCGTTCGTGTTCATTGCCCGGGCCCTGGCGGGCGAGCTGGATGTACTGGCGGATGTCCGCCAGGGACATGCCGGAGGAGCGCAGCCTGGTGCAGATCGCCAGCCACTCCAGGTCCTCCTCGTGGTAGATCCTGCGGCCGTTGGACAGGCGGCGCACCGGGTTGGCGAACAGGCCCTCCCGCTCGTAGAAGCGCAGCGCGTGCACGCTGAGCCCGCTGCGCTGCGCCACCTCGCCAATGCTCAGGTCCATGGATCCCCCTCGTACTGCTGTTGATCTAGACCCGACTCTAGGACCTAGCGTCGGGTCGTCGGCCCATCGGCCGTTGGTCATCGGTCCAACAGCCATTGGTCATCGACCCAACAGCAGTTGGTTATCGGCCCAACAGAACGGGGAGAAGAATGAGTATCTGGTTCGTCACCGGCGCATCGCGCGGGCTCGGCGCGGCGATCGTCCGCGAGGCGCTGGACCGGGGGCACGGCGTGATCGCCACCGCGAGGAACGCGTCGGCGGTGCTCAAGGCCTACCCGGACATGCCGGACGGCCTGCTGGCGGTCGACGCGGACGTGACCGACCCGGGGCAGCTGGCGATCGCGGTGGAGGCGGGCCTGGCCCGGTTCGGCCGGATCGACGTCGTCGTCAACAACGCCGGTTACGGCCTCGTCGGCGCGATCGAGGAGACCTCGGACCGGGCCGCCCGGGACCTGTTCGACGTCAATGTGTTCGGCGTGCTCAACACCCTGCGGGCGACGCTGCCGACCCTGCGCGGCCAGCGGTCCGGGCACGTCCTGAACATCGGTTCCGTCGGCGGCTTCGCCACCGCCCCGGCGGCGGGCCTGTACGGCGCGTCGAAGTTCGCCCTCGAAGGCATCTCCGAGGCACTGCACGGCGAGCTGGCCCCGCTCGGAATCCGGGTGACGATCGTCGAACCGGGCGGCTTCCGCACCGATTTCCTGGGCGGCTCCAGCCTGCGGACCGAGCCGGCCTCGATCGCCGACTACGCCGAGGGCGCGGGGCCGGTGCGCGAGGCGCTGGCCCGCTACGACGGCCACCAGCCGGGCGACCCGGCGAAGGCCGCCCGGGCCGTGGTCGACGTCGCCGAGGTCGCCGAGCCGCCGCTGCGCCTCCAGTTGGGCGCGGACGCGGTCGAGCGCGTCGAGGCGAAGCTGGACCTGGTGCGGCGCGAACTCGACCGGTGGCGGGACGTGGCGCTCTCCACCTCCGTCTGACGGCCGCCGTCCGAGTGCCGTGCCGCCGCCCCCGGACACCATCGCACCGGACCCGACACGGCGGGAGCGGACCGCGCGTACTGCTCCCGCGCGATCCGCTCCCAACCACCTTGCACCTCACCGGTGTTCGACCCCGGAACCCACCGGCGTCAGCGGCAGAGGGCCGCGTCGACCGCGTCGGTCAGCCGCTTGCCGACGACCGCGTCCGGGACCTCGGTCAGCGTGATGTTCGCGGCCCGGCCGTCCTCCGTGACGCCGCCCCGGGTCCGGAAGCCGGGGGAGGTGCCGCCGTGGCCCCAGACGAGGCCGCCGCAGGTCAGCGGCCTGCTCTGGATCCCCAGGCCGTACCGGACCCCCTCGCCCAGGAGCTCGGCCGGGACGGTGGTGCGCATCTGGGCGAGCTGGGCGGCGGGCAGCAGCCGGCCGCCCAGCAGCGCGCCGTAGAAGGCGTTGAGGTCGGTGTTGGTGGACACCACCGCCCCCGCCGCCCAGGCCATCGAGGAGTCCATCTCGGTGTAGTCGACCAGCGGCGCGTCCGGCGCGGTGCGCAGGTAGCCGTGCGGGTGGGGTTCGCGGAGGGCGGTCTCCCCGGCGGCCGGGACGTAGGTGTGGCGCAGGCCGATCCGGTCGATGACGCGCTTGGTGACCTCCTCGCCGTACGGGCGCCCGGTGACCTTCTGGACCAGCAGGCCGGCCACCAGGTAGTTGGTGTTGCTGTACGCCCAGCCGGTTCCGGCGGAGAACTGCGCCTTCTGCGCCAGGGCCCCGTCGAGGAGTTCGCGCGGTTCGAACCAGCGGTACTGGATGGTGGTGAAGTCGGCCAGCGCGGGGGCGGCCATGTAGTCGGGCAGGCCGCTGGTGTGCTGGAGCAGCTGGCGGACGGTGATGTTGCGGCCGTCGATGCCCTCGCCGCGCAGCAGGCCGGGCAGGTAGGTGTCGACGGCCGTGTCCAGGCCGATCTTGCCCTCGGCGATCAGTTGCAGGACGACGACGGCGACGAAGGCCTTGGTGTTGCTGCCGGCCCGGATCTGCCCGTCGACCGGGACCCCGGCCCCGGTGGCCAGGTTGCCGACGCCGGCGGTGTAGGTGCGGTTGCGGCCGTCGCGGCCCTTGACGGTGGCGAGGGCGGCGGGAATCCCGTCCTCCTTCACCAGCGCGTCGAGGCGCTGCTGCACGACGTCGGGGCGCTGCCGCGCGGCGTCCGGCTGCGGTGCGGCGGCGGCCGGGGCCGGGGCGAACGCGGTGAGGGCGAGCCCGGCGGCGGCCGTGGCCGTCATGGCGTACCGCACCAGGCGGATGCTGTGTGCCCTGCGCTGCGGGGCGTGTTCGTTCATCGGATGCCTCCAAGGAAACCCCGGTCTTGAGGCCGGGGAGGAATTGGGGTGCCCGCGTTGGGCGCACCACCGGGCGAAGGCCGGGGGAGGGTCAGGGGAAGCCGAATTGCCGTCAAGGCTGTTCTGCTTTGCGGCAAATGATTGACAGCCAGGTGGTCACGGGCAGTGGTGTTAGTGTGTGATCCGTGGCGACCACTCGCGTGAAGCGGGCGTTCAAGTACCGCTTCTATCCGACCGATGCGCAGGCGGCCGAGCTGTTGCGCACGTTCGGGTGTGTTCGCAAGGTCTACAACATGGCGCTTGCGGCCCGTTCCGAGGCGTGGACGCTGCGTCGGGAGCGGGTCGACTACAACGCGACCAGCGCGATGCTGACCGGGTGGAAGAAGACCGAGGAGCTGGCCTACCTCTCCAAGGTGTCGTCGGTGCCGTTGCAGCAGACGCTCCGGCACCTGCAGGGGGCGTTCAGCAACTTCTGGCAGAAGCGGGCGAAGTACCCGACGTTCAAGTCCCGGAAGAAGTCCCGCCGTTCCGCCGAGTACACCACCAGCGGCTTCCGGTTCCGGGACGGCCGGCTGACCTTGGCGAAGATGACCGATCCGCTGGACATCGTGTGGTCCCGTCCTCTGCCGGCGGGCGCTTCCCCGTCGACGGTGACGGTGTCGCAGGACGCGGCCGGACGCTGGTTCGTCTCCGTGCTGTGCGACGACCGCCCGGCCATGCCCACACCGGTCAACGATGCCGTGGGTGTCGACGTCGGTGTCGCCAGCCTGGTGACGCTCTCCACCGGGGAGAGGATCACCAACCCGAGGCACGAGCGCAAGGACCGGGAACGCCTCGCCAGGGCCCAGCGGGATCTCTCCCGCAAGGCCGAGGGCGACGGTTCGAATCGGGCGAAGGCCCGACTCAGGGTCGGGCGGGCTTACGCGAGAATTGCCGACCGGCGCAGGGACTTCCTGCACAAGCTCACCACTCGACTCGTTCGTGAGAACCAAACGATCGTGATCGAGGATCTGACCGTCCGGAACATGCTCAGGAACCGGCGGCTGTCGCGTGCCATCAGTGACGCGTCCTGGACCGAGCTGCGGTCCATGCTGGAGTACAAGGCCGACTGGTACGGACGCGAGGTGATCGCCGTGGACCGGTGGTTCCCCTCGTCCAAGCTGTGCTCGGCCTGCGGCACCCTGGAGAGCAGGATGCCGCTCGACGTGCGCGAGTGGACGTGCGCCTGCGGAACGACCCACGACCGGGACGTGAACGCCGCACGCAACATTCTGGCCGCCGGACTGGCGGTTGCAGCCTGTGGAGACGGTGTCAGACCTCAACGGAGCACTCCGGGCGGGCAGTCGTCGGTGAAGCAGGAAGTAGTCCCACCGCCGCGCTCACGCGCAGCGGCTCAGCCGTGAGGCTGAGGGGAATCCCCGTTCTTCAGGGCGGGGAGGATGTCAACGGGACTCCACTGCTGGGAAGCGAAGGGGAAGAAGGGGGAAGGCGGGCAGTGCTCGCGGATCAGCGGCAGAGCGCCGCGTCGACCGCCTTGTCCACGTGCTTCGCGGTGTCGCCGTCCGGGATCGTGGTCACGGTGAAGTTCACGGCGCGGCCGTCCTCGGTGGTGCCGCCGGCGGTCTCGTAGCCCGGGATCGTGCCGCCGTGCCCCCAGGCGACGCCGCCGCAGGAGAGCGGGCGGCTCACCAGGCCGAGTCCGTAGCGGGCCCCGGTGCCGATCGCCTCGGCGGGGACGGTGGCGCGCATCTGGGCGAGCTGGGCGGCGGGCAGCAACCGGCCGCCCAGCAGCGCGCCGTAGAACTTGGTGACGTCGGTGTTGGTCGAGACCGCCGCGCCGGCCGCCCAGCCCCAGGACGGGTCCAGGTCCGTGTAGTCGCGCAGCGACCCGTTCTCGGCGCGCTGGTAGCCCTTGGGGTGGGCCTCGTGGATCGTCATGTCCCCGGGGGCGGGGAAGTAGGTGTGGCGCAGGCCGATCCGGTCGACGACACGCTTGTTGATCTCCTCGCCGAGCGGGCGGCCGGTGACCTTCTGGATGATCATGCCCGCCAGCAGGAAGCCGGTGTTGTTGTACTCCCACTGGGTGCCGGGCGCGAAGTGGGCCTTCTGGGCCAGTGCGGCGTCGAGGAGTTCGCGCGGCTCGTAGTAGCGCTTGGGGGCGTTGAGGACGGCATCGCGGTCCACGTACTCGGGCAGGCCGCTGGTGTGCTGGAGCAGCTGGCGGACGGTGATGTTGCGGCCGTCGATGCCCTCGCCGCGCACCAGTCCGGGCAGGTAGGTGTCCACGTTCGCATCCAGGCCGATCTTGCCCTCGGCGACCAGTTGCAGGACGACGACGGCGGTGAAGGCCTTGGTGTTGCTGCCGATCCGCACCTGTCCGTCCATCGGCACCTTGGCCTTGGTGGCCGCGTTGCCGATACCGGCGGTGTAGGTGCGTACGCGGCCGTCGCGGCCCTTGACGGTGGCGAGGGCCGCGGGCACCTTGTCCTCCTTCACCAGCGCGTCGAGGCTCTGCTGCACCGAGTCCGGGCGCGGGGCGGCCGAGGCCGTGCCGGGTGCCAGGACGCCGGCCACCACGGCGGCGGCGACCATCGTGGTCACGGCCGCCGCCAGCCCTCGCCGGCCGGCGCGGAGGCGGGTCGGAAGGTGGCGCTGCGACGCGTTCTGCGACGCGTTCTGCGGTGCGTGCTCGTTCACGGGAAAGCCCCTCTGATCAGGGCGCCGGAGCTCTTCTCGGCGCCCTCCAAGAGGATCATTCGACGGACCGTCAATCCGTCCGCGCCGGGGACGAAACCGCACCGGGACCGTGCTCCGGGTCGGGGCCGGGCCCGGGACCGTACTCCCCGGGCCCGCGGAGCCGACCTCTACGCCGGCGCCGCCCGGTGGAGCCGGGTCAGCAGGGCCACCAGCTGTTCGCGCTCGTCCGGGGCGAGCGGCGCCAGCAGTTCGGCGTTGGCGGCTTCGGCCAGGGCGCCGCAGCGGGCGAGGACGGCGGTGCCCGCCGCCGTGACGGTGACGGCGTTCTTGCGGCGGTCGGAGGGGTGGGGGCTGCGCAGGACGAGGCCCGCGTGCTGGAGGTGGTTGAGGATGCCGACCATGTCCTTGGGGTCGACGGACAGCCGGCGGCCCAGGTCGGCCTGGGTGACGGGCCCGTACTCGGCGGTCGCGGCCAGGACCGCGTGCTGCATGAGCTTCAGTCCCTCCGCGGCGATCGCGTCGGCGACGAGGCCCCGGCCGCGCGCCGCGACCCGGCCGACGAGCCAGGTCGGCAGGGACTGGATGTGCTGGAGCGCGGAAGTCGGCGCCGCGGCGGGATCCGCGGTCGGGGCCGGGGCCGGGGTCGGGGTCGGTGCCGCGGTCGGGGCCGGGGTCAGGTCCGAGGTCATGGGGTTCAGCCTATCCAGAAAACCATTGGACATCCCAATGACTTCCGCCCTATCGTTGGGACATCCAATGAGTTCCGACGGGGGAGGTCCTGTGCTGCGCATTCGCCATGAGGTCAACGGCGGACCCGAGGTGCTGTTCGCCGAGGAGGTCGACCGGCCCGAGCCGGGGGCCGGGGAGGTCCTGGTCCGGGTCGAGGCGGTCGGGGTGACCCTGCCCACCGTGCGCAAGCTGCGGGGGAGCGGCGAACCGGTCCCGCTCGGCGGTGAGGTCGCCGGGGAGATCGTCGCGCTGGGGGCGGGAGTCACCGGCTTCGGCGTCGGCGACCGCGTCGCCGGGCTGTGCTTCGCCGATGCCTACGCCGAGTTCGCGGTCCTGAACGGCGCCATGGCGTCCCGCATCCCGGACAGCGCGACCGCCGTGGAGGCGGTCGCGCTGGTCCGCAGCGGACTGGTCGCACGCGGTGCCTACGAGGCCGCGCGCCCGGAGCCCGGTGAATCGGTCCTGGTCACGGCGGCGGCCAGCGCCGTGGGCACGCTCGCCCTCCAGTACGCCAAGGCTGGCGGGGCGGCCCGCGTCGTCGCGGCCGTCAGCAGCGCCGACAAGGCCGACTTCGTCCGCGGACTGGGCGCCGACGAGGTCGTGCACTACGGCGACTTGGGCGGCCCGTACGACGTGATCCTCGACGGCGTCGGCGGCGAGCTGCTCGGCCCCGCCGTCCGGGCCCTGGCGACCGGTGGCCGGCTGGTGGCCTTCAGCTCCGGCGGCGGCACGGTGGAGACGTACGAACTCCTCCTCCGCGGTGCCTCGTTGATCGGCTTCCAGATGCGGGCAGTCGCCACCGGCAGGCCCGAGCTCTACCAGCGCTGGCAGTGCGAGCTCTGGCAGCTGCGCGACGCGGGGACCCTGCGCCCCGCCGTGCACGGGGAGTTCCCGCTCCGCGACGCCGCCCGGGCGCACACCGTCATCGAGCAGCGCCGCAACCTCGGCAAGGTCGTCCTGGTCCCCCGGTAGCTCCGTCCCGTGGTTCCCCGCGGAAAATGCGGTGGCGACAGGGCCGTTCGCGGACGAGCATGGCCCACATGAACGATCAACCCGAGCGATGGACCCAGGCGACCGTCTACCCCGACATGTGGCTGAACCCCGACGACGACCCCCGTGACAACGAAGGGCCCGCGCCGGACGGGGAGTTGGCGACCCTGCGGGAGGCGATCACCAACTACCGGCTCACCCTGCGCCTCAAGTGCGACGGTCTGGACGCCGAGCAGCTCGCCCGCCGTTCGGTGCCGCCGTCGACGATGTCGCTACTCGGCCTGGTCCGCCACCTCGCCGAGGTGGAGCGGGACTGGCACAACTGGATCACCGACGGCGAGCGGCTGCCCAAGCTCTACGGCGCGCGGGACGCGGACTTCGACGGCGCCGTGGCCGAACAGGCCGTGGTGGACGCCGCGTTCGCCGATCTGGAGCGCGAACAGGCCTCCCTGGACGCGGTGTTGGCCGTCCACCAGGCGGATCTCGGTGCGCGCGTGGGCCGGGAGGGGCTGGCGATCCGCGAGGTCATGCTGCACATGGTGGACGAGTACGCCCGCCACTGCGGCCACGCCGATCTCCTGCGCGAGTGCGTGGACGGCCGGGTCGGGCAGTAGCCGCTCCGGCGCGGGCGCGGGCCGTACGCGGTGGCGGCCGTCGGCCGTTCGACGCCGAGGCGGTGATCCCGCGGCCTCCCTGGCGGACTGGGTCGACGCCCGGAGGTGGGGTGGTGCGGGGTGGGACGGGGACGGTCGGGCGGCGTGGTGTCGCGCTTCCGACGCGGTGTTCCCGGGTCAGCGACCGGCCGGACGATCGACTGTCCGGCCGGTTCGCTGGGTGCGGCGACAGGCCGCGGTGGTGCTCAAGCGCCGAGACGGGATAGGAGCAGGCGCGCCCGCCGGGTCTTGGTCTCGGCGCGGTTCTTCAGGTACAGCGCGTGGGCGAGGCGGTGCTGCTCGGCCTCACGCATCCGCTCGTTGATGATCGCGCGCGCGGTTTCGAGGTGGTAGGTCATGACGGTTGTTCCCCCTGCCGGTGGGTGGCCTGCCGATGGCTTAGGCATCAGCCCCAAGGCCCCCCTTGCACCTATGATTCTACACCAGTTTTCGAGAACTGCTCTCCATTTCGCAGCCGAGTCGAGCTGTTGTCCTGGTGTTTGAAGGTCTGTCGGTTGGTGAGCATTGGGTGTGCCGGGTGTGGCCACTCGCCGTCCAGCGGCGAACGGGCGGGGGTGGGGGATGCGCGCGCATCCCCCACCCCCGCCCGTTCGCCGCTCCGCCCCAGGTCAGGCGGTCTCGGTGGGCAGGCCGGCCTCGACCCAGTCCTGGATGCCCTCGCGGTACTTGCGGACGTCGGTGTAGCCGAGCGCGGTGAGCCGGTCGGCGACCTGGCCGCTGTTCGGGCAGGCCGGGTTGGAGCAGTAGGTGACGATCGCGGCGTCACGGTCGGGGAGCACGGTCGCCGCCCGGGTGTCGAGCTCGGCCGCGACCAGTGCCACGGCGCCGGGAAGGTGCTGCTGGGCGTAGTAGTCGCCGCCGAGCGTGTCGACGACGGTCACGGCACCGGCCTCGATCGCTGCTGCCAGTTCGTCGCGGGTGATGAGAGCGGTCATGCCGCCACCTCCAAGGGAATCGGACTACAGTCCTGTTATGGCTCACGACAGTACCGGACCACAGTCCGCTTATGCAACGCCCCTGGAACTGCTGCGCACGCCGCCGCCCAAGGAACGCGCCGACGCGGCCCGCAACCGGATCGCGGTGCTGGACGCGGCCGCCAGGCTGTTCGCCGAACACGGCGTCGAGGCGGTCTCGATGGACCAGGTCGCCGCCGCCGCGGGCGTCGGCAAGGGCACGCTGTTCCGCCGGTTCGGCGACAAGTCGGGCCTGGCCGCCGCGCTGCTGGACACCCGCGAACGAGTCCTCCAGGAGGCCGTCCTGCACGGCCCGCCCCCACTCGGCCCCGGGGCGCCGGCGGACGAGCGCCTGGCCGCGTTCCTCAACGCCTACTTCGACTACCTGCTGGAACACCTGGCCCTGGTCCGGATGTCGGAGACCGCCACCCCCGGCGCCCGCTACCGCATCGGCGCCTACCGCTTCTGGCACCGCCACGTCGCGATCCTGCTCGCCACCACCCCCGACCCCGACCCCACCGCCCACACCCTGCTGGCCGCCGTGGCCGCCGACCACGTCGCGGCCCTCCTCCCCGAACTCGGCGAACAGCGCATCCGGGCCGGCCTGCTCCGCCTCGCGGAGCGGGCGATGTAGCGGCCCGGCCCGGCAATTCCGCTGCCGGGCCGGCCGGCTCTCCTGGTCGGACCGTCAGCGGGCGGCCCCCACCGTGCGGACAGCGTCTGCCAGCCACTCCCGGTACCAGAGGGCGAAGGTCGTCGGCTCCTGCCCGGCCCCGAGGAGCGGCTCGAGATCACGTTCGTCCGCCCGGTCGTCGGACCAGATGCGGCCGCGCTCGGGCCCGCTGACCACGAGCCACTGGCGATAGGCACAGCCCAAGTGGGACAGGACGATTGCGCCGACCGTCCGCTGGTACTCGTGCGGTCACCCCGGCGCCGACCGTCCGCTGGTACTCGTGCGGTCGCCCCGGCGCCGACCGACCCGCGGTCCGGCGGCACCGTCCCGCACCACCCGCACCGGCGGCACCGGGCGCGCCTTCGGTGCCGCCGCACTGTCACAGGACGGTCCCCGCTCGGTGAACGGAACCCGATCGCCGTTCCCAACTTCCCTTCACGACAGCATTCTTGGGCTGTCGCCCGGATATCACGACCGGTCCGGGCGAAGGCGGAACGCAGCCCGCGCGATGCGTGCGACGGGGGCGTCCAGGGGCGAGCACAGGGGGACAGGTGGGAGCGGTCACGGTCATCGGCGCCGCCGCGGTGCAGAACGAATCCCGACCCGCGTGGATGGGGGCGGTGATCCGCGGCGGGCAGCACGTCGCCGACGCGCTCGGCATCCCCGCCCATCTGACCACCATGGACCCGGACACCGCCTTCGGCGTGATCGCCATGCCGGTCCTGCTGGCACTCGTCATCCTGGGCGTCCAGGCCGGGTCCATCGCGCGCGCCGTCACCTCCCGGGACTTCTGGGACGACACCGGCCGCCTGCTCGGCGTGGCACAACTCCTGCTGCTCGTACTGGCCTACGCGTTCGGGGCGGGAGGACAGTCCCGCTCGTTCGGCGCCGCCGTCGGGGACATCCTCTCCGGACAACTGCCGGACCTGCTGCCGATGGCCGTCGCGACCCAGTGGCTGCTGCTCTCCGTACTCTGGCTGGTGGTCGGCGCATCCGCCGGAGTCCGCCGCTCGGACCTGACCGCCCCGTTCGACGCCGTCCGTGGCATGGCCCTGATCGCGGTCTTCGTGGTGGCGTTCACCGCCGCCTGGATGGCACCGCCCAGCGGCCCGGGACCGGCGGGCCGACTGCCCGCCGTGCTCGCGGTCGGCGCTGTCCTCCTCCTGTTCGGCTACCTCAGCGCCGTCAGCCGCGGCCACGAGCAGCGACCGGACATCGTCCGCCGGCGCCGCGAGATCCTGGAACACAGCTTCCGCAGGCCCGGCGACCCGCCGGGGCGCAGCCCGGAGAGCCGGCCCGAGGAGGCGATCATCGCCGCACTGCTCGCCCGGGGCCAGAACCGGCCCGCGCCGCCGACGGGCAGCATCTGGCTGCCCGCCCCGGCCCAGGTCCTGCGGCTGTGCCTGCTCTGGGCCGCGCTGTTCGGTGTGCCCGCCGCAGCCGTCACCTGGATCTTCAGCACCGGACACTTCCCCCCGCCCGACCTCCCCGGCGTCCTGCGCGTCGAACTGGCCGTCCTGTCCGTGATGGTGCTGATGATGGTCTTCTCGTTCCGCCGCAACCTCGACGGCCGGGTCCGGGTCCCCCCGGCCGTCCCCCGACTGATCGACCTCAGCCTCCTGCTCTCCGTCGGCTGGCTCGGCCTGTCCGGCGCCCTCAACTCCCCGGTCACCCTCGGCCCGCTGCCGGCCTGGGTGGTGGCGCTGGGGCCGCCCCTGGTGATCGCCGCACTGGTCCTCCTCCTCGGCATCCTCCCGCACCGGCGCCAGACCCCGCGCCTGCCCCTCGCCGTGACCGTCGCCGTGGCCGCCGGCCCGTTCGTCCTGCCCCTGCGCGCGGCCCTCGAACACCTGCTGGGCGGCATCGTGCACGCCCTCGGCTAGGCCGGCCCGACGCCGACGGGAAACCTCCGTGGGGGATGCGGGACTTCCGGCTCTACTGGGTGCAGCGGTGGGCGTTCTCGGCGCTGCGACCAACCCCGCGTGCGCGGGGAGCAGTAGTTCGACGTGAACACGGTCGGCTTGCAGGCGGGACCAACCCCGCATGCGCGGGGAGCAGCCCTCGTCGGCGCGGGCGACCAGGGCGCGGCCGGGACCAACCCCGCATGCGCGGGGAGCAGTGGAGGAGTCCACCCCCAAGCGCGTCGGCCAGGGGGAACAACCCCGCATGCGCGGGGAGCAGTCGAACATGTCGCCGATCAGGTACGACGGCACGGGACCAACCCCGCATGCACGGGGAGCAGGGAACGGTCCCCACCGAGACGGTGTTCTGCGTGGGACCAACCCCGCATGCGCGGGGAGCAGAGTCGGCCTCCTGCGCAGGTGCGTAGGACGGGGGGACCAACCCCGCATGCGCGGGGAGCAGACCACCAGCAGCACGGGCAAGCCCGGCAACGCGGGACCAACCCCGCATGCGCGGGGAGCAGGGAAGCCGCGTCGAATCGACGATGTCCCGCTTGGGACCAACCCCGGATGCGCGGGGAGCAGAGGTCACCGGGCACCGCGCCGTCGTCGGCCGGGGGACCAACCCCGCATGCGCGGGGAGCAGCGGACGTGCTCCCGCTGCCTCACGGTGTGGTCGGGACCAACCCCGCATGCGCGGGGAGCAGGCGCTCGCCTCCTACTGCGAGGCCTGGTCGGTGGGACCAACCCCGCATGCGCGGGGAGCAGTGGCCCGGCTCGGGGTCCAGATCTCCTTCGAGGGGACCAACCCCGCATGCGCGGGGAGCAGTCGTCCTCGTCGGGCTGGATGACGACGAACGTGGGACCAACCCCGCATGCGCGGGGAGCAGAAGACCGCCGCGCTGCGGGCACTGGCCCTGTGGGGACCAACCCCGCATGCGCGGGGAGCAGGGACCTGCGCGGGGACGCCGCCGCCCTGTCCCTGGGACCAACCCCGCATGCGCGGGGAGCAGGCCGTGGCGGCTGACGGCCGGCTGGTCGAAGCGGGACCAACCCCGCATGCGCGGGGAGCAGGGGCGGGATCCTTCCGCCCGGGCACCCGTGCGGGGACCAACCCCGCATGCGCGGGGAGCAGTGGGGGGTGGTGCCGGGGGTGCGCACGGAAGGGGGACCAACCCCGCATGCGCGGGGAGCAGGTCCCCGCGGAGGACCTGAAGCTGGTCGGCGTGGGACCAACCCCGCATGCGCGGGGAGCAGCGACTTGATGGCGGCCGCCGTCTCCGTGCCGAGGGACCAACCCCGCATGCGCGGGGAGCAGTCGGCCAGATCCTCGAACGGGTCGTGTGTCCGGGGACCAACCCCGCATGCGCGGGGAGCAGCGGCGCGCAGGCCCGCAGGGCGCGGACGACCAGGGACCAACCCCGCATGCGCGGGGAGCAGTCGTTGGCAGCGGACAGACGGCTCGCACCGTGGGGACCAACCCCGCATGCGCGGGGAGCAGTTCGGGGCCGACGCCTGGTACGGATTCACCGAGGGACCAACCCCGCATGCGCGGGGAGCAGGACGCCCGGGTGAAGCAGTTCCGCGAGGTGGTGGGACCAACCCCGCATGCGCGGGGAGCAGGAGGCTCCGATCGGGGTGGTGGGTGGTTCGTGGGGACCAACCCCGCATGCGCGGGGAGCAGGCCGCCAACGACGGCATCTCGGTCGGCCTGGAGGGACCAACCCCGCATGCGCGGGGAGCAGAGTTGATGACCTGCGGGTCTATCCGACGGTGGGGCGGGATTTTGCGACTTCCAGAGATTCGGGCATTTCGGTCACCTTCGCCG
>NZ_JODS01000041.1 GCF_000718025.1 Kitasatospora purpeofusca
ACTGCCACTCCCGCAGCGCGCCCATGGCCTCGCGCACCCCGGCCACGGCCGGCGTCCCCAGCACAATTGTCATGCCCGGGATCCGACACCCCCGCCCGGGAACCCCGCAACCCATTAACCGCCGCACCGGCCCCACCAAGGAGACAGGCTCCTGGTTCTTCGTAGTCTTTCGAGTCGCCCGGCTGTTCCGGTTCGGCCGGGTCCGACTGGCGTGCCCGTGGTCGGGGGTGGCGATCACCAGCGTCCCGGGGCGGCGGGTGGCGTAGTCCCGGGCGACCGCGACCGCGTGGCCGAGGGCCACCGTTCCGCCCATCCGTCCACAGGGGTCGGCCTCGTGGCCCTGCTTGTCGGCGGAGGCGCCCTCGAGGAGCCCGGTCCTCAGCCCGGTTACTGCGCGGAGGACGCACCCTGTCCCACTTCGCCCGCCCGATCCGGCAACGGCTCACCCTCCGCACGTTGCCCGAACGCCCTGCTTCTCCGTTCGTCCTGCGAGTCCGTCCCGTCCGGCCCGTTCCGGGTGAGCGGGGGGCTATCCCGGAAGGCGGAAGAAGGAGCGGTAGAGCGGCAGTTGTTCGGTGAGCATGTGGATGCCGGGGTGGGTGGCGAGGCCGAGGGTGGCGGCGGTGCGCAGCAGGGGGGTTTCGGCTGGGGTCATGATGATGTCGGCGACCAGTGCGCCGGGTGCCAGCGGTGCCGGGTCGAAGGGGAGCGGGTCGGTCGGGGCCAGGCCCAGGGGGGTGGCGTTGACCGCGAGGTCGACGTCGGAGGGCGGGTGAGGGGCGGTGGTCACGCGGTCGGGCCAGCGGGTGCCGAGCCGGTCGAGGAGGGCGTTGACCCGGTCCCGGTCGGGATCGGTGACGGTGAGTGCGGCGGCTCCTTCGGTGAGCAGGGCGGCGGCGATGGCGAGTCCCGCGCCTCCGGCGCCGGCCAGTGCCACGCGCAGTCCGGCCGGGTGGTGGCCCGCGGCGGCCAGGCCCCGGACGAAGCCCGCGCCGTCGAAGTTGTCGCCGTACCAGCGGCCGTCCGGTTCGCGGCGCAGCGCGTTGGTGCTGCCCAGCAGGGCGGCGGCCTCGCTGAGTTCGTCGGCGTGCCCGCACATCGCCAGTTTGTGGGGGACGGTGACCAGCAGCCCGTCCAGGTTGGCGACGGCCTTCAGCCCTCGCACGACCTCGTCGAGCCGGTCCGCCGGGGCGTGCACGGGGACGAGTACGGCGTCCACGCCGCTCGCCGCGAACAGCGGGTTGAGCAGCGCGGGTGCCTTGGCCTGGGCGATCGGGTCGCCGAGCACTGCGAACAGCCGGGTGCGGCCGGAGATCGGCGGTCCGGAGATCGGCGGTCCGGCGGTCGGCGCGGAGGGGGGAACGGGCACCTCAGGCCTCCCAAGCCGCGCGCGGCATCGCGTCCAGGGTGCGGGCGACCAGTGACTCGGGGACGTCGCTGACGAGTTCGGCGCCGCCCGGGCCGTCCAGGACGAAGGAGAGCCCGTCGACGGCCTTCTTGTCCAGCCGCATGAGGGCGACCAGCGCCCCGGTGTCGACCTCCGGCGGCAGCGCGGTGGGCAAGCCGTAGTGGGCCACCACCTCGTGGTGCTCGGCGACCCGCGCGGGGCCGATCCGGCCGAGTGCGCCCGCCAGCCGGCCGGCGAAGACCGTGCCGATGCCGACCGCCTCGCCGTGGCGCAGCCGGAAGTCGGTGGCGCGTTCCAGCGCATGGCCCAGGGTGTGGCCGTAGTTGAGGATGTGCCGCAGCCCGGCGTCGCGCTCGTCGGCGGCCACCACGGCGGCCTTGCGGGCGACACTCGCGGCGATCTGCTCGGGCAGCGGCAGGTGGCGGAGGTCCCCGGCGCCGATGAAGTGGCAGCGGGCGATCTCCCCGTAGCCGTTGACGCGTTCGCGCGGCGGGAGGGTGCTGAGGTAGTCGGTGTCGCAGAGCACGGCGGACGGCTGCCAGTAGGCGCCCACCAGGTTCTTGCCCTCCGGGAGGTTCACCGCCGTCTTGCCGCCGACGCTCGCGTCGACCTGGGCCAGCAGGGAGGTGGGCAGGTGCACCACGGGCACTCCCCGGTGGTACAGCGCGGCGGCGAGCCCGACCGCGTCGGTGGTGGTGCCGCCGCCGCAGGAGACCACGGCGTCCGCCCGGCCCAGGCCGAACGCGGTGAAGCGGCTGCACAGTTCGGCCACCCAGGCGAGGGACTTGCCCTCCTCGCCGTCCTTCGCCTCCACCACCAGGGTGTCGAGGCCGGTGTCGGGCAGCCACTCGGCGGGCCGGGCGCTGACCACCGCGACCCGGCGGGCGCCGATCCCCGCGAGTACCCCGGCCAGCCGGTGGCGGGCGCCGGGGCCGATCAGCACCGGGTAGCCTCGATCGCCCAGTTCCACGTCGATGCGGCGCAGCCCGCCGTCCGTGCGGACGTGGGGTGCGGAAGGGACGGGGGTTTCTGTCGTGGTCAACTCGGCTCCCAGGGGTGGTCGGTGTGGTGGCGCTCGGTGGAGCGGCTTCAGGACACGGGCTGCAGCCGCGCCAGCGCGAGGGCGCCGTGCAGCGAGGACAGCCCGCCGAGCACGGCCGGCCGGATCACGGGGGCCGGGACGCCGGGGCGGGCCAGCGCGGCGGCGTGCGCCTCGACCCGCGCCGTGAAGCCGGGCAGGCCCTCGGCGAACCCGCCGCCCAGTACGGTCAGTTCGGGGTGGAACAGCTCGCCGAGCGAGACGGCCGCCGCCGCCAGCGCGGCACAGGTCTCCTCGACGGCCTCCACCGCCCACGGTGCGCCCTCGGCCAGCCCGGTCCGCAGCTCCGCGTACTCGACCGGAGCGCCGAGCAGCAGTTCCGCGCGCCGCAGGGTCGCCGGACCGGAGGCGGTGGCCTGCAGGCAGCCGCGCCGCCCGCAGTCGCAGACCGGGCCGCTGCGGTCGACGATCACGTGTCCCGCCTCGCAGGAGCCGCGCCCCGGGCCCGGCAGCGGCGCGCCCTCGTGCACGACACCGCCGCCGATGCCCGTCCCGACACCCAGGTAGACCACGTTCCCGGACCCGGCGTGCACGGCCTCGGCGAGCGCGGCGAGATCACCGTCGTCCGCCCAGGCCAGCGCGGCGGTGGGGAAGAGCCGCCGCAGTGCCGGGAGGAGGTCGAAGCCGCGCCAGCCGGGGCGGCCCGGCCAGGCGAGCACCCGGCCGTCCGGGCCGACGGTCGCGGGCACGGCCACCCCGACCGCCGCGAAGTCGCCCTCCCAGCGCTCGCGCAGGTCGGCGACCGTGCCGGCCAGCGCCGTCCAGTCGGCGTAGGCGCCGGCCACCCGGGCGCCGGGCCAGCGGAGCACGGCTTCCTCGGTGCGGACCGGCCCGCCCGGCGGGCCGTCCTCGGCGCGCAGTGCCACCTTGGTGCCGCCGATGTCGATGCCGAGCACGCCCCGGGCGGCCGTCGGGGCCTGGGCCGGGGCTACGGCCTGGGTCGGGGCTACGGCCTGGGTCGGGGCCTGAGGAGTGGAGCCCTGCGCCGTCGCGAGGCCCATCAGGACGCCGGGACCTTCGCCAGCAGCGCCTGCGCCGCCAACCGGTAGCCGAGTGCGCCGAGCCCGACGATCACGCCCGAGGCCAGCGGCGCCAGTACCGACTCGTGCCGGAAGGACTCGCGCGCCCAGACGTTGGACAGGTGCACCTCGACGAACGGCCGCGGATACGCGGCGAGCGCGTCGCGCAGGCCCCAGCCGGCGATCATCAGCGCGCCCGGGTTCACGATCGCCCCGACGGAGCCGTCCCAGGCGTCCTGCACGGCCTCGATCAGCTGACCCTCCGACTCGCGCTGGACGGAGACCACCTTCCAGCCCCGGCCGGCCACCTCGGCGGCGACCGCGGCCTCGATGTCGGCCAGGGTGTCGGTGCCGTAGACCTCCGGTTCGCGGCGGCCGAGAATTCCGAGATTGGGGCCGTTCAGCAATAGCAGTTCGCTCATATTCCGGTTATAGCAGCGAGTTTCCCGGAGGAACCCCCCGGATGGCTTCCGAGCTGCAGGACAAGGGCTTTCTAGGGGGGTGTGTAGGGGAGGTGACGGGCCGCATTTCCTGGGTTAGCGTGCCGTTCCACGGTCCCCCGAAGGAAAGGCTGCGCGGAATCATGACTGCCCAAGGACGTCAGGCCCCGGAGTTCCCGGTCTGGCCGCAGTACGACGAGGCCGAGCGCGAAGGACTGCTCAGGGCGCTGGAGCAGGGCCAGTGGTGGCGGATGGGCGGCAAGGAGGTCGACACCTTCGAGCAGGAGTTCGCCGACTACCACGGCGCCGCCAAGGCGCTCGCCGTCACCAACGGCACCCACGCGCTGGAGATCGCCCTCCAGCTGCTCGGCGTCGGCCCGGGCACCGAGGTCATCGTGCCCGCGTTCACGTTCATCTCCTCCTCCCAGGCCGCCCAGCGGCTCGGTGCCACCGCGGTGCCGGTCGACGTCGACCTCGACACCTACAACCTGAGCCCCGAGGCCGCCGCGGCCGCGATCACCCCGCGGACCCGCGCGATCATGCCGGTCCACATCGCCGGCCAGATCGCCGACCTGGACGCCCTCGGCAAGCTCGCCGCCGACTCGGGCGTCTCGATCGTGCAGGACGCCGCGCACGCCCACGGCGCCCGCTGGCGCGGCCGCCGGGTCGGCGAACTGGGCTCGATCGCCGCGTTCAGCTTCCAGAACGGCAAGCTGATGACGGCCGGCGAGGGCGGCGCCGTCACCTTCCCGGAGACCGCCCAGTACGACGAGGCGTTCCTGCGGCACAGCTGCGGCCGCCCGCCGACGGACCGGAAGTACTTCCACCAGACCTCGGGTTCCAACTTCCGGCTCAACGAGTTCTCCGCGAGCGTGCTGCGGGCCCAGCTCGCCCGCCTGGACGGCCAGATCAGCGTCCGCGAGGAGCGCGCCAAGCAGCTCAAGAGCCTGCTGACGGAGATCCCCGGCGTGGTGCCGCAGGGCCACGACGAGCGGGCCGACCGCGTCCCGCACTACATGGCGATGTTCCGGGTGCCCGACCTCGGTGAGGACCGGCGCAACGCCCTGGTCGACGACCTGATCGCGCGCGGCCTGCCCGCCTTCGTGGTCTTCCGCGCCATCTACCGCTCGGACGGCTTCTGGGAGTCGGCCGCGCCCGACACCACCGTCGACGCGCTGGCCAAGGCCTGCCCCAACAGCGAGGCGCTCACCGCCGACGGCATCTGGCTGCACCACCGCACCCTCCTCGCGAGCGAGCAGGCGATCGAGGACACCGCGCAGATCATCGCCGACGCCCTGGCCGCGGTGTGAACGCGCGGGTGAGCACCGCCGGACGGGGGCCGGACGACCCGGTGCGGGTGGCCGTCGTCGGCCTCGGCTGGGCGGGCCGCACCATCTGGCTGCCCCGGCTGGCGGCCCACCCGGCCTACCGGGTCACCGCCGTCGTCGAGCCCGGCCCCGGCGGCGCGGAGCACGTGCCGTCCGGCGCCGCCCTCCTCGCCGACGCCGATCTGCTCGGGCCCGACGTCGACCTCGCGGTCGTCGCGGTGCCCAACCACCTGCACACCCCGGTGGCCGAGCGTCTGCTCGCCCGCGGCATCCCGGTGTTCCTGGAGAAGCCGGTCTGCCTCAGCGCCGCCGAGGCGGACCGGCTGGCCGCCGCCGAACGCGCCGGCGGGACCGTTCTGCTGGCGGGCAGCGCCGCCCGCTACCGGCCGGACGTCGCCGCCCTCACCGAACTGGCGGCGGACCTCGGCCCGATCCGCCACGTCGACCTCGCCTGGGTCCGCGCCAGCGGTGTCCCCGACGCCGGCGGGTGGTTCACCAGCCGGCGGCTCTCCGGCGGCGGCGCCCTGGTCGACCTCGGCTGGCACCTGCTGGACACGGCGCAGGCCGTGCTCGGCGGCGACGTCCGGTTCCCGTCGGTGCTCGGCTCGCTCTCCGCCGACTTCGTCAACGACGGCAGGCGCGGCGCCGGCTGGCGCGGCACCGAGGGGCCGGACGGCGCGGGCGACGTCGAGGACACCGCCCGCGGCTTCCTGCTCACCGACACCGGCGTCTCGGTGGCGGTGCGGGCGAGCTGGGCCTCCCACGAGTCCGTCGACACCACCCGGATCACCGTGGAGGGCGCCACCGGGTCCGCGACCCTGGAGTGCACCTTCGGCTTCAGCCCGAACCGCCGGGTCCCGCGCCTCACCCGGACCCGCGACGGCGTCACCACCGAGGTCCCGCTGCCCGGGGAGGCCGTCGGCACCGAGTACGTGCGCCAGCTCGACGAACTGCCCGCCCTGCTCGCCGACCCGGCCTCGCGCGGCGCGGCCGTGAACCGCGCCCACCACACCATCTCGGTCATCGAGCGGCTCTACGCGGCGGCCCGCGCCCCGCGGTCGCGGCTCGCCGACGAGGCCGCGGCCCTCGCCGTCTGACCGCCGCCGTCCGACCGCCCACGCCGTCCGCTCGTCGTCGGCGGACGACCTTCCGCCCCCGCCGCGCCGAGCCGCGGCTCGACCGAGCAGCCCCCGTGCCCCGGCCCCGGAGGCCGTGCCGATCCCGTCGGCCCCGGGGCGTCAGGCCCGGTCACCCGTCCGGGCAGCCCGCCGTCCCATGGAGATCCCATGCCGATCGACCAGCCCACAGCCACCGCCCCGACCACCGGACCCGACGGACACGCGCTCGCCGCCTCCCTCCCGCTGCGCGCCGTGGTCTTCGACCTCGACGGCGTCATCGTCGACAGCTTCGACGTGATGCGCCGGGCGTTCCTCGCCGCCTACGAGGAGGTGGTCGGCGACGGCAACCCGCCGTTCGAGGAGTACAGCCGCCACCTGGGCCGCTACTTCCCGGACATCATGCGGATCATGGGTCTGCCGCTCGCCCTGGAGGAGCCCTTCGTCCGGGAGAGCTACCGGCTCGCCCCCGAGGTCACCGTGCACGCCGGGGCACGGGAACTGCTCGTCGAGCTCAACCGGCGCGGCATCCGGCTGGCCGTGGCCACCGGCAAGAGCGGCCCCCGGGCCCGCTCGCTGCTCGACCAGCTCGGCCTGCTGCACCACTTCGACCACGTGCTCGGCTCCGACGAGGTCGCCCGGGCCAAGCCCGCGCCCGACATCGTGCTGCGCGCTCTGGAACTGCTCGACGTGCCGGCCGAACGGACCGTCATGGTCGGCGACGCCGTCACCGATCTGGCGAGTGCCCGGGGCGCCGGGGTCGGCGCGATCGCGGCGCTGTGGGGCGAGACCGACGAGGCGGCGCTGCTCGCCGAACGGCCCGATGCGGTGCTGCGCCGGCCCGCCGACCTGCTCGCGCTGCTGCCCGAGCCCGCCCCGGTGCACTGACCGGCCCACTGACCGGCCCCGAGTCCGGACCGCCCGGCCGCCCCACCGGCCGGGCCGGTCCGCCCGCCGTGCCCTGCCCTGCCCTGCCCCGCCCCGCCCCGCCGTGCCCACGCCCGGCGGGGCGGCGTGGTTCCCGGCCACCGCACCACGCGCGCCCTCTCATCGGGCCCCGCGCTCCATGAATAGGGCCCGTATAGGGGGTCGGATAGGGGCGGCCCGGAGCCCCCGCCGTACGAGACTGTGACCGGCGGGAATTCGCGTACGGCCGCCCCGGAACAGCTTCCCCGGAAAGGCCGCCCTGAAAAGGCCGACCGGAAATGCACCGGTCCCGTACCGGGGAAAGCCGCCCGCAAACGGAATTTCCATGACGCCGCCACCGACCCGGGTGCCGGGCGGAAACCGAATGCCCCCGCTCCAGGCCCGAACCGACCCGGGCCGAGCCCACCCGACCCGCCCCGAACCCGACGCCGACCCGACCCGAACCGACCCAAGGAAGTGACGGCATGTTGCGCACCGAGCTGATCCGGCCGCTGCCCGAACTGCTGGCCGAGCACGCCCGCGACAGCTCGGACCGGACCGCGTTCCGCGACGCCGTCCGCGGCGTGACCTACGCCGAGCTCCACGCCCGCACCGGCCGGCTCGCCGGCCACCTCGCCGACCTGCGCCTCCAGCCCGGCGACCGGGCCGCGATCCTGCTCGGCAACAGCGTCGAGGTGGTGGAGTCCTACTTCGGCATCCTGCGCGCCGGTGCCATCGGCGTCCCGCTCAATCCGCACGCCACCGCCGCCGAACTCACCCATCTGCTGGACGACAGCGGTGCCCGCGTCGTCATCACCGACGCCGCCCGCGCCGCCGGCCTGGACGCCCTCGTCCGCGCCCGGGCCGACCTGAGGGTGATCGTCACCGGCGAGGGCCCCGTCCCGGCCGGCACCCTCTCCTTCGAGACCCTGGCCACCACCGACCCCGCCACCCCCGCGCGCGACGACCTCGGCCTCGACGACCCCGCCTGGATGCTCTACACCTCCGGCACCACCGGCCGGCCCAAGGGCGTGCTGTCCACCCAGCGCAACTGCCTCTGGTCGGTCGCCGCCTGCTACGTGCCGGTGCCCGGCCTGAGCGCCGAGGACCGGGTGGTCTGGCCGCTGCCGCTGTTCCACAGCCTGTCCCACATCGCCTGCGTGCTGAGCGTCACCGCCGTCGGCGCCACCGCCCGCATCCTCGACGGCTTCGCCGCGCGGGACGTCCTGGAGGCCGTCCGCGAGGAGTCCGCGACCTTCCTGGCCGGCGTGCCCACCATGTACCAGCAGCTGGTGCGCGCGGCCCGGGAGGACGGCTTCACCGCGCCGGCCCTGCGGATGTGCCTGGTCGGCGGCGCGATGACCACCGCCACGCTGCGGCGCTCCTTCGAGGAGGCGTTCGGCGCGCCGCTCATCGACGCCTACGGCTCCACCGAGACCTGCGGCTCGATCACCGTCAACTGGCCCACCGGTGCCCGCGTCGAGGGCTCCTGCGGCCTGCCCGTCCCGGGCCTGGGCGTGCGCCTGGTCGACGCCGGGACCGGCCTGGACGTCGCCGACGGGGAGGAGGGCGAGGTCTGGGTGCGCGGCCCGAGCGTGATGCTCGGCTACCACAACCAGCCCGAGGCCACCGAGCAGGCGCTGCGCGGCGGTTGGTACCACACCGGCGACCTCGCCCGGCGCGACGGCTCCGGCTACTTCACCATCACCGGCCGGATCAAGGAACTCATCATCCGCGGCGGCGAGAACATCCACCCGGCCGAGGTCGAGGAGGTGCTGCGCGGCGTGCCCGGCGTCGCGGACGTCGCCGTCGTCGGCAAGCCCCACGAGGTGCTCGGCGAGGTGCCGGTGGCCTTCCTGGTGCCCGGCCCCGGCGGCCTCGACCCGGAGGCCCTGCTGGCCGCCTGCCGGGAACGGCTCTCCTACTTCAAGGTCCCCGAGGAGCTGTACGAGACGGAGCGCATCCCGCGCACCGCCTCCGGCAAGATCACCCGGCATGTGCTGCTCGACGCGCCCGCCCGGCTGCGGGCCGCCGGCGGCAGCCACTACGAGCACCTGTTCCGCGTCGACTGGCTGCCGCTCTCCTCCGTCCCCGGCGCCCGCCCCGCCGCCGGCACCTGGGCGGTGCTCGGCGCCGACGCCTTCGGCCTCGCCGACGCCCTCGGCGCCGCCACCCACCCCGACCCGGCCGCGCTGGCCGCGGCCGGCCCGCTGCCCGATGCCGCCGTGCTCGGCGTCGGCGCCGGCGCCGGCCTGCGCACCCCGGGACCGCTCGCCGCCGACGTCGAGGACGCAGTGCGCGCCCTCGACGGACAGCTCACCGCCTGGCTCGCCGAGGAACGGCTCGCCGACACCGCGCTGGTCGTCGTCACCCGGGGCGCCGCCGGACCCGGCGGCGCCACCGACCTCGTCCAGGCCGCGCTGCGCGGAGTGGTCCGCGCCGCCCGGGTGGCCAACCCCGGCCGGTTCCTGCTGGTCGACCTCGACGCGGAGGAGAACGCCGCCGACGCCCTCACCACCGCCGTCGCCTCCGGCGAACCCGAACTCGTCGTCCGCTCCGGCGTGGCGCTGCGCCCGCGCGCCGCCCGGGTGTCCGCCGCGCTCGCCCACGGCGAGCCCGGCGCCCGCTTCGACCCGCGCCGCGCCGTCCTGGTCACCGGCGCCGACGGGCCGGCCGCCGCCGCCGTCGCCCACCACCTGGTGGCCGGCCGCGGCGTGCGCCGGATCCTGCTCACCAGCCCGCACGGCCCCGCCGACCGGGCCGCCGCCGAACTCGCCGAACGGCTCACCGCCGCCGGCGCCGAGACCACCCTCAGCGCCCTCGACCTCGCCGACCGCGACGCCCTCGCCGGCTGGCTGGCCGGCCCGGGCACGCGCTTCAACGCCGTCGTCCACACCCCCGGCGCGGCCTTCCCCGGCCTCGGCGCCGCCCTCGCCGCCGCCGTCAACCTGCACGAACTGACCGCCGGCACCGAGCTGTCCGCCTTCGTCGTGCACACCCCCACCGTCGGACCGCTCGGCACCCCGGGCGCCCCCGGGGAGGCCGCCGCGGCGGCGTTCCTCGACGCCCTCGCCCACCACCGCAGCCGCCACGGCCTGCCCGGCCTCGCCCTCATCACCGGCCCCGCCGACGGGGACGGACGCCCCGTGCCGCCCGGTCTCGGCCGGCTCACCGCGCAGGAGAGCGCCGCCGCCTTCGACGCCGCCCACCTGGCCGACCACACCTCCCTGCTGCTGCTCCGGCTCGACCCGGAAGGGCTGGACGCGCTCGCCCCGCAGGACGTGCCGGCCCTGCTGCGCGACCTCATCGACACCCCGGCCGGCCCGAGCGCCCCGGACACCGCGACCGCCGCCGCACTGCGCCGCCGCCTGGCCGGCCGCCCGGCCGCCGACCGGCAGCGCGAGCTGCTCGACCTCGTCCTCGCGGAGACCGCCGGGCTGGCCGGCGACGGCCCCGACCCGATCCGCCCCGACGGCCCGTTCAAGGACCTCGGTTTCACCTCCGCCACCGCCGTCGAACTGCGCGGCCGCCTCACCGCCGCCACCGGCCTGCGGCTGCCCGCCACCCTCGCCTTCGACCACCCCAACCCGACCGCCGTCGCGGCGTTCCTGCTGAACGCGCTGACCGGCCGTCCGGCCGCCACCGCCCGGCCCGTGCCGGTAGCGCGCACCGTGGCGCCCGCCGACGACCCCGTCGTGATCGTCGGCGCCGCCTGCCGGCTGCCCGGCGGCGTCGCCTCCCCGGCCGACCTGTGGCGGCTGGTCGCCGAGGGCACCGACGCGATCACCCCCTTCCCCGCCGACCGGGGCTGGGACCTCGACGCCCTCTACGACCCGGACCCGGCCGTCCCCGGCACCTCCTACGCCCGCCACGGCGGATTCCTGCACGACGCGGGCGAGTTCGACGCCGCCTTCTTCGGGATCTCCCCGCGCGAGGCGCTGGCGACGGACCCGCAGCAGCGGCTGCTGCTGGAGACCTCCTGGGAACTGCTGGAGCGCGCGGGCATCGACCCGACCTCGCTCAAGGGGCAGCCGGTCGGTGTCTACGCGGGCCTGATGTACCACGACTACGCCACCGAGCTCGCCGAGGTCCCGGACGGCCTGGAGGGCTACCTCGGCACCGGCAACGCCGGCTCGGTCGCCTCCGGCCGCATCTCCTACACCCTCGGCCTCGAAGGCCCGTCGGTGACGGTGGACACCGCCTGCTCCTCCTCCCTGGTGGCCCTGCACCTGGCCGCGCAGGCGCTGCGCGACGGCGAGTGCACGCTCGCCCTGGCCGGCGGCGCCGCGATCATGGCCCGGCCCACCTCCTTCGTCGAGTTCTCCCGCCAGCGCGCGCTCTCCGCCGACGGCCGGGCCCGGGCCTACGCGGACGGTGCCGACGGCACCGCCTGGGCCGAGGGCGTGGGCCTGGTGCTGCTGGAGCGGCTGTCGGACGCCCGGCGGCTGGGGCACGAGGTGCTGGCGGTGGTCCGCGGTTCGGCCGTCAACCAGGACGGTGCGTCCAACGGTCTGACCGCTCCGAACGGTCCCTCGCAGGAGCGGGTGATCCTCGCCGCCCTCGCCAACGCCGGGCTGACGCCCGCGGACGTCGACGCGGTGGAGGGCCACGGGACGGGGACCTCGCTGGGCGACCCGATCGAGGCGCAGGCGGTGCTGGCCACCTACGGGCAGGGCCGTCCGTCCGGCGCGGTCGCCCTGCTCACCGAGGAACGGGCCTGGCCGGAGGTCGACCGGCCGCGCCGGGCCGCCGTCTCCTCCTTCGGCGTCAGCGGCACCAACGCCCACGTCGTCCTGGAGCAGGCCCCCGCCCAGGAGCCGGCGAACCGGGCGGTGCCCGTAGGACTCGACGGCGGACTCGACGCCGGCTCCGCCACCCCGGTGCCCTGGCTGCTCTCCGCCCGTTCCCCCGAGGCCCTGCGCGAACAGGCCGGACAGCTGGCCGGGTTCACCGAGGCCAGGCCCGTCGCCGAGGCGCCGGCCGTCGCCCGTGCGCTCGCCGGCTCCCGGGCCGCGCTGGAACGGCGGGCCGTCGTGGTCGCCGCGGACCGGGCGCGGGTGCTGAGCGGGCTGCGGGCGCTGGCCGACGGCGAGGCCGCGGCCGGGCTGGTGTCCGGTCGGGCGGAGGTGAGCGGTCGGTCGGTGTTCGTCTTCCCGGGCCAGGGGTCCCAGTGGGTGGGGATGGGTCGGCAACTGCTGGCCGAGTCGGCGGTGTTCGCGCGGGCTCTGGAGGAGGCCGCGGAGGCGCTGAAGCCCCATACCGACTGGTCGTTGCTCGATGTGGTGAACCAGGTGCCGGGTGCCGCCTCGCTGGAGCGGGTGGACGTGGTGCAGCCGGTGTCGTTCGCGGTGAACGTCGGTCTGGCTCGCCTCTGGGCGTCGTTGGGAGTGGTTCCGGACGCGGTGGTGGGTCACTCGCAGGGGGAGATCGCGGCGGCGCACGTCGCGGGGATCCTCTCGCTGGAGGACGCGGCGGCGGTGGTGGCGTTGCGTTCGCAGGCCATCGCCCGGGGTCTGGCCGGACGCGGCGGGATGGTGTCGATCGGGCTGCCGCTCGCCGAGGTGACCGGTACGCTGCCGGACGGCGTGGAGGTCGCGGCCGTGAACGGCCCGTCCTCGGTCGTGGTCGCCGGTGACCCGGCCGGCCTGGACACCGTGGTGGCCGCCTTCGAGGAGCGCGGCGCCCGGGTGCGCCGGATCCCGGTGGACTACGCCTCGCACACCGCGCACGTGGAGTCCATAGAAGCCGAACTCGCCGAGCTACTGCGGTCGGTGAGGCCGCAGCCGGCTGCTGTTCCCTTCCTGTCGACGGTGGAGAACCGCTGGCTGGAGGGTCCGGAGCTGGACGCGGGCTACTGGTACCGCAACCTGCGGCAGACCGTCCGCTTCGCCGACGCCGTCGACACCCTGGCGGGCGAAGGCTTCCGGGCGTTCGTCGAGGTGAGCGCGCACCCGGTGCTCGCGCACGCCGTGGTCGAGGGCCTGGAGGAGGCCGTCGAGGCGCCGACCGTCGTCACCGGGACCCTGCGCCGCGAGGACGGCGGCTGGGACCGCGTCCTGCTCGCCGCCGCCGAACTCCACGTCCGCGGCATCCCCGTCGACTGGTCCCCGGCCCACACCGGGGCCGACACCGTCCGCCCCTCCGAACTGCCCACCTACCCCTTCCAGCGCGAGCGCTACTGGCTCCGGCCGGGCCGCGCCGCCGGTGACCTCGCCGCCGTCGGCCTGGACAAGGCCGGCCACCCGCTGCTGGAGGCCGAACTGCTCCTCGGCGCCGAGGAAGGCGCCGTCTTCACCGGCCGGATCACCGAACACACCCTGCCCTGGCTGGCCGACCACCGGGTCGGCGGCGCGACGCTGGTGCCCGGCACCGCGCTGCTCGACGCCCTCGCCCACGTCGGCCGCCGGCTCGGCGCGCCCACCGTCGAGGAACTGACGGTCTCCGCCCCGCTCGTCGTCCCGGACGGCGGCGGTCTCGACCTCCAGGTCCACGTCGGCGACGCCGAGGACGGCCGCCGCGCCGTCCGGCTGCTCACCCGCACCGGCACCGGTCTGCCCTGGCACGTCAACGCCACCGGAACGCTCGCCCCCGAGGGTCCGGAGCCCGCCACCGCCGACGAACTGACGGTCTGGCCGCCCGCCGGAGCCCGCCCGCTCGACATCGACGGCCTCTACGACCGGCTCACCGTCGCCTACGGCGCCGCGTTCCACGCCGTCGAGGCCGCCTGGCTCGCCGACGGCCGCCTCTACGCCCAGCTCCGCCTGCCCGACACCACCTCGGACGCCGCCGCCTACGGTCTGCACCCCGCCCTGCTGGACGCCGCCCTCCACCCGCTCGGCGAGGCCGGTTTCTTCCCGGGCGCCGACGTGCCCAGGCTCGCCTTCTCCTGGGCCGGCGTCCGCCTGCACGCCGTCGGCGCCGAGGCGCTGCGCGTGGTCGTCACCCCCGCCGGCCCCGACACCCTCACCATCCGGGCCGCCGACGACACCGGCGCCCCCGTCGTGGACGTCGAGGCCCTCACCGTGCGGCCGGTGGACCCGAGCGGCCTCACCGCCGGTCCGGCGGACGACGCGGCCCTGTTCGAGGTCGACTGGGTCCCCGCCCCCGAGGCCGCGCCCGAGGCCGTCCAGTCGCCCGACTGGGCCCTCCACAGTGAGCTGCCCGAGGACGGCGCCCTGCCGCCGCTCGTGGTCCTGCCCGCCGGTGTCGGCGCGCCCGCCGACACCGTGCCCGAGCGCGCCCACGCCGTCGGCCACGACGTCCTGCGGGCGCTCCAGGCCTGGCTGGCCGACGACCGGACGGCCGACTCCCGGCTCGTCGTCGTCACCCGGCGCGGCGAACTCGTCCAGGAACCCGTCCGGGGCCTGGTGCGCACCGCCCAGTCGGAGAACCCCGGCCGCTTCGTCCTCGTCGAGGCCGACGACCCGGCCGACGCCGCCCGGGCGGTGGCCGCCGCACCGGACGACGAACCGCAGCTGGCGCTGCGCGACGGGCGCCTGCTGGTCGCCCGCCTGCGCCGCCCGGCCGCCAGGCCCGCCCCCGCGGAGGCCACGCCGTCCTCGCTGGCCGGCGGCACCGTCCTGGTCACCGGCGCCAACGGCGGCCTCGGCCGCCTGGTGGCCCGGCATCTCGCGGCGGTCCACCGCGTCGCGGAACTCGTGCTCCTCTCCCGCTCCGTCGTGCCCGCCGACCTGCTCGAAGAACTCGCCGCGCACGGCACCCTGGTCCGCGCCGAGGCCGTCGACACCGCCGACCGCACCGCGCTGGCCGCCGTCGTCGACACCCTCGCCGACCGTCTGACCGGCGTCGTCCACGTCGCCGGGATCGTCGACGACGGCGTGATCGAAGCCCTGGACGCCGCCAAGTGGCACAGCGTGCTGCGCCCGAAGGTCGACGCCGCCTGGCACCTGCACGAACTCACCGCCGGCCTCGACCTGGCCGCCTTCGCGCTCTACTCCTCCGCCTCCGGCGTGCTCGGCGGCTCCGGTCAGGGCAACTACGCGGCCGGCAACGCCTTCCTCGACGGCCTGGCCGCCCACCGGCGCTCGCTCGGACTGCCCGCCGTGTCGCTCGCCTGGGGCCTGTGGGCCGAGGCCGCCGGCATGGGCGGCCGGCTGAGCGACACCGACCTCGCCCGGATGGCCCGGGTCGGCACCCGCCCCCTCTCCGCCGACCAGGGCCTCGCCCTGCTGGACGCCGCGCTCACCGGCGAGCCCGCGGCCGTGGTGCCGATCAGGCTCGACGTCACCGGCGTCCGGACCGAGGACCTCCCGCCGCTGCTGCGCGACCTGGCACCCGCCGCCCGCGCACCCCGCGCCCTGCGACGGGCCGCCGCCCGCACCGCCGCGGACGGCGCCGGCGCCCTCGCCCGGCGGCTCGCCGGACTCTCCGCCGCCGACCGCGACGAGGTGCTGACCGCCCTCGTCCGCGACACCGCCGCCGCCGTCCTCGGCCACGGCTCGGCCGCGGCGCTGGACGTCGACAAGGCGTTCAAGGAACTCGGCATCGACTCGCTCACCGCCGTCGAACTCCGCAACGCCCTCGGCGCCGCCACCGGCCTGCGGCTGCCCGCCACTCTGGTCTTCAACTACCCGACGCCCAAGGCCCTCGCCGCCCACCTCGCGACCGAACTCGTCGGCGAGGAACCGGCCCCCGCCGCCCCCGCCGCCCCCGCGGCACGGGCCGCCGGGACCGAGGACGAGCCGATCGCGATCGTCGCCGTCGGCTGCCGCTTCCCCGGCGGCCTCGACTCCGGCGAGGACCTCTGGCGCTTCGTCGCCGGCGGCGGCGACGCCGTCACCGGCCTGCCCACCGACCGGGGCTGGGACCTCGACGGCAGCTACGACCCCGACCCCGACGCCCCCGGCCGCACCTATGTGCGCGGCGGCGGATTCCTGCCCGGCATCGCCGACTTCGACGCCGCCTTCTTCGGCATCAACCCGCGCGAGGCCCTGGCGATGGACCCGCAGCAGCGGCTGCTGCTCGAAGTCGCCTGGGAGACCCTGGAGCGCGCCGGACTCGACCCCACCGCCCTGCGCGCCACCCCGACCGGCGTCTTCATCGGGACCCACGGCCAGGACTACGGCACCCAGGGCACCGGCGGCGCCGCCGACGAGGGCTACCTGGTCACCGGCAACGCGGGCAGCGTGCTCTCCGGCCGCCTCTCCTACGCCCTCGGCCTGGAGGGGCCCGCGATCACCGTCGACACCGCCTGCTCCTCCTCCCTGGTCGCCCTGCACCTCGCCGCCCAGGCGCTCCGCGCCGGGGAGTGCACGCTCGCCCTGGCCGGCGGCGCCTCGGTGATGTCCACGCTCGAAGGCCTGGTCGGCTTCTCCCGGCAGCGCGGCCTCGCCACCGACGGCCGGAGCAAGGCCTTCGCCGACGCCGCCGACGGGTTCGGGATGTCCGAGGGCGTGGGCCTGCTCCTGCTGGAGCGGCTCTCCGACGCCCGGCGCCTGGGGCACGAGGTGCTGGCGGTGGTCCGGGGTTCGGCCGTCAACCAGGACGGTGCGTCCAACGGTCTGACGGCTCCGAACGGTCCCTCGCAGGAGCGGGTGATCCGGGCCGCGCTCGCCAACGCCCGCCTGACGGCCGCCGACGTCGACGCCGTCGAGGCGCACGGCACCGGCACCCCGCTCGGCGACCCGATCGAGGCACACGCCCTGCTCGCCACCTACGGCAAGGACCGCCCGGCCGAACAGCCGCTCTGGCTCGGGTCGGTGAAGTCCAACATCGGCCACACCCAGGCCGCCGCCGGCGCGGCCGGCGTGATCAAGATGGTCGAGGCGCTGCGGCACGGCGTGCTGCCGCAGACCCTGCACGTGGACGCGCCCAGCTCGCACATCGACTGGTCCTCGGGCGGCATCGCCCTGCTCACCGAGCAGCGGTCCTGGCCGGAGGTCGGCCGCCCGCGCCGGGCCGGTGTCTCGGCGTTCGGTGTGAGCGGGACGAACGCCCACGTGATCCTTGAGCAGGCCGAGCCGGTGGACCCGGCGGCCGCGACCGTCGCCGCCGGGGACGGGGACGGCGCGGTGGCCTGGGTGGTCTCCGGCACCTCGGAGGCGGCCCTGCGCGAGCAGGCCGCGCGGCTCGCGGCCTACGCGCAGGGGCAGTCGGCGCCGGACCTCGCCGCCACCGCCCGCGCCCTCGTCTCCGCGCGCACCGGGTTCCCCGAGCGGGCGGTCGCCGTCGGAGCCGACCGGGCCGCGCTCGTCGACACCCTGAAGGCGCTGGCCGACGGCGAGGCCGCGGCCGGGCTGGTGTCCGGTCGGGCGGAGGTGAGCGGGCGGTCGGTGTTCGTCTTCCCGGGTCAGGGTTCGCAGTGGGTGGGGATGGGTCGGCGGTTGCTGGCCGAGTCGGTGGTGTTCGCGGAGGCGTTGGGTGAGGTCGGCAAGGCGTTGGAGCCTTTTGTCGACTGGTCGTTGCTGGATGTGGTGAACCAGGTGCCGGGTGCCGCCTCGCTGGACCGCGTAGATGTGGTGCAGCCGGTGTCGTTCGCGGTGAACGTCGGTCTGGCTCGCCTCTGGGCGTCGCTGGGTGTCGTCCCGGACGCGGTGGTGGGTCACTCGCAGGGGGAGATCGCGGCGGCGCACGTCGCGGGGATCCTCTCGCTGGAGGACGCGGCGGCGGTGGTGGCGCTGCGCTCGCAGGCCATCGCCCGGGGTCTGGCCGGACGCGGCGGCATGGTGTCGGTGGCTCGGCCGTTCGCCGAGGTGAGCGGTGCACTGCCCGAGGGCGTGGAGGTCGCGGCCGTGAACGGTCCGTCCTCGGTCGTGGTGGCCGGTGACCCGGCCGGACTGGACACCCTGGTCGCCTCCTACGAGGAGCAGGGTGTGCGGGTGCGGCGCATCGCCGTCGACTACGCCTCGCACACCTCTCATGTGGAGTCGATCGAGGCCGAACTCGCCGAGCTGCTGGGGTCGGTGAGGCCGCAGCCGACCGCCGTCCCGTTCCTGTCGACGGTCGAGAACCGCTGGCTGGAGGGCCCGGAGCTGGACGCCGGCTACTGGTACCGCAACCTTCGGCAGACCGTGCGCTTCGCCGAGGCCGTCGACACCCTGGCGGGCGAGGGCTTCCGGGCCTTCGTGGAGATCAGCGCGCACCCCGTACTGGCGAACGCCGTGGTCGAGGGCCTGGAGGAGGCCGTCGAGGCGCCGACGGTCGTCACCGGGACCCTGCGGCGCGAGGACGGCGGCTGGGACCGGGTCCTGCTCGCCGCCGCCGAACTCCACGTCCGCGGCATCCCCGTCGACTGGTCCTCCGCCTACGCCGGGGCCGGCGCCGTCCGACCCTCCGAACTGCCCACCTACGCCTTCCAGCACCAGCGTTTCTGGCTGGAGCCCGTGGCCTCCACCGGTGACGTGACCGCCTTCGGGGTCGCCGCCGCCGAGCACCCGCTGCTCGGAACCCTGGTCGAACTGCCCGACGGGGGCTCGGTGTTCACCGGACGTCTGTCGATCCGCTCGCACCCGTGGCTGGCCGGTCACGCCGTCTCCGGGACGGTCCTGCTGCCCGGCGCGGCCTTCCTCGAACTCGCCCTGCGCGCAGGGGAGCAGACCGGCCTCGGCCGCCTGGAGGAACTGGTCGTCGAAGCCCCCGGGATCCTGCCCGAACGCGGCGGCCTCCAGGTCCGCGTCACGGTCGATCCGGCCGCCGACGACGACCGCCGGGCCGTCCATGTGCACTCGCGTCCCGAGGACGCCGAGGGCGGTGCCTGGACCAGGCACGCCACCGGCTTCCTGGCGGCCGAGGCCGCACCGGAGTTCGGCTACGAGGCGTGGCCGCCGGCCGGCGCGGAGCCGGTCGCGGTGGACGGCTTCTACGAGCGGCTGGCGGAGGCCGGCTACGAGTACGGCGATGCCTTCCGCGGCCTGCGGGCCGCCTGGCGGTCCGGCGAGGAGGTGTTCGCCGAGGTCGCACTGCCGGAGGAACTGGCCGACTCCGCCGGGCGGTTCGGACTGCACCCGGCCCTGCTGGACGCCGCCCTGCAGTCCGCCAACCTGGGCGCGGCGCCGGTGGCCGGACCGGGGGAGGTGCTGCTGCCGTTCGCCTGGAACGACGTGGCCCTGTACGCGTCCGGGGCCACCGCGCTGCGGGTGCACTCCCGCCGGGAGGGCCCGGACAGTGTCTCCTTCGCGCTGACCGACCCGGTCGGGCGGCCCGTCGGTGCCGTCGGGGCGCTGGTCCTGCGGCCGGTGGCGCCCGAGCGGCTGTCCACCGCCCGCGCCGCCGCCGCCGAGCATCTGTACCGCCTCGACTGGGCGCCGGCCGACCTCCCGAGGGCGGTGGACCGGGTCGCCGAGGAGGACGTGCTCGACCTGACCCGCGCCCCCGAGGGGCTGTCGGCACCGCAGGCGGCCCGCGCGCTGGTCGGCGCCGCGCTCGGCGGGATCCAGGAGCACCTGGCCGGTGACTCCGCCCGCCCGCTCGCCGTCCTGACCGCGAACGCGGCCGCGGACCCGGCGGCCTCCGCCGTCCGGGGTCTGGTCCGCACCGCGCAGCTCGAACACCCGGGCCGGATCGTCCTGGTGGACACCGACGGCTCGACGGCGCCCGCCTCGGTGGTGGCCGACGCCCTAGCCTCCGGCGAACCCCAGGTGGCCTGGCGCGACGGGATCGTGGTGGTGCCGCGCCTGGCGCGCGCCGAGGCGCCGTCCGGTACCGGTCCGGTGCTGGACCCGGCGGGGACGGTGCTGGTGACCGGTGGCACGGGGACGCTGGGCGGCCTGGTGGCCCGGCGCCTGGTGGAGTCGCACGGGGTGCGCCACCTGCTCCTGGTGAGCCGTCGCGGCGCCGGGGCGCCCGGTGCGGCGGAACTCGTCGAGCGGTTGTCGGCGCTCGGTGCGTCGGTGGAGGTGGTGGCGGCCGACGTGTCGGAGCGCCCGGCGGTGGACGCTCTGGTGGCCGGGGTGCCGACGGACCGTCCGCTGACGGCGGTGGTCCACACGGCCGGCGCGCTGGCCGACGGCGTCTTCGAGGCGCAGTCCGCCGAGCGGCTGGACGAGGTGTTCGCCCCGAAGGCGGACGCCGCCTGGCACCTGCACGAGGCGACGAAGGACCTCGGCCTCGCCGCCTTCGTCCTCTTCTCCTCCGGCGCCGGAGTGTTCGGCAGCGCCGGGCAGAGCCTGTACGGGTCGGCGAACGGCTTCCTGGACGGGCTGGCCGGGTTGCGTCGTGAGCAGGGCCTGCCGGCGGTCTCGCTGGCTTGGGGCCTGTGGGCGGAGGCCAGCGGCCTGACCGGGCACCTGGACGAGGCCGACCGCGCCCGGTTGGCGCGCGGCGGCCTGGCGGCCATGCCCACGGAGGAGGCGCTGGCGCTCTTCGACGCGGCCCTGCGTTCCCCGGAGGCGCTGCTGGTGCCCACCCGGCTGGACCGGGACGCGTTGCGCAAGCAGGCGGCCGGTGGCGAGCTGAACCCGCTGCTGCGCGGTCTGGTCCGCGCCCCCCGCCGCACGGCTGCCACCGGTGCGCCCGCCGCCGACGGCCGTGAGGTCCTGCTCCGCCGGCTCTCCGCGGTGGGCGAGGCCGAACAGCTCCGGCTGCTCCTGGACCTGGTCCGGGCCGGCGCGGCCAAGGTGCTCGGCCAGAGCATCGACGAGACGGTCAAGCCCGCGCAGGCGTTCAAGGACGTCGGTTTCGACTCGCTGACCTCGCTGCGGATCCGCACCGGCCTCACCGAGGCCACCGGTGTCCGGCTCCCGGCGACCCTGGTCTTCGACCACCCGACCCCGGCCGCCGTCGCCGAGTACCTGCGCGACCGGCTGGGCCTGGCGGGCTCGGTGGCCGTGCCGCCGGTCCTGCTCGAACTCGACCGGCTGGAGCAGGCGTTGGCGGCCACGGCCGGGACGTCCGGCGCGTCCCGGGCACCCGACGGACTGCGCGCCCAGGTGGCCGCCCGCCTGGAGGCCCTCACCGCCCGCTGGGCGGAGTCGGGCGAGGAGCCCGAGGTGGAGGGCGTCGACCTGGGCGAGGCCTCGGACGACGAGCTCTTCGACCTGATCGACAACGAACTCGGCCTTTCCTGATGACGGATACGAGGAAGAACCCCATGTCGAACGACGACAAGCTGCGCGACTACCTCAAGCGCGTCACGGCCGACCTCCAGCAGACCAAGCGCCGCCTGCGCGACGCCGAGGCCCGGCGCACCGAGCCGATCGCCATCGTCGGGATGGCCTGCCGGCTGCCCGGCGGCGTCGCCTCCCCGGCCGACCTGTGGCGGCTGGTCCACGACGGCGCCGACGCCATGGCCCCGTTCCCCCGCGACCGGGGGTGGGACGTGGACGGTCTGTACGACCCCGACCCGGACGCCGCCGGGAAGACCTACGCCGAGGAGGGCGGCTTCCTCGCCGACCCGGGCGGCTTCGACGCCGCGCTGTTCGGGATCTCGCCGCGCGAGGCGCTGGCGACGGACCCGCAGCAGCGGCTGCTGCTGGAGACCTCCTGGGAGGCCCTGGAGCGGGCCGGCATCGACCCGACCTCGCTCAAGGGGCAGCCGGTCGGCGTCTACGCGGGGCTGATGTACCACGACTACGCGCACCATGTGCTCAACCTCCCGGAGGGCCTGGAGGGATACTTCGGGATCGGCAACTCCGGCTCGGTCGCCTCCGGCCGGGTCTCCTACACCCTGGGTCTCGAAGGCCCGTCGGTGACGGTGGACACCGCCTGCTCCTCCTCCCTGGTCGCCGTCCACCTGGCCGCGCAGGCGCTGCGCGACGGCGAGTGCACGCTCGCCCTGGCCGGCGGGGTCGCCGTGATGGCCACGCCGGAGGTGTTCGTCGACTTCGCGACCCAGCGCGGCCTGGCGCGCGACAGCCGCTGCAAGGCGTACGCGGACGCCGCCGACGGCACGGGCTTGGCGGAGGGCGTGGCCGTCCTCCTGCTGGAGCGGCTGTCGGACGCCCGGCGGCTGGGGCACGAGGTGCTGGCGGTGGTGCGGGGTTCGGCGGTGAACCAGGACGGTGCGTCCAACGGTCTGACCGCTCCGAACGGCCCGTCGCAGGAGCGGGTGATCCGGGCCGCGCTCGCCAACGCCCGGCTGACGGCGGCGGACGTCGACGCGGTGGAGGGCCACGGGACGGGGACCTCGCTGGGCGACCCGATCGAGGCGCAGGCGGTGCTGGCCACCTACGGGCAGGGCCGTCCGGGTGGACTGGGACTCGGGCGCGGTCGCGCTCCTCACCGAACGCCGCGACTGGCCGGAGGTCGACCGGCCGCGCCGGGCCGCCGTCTCGTCCTTCGGCGTCAGCGGTACCAACGCCCACATCATCCTGGAGCAGGCCCCGGTCGAGGACGACGCGCCGCAGCCGGGCGCCGAACCGGCCTTTTCCGCAACGCCGTTGGTGCTCTCGGCCGCCTCCGAGGACGCGCTGAGCGCCCAGGCCGGCGCCTGGGGCCGACTCCTGGCCGAGCAGCCGGACAGTTGCTGGATGTGGTGAACCAGGTGCCGGGGGCCGCCTCGCTGGACCGCGTGGACGTGGTGCAGCCGGTGTCGTTCGCGGTGAACGTCGGTCTGGCCCGCCTGTGGGCGTCGCTGGGTGTCGTCCCGGACGCGGTGGTGGGCCATTCTCAGGGGGAGATCGCGGCGGCGCACGTCGCGGGGATCCTCTCGCTGGAGGACGCGGCGGCGGTGGTGGCGTTGCGTTCGCAGGCCATCGCCCGGGGCCTGGCCGGACGCGGCGGGATGGTGTCGGTCGGCTTGCCGCTCGCCGAGGTGACCGGTGCGTTGCCGGACGGTGTGGAGGTCGCGGCCGTGAACGGTCCGTCCTCGGTCGTGGTGGCCGGTGACCCGGCCGGCCTGGACACCCTGGTGGCCTCCTACGAGGAGCAGGGCGTCCGCGTGCGCCGGATCCCGGTGGACTACGCCTCGCACACCGCCCATGTGGAGTCGATCGAGACCGAACTCGCCGGGCTGCTCGGCGCCGTGAAGCCCCGGACCGCCACGATCCCCTTCCTCTCCACCCTGGAGAACCGCTGGCTGGAGGGTCCGGAGCTGGACGCGGGGTACTGGTACCGCAACCTTCGGCAGACCGTGCGCTTCGCCGAGGCCGTCGGCACCCTTGCGGGCGAGGGCTTCCGGGCGTTCGTCGAGGTGAGCGCGCACCCGGTGCTCGCGCACGCCGTCGTCGAGGCGCTGGAGGAGGCCGTCGAGGCGCCGACGGTCGTCACCGGGACCCTGCGCCGTGAGGACGGCGGCTGGGACCGGGTCCTGCTCGCCGCCGCCGAACTCCACGTCCACGGCATCCCCGTCGACTGGTCCCCGGCCTTCCCGGACGCCGTCCTGCTCCCCGCCTCCGAACTGCCCACCTACCCGTTCCAGCACCAGCGCTTCTGGCTGGAGACCCGCCCCGCCACCGACGTGGGCGCCGCCGGGCTGGCACCCGTCGGGCACCCGCTGCTGGGCGCGGCGGTGCACCTGCCCGAGGGCGGGACGCTCCTCACCGGACGGCTCGACCCGAAGGACCACCCGTGGCTCGCGGACCACGCCGTCGCCGGCACCGTCCTCGCCCCGGGGGCCGCACTGCTGGAGCTGGCCGCGCGGGCCGGCGACGAGGCGGGCGCGCCCACCGTCGAGGAGCTGGTGATCGAGGCCCCGCTGCTCGTCCCCGGGCGCGGCGCCCTGCAACTGCACCTGCGGGTGGACCCGCCGGAGGACGACGCGCCCGACGACCGGCGGCCGTTCGCGCTGTACTCGCGGCCCGAGGACGGCGAGGGCGGCGCCTGGACCAGGCACGCCACCGGCTTCCTGGGCGGCGAGCAGGCGTCGTCCACCGTCGCCCCCGGCGCGTGGCCGCCGGCCGGCGCGGAGCCGGTCACCCTGGACGGCTTCTACGAGCGGCTGGCCGACCGCGGCTTCGGCTACGGACCGGCGTTCCAGGGACTGCGGGCCGTCCGGCGGCTCGACGCCGAGGTGTACGCCGAGGTGTCCCTGCCCGCCGGCCGGGCCGCCGAGGAGTTCGGCATCCACCCGGTGCTGCTGGACGCCGCTCTGCAGGCCACCAACTTCCTGGACATCGCCGAGCCGGAGCCGGGTCACGTCCTGCTGCCGTTCGCCTGGAACGACGTGGCGGTCTTCGCCACGCGCCCCACCGCCCTGCGGGTGCACGCCCGGCAGACCGGACCGCACGCGTTCTCGCTCGTCCTCACCGACCCGACGGGCGGACCGGTGGCCTCGGTCGGCTCCCTGTCGCTGCGGCAGGTGCCGGTCGACCGGCTCGCCGGCCTCGGCGGGGCCGCCGTCGACCACCTCTACCAGGTGGGCTGGACGCCGCTCGCCCTGCCCGCCGACGCCGCCGGTGCCGTCGCCCCGGCGGTGCTGGACCTGACCGACGGGACGGCCGAGGGCCCCGAGGGCGCCCGGGCGCTGGTCGGCCGGGTCGCGGAGTTCCTGCACCGGGGACTCACCGATCCCGCCCGGGGCGGGGAGCCGCTGGTCGTCGTGACCGGCCCCCCGGACGCGGACCCGGCGGTCAACGCGGTGTGGGGGCTGGTCCGTTCGGTCCAGCACGAGCAGCCCGGCCGGGTCGTGCTCCTCGGTGGCGGAGGGACGGGCTTCCCCGCCGCGGCGGTGGACCCGTCGGTGGTGGGCGGCCTGCTGGCCTCGGGCGAGAGCCAGGCGCTCTGGCGCGACGGGACAGTGCTGGTGCCGCGCCTGGCGCGTGCCGACCTGCCCGTCGAGGTGCCCGCCGGTACCGGTCCGGTGCTGGATCCGGCGGGGACGGTGCTGGTGACCGGCGGCACGGGGACGCTGGGCGGTCTGGTGGCCCGGCATCTGGTCGAGTCGCACGGGGTGCGGCGGCTGGTGCTGGTGAGCCGTAGTGGTGCGCAGGCGCCGGGTGCGGCGGAGCTCGTCGAGGGGATCGAGGCGCTGGGTGCGTCGGTGGAGGTGCTGGCGGCCGACGTGTCGGAGCGCCCGGTGGTCGACGAGCTGGTGCGTCGGGTCCCGGCGGAGCATCCGCTGACGGCGGTGGTCCACACGGCCGGTGCGCTGGCCGACGGTGTGTTCGACGGGCGGTCCGCCGAGCGGCTGGACGAGGTGTTCGCCCCGAAGGCTGACGCCGCCTGGCACCTGCACGAGGCGACCAGGGATCTGGGGCTGGCGGCGTTCGTCCTCTTCTCCTCGGGCGCGAGCGTGTTCGGCAGCGCCGGGCAGAGCCTCTACGGGTCGGCGAACGGTTTCCTGGACGGCTTGGCCGGGTGGCGCAGGGCGCAGGGCCTGCCGGGGGTCTCGCTGGCCTGGGGCCTGTGGGCACAGGCCAGCGGCCTGACCGGGCACCTGGGCGAGGCCGACCGCGCCCGGCTGGCCCGGGGCGGTCTCAAGGCGCTGGCGACGGAGGAGGCGCTGGCGCTGTTCGACGCCGCGCTGCGTTCCCCGGAGGCACTGCTGGTGCCGACCCGGCTGGACCGGGACGCGTTGCGCAAGCAGGCGGCGGGCGGCGAGCTGAACCCGCTGCTGCGCGGTCTGGTCCGCACTCCCCGGCGCACCGCCGCCACCGGTGCGCCCGCCGACGACGCGGCGGACTTCGCCGCCCGGCTGGCCGCGCTGCCGGAGCGCGAGCAGCACCGCAAGGTCCTCGACCTGGTGCGCTCCGCCGCCGCCGCCGTTCTCGGGCACCCGTCCAAGAACGCCGTCGCCGCCGCGCAGGCCTTCAAGGAGACCGGGTTCGACTCGCTCGGCGCGGTGCAACTGCGCAACCGGCTGGCCCGGGCGACGGGCGTCCGGCTCCCGGCGACCCTGGTCTTCGACCACCCGACCCCGCTCGCGCTCGCCCGCCACCTGCGGTCCGAGCTGCTGCCGGAGCCGGCGACGGAGCCGGCGGCGGGTCCGGCGGCCGGGAGCCCCGGGCCGAGCGCGGCCGGTCCGGACGCGGGACCCGCGCCCGTGGACGGGCCCGCCATCGCGGACCTCGACATCGACGGCCTCGTCGCCCGCGCCCTCCGTGGCCGCGGCTGAACCGCCCACCCGACCGCGCCCACCCGACCGCACGGAACCCACTGCACGGACCCACCGAGCCGACGCACCGCGCTCATCGACCCGCGCCCGGCACACCCCCCTCGAAAGGCTGACATGACCACCATCAACGACGGCGCGGCCGCCGACGACCAGACGGCGAGGCTGGTCGCGGCACTGCGGGCCGCGCTCCAGGACAACGAACAACTCGCCTACGAGAAGGCCGCGTTGGAGGCGGCGGCCGGGGAGCCGATCGCCATCGTCGGGATGGCCTGCCGACTGCCGGGCGAGGTCGCCTCCCCGGCCGACCTGTGGCAGCTGGTCGCCGACGGACGCGACGGCGTGGGCGAGTTCCCCGAGGACCGCGGCTGGGACCTCGACGGACTCTTCGACCCCGACCCGGACCGGGCCGGCCGCTCCTACGTCCGCGAGGGCGGATTCCTGCACGGCGCCGCCGACTTCGACGCCGCCTTCTTCGGGATCTCGCCGCGCGAGGCGCTCGCCATGGACCCGCAGCAGCGGCTGCTGCTGGAGACCTCCTGGGAGGCCCTGGAGCGGGCCGGCCTGGACCCGGCGGGCCTGCGCGGCACAGCGGTCGGTGTGTTCTCCGGCGTCATGTACCACGACTACGCCACCGGTCTGCGCAACGTGCCCGCCGGACTCGAAGGCTTCCTCGCCACCGGCACCTCCGGCTCGGTGGCCTCGGGCCGGGTCTCCTACGCCCTCGGCCTGGAGGGGCCCGCGATCACCGTCGACACCGCCTGCTCCTCCTCGCTGGTCGCCGTCCACCTGGCCGCCCAGTCGCTGCGCGGCGGTGAGTCGACGCTCGCGCTGGCCGGCGGTGTCGCGGTGATGTCCCAGCCCTCGCCGTTCGTCGAGTTCTCCCGGCAGCGCGGCCTGGCGACCGACGGGCGCTGCAAGGCCTTCGCGGACGCCGCCGACGGCACCGGCTGGGCGGAGGGCGTGGCGGTCCTCGTCCTGGAGCGCCTGTCGGACGCCCGGCGCCTGGGGCACGAGGTGCTGGCCGTGGTCCGGGGTTCGGCCGTCAACCAGGACGGCGCGTCCAACGGCCTCACCGCGCCCAACGGCCCCGCCCAGCAGCGGGTGATCCGGGCCGCGCTCGCCAACGCCCGACTGACGGCGGCCGACGTCGACGCCGTCGAGGCGCACGGCACCGGCACCCCGCTGGGCGACCCGATCGAGGCGCAGGCGGTGCTGGCCACCTACGGGCAGGGCCGTCCGGCCGAACAGCCGCTCTGGCTGGGCTCGTTGAAGTCCAACACTGACGGAGGCCCGGCCGTGGCCGGCGGTCGACCGCCCGCGCCGGGCGGCGGTGTCGGCCTTCGGGGTGAGTGGCACCAACGCCCACGTCATCCTGGAGGAGGCGCCCGCCGCGGAGCCTCGGACACCCGCCGCCGAGCCCGTCGCCGAGCCCGCTGTCGAGCCCGCCGCCCCCGAGGCCGTCGCCGTCCCCTGGCTGCTGTCCGCCGCTTCCGCCGGTGCCCTGCGCGCCCAGGCGGAGCGGCTGCTCGACTACACCGAGGCGCGCGGCCCGGCACCCGCCGACGCGGCCCGGGCGCTGGCCGAGTCCCGGACACTGCTGGCGCACCGTGCCGTCGTGGTGGCGGACGCGCTCGACGGTCACCGCACCGGCCTGGCCGCGCTCGCGGGCGACGCCGCCTCGCCCGCCCTGGTCGCCGGCACGGCGGACGTCGCCGGGCAGACCGTCCTCGTCTTCCCGGGTCAGGGTTCGCAGTGGGCGGGGATGGGTCGGCGGCTGCTGGCCGAGTCGGTGGTGTTCGCCGAGGCTCTCGGTGAGGTCGGCAAGGCCTTGGAGCCTTATGTCGACTGGTCGTTGCTGGATGTGGTGAACCAGGTGCCGGGGGCCGCCTCGCTGGACCGCGTGGACGTGGTGCAGCCGGTGTCGTTCGCGGTGAACGTGGACGCGGCGGCATGGTGTCGCTCGGGCTGCCGCTCGCCCGGGTGGCCGACCGGCTCCCCGCCGGGGTCGAGGTCGCGGCCGTGAACGGCCCCACCTCGGTCGTGGTCGCCGGTGACCCGGCCGGTCTCGACACCCTCGTGACCGCGTACGAGGAACAGGGTGTTCGGGTGCGCCGGATCCCGGTGGACTACGCCTCGCACTCCTCGCACGTGGAGTCCATAGAAGCCGAACTCGCCGAGCTGCTGGGTTCGGTGAAGCCGCAGCCGGCTGTCGTCCCGTTCCTGTCGACGGTCGAGAACCGGTGGCTGGAGGGTCCGGAGCTGGACGCGGGCTACTGGTACCGCAACCTGCGCCAGACCGTGCGCTTCGCCGACGCCGTCGAGACCCTCGCCGCCGCCGAGTACCGGGCGTTCGTCGAGGTCAGCGCCCACCCCGTGCTCGCGCACGGCATCGTCGAGGCCCTGGAGGCGGCCTCCGTGCGCGACGCGGCCGTCACCGGCACCCTGCGGCGCGACGAGGGCGGCTGGGACCGCGTCCTGCTCTCGGCCGCTGCGCTGCACGTCCGCGGCGTGGAGGTCGACTGGTCGGCCTCCTACGCGGGCGCCGGCACCCTGCCCGCCTCCGAACTTCCTACCTACCCCTTCCAACACCGGCACTACTGGCTGGAGTCGGTGCCCGTGACAACCACCCCCGCAGGAGATTCCCCGATGGCCACCGAGACCGAGCCCGACACCGTCGTCGAGGAGGCGCCCGGCGCCGTCCTCGCCCGCCGACTGGCGGAGGCCGACCCGGGGGAGCGCCCGGCCGTGCTGGTCGAGGTGATCCGCACGGAGGTCGCGGCCGTCCTCGGGCACGAGGACACCGGAGAGATCGGGGCGGACGCCGTCTTCTTCGACATCGGCTTCGTCTCGCTGACCGCCGTCGAACTGCGCAACCGCCTCCAGAACGTCACCGGGCTCGAACTGCCCGCCCTGCTCGCCTTCGACCAGCCCACCCCGGAGCGGCTCGCCGGCCACCTCCTCTCCCTGCTCGACGAGACCGGCGCCGACGGGACCGCGCCCGGCGACACCGGAGCCGCCGAGACCGGAGCCGCCGAGACCGTGCCCGCCGAGCAGCGGACCGAAGGGAAGTGACCGCCGTGTTCGACACCACCGCCTACCTCAAGGCCCTCGACTACGACGGCCCGCTCGACCCCACCGCCGACACCCTGCGCGAGCTGCACCGGCGCCACCTGATCGCGATCCCGTACGACTCCTCGCTCAACACCGCCCGCGGCGAGTCGCTGTGGGCGGGCGTGGACATCGACATCGACGCCGTGTTCGACGCCGTCGTGCTCGGCGGCCGGGGCGGCGTCTGCTACGAACTGAACGGGCTCTTCCTCGCGCTGCTGCGCGAACTCGGCTACGAGACCGGGCTGTTCTCGGCCGGGATCCGCCAGGTGGACGACAGCTTCGGGCCGGACCTGGAGCACGTCCTCGGCTTCGTCCGGCTGGACGGCGACCTCTGGCTGGTCGACGTCGGCTTCGTCGGCCCGTCCTACCTGGAGCCGCTGCGGGTGGTGCCCGAGGAGGTGCAGCCGCAGTTCGGCACCGACTTCCGCGTCGTGCGCGCGGACACCGGCCACCACGTGGTGCAGCGCCGGGGCCGGGTCGGCGACTGGCGTGCCGTCTACCGGTTCCACGCGCAGCCGCGAGCCTTCGCGGACTGGCTGGTCCCCTCGCCGGAGCTGGACCGGTTCGCCCGGGCCCTGGCCGGCTCCGGCATCGTCGTGCGCGGCCGGGCCTTCGAGGGCGGCCAGCGGATCCTGATCGGCACCCGCCTGGTCGTCGTCGAGGACGGCACCGAGCGGCTGCGCGGCCTCGCCGACCCGGAGGAGCACGCCCGGGTGCTCGCCGAGATCCTGCGGAAGGACGCGGCCACCGCATGAGCGCACCCGTCCACTCCACCACCACCGACGCGGCCACCGACGCGGCCACCGACACCGACACCGACGGCGCGGGCTACGGCCCCGACACCGACACCGACATCGCCATCGTCGGCTACGGGCCGGTCGGCCAGACCGCCGCCCTGCTGCTGGCCTCCCGGGGCCACCGGGTCACCGTCCTGGAGCGCTTCCCCCGGCCCTACCCGATGCCGAGGGCGGTCTCCTTCGACGGCGAGTCCGCCCGCATCCTCGCCGCCACCGGCGTGGGCGCGGCCCTGGAGGAGCACGTCGAGTCCTCCCGGGACTACGTCTGGCACAACGCCGACGGACAGACCCTCTTCCGGGTGGACGTCGAGGACGCCGGCCGCTCCGGCTGGCCCGACTCCAGCGCCGTCTACCAGCCGGGCCTGGAGGCCGCGCTGGCCGCCCACGGCGAGCGCTACCCCACGCTGCGCGTCCTGCGCGGTCACCGGGTGACGGCGCTCGCCGACCGCGGCGACGCGGTCACGCTCACGGTCGAAGGACCGACCACCGGCCCGTCGGGCGGCCCGCTCTCCGCCCGCTGGGTGATCGGCTGCGACGGCGCCAACAGCGTGGTGCGCGAGGAGGCCGGGCTGACCGCCACCGACTTCGCGTTCTTCAACGACTGGCTGACCTGCGACGTCGTCCCGCACGACGGCCGGGAGTTCGTCCCGAACAACCTCCAGGTCTGCGACCCGGCCCGGCCGCGCACCGCCGTCTCCGCGGGGCCGGGCCACCGGCGCTGGGAGTTCATGCGGCTCGACCACGAGTCGCCCGAGGAGTTCGGCGGCGAGGCCAACGTCTGGAAGCTGCTCTCGCTGTTCGACATCGACCCCGGCAACGCCACCCTGCTGCGGCACGCCGTCTACACCTTCCAGGCGCGCTACGCGGACCAGTGGCGGCGCGGCCGGGTGCTGATCGCCGGGGACGCCGCCCATCTGATGCCGCCGTTCGCCGGGCAGGGCATGTGCTCCGGCTTCCGGGACGCCGCGAACCTCGCCTGGAAGCTGGACCTGGTGCTCACCGGCCGGGCTACCGAAGGGCTGCTCGACAGCTACACCGCCGAGCGGCGCGAGCACGTGCGGCACGCGCTCACCATGTCGATGGACCTGGGCCGGGTCATCTGCCAGGCCGACCCGGCCGCGGCCCGCGACCGGGACACCGTCATGCTGGCCGCCCAGGAGCGCGCCCGGCGCGGCGCGGCGGTCGGCGCGGCCCGGCCGCGCACCCCGGTCCAGCCGCTCACGGCGGGCCTGCGGCACGGCGGCGGCCCGGCCGGTGACCTGGTCGTCCAGGGGCGCGTGACGGCGGCCGGCGGGTCCGCCGGGCTCTTCGACGACGTGGTGGGGCGCGGCTTCGTGCTGCTCACCACCGAGCCGCCGGAGAGTCTGCTCACCGCCGGGGACCGCGCCTGGCTGGCCGGCCTCGGCGGCCACGCGGTGCGGGTGCTCGCGGCCGGCGAGGAGGAGCCCCCGCCGGGTGCGGTGGGTGACACCGACGGGGTGTACCTGCCGTACCTGGCCGAGAGCGGGTCGGTCGCGGTGCTGGTCCGGCCCGACTTCTACGTCTACGGCGCGGCGAAGGACCGGACGGAGCTGGCCGCGCTCCTCGAGGCGCTCCGCACCGACCTCGCGGCCTGACGGCCCGCCGGCCCGCCCCGCCCCTCCCCGTCCCTGCCTTCGCACGTGCTGACGGCCCGCTCCCCTCCGCGAAGAGGGAGCGGGCCGTCGGTCCTGGTGGGCGGTCCTCAGACCGCCGCGGGTGCCCGCCGGGCGGAGTGATCCAGCAGGATCTCCGCCACGACGCGTGCCAGGTCGAGGGTCTGGCGCCCGTTCAGCCGCGGGTCGCAGCCGGTCAGGTAGCGCTCGGGGAGCTGCTCCTCGCGCAGGTCCTCCCGACCGCCGAGGCACTCGGTCACGTCGTCGCCGGTCAGTTCCAGGTGCAGGCCGCCGGGGTGGCTGCCGAGCGCCCGGTGCACGGCGAAGTAGCCGCTCACCTCGGCGGCGATCCGGTCGAAGCGGCGGGGCTTCAGCCCGCCGGCCGCCGTCTCGGTGTTGCCGTGCATCGGGTCGCAGAGCCAGACCACCGGGTGCCCCGCGTCCGCCACCGCCTCCACCAGCGGAGGCAGCACGTCGGACACCCGGTCCGCGCCCATCCGGCTGATCAGCGTCAGCCGGCCGGGGACGCGGTCCGGGTCCAGCGCCCCGGCGTAGGCGACGGCCTGCTCCGGGGTGGTGGACGGGCCCAGCTTGAGGCCCAGCGGGTTGGCGATCCGGCGGGCCAGGGCGACGTGCGCGCCGTCGAGCTCGCGGGTCCGCTCGCCGATCCACAGGAAGTGGCCGGACAGCGCGTACCCGTCGCGCACCAGCGGCACCTCGTAGTCGAGCAGCAGGGCCTCGTGACCGGCGAACAGTTCGCTGCGGGTCGTCGCGGCCACCGAGTCCAGCACGTCGAGCGCGGCCCCGGCGCCGTCGTACGCGGTGAGCATCCGCCGCGGGTCCGGGGTGCGGGCCTCGGCCGTCGCGGCGAGGCCGTTGACGATGTCGCCCCGGTAGGAGGGCAGCCCGTCCGGGCCCGTCGGACTGGAGCGAGGCTTGGCGTACTGCCCGGCGACGCGTCCGACCGGTACCACCGGCAGGCCGGAGGCGACCTCGAACAGGGTCGCGCAGTGCAGCAGGGCGTGCAGGTTGGCGCGTACGTGCTCGGGGGTGTTGCCGGCGAAGGTCTCGGCGCAGTCCCCGCCCTGGACGACCAGGGCCCGGCCGAGCGCGGCCTCGGCCAGACGCTCCCGGAGCCGGTCCACGGCGGCGGGCTCCACCAGGGGCGGCAGGGCGCCGAGTGCGGCGCGCACCTCGCGCACCCGTTCCCGGTCGGGCCACTGCGGTTGCTGGCCGGCGGTCAGGCCCGCCAGGGCCCGGGCGAGTTCGGGCTCGGTGCCGTCGTGCACCGGCGGGGTCGTGGCGGTCGGCGTGGTCATCGGAGTGGTCATCCCGTCTTCCTCAGGCCGGCCCGCAGATCGGCCGGCAGATCCTTGCGTCGGCGTACCCCGAGCTTGCGGTAGACCCGGGTGAGGTGCTGTTCCACGGTGCTCGCCGTGACGTACAGGCGTCCGGCGATCTCGCGGTTGGTGTAGCCGAGTACGGCGAGCGAGGCGACCCGGCGCTCGGACTCGGTGAGCGCGCCGGCCCCGCCCGGCTCCGGTGCCTCGTCGGCGGCCGGGCCGCTCTCGCCGAGGTCCGCCGAGACCGACAGCAGTTCCTGGGCGAGCGGTCTCAGGGCGCACATGTTCGCCATGTGCAGGGCCTGGCGCAGCAGCAGCCGGGCCCGGCGCTTGTTGCCGGTGCTCTGGTGCACCCGGCTCAGGTCGGTGAGCACCCGCACCTGCTCGTAGCGGTCGCCGGAGGCCTCGGTGAGGTCGACGGCCTCGGTGAGCAGGGGGCCGCGCCGTCCGGCCGGCCCGGCCGCGGCCAGCAGCCGCAGCGCCGGGCCGCGGTTGTGCGGCAGGTCGGCGTCGGCCCGGCTGAGCTGTTCGTGGATCAGCCGCCAGGCGCGGTCCCGGTTGTCCAGCCGCAGCCAGGCGTCGGCGGCCTGGGTGCGCCAGGGCACCACTCCCGCGCCGTCCAGGCCCCAGGTGCGCAGCAGTTCGCCGCAGGACAGGAAGTCGGCGAGTGCCGCGTGGCCGTGCCGGGTCGCCAGATAGTGCTCGCCGCGGGCGAACAGGTAGTGCAGCCCGTACAGGCTCTGGAACATCGCCTCGCCGACCGCGTGGGTGAGGTGCTTGGCCGCCGAGCGGTGCTCGCCCGTACGGCTCTCGGCGACGATCAGCGTGCCCAGCGGCAGGCCCACCGCGATGCCCCAGGCGGTGGGGCTGAGGTGGGTCAGCGCGGCCCGGCTGTGCTCGGCCGCGGTGGTCGGCTCGCCCAGCCGCAGGGCCGCCTCGGCGTGCGCCGCCGAGTACAGGGCCGTCGCGGTCGGGATCCCGCGGCGCGCGGCGGTGCCGAGCAGCCGTTGGCTCCAGACCGCCGCGGTGTCGGCGCGCCCGGCTTCGAGCAGCACCCGCAGCGCGAGCAGCGCGGCCTCCTCGGCCCACGGGGTGCGGCCGTGCAGGTGGGCGTCGTGCAGCACCTGCAGGGCGCGGTCGACGGCCTCCGCGGCCCGTCCCCGGGTGAGCGCCCCGGCGAGCGCGGCGGCGGCCCGCAGCTGCGGGTCGACGTCCGGGGCGACCGCGTGCCGCAGGTCGGCGGGCAGCGCCGGGACGCGGCGGCCCCGGGCCAGGCCGGGGTGGGTGTAGGCGAGCCAGGTCTCGACGTCGCGCAGCGCGCCGGTCCCGGCGGGGGAGGCCGGTCCGGTCCGGGCGCGCAGCAGGTCCAGTACACCCACCGCCTCCTCGCCGCGGCCGTGCCACAGCAGGTACCGGACGAGGACGAGCGCCTCGGCGAGCCCGAGGTGCCCGGCCCGGACCGCGGCGGTGAGCGGCACCAGGTGCCGGGCCGCCGCCGAGGGGTTGAGCTGCCACTCGGCCTGCGCCAGCCGGTGCCGGAGCACCGCCCGGTCGTTCTCCTCGGCGGCCTCCTTGTGGGCCAGTTGCAGGCAGGCGACGGCGGTGCGGTGGCGGTGGTCGAGCAGGGCGTGCTCGGCCGCCCCGGTCAGCGCCGCGACCGCCCAGGGCGCGGGTGCCCGCCCGGCCTCGACCAGGTGCCGGGCCACCTCGGCGGCGGGGCTGCCGCTCTCGTGGGCCAGCTGGGCGGCCCGCAGCCGCAGTTCGGTGCGCTCGTGCGGGGCGAGATCCTCCAGGACGGCGGTGCCGGCGGCCGCGGTGCGCAGCCGTCCCTCGCCGTCCAGCAGTCCGGCGGCGGTGAGCGCGGCGCGGACCCGGGCGACCGCTTCGGCGCTCTCCCGCTCGCCCAGCAGCCTGGCCACGTCCTCGGCCGGGGCCTCCTCGCCGAGCACGGCCTGGGCCTGGACGACCCGCAGCACGCCGGGGCCGGCTCGGTGGAGGCAGCTCAGCAGGGCCGGGCCGTAGCGCGGTTCGGGCTCGTCGGCGCGGTCGAGGTGCTCGTCGACGAGGGCGTGCAGCAGCAGCGGGTTGCCGCCGGCCACGTCCACCAGTCCGGGGCCGCGGTGCCGGGCGTCCTCCTCGCCCAGGCCCTCGGTGACCAGGCGCAGCGCGCCGGCCCGGGACAGCGGGGCCAGCGCGAGGCGGTGGGCGTGCGGGTGGCGCAGCAGTTCGGCGTGCAGCCGGCGCCGCGCGGGCCACGGGGTGCTGCCGTCGGTGAGGACCAGCAGGACCCGGCTCTGCGGCAGGTGGCGCACGAGGTGGCGCAGGAAGTGCAGGGACGCCTCGTCGGCGTGGCCGATGTCCTCGACGCAGAGCAGTACCGGGGTGTCGGCGGCGGCCGCGAGCAGCGCGGTGGTCAGGTCGCGGCAGGCGCGCAGCAGCGCGGGCGACGGCGGGCCGGTCGGGTCGGCGGCCGCGCCGCCGCCGTTGAGGGCGGTGCCGTTGAAGCCGGTGCTGCCGTTGAGTGCGCTGCCGTTGAAGCCGGTGCCGTTGAGCGCGGTGCCGTCGGCACTGTCGGCCGGGTCGGCGAGGAGGGCCGGGTCGGCCAGTGCGGCCAGCCGCTCGGCGTGCCCGGCGGGCCAGCCGGGGGAGTGGGCGATCCGGTCGGCGATGCCGAAGGGCAGGTCCCGCTCCTGGGCGGAACAGCTCGCGCTCACGACCAGGACTCCGCGTTCGGCGGCCCGGGCGGCGAACACCCGCAGCAGCTCGCTCTTGCCGCTGCCGAGGGGTCCGTCGACCAGTGCCACCCGGCCCGCGCGGCCGAGACAGTCGGCGAGCAGGTGGTCGAGTCTGTCGATGTGCGCGTCACGTTCCAGCAGGGAAGGCACCGGGTACCCCCGACCTCGTCTCTTGTAGGCGTCCGGCCGCCGGTCCCCGGCGGCTCCCCGGGGCGGTGGCGACGGCCGCCCGCTCCCGGTGGAACCCCATCATGGGGAAACCCCGCCCATCGCCCGGGAACTGACCGCCCATGGGCGGGCCACTGCCGCCGGGCGGTGGCGGTGCATTGCCGCGGGGATAACCGTCGGGGGGGTTGCCGGTGGTATCGCGGATCAGAATTGATGGGCAGTCAATGGAAGGCCCGGGTCGACCTGATGTACCATCGGGCACATTCGGAATGGCATCTTCTGGAATCGCAGGGAATCGAGGGGGTAGGGGTGCGATTCAACGTTCTGGGGCCGCTCGAAGTGCTCTCGGACGGCACCGACGTGCCCATTCGCGGCCTGCAGCAGAGGGCCCTGCTCGGTGTTCTCCTGCTCCGCGCGAATAGCGTGGTGAGTATCAACGAGATAGTCGCCGCACTCTGGGGCGACGACCGTCCGTCCACGGCGCGGAAAATGGTGCAGAACTCGGTGGCCGGGCTGCGCCGCGCATTCCAGGCGGTCGGGGAGCCGGCGGACAGCAAGGCCGCGCTGAATACCACTGTGCCCGGATACATGCTCAGAATCGAGCCGGAACAGCTCGATCTCACGGAATTTCATGAGCTTGTCACAATGGGCCGGGCCCGACTGGCGGCCGGCGACTGGACGCAGGCCTCGGAACTGCTGCGCCGCGCCCTCGGACTGTGGCGCGGCCCGGTGCTCGCCGACGTGAGCGACGCCGGGCTCACCTGGCCCGAGCTGGCCGCCCTCCAGGGGATCCGGCTCGCCGTCCACGAGGACTGCATCCAGGCCGAGTTGGCGATGGGGCGGGACCGCGAGCTGATCGGCGAACTGGAGTCCCTGCTGGAGGCCGAGCCGACCCGGGAACGCCTGGTCGCCCAACTGATGGTCGTCCTCTACAACTGCGGGCGCCAGTCCGAGGCACTGGACCGCTACCGGCGCACCCGGGACCTGCTCGCCGACCGCTTCGGCCTGGAGCCGGGCCGCGACCTGCGCCGCCTCCAGCGCGCGATCCTCAGCCACGACCCCGCCCTGGCGCTGCGGCTCACCGCCGCCCCTGGCGGCGCGGCGGACTTCCCGTCCCCGGCCGGACCGGGACCCGGGCCGGCCGCCCCGCAGCCGCCGCGCCCCCGGCCGGCACCCGCCGCGCCCGCGCCCGCGCACGCCGACGACCGTGCCGCCGGACGCGTCGGGACCACCGGCGCCCCGGCCGCCGAGCACGCCCTCCGCGCGTCCTGGGAACGGGTCGAGCGGCGCCCGGCGAGCGTCGTCATGGTCCGCGCCCGGTGGACGGCCGACGGCGGCGCCCTCGCCCCCGAGCGCGTCGACCACGCCATCAAGGAGCTGACCGCCGACATCCGGCGCGAGACGGCGCCCTTCGGCGGACACGTGCGCCGCGCCTTCGGCTCGGTGTGGCTGGTCGTCTTCGGCGTCCCCCGGGCCCACGAGGACGACGCCGAGCGGGCCCTGCGCGCCGCCCTCGCCCTGCGCCGCCACTTCGAGACGCCCGGACCGGCGTCCGCCGGCGCGGCCACCGCCGCCCGGCCGGTCACCCACCTCGTGGTCGGCACCGGCGAGGTGGTGGTCACCTACGACGACAGCGCGCCCGAGCCCGTGGAGGTCACCGGCCAGGTCCTGGACGCCTGCCACCACCTGCTGCTGCAGGTCCCCCGCGGGGAACTGTGGGCCGCCGACGCCACCGTCGAGGCGGGCGGCGCCGGCCTCGGCCTCGCCCCGGTCCCCGGCGTCCCCGGCGTCCACCGCCCGGCGCCCCACCGCCCGGCCGGCCGCGGGCCGTCCGGACACCCCGCCGAACCGCCGTTCCTGGAACGCACCCACGAGCTGAACCTGCTGCACGGCGCCTACCGGGACACCGTCCGCCGGCAGCTGCCGCACCTGGTCTCGGTGCTCGGCGAGCCCGGCATCGGCAAGACCCGGCTGATCGGGGAGTTCGCCGCCTCGCTGCGCGACGGCGCCGGACCGCCGACGCCCCGGGTGCTCCACGCGGGCACCCCCGCCTTCGACGCCCACACCCCCTACGAGCCACTGGCCGGCGTGGTCCGCGCCTACACGGGCATCCGCGCCGGCGCGCCGGCGGCCGTCGTCCTTCCCGCGCTGACCGCTGTCGTGCGGGGGCTCTTCCCGCACGACGCCGCCGGACCGATCGTCACCGCGCTCGCGGCCTGCCTCGGCCTGCCCGCCCCGGCCGCCTCCGCCCAGGGGCCGGACGGCGCCGTCCCGCGGGAGGAAGTCCTCGGCGCGCTGCGGCAGTTCCTGGAGGAGGCGGCCGCCGAACGCCCGCTGGTGGTCGTCCTGGACGACCTCCACCGCGCCGCCGACTTCGTCCGCTCCTTCGTCGAGGACCTCACGGCCCGGCTCGGCCCGGTCGCCCTGCTGCTGATCGCCGGCGCCCGCTCCGAACTGCTCCACAGCAGACCCTCCTGGGGGTGCGCCAAGCGCCGCTCGGTCCTGCTGCACGTGGCGCCGCTGTCCGCCGCGGCCACCGCCACCGTGGTCGGCGCCGCCGCCGGCCGCCGCCACCCGACGCCCGCCGACGACCTCCGCGCGGCCCTCGCCGACGGCAACCCGCTGTTCGCCCAGGCCTACGCGCGGGTGGCGGACGTCGGCGCCGACCCGGCCGCCGCCCACCCGCCGGCCGTCCTCGCCGTCGCCGCCGCCCAGATCGACGGCCTCGACCGCACCGCCCGCTCGGTGCTGCGCGACGCCGCCGTCGTCGGCGGCACGCTGTGGCGCGGCGCGGTCGCCGCCGTCAGCCGGCGCGACCCCGAGGAGGTCGGCCGCGGCCTGGAACTCCTGGAGTCGCGCGAACTGCTGCGCCGGGTGCGCCGCAGCGGCGTGCCCGGAGACGTCGAGTACGTCTTCCGGTACGCCGTCAGCCGCGATGTCGCGCTCGCCCAGCTGCCCGGCCGCGTCCTGGTCGAACGCCATCTGCGGGCGGCCGACTGGGCCGCCCTGCTGGACGTGCCCCGCCCCGGGCTGCTGGCCTTCCACTACGACCGCGCCATCGCGCTCGCCGACGCGGACGGAACCCCGGTGGAGGCGATGGAGCGCCGTGCCTGGGAGGCACTGGTCGGGGCGTCTGCCCGGGCCGCCGCCGCGGGCGACGACGCGCTCGCGGTCAGCTGCCTCGACCACGCCCTGGACCGCTGTCCGCCCGGGGAGCCCGAGCGGGTCTGGCTGGTCACCCACCACCGCCGCATCCTCGACAGCCTCGGCACCCGCTACCGCCGCCGCCCGGCCGTTACCGGCTGACCCCGGCGGGGACGGGCAGCGCCGGGGCGAGTTCCCGCACGCGTTCCAGCGAGCGGATCTTCTCCTCGACGTCGGTGACGTTGTTGGTCACCATCAGCTCGTCCGCGCCGGAGCGCTCCAGCAGGTCCGCCAGCGCCCGGCGGACCACCTCGGCGTCACCGACCGCCTGGGTGCTGAGCAGCGCGTCGGCGGCGGCCCGCTCGGCCTCCGTCCACGGGTACGCCGCCGCCTCCTCGACGGTGGGCAGCGGCGCGATCGGCGAGGCGCCGTTCAGCCGCAGCACCGGGAACAGCGCCGGCGCCGCCAACCGGCGCGCCTGCTCCGAGGTCTCCCCGCACACCGTGTAGGCGGTGACGATGGTGTGCGGCCGCTCGGCCCGGGCCGAGGGCCGGAAGCTCTCCCGGTACGCCCGCAGCGCCTCCTCGGTGCCGCGGGAGTTGAAGAAGTGGTGCGCGAACGCGTACGGCAGCCCGCGCCGGCCCGCGTCCACGGCGCTGCGCACACTGGCGCCCAGCAGCCACGGCCGGGGCGGCTGCGGCGGCTCCGGCAGGGCCTCCAGCCGCTGGTAGACGTGCCCGTCCGGGAAGCCGCCGTCGACGAAGGCGAGCAGTTCCTCCAGCGCCGCCGGGAAGTCCTCGTCGGGCGCCCGGCGCAGCGCGTGGGAGAGCACCGGGTCCGCGCCCGAGCGGCCGATGCCCAGGTCCACCCGGCCGGGGAACAGCGCGGCCAGCGTCCGGAAGGACTCCGCGACGGCGTACGGCGGGTGGTTCGGCAGGATCACCCCGCCCGCGCCGATCCGGATCCGGGTGGTCCGCTCGCCGAGCGCGGCCAGCAGGACCGCCGGGACGGAGCCGGCGATCCCGCGCGAGTTGTGGTGCTCGGCCACCCAGAACCGGGTGAAGCCCAGCTCGTCGGCGGCCGCGACCAGCCGACGGGTGCCGACCAGGGTGTCGGCGGGGCGGCCGGCGGAGTCGACGGACGATATGTCGAGGACGGACAGCGGGACGGTCGGGGAACTGCTGCTCATTGCGGGGGTGCTCCTTACTCGGGGTGTCACGCGTACCAGGTGGGGCGGGGGACTTCGCCGTGCAGGAGGTGGCGCCCGACCACCCGGGCGCGCCCCGGGTCGTCCTCGTGCACCCGCCGCGCCCTGGTGTCCCGCCAGTAGCGGTCCAGCCCGGCCGCGGCCTCGGCGCCGCCGGGGCCGGCCGCCCCGAGCGCGCCGACGGTGACCGCGTCGGCGGCCGCGCCGGCCTGCGCGGCCAGCGCCGCGACCCGGACGGCGTGCCGGCCGCGCTCCTCCTCGGTCACCGTGCGGCGCCGGGCGTGCAGGGCGTCCGCCTCGGCGCCGACGGCGTCGGCGAACGCCTCCACCGCCCACAGCGAGGAGGCCAGGGCGCCGTGGTGCCGGGCCGCGTCCGCGGCGGCGGCCTCGGTCAGCGGCGCCTGCGACCACTGCTCGCGGGCACGGGCGGCGGCGGCCTCCAGCGCGCCCCGGGCCGCGCCGATCAGCGCGTTGGCCTGGGCGAGCTGGAAGGCCGGGGTGAGGAAGGTGTTGTAGACCCGGGGCACGAAGGTCTTGTCGACGTGGCCGAGCGCCCCGGTCCACGGGATGTTCGCGCCGTCGGCGACCACGGTCCCGGCCGCCAGCGACCGCAGCCCGATCTCCTCGGCGCCGGGCTCGAAGGACAGCCCCACGTGCTCGCTCATCGCGAGCGCGCTGATCGGGGTGTCACCGTCCTCCAGGAAGCCCTCCAGGATGGTGATGTCCGACACCGGGTGGCCCAGGGCGCGCTCCAGCCGACCGTGGAACAGCATCTCCAGGCCGGTGTCCTGGATCACCAGGGGCGCCGAGCGGGGCTTGGAGGACCCGCTGAAGAACCACCGGGCCCGGGCCGACACCTCGCCGATGTGCTGGATCTTCTCCTCGGTGCCGATGAACTCGGCGATCGACACCCACACGTAGTGGTGGGCCAGCAGTTCGCCGACCGAGGCGTCGGCCGCCGCGACGGTGCGCACCACCCGGAACGCGGTGGACCAGTTCTGGCCGCCCCCGCCGTGCTCGACCGGCCCCAGCAGGGTCACCAGGCCGGTGTCCTTCAGCAGCTGGATCTCCCGCACCGGCGGGGTGCCCTCGCGGTCGCGCCGGGCGGCGCCGGGTGCGAGCCGCGCCGCGACCTCCTCGGCCCGCCGCAGCCACAGCTCGGCGGCCTCGGGGGCGGCGTCCGTCGTCGTGTCAGTCATGTCTCCCACTTCGGTACGTGCTCGCCGTCCTGCCCGGCGGCGTGTTCGGTGTCCTGTTCCGGGGCGTCGCGGCCGGTGACGTCCGCGACGTGCGCCCCGCCCGGGCCTTCCGTACTGCCCGTGCTTGCCGTACTGCCCGCGCCTTCCGTACTGCCCGCGCCTTCCGTACTGCCCGCGCCTTCCGTGCCGGGCAGCCGCAGGACGGCGTCCAGCAGGGCCCGGGTGTACGGGTGGGCGGGGGCCTCGAAGATCCGCTCGGTCCCGCCCTCCTCGACCACCGACCCGCCGCGCATGATCAGCACCCGGTCGGCGACCTGCCGCACCACGGCCAGGTCGTGGGTGATGAACAGCAGGGCGATGCCCCGCTCGCGCCGCAGCCGGTCCAGCAGCTGCAGCACCTGCGCCTGGACCGACACGTCCAGCGCCGACACCGGCTCGTCGCAGACCAGCACCTGCGGACCGCACGCCAACGCCCGGGCGATGGCCACCCGTTGGCGCTGACCGCCGGACAGCTGGTGCGGCCGCCGGGAGAGCAGTTCGGCCGGCAGGCCGACCTGGTCGAGGAGTTCCGCGCACCGCCGGGCCCGCTCGGCGCGCCGCAGTCCGGGCAGCGCCTCGCCGATGATCCGCGCCACGGTGAACCGGGGGTCCGCCGAGGCGTACGGGTCCTGCTGGACGAACTGGATCGCCGAGCGCCCGGCCCGGCGCCGCCGCTCCGGCAGCGCCGACCAGGGCCGCCCGTGCAGCAGCACCTCCCCGGCGTCGGGACGGGACAGACCCATCGCGACCCGCGCCAGCGTGGTCTTGCCCGAGCCGGACTCGCCGACCACGCCCAGCGCCTCGCCCGCCCGCAGGGTGAACCCGACCTCGTCGAGGGCCCTCGGCCCGCCCGGGGCGAAGGACTTGACCAGCCCGCGCCCGGTCAGCACCGGGGCCGCCTCTTCCGCGTCCGGTGCCCCGGCGTCCGCTGCCTCCGCGTCCGCTGCCTCCGCTGCCCCGGGCGGGGCCTGGGCGGGACGGGCCCGCGGGCGGCCCGAGGGCACCGCGTCCAGCAGCATCCGGGTGTACGGGTGCTCCGGGGCGGACAGCACCCGGCCGGCCGGCCCGCTCTCCACCACCTCGCCCCGCCGCAGCACCAGCACCCGGTCCGCCAACTGCGCCACCACCGCCAGGTCGTGACTGACCAGCAGCAGTCCCCGGCCCTCGTCCTTGAGTCGGCCGAGCAGTGCCAGGATCTGCGCCTGGACGATCGCGTCCAGCGCGGTGGTCGGCTCGTCGGCGATCAGCAGCGGGGCGTCGGCGGCCAGCGCCGAGGCGATCAGCGCGCGCTGGCGCAGCCCGCCGGAGAGCTGGTGCGGGTACTGGGTGCGGCGGGCCTCCGGCTCCGGCACGCCCACCGCCGTGAGCAGTTCCACCACCCGGGCCTCGCTGTCCGGGCCGGCGGTGCCGCCGAGGCGGGCCGCCTCGGCGATCTCGGCGCCGACGGTGCGCAGCGGGTCCAGCGCGGTCAGGGCGTCCTGGAACACCATGGCGACCCGCCGGCCGCGCACCGCCCGCCACTGCCGTTCGCCGAAGCCCGCGGTGTCCGCCCCGGCCACCTCCAGGGTCCGGGCGGAGACCCGGGCCCTGGCGCCCGCCAGCCCGATCAGGGAACGGGCGGTGACGGACTTGCCCGAGCCGGACTCGCCGACCAGCGCCACACACTCACCGGCGCCGACGGCCAGCGACACCCCGTCCACGGCGGGCCGCGGCGCGCCGGGGAACGACACCCGCAGCCCCTCCACCCGCACGAGCGGCACCGACGGGCCGGTGTGCCCGGCCGCCGCCTTCGCCGCGGTCGCTTCCGTTGTCGTCGTCGTCATCGCACCGCCCTCGACTGCAGCGAACGGCCGATCAGCGTGGTGCAGACCACCACGACCGAGACGGCCAGGCCCGGCGAGATCGAGATCCACCAGGCCGTCTGGAGAAAGTCCTTGCCGTCGGCGACCATCGAGCCCCAGTCCGCGTCCGGCGGGACCGGACCCAGGCCGAGCACACTGAGCCCGGAGCCCGAGATGATGGCCGAGCCCAGCCCGATCGAGGCCAGCACCACCAGCGGGCCGCCGACGTTCGGCAGCACGTGCCGCAGCACCGACCGCCAGGCCGGCACCCCCAGCACCCGCGCCGCCTCCACGTACTCCGAGCGCAGCACCAGCCGTGCCTGGCCGCGCACCAGTCGGGCGTAGTGGGGCACCCCGGCGACGCCGATGGCGATCGCCACGTTGACCGTGCCGCCGCCCAGCAGCGCCACCACCACCAGCGCGAGCAGCAGTTCGGGGAAGCCCAGCAGCACGTCCACCACCCGCATCAGGGCGAAGTCCACCTGCCGTCCGCCGCAGCCGGCGACCAGACCGAGCAGCGCGCCGCCGCCCACCCCGATCACCGTCGCGCCGACCGCGATCAGCAGCGACAGCCGGGTGCCGTGCACGAGCCGCGACCAGACGTCCCGGCCGAGCTGGTCGGTGCCGAGCCAGTGCTCGGCACCGGGCGGGCGCAGTGCCGCCGCGACGTCCGTCGCCTCGGGGGCGTGGGTGGCGAACACCCCGGGGAAGACCAGCACGAGCGCCACCGCGGCCAGCAGGACCAGCGGTGCCAGCCGGGCCGGCGAGCGCAGCAGCGCGCCCCGGCGGGCGCCGGCCGCGGCCGGCCGGTCGAGGAGGGCGGTCACGGTGCTCATGCCGGACCTCCCTCGCGCAGCCGGGGGTCGATCAGCGGGTGGAGCACGTCCACCAGGGTGTTGATGACCACGAACGCCGCGCTGGAGATGACCACAAGAGCGCTGACCACCGGCAGGTCGCGCGAGCCGACCGCGTTGGCCAGCACCCGGCCCAGGCCCGGCCGGGTGAAGATGTTCTCCACCAGCACCGCGCCGCCGAACAGGCTGCCCAGCACGAACCCGGACAGCGTGGTCAGGGGCAGCAGCGCGTGCCGCAGGGTGTGCCGCAGCAGTACCGCCGTCGCGCCCAGGCCGCGCGAGCGCGCGGTCAGCACGAACGGGCGGCCGTCGGTGGTCTCCAGCTCCTGGCGGATCACCTGGGCGAGCACTCCGGCCAGCGGCAGTGCCAGCGCCAGCGTCGGCAGTACCAGCGCGGCCGGCCCGTCCGCCCCGATCGAGGGCAGCGCGTGCAGCCGGTAGGAGAACACCGTCAGCAGGATGATGCCCAGCCAGAACGACGGCATCGACACCATCAGCAGTTCGGCCAGACCGGCGGCACCGCGCACCGTCCGGCCCCGGCCGACCGTCAGGGCGGCCGCCAGCACCGCCAGCACCAGCGCGGTGACCAGCGCGGACACCGCCAGCTCGACGGTCGGACCGAGCTGGCTGCCGAGCAGCCGCTCGATCGGCTCGTTGAGCTGGTACGACCAGCCGAGGCCGCCGCTTGCCAACTGGGCGAGCTGGCGGCCGTACTGGAGGAGCAGCGGGTCGTCCAGGCCGTTCTCGGCGATCACCTGGCCGCGCAGGGCCGGGGTTGCCGCGGCGCCCGGCCCGATCAGTCCGTCCACGATGTCGCCGGGGGCGAGGTGGAGGGCGAAGAACGTCACCGTGAGCGTCCCCCACACCACCACCAGCCCCGCCGCGAGCCGCCGGGCGACGAACCTGGCCCAGGGCGGCACGTGCCGTCGCGGCGCGAGCCGGGCGCGGTCGGACACCTCAGGCCACCCCGATGCCGTAGAAGTCGGTGTTGGCGTCGACGTCCAGGAGCAACCCGTTCACCTTGCCGTGCCGGGCGACGTCCATGGTGGCGATGTAGGCCGGGAAGGAGTACGCCTGATCGACGATCTTCCGCTGGACCTTGCGGTACAGCTCGGCGCGCTGCGCGGCGTCCACGGTCGCCTCGGCCTGGTCCAGCCAGCCGTCGATCTCGGCGTCCTTGACCCGGCTGCCGTTCGCCCCGCCGCCCCCGAACTGGGACTTGGAGTGGTAGAGGTTGCCCAGCAGGCTCGGGTCGGAGCCCTGCCAGGCGAAGGCGAACACGTCGTAGTCGCCCTTGCCGGTGCGCCCGATGGAGCCGGCGGAGTCCAGCGGCACCAGCTTCAGCTCGATGCCGACCTGCTTCAGCGCGTCCTGCACGCCCACGTCGAAGGTGTGGTTCTGGGCCGAGACGAAGGTCTGCACGTACGGCTGCTCGGCGGTGAGGCGCTTGCCGTCCTTGGTGCGGTAGCCCTCTCCGTCCCGCCCGGTCCAGCCGGCCTCGTCCAGCAGCTTCTCCGCCTTCTCCTTGCTGTACTCCCAGGCCGGCTTGGCGAACGACGGCTCGGCGCCGGGGGTGGAGGGCGCCAGCGGCCCCCAGGCCTGCTCGTACTCGCCCTGGAAGATGCCCTTGACGATCCCGGCGAAGTCGATGGCGTGCCGGACGGCCTGCCGGGCGCGCGGGTCGTCGAAGGGCGCGCGGGCGGTGTTGAGGTAGTAGGTGTAGGGGACGCCGGGGACCGCCTTGCGGACCACCTGGACGCCGTTCTGGCCGCGCAGTCCGGCCAGCCGGTTGGCGGGTATCAGCTCGGCGGCGTCGACCTGACCGGAGGTCAGGGCGCCGACCCGGGAGGCGTCCTCCTTCAGCAGCAGCACGACGATGCTCTCCAGCTTCGCCTGCCCCTGGTGGGTGGCGGTCGGCGGGGCCCAGTTGTAGTCGGACCGGCGCTTGAACACCGCCTGCTGGCCGGGCGTCACCGACTCGAAGGTGAACGGGCCGGTGCCGACGACGAACGCGCCGCCGGAGGAGAGGTCGCCCGCGTGGTCGCGCAGTGCGACGGGGGAGTGGAAGCCGAGGAAGGTGCTCCCCACCGAGCCGAGGAAGGAGGAGTGCGGGGCGGTCAGGTGCACGGCCACCGTGCGCGGGTCGACCACCTCGGTCTCCTTGTAGGGGCCGAGCAGGCCGGCCGCCCGCTTGGACGCCGTCTTCGCCGCCGTGACGTGGTCGAAGTTCGCCTTCACGGCCGCCGCGTCGAACGGGGTGCCGTCGCTGAAGGTCACGCCGGCGCGCAGGGTGAAGGTGTAGGTGAGACCGTCGGGCGAGACCGTCCACGAATCGGCCAGCCACGGCTTGACGGTCCCGTCCGCCGCGACCGCGACCAGCGACTCCAGCACCGGGCGCAGCAGCCGCCCGGTGACGGCGGTGGACGCGGCGTGCGGGTCCCAGCTGTCGGGTTCGACGGCGGCGCCGTAGCGCAGGGTGCCGCCGCCGCTCTTCGCGGAGGGCGGGGCGGAGGAGTCGGAGCAGGCCGTGAGGACGGCGGGGCCGATGACGGCGGCGGCGGTCAGGGTGACCGGGAAGCGGAGGAAACGGCGTCTGGTGTACATGGATTCTTTCTCGATCCTGCGCGAGAGGGGGGAACGGTGGACGGCGCAGGGCCCGCCCACCCCGCGGGGGAGGCGCTGACGGCCCCGGCCACGGACGATGCGACGAGTCTGCTGGCTCCGTCCGGATCCGAACCCCCTGACCGTCCCCCTATGCGGGCCCTCTTCCGGGGCCCGCGGGTTTGGCGGCGGGATGCTCGCGGGTGTGCTCGGTCGACGGGCTCCGACGTGGTGCGGTGCGGCCCCGGCGGCGCTGCGCGCCGTCAGGGTGGTGCGGCCGTTCCGGGGAGCCTTCCGGAACGGCCGCACGGGGACCGTCAGATCTGCGGCACGGGGGAATCCGCAGATTCGAGGTCCGGCTCGGGGATGCTCTCGGCAGCGGCCGCGGGGCTGCGCAGGAAGAACGCGGCCACCAGGACGCCGACCCCCACGAACACGGCGCTGAGCCCGTAGGAGAGGTGGAAGCCGCCGGTGAGCGCCTCGACCTTGCTGTCGCCCTCGCCGAGCAGCGTCGCGGTGCGGGAGGCGGCGACCGTGGCGAGCACGGCGGTGCCGATCGAGGCGCCGACCTGCTGGGTGGTGTTGACCAGGCCGGAGGCGATGCCGGCGTCGTTGGGCGAGGTGACCGACATGGCCTGGCCGATCAGCGCCGGCATGGCCGCGCCGAAGCCGAGGCCGAGCAGCACGAACGGCGGCACGATGTCGACGAGGAAGCTGCCGTCGCTCGGCACCCGGGCCAGCAGCGCGAGCGCCGCGGCCACCAGCAGCAGGCCGACGACCAGCACCCGGCGGGGCCCGAACCGCTGGTTCAGCTTGACCGCGAAGCCCAGCGAGACGATCGCGATGGTGACCGGCGCGGGCAGGAAGGCGAGCCCGGTCTTCAAGGCGTCGTAGCCCAGGACGTTCTGGAAGTACAGCGCGGTGCAGAACTGGTAGCCGAACAGGCCGGCGACCATCAGGACCATGATGCCGTTGGCGCCGGAGACCGCCCGGGAGCGGAAGATGTGCAGCGGCAGCAGAGGCTTGGCCGCGTACGCCTGGCGGACCACGAAACCGGCCAGCAGCGCCAGCGAGCCGGCCAGCAGGCCCAGCGTGCGGCCGTCGCCCCAGGTGTACTCCTCGGCCTTGATGATCGTGTAGACCAGCAGCATCAGACCGCCGGTGGCGAGCACCGAGCCGACCAGGTCGGCGCCCTCGCGCAGCCCCGCTCCCTTCCCGCCGGGCACCACGCTCTGCGTCAGCACGAGCGCCACCAGGCCGATCGGCACGTTGACGTAGAACACCCACGGCCAGCTGAAGCTCTGGGTCAGCACGCCGCCCAGGATCAGGCCCAGCGAGGCGCCGGCCGCGGAGACGAAGGCGTACGCCGCCAGTGCCTTGCCGCGCTCGCCGGCGTCGGGGAACAGGGTGATGATCATGCCCAGGACGACGGCCGAGGCGAGTGCCCCGCCGACCCCCTGGACGAACCGGAACACCACCAGTGCCGTCGAGGAGGAGGACAGGCCGCAGGCCAGCGAGGCGACCGTGAACAGGCCCAGACCCGCGCTGAAGACGCGGCGGCCTCCGAGCAGGTCGCCCAGTCGGCCGGAGAGCAGCAGCAGCCCGGCGAACGCGATGAGGTAGGCGTTGACGACCCAGGCCAGGCCGGACTGGGTGAAGCCGAGGTCGGTCTGGATGGTCGGCAGGGCGACGGTCACGATCGAACCGTCGAGGATGATCATCAGGTTGCCGGTGCAGAGGACCCCCAGTGCCAACCAGCGTGACCTGGAAGGCTGGAGGGACGGCGGGGCTTGCGTGGTCATCGGAGGAGTCCTTCGGGGGAATGGCCGGGGAGGGGCGCCCGGTGGCGCCCGCGCTCCCTGAGGGCACTTCTTGTTACAGCGACCATCCTGTGTGACCATCAAGTCCCACCGTAAGGAGGCACTTTCATGTTCCTGGGGAACAACGATGTGATCGAGGACCTCGAGGAGGCCGACCTCGACGACCCGGCCCCCGCCCGCGAGGCGTGCACCGTCCTGGAGGCGCTCAACCGCATCAGCGGCAAGTGGGCGATCGGGATCCTGCTCAACCTCAGCCACGGTCCGGTCCGCTTCACCGAACTCGAACGGTCCGTACCCGGAATCAGCCGCCGTATGCTCACCCTGACGCTGCGGAACCTCGAACGCGACGGACTGATCGAGCGCACCGTCTACGCGACCGTGCCGCCCAAGGTGGAGTACCGCGGCACCGAGATGGCCGACGAGCTCTACGCCTCCCTCAAGGGCCTCACCGCCTGGGCGGAGCGCCACCGCGACGCCATCGCCCGCTCGCGCGACTCCTACGACCGGGAGCAGGCGGCGGCCGGACTGGGTTGACGGCGGCCGGACGGCGAGCCCGTCCGTAATGCCCCCGGTCGGTGGTGCCGGGTCAGATCCACTTCCGCGCACGGGCCGCGAGCGCAGCCTGGAACCGGTTCGCCGCTCCCAGCCGCCGCATCAGCGTCGAGACATGACTCCGGTACGTCCGGAGCGACATGTCGAGTTCCCGGGCGCCGATCTCGTCCTTGTCGACGCGTGCCATGGCGTGGAGCACCTGCCGCTCGACCTCGCCCGGCAGTTCCTCCTCGACGCGGCAGGACTGCGACCACTGGTGCTCGAAGAGGGCCGGCAGAAGGCCGGGGGCGGTCGGTGCCGGACTCCCCGCTGGTCGCCCGTGGCACCCGAGAGGGTCGCGACGCCGGACCCGCCTACCGGGGCCGACGGTGCCCGGGCCCTTACACTGGCGGCCCGCCGCGTCGTCGGCGGCCGCCCCGCCAGCCGCCTTCCCGAGGAGCCCGCCGGTGCACTCCTGGCTCTCCGAACGCCGCCGCTCGGCCGCGAGCCTGCTGGTCGCGGCCGTCGCGGCGGCCGTGCTCGTCCTGCTGGTGGCGCTCCACGAGGGGGCGGCCCTGCTGTCCGGGGCGGATGTCGCCGTCCTGGTGCTGTTCGCCTATCTGTCGGCCTATCTGACCGCCACCCTGCTGGCCTTCGCCGGTGCCTCGCCGGAGCGGATCCGGGACTGGGCGCGGCGTTCCGAGCGCGGCACCGTCGTGCAGCGCTACCTGCTCGGCAGCGCCCCGGGGCCGGGGGTGTCGGTCTTCGTGGCGGCGGCCGCGCTGGTGGTGTCCCTGGTCTGGCGCCCCGGCCATCTGGGGTCGGCGCTCCTGGTCGGTGTCCGGGTGGCGATCGCGCTCGCGCTGGTCGTCGAGGCCTGGGTGTGCGTGCTCGTCTCCTTCGCGGTCGCCTTCCACGCCGACAACCTGGTGGAGGACGAACGCGCGCTGGAGTTCCCGGGCAGCGGGACCGGCACCGGGGACGGGGCGGAGTCCGCCGTCTGGGCCGACTACATGTACTTCGCCGTGTCCGTCATGACGACCTTCGGCACCACCGACGTCAATGTGACCTCCCGGGAGATGCGGCGCACGGTGGCGGCCAACGCCGTCATCGCCTTCGTCTTCAACACGGTGACGGTGGCGAGCCTGGTCTCGGCGCTCGACCGGGGCTGAGAGCCGCACCCCGGCGGCCGGAGGCCGGTCACCTGGCCTCGGCGAGCCGGTGCGCGTCGGCCCCGGCCGGGAAGCGGAGCTGCCCGGTGGTGTCGTGCACCGCCCGCCACACCGCCTCGGCCACGTCCTCCTCGGTGGTGAACAGTTCTTGCGAGGTGAAGCCGGCCATCACCCGGTCGGCCCACTCGGCGTAGGGTGCCGGGACCGCGGCGCCGGCCGCGCCGTCGGCGGTGGCCCGCCGTGCGAAGTTCGTCGTGAGGCAGGCCCCCGGCTGGACCGTCGCGGCCCTGACCCCGAACGGCGCGAGTTCGAGCGCGAGCGACGCGGTGAACCCCTCGACGGCGGCCTTGCTGGCCTTGTACAGCGCGGAGAGCGGCATATGGCCGAGCACCACGCTGGAGGTCACGTTGACCACCACGCCGCTCCCGCGCTCCCGGAACCCGGGCAGCACCGCCTGGGTGGTGGCCATGGCACCGAAGGTGTTGGTCTCGAACACCTCCCGCACCCGGGCCATCGGCGTCCCCTCGAACACCCCGATCGCCGGGATGCCCGCGTTGTTGACCAGGACGTCGACGGGCCCCGCGGCCTCGAGGGCGGCGGCGATGCTCTCGGGCCGGGTCACGTCGAGCTCGACGACGCGCAGGCTCTCGGAGACCGGGAGCGCGTCCGGGCGCGGTGTGCGCACGGCCGCGACGACCTGCCAACCCCGGGCGTGGAAGTACAGGGCTGTCCGCCGGCCGTACCCGGACGACGCGCCGGTGATCAGGATGGTGTCCATCGGGAATCCTCTGCTCGGAAGGGCCCGTGTCCGCGGAACTCCGCGCCACGGAAGAGCGACTGGTTCCAGTGAACCGCCCTGACCTGCGGCGATGGAAGAACGATCCTCCCGTCCCCTTGCCCGATCCTCCCGCCGCCGCTCACGGGAGGACGGCCGCCGGGGCACCCCCGTCCTCCCGCAGTCGGGCGGCGTCCCGGCTCGGCGCCTCGCCGAACTGCCGCCGGTACTCGCGGCTGAACTGCGAGGCGCTGTCGTACCCCACCCGTCGCCCCACCCCGGTCACGTCCCCGGGGTGGGTGGCGAGCAGCAGCCGCGCCTCCTGGAGCCGGATCTGCTTCTGGAACTGGATCGGGCTCATCGCCGTCACCGCCTGGAAGTTGCGGTAGAAGGCGGAGGCGCTCAGACCGGACAGCCTGGCCACGTCCTCGACCCGGAACGGTTCGGCGTAGTGCTCGCGGATCCAGCGCACGGCGCGCGAGACATGGCTCAGCCCCGAGTCTGCGAGACCGAGTTGACGCACCGTCGCGCCCTGTTCCCCGGTGATCAGCCGCCACAGGATCTCCCGCTTCACCAGTGGGGCGAGCACGGCCCGGTCGCGCGGTTCGTCCAGCAGGCGCAGCAGCCGGACCACCGCGTCGAGCAGGGCCTCGGAGGCGTCGCCGACGGCGATCCCCGACGGTGCGCCCGTGTCGCGGGGGACGTCCCCGGGCCCGGCCCGGAGCAGCAGTTCGGCGATCACCGACGGCTCCAGCAGCAGTCCGACGCCCAGCGCCGGCCGGTCGGGTCCGATCCCGGTGAACTGCCCGGTGACCGGCAGGTCGACGGAGGCGACCAGGTACTGCCCGGCGCCGTAGGTGTAGACCCGGTCGCCGAGCGCCAGGCGTTTGGCGCCCTGGGCGATGACCGCGAACACGGTTCCGGACATGGCGGGCGCCGGGAGACCCGGCCGGTCGACCCGGGAGACCAGCACGCCGTCGAGGGCGGTGGTCGAGTCCGGGCGGGCGTGCCGGGCGACCAGGGTGCGCAGTTCGTCGAGGGACATGTGCCCATTCCAGCACCGCCCGGGCCCTTCTTCCCGTCGGCGCGAGGATCGGGCAAGGGCGGGCGAGCATCGCCCTAACGTTCGCGCGGGGCATCCCGGTTGACTGGAACCACTGCACCCCCTCACCGGAAGGACCGCTCCGATGGCCGTCAGTTACGGGTTCCACGCCACCATGACCGCCCGGCCGGGCCTCGGCGAACGCCTCGCCGAACTGCTGCTGACCGGACTCGACCGGGGCAACCCCGGGGCCGACGAGCACTGCCTCGTCTACCTGGTCTCGCGCTCGGCCGCCGACCCGGACCGCGTCCACGTCGTCGAGGGCTGGACGAGCGAGGCGGACCACCACCGGGTGTTCGCCGGCGAGCCGGCCCGGGCCCTTCTCGCCCGCGTCGGTGAACTCCTGGCCGGGGAAGCGGAGTTCTCCGACCTCGTGCCGGTCGGTGGCAGGGCCGCCGCACACTGACCGCTCCCGTCCCCGGATCCTCTCCTCGAAAGGCCGTACCGACCATGAGCACCGCCCGACCCGCGCTCGACCCCGAACTGCGCGATTTCCTCGCCCGGATGCCCCTGCCGTCCGGGCCCGGCTCCGACACGCTGGCCGGGCTGCGCCGCCTGGCCGTGGCCCCGGTCGAACCGCTGCTCGCCCACCGGAGCGTCGAGCGGCGGGAGTTCACCGTCCCCGCCGCCGACGGCACCGGGATCCCGCTGACGGTCCTCGCGCCGGCCGACCACGACGGCACGGGTGCGGCCGCGCCGTGCGTCTACTGGATGCACGGCGGTGGGATGGTCATGGGCGACCGTTTCTCCCAGCTCGACATCCCCTTGGAGTGGCTGGACGAGTTCGGCGTCGTCGTCGCGACCGTCGACTACCGGCTCGCTCCGGAGCACGAGGGTCCGGTCGTCGCCGGGGACTGCTACCGGGGACTGTGCTGGATCGCCGAGAACGCCGCCGAGTTGGGGATCGACCCCGACCGGATCGTGGTCGCGGGTGCCAGTGCGGGCGGGGGCCTCGCCGCCGGCGTCGCCCTGCGGGCCCGTGACCGCGGCACCCCGGCGGTGGCCGGTCAGATCCTGGTCTGCCCCATGCTGGACCACCGCGGCACCACCGTCTCCAGCCGTCAGTACTCCGGCGTTCCGGGCGTCTGGACCGGGGAGATGAACGCCTTCGCCTGGCGCTCCGTTCTCGGCGCGACGCCCGCCGACGAGGTGTCCCCGTACGTGTCGCCCGCCCGCGCCGAGGATCTCGGCGGTCTGCCCGCCGCCTGTCTCGACAGCGGCTCGGCCGAGGTCTTCCGCGACGAGTGCACCGACTACGCCACCCGCCTCTGGGCGGCCGGTGGGGACGCCGAGCTCCATGTGTGGGCCGGGGGCTGCCACGGGTTCGACGCCCTCCACCCCCGGGCGGAGCTCTCGGTCACGGCCCGCCGCACCCGCACCGCCTGGCTCGCCCGGCTGCTGTCCCGGATCTGATGCCCGGCCCCGACCCCTGGAATCCGCCGGTCACGGCGTTCGGCGGGAAGGGACTTCGCGCTCGACGGCCACGAACTACGGTCCGTCGAGCGCGAATCCGTTCCAGGGGCGGCGGCCGAGGGCCGGCCGGAGTTCGTCCCCGGCCGTCAGCGGCTCCGGCTGTCACCGTCCTCGGCCGTTACCGTCCCCGGCCGTTACCGTCCCCGGCCGTTACCGTCCCCGGCCGTTCCCGAATCGGGCCAGGTACTGCTCGGGATCGGCGAAGGCGCGGTCCTGGGCGCCGTGCCGGTGGAGGGCGAGCCGGCCGTCCGGGTACAGGCGGACGGTGGTGGTGGCCGCCCTGCGTACGCTTCCGGGCCCGTCGTGGTCGCCGTCGGCAACGGGGGAGCGGAGGACGGGGACCTCTGGCGGGAACATCGCGAGGGCCTCGTCGGGCCCGGGCGCCGGGTCGTGGCCGGTCCGGTTGGCGCTGCTGACGTAGAGCACGGGGAAGGCGTCCAGCAGGCCGGTCAGTGGCTGCCAGCGGGCGCCGAACAGCAGCGTCCAGCCGTCCTTGGTGGCCGGTGCCAGCCAGGGCGGCGCCTGCTCGGGGCGGCGCACGGGCGCGAGCACGGTGAGGTGCTCCTCGGCGAGCAGCCGCCGGGCCAGCCGCAGCGCGTCCGGGCCGAGGTCGAGCCGTTCCGTCAGCGCGTCGAGGGTCCGCGGGTGGTGGGCCCAGAGCGCGACGGCCTGCTCCGCCGGGCGCTGCTTGGCGGTGTTGACGGCCTCGGGCCGGGTGGCGGCGACGACGCAGGTCAGCGGGGCGGGGTTGGGCAGCACCACGGCCCGCCCCCGGGTCAGGGCGGCGCTGACGGCCGCGAGGTCGGACAGTTCGCGGGCGGGGGGCGTCGGCGTCACGGGGTGTCCTCGGCAGCGCTGGTGCTGGTGCTGGTGCTGGTGCTGGTGCTGGTGGTGGTGCGGGCAACCCCTGCGCCGTCCAGATAGGCGGCGAACAGTTCCTCGTCGACGACGGCCTCGCCGGTGCGGAACGCCCGGCGCTTCACCCAGGCCGCGGCCGCGCGGGCCCCGGCGGCGTCCAGCCGGTGGCCGAGCCGCTCGGCGACCGCCGTGACGACCCGGGCGCTGGCCAACTGGGTGAGCACGATCCGGGGTTCGACCCCGAGCAGGACCGTGGGGTCGTAGGGCTGGAACAGCTGGGGGTCGACGAAGGGCGTGCCGGTGGAGATGGTGGCGACCCCGGTGCCGACCACCGGGGTGGTCACCGTCAGCGGTACTCCGGTCTGCTCCGAGACCAGGGCGGCGATGCGCGGCAGCCGGGTGAGGTCCGGTGCCCGCCACCACAGTTCGGCGGCGCGCGCGTCGGCGCCGAGCAGGGCCGCCGCGCGCTCCGGGTCGTGGGCGAGCAGGAACAGCAGCTGCTCGGTGGCTACCAGTCCGGAGCGCTCGGCCAGGCCGAGCCACGAACTGGCCACCACCCGGGCGCCGTTGCGCACGGCCTGGACGGTGTTGGCGAGCCCGAGGCCCAGGTCGTTGTGCAGGTGCGAGCCCAGTACCACCCCGGGACCGGCCGCAGCCGCCACCCGCGCGAACATCTCGGCCGCCTCGCCGGGGAGTTGGCGCCCGACGGTGTCGGCGAGGAGCACGGTTCCGGCCCCGGCGGCGGTGAACCCGCCCGCCGCTTCGGCCATCAGACCGTGGTCGGCACGGGAGGCGTCGGCCAGGCACAGGTCGATCGCGACGTCCTCGTCCAGGTCGCGCGCCGTCTTCACCAGGTCCGTGCCGCGCGCCAGCGCCTCGCGGGCGCCCCGGTGCGTCATCACCCGGGCCATCGCCTCGGAGGCCGGGACGACCGCCAGTACCCGGGCGTGCGCGACGCCGCGCACCGAGGCGACCGCCTGCCGGACGTCGGCCTCGGTGCCCCGGCAGACGGCCGCGGCCGAAACCTGCCCCTCGGTCTCGACGGCGACCTGCCGCACCGCCTCGAACTCCTCGGCGCACACGGCGGGGAATCCGGCGGCGAACACCACGTGGCGCGGCCCGTCCGCGCCGAACACCGCGCCGTGCTCCCGGGCGAGCCGCACCCGGAAGCCGCCCGGCATCAAGGTCTTGGCCTGAGCGCCGTCGCGCGCCGACTCCTCCCACACCACCAGGCGGCCTGCCGCCGCCGACTCCCGCACGATGTCCCGCATCGGTGATCCCCTCTCGTCCGGACCGCACCCTACGCCGGGCGCGCTTCGGGGGCGCGGGCGGCTGCTTCCCGTGCGCCTGCGTGCGCTCCCGGCAGCCATAGTTGACGATCCATCAGGTCGAAGAGGGGCGGAACATCTGATGGGATGTCAAAGTTCCTGGTTCTCCTGCGAACTTCCATAAGCCCCCTTTAAGCTCCCCTTACCAACGGCGGCTTTCCGCCATACGCGACTCCTATCCGAGGTCGGGGCGGCAGGCCCAACTCCACCATGAGAGCAGGGATGACAACGACACGTGCACAGGAACCGGGTGCCCCGCGCGGCCCGGAACGACGACGGCCGGGGGCGCCCGGCCGCCGGACCCTCGGCGCGGCGGCGGCGCTGGCCGTCGGCATCGGCGCGGTCTCGCTGGTGGCCGCGCCGGAGGCCTTCCCGCAGGCGGGCGACGGCACCGTGACCGTCCGCGTGGTGCGGGCCGTCGACACCAGCGGGGTGTGGACGCCCGCGCTGGAACCCGGGCTGGCCGGAGTCAGGGTGACCCTCACCGACGACGCCGGCGCGAGCATCGAGGGCACCACGGCGGCGGACGGCACGGTGACACTGGCGCCGGCCGCGGCCAAGCCGACCGGCGGCAAGTACCGCGTCCAGGTGGTGAATCCGAAGCCCGGCAAGCTCTACCCGGCCTTTGCCTCCAAGCAGGGCCTGACCGGCGCGCCCAACCAGCTGAGCAGCAACGAGGAGTTCGTCGACCTCTCCGGCGGCAAGAACGTCTCCTACACCACCGGACTGTGGAGCCCCGGCGACTACTGCCAGAAGAACGCCCCGCTGGTCTCGGCCTGCCAGCCGACCACGCGCGAGGGCGGGGCGCAGCGCACGCTGCTGTCCTTCCCGTACAGCGCGCGCGGCCAGGAGGGCGTGGACGTCAACGCCACCGACCTCGCCACCAACGCCGACACCGGCACCCTGTTCGGCATCGCCTGGAACCGGGCGGACCGCCGGTTGTTCTCCTCCGCGGTGGCCAAGCGCACCACCGACTACGGCCCCGGCGGCGCGGGCGCGATCTACGTGACCGACCTGGCCACGAAGACCACGAAGCTCTTCACCACCGTCCCGAACGCCGGCGCGACCGCCCACGGCGGCGGCACCGACGACGGGTTCCTGGCGGTACCGGGCAAGGAGAGCCTCGGCGGCATCAAGATCACCGACGACGGCAAGGACCTCTTCGTCGTCAACCTCAACGACCGCAAGCTCTACCGCTACGACGCCACCGGGCCCACGGCGGACGCACCGAAGGCCAGTTACCCGATCCCCGACCCCGGCTGTCCGGCGGCCGTGGACTGGCGGCCGTTCGGCCTCGGCCTGCAGGACGGCACCGGCTACCTCGGCGGCGTCTGCTCGGGCGAGTCGACCGGCAGGGTCGCCGACCTGCGCGCGATCGTGCTGCCCTTCGACCTCGGCACCGGCGCCTTCGCGGCGGCGGTGCTGAAGCAGCCGCTGGACTACCCGCGCCAGAGCACCGTCGGCAGCGGCCCCTGCGACGGGGCGGGCTGGTACCCGTGGACCAACACCTATCCGACCTCGCAGAACGGCAACCCCTGCGGTGCCAGCACCATCGCCAACCCCGAACCGGAGTTGGGCGAGATCGCCTTCGAGACCGACGGCTCGATGCTGCTGTCCTTCCGCGACCGCTTCGGCGACCGCGCCCCGGCCGGCCCGACGCCCGGCTCCGTCGCCGTCGTCATGTCGGGCGGTGACCTCAACAAGGCCTGCCCGGTCGACGGCAGCTACGTGATGGACACCAACAACGGCTGCGGACTGTCCCCCCGGGGCACCCGCTTCTTCGACACCAGCTGGGGCGGCCACCGCAACACGGCCTTCGCCGGCATGGCCTTCTCCAAGGTCGAGAACACCATCGCGACCTCCGCCTTCGACCCCAACCACACCGCCCTCGGCTACGGCACCTCCTTCCTCCAGCGGAACGGCCAGCAGGACCCGAAGTTCGGCCTGCGGCTCAACCCGGCGGGAGTGGTGGCGCCGTTCGGCAAGGGCGCCTCGATGGGCGACCTCGAAGTGCTCTGCGACCAGGCCCCGCTCCAGATCGGCAACCGGGTCTGGTACGACCCCGAGCGCTCCGGCCTCCAACTGCCGGGCCAGCGCCCGGTGCCGGGGGCCACGGTCAACCTGTACGACGAGTCGGGGAAGCTCGTCGGTACCACGAAGACCACCGCGCGCGGCGAGTACTACTTCGACGACTCCAACGTCACCGGCGGCCTCAAGCCGCGCACCAAGTACACCGTCAAGCTCGACAACCCGGCCGACTACGCCAAGGACGGCCCCCTGTACCAGTGGGTGCCCACCACGGCGGACGTCGGCGACAACCACTTCGTCGACTCCAAGGGCGTCGTCCCGGCGGGCGGGCAGTACGTCGAACGTGCCCTGACCACCGGCGGACCGGGTGAGAACGACCACACCTACGACTTCGGGTTCCGGCAGCAGGAAGGCGCGCTGCGCCTGGTCAAGCACGACCAGGACGGCAAGCCGCTGGCGGGCGCGAAGTTCCGGCTGTGGAAGGACACCAACGGCACCGACGGGCTGCAGAGCACAGGCGACAAGCCCGACACCGCGGTGGGCGACCCGTGCACGACCGGGGCCGACGGCATCTGCCAGGGCGCCGGCACGGTCGGGACGTACTACTGGCAGGAGACCAGCCCGCCGGACGGCTACTCCGCGCCGGAGGTGACGGTGTTCGGCCCGCTGAGGCTGACCGCCGACAACCTCACCACCGGGGTCTCGGTGACGGCCGTCAACAAGCTGATCCCGACGCCCACGCCCACCCCGACGCCCACCCCGACCCCGACCCCGACACCCACGCCGAGCCCGACGGCGACGCCCACCCCGACGGACACGCCGACCCCGGCGCCCACCGTGGTGACGCCGCCCCAGACCTGGCCGCCGGCGCAGCCGGGCCCGGCCGTGCCGCCGCCCGCCCCGCCGGCGCCGGCCCCCGTCCCCGGATCGCACCTGCCCAGCACCGGTGCGAGCGAGGGCATCCCGGTGATGCTGGCCGGCGCGGGAACGCTGACGCTGCTCGGCGCGGCGCTCCTGCTGCTGTCCCGCCGACGCCGGGCGCGGCACCAGTAGTTGCGCTGCCAGTAGTAGTGCTGCCAGCAGTAACGGTGTCAGCAGTAACGGCACAGCCCTGGTGGCGGCCCTGACGGGACGTCGCCGAGCGGGCGGGTCCAGGACCTCCGGGTCCTCGGACCCGCCCGCTCACGCACGCACCCGCACCCGCACCGGTGGAGCGGCCGAGCGGCCGACCCGGCCGACCGACGGACGAGAGAAGGAACCCGTATGGCCCGGACGACCCCGGCCCGGAACCCGGAGGCCGCGAAGCAGACGTCGACGACGGGGGAGCCCGGGAAGGCGAAGGCGGCAGGGAAGGACAAGGCGGCAGGGAAGGACGGGGCGGCGAGGAAGGCGAAGGCGTCCGGAAAGGACCACGCCCCAGGACCGGACCCGCGCCGCCGCCGCACCGTCCGCCTCAGGATCCTCGCCGCCCTGGTGGCGGGCGCCGCCGCCGTCGGCGGAACGGTCGCCTACCGGACCGTCACCGCCGGCACCGGGGAACGCCCGGTCACCGTCGACGAGGCCTCCCGGCTGGCCCTGTCGCGGCTCAACCTGTTCCAGGCCAGCCCGGTCACGCTCGCCCTGACCGCCGCCGAGGGCGGCGACGTCACCGTCCGGGTCGAGGGCGTCGTGGACTACCGCGTCCGCCGGGGCGTCGGCCGCTACCAGGTCACCGGCGCGAGCGGCCCGCTCGACCACGGCCTGGTGGTGTGGGACGCCGGCGGCCTCGGGCTCGCCCCCGAACCCGCCGGGGTCGACGGCCCGGCCTGGAAGCAGGCCGAACGGGTACCCCGGCAGGGCTGGTCCCCCCGCTCCTACACCGCCGACCCGCTGGACGCCGGCCTTCAACTGGTCGTCCAGCTCGGCGCCGACCGTCCCGACAACCCGCTGCTGCTCGCCCAGTCCGGGGCCCGCAGGCTCGGCGGGGAGCGGATCGACGGCCGGGAGTACGACCGGTTCGCCGGCCCGCGCGCCCAGGGCGCCGCCCCCGACGGCGAGCGCTCGCCGCTCACCTACTGGGTCGACGGCGACGGCGGCCTGCGGCGGGTCACCATGCGGATGCCCGGCCTGGGCACGCCGACCGCGGTGGAGTTCTCCGGGCAGGACGGCGGCGCCGTCCTGCCCGAAGCCCCCTGGCTCACCGGCTGACCGCGCCACCCCTTCGGGCTCCTGCCTCACCCCGCCGGGCGCGGCGGGAGCGAGCCGGCGTCCGTCGGCAGCGGGTACGCCGCCGGGTCCACCGGCCCCGGCAGCCCGGTCGCCGGGCGGGCCGGCGCCGCCGGGTCCACCGCGGACGGCACCGCGGGCGGTGCCGCCACCTGGCTGAACGGAACCCCCGGCGGTGCCTGCACCGGGGCCGGGCGCCCGGCGGCCAGCGGCCCGCGCCCCTGGCCGCCGCAGGCCGCCGCCGTCTCCAGGCCGTCCGGACTCTGGGCGCCGGGCCGGTTGCCGGTGAAGCAGTTGCCGGGATCGGCAGAGGCGAGCACCAGGTCCACGCCGTTGCCGTCCACCTGGTTGCCCTCGACCCGGTTGCCGCTCGCCGGGTGGCCCGCCGGATCCGTGACGACCACCCCGGCCGCGCGGTTGCCCCGGACGAGGTTGCGCTCCACCCGGTTCGCCGTCCCGCCGCCGATCCCGATGCCGATGCCGAAGCCCCCGTCGGCCTGCTGCGGGGTGTCGGCGGCGTTGTTGTCGACGACCACGTTGCCCGCGATCACCGCCCCGTGCTGCGGTGCCAGCGCCTCCAGGTCGTTGGAGTTCACCGTGACACCCACCCGGTTCCCGGCCACCCGGTTGCCCAGGATCGACAGGCCGTCCGAGGCGTTGGTCAGCTCGACCCCGACCGCGTTGCGCTCCACCGTGTTGCCGCGCACCAGGGTGTCGCAAGGCTTGCACTGCCCGACGTAGATACCGGAGTCGGCGTGCCCGGAGGCGTAGGAGTCCTCGATCACGCCGCCGCGCGCGTCGAACGCGTAGATGCCGTACAGGCCGTTGTTGTACGCCGTCACACCGGTCGCCCGGAAGCCCTGGACGGGCGGGAAGCGGGTGGTGTCCAGCGGGTCGTACGCCGATCCGCCCGCGCCGCGCTGCTGCAGCTTCTCGTCGGTGACACCGGTGAACAGCACGCCGTTGGCCAGGTAGTGGTGCACGGTGAGGTTCTCCACCACCGAGCCCGGGCCGGTGACGGTGATGCCGTTGGCCAGCTTCAGCCCGCCGTCGAGCACCACGGCGGAGCGGTCGGTCCCGCGCAGCACCAGGTTGCTCCGGGCGACGCGCACGCTCTCGCGGTAGGTGCCGGGGCCGATCAGCACCGTGTCGCCGTCGCGCGCGACGTCCACGGCCCGCTGGACGGTGGGGAAGTCCTCCGGCACCCGGACCACGTTCCCGGCCGGGTGCGCGGCGTCGCCGGAGCCCGAACCGCTGGAGGAACACCCGGTGGCCGTACTGGCGGCCAGCGCCGCCATCACCACCGCGAGAGTCAACTGACGAACACGAAACGTGATTTGCATAGGACGTGTTCTATCGTCTCCAATAGGGCGCATGCCCACCGAACCGGAGAACGCGCCGCCGTCGGAGAACGCGCGGCCGTCGGACCCGCCCGCCGGTTCGCCTGCCGCTTCGGCCGCCGGTCCGCCCGTGAGCGGCCCCGGGCGGCGCCGGGCACTGCTGGCGGCCGGGGCGGTGCTGGCCGCCGGACTCGGCGCGACGGTCGGCGAACTCGCGCACGGCGGAGCCCTGTTCGGCGGACCGACCGGGTCGACCGGCTCGGGCCGGACCCCGTCCGGTACGCCGGCCGGTGCGCCGCCGGCGGAGGCCGCGATCCCCTTCCACGGAGCCCGCCAGTCCGGACTGACGGGCCCTCAACTCCCCGCGACCAGGCTGCTCGCCTTCGACCTCCCGACGAACTCCCCGGCCGCCGACCGGAACGCCCTGCGCACCCTGCTCGCCGACTGGACCCGCCTCCTCTCCGCCACGGCGGCCGGTGCGCCCCCGGACCCGCGACTGCGCGGCGACGACGGCCCGCCCCGGACGGCCTCGCTGGTCGGCCTCGGCCCGGCGCTCGCCGCCCGGCTGGCCCTCGCCGTCCCCGGCGGACTGGCCGAGCCGCCCGCCTTCCCCGGCGACCGCCTCGACCCGGCGCGCGGCGGCGGCGACCTGCTGCTCCAGCTCTCCGCCGCCGACCCCTGGACCCTCGCCGTCCTCACCGAACTCGCCGGTGCGGCCGCCCACTCCGCCGGCGCCGTGCCCCGCTGGTCGCAGTCCGGCTTCCTGCCCCCGACCCGGCCGGGCGCCACCCCGCGCAACCTGTTCGGCTTCAAGGACGGCACCGCCAACCCGGACGAGGAGGCCGCCCGCCAGTGGGTCTGGGGCCCGCCCGGCCCGCACGAGAACGCCACCCTCCTGGTCTACCGGCGGATCCGGATGGACACCGCCGCCTTCGCCGCCCTCCCCGCGGAGCGGCAGGAGGCCGCGATGGGCCGCCGCGCCGCCGACGGCGCCCCACTGACCGGGAGCGCCGAGCACGACGAGCCCGACCTCTACGCCAAGCACCCGGACGGCGCCTACGTCATCCCGGCCACCGCCCACGTCCGGCTCACCGGCCCCCGCCTCGACGGCGGCGCCCGGATGCTCCGGCGCGGCTACGGCTACGACGACGCCCCGGACGACCGGGGGCTGCTCTTCGCCGCCTTCGTGCGCGACACCGCCCAGTTCACCCGCGTCCAGAGCCGCTTGGCCGAGCGCGACGCCCTCAACCCCTTCCTCACCCACACCGCCTCCGCCGTCGCCTACGTCCTCCCCGGCGCCCCGCCGGGAACCGTCCTCGGCGCCCAGCTGCTCGCCTGACGGTCCGTCATGGGTTTCGCCGGGGGCCGCGGCGGGGATCTCGCCGTTCCCGGGTCGGCGGGCCGCGGGTGCGCCAGGATGTAGGCCGACGAACGCGCTTGTCGGGGTTGGGAGTTGTGAGTGAGTGGCGAGCAGGAACAGGCGGGCGGCGCGGTCGCCCGGGTGGACAACCGGCTGACCGGCGGCACCGTGCACGGCAACGTCGTCCAGGCCGGCCGGGCCGACATCACCCTGCGGATGTCCGACCCGGCCGCGCCGAGCGCCCTGCCGGTGACCGTCACCCCGCCCCTGGGGCTGCGCGACCCCGGCCGCCCACTGCGCGGCCGCGAGGAGACCCTGGAACGCCTGGAGGCCGAACTCGTCGCCGACCCGGGCCCCGAGGGCCGACTGCTGGCCCTGTGCGGCATGGGCGGCTGTGGCAAGACCGCCATCGCCCTGGAGATCGCCGCCCGCCGGAGCGCCGCCGGCTGCCGGGTGTGGTGGGTCGAGGCGCGCAACGGCCCCGCCCTGGAGGCGGCCCTGCGCGCCGTCGCCCGCCAGGCCGGGGCGACGCAGGAGGAACTGGACCGCGGTGACACCGCCGACCTCCTCTGGTCCGGGCTGGCCCGCCAGGACACGCCGTGGCTGCTGGTCGTCGACAACGCCGACGACCCCGCCCTTCTCGACGGCCCCGGCTCGCTGAGCGCCGGCACCGGCTGGATCCGGCCCGCCACCGGCCCCGGCGCCGTCCTGGTCACCACCCGCGACAGCACCCGGACCACCTGGGGCCAGGTCGCCCGACTCCACCTGCTGCGGCCGCTGACCGGCGGCCGGCTCGACGCCGCCGCCCGGATCCTGCGCGACCACGCCCCCGCGAGCGCCGGCACCCCCGCCGAGGCGCACGAGCTCGCGGCCCGCCTGGGCGGCCTCCCGCTCGCCCTGTACCTGGCCGGCACCTACCTCGACCAGGCGAACCGGACCCCGCCGCCGTTCCGGGCCCCCGCCACCCCGACCACCTACACCGGCTACCGGCGGGCCTGGGAGGACGGCCTGGACCGGCTGGACCCCGGCCACGTCCTCGCCCGGACCTGGGCGATGTCCGTCGCCCTGCTCGAACAGCGCGGCCACGGCCACGCCCGCGCCCTGCTCGAACTCCTCGCAGCCTTCGCCGACGCCGACCTCCCCTACACCCACCTCCTCACCCCCGACCGCCTCGCCGAGGCCGGCCCGCTCGCCGCTCTGGACGGCCCGGCGATCTGGCAGCACCTCACGGCCCTCGCGGCGCTGGGCCTGGTCGAGCTGCTCGAACCCGCGCCCGACGCCCCCGCGCTGCTGCGGATGCACCCCCTCGTCCGGGACGCCTCACGGACGCCCGGCACGGTGGCGGTCGCCACCGGGATCGTGACCGCGGCGGCGCGCGCCGACGAGTCCGAGGACGAGATGGACCCCGAGGTCGCGGCCGTCCGGCGGTCGCTCGCCCCGCACATCCTCGACGCTTTCGAGCGGGCAGACCTCGCAGGCCTCGACGAACGCGCCTTCCTGGAGCTCATGGTGGCCATGAACGTGGCCGGTCGTCAGCTGCTGGTCGACGGTCTCTACGTCCAGGCCCGGGCGGTGCTCGAAACCGTGCGCGCCGCCGAGAGCGAACACGTCGGACCCACCCATCCCGATACCTTCGTCACCCGGCACAACCTCGCCCTGGCTCTGCGCGAGCTCGGGGAACTGGCGCTTGCCCGGGCGGAGTTCGAGGCGGTCCTCGAGGCCAGGCGGACGCTGGGCGGCGACACGTACCTCGCGACCCTCAGTACCCGGCACGAGCTGGCCTCCCTGCTCCGGGACCAGGGGGAACTGGAGGCGGCCCGGGCGGAGTTCGAGGCCGTGCTGGCCGTCCGGCGGCGCGAGCTGGGGGACACCGATCCGAGTACCGTCACCACCCGGCACGAGCTGGCCACCGTACTGCTCGACCAGGGGGAGCTGGACTCCGCCCGCGCGGAGTTGGAGGCGGCGCTCGCCATCGAGCGGGAGCGGGTCGGTGAAACCCACCCCAGCAGTCTCGTCACCCGCCACGAACTCGCACGGACCCTGCACGCGCAAGGTGAACTGGCCATGGCACGGGCCGAGTTCGAAGCCGTCATGGCGGGCTGGCGGGACCAGTTCGCGGGCGACCACCCGCATCTGCTGGTCACCCGCTACGGCCTCGCCCTGGTCCTGCGCGACCAAGGGGAGTTGGCGCAGGCCCGAACGGAGTTCGAGGCGGTCCTCGCCGGCGAGCGGGAGCGGCTGGGCGACACACACCCCAGTACCCTCCTCACCCGGTACAGCCTCGCCCTGGTCCTGCGCGACCAGGGCGAGGCGGCGCAGGCCCGCGAGGAGTTGGAGGCGGTCCTCGCCGTCGAGACCGAGCGTCTGGGACCGGACCACCCCGAGACGCAGATCACCCGCCAGAGCCTCGACGGCGTCCTGCGGATGCTCGAAGGTCGCTAGCCGGTCGGTCGGCCGCGTCCACGGTCGCCCGCCTTCACGGTCGCCCGCCTTCACGGTCGGCTGCGGAACGGGCCCCCGTCGGCGAAGGCGTGCTCGGCGAACCGTTCTCCCATCCGGCGGTACGCGGCCGCGGACGGGTGCAGCCCGTCAGGCAGGTCGTCCACCTCGGTGGGGCCGAGCAGTTCGCGTCCGTCGAGGTAGTGCAGGTGGGGGTCGCGGGCCCGCCGGGCGGCCACGATCCTCGCCAACTCGTCGCGGACCACCTGGAGCGACAGCGCCCCGAGGGCCACATCGGCCGGGTCCCCCAGCGCGGTGATCCTCCCGTCCCGTCCCGTCCCGGTCGGACCGGGACACCCGTCGAGGGCCGGGCAACTCACCGGTGAGACCACCAGCAGCGGAGTGTCCGGGTGCCCGTCGCGGATGGTGTCCAGGAAGCCGTGCACCGCCGGGCCGAAGGTGCGCAGCCGGAAGGCGGCCCGGGCCACGATGTTGATGCCCGTCTCGAGGCTGATCAGGTCGGCGGGCAGGTCGCGGATCGTCCGGGCGACGTAGGGGTCCAGCATGTCGTTGCCGGGCTGGCTGAGGTTGGTCACCTCCGCGCCGCCGAGCGACGCCGCGACCACCGGCCAGGTGCCGGTGGGGCCGTCGGCTTCGATGCAGTGGCTGATGGAGCTGCCGTGGTGCACCCACCGGGGCCGGCCGTCGGGCAGGGGCGCCAGGACCTCGCCGTCGGCGCGGAGCGACACCAGTTCGGTGGGAGTCTGCTGCGGCAGCCACAGCTCGACGTTCTTCATCCCGGCCGGCAGCGCGTCGAAACGTGCTGTCGCCGGTTCGCCCGGGATCACTCGCTGTGCGGCGCCGGGGCCCGCCATCCGCACCACATGGCCCAGGGGCGCCCGCTGCCGCCCGACCAGGGCGCCGTCCACCCTCAGGTCGAGCATCCCGGTCGGCCGGGGCTCCGGGTCACCGTCGAGCTGCCCCGTGGAGGTGAGCACCACGAACTCGAGCACCCGCGCGTCGGTGCGGAACACCAACCGCACCCCCGAAGGCATCGCGGTGCCGCCGAAGACCGATGGATCCTGGTACTGCTCCTTGGTCCACGCGGGCAGCCGGCGCGGCATCACTCCCGCAGGTGTCGTCTCCAGGTCCAGCGCGCCCCGGATCTCGACCGGCCCGTCCACCAGCGGATAGTCCCGCATCGCCACTGTCACCGCTCCTCGGTTCTGCCCGTCCGGCCGGGCAGGTGCTCGACCGGAACCGTCGGGTCCCTCCCCGACCCTACGTACCGCGGCCGCAGGTGTGGCGACCGGTGGGTCGGCGGCACCTCCGGGCCCGGGGATTCAGCGGGCCAGCACCGCTATCCCGTGCACGGCGTTCCGCGCGCCGCCGGGCGGCTGGACGCGGCCCCGGGCGTCGGTGGCCCGGCAGCGGATCAGGTGCCGGCCCGGGGCGAGCGCGCAGGGCAGGGTGAACCGCTGCCAGACGGGTTGCGGGCCGCGCGACTCCAGCCGGGCGGGCCGCCAGCCGCCGTCGTCGACGGCGACCTCCACCGCGACCACCGGGTCGAAGCCCCAGGCCCGGCCGGTCACCTGGAACGGCCCGGCCGGGACGGCGTCCCCGTCGCTCGCCCCGACCAGCCTGCTGTTCACCTCGACCTCCCGCACCGGCCGAGGCGCGCCGCCGCCCGGCGGGACCCGGGTGTAGAGCCGGGTGGTGAAGAGGTGCTCGGGCCGGTGGTCGGCCAGCACCAGGCGGGTCAGCCACTTCACCGAGTTGGTGCCGAAGAACCGGGGCACCACCGCGCGCACCGGGAACCCGTGCTCCCTCGGCAGCGGCGCGCCGTTCACGGTGTCGGCGAGCAGCACCTCCGCGCGGGCCAGGTCCAGCGGCAGGTCCTTGAGGTAGGTCAGGCCCCGCTCGCCCGCGAACGCGCCCCGGTCGGCACCCTCCAGCCAGAGGTGGCGGGCCTGCGGGCGCACGCCCGCCAGGTCCAGTACGGCGGACAGCGGCACCCCGGACCAGGACAGGTTGGCGACCGCACGGGTCGGCACGTCGGGGTGAGCGGGGTTGCCGAAGCACTCGTGGAAGGCGGTGAGGTCGGTGCGGGGCAGCCGGCGCAGGGCCGGGAGGTCCAGCCGCAGCGGCCGGTCCACCAGGCCCTCGACACTCAGTGTCCAGACGTCGGCGTCGAGTTCGGGCGGCGGCCCGAGGTGGCTGCGGCGGAAGACCTGCCCGACGGGGGTGAGGAACGCGTCGGGGATGCTCGGATCGATGGGCGCTGCCTGCACGCGGGCTCCGTACGTCGTCGGGCGGCCCGGGAGGACCGGAAGGGCGGAAGGCTCCACCCCCGAACGGTCCGTGTACCCCTGCGGCCGCCCGCCGATGCGGAACCGGACCCGGATACTCTTTCGGGCGTTCGGCGCCGACAGGTGCGCCGGCGGACGGACGGGGCGGGGGTGGTGGCCGTGCGCGGACCGGGAGGCGGGACGGCGGGCCGACGGGCGGGGGAGCCCGAGGAACTGACGCTCCACGAACTCGCCCTGCTGGCCGGCGGGGCCTGGCGGGTCGCGGAGACGGCGCTGGCCCGGATGCTCCTGGACGCCAGGGTGGAGATCGACCGGCACGGCACGGTCCGGGTGGTCCGCCCCCGGCCCCGCGACGAGGTGGAGGCCGTGCTGCTCGCCGCGCTGGGCCCGTCCGGCACCGGGTGGCTCGGCGCCCCGCGCTCGGCCTTCGGCACCAGCGTGCCGGCCTGCCGGCTGGAGGAGGGCCTGCGCGACCGGGGCCTGATCGTCGGCGGCAGCACCGGCCCCGCCCGGCGCCGTCCACTGCTGCTGCCGACCTGGTTGGCCGTCCCGCTGCTGATCCTTCTCGCGGTCGGCACCGTCCGGGTCGCCGCGGCCGCCGGCGCGGGCCCCGGCCCGGCCTTCCTGCTCGCCGCGCTGGTACCGCTGCTGGTGGCCTTCGTCCTGAGCCGCTTCGCCACGCCCCCCGACCCGCTGGGCCCCTACTGGCGCCCGGCCGCCCGGGTCGAGCCCCTGCTCGCCGCCCTCCGCACCGGCGCGCCGCTCCCGCCCGGCTGGCGGCTCTCCCCGGACGCCCTCGCCCCGGCCGGCCGCACCACCTGGGCCGCCGTCGCCGCCACCGGCATCCCCGCCCTCGGGCGCCACCACCTCACCACCGCGTTCCACGGCCCCCGCCCCCGCCCGCCGCGGCCGGGAGCGTCCTGACAGCCCTGCGGGGGCCGCCGCCCGCCGGCGGCGGCCCCGTTCGCCCCGGAGTCCTCCGGCGGCCGGTCAGCCGCTGTGGGCGCTGAGTCCGCTCTCGGCGTCGTCGACGGCGTCGGGGGTGGCGAGGGCCCGGGTGCCCGCCTGGAGGCGGAGCGTGGTGCGGGCCAGGCGCTCGCCCTGGTAGCGGGCCGCGGCCAGGATGGAGGGCTCGGGGCCGTCCTCGGCGTCGCCGGTCGAGGCGGTGCCGTACGGATTGCCGCCGGCCGCGAAGACGACCGGGTCGGTGTAGCCGGGCGGGACGATCAGTGCGCCCCAGTGGTAGAAGACGTTGGACAGCGACAGGATGGTGGCCTCGGTGCCGCCGTGCCGGTTGTACGCGGCGGTGAAGACCGTCACCGGCTTGTCCGCCAGCAGCCCCTCCTGCCAGAGCCCGCTGGCCTGGTCGATGAACTGCTTGAGCTGCGCCGCCGGCGCGCCGAAGCGCGAGGGCGTGCCGAACGCGTAGGCGTCGGCCCACGCCAGGTCGTCCAGGGTGGCCTCTTCCAGCGACGCGGTGGCGTCGGCGTGCTGCCGCCAGCGCGGGTTGCTGTCTATCGCCTTGTCGGGCGCCAGTTCGGCGACCCGCCGCAGCCGGACCTCGGCCCCGGTCGAGGCCGCTCCTTCGACGACCGCCTGCGCGAGCGCGTGCACGGTACCGGTGGCGCTGTAGTGGATGACTGCGACCTTTACGGTCATGTCCCTGTCCTCGCCTGTCACTTGGTGATCGGTTGTGCGGATCATGCTAGGCGCACAGCAAGATCACCGGGGTGGGACCGGGGAGCGGTTCCGGCCGATTACCCACCGATTACCGACCGATTACCGGGTGCCGGTTACCGGTTCAGGTGCCGCAGGCCGGGAGCAGCAGCAGGCGCTCGGGATCGAACGGCACCCAGGTCGGGGCCTCGCCCCGCCCCAGCGCCCGAACCCGGCACCAGGCCCGCTCGCCGGCCGACGGCTGCCACCAGCCGTTGATCCGGCCCACCGCCCAACTGCCGTCCGCCCGGTTGATCTGCACGGGCTGGTACGCCGGCTCGACCTCGTGCTCCGGCGGCTGCCACCCGGCTCCGTCGGCCGGGCCGGTGGTGGGGCCGGTGCGGGTGTCCTGGTGCGGACGGTCTGCCATGTCTCCCCCTGCTGGCTGCGGCGCGGGTCGTCGGCCACAACTCTACAGATCTGTAGTAGTTCGTGGGGGTCCAACACCGAACCCGGTGCACGGCGTCGGCCGGGCATACGGTTGGGTGGCTGCACACGGGCGAAGGGGGAGACGTGGCTGACGGCTGGGGTGCCGCGGTGCTGCTGGGACTGCTGGTGCTGGTGGGGTCGTCCGTGCAGCGACTGGCGGGCATGGGCTTCGCGCTCGTCTGCGGACCGGCACTGGTCCTGCTGCTGGGCCCGGGCGACGGCGTGACACTGTCCAACTGCGCGGCCTGCGTCATCAGCGCCATCGGCCTGGCCGGCAGCTGGCGGCAGGTCCGGCTCGGCCGGATGCTGCCCTTGATGGCCGCGGCCGCCTGCACCGTCCCGATCGGAGCCCGGGTCGCCGACCGGGTACCGCCGCCGACCCTGCTGATCGGCATCGGACTGCTGGTCACCGCGGCCGCCCTGCTGGTGATCCGCGGGATCCGGGCCTCCTCCCTGCGCGGCCTCCGGGGCGCGGTGGCGGCGGGCGCGGCGAGCGGCTTCATGAACTCCGCCGCCGGCGTCGGCGGCCCGGCCGTGTCGCTCTACGCGGTCAACACAGGCTGGACCGCCCGCGAGTTCGTCCCCAACGCACAACTCTACGGAGTGGTCGTCAACATCTTCTCGATCGCCGCCAAGGGAGTCCCGCACCTGCCCGCCCCTGCCTGGTCCACGACCGCAGCCGGCATCGCCCTGGGCGCCGTCGTCGGCCGCTCACCCTCCGACCGCGTGACCGAACGCCCCGCCCGCCTCGTGGTCCTGACCCTCGCCCTGGCCGGCGGCCTGGTCACCCTCGCCAAGGGCCTCTGGGAACTCTGGTCCTCGGGGGACTCATAATCCCTTGGCCGTGGGTTCGAGTCCCACCCGCCCCACACCACAGCCGGACGTACCGTGAGACAAAAATGCCCCCTGGCCTGGTGGAACACCCGGACTCTGCAAATCTCGGGGGTAGGTGAGCGTTTGCCGGAGCCACCCCGAGGTAGCGCCGCGCTGTGAACAGCATCACCGCCGACAAGATCGCGGCCGGGGCAATCGCAGCCACCGGCCTGGCCGCCGACGCCATCGACGGCAAGACCATCAAGGGTGCCACCACCGCCACCGTCACCGGCGGCATCCTCCGGACTGGGCCGTCAGGCCGCCGAGTCCTGCTCGCCCCGACCGACCCGGTCGACAACAGCCCCGCCCCGTCCGCCCTCCTGTACTCCGGCGCCGACGCGGAGAAGCAGCCCGCCCGACTCACCGCAGAGGCCCGCGCCGCCCCGGACGGCTCCGTCCCCATGACCCGGCTGACCGGCCCCCAGCTCACGGCGGACGCCACCCAAACCCCCCAGGCTCTGGCTCGGCTCCGGCAGCCCCGGCACCGGCTGCCCGGCCCGCGGCAGCTACTCCCTGAGCGTGCCCGGTGAGTCAGGGATGGTCGGCGAGGCCGTCATCACCGGAAGGGGCGGCGACAAGACCACCGCCGCGTCGATCGAGCTGAGCGTTCGGAGAGGTATCGGCGGGTACACGACCGCGCTCACCGACCTCGACCGACCCCATGCGCGGGGAACGCAGCAGGTCCCGGCACCCACAAAGGTGCCGGGACCTGCCACGGCCTCACGCCAGGAACCTGCCGGGGCGCCTTGGGAAATCAAGAAGCTGCGCATCCGGTGAGGCATCAGTGTTAGGTGTGGCTGGAATGTTGGGCCCAGCTTCCGCCTTGTTGCCCTGTCAGCAGCTCTTCCAATTCAGGGTAGCGTCAATCGGTTCGTTGGCTGCGATCCAGTCGAAACCCTTTGTCGTGCCTGCAGGCCCAACGCGGAGCGACTCCTCATACCTTTTGGTGCTGGTCCACACCTTGAAGAAGGGGCAACGGCCGTCTGCCTTGTCGTCTCGGATCCACCCCCAGACGTGGCTGTCGCACCAGGAGATCTCTCCGTGGCCTTCGTTGATGGTCCACTGGATGGGACCGCGGCATCCCTGCACCTTTGCCGGGAACGCCGCTGCAGACGGGCCGGCAAGCGGAGTTGCGGCCGTCGCGGAAGGAGCTGCGGTGATTACTGCAGCAGCAGCTAAGGCGAGTGACGCCGCCAAATGACGCTTCATGAAGTTTCTCCTGTTGTAGAGAATCTGTTTCGTGTCTGCGATCGACCTCTGAGGAGAGGGGTTGACTGAAAAGTGGCCCTGTCATTGATCGAAAGCAGACCGTGCACCAACGGTTGGTGCCGAGTGCCACGAGCCCGCCTTCTACCGCTGGGACAACACCCGCACCGCCGACGCCCCGCCCGTGCCCGGTACTTCTGCCACCTGTTCACCGCCCGCATCCTCCAGACCCGACCCGCCGGCGCTGTACCCCGGCCAACCCCTCAATACCTGAGATCCGGGCGGCGATGACTGCAGGCGACCTCAGCTGCATCACCCCCCCGGGAGAGGTGGCCGACCGGGCAGGAGGAGCCGCCGGGCGCACGGTCCGGCAGCCCTCCGTCATGGGTGGGCGGTCGTACGTGGATCTCGTCGGTACGGTCGCTCCCTCCGGGGCCGGTCAGGTCGGCCCGCCCGGTATTCCGGGAGTGTCAGGCCTCGACCCAGAGCTGGTTGTTGCCGTAGTGGCAGTCCCACTGCCCGGCCGGGTCGCCGTTGCCGGTGCGCCAGCTGAGGATCTCCAGGCACTTGCCCGTCGGGGAGCTGGAGGCACCGTTGACATTGCGGAAGTACATGGAGCCGTCGCTGTTGCCGTACCAGTACCAGCCCTGTGTCTTGGAGCCGTTGCACTGCCACTGGTTGGCGGTGGCTCCGTTGGCGGTCGAGTCGCCACGGATCTCCAGGCACTTGCCCGAGTTGGCGTTGGTGAACTTGAAGCCGCCCTGCGCGTTGGACCCACTGATCCACGCCTGTGTGGGCGAGCCGTTGCACTGCCACTGGTTGGCGGTGGCCCCGTTGGCGGTCGAGTCGCCACGGATCTCCAAGCAGAGGTTGGAATGGCGGTTCTTGAAGCGGAAGGTCTCCACAGCCGTCCGTGCGGCAGCGGCCTCGGGGCTGTCGGGCAGGATCAAATGGAAGCCCGGCAACGGAGCCGGGGCGTCCGCGGCCCAGGCAGGCACGGCCGCCCCAGCGGCGGGGGACGTCGCCACGGCGGTCCCGGAGAGGGCGGCGGTACAGGCGGCGGCGGCCACCGCGCCGACGACGACGCGCGGGTACCTCTTCATAGTTGCTCCCCTTGAGCGGTGGAATGACGGTCAAGGGCGGCGGCCTGACCGGTGCCACCCTGCCCGGGTCAGCCTGCCGTACCGAACGGGCACGGAGCTTGTAGGAATACGCACCACCGCTTTCGTCCGCCGGCTTGTCACCGCCTCTGCCCGTCCCCGCCGGTGGCGCAGGCCGTGGCATGAGCAGTAGAGCCTGCTCTGACCGAGGGCTATGCCCCCCGACGTTGCTGGAGCCCCGAGCAGAGCGCGGCCCTGCTGTGGCGGGGCGCGAGGAGAGGCCTGCGACGGGCATTCCGGCCGCGCTACTGAACTTGATCGGGTGATGTCGGGCTGTTCGCCGGACAGCGTGCGGGCGGCTTCGGTAGTCCTGGAACGGTGAGATATCCGCAGGGCGGCGGCTTGACCGACGCCGAGAGAGCCGGGCGGGATTCGGGTCCGGCTCCAGGCCGTTGCCGGCTTCGAAGCCGGGTTGCGCGTCTCGGGGCGGTCGGTGGACGCTGGCCCGGGTGAAGACGATGATCGGCCGGCTGTTCCACGTCTCGTACACCGTGGAGGGGACGTGGCGGCTGCTGCGGCGGCACGGCTGGTCCTGGCAGCAGCCCGCTCGGCGCGCGATCGAGCGCGACGACGACGCGATAGAGCTGTGGAGGCGGGAGGTCTGGCCGCGGGTAAGAGCACCGCGGCGGTGAACAACGCCTGGGTGGTCTTCGGGGACGAGGCCGGCCAGGCGATGACGCCGCCGCGTGCCAGAACCTGGGGCGGCCAGAGCATCACCCCGGTCGTCCGCGTGCGCGGACGAGGCTCGGGCCGCGTCTCCATGGCGGGCATGACCTGCTACTAGCCTGGCGAGCGGTCCCGTCTGATCTGCGCGATCCGCGAATGCCGGGGCCGCAAGGACGTACCGAAGGGCTGCGGATGGAAGGACTGCCGCGACCTTGTCATCCGCGCCCACACCCAGCTCGGCGGCCCGATCGTCCTGGTGCGGGACAACTTGCGCATGCACCTGGTCGCGCCGCTGCGGGAGTTCTTCGAGGCCAACACCGCAAGGCTCACCGTGTTCCAGCTACCGGCATTCGCCCCGGACCTCAACCCTCAGGAGGGCATCTGGTCGCTGGTCAAACGCGGCATCGGCAACCTCGCCGTTCTCGCCGCCGGGCGTCGGCTGCGGCGCGTCGCCGGGCTGATCCGCCGGGGGCAGAGGAGCAGGGGAGACGAGGTCGCGGTGACCGGCTTGCCAGGTCGGCCCCCGGAACTCCGCCCGGCGGACGGTGCGGCGGGGGTGCGGCGGGGTGGCCCCGGCGGGGAGACTGGGGCTGTGCAGATCCGAATCGAAGCTGTCGACCTTCCCGGCCGCTCCTGCCCCGGTGGGCCGGGCGCTCCCGATCTTCTCGACGTGCATGTGGCCGTCCAACGGCGTGAGCGGCCCGGGGAGTTGTTGGACCTCCATCCCGGTGATGCGGCTTCGGCCGTGTGGACGCTGGAGTGCACGGCGAGTCCGCTGGGGGAGGGGATCGACGTCAAGGGGCCCTATGTCCAGGGGCGGCCCGGGCAGCGCTTCGTCTATCTGGTGTGGGGGAACGTCGAAGCGGACGGGGGGTTCACCATGTTCCGGCGGGCGAAGCTGATGTTCGACGGGGTGGACGGGCGGGTCCTGGCCGAGGCGGTGGCTGCCGGGCGGTTGGTCGGGCGGCTCGGGCTGACGGATGTCAAGGGGCTGCCGTTGTGTGCGGCGGTCCGTCCGCCCATGGTGGCCTGGTCGGCGGAGAGTGCGACCGAGGTGGGCGAAGGGCGGGTCTGACCGTCACGGCGGGGGCGGGGGTCTTACAGGGTTCATATACCGGGGTGGGGTATGGTGACCGCCATGTGCCGCCCGGACGCCGAAGCCTCCCCCCACGGGCCCACCGCCCGTACCGGGGCGGCCGGGCGTCCGTACCGGAACCACCGACGGTGGACGGGGGCGGCCGTCGTGGTGCTCCTGCTGACGGCCCTCGGACTGATCGGCCACCACACCTTGCCGGCGGGCACGATGCCGACCTCGCACGCCCCTGCCGTCATGGCCCACGGCGCGGCGGCACACGCCACCTCTGCAGGGGCCACCACGGCGCCCGTCGTGACCGACCCCGTCCGGGTCTGCGCCGAGCACCGGGTCTGCTCCTCGACCGTGCCCGCGCGCGGTGCGGCCCTCGCCGCCCCTCCCGCGGCCGCGCTCGCCGTACCCGGACACCCCGACCCGGCGCCGCGACCGGCGGTCGCCCACCCCGGCCTGCCCTGGCCGGGCGCACCACCCCCCGACCTCGACGTACTCTCCGTCGCGCGCAAATAGGCGCCCCCCGGCGGCCGGGAGGCGGAACTCCCGCCCCCCGCCGCCGAGCGGACCCGTCCACCGGCACGGGCGACCACCGTGCCACCACGCGCACACACCCGAGAGACCTCGATGCCCCAGTTCACCGTCAACCGTCGTTCCGTCCTGCTCGCGGGCCTCGGCGCCGCCGGCGCCGGGCTGCTGGCCGCCTGTTCGGACAGTCCCGCGTCGCCGCCGCTCGTCGACCCCTCCGGCAGCCCCGTCGCCCGGGCGGAGGCCGCCCGGGGCGGCACCGGCCGCGAGCGTCCCGTGACAATCACCGCGACGGCCGACACCGTCGACCTGGGCGGCGGGACCACCGCCCGGACCTGGACCTTCGGCGCCCTGCCGGGCACCCCGGTCCGCACCACGGCCGGGGACACCCTGGTCGCCACGCTCAACAACCACCTGCCCGACCCGACCTCCCTCCACTGGCACGGCCTGGCGCTGCGCAACGACATGGACGGCGTGCCCCCGGTCACCATGCGGCCGGTCGCGCCGGGCGGCAGCTTCACCTACCGCTTCGTCACCGACCGGCCGGGCACCTACTGGTTCCATCCGCACGTCGGGGTCCAGCTCGACCGGGGCCTGTACGCGCCGCTGATCGTCGAGGACCCGAAGGAGCCGCTCGGGTACGACGAGGAGTGGGTGGTCGTGCTGGACGACTGGCTGGACGGTGTCACCGGCTCGCCCGACCAGGCCTTCGCCGAGCTCCGCAAGGGGATGGGCGGCGGTGGCTCCGGCAGCCACGACATGGGCGGCCACGACATGGGCGGTCACAGCATGCCGGGCAGCGGCAGCGGCAGCGGCAAGGGCAACAGCAACGGCGGCGGCGCCGGGCCGTTCATGCTCATGGGCGCCACCAGCGCGCTGCTCGGCGGCGACGCCGGGGACGTCCGGTACCCGCACCACCTGGTGAACGGCCGGATCGCCGACGACCCCGAGGTGTACCGGTCGGCCCCGGGCCGGCGGGTGCGGCTGCGGATCGTCAACGCGGGCGCCGACACCGCCTACCGCCTCGCGCTCGGCGGCCACCGGCTGACCGTGACCCACACCGACGGCTACCCGGTCCGCCACGAGGAGGTGGACGCCCTGCTGGTCGGGATGGGCGAGCGCTACGACGTGCTGGTCACCCTCCAGGACGGCGTCTTCCCGCTGACCGCGCTCGCCGAGGGGAAGGACGCCGCCGGCCGGGCCCTGGTCCGCACCGGCGCGGGCGAGGCGCCGGCCGCCGCGTTCCGCCCCGCCGAGCTCGACGGCCGGATCCTCGCCGCCACCGATCTGCGGGCGGCGGAGGAGGCCGGACTGCCGAAGCGGACGCCCGACCGCACCCATCGGATCGAACTGACGGGCGGGATGGCCGAGTACGACTGGGCGCTGAACGGGCGCCCCTTCGACATGGCCGACCCGTCCGCGCGCCCGTTCCTCGTCGGCGGCGGCGAGCGGGTGCGGCTGGAGTTCGTGAACCGCACCGACATGTGGCACCCCATGCACCTGCACGGCCACACCTTCCAGGTGGGCGACGACGGCCCGCGCAAGGACACCGTGATCGTGCTGCCCGGGCGGACGGTGGTCTGCGAGTTCGAGGCGGACAACCCGGGCCAGTGGATGACGCACTGCCACAACGCCTACCACGGCGAGGCCGGGATGATGGGGCTGCTCGCCTACCGCGCCTGACCGGGGACGGGGGACCCCGAACCCCGGGGGTGGCGGGCGATCCGCCCGCCGCCCCCGGGTCCGGGCCCCGTCCGGGTCAGTCCTCGCGCACCACGATCGTGCACAGGCGCTTGGTGGCCCGGGTGAGCGCGACATACAGGTCACGGTCGCCGCCGGGGCGGGCCGAGGCGATCGCGTCGGGATCGAGCACGACGGCCGTGTCGAACTCCAGACCGCGCGCCTCGGAGGCCGGGACCAGCCGGGCGTACTGGTCCGCGCCCGCCGCCGTCAGCGCGTCCACCGAGCCGTCCGGGCAGACCACGCCGATGAGTTCGCCGGGGTGGGCGGCCGACTGCTCGCGCAGTTCGGCGAGCAGGGTGTCCAGCAGCCCGGCGGGCGAGGCGTCGCGGCTGCGGGGCTCCTCGCCGTGCCGGATCGAGCCGATCGGGGCCTGGTCCGGCGCGATCCGGGCCAGCAGCTCGCGCGTGGTGGCGAGGATCTCCTCGGTGGTCCGGTAGCTGACGGTCAGGGTGCGCAGCTCGAAGCGGCCCCCGAGGTGCGGGTCCAGCGCCTCGTGCCAGCCGCTCGCGGTGGTGGCCGGACCGGCCTGGGCGAAGTCACCGACCAGGGTCATCGACCGGGCCGGGCACCGGCGCAGGACCGTCCGCCACTGGAGCGCGGTGAGCTCCTGCGCCTCGTCCACCACCACATGGCCGAAGGTCCGCGCCGGCGGGCCGTCCAGCAGCGCGGCCGCCTCGTCCAGCAGTGGCAGGTCCGCGTCGGTCCACGGCGCGCCCGGGGTCCGCAGCAGGATCCGGTGCTCCTCGTCGGTGAACCCCGGCAGGCGCGCGGCCAGCGTCCCGAGGTCCCCGAGCAGGGCGTCCACCACCGCGCCGGGCGTGAGGTGCGGCCACAGCTCCTCGACCGTGCGCTCCACCAGGTCGTCGTCGAGCAGGGCGGCCCGCATCGCGTCCGGGTCGAACTCCGCCCCGCCGGCGGCCGGATCGGCCTCGATGCCCAGGTTGCGCAGGTCCGCCGCCGTGGCCCGGTCGAGGTCGAGGCCGGTCAGCTCGGCCACCTCGGCGTCGATCCGCTCCATTGTCTCGGCGGACTCGCGGGCCAGCTCCCTGGTCACCGCGTCGACCAGCATCTCCTTGAACAGCCCGCGGGCCCGGTGGTGCGGGAGACCGCCCATCAGTGCGGCGTCACGAGTCAGGGCGACCTCCGCCTCGCCCAGACGGACGTCGTCCTGTCCGACCCGCACGGCGAACTCCCCGCCGGGCGCCTGCCGTTCGCGCACCGTGGCCGCGAGCGCCCCGACGAGCGCGCCGTCGCCCTTGAGCCTGGCCGCCTCCGGCCGTTCGGCGGTGATGCCGGGCCCGGCCCCGCCCGGCGCGCCCTCCCGGTCGGGCCCGTTCGCCGCGTCCGTCCCGTTCCCCCAGCCCGGTGCGGCCAGTTCGGCGCAGGTCGCGAGAACGGCCTCGCTCTCGCCGAGCGAGGGCAGCACATGCGAAATGTAGTCCAGGAAGCGGGCGTTGGGCCCCAGCACCAGCACGCCCCGCTCGGCGGCCTTCGGGAAGGCGTAGAGCACATAGGCGGCGCGGTGCAGCGCGACCACCGTCTTCCCGGTGCCGGGACCGCCCTGGACCACGGTGACGCCGCGGTGCTGGGAGCGGACGATCGCGTCCTGCTCGGTCTGGAGGGTGGCCACCGCGGTGCCCATCCGGCCGGTGCGGCGGGCCTGGAGCGCGGCCGCGAGCGGGCCGTCGCCGACCACGTCCTCCGCGGTGGGCTCGGAGCCGTCGAGCAGCTCGTCGCTCACCCCGACCACGGTGCGCTCCGTCAGCCGCAGGTGACGGCGCCGGCGCAGGCCCATCGGGTGCACGGGTGTCGCCTCGTAGAACGCGCGGGCGGCGTCGGCCCGCCAGTCGACCAGGGCGGGCAGCTCGTCCTCGTCGCGCTGGAGGCTCAGCCGGCCGATCCGCAGCGCGGTGCCGTCCGTCAGGTCGATCCGGCCGAACACCAGGCCGCCCTCGGCTCCTTCGAGGCGTCGCACCTCCCGGGCGAGCTGTTCGGCGGCCAGGTCCCTCTCGTACGCCTCGGTGGTGCCGTTCGCCTGTTCGGCGAGTGTCCCGACGAGCCGGGCCCGGGTGTCGGCGAGCCGCTCGTCGAACAGCGCGACGACGGCGGCCACCTCCGCCCGCTCCAGCTCAACCTGGTGTACCACGTTGTCCTCGACCTGCGGCAAGGCAGCGCTCCTCTCGGGTTCGGCCTGTCACTATGCGAGGACGCGCGAGGAATGTAAATGTTGACGTTCCGGCCCGAATTGTGTCCACGGGCCGCCGGCGGGCCCGCCGGTCCGACGCCGCGTCACCTCTGCCCGGGCTCCCCGGGCCTGCCGCCGGGTGCCGGTGCGGGCACCGGTGCGGGCGCCCGCACCTGCACCGGCACCGTAGACAGAACCCCGGCCGGACATCGGGCGGGCGACGGGCCGAGGACCGGCACCGGCGCCCGTCCCGACGTCCGGTCGGGGGCGTTCGCGGGAGGCCGCGGCTCAGGACTCCTTGACCACCACGGTCTTCGCCGCCTTGTCGTGCAGGGCCTGCTGGAGCGGCTTGTCCCACAGCGGGAACAGGACGTTGACGAGCGCGAAGAGGGAGCCGATGCAGTAGACCGCGTTGGGCAGGGTGTACACGGCCGCGCGGATCAGCAGCGAGTTCTCGGCGGGCTTCCCGCCGTGCCCGAGGTCCACGACCCGCAGCTTCATGACCTTCTTGCCGACGGTCTGGCCGCCCTGGGTGAGCAGCATCGCGGCCTCGTAGCCGAACGAGAGCAGGGCCGCGACGACGTAGTAGAGGATCGAGGCGCCGAGCACGACGAAGACCAGCAGGGTCGGGATGATGAGCACGGCGACGTCGATCAGCCGGGCGACCAGCCGCTCCCCGATCGGCGCGAGCTGACGGGACCCGGGCACCGGGGCGCCGCCGTACCCGCCGTGCTGGCCGAGCCAGTGCGGCAGACCGGCCTGCGGCTGCTGGCCGTAGGGCTGCTGCGGGGGAACGCCGTAGCCGTGCTGCCCGGGCTGCCCGTACGGGGCCTCCTGCTTGTACGCCTGCTGGTCGTACGGTGCCTGCTGGCCGTAGGGCGGCTGCTGGCCGGCCGGGGGCTGCTGTCCGTAGGGGTTCTGCTGTCCGTAGGGATTGGACCCGTCGTACGGGTTCTCGTTCTGGCCGTACCCGGTGGGGCCGTTGGTGCTCATCCTGGCTGGTTCCCTGCCTCGGAAGTGGTGGTACGGCTGTTCTACCGATCATCCGACGGGCGCGGGAAGACGGACGGGCAAGTCGTTACCGATCAGGGGCGAGCTTGTCGCCGAGCCGGGCACCGAGGAGTCCTGTTATGTTCGGATTGCCGGAATCAGCCTGCGCCGTCCGATCGGACGGCTCGACCAGGGAGGCCGGAATGACCGGTGCACCCGAACCCATCAGCGACGCCGGCCGTGCCGTGCTGGAGCGGGACCTGGCCGACTTGCGCACGGAGCGCGACGCCGTCGCCGCCACACTGCGGGGCGGCGAGGAGGTCGGCGACCGGGCCGACCAGGCCGACGAACTGCAACGGGCCGACATTCTCGACCGGTTGGACGACCGGATCACCGTGATCGAGGGTCGACTGCGCGAGGCGGCGGTCGCGGGCGCGCCGAGCACCGACACGGTCGGTGTCGGCAGCACGGTGACCCTGCGCTTCGCGGACGCCGCCGAGTTGACCGTCCGGATCGGCGAACTGGCGGAGGAGCTGGACCCGGAGCTGGTGACCGACGACAGTCCGCTCGGGCAGGTCCTGCTCGGCCGCCGGGTCGGCGACACCGTCGAGTACGACGCTCCGGGCGGTCGGACGACTGCCGAGGTGCTGTCGATCGGCGGCGACGCCGGAGCGTGACGACGGCTCCTCGCCGAGCACAGCCGGTCGCACGGCCGGCCCGGTGGGCGTGCAGGCGGCGTGCGCCCCGGGGCGTGCCGCGCGCGCCGGGCGGGGGACGTCCGCCAGGGCGCCCTGGTGTGCGCCCTGCCGCGCCGCTGTACGGGGCCGGGAGCACGTGCTGACATGGACGCGTCAAGCTCGTCGGTGGTCCCGCACGAGGGGGTGCGCGGCCCGCAGCCGACGGGCGAGAGGGAGGAAGCGCCCATGTCCCTTCGCACCCTGGCCGCCGGCACCGCCGCCGCGGCACTGCTCGGCACAGCCCTCGTCGGCACGGTCGGCACCGCCGGCACCGCCTTCGCCACCGGGTGGGACACCCCGCCGCCGGACAAGATCGTCATCTCCGTCGCGACCGTGAACGGCTCCGGCTGCCCGGCCGGGACGGCCGCGGTCGCCGTGTCCCCGGACAACACCGCCTTCACCGTCACCTACAGCAACTACGTGGCCCAGGTCGGCCTCGGCTCCAAGCCGACGGACTTCCGCAAGAACTGTCAGCTCAACCTGAACGTGCATGTCCCGCAGGGCTTCACGTACGCCGTCGCCGCCGCCGACTACCGGGGCTTCGCCCACCTGGAGAAGGGCGCGACCGCCGTCCAGCGCGCCAACTACTACTTCCAGGGCTCGCCGCAGACCACCTACTCCAGCCACAGCTTCACCGGCGCGCTCGACGACAGCTGGCAGGCGACCGACACCGTCGCGGTCGAGGCCCTGGTCTGGGCGCCGTGCGGCGAACTGCGCAACTTCAACATCAACACCGAGCTCCGGGTGGCCGCCGGCAGCTCGGACCCGACCAAAACCACCAGCTTCATGACGATGGACTCCACCGACGGCAGCATCAACACGGTCTACCACTTCGCGTGGAAGCGCTGCCCGCAGGGCTGACCCGGCAGTCGCCGCCGCCCCGGCCGGGCACTCCGGCCGGGGCGGCGGCCGTCCCGCTGCCCCGGCCGGGCCGGCGGCGCGCCTCAGGCCGGTTCGGGTGCGCCGCGGCGCGTGCCGGTGGCAGGTTCGGTGCTCGGGTCCGCGGTCGGGCCGGTGACCGGTTCGGTGCTCGGCTCCTCGGGCGGGCCGGTGACCGGTTCGGCGGCCGGGCCCGGGGGAGCGGCGGCGACGCTGCGCGCGGTGAGCGCGTGCAACCGGTGTTCGGAGGCACTGCCGGGCTCGGCGGTCCACACCACGATGTGCTGGTCCGGCGCCGTGGCACTGGTCAGGGTGTCCCAGTCCAGGGTGAGGTCACCGACCAGCGGGTGCCGGAACCGCTTGTTCCCGGAGGCGTGGACGGCGACCTCGCGGGCCTGCCACCAGCGCTGGAACTCGACGTGGTCGGCCATCCGCGCGAGCAGTCGGTGCAGGCGCGGGTCGTCCGGCCGGCGGGCCGTGTGCATCCGCAGATGGGCCACGCAGGCGCGGGCGCCGTCCGCCCAGTCGCGGTAACGGGACCGCAGTACGGGGTCGTTGAAGAGCAGCCAGACGTAGTTGCGGTCCCGGACGGGGTGGCGGCCGAAGTCGGTGAGCAGCGCGGCGGCCGGCGGGTTCCAGGCGAGCACGTCCATGGTGCGGGTGACGACGACGGCCGGTCCGGTGGCGAGCTGGGCGAGCAGCCGGCGGTTGTGCTCGGTGACCTCCGCCGTGGCGCGGGCCGGGGGTTCGGCCGGCGGCCGTCCGGCCAGGCCGAGCAGATAGGACCGCTGGTCGGGGGAGAGGCGCAGGGCCCGGGCGAGGGCCTCCAGCACGGGGGTGGAGGCGGGCATCCGGCCCTGCTCGATGCGGGTGTAGTAGTCGGTGCTGATCGAGGCCAGCCGCGCGACCTCCGCGCGGCGCAGCCCCGCGACGCGCCTCGGCGTGCCGTCGGACGGCAGCCCGACCTGCTGGGGGGTCAGCTCGGCCCGGCGGGTGCAGAGGAACGCGCCGAGTTCCTTCGGGCGGCCGCCTGAGGTGCTCATGCCCCCAGTGTGGCAGCGGCGGCCGGTGGTGGGGGCGGGATCGGCAGCCAGAAGCGTGCCCGCGCACCGGCTGCTGCGGCAAGTCCGCTGGGAGGGAGAGTTTTCTCCCCCGGTGGAATCCGCGCGTGACGGAAGTGTCCCCTTTTCGGCGGCCGTGCGGCGTGCGAGCGTCGTGCCGCGACCGGCGGCGGGTGTGGACGGCGGCGGCGCGAACGGCGGATTTCCCTCGGCACGCCCCCTGGAGCACATGATCATGGAGTTCGCCCAGCCCTCGGCCACCGGCCGGGCCCCGGCCGACTGGTTCACCGGCGAGGTGTGGTGGGACACGGTCCACCCCGACGGGGCGCCGTCGCGGAAACGCGCCAACCTGGTCCGCTTCGCACCCGGGGCCCGCACCCACTGGCACTCCCACGCGCTGGGCCAGAGCCTGCACGTGGTCTCCGGGACCGCCCTGATCGGCACCCGTGACGGCGCGGTCTTCGCGGCCCGCCCGGGCGAGCTGGTGGTCTGCCCGCCGGGGGAGGAGCACTGGCACGGCGCGGCGCCGGACGGCTCGATGGAACACCTGGCCACCTGGGAGGGAACCGAGGACGGCAGCCCCGAGACGACCTGGCTGGAGCCGGTCACCGAGGAGCAGTACGCCTTCGCCCGCGGCACCAGCGCCTGAGCCCGGCGGGTCCGTCCGTGGCGCCCCGCTCAGCCCGCGAGCTGGCCCGGCCGGCCCGGGACCCAGAGCGGCACCGGGGCGGTGGGCACCATGTGCCGGGCGGCGTGCTCGTCGAGCACGGCCAGCGCCCGGTCCCGGTCGCCGTCGCTGAGCTCGGCCAGCGTCGCGGCCGCCGAGCGGGCGCAGGCCAGGACCAGCGCGAGCATGTCCTGGCGCCGGCGGTGCTCGCGGACATAGGCCCGGGCGCGTTCGAGGATGCAGGCGCCGAGCGTCTCCCGCTCGGCCGCCGCGACCGGATCGGCACCGGCCATCGCCGTCTTCACCCCGTACCAGACCAGGACGAGCGCGTCCGGCTCGGCCGGGTGCGACACCTCGGTGAGCTCCGCCCACTCCCGGGCCCCGGCCGACTCCCGCCCCAGCCGCTCCAGCGCCGCCGGACCGTCCCCGTCCTCGCGCCGGAGCACCAGCTCGGCGGCCCGCAGCACCACCGCCTGCAGCACCGTCTCGGCCGGCACCCGCAGGCCCGGAGCGGCCGGGTCGGCGAACGCCAGCCAGGCGTCCGCGAACGAGGCGGCCCGCATCTGCCCCAGCCACGGCGGCGCGCCCTCCACGAGCCCCAGCCGCTCCTCCACGGCCAGCCGGACCAGACCCACGGCCACCAGATCCGCAGCCCCCGCGTCGGGCCCGAGCCCGAACAGTCCGTTCCGCATGGAACACCCCCTGTCCAACGGTCATCACCTTGTGTGCGCACATCCCACCACATTGAGACGGAAACGAACTTGGTCGCGCCTGGGATGAGACGCACGCCACGCCACCCGCAGCCCGGCGACGGCAGTTCGGATCACCCCTTTGACCTGCGGTTTTCTTCTACCGGGTGGAGGCTGTCGGGTGCCGGACCGCCCCGAGAACATTGACGCGGACCTGCGGAGCGGGTTTCAGTGGCCTCCGGCGGGTCCGCGCCCGCCGGGCAGACCCCCGCCCGGTCCGTGGGGTGCGCCGGGCATGTCCTGGTAGTGGACGACGCAGCGTCCGAGGGCCTCCCGGTACCGCGCCGGCTGCTCGCGCAGCGCGGCCGCCGAGTGCGGGGCACGGCGCTCCAGGGCGGGCCGGCCGGTGAACCGGATCTCGGCGGGGAGGACGACCGGGCCGGTGACGGCATCGTGGAAGGCGTTCCCGTTCCTGACGCGGAACGAGGGGAACCCGAGCTCCCGCTGCAAGGTCGCGTGCAGCTCCCGGTCGTCGCGGACGGCGCCGACGTCGATCACCACCCGCCGGTCCGGGGCCGGGGCGGGCAGCGGTACGGCGGGGCAGCGGTTCGGCGGGTCAGTGGTTCGGTCAGCCGCCGCCCATGCCGCCCTGGGCGGCGATCATGGTCAGGTTCAGCCCGGACACCGCGCGGGCCAGGCCGGGCGCGGTGGTGGCGAGGCGGTCGGTGAGGGCGTCGACGCGATCGGCGTGCGCCTTCCGGTCGTGGCGGGAGAGCACCAGGCGCAGGTGCCCGTGGGCGGCCAGGGCGGCGAGCACCGCGTCCGGGAACGGCGCCTCGGCGGGCGGGGTGCTGCCGCGGACCAGCTCCGCCACCCGCAGCTGGAGGTCCAGGGCCTCGCGCGGGTCGTCCATCGCCACCGGCCGATGCGGCACGACCCGGCCGTGGGGGTCGCGGTCCGCGACGGTCACCACGCCGAGCACCGCGAGCCGCTGCTCGACGGTCTCCAGGGTGTCCTCGCGGTCGCGCCGGATCCAGGCCTTCCAGCTGCGTGACGCGCCGCCCGCCTCGGCGAGCAGGGCGTCCAGCACACCGTCCCCGGTGGGGTCGGCGGCGACGACCCGGACGTGCCCGGACCCGTCCTCGTCGACGGCGCCCCGGTGGGCGAGTTCGGCGAGGGCGGCGGCACGGACCAGGAAACCGGCCCGGGTGCGGTCCTGCAAGGACTGTGCCCGGGTGTCGAAGGCCAGCAGATAGCCGGAGAGATGCAGGGCTCGGCTCATGCCTCCGACGATACGGGCGCCGGCCGCCGCGATCCGTCACCCCACGGTCGGAGCCGCCCTCCGTCGACAGGACTACCCGAAACCGCTCGGACGCCGGCTGCGGGTGGCCGATTCCGGCGCGGTGAATATCGGGCAAGTGCGGGGAATTACCGCGTTCCCGGGAACGGGCGGCCGAATACCCGCCGAATACCCGTGTGCATCAGGACAACTGTCGACGAGGTATCGGAATCCGGGAGTCCCAAGGGCGTTCGCGCGTTGGAATGGCAGCAGCGGACCCTTTCACCCGAGCCTACCCCGGTAGCCGAAGGCAGAGAAAGAGATGCCATGGATGATTTCGACAGCGAAACCTCCAAACGCAACCCAGTCTTCTGTGCTCTCGTCAATGCCACCCTCGATCTGGACCGCGAAGACCTCGGGCACCCCGCCCACCCCGGTCTGTGGGAGCGGCTGGTCGGCGACCGCAGGCCGGTCGACCAGCGCGGACTCCACTGCCCGGACTGCCGGGATGCCCGCGGTGCCCGGGCCTGGATGTACGTCTTCGAGCGGCAGGGACTGCGGATCGCCGCGCACCACAATCCGCACCGCAGCCCGTCCGGCGGGAGCGAAGTGCGCGAGGCCTACCGGGAGCGGTACGTGCGGGCGGCCGAGAGCGCCGGTCACACCGCCGAGGTGGGGGTGGTCGACGCGGACGGCAGGCGGCGCACCGATGTGCTCGTCACCGGCGCGGACGGACAACGGTACGGGTTCGAACCACAGTTGTCGTACCTTCCCGCCAAGACCGCCCGCAGCCGTGATGCCGCCGCCCGGGCCGACGGCATCACGGCGGTCTGGCACACGGTGGACCCGCGGTCGCCGTTGATCGACGAGGTCCACTGGACCAGGACGGACGACCTGCCCGCGGCGGCCGTGCGCGCGGAGCGCGACCTGCTGGTCCGGGGCGGCGTGCGGGCCCTCACCCTGGAACTCTGCGACCGCATGCCGACGCCGTGCCCCACGCGCCGCCTGGGCAGTTGCGGGCGCCGTCACGCGCGGTGGGGGCCCCGGCCCCGGCAGTTCGACGACCTCGTCCGCGACATCGCCGCCGGGAGCTGCGTCCCGCTGACCGTGCGGGCGGGCCGGGGCGTGCACCGCTTCTGGTCCTCGGCCGAGGACCGCGAGGCCTTTCTCGACAGCGGTGGCACGCTCGCGCCCGCCGACGAGGCGGACGCGAGCGCCGCCGGTGCCGCCGGTGCCGCCGACCGGGCGGCGGCGCCGCACCGCTCCGCCGCGTCCGGTCCGCGCCCCCACTCCCGCCGGGACAGCCGCTGCGTCGTCGACCGGAGGGACCGGACGGAGTGGGCCGAGCGGCGGCACCGGAGGTTCGCGGCGCTGCCGGCCCGCGACAGCGGCGAGGCGATCTGGGTCCCGGAGCCGGCGGCGGCCCCCACGCGGATCCTGCGCCCGGAGATCGCCCCGGTCCGGCGCGGGGTCTGCTCGGCCGGCCATGGTCCGGCCTGCGGCCACCGCGCCCGGCTCTACCCCGGGGGGTGGTTCTGCGAGGGGCACCGCCCCGGCGCGGCCCGCACCTGAACCGGCCCGGCCCGCGCCTCCGGGGCGTTTCCTCGAACCCCTGCCTCCGAGGCGTTCTCGAACCCGCGCCTGCGGGGCGACGCCCTGGCCGACTGCCTTGCGGGGGGTGCCGACGGTCCGCGTAGAGTCGACCGAGGCACACCTCACCCACGTCGGCCGCGCTGTTTCTTCACCGCGCCGCTCCGGGCGGCCCCGGCCGCCGGTCCTGTCGGTGCGGGGTGTGCCGGTCGAGTGCATCGGGACCGGGCGGGAACAGGGAGCAAGATGGTGAGGGGCAGGCAGGAGGCGAGGCGTCCGCACGGGGAGCTGGTCGCGGACGTCCTGGCGGTGCTGTGGGCGTCGGCGGAGCCGATGACCGCCCAGGAGGTCAAGGGCGCGCTGCGGCAGGACCTCGCCCGGACGACGGTGGCGACGATCCTCGCCCGCCTGCACGAGAAGGGGACGCTCGACCGGACCCGCCCGGGGCGTTCCTTCGCCTACGCGCCGGTGGCGGACGCCGCCGGTCTGGCCGCGGGCCGGATGCGCCGGGAACTGGAGAAGGAACCGCAGCGGGATCTCGTCCTGAAGCGGTTCGTGTCCTCGCTGTCCGCGGACGACGAGGACGTGCTGCGGAGCCTTCTGATCGCGGCCGGGAGCGAACCGCTCCCCGGTGCCGAGGACCCGACGGGGGCGGAGGAGGGATGACGGCGGTCCTGGTGGTCGTCGCCCTGGCCGTCCTGCTTCCCTGGGGTGCGGTGCCCGCGGCGTCCCGGCTCGCGCGGCTGCTCGCGCCGCGCGAGGCCGCCCTGGCCCTCGCGGGCGCGGCGGTCCTGCTGGCGGGCGGCACCGTCGCGGTGCTGGTCGCCCTCCTCCATGTGCCGTTCCTGGCCGGCCTCGAACAGCTGCCGCTCACCGGGGTGACCACGCACTGGCCGGCGGTGCTGCCGGTCGCGGGCGTCGCCGGGGCCGTGCTCGTCGTGCAGGCCGTCCGGCTGGTGCGGGCCGCGCGCCGCCACCGCGCCGTGCTGTCGTGGGCGTGGCGGCTGACCGAGGGGGCGACGGCGGAGGGCGATGTGCTCATCGTGCCGGGAGCGGAGGCGGAGGCGTTCGCCCTGCCGCGCCACCGGGGGCGGGCCGGCCGGGTGGTCGTGACGGAGGGCATGCTCGAATCCCTGGGGGAGTCGGAGTGCGCGGTGCTGCTCGCGCACGAGCGGGCCCACCTCCGTGGGCGCCACCATCTGTTCTCGGCGGCCGCCGACCTCGCCGCCGCCGTCCATCCTGCCCTCGCGCGGCTGCGGACCGGCCTGGAGTTCCATCTGGAGCGGTGGGCCGACGAGGCGGCCGCCCGCTCGGTGTCCGACCGGAGGCTGGCCGCGACCGCGATCGCCCGTGCCGCCCTGGCCGGTGCGGCCGGACCCGGGGGGCGCGCTGCCCGGCCCCTCGCGGTGAACAGCGGGCCGGTGCCGCGGCGGGTCCAGGCCCTGCTGGCGCCGGCGCCCGCCGGACCGGAGGGACGGGGTTCGCGGTTAGCCGCCGCCGGGCTCGTCGCCGCGGTGGTGGCCTCGGCCGCGCTGGCAGTGGGGCTGGCGTACGGCCTGCACGAGTACGTCGAGTACGCGGCGGAGGCGCTCACCGGCCGGTGACCGGTGTGACGACATCGATGTAGACCAATCCTCGGAAGCGCGGATATGGTGAGCCTCGGCTTACCGTCCCGGTCGCGGGACGTCGCACGCTCTCGACGATGGGGACACGGTTTGTACGACGGACGGAAGGGATCCTCGAGTCCGTTCGAGCAGACCGTCTACCTCCTCGCGGAGGCCGGCCGCGCCGTCGACCGCCTGCTCGCCGAACGGCTGGAGCACCGCGGGCTGACCCCGGCCCACCAGGCGCTGCTGTCGACACTGGCCACCCTGGGACCGCACGGCCGACAGGACCTCGTGGAACGGCTCGCGCTGCCCGGGGCGGATACGCACCGGGCACTCGACGACCTGCTCTCCCGCGGCCTGCTGCAGTCGATGGTGGTCCACATCGGGGGGCGCCAGGAACTGCTGGCGATCACCGACTCGGGCCGGGCCACGCTGGACCTGCTCCACACCGACGCCTCCGCCGCGCAGGACGGCCTGCTGGCCGCGCTGACGAGGGGCCAGCGCGTCGAGCTCAACTCGCTGCTCCGACGCGTGTGCGCCGCCGCCGCCCGAGGGGCCGGCGGGCTGGGCGAGGCCGCGGGTGACGGAAGCCGGACGCCGGCGGCCGGCACCCGGTCCGCCTGAGCGGTCCGGGCATTCGAATGCCCTGGTCAAGGCCATGACGGCCGGTTCGCGTCCGACCGGTTCCAGGGGCCTCCCCGGGGCGTAACGGGTTGATTCCAGTAGAACAATCGGACCGTAAAAAGTGAGGGAAGGCTTACCTTTCTAAGGTTAGCCTTCCCTCATGAACAGCCTGATGCTGGCCGCGGACACGGCCGGATACACCATGCCCCAGACCTGGCGGATCCTCACCAAGGCCGGTTACTTCATCGGCCTGAGCGGTGCCATCGGCGCCACCGTCGGCTACGCCGCCGCGGTGCGCCCCGCGCTCGGGAACGCCGAGCGCAACGGAGCCGGCCCCGACGCCGCGGTGCTGAGATCCAGATCGGCGGCCTACGTCGCCTGGGCGGGCGTGGTGCTGCTGATCGCCGGCTACTTCCAGCTCGCCGCCCGCGTCGCCCGCTCCGGCAAGGGGATGCCCTTCGGCGACGCCCTGGCCCCCGACCGGATCTGGCACTTCCTCCGCGCCCCCGCCGCCAAGGGCGCCTGGATCGCCCAGGGCACCGTCTACCTCGTGCAGAACATCGTCCTCCTCGCTGCCGCGGCCGTGATGATCGCCCTGTTCGTCCCGGCCGTCCGCCGGCACACCGACCGCGTCGTGCTCGCCGCGCTGCCGGCGGCGCTCGCCGTCACCCTGGTCGCCGCCGTCCCCCCGATCGCGCCGACCACCTTCGACCGCTGGCTCGACCTCGTCCTCGACCAGGTCCACATCGTCTCCGGCACGGTCTGGCTCGGCGGACTGGCACTGCTGGTCGCCCTGGCCGGTACCCGCCGCAGCCTCGGCGACGGCGCCGGGCTGCTCTGGGCCCAGCTGTGGCAGCGCTTCGGCCTCGTCGCGATGGTCTGCGTCGGTGCGATCACCGTCTCCGGCCTGTGGCTGAGCTGGAAGCACGTCGGCAGCGTCCCGCAGCTGTGGACCACCGGATACGGCATCGCGCTGATGGTCAAGGTGCTGCTCGTGGCCGGGCTGGTGACCGCCGGCGCCTTCAACCAGTTCTGGCTGATGCCCCGGATCACCCGGGCCCGCCTCGCCGACGACACCGCCACGCTGCGCGACCTGACCCTCGGGCACTTCCCCAAGGTCGTGTGGGGCGAGGTCGCGCTGGGCCTCGCCGTCCTGCTGGTACTGCCCTTCATCGCCGGCTCGGCCCGCACCGAGGCCGGCAGCCCCAAGGCGGTCTTCTCCGGCAGCATCCTCGCCGCCGGTGCCGCGCTGGTGGTCGCCCTCGCGGTCTCCCTGTACGCGACGGCCAAGGTCTCCGACCTCCTCGCCCGCCGTCCGCTCCCGGCCGCAGCGGTCTGACGGTCCGACCGCGTTCGGCGGGACCGACGCCCCCGGCCCGGCCACCTCACGGAGGTGGCCGGGCCGGGGGTTTCGTGCTTTCGGGGGTGCAGGGTTGCGCCGCAAGGGTCGGTGGGTCGCAGTGGGGAAGCCGCCCGGGTCGCCGGGGCGTCCTTCCACCGGGCCGAGGGGGCCCGGGCCGGCCTCGGCGAACCCCGGTGCCAGCCGTGCCCGTTCGCGCCCGTGCCGGCTCGTGAAAGCTCGTCCGCCGATCCTTTCCCGTCGGGGTCGGGGAACGCGGACGCCCCGTCCGGGGGGTTCCGGGCGGGGCGTTGCGTGGTGTCGTGGGTGCGCCGGGTGGCGCGGGCCGGTGGTGTCAGGCGGTGGGACGGGCCTCGGTGGTGCCGGTGGTGCCGGAGGCCCCGGTGGGCCTGGGCGCGGTGGGCTTGGCGGGGCCGCCGCCGAGGACGCCGAAGAAGAACGCCAGGGTCGGTGCGAGGTAGGCGAGCCAGACGACGATCTGGAACACGGTGGGGTCGGGCTGGAAGTTGAGGACGCCCTTGAGGAGGGTGCCGTACCAGCTGTCCTTGGGGATGGTGCTGGAGATGTCGAAGGCGAGGTTGTGCAGGC
>NZ_JODS01000042.1 GCF_000718025.1 Kitasatospora purpeofusca
ACGGCCGCATCGTCGACGAACTCACCAACCCCACCGCCGACACCGTCCTGGACCGCATGCGCCGCTTCGACGCCAAGGGCCGCACCAGCTGACGCAGCACGCGCCGCCGCCCGTCCCTTCGCAGACCCCAGGACCCAGGAAACCCCATGTATCGCACCGCACTGCGCAACGTGCTGGCCCACAAGGGCCGACTGCTGATGACGGCGCTGGCCGTCATGCTGGGAACCGCCTTCGTGGCCGGCACCATGGTCTTCTCCGACACCTTCGGCAAGGCCATGCGGGAGAGCAACTCCAAGAGCTACTCCGACGTCTCGGTCCAGATCGTCGACTACTCGGCCGGCGCCACCGCGTCCCTCCGGGACAAGAGCGACAAGAGCGCGGTCACCCTGACCGACGCCACCGTCCAGCAGCTCGCCGCGCTGCCCGGCACCGCCGGCGCCCGCGGCGTGGCCAGCGGCTTCACCGGTGTCGCCGACAAGAAGGGCGAGCTGATCGGCCCGGCCTGGTCGGCCAAGGGCGCCAACTTCGCGCCCGGCCCGGACGGCAAGGACGCCCGCTACCCGATGGTCGAGGGCCAGGGGCCGAAGAACGGCAAGGAGATCGCCCTCGACCGGAAGACCGCCGAGAAGGGCGGCTACAAGGTCGGCGACACCGTCCGGATCGGCTCCAACGGCCCGGTCCTCGAGGCGAAGCTCACCGGCGTCTTCACCACCGACGACCCGAGTGTGAACAGCGGCGGCACGCTCACCCTGTTCGACCGCGCGACCGCCCAGCAGATCCTGCTGGAGCCCGGCCGCTACAGCAGCATCGTGCTCACCGCCAAGCCCGGCACCAGCCAGGACGCCCTGCTCGCCGAGGTGAACCAGAAGATCCGGCCGGAGCAGCAGATCGAGACCCGCACCGGGGCCGAGCTCAAGGCCGAGGAAGAGCGGATGATCGCCGCGGGCACCGACAGCCTGCGCACCATGCTGCTCGCGTTCGCCGGCATCTCGCTGTTCGTCGGCATCTTCATCATCGCCAACACCTTCACCATGCTGGTCGCCCAGCGCACCAAGGAGCTGGCCCTGCTCCGGGCGATCGGCGCCAGCCGCAAGCAGGTGACCCGCTCGGTGCTGATCGAGGCGTTCGCCATCGGCACCGTCGCGGCCTCGGCCGGCCTGGTCGCCGGCCTCGGCATCGGCGCGGGCCTGCAGTCCCTGATCGCCTCGCTGAACGACAGCCTCCCGACCGGCGCACTGGTGGTCAAGCCGCTGACCGTGGTGGTCACCCTGGTGGTCGGCGTCCTGGTGACGGTGCTCTCCGCACTGCTGCCCGCCGTCCGCGCCGCCCGGATCGCCCCCGTCGCCGCGATGAGCAGCGGCGACCAGCCCGCCACCCAGAAGTCCCTGCTGGTCCGGAACGTGCTCGGCTCGCTGGTGGCCGCCGCCGGTATCGCCCTGGTCGCCTTCGGCGCCTCCAAGGGCAACTCGGACGGCCGGATGCCGGTCGCGCTGGGCGCCGTGCTCGCCGTCCTGGGCGTCTTCGTCCTGCTGCCGCTGCTCTCCCGCCCGGTGATCGCGCTGGTCGGACCGGCCCTCGGCAAGCTGTTCGGGATGCCCGGCAAGCTGGCCCGGCAGAACGCGGTGCGCAACCCGCGCCGCACCGCCGCCACCGCCGCCGCGATCACCATCGGCCTCACCCTGGTCAGCGGTCTGACGGTGATCGGCGCCTCGGTCTCCGACACCGTGGACCGGGCCATCACCAGCTCGATGAAGGCCGACTACCTGATCTCCGCGGCGAACGGGATGAGCCTGTCCGACAAGGTCCCCGCCGAGGCCGCGAAGGCCGCCGGGGTGGCCGCCTCCTCGCCGCTGGTGGAGGTCGAGTGGGACCTCAACGGCAAGTCCAACAAGATCACCGGCCTGAACGCGGACAGCCTGGACAAGCTGCTCACGGTGAAGATGAAGAGCGGTTCCACGGCCTCCTTCGGCCAGGGCAAGCTGCTGCTCGGCGACGACCTGGCGAAGAAGCTCGGGGTCGGAACCGGCTCCACCGTCGAGATGGGCTACCCCGGCGACGCCAAGGGCACCCTGACCGTCGGCGGCGTCTACGAGACCAACGACCTGCTCGGCGGGGCCATGCTGGCCAACAGCGAGATCCTCAAGCACGACCCCCAGCCGTCCCTGGACAGCGTCCTGGTCAAGGGCACCGACGGGGAGAGCGAGTCGCTGCGGAAGGCACTCAAGGACTCCACCGGCGCCAACCCGGTGATCGAGGTCAAGTCGCGCCAGGACGTCCGGGACGGCTTCAGCCAGAACATCACCTTCGCGCTGAACATGATGTACGGGCTGCTGGCGATGTCGGTGGTGGTCGCGGTCCTCGGGGTGATCAACACCCTGGCGATGTCGGTCTTCGAGCGCAAGCGCGAGATCGGCATGCTGCGGGCGATCGGCCTGGACCGGCGCGGCATCAAGCGGATGGTCCGGCTGGAGTCCGTGGTGATCTCGGTGTTCGGCGCCGGCATCGGCATCCTGCTCGGCTGCTTCACGGCCTGGGCGATCAACGGCACCCTCAAGTCCGCCCTGCCCAGCATGACCACGGTGCTCCCGTTCGGGCAGCTGCTGCTCTTCCTGGCCCTGGCCGGCCTGGTCGGTGTGGTGGCCGCCTTCTGGCCGGCCCGCCGGGCCGCCGGGCTGGACATCCTGGACAGCATCAAGACCGACTGACGCACTGTGCGAACAGCGAGAAGGCCCCTGCCGGAGGGTTCGGCGGGGGCCTTCCTGCTACTTCTTGTACTCCGCCCGACTCGCACAGCCGGCTGAGCACCACGGAGGTCGTGGTCCGGCAACGCTGCCGGGCGGAGAGCCTCCGACTCATACCCGGTGCTCCCACACCGGGCCGTAGTCGCTACTTGCTGGTGGCCAGCTCCTTGTCGGCGGCCGGCTTCGCGGCCTCGACGGCGGGACGCTTGGTGGGCGCCGTGACCTCCTGGATCGGCTGGTACGGGTTCTCCATCTGGGAGAGGCCGACCATCTCGCGCTTCAGGAAGACGGCGAGGGTCCAGTCGGTGAAGACGCGGACCTTGCGGTTGAAGGTGGGGACCATGGCGCCGTGGTACAGGCGGTGGAACCACCAGGCCGGACGGCCCTTCAGCTTGTACTTGCCGAAGAGGATCGCGACACCCTTGTGCAGGCCGAGGCCGGCGACCGCGCCCAGGTTCTTGTGCTTGTACTCCTGCTGCGGGAAGCCCCGCATGCCGGAGATCACGTTGTCACCGAGGACGGCGGCCTGGCGCACGGCGTGCTGCGCGTTCGGCGGGCACCAGGCGCCCTCGCCCGCGGCGAGGTCCGGCACCTGGGCGTTGTCGCCGGCGGCCCAGACGTAGTCGAAGCCCTGGACCTGGAGGGTCGGCGCGGTGTCGACGTGGCCGCGCGGGCCCAGCGGCAGGCCGAACTGGGCCAGCACCGGGTTCGGCTTCACGCCGGCCGTCCACACGATGGTGGAGGCGTCCGTCTCCATGCCGTTCTTCAGCACGACGTGGCCGTCGACGCAGGAGTCCATCGAGGTCTCGATGTAGACCTCGATGTTGCGCTCTTCGAGCTTCTCCTTGGTCCACAGACCGAGGTCCGGGCCCATCTCCGGGAGGATCCGGTTGGCGGCCTCGACCACGATGAAGCGCATGTCGTCGCGGCTGACCGTCTTGTAGATCTTGGCGGCGTCGCGCGCCATGTCCTCGATCTCGGCGATCGTCTCGACGCCGGCGAAGCCGCCGCCGATGATCACGAAGGTCAGCGCCTTGCGGCGGATGGCCTCGTCCGTGGTGGACTCGGCCTTGTCCAGCTGCGCCATGACGTGGTTGCGGAGGGCGATGGCCTCCTCCACGGTCTTCATGCCGATGCCGTGCTCGGCCAGACCCGGGATCGGGAAGGTGCGGGAGACCGACCCGGTGGCGACGACGAGGTAGTCGAAGGGCAGCTCGTACGAGTCGCCGGCCGAGGGCTGGATGGTCGCGATCTTGCGCTCGTGGTCCACACCGGTGACCGCACCGGTGAGCACCTCCGCGTTCTTCAGCGCGGTGCGCAGGGGCGCGACGAGGTTGCGGGGCGCGACGTTGCCGCCGGCCGCCTCGGGGAGGAAGGGCAGGTACGTCATGTACGACCGCGGGTCCACGACCGTGACGGTCGCTTCGCCGTAGCGCATCTTCTTGAGGATGCGCATCGCGGCATACAGGCCGACGTAACCACCGCCGACAATGAGGATGCGAGGACGCTCCGTGGTGCTCATATCCGAAAGTATCCAGCACCGTTCGGAGCAGCCTTCGTGAGCCCGCTCACAAGCGGACGGACCCCCTCTGCTACACTTCGCGCCCCCGTTTCGACCCCCCGGCCGACACTTCACGGCCATCCCGACCCCCCGGCGGACGGACCCGTGACGACGGCCCCGCTGAGCAGCAACGATCCATGACGGGGCCTGGTTCCCACACGGGATTTCGATTTTCAAACCCCTGGCGGGTCAGAACCTACGATCCAGCGGTTATCACGCCGAGCGAGCCTTCGGTCCCACATATCGGACGGACCGGACCGTCCAGCGCGGCGAACGGGCGGATCCCCATGTGAAGAAATTCACGAACTTTTCCGCACGGCCCCGGGCGCGCCCCGGCCCCGGGACCCGCAAGGGGCCTCCGGGGCCGGAACGGTAAGCCTCGTGCCTGGTCAGCGGGCGATACTCCAGGCGATGCCGTCCAGGATGTCGTGCTCGCTGACGACCACCTCGGCGGCGCCCGTCCGCGCCATGATCTCCAGCAGCTCCAGCGCGCCGGCCGCGATCACGTCCACCCGGCCCGGGTGCATCGACGGGATCGCCGCCCGCTCCGCGTGGGTCGCGCGCAGCAGCCGGTCCGCGATCTCGGCGACCCGCTCGCGGGAGATCCGCGAGTGGTGGATCGCCTCCGAGTCGTACCGCGGCAGGTCCTGGGCGATCGCCGAGATGGTGGTGACCGTCCCGGCCAGGCCGACCAGGGTCGCCGCACCGGTCAGCGGGACGGCCTCCTCGGCACGGTCCAGCTCCGCCCGCACATGCGCCCGCGCCTCGGCGATCTGCTCGTCCGAGGGCAGCTCGGCGCCGCCGAAGTGCCGCTCGGTCAGCCGGACGCAGCCGATGTCGACCGAGCGGGCCGCCTCGACGTCCTCGGCCCCGAGCACGAACTCGGTCGAGCCGCCGCCCAGGTCGAAGACCAGGTACGGGGTGGCGAAGGTGCCGCCGGTGAGCTCCTTGGTGGCGCCCACGAAGGAGAGGTGCGCCTCCTCCTCGCCGCTGACCACCTCGGGCTCGACCCCCAGGGCCGCCCGCACGCCGTCGACGTACTCGGCGCTGTTCTCGGCGTCCCGGGAGGCGCTGGTGGCGACGAAGCGGATCCGCTCCGGGCCGACGCCGAAGCCGGAGATCACCTCGGCGTACTCCCGGCAGGCCGCGAAGGTGCGCTCCAGCGCGTCCGGGTGCAGCCGGCCGGTGCGGTCCACGCCCTGGCCCAGCCGGTTGATGATCATCCGCCGGTCCAGGTCGGTGATCTCCCCGGTCTCCGGATCGAGATCCGCGACCAGCAGCCGGATCGAGTTGGTCCCGCAGTCGATCGCGGCCACCCTGGTTGTACTCATGCCTCGGCCTCCCCTGCCTCGTCCACCCCGTCCGCCTCCTGCGCCGCGCGCTTGGCGGCACGGTCGGCGGTCTTCTGCTCCTTGGCCGCGATCACGGCCTGGTGGTCCTGCTCCTTGGCCCGGTTGCGGAGTACCCGCTCACCGGCCGCCTCGACCTCCGCCGGGGACACGCACGGGCCCTTGGCCCACCAGTCCTCCAGCATCCCGATCGCCTCGTCGCCCAGCGGGTTGACGCCCTCGCCGGCCGCCAGCGAGTGGCCGACCAGCACGTGCAGGCACTTGACCCGGTCCGGCATGCCGCCGGCGCTCGGGAAGCCCTCCAGCACCTCGATGGCGTCCCGGCGGGCGATGTAGTCCTCGTGCGCCTTCTGGTAGGCCGAGGCCAGCTCCGGGTCCTCGGCGAGCCGGGCGCTCTGCTCCTTCATCACGCCGTCCGCCTCCAGGGTGCCGATCAGCGAGGCGGCCTTGGGGCAGGTCAGGTAGTAGAGCGTCGGGAACGGCGTGCCGTCCGGCAGTCGGGGCGCCGTCTCCACGACGTCCGGGTTGCCGCACGGGCAGCGGTGGGCGACGCCGCGCAGACCGCGCGGGACCCGGCCGAGCTGCGCGGCGATGGCCGCGACGTCCTGGTCGGAGACGGAGGGGTGGTTCTCAGTGGTCATGGGAGGGGCTGTCTCCAGCGGGGACGGGGGCGGGTGGTGAGGAAGGGGCGGGCTGCGCCGGGGCAGCGGGGGTCGCGGGGGCAACGGGAGCGGCGGCAGCGGCGTCCACGGAGTCCCAGACACTGGCGTACCAGGGCCGGGCGGCCTTGACCGTCCCGGTCGCCGGGCCCTGCGCGGGCGGCGGCGCGCCCAGCGAGGACTTCGCCGGGTCCTGGGCCGCCGGGTCCACCGCGATGTACGGGGTCTCCCCCGGCATCGCGTAGTGCAGCCGGGTCCTGGCCTGCGCCTTGACGTACTCCGGGTCCTGCCAGCGGGCCTTCTCCCGGCGCAGCTGCTCGACCTGCTGCCGGGCGTGATCGGCCCGGGCGCGCTGCGCCGTGATCTCGGACCGCTGCGAGATGAACTGCCGGGTCGGGTAGGCCAGGATCGCCACCAGTGAGCAGAGCACGAGGACCAGGACGGTCGCCCGGCTCGTGAACCGAGGCCGGGCCGCCAAGCCCGGGATCCTCCAGCCTGCCATCTCCGGTGTCCCCTCCTGGTCGCGACGGTGCCCCGCCGTCCACCCTACGGGGTGAACGGCGGGGCACCGGTCAGGCGTGCGCCACTCGGGCGGCCGGGCGGGTCAGCCCTCGTGCTTGAACCGCGGGAAGGCGCCGCGGCCGGCGTACTCGGCGGCGTCGTCGAGGATCTCCTCGATGCGCAGCAGCTGGTTGTACTTGGCGACGCGCTCGGAGCGGGCCGGGGCACCGGTCTTGATCTGGCCGCAGTTGGTGGCGACGGCCAGGTCGGCGATGGTGACGTCCTCGGTCTCGCCGGAGCGGTGGGACATCATGCAGCGGTAGCCGTTGCGCTGGGCCAGCTCGACGGCGTCCAGGGTCTCGGTCAGCGAACCGATCTGGTTGACCTTCACCAGCAGCGCGTTGGCGGTGCCGGTCTCGATGCCGCGGGCCAGGCGGGCCGGGTTGGTGACGAACAGGTCGTCGCCGACCAGCTGGACCTTGTCGCCCAGCTTCTCGGTCATGGCCTTCCAGCCGTCCCAGTCCGACTCGTCCAGCGGGTCCTCGATCGAGACCAGCGGGTAGGCGGCGACCAGGCCGGCGTAGTACTCGATGAGCTCGGCGGAGGTGAGCCCCTTGCCCTCGAACTGGTAGGCGTCGTCCTCGTAGAACTCGGAGGCGGCGACGTCCAGGGCCAGCGCGATGTCCTTGCCCGGCACGTAGCCGGCCTTCTGGATGGCCTCGACGATGAGGTCGAGGGCCTCGCGGTTGGAGTCCAGGTTCGGGGCGAAGCCGCCCTCGTCGCCCAGACCGGTGGAGAGGCCGCGCTCCTTCAGCACGCCCTTGAGCGTGTGGTAGACCTCGACGCCCCAGCGGACGGCCTCGGAGAAGGACTCCGCGCCGATCGGAGCGATCATGAACTCCTGGATGTCGACGTTGGAGTCCGCGTGCGAGCCACCGTTGAGGATGTTCATCATCGGGACCGGCAGGACGTGCGCGTTCGGGCCGCCCAGGTAGCGGAACAGCGGCAGGTCGCTGGCCTCGGAGGCGGCGTGCGCGACGGCCAGCGAGACGCCCAGGATGGCGTTGGCGCCGAGCGAGGACTTGTCCGGGGTGGCGTCCAGGTCGAGCATGGCCTGGTCGATCAGGCGCTGCTCGGTGGCGTCGTAGCCGACCAGCTCCGGGCCGATCTGCTCGATGACGGCCAGGACGGCCTTCTCCACGCCCTTGCCGAAGTAGCGGTTCTTGTCGCCGTCGCGGAGCTCCAGGGCCTCGAAGGCACCGGTGGAGGCACCCGACGGGACAGCGGCACGGCCGGTGCTGCCGTCGTCGAGGCCGACCTCGACCTCGACCGTGGGGTTGCCGCGCGAGTCGAGAATCTCACGGGCTACGACGACATCGATGGACGGCACGAGGCATCTCCTAGCGGAAGCAGGTACCGGCTGACAGTGGGGTGCCGTCGACCGGACGATTGCGGAGTCGTTACGACCAGAGCCTAACCGCACCGGCTGTCCGGGCCACGTCGACCTCGGCTCCGTCTCAGCGTGTGGCTGTGCTACCCACCGGTAGTTCACCTGGTTGCCCGGCCTCGGACGCCCCGGGGCGGACGAAGGGGGCGGACCGGGCCGGAGCGGTCACGCCGCCCTGCCCGCCGGTCCGGTGACGGACAGGCGGGCAGTGGGCGGTGAACCGGTCGGCGGTGGGCGCCGGGCGCCGGGCGCTGAGCACCGGGTGCCGGGCGCCGGGCGCCGGGACGTGCGGGAGGGTCAGCCGAGGGCGAGGACCTGGCCGGGGACGATCAGGTCCGGGTCGCCGCCGACGGTGCCGCGGTTGCCGTCGTAGAGGGCCTGCCAGCCGCCCTGGACACCCTGCGCGGTCGCGATCCCGGCGAGCGTGTCGCCGGAGCGGACGGTGTAGCCCGGGCCGGCCTGCGCCTGCTGGGTCTGCTGGGTCTGCTGGACCTGCGGGGCCTGCCGCGCCTGCTGCGGCGCGGGAGCGGTGCCCTGACCCGCGTACTGCTGGTACACGCCCTGGTGGCTGGTCCAGTACCAGGCACCGTTGTTCTGGTACCAGAACACCTTGGCGTCGGCGTCCCAGCCGGCCCGGCCGGAGAACGACGGCGCCTGCGACTGGGTCTGCTGCTGCGCCTGCTGCTGGACCTGCGGAGCCGGCTGGGCGTGCTTCGGCGCGTACTGCGGGGCCTGCTGCGTCTGCGGGGCCGACTGGGCCTGCTGGGCCTGCGACTTGGGGGCGGCGTGCTTCGGCGCGGCCTTCGGGGCCTGCTGCTCGATCTGCGCCTGCGGTGCCTGCGGCTTCGGGGCGGCCGGGGCGGCCGGGGCTGCGTCCGCCGAGGCGTCGACCGCCGCCGGGGCACCGCCCTTGCTCAGACCGGCCTTCTTGGAGCAGACCGGCCAGGCGCCCGGACCCTGCGAGGCCAGCACCTTCTCGGCGACGGTGATCTGCGCCGCCTTCGAGGCCTGGTTGGCCTGCGGCGCGTAGGACGTGCCGCCGAACGCCTTCCAGGTGCTGGAGGTGAACTGCAGGCCCCCGTAGAAGCCGTTGCCGGTGTTGATGCTCCAGTTGCCCCCGCTCTCGCACTGGGCGACCGCGTCCCAGGTCGAGGCCGGGGCGGCCGAGGCGCCGGTGGCGGTGAGGATCGGCATCGCCAGTCCGACACCGGCGACACCGGCGACGGCGATGGCCTTCTCGGTCTGGGTGCGGCGACGGTGACGGCCGGTTCCGACGAACAGCATGAAGAAGTCCCTCTCCGCACGCCTGCGAGGTGAGCTGTCGGGTTCGGACCGGGAGGTGGCCCGGCCGCGCGGAGGCGGCTTCACCCCAAGCCGTGGGAGACGGCGCAAGACCTGGTTCCCCCGCCCCTGCCCAGGGTTCTGGTCGGTTTCCGGTGACGCGGCGGGCAGGACTCGGCGTTCCGCGCACGGGACCCGCTTCCGCGGGCTCCCCGGAGAGTAGACAGATCTTCAGAGCAATCACAAGCTCATATCGCCGCTATCACACGGAAATCACGTCACGTGATGGATTGCCTACCAACCGAAGAGGTATGTCCGGATTGATGGAGGTTCACACCCGACGAAGTCGCGCTGGGGAGACTGCGCGTCAGCGTGTCGTGAGTCCCCCTCAGTGAACTGCCGAGGGGTCGGCGGAGGTTGCCCCCGATGTCGATTCCGGCGTGAATTCCACCGGAAGTTCACGAAGTCCCCGCATGATCAGACCACCGCGCCAGCGCAGTTCCTCCGGGTCCGCGGCGAGCCGGAGGTCCGGCAGCCGGGACAGCAGGGTGGTCAGCGCGGCCCGCCCCTCCAGACGCGCCAGCGGGGCGCCGATGCAGTAGTGGATGCCGTGCCCGAAGCCCAGGTGCGGGTTGTCCGCCCGGGCCAGGTCGAGGGTGTTCTCGTCCGCGAACCGCGCCGGGTCCCGGTCCGCCGCCGCCAGCACCACCAGCACCGGGTCGCCGACCGGGATCTCCACCCCGCCGATGGTCAGCGGACTCGTCGCGAACCGCCAGGTGGCCAGCTCCACCGGGCCGTCGTAGCGGAGGAGTTCCTCGATGCCGGTCTCCAGCAGCGCGCTCTCGCCGCGCCCGATCGACTCCTGGAGCAGGGCCCGCTGACCCGGGTTGCGCAGCAGCGCGTAGACGCCGTTGCCGATCAGGTTCACCGTCGTCTCGAAGCCCGCGAAGAGCAGGATGAAGGCCATCGCCGCGGCCTCGTTCTCGGTGAGGTGCTCACCGTGGTCGCTGGCCCGGATCAGCCCCGAGATCAGATCGTCCCCGGGGTCCGCGCGCTTGCGGTGGATCAGCTCCGCGAGGTAGGCCCGCATCCGCTTCACCGCCCGCCCCACACCGCCGCGTTGGCCGCCGCCGTGCCGGATCATCATCCCGGCCCAGTCCCGGAAGTCGTCCTGGTCCTCGGCCGGCACCCCGAGCAGGTCGCAGATCGCGTAGATGGGGAGCGGGAAGGCGAACTCGTGGATGAGGTCGGCCGATCCGCGCGCCGCGAAGCCGTCGATCAGCCGGTCCGTGAGCTGCTGCACCCGGGGCTCGAAGGCGGCCACCCGGCGCGGGGTGAAGGCCTTCGACACCAGGCGGCGCAGCCGGGTGTGGTCCGGCGGGTCGATGTTCAGCAGGTGCGTCATCAGGTCGGCCTGGCGCTCGCCCGGGATGCCGACCCGGCCGGTGCGGTGGGCCTGCTCGCTGTGGTGCGCCGGGTTCTTGGAGAGCCGGCTGTCCGCGAGCGCCTGGCGGGCGTCGGCGTACCGGGTGACCAGCCAGGCCTCCACACCGCTGGGCAGGGTGGTCCGGTGCACCGGCTCGTGCTCGCGCAGCCACGCGTACGCCGGGTAGGGGTCGGCGGCGAACTCCCAGGTGAACAGGGGCGGGCGGGCGGAGGCGGGCTGAGCTGGCATGGGTCGACGGTATCCCGGGCGCGTCACCGGCACCGCACCGTGGGCGGCGCGGTCCCGCTGCCGTTCGCGACGCTGTTCCTGCCGCCGTTCGTGCCGCTGTTCGCGCCGCCGTTGCTGCCGCTGTTCCCGCCCCGCCGGTCGTTCCGGTGATCGTTCCGGTGATGGTGGGCCGGAGCAGGCGTGAGCCTGGTCACCTGAGGGGTAATTCCTGTTGCGGAGGATCAGGTCGTGCCTACGATCCTCCGCAAGATGTCCGTGGGCGCCGGTGCGGAGCCGCCCACAGGGAGGAGCAGGGCCATGCGGGTCACCGGTGCGGTCATCGTGATCGCGGTACTCGACGGCGGGTCGGGGGCGGGCCTCGCCCGCCGCTTCACCGCGGCGGGAGCCGCCGGGATGCTGATCGCCGACCAGCGGAGCGGGGTCGCCGAGGACCTCGCCACCGAACTCGACCGGCCGGGCTGCCCGGTCGTCGGGGTGTGCGGCGACGTCCGCCGCCCCAGCGATGTCGCCGCACTGGTCGACACCGCCGAGAAGCACCTCGGCCCGATCGACCTGTTCTGCGTGGCCGGACCGGACGGCGAGCGGATCGTCTCCCTCTCCGACCTGCCCGCCCACCTCGACCTGGAGCGGCTCGCCGAACTCGTCGCGCTGGTCGGCGAGGCGATCGGTGAGGTCGTTCCGCCGCAGCGCCGTCCGGTGGCGGACGTCGCCGCGGCCTGAGGACCGGGGCGGTCGGGGGGCTGCTTCGGCCGGCTCGGGGCTGCCCGGTCGCTCGGTTGCCCGGGCTGCCCGGTCAGTCGGGCGGCCGGGTCAGTCTGGCAGCCGGGTCACTCGGCGGGCTTCAGGCCCTCGGCTGCGCGCACCGTGTCGCGGTACCCCCGCGCCGCCGCCCGCAGCGCGGCGTCCACGTCGAGCCCGGCATCGTGCGCGCGCTGCGCCACCGCGAGCAGCAGCCGGCCCGCGGACTCCGCCGTGAGCTCGGCCGGCAGCTCGTACGGCTCGTCCGGCACGCCCGCGAACCCGGACCGGCGCACCCGCGACACCAGCTTCGCCGCGTACGCCAGCGAGGGCAGCCCGGCCGGGACGCCGTCCAGCACCGACTCGCGGTCCGACTTCTCGGCCGCCTTCAGCGTCTCCCAGTTGGCCTCCACCTCGGCCGCGCCGTCCGCCTCGGTGTCCCCGAACACGTGCGGGTGCCGGTACATCAGCTTCTCGACGATGTCGCCCGCCACATCGTCGATCGAGAACGCCCCGGTGGGGTGCTCCTCGGCGATCCGGGAGTGGAAGAAGACCTGGAGCAGCACGTCGCCGAGCTCCTCGCGGAGGCTGTCGCGGTCGCCCTCCTCGATCGCCTCGACCAGCTCGAAGGCCTCCTCGACCAGGTACTTCACCAGGCTGGCGTGGGTCTGCTCGGCGTCCCACGGGCAGCCGCCGGGCGAGCGGAGGCGGTCCATCACGGACACCAGGTCCAGCAGCCGGGAGCCCGGCAGGTCGTACGAGCCCGGCAGCACCTCGATCTCCGGCACCTCGCCGGCGTGCTCGACCGCGAGCCGGGCCAGCGCGTCGGTCAGCCCCGGGTCGCCGTCCGGGCCGCCCAGCCAGACCGTCGACCCGTTCCCGTTCCCGTTCCCGTTTCCGGCGGCGCCGTCCGCCGGGGCACCGGTCAGCAGCCGGGCCAGCGCGGGGGCGGAGCCCGGCGCCACGACCTCCACCTCGACACCCGCCTGCCGCAGGGCCGGCAGCTGCGGGTGACCGGCGTCGCCGGCCAGTACCCGCCCGGCCGAGCGCAGGGCCTCCCAGGCCGGCCAGGACAGCAGGCCGGGGGCCACCCGGTGGGTCGTGATGAGGAGGATCAGCTTCGCGCCCGGAGGATTCGTCGTCACCCCTCGAACCTACCCGTCCGCCCGACGGCCCCGCCGCCGGGTTTCCGCGCGGCCGGCGCGGGTCGGGGCACCCCTTGCTGCCGTACTCCCGTCGGGCCGCGCGGCGGCCTCAGCCAGTGGGCCGGGAGCGGCCGGCCGGGGCGAGGGCGGCGCGGTCCGGGTCCCAGGTGCCGTAGCGGGGGTTCACCCGCAGGTGGAACGCGGTGGCCGTGGCGGCGAGGATCCGGCGGACGGCGGCGTCGCCCGCCGGGGTGTCGGCGTCCGCCCCGGCGGCCGCGGCGAGTCGGCGGATCCCCAGCTCGCGGCCGAGGCGGTCGTCGATCGCCTCGGCCGGAACACCCTGCTCCGCCAGGGCCCGGGCCAGCCGCCCGGCGCCGCCGAGGCGCCGTTCCTCCTCCGCCCGGGCGGCCGCCACCTCGGCCTCCGCGACCGCCGGGCCCCGGTCCGCGACCGCGCGGGCCACCACCGCGTCGAGCACCAGCTCGGTGACCGCCCGCCGGGCCGGGCCCTCCGTCTCCCACCGCGCGTCCGCCGACACCCCGCCCGGGGCGTGCCGCAGCGCCGCCACCCTGGCCTCCACCGCGTCCACCGGGATCCGTCGTCCGTCCAGCACCGCCGCCGTGCCCGGAGTCAGCCCGCCCCCGCCGCACCCGGCCAGCCCGGGGACGGCGAACAGGACGGCGACGACGGTCGTCGTGGTCGTGACGGTCCTGGGGGTCCTCGCGGTGCTGGCGGTGCTGGGGGTGCTGGCGGTGCTGGGGCTCCTGGGGGTCCGGCGACGGTGCATGGCGGGTCTCCGGGTGCGGGCGCTTGCGGGGCGGCGGGGCAGGCGACGGGTGCGGGCGGCGCGGATCCCCCGAGCGTAGGGCGGGGTGCCCGGGGCGCTGCGGACCGTCCCCCGAACGGCCCAGCCGGGCCGGGCGCCGACACGGCACCGGGCTCGCGTCAACCCTGACGATCGTCAAGGTCGGACCCTGTCTTTCGGGTCGGGTCGGGAGCCACCTCCGACTCCTACCGTCCGTGTCATGACGAACACGATCAGGAACAGGACAGTCCTCGCGGTGGCGCTCCTCGGCACCGGCGCCGGTGCGGTCGGGTGGCTTGCTCCGGCCGGCGGTGGTGCAGCCGGGGCGGGCCCGCCGGCCCATGGGTGGTCGTCGGTCGGCTACCGCCGGGTCGCCGAGGCCGTCGCCGAAGCCCCGCCCCGCCTCGCCGCCCTGCTGGAGCCCGCCACCGAGGCCGGCCTGCTGGTGCTGGGCCTGCTGCTGGCGCTGGTCTGGTGGACGGCACGCGGGCGGCGGGCCGCCGACACCGTCGCGGGCGTGGTGCTGACCGGCCTCGGCACGGTGCTCGCGTACGGGGCGAGCGAGGCGTTGAAGCTGGTGCTCGACGAGGAGCGCCCCTGCCGGGCCCTGGCCGGACTTCCGGCCGCCGCACGCGCCGACTGCCCGCCGCCGGGCGACTGGTCGTTCCCCAGCAACCACGCCACCCTCGCCGTCGCCATGGCCACCGGCCTGGTGCTGCTACGACCGCGCTGGGCGTGGCTGGTCGTCCCGGCCGGCCTCGGTACGGCCGCCCTCCGGGTGGCCGCAGGCGTGCACTACCCGCACGACGTGGCCGCCGGGGCTGCGCTGGGCGGGGCGGTCACGGCGGCTGTGGTGGTGGCGCTGCTGCCCTCGGCGACGGCTGCGGTCGGCGCGGCGGGCCGGGTTCGGCTGCTCGGTCCATTGCTGCTGGCTCCCCCGGCCGCTGCCCGCACCTCGGCCCCTGTTCCGGTTCCGGGCCCGGTTCCGGTTTCAGCCGGCCGGGCCCGCCACCAGGCCGGCCTCGTGGGCGAGGACGGCGGCGGCCGCCCGGTTGGCCACTCCCAGCCGGGCCAGGACGGAGCTGACGTGCGCCTTCACCGTGCCTTCCACCACACCGATCCGGCGGGCGATCTGACCGTTGGACAGTCCGGCGGCGACCAGCGTCAGCACATCCCGCTCACGGGCGGTCAGTCCGGCCACCTGCCGCTGGGCCGCGGCCCGGCGGTCGGCCGGACCGCCGGACCGGGTGGCGGCGAGGTGGGCCACCACCCGGGCGGCCACCTTGGGTGACAGATAGGCCGCCCCGTCGGCCACCGCACGCACCCCGGCGATCAGCTCCTCCGGCTCGCCGGACTTGATCAGGAATCCGTTGGCGCCCCCGCTCAGGGCGCGCAGGATGTAGTCGTCCTCACCGAAGGTGGTCAGCATGACGATCCCAGGAGCCGCTCCGGTCCTGGTGGTGACGCCCACCCGCCGGATCTCGGCGGCGGCGGTGATGCCGTCCGTGCCCGGCATCCGGATGTCCAGCACCGCGACGTCCGGCCGGTGGCGGCGGAGCAGCTCGACCGCCTCCCGCCCGTCCCCGGTCTCCGCGACGATCTCGATCCCCGGATCGGTGGTGAGCACCGCGCGCACCCCGGCCCTGACCATCGGTTCGTCGTCCGCGATCAGCACCCTGATCCGCGTCGGGGCTCCGTGTTCCGGTTCCCCGTCGCTCATCGGGCGCTCACTGGACCAGGGCGTCCAGGGAGATCAGCACGCCGTCCCGGAAGCAGAGCCGGTACGCGTCCCCCGAGCGGTCGTTGTTGAACGCCTCGGCCGTCATCGCGTAGTACTCGCACGTCACTCCCTCTCCACCGGGTGGCGGGTTGCCCACGGACGGATGGTACGGAAACTGATGTTCCGGCAGAAATCGCTGCACGGTGGACCGGTCCTGGCCGACCCGCAGTTCGGCGTAGTCGGCAGGATCGAGCACGGACCGCCCGGCGGTGTGGATCGTCCAGCCCCGCAGCACGGCGGTCAGCAGCACCGCGACGGAGAGCGGCACCAGGACGATCGCGACCACCATGCGGCCCACCCGGCGGCGGGCCAGGCGCAGTTCACGGGTCGGCGACACCGCGACCGGCGTCGCCGGAGCCACGGTCGGGGCACCCGTCCGCGGCAGATGGGCGCTCACCTCGAAGCCGGCGCCGTCGGCCCGGGGCCCGTAGCGGAAGGTGCCACCCGCCAGCCGTACCCGCTCGGCCAACCCGAGCAGACCGTGACCGCCCGTTCCCGTGACGCCGGTTCCCGCCCCGGCTCGGGCCGGCGGCTCGCCCGCCGATCGGGGACCGTCGAGCACCCGGACGCGGGCACCGTCCGTCGTGTAGGCCACCAGCACCGTGACCGACGCCCCCGGGGCGTGCTTGGCAGCGTTGGTCAGCGCCTCCTGAACCACCCGGTACACGGCGTGCTCGGCCGCCCTCGGCAGCCCGTCCGGCCGGCCGTCGACGGTCAGCCGGACGTCCAGCCCCGCCGCGGCCGCCTCCGCCACCAGTTGCGGGACGCCCGCGTCGACCGGGCCCCGGCCTGTGTGGGGGTCCGTGTCGTCCCGCAGGATGCCGATCACCTCGCCGAGGCGTTCGACGGCGGCGGCCGCACCCGCCCGGATCTCCTGCGCCGCCTCGCGGTGCGACGGGGCCAGGTCGGGCGCCAGCTTGAGCGCACCGGCCCGCAGGGCGATCAGGCTCAGGTCGTGGCCCAGCGCGTCGTGCATGTCCTGCGCGATCCGGGCGCGTTCGCGCAGCCGCGCCCGCTCGGCCACCAACCGCTGCTCGTGCTCGGCCCGTTCGGCCCGCTCCCACCCGGCCCGCACCAGTTCCTGCGACTGCCGCCAGAACCGGCCCACCATCCACGGGGCCATTCCGGCGCAGACCAGGACGGAGACGACCGACGTCGCCTGCACCGCCAGGTCCGGGGCGACCACCGTCACCAGGGCCCCGGCCGTGACCAGCGCCGCGAGCAGGGCGACCGCCTCCCGCACCCGCTCCATCCGCACCCCGGCCGCGAACGCCGCCCCGATGCCCGGCACCGTCCACCAGAGGGACACCGCGCTCAGCCCGAACGCCCCGGCCGCCAGTGCCAGCAGCCCCCGGTCCCACCACGTTCTCGTCCACATCCGCCCGACCCTACGGACCTCACCGGTGCTGCGGATCTGTCGAAAGTCATGCCCGTCAGGCGGGCACAGGTCAGGCGCGCAAGGTCAGGCGGGCACAGGTCAGGCGCGCGGGGGCCAGGGGGTGGCGTTGGTGCGGTGCGGTTGGAGGGTGTCGAGGGTCTGCCGCAGGCGGCGGACCGCCGGGTGGTGCGGGCCGTCGCGGCGTTCGCGGTCGAAGAGCAGTTGGAGCAGCCACGACCAGGCCGCCTCCGTCTCGCCGAGCGAGGCCAGCAGCACACCGACCCGTTCCCGGAGGTCGAGCAGCCGCTCGGGTTCGGTCTCCGGCCACACCGCGAGCAGGGCCTGGTACTCGGTGAGCGCCTCCGCGCCCCGGCCCAGCTGTTCGAGGCACTCGGCCACCCGGTGGCGCGGTTCGAGCGCCCGTCGGCCGTGCGGACCGCCCTCGGCGGTGGCGGCGAGCGCCCGGTACTCGGCCAGGGCCTCGTGGTGGCGCCGCTCCTGGAGGAGGGTGCGGGCGTAGATGGTCCGGACGGTGCGGACCATCCCCGCGCCGTCGCCGAGTTCGGACCGACCGCGGGCCAGCAGCCGGGCGGCGAGGTCGAGCACCTCGGGGCGCCGGCCGGCGTCGACCAGGTCGGAGAGCCGGGCGCAGGCCGCCGCGAAGTCCTCCTCCGCCGGGACGGGCGGGGCGGATGCGGGTGCGGGTGCGGGTGCGGGCCGCGGGCCCTGCGGCACTGCCGGGGCGGGCGGGTTCGGCACGGCCGCGAGCAGGAACGGCGGCGGTTCGACCCGGGGCGGCGCCGCCGGGGCGACGCCCTCCGGACGCGGCTGCGGCTGGAGCGGGTAGCGGTAGGGCCGGGCCGGGTCCGGCAGCGGTCCGAACCGGGGCTGCGGCACCGAGACGGCGGCGGGCAGCAGCGGCAGCAGCCGCCCGTACACCTCCTGGGCGTCGGCCGGCCGGTCCCCCGGGCGCTTGGCGAGCAGGTCGAGCACGAGCCGCTCCAGCGTGGCGGGCACCTCGGGCCGCAGGTCGCGCAGCGGCACCGGCGGGTCGTCGACGTGCCGCCGCAGCAGCCCCAGCGCGGTGGGTGCCCGGAACGGCCCTTCGCCGGTCAGCATCTCGTGCAGCAGGCAGCCGAGCGCGTACAGGTCGCTGCGCGGGTCGACGGCGGCGGACAGCGCCTGCTCCGGCGCCATGTACGACGGGCTGCCGATCGGGACGCCGGTCAGGGTGAGCCGGGTGGCCTCGGGGTCGAGCGCGGTGGCGATGCCGAGGTCCAGCAGGACGGTCCGGCCGTCCTCCCGGACCATCACGTTGCTGGGCTTGAGGTCGCGGTGGACCACCCGCACCGCGTGGACGGCGGCCAGCGCGGCGCAGAGCTGGGCGGCCACGGCGACCGCGCGCTCGACCGGGAACGGCGCGTCCTCGGCGATGAGGTCGGCCAGGCTGACACCGGGGACGCGCTGCATCACCAGATACAGCTCGCCGCCCTCCTCGCCGGCGTCGAAGACGGTGACCAGACCCGGGTGGTCCAGGGCGGCGGTGGTGCGGCACTCGCGGAGGAAGCGGCGGCGCAGGTCGTCGCCGTGCCGGAGCCGGTCGGCGGTGGTCGGGTCGGTGCCGCCGGTGGCGGCGAGGAGGAGGTCGGTGCGCAGCAGCTTGACGGCGACCGGGCGGGCGAGCCGCTCGTCGTGGCCGGCCCAGACCTGGCCCATGCCGCCGTGGCCGATCTTCTCGGTGAGGTGGTAGCGGCCGCCGATCACCCGGGCGAGGGTCACGGGCGGTCCTCGCGGGCCTGACGGCGCAGCAGTTCGCCGAGCTCGCGCAGTTCGTCGGAGGTGGCGGGACCGGCGCCGGAGTCACCCTGGCCCACGGCCCGGGTCGGCGGGTGGGACTGGTACGGGGGCTGGGCGGCCTGCCCGGGCTGCCCGGCCTGCGGGTAGGGACCCGGGGCGGGTGCCGGGTACGGGGCCGGGGCCGGGGTCCCGTACGGCTGGGCCGCACCGTAGGTCGGGGCGGGGGTGTACGGCTGCGGCGTCCCGTACGGCTGGGCGGAGGGGTAGGGCTGGGCGGCGCCGTACGGCTGGGCGGACGGGTAGCCGTACCCGGCCGGCTGCGGGTGCCCGCCTACCCCGGCCGGAGCGGCCGGGCGGCCCGCCGACCAGACCGCCTGGCGGTCCATCAGCAGGAAGTGCACCGGCGGGGTGAACCACATCAGCACCATCGTCGTGGTGCCGACCGCGTCGGCGACCGGCGCCTCGCCCTTTCCGAAGCTGCCGGCCACCCCGATGCAGATGAAGAAGGTGAGGAAGAGCCCGGCGTACACCACCGCGCCCAGGATGTCGTACGCCCGGCGGCGGCGGACGGCCAGCAGCAGCGACGGCACCATGCCGAGCAGGCCGACGCTCAGCAGCGGCGCGAGGACCACCAGGACCCGGCCGGGCACGCCGTACGGGCCGGCCGGCCGACCGGGGCCCGCGGGCCGGGCGACCAGGGTCCGGCCGTAGGGCGGGGGCGTGGCGCCGGGTATGCCACCGGCGGGCGCGCCACCGGGCGGTGGGCCGAACTGCCCGGGGTACTGCCCTGACATGCGCGCTCCTGAGCGGTGAGGACGACGGCCGTCCGGATCACGGAACCGGTTCCGCACACCGTACCGCCAGCACCGGTCGGGCCGGAGTCCTTCCGTCGTGCCCGCACCGCTCCGGCGGCACCGGGGCGGAGCGGGAAGTCGGCCGGTCCGACGTCCGGAGCCGGTCGGCGACGGGCGCAGGCAGGCTCCGGGGGCCGCCGGGGACCGATCGTCAGGGACCGTCAGGGGGCGGGCGGGGGCTCGGCGGTGCCGGCGGCGAGGGCGTCGGTGGCGGCCTGGGCGAGGGCGTGGCCGAGGGCGGCGGCCTGTTGCAGCGTCGCGTCGAAGGCGGCGAGCCGGGCGAAGGCCGCGCCGAGGCGGCGCTGTTCGGCGATCGGCAGTCGCGGCAGCTCGACCCGGCGGATGTCCAGCCGGGTGGTCGTCGAGGCGTGGCTGGCGGCCCGGCGGGCGGCGGCCGTGGAACGCAGGTGGCCGGCCAGGAAGTCCGGGTCGAGGGCGGCCGGGTCGGGGCGGAGCAGGTGCAGCTGGCGACCGAGGGCGGCGCCGGCGGGCGGGCCGTCCGGGCCGACCACCCGGGCGACGCCGCCGCCGAGGGCGGGGACGAGCACGTCGCCGGGCCGGGTCAGCGGAGTGCCTTCGGCGGCGGCCCGGTCGAGGACGGCGCCGGGCGCGAGGCCGGTGACCAGGTCCTGGTCCGTCAGGACGGGGGTGCCGGACGGATCGGTGCCGACGGGCCGGGTCGGGGCGCCGGCCCCGGAGGAGTGCACCTCCAGGAGTCCGGAGCGGACCAGCTCCCCCAGGGTGACGACCGGGCCTCCGCCCCCGGCCCCGCCCCCACCCGCGCCCGGCGCCGGGTCGGCCGCCGGGCCGGGCAGCAGCGTGCCGGGGTCGGCGAGCCCGTCCAGCAGTTCGGTCAGCCGGCCGCCGAGGTGGGAGAGTCCGGCGGCGCCGCCGGCCGGGGCGGCCGGCGGGACGTGCCGGGCGGGCGAGAGGTCGGTCTCGTCGTCGAGCAGGTCGATCGCCGCCACGGTCCGGTAGCGGCCGGGCCGGTCCTCGGGGAGCGGGAGGCCCTCGCGGGCGGCGAGGTCGAAGGCGCGCCAGGCGTCCAGGACGGTGCGGCGCAGCTCGGGCCAGCGGACCTTGTCGCGGCCGCCCTCGGCGAGTTCGGCGGAGCCGGGCGAGGTGGCGGCGGCGTCCAGCATGAGCACCTGGCGGAAGTCGTCGCCGGGGCGGGGCGCGCGCAGCACCCAGAGGTGGAGCGGCACCCCGTAGGGGGGCGCGGCGCCGGCCGGGAGGGCGACGACGGCCCGCAGCGCCCCGGAGCGCAGCAGTTCGGCGCGGACCCGGCGGCCGGCCCGGCGGGCGGCGACGGTCGGCGGGAGCAGCAGGGTGGTGAGCCCGCCAGGACGGGTGTGGGCGAGGCAGTGCAGCACCCAGGCGAGTTCGGACTCGCCGCGCGGCGGGACGAGTCCGCCGGGCCAGCGCCGGTCGAACTGCAGCTCGTCGTGGCCCCAGTCCCGCTCGTTGTAGGGCGGCTGGCAGAGCACCGCGTCGAAGGTGTGCCCGGTGTAGGCGTCGGTGCGCAGGGCGTCGCCGGGGCGGAGGTCGACCGGGAGCGGGGCGGGGTCGGCGGCGGGCGCGTGCAGGGCGAGCCTGAGCCGGGCGAGCGCGGCGGTGACCGGGTCGGTGTCCTGGCCGTAGCGGTCGGTGGTGGACGGCAGGGCGAGCAGCAGGGCGCCGAGGCCGGTGGCGGGGTCGAACACAGTGGCGGGGACGCCGGCCACGGCGGCGAGCAGTTCGGCGGCCTCCGGCGGGGTGGGGCTGAGCTGGCGGGTGTTGGCCTCGGCGTACCGGGTGAGGAGCTGTTCGTAGGCGGCGGCCGGGCCGGCCTCGTCGGCCAGCCGGGCCAGCAGCCGGGCGAGGTCGAGCTCGGTGGAGCCGAACAGGCCGGGCCGCCCGGGGCCGGCGGTCCCGTCCGAGCCGTCGGCCCCGATCCCGGCCGCGATCCCGCCCCCGACACCGGCCCCACCACCGGCCCCACCACCGGTGACGGCATCGGGGCCGAACACGGTGCGGGCGGTGTCGGCGAGGGCGCGCGGCAGGGCGGTGGCGAGCCTGGTGTCCGGCTGCTCGGCGAGGGCGGCCCAGCGGTCCGGTTCGCGGTGCTGCAGCAGCAGGACGGCGCCGGCCCGGACCAGCGGGGCGGCCGGATGGCCGGCCGGGTCGCGCAGGGTCTCGACGAGCCGCCAGACCCGTTCCAGCAGCGGCAGTTCGGCGATCTTGCCCTGGGACCGGAGCCAGGCCTCCACCTCGGCGAGCGCGAAGGCCGGGCTGCTGTCGGTGCCGCCGACGGGGCGCGGGAAGTCGGGGTGGCGGCGGCGCCAGTTGCTGACGGCGGCGCGGCCCACCCCGGCGAGGCGGGCGATCTCGACCGCGGTCACCTCGAGACGGTCCGGCATGGGGGCTCCTTCGTCGGCGACGGCACTGGTGTGGCCACACAGCATAGTCAGCAGCGCCGTTCCGACGGTTCACACGTGAACGGAGACGTTTCATGAAAGGCCGTTGACATCGTTCACAGCAGATGATGTGATCTGTCCTGTCGACAGCACGTCAGATCGACACCGCACAGGACGAGAAGCGCCGGTCCGTACCCGGCAACACGACAGGAGACCCCGATGTCCGCGACCACCCGCCGCACCGCCGCCCTGCTGCTGGGCGCCACGCTCGTCACCCTCACCGCGACGGCCTGCAACTCGACCGGCGGCCCGTCCGTCTCCACCGAGGCCAAGCAGACCGCCGCCGCCACCTCCGCCCCGGCGGCCGGCGCCCCGGCCAAGCCGGCCGACAGCAAGCCGGCCGACAGCAAGCCCGCCGAGAGCAAGCCGGCGGAGAGCAAGCCCGCCGAGGCGGCCAAGGCCCCGGCGAAGGTCGGCGACACCATCGCCCTCAAGAGCACCCTGGAGAAGGGCAACACCGCCGACGTGACCGCGCTGAAGGTGGTCGACCCGGCCCAGAGCACCAACGAGTACCTGACCGCGGCGGACGGCAAGCACTACGTCGCCGTGCAGTTCCAGATCAAGCCGACCGGCGCCAAGGCCTACAGCGAGGCCCCGTGGAGCGCCGCCAAGGTGATCGACGACCAGGGCCAGGCGTACGGCCCGACGCTCGCCGACACCAAGGCCGGCCCGTCCTTCCAGACCCCGACCAACATCGCCTCCGGCGAGACGGGCAAGGGCTTCGTCGTCTTCGAGGTGCCCAACGGCACCAAGCTCGACAAGGTCCAGTTCTCCCTGGACAACGGCTTCGCCGACCAGGTCGGCCAGTGGAAGCTCGGCTGACCGGTGGCGGCACCCCCGCCACCGCTCCCGCCACCGAACACAGAACCAAGAACGCGAACGCCCGCAGCAACACGAACGGCGGCCTCGGGCAGCACCGCCCGAGACCGCCGTACCCGGCGAGGACCCGTCAGGGGCCCTCGACCTCGACCGGATCCGCTACTTCTTCGCCCCCGCCAGGTCGTCGAACATCGACGACAGGAACTCCCTGGACCAGGCCAGCAGCTCCCGCCCGACCAGCGGCTTGCCGCCGATCCGCCCGGTGGACGGCCGCGGCACCAGCAGCTGGTTGGTCGCCGCCTTCACCTGGCTGCGCGGGTAGAGCCGGTTCAGCCGCAGCTGCTGCGACTCCCTCAGCTCGACCGGGCCGAAGCGCACATTGGCGCCCTGCAGCGTGATGTCCGCGATGCCGCACCGCCGTGCGTACAGCCGCAGCGCCGCGACCATGAGCAGGTTCTCCACCGGCTCGGGCAGCTTGCCGTACCGGTCGGCCAGCTCGTCCCGGACCTGGGTGATGTCCTCCTCCGAGTTGACCGCCGCGATCGAGCGGTAGGCCTGGAGCCGCAGCCGCTCCCCCGGCGCGTAGTCGTGCGGCACATGGGCGTCGACCGGCAGTTCGATCTTCACCTCCAGCGGCTCCTCCTCCGGCTCGCCGCCGCCCGACAGCGACTCCCGGAACTCGGCCACCGCCTCGCCGACCATCCGCATGTAGAGGTCGAAGCCGACGCCCGCGATGTGCCCGGACTGCTCGCCGCCGAGCAGGTTGCCCGCGCCGCGGATCTCCAGGTCCTTCATCGCGACGTACATGCCGGCGCCCATCTCGGTGTGCTGGGCGATGGTGGCCAGCCGCTCGTGCGCAGTCTCGGTCAGCGGCTTCTCCGGCGGGTACAGCATGTACGCGTACCCGCGCTCCCGGCCCCGGCCCACCCGGCCGCGCAGCTGGTGCAGCTGGGAGAGGCCGAAGGTGTCGCCGCGCTCGACGATCAGGGTGTTGGCGTTGGAGATGTCGATGCCGGACTCGACGATCGTGGTCGACACCAGGACGTCGAACTCCTTCTCCCAGAAGTCGACGACCACCTTCTCCAGCTGGGTCTCGCCCATCTGCCCGTGCGCGGTGGCGATCCGCGCCTCCGGCACCAGGTCCTTCAGCCGGGCGGCCGCCTTGTCGATCGACTCGACCCGGTTGTGGATGTAGAACACCTGGCCCTCGCGCAGGAGTTCACGCCGGATCGCGGCCGAGATCTGCTTCTCGTCGTAGGGGCCGACGAAGGTCAGCACCGGGTGCCGCTCCTCCGGCGGGGTGGTGATGGTGGACATCTCCCGGATCCCGGTGACCGCCATCTCCAGGGTGCGCGGGATCGGGGTCGCGGACATGGTGAGCACGTCGACGTTGGCCCGCAGCTTCTTCAGCTGCTCCTTGTGCTCGACACCGAAGCGCTGCTCCTCGTCGACGATGACCAGGCCGAGGTCCTTGAAGCGGGTCTCCGAGGAGAACAGCCGGTGGGTGCCGATGACGACGTCCACCGAGCCCTCGAACAGCCCCTCCAGCACGGCCTTGGCCTCGCTGTCGCTCTGGAACCTGGACAGCGCCTTCACGGTCACCGGGAAGTTGGCGTACCGCTCGGCGAAGGTGGAGAAGTGCTGCTGCACCAGCAGCGTGGTCGGCACCAGCACCGCGACCTGCTTGCCGTCCTGCACCGCCTTGAAGGCCGCCCGGACCGCGATCTCGGTCTTGCCGTAGCCGACGTCGCCGCAGATCAGCCGGTCCATCGGGACCGACTTCTCCATGTCCGCCTTGACCTCGGCGATGGTGGTCAGCTGGTCGGGCGTCTCCGCGTAGGGGAAGGCGTCCTCCAGCTCGCGCTGCCACGGGGTGTCCGGGCCGAAGGTGTGGCCGGGGGCCGCCATCCGGGCCGAGTACAGCTTGATCAGGTCGGCGGCGATCTCCTTGACCGCCTTCTTGGCCCGCTGCTTGGTCTTCGCCCAGTCCGCGCCGCCGAGCCGGTGCAGCGTCGGGGCCTCGCCGCCGACGTACTTGGTGACCTGGTCGAGCTGGTCGGTCGGCACGAACAACCGGTCGCCGGGGTGGCCCCGCTTGGCCGGCGCGTACTCCAGCACCAGGTACTCGCGGGTGGCGCCCTGCACGGTGCGCTGCACCATCTCCACGTACCGGCCGACGCCGTGCGCCTCGTGCACCACGTAGTCGCCGGGCACCAGCGCCAGCGGGTCGATCGCGTTGCGGCGCCGGGACGGCATCCGCCGCATGTCCTTGGTGGAGGACCGCTGGCCGGACAGGTCGGTCTCGGTGATCACGGTCAGCTTGAGCGTCTCGTCGACGAAGCCGTGCTCGATCGAGCCGCAGGAGACGTGCACGACGTCCCGGGTGGGGGCCTCGGACAGGTCGGCGACCAGCCGGGCCGCGATGCCCTCGTTGCCGAGCACCTCGGCGAGCCGGGAGGCCGGTCCGTGGCCCTCGGTCACCATGACCACCCGCCAGTCGGCGGCCAGCCGCTCCTTGGCGTCGGCGATCGCCCGGGCGGTGTCGCCCCGGTACGCCTCGACCGCGTGCATGCCGAGGGTCAGGGTGTTGGTGTCGAACTCCAGCAGCCCGCTCACCGAGGCGTCGCTGGTCGCGAACGGGCTGACCGACCACCACGGCAGGCCGATCTCGGCGGCGTGCTCGCGCACCTCGGCGAGCGAGCGCAGCGAGGCGGCCGAGACGTCGATGGTCTCCAGGTCGATCGGCCGGTCGCCCCCGGAGGCCGCGGCCACCCAGGAGGCGTGCAGGAACTCCTGGCTGGTCGCCACCAGGTCGGTGGCACGGGTGCGGACCCGCTCGGGGTCGCAGACCACCGCGACCGAGCCCAGCGGAAGCACGTCGACCAGCAGTTCCATGTCGTCGACCAGGACGGGCGCCAGCGACTCCATGCCCTCGACCGCGATGCCCTCGGCGATCCTGTCCAGGATCTCGGCCAGGCCGGGGTGCTCGGCGGACAGCTCGGCGGCCCGCACCCGCACCTCGTCGGTCAGCAGCAGCTCGCGACAGGGCGGCGCCCACAGACCGTGCTCGGCGATCTCCAGGGACCGCTGGTCGGCCACCTTGAAGTACCGGATCTCCTCGACCTCGTCGCCCCAGAACTCCACCCGCAGCGGGTGCTCCTCGGTCGGCGGGAAGACGTCCAGGATGCCGCCGCGCACCGCGAACTCGCCGCGCTTCTCGACGAGTTCGACCCGGGAGTAGGCGGCCGCGGCGAGCCGACGGGCGACCTGCTCCAGATCGTGCGACTCGCCCCGCTGGACGGCCACCGGCTCCAGTTCGGCCAGCCCCTTCACCTGCGGCTGGAGCACCGAGCGGACCGGCGCGACGATCACCTGCACCGGCCCGGCCGCCGGGTCGTCGACCCGCGGGTGGACGATCCGGCGCAGCACCGCGAGCCGGCGGCCGACCGTGTCCGAGCGCGGCGAGAGCCGCTCGTGCGGCAGCGTCTCCCAGGCCGGGAACTCGGCGACGGCGTCCGGCGGCAGCAGCGAGCGGAGCGAGGCGGCGAGGTCCTCGGCCTCCCGGCCGGTGGCGGTGACGGCCAGCACCGGACGGCCCCGTTCCCCGGCCGCCTGCCCGGCGAGCGCGCGGGCCAGCGCGGCGATCGCGAACGGCCTGGCGGCGGGCGGTCCGACCAGGTCTAGGTGGCGGCGGCCCCCGGCCGCCGCACCGGTGGCGGTGGCGGCCTCGATCGCCTCGGCGAGGGCCGCGTCCCGCGCGACGACATCGAGCAGTCCGGTCAGGCTCATCTGGAGTCTCTTCTTCGTCCCGAGGAAGGTGCTGCCCAGGGGCCCTGGGCCCGCTGGGGCAACGCGAACGGCCCGGCACGCCGTGCGGCCGGGGGTGTCCAGCCTACGCCGCGAGGCTGACGCGCACGCGGCACACGGCCGGGGGCGGAGCGGCGCACGACCCGCGCACGAACCGCACGCGGTGCGCCGGCGATCCGGTGCGGACGAACCACCGCCCGCACGCTGCCGGTCCTGCCGTTCCGCCGGGCCGTTTCCCCATCGTCGCGTTCTGCCACGATCTGGACATACTCCTGTCACTGCCCGTCCATGGAGATCGCGCACCATGGTGAATGTGCCCGCCGCACCCAACCGTGGGGGATGGCTGCGAGGGGCACGGTCGCACACCCGATGGGGGTCGGGAGTGCGAGGCCGGGCGGCCCTGGGTGGGGGCGCCCGCCCACACGCCGGGAACCGTGGCGTCCTTTCCTGGAGGACGCCACGGGTCTCGGCCTCATTCTTTTCCCCGCCCGACCCTCCCGTCCACACACCCGGTGTCACGATCGCGTGCCGCCCGGCCCCGCGCGCGGCGCCGCGTCCCTTTCCGGCCCCTTTCGGCGCAATCCCGGGAAAGCCCGCGCCGTCCGGCCCCGCTCCCTACCCTGTGGTGAAGACCGTGTGGAGACGCCCGGAGGGGCCAGGGGCGTCGCGATGGAGGGGGTTCTTCGTCATGCGCGTTGTCATCGCAGGCCAGGGTTATGTGGGGCTGCCGCTCGCGGTCCGCGCGGCCGAGGTCGGGCACCGGGTGGTCGGCTACGACGTGGACGAGCGCCGGATCAAACGGCTGGCCGTCGGCGAGTCCTACGTAGAGGACATCCCGGCCGAGCGGCTGCGGCCGCTGCTGGAGAACGGGAGCTATCTGCCCTCCGCCGAGCCGTCCGACGTCGCGGAGTTCGACGTCGCGGTGATCACCGTGCCGACGCCGCTGCGCGACGGGGTGCCCGACCTGTCGTACATCGAGTCCTCGGCCGCCCTGCTCGCCCAGCACCTGCGGCCGGGGGCGACCGTCGTGCTGGAGTCCACCACCTACCCCGGCACCACCGAGGAGCTGCTCGCGCCGCTGCTGGAGCAGGGGTCGGGGCTGACCGTCGGACGGGACTTCCACCTCGGCTACAGCCCCGAGCGGATCGACCCGGGCAACCCGACCTGGCGGCTGGAGAACACCCCGAAGGTGGTCTCCGGGATCGACCCGGCCTCCCTGGCCGCGGTCGAGGGCTTCTACGGCGGGCTGATCGACCGGACCGTACCGGTCTCCTCCTGCAAGGAGGCCGAGCTGACCAAGCTGCTGGAGAACACCTTCCGCCATGTGAACATCGCCCTGGTCAACGAGCTGGCGATGTTCGCCCACGATCTGGGGATCGACGTCTGGGAGGCCATCGACGCCGCCTCCACCAAGCCGTTCGGCTATCTGCGCTTCACCCCCGGCCCGGGGGTGGGCGGGCACTGCCTGCCGATCGACCCGTCCTACCTGTCCTGGCGGGTGGAGCGGGCGCTCGGCCAGTCGTTCCGCTTCGTCGAGCTGGCCAACGACGTCAACAGCCACATGCCCGACTACGTGGTCCGGCGGCTCGCCGAGGCGCTGAACGAGCGGCAGCGCTCGGTCAAGGGCTCGCGGGTGCTGCTGCTGGGGCTGGCGTACAAGAAGAACACCGGCGACGCCCGGGAGACGCCGGCCGCCCGGGTCGCCGAGCTGCTGGTCCGGATGGGCGCCGAGGTCCGCGCCGCCGATCCGCACGTGGTGGTCGGGGTGCATGTGCCCGAGCCGGTGATCCCCGGCCAGCGGGCGGCCGAGCACGACCCGCACGGCGACCCCTTCGCCGCCGTCCACCGGGTGGAGGCGAGCCCGGAGGAGCTGGCGGCGGCGGACGCGGTCGTGCTGCTGGCCGACCACGACGACTTCGACTACGGGGCGATCAGCGCCCACGCCCGCTACGTGCTGGACTGCCGGCGCCGGCTGGCCGGCGGCGCCGCGGTCGAGGTGCTCTGAGCCGTCCCGCCGGGTCCGCCGCCGGTCCAGTCCGGTCCAGTCCGATCCGCCTCCGGCCGGGCCCGAACGCGCCGGGCCCCGAACGCGTCGCGGCGTTCGGGGCCCGGTACGTACGGGGCCGGCGGCGGGCGGTCAGCGCCGGCGGCGGTAGGCGACCGTGTTCGGGGTGCCGTACTCGGCGCCGTCGTCCACGATCACGATCTTCGGGATGATCCTGGTCTCCTCCTCGGCCGGGCGCTCGGCACCGGCCGACTCGCCGCCCGCCGCCTCGCCACCGTCCGCCGCCGGGACCGGCGGGGGCGTGGCGGGCCTCGGCGGCACCGGGCCGGTGGCGACGACCGGGGCGACCCGCCCGGGGGTGACCCGGAGCATCGCGGTGGCCGCCTCGCCGGAGCCGGACGCCGGGCCGACCGGCCGGGCCGGGACGGGCTCCTTGCGGAGCACGGCCCGCGGGTCGGCGGCCGCGGGCACCGGGACGGACAGGGCGGCGGGGACGGCGACGGGCAGCGGGATCTCCCCGGTGTCGGCCTCCGAGTCCACCGGGGGCGCGTCCGAGGGCGCGGCGTCGACCGGAGCCTTGTCGACCGGAGCCTTGTCGACGGGCGCGGCGTCCGCCGGGGCGCCGTCGGCGATCTCCTGCCCGGCCCGGACCTCGGCCGCCAGGGCCTCGGCCACCGGGGCCGGCAGCGGCTCGATCGCACCCACCGCGGCACCCGTGAGCGAGGCCAGCGTCGCCTTGATGTGGTCGAGGTGCTGCTGCACCGTCTCCAGCCTGGCGGAGAACTCGCGGTGCTCGCGCTCGGTCGCCGCGTTGATCCGCTCGGCCTCGCGCCGGGCCTGCTCGATCAGCTCGTCCGCCCTGGCCTGCGCCTCGGCGTCGCTCTGCTTGATCCGGCCGAGCACCCCGTCCCGGAACTGCTCGGCCTCCTTGACCCGCCGCTCGGCGGTGGAGGAGATCGCCGCGTCCTCGCTGTCGGCCCTGGCCTGCGCCTCGGCGAAGGTCTCGTCGGCCTTGCGGCGCAGCTCGGCCAGCTTGGCCTCGGCCCGCTCGGAGGCCTCGGCGGCCGCGACCCGGACCTGGGCCGCGTGCGCGGTGGCGGCGTCCCGGACGGCCCGGACCTCGCGGTCGGTGTCGGCCCGGATCGACTCGGCCTCGGCCCGGGTGCGCTCCTCGGTGCGGCGCGCGGCCGCGTCGGCCTCGCTCCGGGTGACGGCCGCGTACTCCTTGGCGGCCCGGTCGGCCGCCTGGCCGGCCTCGTAGACCTCGTCGCGGAGGTCCTCGGCCGCGCGCTCGGCCTTGTCACGGACGGCGCGGGCCTCGTTCTCGGCCGTCCGGGCCAGCCCGGCGGCCTGCTCGCTGAGCACCTCGTAGTCCGGTTCCGGGGCATCGGCGGCGGCCTGCCGGACCTCGGCCAGCCGGCGTTCCATCTCCCGGATTCCGGACCCGAGCACGCTCAGCCGCTCCCACGCCTCGTCCCGCTGCGCGGTGTAGGCGGTCAGGGCTCGGTCGACCTGCTCGGGCGCGTAACCGCGTCGGGCAACGGTGAAGCCGTACTGGGGGACGGCGTCGCTCATGGGCTCTTCCCCTCGTGTCGCGGGCTGCGGAGCCCATGATCGGACGGATCGGTCCGCTCGGGAACCGGGTCGACGAACCCGGTCGGGAGTCGAACGTCGAACGGATCGAAACATGTCGAGGATGGACGATTGCGACCATCCTCTTGACCTATTTTGCGCAGATCATGGCGAAACCCCAATGAGGCACCGCCGCACCGGTACGCCGAAGGGGCCGTTCCGGACACCGGAACGACCCCCAGCCACCTGCGTGGATCCGGGGCCACCCGCCAGGGCTTGTCCGACAATCCCTAGAGCAGGCCGTCCCAGAACTGCTCCAGCAGCACGGCCCACCAGGTGTCCGCGGACTGGAGCGCAGCCGGGTCGATCGCGGCCAGCTGAGCCTGGAAGTCGGTCGTCCAGCGACCGGCCTGGTCCGGGGTCAGCCCGTACCGCAGCCGCCACATCCGGCCCAGCAGGGCCAGCGCGCGGACGAACTCCGGTACACCCGTGTTGACGAACCGGGGCGGCTCCCCGGTTCCTTCGAGATCGATCGCGACCACGTGCGCCGTGCCGTACTGCACACACAGCTGCCGACCGTAGTCGTTGCCCAGCACCAGGTAGCCGCCGAAGTCGGTGCCGCCCGCAAGGCCCCGCTCGGCGGCCAGCTCGGCCAGCGTCGGGATCGGCCGGCCCTCCTGGGCCTGCGCCCAGAAGAACGGTCCGAACTCGCGCGGCAGACCCGCCCACATCAGCGTCTGCGCCACCGGCTCGGGAACGCCCTGCCGGGCCACCGCGCGCTGCTCGAAGCGGAACACGTTCGCCCCGAAGGCCTGGCCGAGCTCCTGGCCGAGCTGCTGCGGCGGGACCGGCTGCGGCGCCGGGACGGTGCCCGGGGCGGGCAGCGGCACCCGGAACGGCCGGACCCGCTGCGGACCGGAGGCCAGCTGGTGCAGCTCGTCCAGGTGGTCCAGCAGCTGGGCCATGCCGGCCTGCCGGGAGTGGTGCTCCCGACCGTAGTCGGCGGTGTGGGTGAGCCGGACGTTCGGCCAGGAGGCGGCGATCATCCGGTGGCAGTAGCCGCCGGGCAGGTCGCAGGACTCCAGCTCGGTGTAGAGCTCCAGCACCTGCTCCGGCGGCACGTTCAGCCGCCGCAGGTCCTGGAGGATCTTCCACTCCGGGTGCGGGGTGCCGGGCTCGCTGCGGTGCAGCAGCTTCTGCTCCGACCCGTCCGGGCCCCGGTAGCTGAGCGCGGCGAAGTAGCCCGGGCCGACCGCTGGCACACCGGGCGGCACCGGGGCGCCCTGCGGCGGTCCGGGAACGGGCGCCGGCGGGACGGGCGCGGCGACCGGCACCGGCGCCGGGGCGGCGGCGGGCGCGGGCCCGGCCGGGTAGCCGTAACCGGCCACGGGTGCGACGGGCGCGCCGGCGCCGGGCGGCGGCGGGACGGCGGGACCGCCGGACGGCGGGGTGCCCGGGTCGATCGCGCCCGCCAGCTGGGTGCGCTCGTACGCCACCCCGCCGGACGCGGCGGGGGCGGCGGGCGGTGCCGCCGGGGCGTCCGCGGGACGCAGACCGGCCGGCGGCGGGGGCGGCGGGGCGCTGGAGGCGCCGCGGCCGCCGGCACCGGCGGAGGCCGCCGGGCCGGAGCCGCCGCGCAGCTCGGCGGGCGGGGGCGGCGGCGGGGCCGAGCCGGGGTTGCGGCCGAGCGCGGCGGGTGCCTGACCCGCACCGGGACCGGCCGCACCACCGCGCAGTGCGGCGGGCGGGGGCGGCGGCGGGGCGGAGCCCGGGGCGCGGCCGAGCGCGCCGGGCGGCGCGGCCTCGGCGGGCGGGCCGACCGGCGGCGGGACCGGGGCCCCGGGCGCGCCGGGAAGACCCGCAAGACCGGGCAGGCCGTCGGGCGAGGCCAGCATGGTGGCGGCGTGCTCGACCCCCGGCCCGGCGGGCGGCGGGACGGGCGTCCCCGGGGCGGGCGTGCCGGGGCCGCCGGGCGCGCCCGGCAGACCGGCAAGACCCGGCAGGCCGTCCGGCGGCGCCAGCAGCGTCGGCGCGGGCTCCACCACCGGCGGAAGCGACGGCGGCACCGGAGTCCCCGGCACTGGCGTACCCGGCACCGGCGTACCCGGACCACCCGGCGCACCCGGCAGACCCGCAAGACCCGGCAGGCCGTCCGGCGGCGCCAGCAGCGTCGGCGCGGGCTCCACCACCGGCGGAAGCGACGGCGGCACCGGAGTCCCCGGCACCGGCGTACCCGGACCACCCGGCGCACCCGGCAGACCCGCGAGGCCCGGCCGAGCGCCCTCGGGCAGCAGCATGGTGGCCGCCTCGGAACCGGCCCGCGGCTCGCCGGACAGCCCGGCGCCGTTGGTGCGCAGGCCGTCGGGCAGCAGGACGGTCGCCGCCTCGGCACCCGGGCCGGGCACGGGCGGACCGGCCGGCTCGTCGTGGCCGGGCGGCGGGGCGAGCATGGTCGGCGCGTCCCCGGCGGGGCGCTCGGAGACCGGCGGTGTGGTCAGCACGGCGGGCCCGGGCGTGTCGGCGCGCCCGAACCGGACCCCCGGGGCCGGCGGCACGGCGGGCGCCGGATCGAGCGGCGGGGCGGGCGGGGCCACCGGCTGGACCAGTGGCTGCGCCGGTGGCTGGAAGGCCGGCTCGGCCGGAACCGCCGCAGCGGCGGGTTCGGCGGCCACCGGCACCCCCGGGGCCGGCGTCCCGGCGGCCGCCGGTGCGCCCAGCCGCTCCGCCTCGGCGGCGAGCGCCGCCTGCCCGGCCTCCTGCAGCCACTGCGGCGGGCTCAGCAGGAAGGACGTCGCCTCCACCGGCCCCGGCGCGGGCCGGGCCGCTCCGGCCGGGTTGGCCGCGACCGGCCGTCCGTACGTCTCCTCGTACTGCCGGACCACCTCGTTGACGGGCAGCGCGGGCCAGAGGGTGCTCGCGCCGGAGTCGCGGGCGATCACCAGCCGGGCCTCGCCCTCGGCCTCGGTCCCGCCCTCGGCGGACTGCACCGCCCAGCAGACGAAGCCGAGGTCGAACTCCCGGACCCGCACCTCGCGCTGCCGCTCCCGGGACACCCCGCCGTTGATCCACTCCTCGGCGAGCTCCTGCGCCTGCGCGTACGTCACCACGCCCGGTTCACCCCTGTCCCCATCGTCCCCGCTCGTTCCACACCGTCGACGACCGGCCGGTCCGTCCGCCGGCCCGTCCTGCGCTCCACCGCGAACGCCACGTCAGCCCACCGGAACGGCCCGGGCGAACCCGCCGTTCACCATCAGCTCGGCGACCGTCTCCAGCTCCGGCGGGCTCCCGGCCAGCCGCAGCAGGAAGGCGTCGAAGTCGTCGCCGCAGGGCAGCAGCAGCCGCTCGACCCGGTCCTCGGGGGACTCCGCGGCGCCGGTGTCGCGGGCGTCGTCGTAGAGGCAGAGCCAGACCGAACCGACCCGGTCGCCGCGCACCTTCAGCGCCAGGATGCCGCCCTGGGCGTACGCGATGCCCAGGTAGTCCTTGGTGAAGTGGTCCCGCAGGCACTTGTTGGCGTAGACGACGTCCTCGGTGCCGTACTCCTCGGTGAGCGTCAGGAACGGCTGGTCGACCAGCAGCCCGAGGTCCGGGTCGAGCGCCACCCCTGCGGGGACGCGGCCACCGCCGAGCTTGAGGAAGGTCCGGTAGGCGCCGGGCAGCCGGTAGCCCAACCGCTGCTCGGCCCGCTGCACGAGGTCCTCGGGGACGCCGATCGGGTCGCTGCCGTCCAGGGCGAGCGGGAAGTGCACCGCCCGCTTCTCCTGCAGCGGACGGGTGCCGCGCCGGCTGTGGTCGGCGGAGGAGGTGGCCAGTCCGCCGTGGTGCCGCAGCAGCGCCTTGACCTCGACCGGGACCAGCTCCATCCGCCGCCAGCCGGGCGCGGCCCGGCCGACCACGTGGTGCCAGGTCCAGCCGGGCGGGGTGGCGACGGCGGTGTCCAGGTCGGCCCAGAGCGGGTGGCCCTGGGTGAACAGCGCGGCGTTCGCCGAGACGTAGTCGGTCAGCCGCAGCTCGTCGACGCCGAAACCGGCCGGCGGGTCGGCGACCTCGGCCGCCGCGGCGGCGTAGGGGCCGAAGTCCGGGTGGCCGTGCTCGTCCACCCTGACCCCGGCGGGGTGCCGCTCGGCGCGGACCGGATCCGGGAACTGCACCACCTGACCTGCGTACGCCGCGTTCGGTGCGGCGGCGACGCCGGGCCGACCTGTCGTCATCTGGGAGCCCCCACTGGCTGCTGCAAATTCTCGGTGCGCTTGTTGGGAACCAGCGTAGGGGGTACCCCTGCGGCCCGGCCCCCCGCCCGGTGGGACCGGACCCGGACCGGCACCGACCGGACACGGGACGGCCACCGGCAGGGCACGGGGCGGCCACCGGCGGGGCGGGGAGGCGGGCGGGGGGAACGGGGTACGGGTACGGGTACGGGTACGGGTACGGGACGGACGTGGGACCGGCGTGGGAGGGACAGGACGCGGGCTCAGGCCGCCAGTGCCTTGGCCAGCGCCTCCACCACCCGCTCCTGCTGCTGGGCGGTGATCTGCGGGAACAGCGGCAGGGTCAGCAGCTCCGCCGCCGCCCGCTCGGCGACCGGGAACGCCCCCTCGCCGTGGCCGAGGTGCCGGAAGGCCGGCTGCAGGTGGACCGGCACCGGGTAGTGCACGCCCGCCCCGATCCCGGCCTCGTTCAGCGCCGCGAGCAGGGCGTCCCGGCGCTCGCCGCCCGCGCCGACCCGGACCGCGTAGAGGTGCCAGACGTGCTCGTTGCCGGGCGCGGTGCGCGGCGGGGTCACGCCGTCCAGACCCGCCAGCAGTACGTCGTAGCGGGCGGCGGCGGCCCGGCGGGCCTCGTTCCAGGCGGGCAGCCGGCGCAGCTTGGCGCGCAGCACGACGGCCTGGAGCGCGTCCATCCGGGAGTTGAAGCCGAACCGCTCGTGGACGTACTTGCGGGCCGAGCCGTGGTCCCCGATCAGCCGGACGGCGGCGGCCAGGTCGTCGTCGTCGGTCACCACGGCCCCCGCGTCGCCGTAGGCGCCGAGGTTCTTGCCGGGGTAGAAGCTGGTGGCGGAGATCCGGCCGTGGCGGGCGCGGCCGTCCTGCCGGGCCCCCTGGGACTGCGCGGCGTCCTCCACCACCGGGCGGTCGCCGGCCAGGTCGAGCAGCGCGGCCATCGGGGCGAGCTGGCCGTTGAGGTGGACCGGCAGCAGCGCGACCGCGTCCGCCAGCACCTCGGCGACCCGGGCCGGGTCGATCAGCAGGTGGTCGGGGTCGGCGTCGACCAGGACCGGGCGCAGACCGGCCCGCTGGACGGCCTCCGCGGTGGCGACGAAGGTGTTGGCGGGCAGCACCACGCCGCCGCCGGGCGGCAGGTCCAGGGCGCGCAGGGCCAGTTCGAGGGCGTCGGTGCCGTTGGCCGCGCCGACGCAGTGCCGGGCGTCGGAGAAGGCCGCGTACTCCTCCTCGAAGCCGGCCACCTCCGGCCCCTTGATGTAGCCCCCGCTCGCGAGCACCCGGTCGAAGCCGGCCCTGACCTCCGCCTCGATCTCGGCGTGCGCGGCGGCGAGGTCGACGAGCGGAACGGGCTGGTCGGTGGTCATCCTGTGGTCTCCCTGGGCCGGTCGGAACCTGTCGGTACGAAACCTGCGAGCAGCGGAACGGACGAGCAGCGGTGCGGACGGGCGGAGGTACGGACGAGCAGCGGAGCGGACGGAGCAGAGGAACAGCGGAACAGAGGTGCAGCGGCCTCAGCCGAGCGCCGACCGCAGGGCGGCCACCACCCGGTCCTGCTGCTCCTCGGTCAGCGCGTGGTGCAGCGGCAGGATCAGCGAACGCCGGGTGAGCAGCTCGGTGGCGGGCAGCGGGACCCGGGCCGTCCCCTTGTACGGGGCCTCCAGATGGGCGGCCATGATGCCGCGCCGGGCGGAGACGCCGGCCTCGGCGAGCCGGACCAGCAGCTCGGCCCGCTCGGGGGCGCCGTCCGACGGCAGCACCCAGCAGGACTGGTAGTTGGTGGTGCCGTGCGGCGGGTCGTCGACCAGCCGGACACCGGTGCCGACGAGCAGTTCCCGGTAGCGGGCGGCGAGTTCGCGGCGGCGGGCGACCATGGCGGGCAGCTTGCGCAGCTGCACCAGGCCGATGGCGGCCTGGATGTCGGTCATCCGGTAGTTGAAGCCGATCTCGTCGTAGGTCTCCAGCACGCTCGCGCCGCCGGCCCCCGCGTGCCGGTCGGCCGCCGAGACACTCATCCCGTGCTCGCGCAGCCGCCGCAGCCGGGCCGCGAGTTCGCCGTCCCGGCAGGTGACCATGCCGCCCTCGCCGGTGGTGAGCAGCTTGCGCGGGTGGAAGGAGTACGCGGCGAGTTCGGCGCCCGCGCCGACGGGCCGGTCCCGGTACACGGAGCCGGCCCCGCAGGCGGCGTCCTCGACGACGGTGACTCCGTGCGGCCCGACGGCGGCCCGGATGCCGTCCAGGTCGACCGGCACCCCGCCCTGGTCGACCGCGATCACCGCCCTGGTCCGCCCGGTGAGCAGCGGTTCGACGGTGGCGGGGGTGAGGTTGCCGGTGGCCGGGTCGACGTCCGCGAACACCGGTACCGCGCCCGCGTAGGTGACGGCGTTGGCGGTGGCGACGAAGGAGAGCGAGGGGACGACCACCTCGTCCCCCGGGCCGACGCCCGCGCCGATCAGCGCCAGGTGCAGCGCGGTGGTGCAGGAGGAGACCGCGACGGCGTGCTCGACGCCGAGGTGCTCGGCGAAGGCCCGCTCGAAGGCGGCGACCCGGGGGCCCTGGGCCACCCAGCCGGAGCGGACCGCCTCGGCGGCGGCCTCGGCCTCCTCCTCGCCGAGCCAGGGGATCATGACGGGGATGCTGGACACAGGCGTGCTCCGAACGTGGCGCGGACGTGATCGGTCGACGGGGCGCCCGGCCGGGCGCGGACACCCGGCCGGACGCGGACGCGAGCAGGGGCGGCCCCGAGCGGGACCGGAGGACCGCGGGACCGCGGCGGCCCGGAACGGCTACTGCTCGCGCCACCAGGCGACCAGCCGGCGCAGACCGTCGTCGAGGCCCAGTTCGGGCTTCCAGCCGAGGTCGCGCTCGGCGGCGCCGATGTCCGCGAGCCGCCGCACCACGCCGCCGGCGGTCCCCCGGGCCGGGCCGTGCTCGACGTCCAGGTCGCTCCGGTCCATCGCGGTGAGCAGGGCGTCGGCCAGGCCGCGCAGCGAGACCTCACTGGCGCTGGCGATGTTGTAGACCCGGTCGGTGACGGGGGCGGCGGCGGCCAGCAGGTTGGCCCGGGCGATGTCCTCGGTGTAGACGAAGTCCATCGCCTGGGTCCCGTCGCCGAAGATCAGCGGCGGCTGTCCGGCGGCTATCCGCTCCATCCAGCGGATGAACACCTCGGTGTACCGGCCGTGCACGTCCATCCGGGGCCCGTACACGTTGAAGTAGCGCAGCGCGACGTAGTCCAGGCCGGACATGGCGTGGAAGGAGCGCAGCAGGCCCTCGTTGAAGACCTTGGCCGCCCCGTACAGGGTGTCGTTGTTGTACGGGTGGTGGTTCTCGGGCGTCGGGAAGACCTCGGCGAGGCCGTAGACGGAGGCGGTGGAGGAGGCGATCACCTTGCCGACGCCGACCTCGGCGGCGGCCTCGACCACGTCGAAGGTGCCGTCCACCATGATCTCCAGGGCGAGCCGGGGCTCGGTGGCGCACTGGGTGATCCGGATCGCGGCCAGGTGGAAGAGCAGGTCGGTGCCCGGGTCGAGGAGTTCGCGCAGCAGGGCGCGGTCGCGGATGTCGCCGTCCACCACCCGCAGCTGCCCGGGGGCGGCGATCTCGCGGGCGTACGCGAGGTTGGCCTGCCGGCCCCGGACGAAGTTGTCGAGCACGACCACCTCGCGGGCGCCGCCCTCGATCAGCTGGTCCACCACGGTGGAGCCGATGGTGCCGGCCCCGCCGGTCACCAGGCAGCGGGAGCCCTCGATCTGTACAGCGTTCACCGCGCGGCGGCCCTTTCCTGAGCTTCGGACATGGCGGACGTGCCGGGCAGGTCGCGCCCGGCGGACGGTTCGTGGCCGGCGGGCCGGTCGTGCCCGGCGGACCGCTCGCGCGGCTCGGCCGACTCGTGCGGCGTGTGCGGCTCGGCCGGCTCGGAGTCGAGGCCGACGCCCACCGGTACGGTGGCGCCGCCGAGTTCGAGGCTGAGCGAGGCCGCCTCCAGCAGCTGGAGCACCCGCAGGCCGGACCGGCCGTCGGTGAGCGGGGCCCGGCCCTCGGTGATGGCGGCGGCGAACTCGGCCATCACATTGCGCAGCGCCTCCTGCTCGACCAGGGCGGGGGCGACCATCGAGCCGACCCGGTAGGAGATCAGGGCCTGGTGGCGGATCGCGTCGGTCAGTTCGTCCGGCGGGGTGAGGTCCACGCCCCGGTCGTGGACCGCCAGCCGGGCCTGCGGGTTGAGGTCGTCCCAGACCAGGGTGCGCCGCGAGCCGCCGATCATGGTGGTGCGGACCTTGGTCGGCGAGAGCCAGTTGACGTGGCAGTGCGCCAGCGCGCCGTTGCTCAGCCGGACGGTCAGGTAGGCGACGCAGGCCCGGCCGGCGCCGATCGGGTCGGCGCCCTGGGCGGAGACGCCGACCGCCTCCACGCCCGGCGGCAGGACGAAGTCCAGGATCGACAGGTCGTGCGGGGCGAGGTCCCAGAGCACGTCGACGTCCGGCTGGACCAGTCCGAGGTTGATCCGCACCGAGTCGAAGAACTGGACGTCGCCGATCTCCCCGCCGTGCACGAGCTCGCGGATCCGGCGCACCACCGGGGTGTAGCAGAAGGTGTGGTCGCACATCAGCACCAGCCCGCGCTCCTCGGCGAGCGCCACCAGTTCGGCGGCCTCCGCGGCGGAGGTGGTGATCGGCTTCTCCACCAGGACGTGCTTGCCGGCCTCCAGCGCCGCCCTGACCAGCCGGTAGTGCGCGGCGGCCGGGGTGGCGACCGCGACCGCGGCGACCCGCTCGTCGGCCAGCACCTCCTCGAAGGAGGTGGTGGAGCGGACGGTGCTGTACTCGCCGAGCACCCGGCGGGACTTCGCCGGGTCGAGGTCGCAGAGCCAGTGCAGGCGCAGCGCCGGCGTCTGCTGCGCGTTGCGGACCAGGTTCGGGCCCCAGTAGCCGGCCCCGACCACCGCGATCCCGATCCGGCGCTCCGGCGCGGGCTGCGGCGGCGCGCCGGGTGTGGGTACGTGTTCGCCGGGCGCCTCGTTGGCGGTTTCCGTGTCAGTCATCGCAAGACCCCCCTTGCTGTGTGGAGCAGGGCACCGGCTCACGGGCGCACGGCCCGGGCCCCCCAGCCCCTCCGACCACAACGACCATGGCAGGCAAAGGAGTTGCCACTTCCACCGGCGACCCCGACCGGACCGCCCGTCCCCTCGGCCCGCCTGCTGGAACGCTACCGGCCGCCACAGTCGCCCGGGGGCGGATTCGGGAAACCCGGGGACGAGTCGTGACGATGCCGTGCGGATCCGGCCAACGTTGCGTGACCGTCCACCGCCAGGGCCTCCGGACCGGGTCCGACCGGCCGTGCCCCGCACCCCGGTTGTGACGTTGTCAGTGTCGTTTGACAGGCTGACCCCTGTCGGCCCCTGCACCACGCGGAGGGCGAGCGGGAGAACGTACGGGAACGCCGGCGGGAAGACGAGGAGGAGAACGACGCCATGAGCACGGGGCAACCGGCCGGACCGCCACTACTGCGCCACCACCGCGACAGCCTGCTGCCCGCCGTCGCCGCCGCGCTGTCGCTGAAGGGCGGCGAGGTGCACACCCTGGCCGGCGCCAAGTCCGACCGCGGCCCCGCCCTGCACCCGCTGGTCGGCGAGTTCCTCGCCGCGCTGCCGCTGGAGCAGCGCGAGCGCTTCACCGGGCGCTGCCCCGAGGCGGTCCTGCTCTCCCAGTACCTGGCCGCGGTGGACGGCCGGCGCTCCAAGCGCGCCGCCCGCAAGCCGATGAGCCTGCACGAGGCCCGCAAGGCGCTCAAGGGCTCCCGGCTGACCACGGTCCGGATCCGCGAGGAGCACGATCCGGCCCACGGCACCCACGCTCCGCCGTGCCGCTCCTGCGCACCGCTGCTGGAGCACTTCACCGTCCAGAGCGTCGCGGTCGGCCCGGCCGCCGCCGGCTGACCCGCCGGCCGCCGCGCCCGGCCCGCGCCGGCCGACCGGCGCGCCGACCGTCCCCCGTCCCCGCACCACCGGAGCCCGTCCTGAACCCGCCCAGCCCGCCCCCGCCCCCGGCCACCCTCGCCGCACCCGCGCCGCGGACCCGCCCGCGCTTCCCGGCCGACGTCGCCGCCGAGCTGAAGGCGGCCGGCTGGCACCCCGGGCGCTGGCAGATCCAGCAGGCCGAGGAGTGGGCCGACACCCTGGCCGGGCACGGCGGCCCGACCGGCGTCCCGCACGCGGTGTTCCCGGCCGCGGTGGAGGCCTGGGCCGAGTTCGGCGGCCTCGCCTTCGACCTGGTCGGCCCCGGCCGGCAGCTCGCCCGCACCCCGTTCCTGGTCGACCCGCTGTGCGGCCTGCACCAGCCCCGCACCCTGGCCGACCTGGGCCGCGCCCTGGACACCCGGGTCGCACCGCTGGGCGAGGAGGCGTACGGGCAGGCGCTGCTGGCGATCGACGAGGAGGGCCGGGTCTTCAGCCTGGACCACACCGGCGAGTGGTACCTCGGCGAGAGCGTCGACCGGGCGATCTCCGCCCTGGTCCTGGGCACCGCCCCGGAACGGCTGCGCACCGCCGAGGACGCGGGCTGATCCGGACCGATCGAGGGTCGGCCCGGACGGCGCGCTAGACCAGGCGGTCCTGGCGGACCGCCAGCCGGGACGGCAGGACCGCCTCCACCCGGAAGCCGCCGTCCCGCTCCGGCCCCGCCGAGAAGGTGCCCCCGAGCGCGACCACCCGCTCGCGCATCCCGACCAGCCCGTTGCCGCCGCTGGGCAGCGCCGCCGCGGTCCGCTCGCCGCCCGGACAGGCGTTCACCACGCTGACCCGGACGCCGTTCGGCGCGTACGCGAGCAGCACCGACACCTGGGCCCCGTCCGCGTGCTTGTGCGCGTTGGTCAGCCCCTCCTGCACCACCCGGTAGGCGGTCTGCTCGGCCTCGCCGGTGAACTCCTGCCGGCTGCCGCTGACCGTCAGGGTGACCGCCATGCCGGCCGCCCGGGACTGGTCCACCAGCCGCGGCAGCGCGGCCAGCGAGTCCGGTTCGACCGCGCTCTCCTCGGACATCCGCAGCACGCCGAGGATCTCCCGCAGCTCGTTCAGCGCCTGCCGGCCGACCTCGCCCATCAGCTTGGCGCTCTGCGCCGCCCGCTCCGGGTCCTTGGCCACGATCCGCTCCAGCGCCCCGGCGTGCACCACCATCAGCGAGACCCGGTGCGCGACCACGTCGTGCATCTCCCGGGCGATCCGGGTGCGCTCCTCCAGCCGGGCCCGGCGGGCGCGCTCCCTGGCCTGCTCGGCCAGCAGGTCCAGCTCGGTCTCCAGGCCGTGCGCGCGGTCCTTCAGCGACTCGATCAGCCGCCGCCGCGCCCCGACGTAGAGGCCGGTCACCACCGGGGCCACGGTCGCGCCGGCGGCCACCAGCAGCGCCAGCACCAGCTGGCCCCAGAACGGCGGCTGCTCGATCGTCGGATCGCCGGGGTCGACCATCGAGAGCAGGATCACCCCGGCGGTCTCGGCGTAGGCGAGCGCGGAGAGCGCCACCACCCGCCGCCGGCGCGAGGGCCACTCCCAGGTCGCGGCCAGCGTGTACAGCGCCACCAGCAGCAGCACCATGCCGGGCACCCCGGGCATCACGATCAGCGCCACCACCACCGGCACGGCGGGCCAGCGCCGGCGGACCACCAGGCTGGCGCCGACCAGCGCGCCGAACAACGCGATCCCGAGCTCGGCCGCCAGGTTGAGGTGGATCCGGCCGCCGATGTAGGTGACCGAGCTGGCCGTGCACTCCAGCGCCGCCACGGCGGCGAGTCCGGCGTCCAGGAGGGCGCTGCGCCGCCTCGGCCACCACAAGAACGACGACCGGCCCCGCGCGCGCTCCCCAGGCGACTTGCTCATGCCCCACAGACTACGGCGCGCCCCTGCCGCGGCCCCACCGGGTCGCGGCCGGACACGCCCCGCGGCGGCCTCCCGGGGCCTCCCCCTGCCACTCCCGGACGCCTCCCGGACCGCTCCCCCGCCGCCTCCCGGTGGCCCCCGCCCCGACCGCAAGTGGTCCAGACCACATACGGTCCCGGGGCATGGCTGTCCGCCATCCGGCCACTTCGCGGACAGCGCACCTCCCGACACCTATGCTGGTCGCGTCGGACAGCGCGGTCCGCACGCGTCACACCCGCCACACGCGGGACGGCCCTGTGACGATGAGCCGTTGCCGAACACCCCACCACCCCGAGGGAGCCAGCCGTGACCGCTCCGGTCCCCAGCCCGGCGGACAGCCCGACCCCCGTCGACGCCGACAACGCCGCGCTGCGCGCGGACATCCGTCGCCTCGGCGACCTGCTCGGCGAAACCCTGGTCCGCCAGGAAGGCCCCCAGCTGCTCGGCCTGGTCGAACAGGTCCGACTGCTCAGCCGCACCAACGGCGAGGCCACTGCCGAACTGCTCTCCGACATCGACCTGGAGACCGCCGCCAAGCTGGTCCGGGCCTTCTCCACCTACTTCCACCTCGCCAACGTCACCGAGCAGGTGCACCGCGGCCGCGAGTTCGCCACCCGCCGCGCCCGCGAGGGCTCCCTGCTCGCGCAGACCGCCGACCAGCTGGCCGAGGCCGACCCCAAGCACCTCCGGGACACCCTGGCCCACCTCGCCGTCCGCCCGGTCTTCACCGCGCACCCGACCGAGGCGGCCCGCCGCAGCGTCCTCAACAAGCTCCGCCGGATCGGCGAGCTGCTCGACCGGATCCACCGCGAGGAGCTCGCCGCCGGCCTCTCCCACGCCGACCCGGCCCGCACCTCCTCCGCCCGCCGCCAGGCCGACCGCCGCCTCGCCGAGGTGATCGACCTGCTGTGGCAGACCGACGAGCTGCGCATCGCCCGCCCCGAGCCCACCGACGAGGCCCGCAACGCCGTCTACTACCTGGACGAGCTCTACCGCGACGCCGTCCCGCAGGTGCTGGAGGAGCTCCAGGAGGAGCTCGCCCGGGTCGGCCTGGAGCTGCCCGAGGGCGTCCGCCCGCTGACCTTCGGCACCTGGATCGGCGGCGACCGCGACGGCAACCCCAACGTCACCCCGCAGGTCACCTGGGACGTCCTCAACCTCCAGCACGAGTACGGCATCAAGGACGCCCTCGCCGCCATCGACGACCTGCGCAGCACCCTCTCCACCTCGGAGCGGCTGGCCGGCGCCTCCCCCGAGCTGCTCGCCTCGCTCAACGCCGACCTCGCGCTGCTGCCCGAGCTGAGCCCCCGCTACAAGCGGATGAACGCCGAGGAGCCGTACCGGCTCAAGGCCACCTGCATCCGGCTCAAGCTGGAGAACACCCGCGAGCGGCTGGCCGGCGGCACCCCGCACGTCGCGGGCCGCGACTACCTCGGCACCCGCGAGCTCGTCGCCGACCTGCGGCTGATCCAGGACTCGCTGCGCGCCCACCGCGGCGGGCTGATCGCCGACGGCCGGCTCGCCCGCGCCATCCGCACCGTCGAGGCGTTCGGCCTGCAGCTCGCCACCATGGACGTCCGCGAGCACGCCGAGGCCCACCACCACGCGCTCGGCCAGCTCTTCGACCGGCTCGGCGAGGAGGCCTGGCGCTACGCCGACATGCCGCGCGAGTACCGCCAGCGGCTGCTCGCCAAGGAGCTGCGCTCGCGCCGCCCGCTCGCCCCCAGCCCGGCCCCGCTGGACCCCGCCGGCGCCAAGACCCTCGGCGTCTTCACCACCGTCCGCGAGGGCTTCGAGCGGTTCGGCGACGAGATCGTCGAGTCCTACATCATCTCGATGTGCCAGGGCGCCGACGACGTCTTCGCCGCCACCGTACTGGCCCGCGAGGCCGGCCTGATCGACCTGCACGCCGGGATCGCCAAGATCGGCATCGTGCCGCTGCTGGAGACCACCGACGAGCTCCAGCAGGCCGACCGGATCCTCGACGAGATGCTGTCCGACCCCTCCTACCGGCTGCTCGTCTCGCTGCGCGGCGACGTCCAGGAGGTCATGCTCGGCTACTCCGACTCCTCCAAGTTCGGCGGCATCACCACCTCCCAGTGGGAGATCCACCGCGCCCAGCGCCGGCTGCGCGACGTCGCCCACCGGTACGGCATCCGGCTGCGGCTCTTCCACGGCCGGGGCGGCACCGTCGGCCGCGGCGGCGGCCCCTCGCACGAGGCCATCCTGGCCCAGCCCTGGGGCACCCTGGAGGGCGAGATCAAGGTGACCGAGCAGGGCGAGGTGATCTCCGACAAGTACCTGCTGCCCTCGCTGGCCCGGGAGAACCTCGAACTCACCATCTCCGCCACGCTGGCCGCCTCCGCGCTGCACACCTCCCCGCGCCAGGCCCCCGAGGAGCTGGCCCGCTGGGACGCCGCCATGGACCGGGTCTCCGAGGCCGCGCACACCTCCTACCGGGCCCTGGTCGAGCAGGAGGACCTGCCGAAGTACTTCTTCGCCGCCACCCCGGTCGACCAGCTCGCCTCGCTGCACCTGGGCTCCCGCCCGTCCCGCCGCCCCGACTCGGGCGCCGGCCTGGACGGCCTGCGGGCCATCCCGTGGGTGTTCGGCTGGACCCAGTCCCGCCAGATCGTCCCCGGCTGGTACGGCGTCGGCGCCGGCCTGGCCGCCGCCCGCGAGGCGGGCCTGGGCGACGTGCTGGACGAGATGTACGGCCAGTGGCACTTCTTCCGCAACTTCCTCTCCAACGTCGCCATGACGCTGGCCAAGACGGACCTGCGGATCGCCCGCCACTACGTCGAGCAGCTGGTGCCCGCCGAGCTGCAGCACGTCTTCGAGCAGATCCAGGCCGAGCACGACCTCACCCTGCGCGAGGTGCTGCGACTGACCGGGGAGAACGAGCTGCTGGAGCACAACCCGGTGCTCAAGCAGACCTTCGCGGTCCGCGACGCCTACCTCGACCCGATCTCCTACCTGCAGGTCGCGCTGCTGCGCCGGCAGCGCGAGGAGGCCGCCACCGGCCGCCAGGAGGACCCGCTGCGCGCCCGCGCGCTGCTGCTGACCGTCAACGGCATCGCCGCCGGTCTGCGCAACACCGGCTGACCGGCCGCGGGGCGACCCGCCGGAACACCGAAGGGCCCCGCGGCGCGTGCCGCGGGGCCCTTCGCCCCCGTGCTCCCCCGTGGTCCAGGTGCCCCCGTCAGTAGTACGGCCTCACCTCGATCACCAGGTCCCCGTACCGGGCCACGATGTCGGCCCTGGCCGTCGTCGCCTGCTCGGTCTCGACGACGACCCCGGCGCCGTCCTCCGAGATCCGGACACCGGAGATCTTCACGCCCCGCTGCGCCCAGAAGGCGGCGTCCTCCACCTCGATCCGGACCGCCAGCGCCTCGAAGAACCTCCGCGAACCGACCGCTTCCACGAACTCGATGACGACACCGGGGTGCGGAACGGACTGCGGGAGCACCGTGTCGAGGTCGCTCCCCGGTGTCCGCATCACGTAGACCGTCCTGGTCACCTGATCCGTGCAGGCACCGAACCACTGGTCCGGGTACCGCTGGGCCCCGAAGCGCCTGATGGCGTCGGCCACCGCCATCGTTTCGCGGTTGGCCTGCTCCTGGCTCGCACTCATCCCCGGGCGCGGGGAGACCAGTTCCGGCGGGTAGGTGTTCGTGCGCGAGGGAGTCGGCGCCAGACTGTGCTGCTGCTCCCACGTGTAGAGCCGCAGCGAGCCCGGCCCGAACGAACAGACCTCGTAGAGGCTGTTCACGGAGGCGGACTCACTCTCCCCGGCCCCGGACGGCACCGTCGGCCCCCCGCCCCCACCGGTCCCCAGCTGCGTCAGCGCCCCCACGCCGACCGCCAGCACCACCGCCCCCGCGGCCACCCGGAGCGCGGTCCCCCGCCGCACCCGGCGCCGTCCGGCGGCTCTCAGCTCCGCCAGCGGCGGGCTCCCCCCCACCTCCTGCGCGCGCGCCCCCAGCCGGACGACCAGCTCGTCCTCGAACCGGCCCCCGCCGCCCCGACCGTCCCCGCTCTCAACCTCCATGACCCACAACCTCCTTCTCCGGTGCCAGCCGCTCCCGAAGCGCCCTCGTCGCGCGGGCCAGGTGGGTCCGGGCCGTCGCCGGCGAACAGCCGAGCTCCTCGGCCACCCGGGCGACTGGCAGGTCGGTGTAGTACCGCAGGACCACGGCCGCCCGCTGACGCGGGGGCAACGATCTCAGCGCCGCCTCCAGTTGCTCGTCCCGCGCGTCGACCGCCGCCACCGGGGTCTCCGGCAGCAGGGGTGTCAGCACCTCCCGGCGGGTCCGCCGCCAGCGCGACACGTGGGTGCGGACCATCGCCTTGCGGACGTATCCCTCGGCCGCCCCCGGGTCCCGTATCGCGCCGCGCCGGGCGTACACCCGGGCCAGGGCGTCGTGCAGGAGGTCACGTGCGTCGTGGACGTCCCCCGTGATCAGGAACGCGCCCCGCAGCAGCGCTTGGTACCGCGCCGCGACGAAATCGTCGAACGGGTCACTCCGGGTGCCGTCCGGCCGCATCGATTCGCGCTTCATGTCCACAGGACGCACCGGCCCGCGAAAACGGATGACAGCCCCGGGAAAATACCGGAGGGGCCGGCGTCCGTCGCCCGGACCCGGCCCCTCCGGTCCTCGTCACTCCCCGGCGTCGCCCGCGCGGTGGCGCCGGACCCACAGGGCCGCGCCGCCCGCCGCCACGACCAGACCGCCGCCGACGGCCAGCAGGCCCGCGTCACCGCCGACCGAGCCGCCGAGCACGGGGCCGAGATCGAGGTCGAGGTCCAGCTGCGCCGAGACCGGCTCCGGGGACACCACACCCGGTCCGGGTTCGGACACCGGGTCGGCGTGGGCCGGACCGGCACCGCCCAGCAGCACCCCGGCGGCGCCGAGCGCGCCCGCGGTGCCCAGCGCACCGGCCGTGCCCACCCGCCGACCGAGCTTCCTCAGCCGTACCACCCGGATCCGCCGAAACCGCCGGACCGGCCGCAAACTCCGCATCGAGAACTCCCCAGACCCCGTTCGCGTACTGTCCCGACGCTATCCGATGCGTCCCGACTTCTCACACCTGTTCAGGTTTGGACGGCCAGAAGTTGCACGACTGTTGTGCGGCCGGACCGCCGCCCGTCCCCCGGCGAACGGATCCTTGACGCCCGGTCAGGAGTTGTACGTCGACTGGGCCCGCTCCAGGCCCTCCGTGAGCAGGGCCTCCACGGCGTCCGCCGAGCGGTCCACGAACCAGTCCAGCTCCTTGCGCTCGGTGCTGGAGAAGTCCTTGAGCACGAAGTCGGCGACCTCCATCCGGCCCGGCGGCCGACCGATCCCGCACCGCACCCGGTGGTAGTCGGGGCCGAGGGACTTGGTGATCGACTTCAGCCCGTTGTGGCCGTTGTCACCGCCGCCGGTCTTCAGCCGCAGGGCCGCGTAGTCGATGTCCAGCTCGTCGTGGACGGCGATCAGCGCGGAGGCCGGCACCTTGTAGAAGTCCCGCAGCGCGGTGACCGGGCCGCCCGAGAGGTTCATGAACGTCATCGGCTTGGCCAGGACCACGCGCCGGCCCGCGAGCCGGCCCTCGGCGACCTGGGCCCGGCTCTTGTGGGCCTTGAACCTGGCGCCGATCCGCTCGGCCAGCAGGTCGACCACCATGAAGCCGATGTTGTGCCGGTTCCGGGCGTACTGCTCCCCGGGGTTGCCCAGGCCCACCACCAGCCAGGGCCCTTCGTACGATTCGTCGCTCATGCGCCCGTCCCGCTCCGCTCGGCGAGGGCATCCGCCCGCGCGCACCTCTCGACCGTCCGCTCGCCGCGCCCGCTCACCGGGCCACCGCTCCTCGTGGTCATGTTCACCGCCATCATCCCGGACACGCCGCTGCCCCGGCCGCTCCAGAGGAGCGGCCGGGGCAGCGGTACCAAGCTGTGCGGGAGGCTCAGGCCTCGGCGCCGGCCTCGGCGGCCTCGGCGTCGGCGTCGGCCTGCGAGGCCTGGGCGCCGATGATCTGCAGCACGACGGCGTCGGCCTCGACGGCCAGCGTGGTGCCCTTGGGCAGCTCGATGTCACCGGCGGTGATCGAGGCACCGGCCTCCAGGCCCTCGACCGAGACGGTCACGAACTCGGGCAGGTGGGTGGCCTCGGCCTCGATCGGGAGGGCCTGCAGGACGTGCTCCAGCAGGTTGCCGCCCGGGGCCAGCTCGCCCTCGGTGTGGACCGGGATCTCGACGGTGACCTTCTCGCCGCGCTTGACCAGCAGCAGGTCGACGTGCTCGATGGTGCGCTTGATGGCCTCGCGCTGGACGGCCTTCGGCAGCACGTACTCGTCCTTGCCGTCGATCGGCACGACCAGCAGGGCGTTCGGGGTCTTCAGGGCCATCATCAGGTCGTGGCTGGGCAGGTTCAGGTGAACCGGCGCGTGGCCGTGACCGTAGACGACACCGGGGACGAAGCCGGCGCGGCGGGCGCGACGGGCGGCACCCTTGCCGAACTCGTTGCGGGACTCGGCGGCAAGGCGGATCTCGGACACGACTGCACTCCTCGTGAAAGCTGGCGCGGGGGTGCAGGCAACGCGAAAAACCGCCGGGACCACACCCTCATAACGGGGGTCACTCGGCGGCGCAACGACTCTGCCGGAAGGCCCGGATTACCGGAGCCGGCAGCGCGTCGATCACGGATCGCGCACCCGCGAAGCGGGCGCACGGCATCCCTCGCCGAGCAGTTTCACGAGTCTAACCGCTACCGAGGCCTCCCGCGAAATCGGCGGCGCCCCCGGCCCCGAGGGGACCGGGGGCGCCGCCCTGGGGCCTGGGATCAGTGCACGCCCTCGAAGAGGCTCGTGACCGAGCCCTCCTCGAACACCTCGCGGATCGCGGCCGCGATGGACGGGGCGATCGACAGCGTGGTGATCTTGTCCAGCTGCAGCGAGGCCGGGGTCGGCAGGGTGTTGGTGAACACGAACTCGCTGACCCGGGAGTTCTTCAGCCGGTCCGCGGCCGGGCCGGAGAGCACGCCGTGGGTGGCGGCGACCAGGACGTCCGCAGCGCCGTTCTCGAACAGCGCGTCGGCGGCGGCGCAGATCGTGCCGGCGGTGTCGATCATGTCGTCGACCAGGACGCAGACCCGGTCCTGGACGTCACCGACGACCTCGGCCGACAGGATGGTGTTGGCCTGGGTGATGTCCCGGCGCTTGTGGATGATCGCCAGCGGGGCGTCCAGCCGGTCGCACCACTGGTCGGCCACCTTCACCCGGCCGGCGTCCGGCGAGACCACGGTGAGCTTGGAGCGGTCGACCCGCTCGCCCACGTAGTCGGCCAGCAGCGGCAGCGCGAACAGGTGGTCCACCGGGCCCTCGAAGAAGCCCTGGATCTGCGCGGTGTGCAGGTCCACGGCCATCAGCCGGTCGGCGCCGGCCTGGCGCAGCAGGTCGGCGACCAGCCGGGCCGAGATGGGCTCGCGGCCCAGGTGCTTCTTGTCCTGGCGGGCGTACCCGTAGAACGGCAGGATCGCGGTGATGCTCCGGGCGGAGGCCCGCTTCAGAGCGTCGATCATGATCAACTGCTCCATGATCCACTGGTTGATCGGAGCCGTGTGACTCTGCATCACGAAGCAGTCGGCGCCACGCGCCGACTCCAGGAAGCGGACGTAGATCTCACCATTGGCGAAGTCGAGGGCCTTGGTCGGAACCAGTTCGGTCCCCAGCGACGCGGCCACCTCCCTCGCCAGCTCCGGGTGGGCACGGCCGGAGAAGAGCTTCAGTTTCTTCTCGCCCGACGTCGTGATCCCGCTCACTGCCACCGTCTCCTCGCGTTGCTGACACCGGTCCCGACCGCACCGAGGGCAGGCTTCCGCCAGCCGGCGAGTGGGGTCGGGGGAATGGTCGGTACGCCGGGACAGGGGCGATAGGCCCTATGGCGCACGTATGACCCCAAGGTTACGCGCCCGCGCCCGAACCGTCCGCCCCGGGACCGTCGGCCGGCCCACCGCCCCTCCGCTCAGGCCTCCGCCGGGGCCTCGGCGCCGGTCCCCGCCGCCGCCGCGGCGGCCTGCGCCGACGTGGTCCCGGGGCGCTTGCGCTCGACCCAGCCGGCGATGTTCCGCTGCTGCGCCCGGCTCACCCCGAGGGCGCCGGCCGGCACGTCGTTGGTGATCACCGAACCGGCCGCGGTGTAGGCGCCGTCGCCGATCGTCACCGGGGCGATGAACATGTTGTCGGAGCCGGTCCGGCAGTGCGCACCGATCACCGTGCGGTGCTTGTTGACGCCGTCGTAGTTGACGGTGACCGAGGCCGCGCCGACGTTGGTGCCCTCGCCGATGGTGGCGTCGCCGATGTAGGAGAGGTGCGGCACCTTGGCGCCCTCGCCCAGCTCCGAGTTCTTCACCTCGACATAGGTGCCGACCTTGGCCTTGCGGGCCAGCCGGGCGCCCGGGCGCAGGTAGGCGTAGGGGCCGGCGGTGGCCAGCTCGCCGACCTCGGCACTGTCCGCGGTGGTGTTGCTCACACGGGCGCCGGCGCCGATCCGGGTGTCCTTGAGGGTGGAGTTCGGGCCCACCTCGCAGCCCTCGCCCAGGTGGGTCGCACCCTGCAGCTGGGTGTTGGGCAGCACCACCGCGTCCGGCTCGTAGGAGACCTGGACGTCGAACCAGGTGGTCGCCGGGTCCACCACGGTCACGCCGGCCCGCATCGCCCGCTCCAGCAGCCGGTCGTTCAGCAGCCGGCGGGCGTGCGCCAGCTGCACCCGGTCGTTGATGCCGAGGATGTCCCGGTAGTCGGCGGCGACCACGGCACCCACCCGGTGCCCGGCCCGGCGCAGGATCTCCAGGGTGTCGGTGAGGTACTCCTCGCCCTGCGCGTTGTCCGTGGTGACCTCGGCGAGCGCGCCCACCAGCAGCTTGGCGTCGAAGGCGAAGACCCCGGAGTTGATCTCGTCGATCGCCCGCTGGGCGTCCGAGGCGTCCTTCTCCTCGACGATCGCGGCGACCGCGCCGTCCGCCTCGTCGCGCAGGATCCGGCCGTAGCCGAACGGCTCCGGCACCACGGCGGTGAGCACGGTGACGCCGTTGCCCTGCTCGGCGTGCGCCCCGGCCAGGGCGCGCAGCGTCCCGCCGGTCAGCAGCGGGGCGTCCCCGGTGGTGACGATCACGGTGCCGTCGAGCTCGATCCCGTCGGCCGCCAGCGCCTCCAGGGCGGTGCGCACGGCGTGGCCGGTGCCGTTCTGCTCGGCCTGGACCACGGCGCGGGCACCCGGGTGATGTGCCGCCAGGTGCTCGGCCACCTTCTCCCGCATGTGCCCGATCACCACGACCAGCTGCCCGGGCGTCAACTCCTCCGCCGCCGCCACCGCGTGGCCGACCAGCGACCGCCCGCACACCTCGTGCAGCACCTTCGGCAGACGGTTCGACTTCATCCTGGTCCCGCCACCGGCGGCGAGCACGACAACGGCGGCAGGCGAATTGGCACTCACGGGGGGAGGCTCCTCATTCGGTTACACGGGGAGGGCAGAGCAGCCGGGGACGGGACCCGCACGTCGGCGACCCGGCGGCTTCGAGGATAGTGCGCGGAGGATCTCCGGCCCCCCGGCCCCGGGAGTCGTCACGGAGCCGCCACGAACCGGGCCGGGCCGGCCGGCCCGCAGATGGCTCCCGGAGGAGGATTCGAACCCCCATAAGCTGGACCAAAACCAGCTGTCCTGCCCTTAGACGATCCGGGACCGGCGCATCCGCTCCCGTCACCGGGGGGCGCGCTGCGCCAAGACTACGGGGTATGGGCCGTCACATCTACCTCCTCGCGGCTCTCCCCCGGGGGCCCTCCCGCGCGCGGGAGGTCATCCATCCAGTCGGGTGAATTCACTCAAGCGCCGCCCGGCGGCGTATTCCCTCGGCGGCGGCGAACAACCTACGATTCCGTAGGTTACGCACACGTAGCCTCCGTCCTCTCCCCTTCAAGGGACACCCATGACCATCCAGGCCGGCGAGGCGCACGCCGATTCCGCGCGCCCCCTCGACACCTCACCCCCCGGACCCGACAACCCCGACCACGTCGTACCGGCCCCGGCCGCCCCCGCGGGCGCCCCGGCCGACGGCACCGACCCGCAGCTGCTCTCCGCCACCCGCGGCGGGGAGCGGCAGGGCGCCGCCGAGCGGATCGCGCTGGGGCTGTTCATCGCCGTTCCCTTCGCCGCCCTGGTCGCCGCCGTCCCGGTGGCCTGGGGGTGGGGCCTCGGCTGGACCGATCTCGCGATCGCCACCGTCATGTACTTCCTCACCTGCCACGGCATCACCGTCGGCTACCACCGCTACTTCACCCACGGCGCCTTCAAGGCCAACCGGCCGGTGCGGATCGCCCTGGCGGTGGCCGGCTCGCTGGCGATCGAGGGCCCGCTGGTGCGCTGGGTCGCGGACCACCGCAAGCACCACCGGTACAGCGACAAGGACGGCGACCCGCACTCGCCCTGGCGCTACGGCGAGACCGTCCCCGCGCTGCTCAAGGGCCTGTGGTGGGCGCACATGGGCTGGCTCTTCGACGAAGAGCAGACCCCGCAGCTCAAGTACGCGCCCGACCTGATCGACGACCCGGCCATAAGGCGGATCTCCCGGCTGTTCTGGCTCTGGACCACCGTGTCGATGCTGCTGCCGCCGCTGGTCGGCGGGCTGGTCACGCTCTCCTGGCAGGGGGCGCTGTCCGCCTTCTTCTGGGGTTCGCTGGTCCGGGTGGCGCTGCTGCACCACGTCACCTGGTCGATCAACTCGATCTGCCACGCGCTCGGCAGCCGGCCGTTCCGCTCCCGGGACCGCTCCGGGAACGTCTGGTGGCTGGCCGTGCTCTCCTGCGGCGAGTCCTGGCACAACCTGCACCACGCCGACCCCACCTCGGCCCGGCACGGCGTCCTGCGCGGTCAGATCGACTCCTCGGCCCGGCTGATCCGCTGGTTCGAGCTGGCGGGCTGGGTCCGGGACGTCCGCTGGCCGGACGCGCAGCGGATCGCCGCCCGCCGCGCCGCATGAGGGCGCACCTGCAGCATGATGTAGGGGTGAACGGGAGCAGCGCAGACAGCACAGGCGGCCACCGGGGCACGCGGACGGACGCCGCGCCCGGCCCGGCGCAGAACCGTCCGCGTGCCACCGCCGGGGCGGACGGCGCTGCGTCGGCACCGCGCCGGCGGGGCGGCCGGGTGCGGATGACCGGCAAGCAGCGCCGGGAGCAGCTGCTCGAGATCGGCCGCACGGTGTTCGCCGAGCGCGGCTACGACGGCACCTCGGTGGAGGAGATCGCCGAGCGGGCCGGGGTGTCCAAGCCGGTGGTGTACGAGCACTTCGGCGGCAAGGAGGGGCTGTACGCCGTGGTCGTCGACCGCGAGATGCAGCTGCTGCTGGACATGGTGACGGGGGCGCTGACCGGGGGGCACTCGCGCGAGCTGCTGGAGCAGGCGGCGTTCGCGCTGATGGACTACATCGACACCTCGACGGACGGCTTCCGGATCCTGGTCCGGGACTCCCCGGTCGCCCAGTCGACGGGCACCTTCGCCTCCCTGATCAGCGACATCGCCACCCAGGTCGAGGACATCCTGGGCCTGGAGTTCAAGGCCCGGGGCTTCGACGCGCGGCTGGCGCCGATGTACTCGCAGATGCTGGTGGGCATGGTCGCGCTGACCGGCCAGTGGTGGCTGGAGGTGCGCAAGCCGGACAAGGCCGAGGTGGCCGCCCACCTGGTGAACCTGGCCTGGCACGGCCTGGAGGGGATGGAGCGGCACCCCAAGCTGGTCGGCGACCGCAAGGCCTGAGGCCCCGCCCCGGCGCCGTCCGGGGCCAGGCCGGCAGCACCCCGCTCCGCCCGGGGCCGGGCCCGCCCGACCACTGCGGCCGGGGCCGCCCGACCCCGACGGTCAGACCTGCTTCACCCCGACGGCGAAGATCCGCCGGAACGGGAAGACCGTGCCGTGCGGCCCGGCCGGGTAGGCCTCGCGCAGCAGCGCCCCGTACTCGGCGAGGAACGCGGACCGTTCGGCCCCGTCGGTGAGCCGGGTGAGGACCGGGCGCAGGGCGGTGCCCTTGACCCACTCCAGCACCGGGTCCGGCCCGGTGAGCAGGGTGCTGTAGGTGGTCTCCCAGACGTCGGCGGCGCAGCCGGCCCGGGTGAGCGCGTCCAGGTAGACGCCGGGCTCGTGCACGCCGGCCCGGGTGGCGTCCGCGCCGAGCAGTCCGCGCCAGCGGGGGGACCTGCGCAGTTCGGCGAGGGCCAGGTGGCTGGGCGCCCCGAAGTTGCCGGGCACCTGGAAGGCGATCACCCCGCCGGCCCGGAGCGCCCCGGCCCAGCGCGGCAGCAGCCCGAGGTGCCCGGGGATCCACTGGAGCGTCGCGTTGGAGACGATCGCGTCGGGCGCCGCCCCGGCCGGGTCGTAGTCGCCCGCGTCGGCGAGCAGGTAGTCGGCGCCGGGTTCGCCCTCGCGGCGGGCGGCGTCGAGCATCTCGGCGGAGTTGTCGATCCCGGTGATCCGGGCCCCGGGCCAGCGCTCGCGCAGGACGGCGGTGGAGTTGCCGGGCCCGCAGCCGATGTCCAGGACGGTGGCGGCCGGTTCGTGCGGGAGGGCGGGGACGCGGGCGAGCAGGTCGCGCAGCGGGCGGGTCCGTTCGTCGGCGAAGCGCAGGTACTGCTGCGGGTCCCAGACGGGGGAAGTCATGATCGGCCTCGCAAGTATCTCGACATCAAGATATATCCCCAGCTTTCAGGCTGGATTTCTCGATGTCAAGAGACTTCACATCGACACAACCCCCGATACACTGATCGCCATGGAGGACGAGGTCGATCGACTGGTCGCGGCATGGCGCAGAGAGCGCCCCGACCTCGACGTGGAACCGCTCGAAGTGCTCAGCCGGGTCAGCCGGCTCGCCCGTCACCTCGACCGCGCCCGCCGCACCGCCTTCGCCGAGCACGGGCTGGAGCCCTGGGAGTTCGACGTCCTGACCGCCCTGCGCCGGGCCGGCTCCCCGTACCAGCTCTCCCCCGGCCAGCTGCTCACCCAGACCCTGGTCACCTCCGGCACCATGACCAACCGGATCGACCGGCTCACCGGCAAGGGCCTGGTCAAGCGGCTGCCCGACCCCGACGACCGGCGCGGCGTCCTGGTCCGGCTCACCGACGACGGGCGCGACCGCGCCGACCAGGCACTCGCCGGACTGCTCGCCCACGAGCGCGAGCTGCTCGCCCAGCTGACCTCCACCCAGCAGGGCGAGCTCGCCGGACTGCTCAGGCAGCTGGTCGCCCCCTTCGACAACATCCCCTGAGCGGCCCCGGCCCGGCCGGCGGCCGTACGACCCGCAGCCGTCCGGCCGGAGCCCCGTCCGGTCAGAAACCGTCCGGGTAGGGCGTGCTGAGCGCCGGCACCGGGGCGGGTGCGGGCTCCGGCGTCCGGTAGCCCGGCAGCAGCTCGGCCAGCCGACGGCGCACCTCGTCGTCGCTGTTCACCGCCGCCGCCCCGTACAGCCCGGTCAGCCCGCCGGCCAGGTCCTCCGGGCCGCCCGCGGTGTCCGCGACGGTCGCGTAGATCCGGGCGTGCTCGGTCGCCAGCCGCTCCTCGTCCTCCGAGAACAGCGCCTCGTTGAGCTTCTCCCCGGCCCGCAGCCCGGTGTAGCGGATCTCCACCTCGTCCCGGGCCAGCTGCACCTGCTCGGCGAAGTTGTGCACCAGGTCGACGATCCGCACCGGCTCGCCCATGTCCAGCACGAACACCTCGCCGCCGCGCGCCATCCGGCCGGACTCCAGCACCAGGCCGACCGCCTCCTCGATGGTCATGAAGAACCGGGTGACATCGGGGTGGGTGACGGTCACCGGCCCGCCGCTGCGCAGCTGTTCGGCCAGGACCGAGAGCAGCGAGCCGCGCGACCCCAGCACATTGCCGAACCGCACCGCGGAGAACACCCCGGTGCCCAGGTTGCGGGCGTCCCTGGCATTGGCCTGGACGATCAGCTCGGCCAGCCGCTTGCTGGCGCCGAGCACCGAGGTCGGGTCGGCCGCCTTGTCGGTGGAGATCAGCACGAACCGCTCGACGCCGGTGGCCAGCGCCGCCTCCACCAGGTGGTCGGTGCCGAGCACATTGGACTTCACCGCCTCGCTGGGATGGCGCTCCAGCAGCGGCAGGTGCTTGTGGGCGGCGGCGTGGAAGACCACCTCGGGCTTCAGGTCCCGGAAGATCTGCTGGATCCGCGGCCGGTCCCGGATGTCGGCGATCACCAGCGAGTCGTCGGTGAGCAGCGCCTCGCCCCAGATCTCCAGCTGGAGCCGGTGCAGATTGGACTCGTCGTGGTCCAGCATGTAGAGCGCGCTCGGGTTGAACGCGTGCACCTGGCGGCAGAGTTCACTGCCGATCGAGCCGCCCGCGCCGGTCACCAGCACCCGCCGGCCCTCGATCACGTCCCGGACGTCGGCGGAGACCACGTGCACCTCGTGCCGGCCGATCAGCCGGTTGACGTCCAGGCTGCGCATGTCCGAGCCGACCACCTCGCGGCGCAGCGCGGCGAGGAAGGACGGCAGGTAGCGGACGGCCGCCCCGGCCGCCGCGGCGGCGGTGGCCAGCGCCCGGACCCGCTGCGGGGCCAGCCCGGGGATCGCCAGTGCCACCACCTGGGCGCGGTGCTCGACCGCGAGCGCGGTCAGATCGGCGAGCGTGCCGAGGACCGGCACGCTGTCCACCGACTGCCCGGCCTTGGCCGGGTCGTCGTCCAGCAGGCCGATCGGGTCGAGGCCGAACTCCGGGGCCCGGCCGAGGTCGCGCACCAGCGCGGTCCCGGCCGCCCCGGCGCCGACCACCAGGGTGCGCATCCCCGTCGGCAGCGCGGCGCGGCCGCCGGCCGCCGGGCCCGGCGCGCCCTCCGGTGACTCCGGGCGGGCGCCCGGGGCAGCGTTCGCGTTCGTGTCCGAGCTCTCGTCGGCGCCCTGCGGCGTCGGCTGCGGGCGTGCGGAAGTACTGTGCGGCGACATCTGTCCTCCGGAATTCCCTGACCTGACGGAGCCGAACCGGTGTTGCTGGGGTGACGGACGGGCGGATCAGCCGGGGCCGGGAGAGGTGGTCGTGGCGACGGACGGCGGGACAGCGGGAGCCGCGAGCTCGGACGGACTGACGCCCGCCCGGCGGGCCACCGCTACGGCGGCCAGGGTGGAGTGCACCCCGAGCTTGCCGAGGACGTTCTGCATGTGCGTACGGACGGTGTGCGGGGACAGGTAGAGCCGCTCGGCGACGGCCTGCCGGCCGAGGCCGGCGACCATGCAGCGCAGGATCTGCTTCTCCCGCGGGGTGAGTGTGTCGACCAGCCGTTCGCTCTCGGTGCGGTCCCGGCGGGCGGTGGTGAGTTCGCGGATCACACCGGTCAGCAGCGCGGGCGGCAGATGGGTCTCGTCCCGCAGGACACCCCGGATCACCGCCAGCAGCCGGGCCAGCGAACTCTCCTTGGCCACCCAGCCGGTGGCGCCCGCGTGCAGGGCGCGGGCGGCCCGGTGCGGATCGTCGGCGGTGGCCAGGACGATCGCCCGCAGGCCGGGATGGTGGCGGCGGATCCGGGCCAGCAGGGTGATGCCGTCGGGGATCTGGCCGGCGGCCGGGACGGCCGCGGGGACCACCGGGGCGGCCACCGGGATCACCGGCGCCGTCGGATGCGGTTCCGCCGCGAGCGGACCGGCCGGGTGAGCGGCCGGGCGGCGGTCGGTCGGATGGCGGACGACGGCCCCGGGCGGAACCGCGGCCCCGGTCGGGACGGCCGTCGCGGACGGTCCGGCGGCCTGGACCACCGGCGTCCGGCGGGGCGAGGGCACCGTCGCCGGCGGTCGGCGGCGGAGGGTGTCCGGCGGTTCGGCAACGGGCTGGCGGGGCTTGCGGGCGGCCGCGGCCTCCGCCACCCCGAGGTCGGCGTCGACCAGGACCACGTCGAACACCCGCCCCTCGGTGGCGGCACGCTCCAGCGCCCGCTCCGCGGCGGCCGCGCTGCCCGCCGCGCCTACCTCGACATCGGGCTCGGCGGCGAGCGCCGCGGCCAGCGCCTCGGCGAAGATCCGGTGGTCGTCGACCACCAGGACGCGGATCCGCCCCATCGTCACTTCCCCCCTGCTCAGCTCCGGCCCGCGTCCGGGACGGCGCGCCGGTCCCGCCGCCGCCGTCCGGGCGCTCCTGCGCCGCTCACCTCCCGGGTGCCCGGAAGGGCCGAGGTGCCGACCCCCACCGGTACCGGAATCAGCGTACGGGGTGGGCGCGGGCTCGGTGGGGGTTTGGTGAAGTTTCGTCAGGAGGTGCGAAATTGGCGTGACTTGGGCCCGGTGCGACCTCCTGGCGCGGTACGCCGCCGGCTCCGGGCCCCGGCGGGAACGCCGGAGCGCCGCCCCCTCGCCGTACGGGAGGGAGCGGCGCCCGGTCGTCCGCCGGGCCGGGGCAGGCCCCGGCCCGTGCCTCAGCCGGCGTTCTTCTCCAGGGTGAACTTCCAGGCGTCGGCGACGATGTCGTCCAGGTTCGGACGGCGCGGGGTCCAGCCGAGGGCCTGGTGGGCGCGCTCGGCGGAGGCGACCA
>NZ_JODS01000043.1 GCF_000718025.1 Kitasatospora purpeofusca
CTATCCGTTGGAGCGGATGATGCGGGACGCGAAGATCACGCAGATCTACGAGGGCACCAACCAGATCCAGCGCATCGTGATGGCCCGCAACCTCCCGTAGTACTCAGGGCGACACGGTCCGCGCCCTCCCGCGCGGACACCCGGAGCCCCCGGCCGAGCACGACTCGGCCGGGGGCTCCCGGCGTTGCGGCGGCCGGACCGGCCGGGACGGATTTTTCCTGGACGCCCGGCCCGCCGGTGCCATAGAAGTGATCGTCAACTTCCTTACTGGGAAGACGATTACGGGAGGAAACCGCTCATGGGCGACAAGTCGAACGACATCACCGACGGCCGGATCTGGCTCATCACCGGGGCCAACTCCGGCTTCGGCCTGGCCCTCGCCGAGGCCGCGCTGGCCGCCGGCGACACCGTGGTGGCCGCCGTCCGGCGGCCCGAGACCCTGGCGGAGGCGGCCGGGGCGCACCCCGGGCGGCTGCTGCCCGTCCGACTGGACGTCACCGACCACGACCGGATCGCCGCCGTGGTGGCGGAGACCGTGGAGCGCTACGGCCGGATCGACGTCCTGGTCAACAACGCCGGCCGCGGTCTGATCGGCGCCGTCGAGGAGTACACCGACCGCGAGCTGCGCGAGCTCATGGACCTGCACTTCTTCGGCCCGGCCGCGCTCACCCGGGCCGTCCTGCCGCACATGCGGGAGCGGGGCGCGGGCGCGGTGGTCCAGATGTCGAGCATGGGCGGCCGCTTCACCTTCCCGGGCGCCGGAGCCTACTCGGCGACCAAGTTCGCCCTGGAGGGCCTGTCCGAGGCGCTGGCCAAGGAGGTGGCGGGCTTCGGCATCAAGGTGCTGATCGTCGAGCCGGGTGCCTTCCGCACCTCCTTCGCCGAGCGGAGCGCGCTCGCCTTCACCACCCCCCTGCCCGCCTACGACGGGATCGTCGGGCCGGTCCGCGAGGGACTCCCGGAGACCGCCGGCAAGCAGCTCGGCGACCCGGAGAAGGCGGCCGCCGCGATCCTGGCCGCCCTGGACGCCGAGCGGACCCCGCTGCGGCTGCTGCTCGGCAGCGACGCCGTCGACGCGGTGCTCGGCGCTCTGGAGGCGTCCGTCGAGGAACTCCGGAGCTGGGAGGCGGTGGGCCGCTCCACCGACTTCGACGCCTAGGGCAGGTATGTGGGGTTCCTCCAACTCCACGGTGTTCGAATCGGTTGGCTGACGCACCTGAATGCCCCTCAGGGCCGTGGCAGTGTGGCTGATGTGGCGAGAGCTCCCCACACGTACCTGTGCGGGGAGTTGTGGCCACTCCACAGTCCCGCACCAGCCAGGGAGTTCCTTCGATGGGTACCGAGAACCACGCGTCCCGAGCCTTCGCCCCCGAGCCGGTGCTGGTCACCGGCCTCGGGGCGACCACTCCGCTCGGCGGCGACGTCCCCTCGACCTGGGCGGCGATGCTGGCCGGTGACACCGGCATCCGGCCGATCGGGGCCGACTGGGCCGCCCGGCTCCCGATCCGGATCGCCGGGCAGCTCGCGGTCGAGCCGACCGAGGTCCTGGACCGGGTCCTGGCCCGGCGGCTCGACCGCTGCGAACAGGTCGCGCTGGTCGCCGCCCGCGAGGCCTGGGCCGACGCCGGCCGACCCGAGGTGGACGGCGAGCGGCTGGCCGTGGTGATCGGCACCGGCACCGGCGGTGCGCTCACCATGCTCGGCCAGGACGACGTCCTGGAGGCCTCCGGCGTCCGGAAGGTCTCCCCGCACACCGTGCCGATGCTGATGGCCAACGGCCCGGCGGCCTGGGTGTCCATCGAACTCGGCGCCCGGGCCGGCGCGCACACCCCGGTCAGCGCCTGCGCGTCCGGGGCCGAGGCGATCGCCCTCGGCCTGGACCTGATCCGGCTCGGCCGGGCCGACGTGGTGGTGGCGGGCGGCGCCGAGGCGTGCGTCTGCCCGCTGACCCTGGCCGGCTTCGCCCAGGCCCGGGCCCACTCGCTGCGCAACGACGAACCCGGCCGGGCCTCCCGGCCCTTCGACGTCGACCGGGACGGCTTCGTGATCGGCGAGGGCGCGGCCGTCGTGGTGCTGGAGCGGGCCGGCTTCGCCGCCGCGCGCCGGGCCCGCGCCCACGCCGTGCTGGCCGGTGCGGCCGTCACCTCGGACGCCCACCACATCACCGCGGCCGCCGCCGAGGGGCAGGTCCGGGCGATCCGCCGGGCTGTGTCCGGGGCGGGGCTGTCGCCGCTGGACATCGGGCTGGTCCACGCCCACGCCACCTCCACCCAGCTGGGCGACCTGACCGAGGCGGAGTCGGTCACGGCGGCGATCGGCGCCCACCCGGTGGTGACCGCCACCAAGTCGATGACCGGCCACCTCTTCGGCGCGGCGGGAGCGCTGGGGGCGCTCGCCTCGGTCCTCGCGCTGCGCGACGGGACCGTGCCGCCCACCCGCAACCTGGAGCGGCAGGACCCGGCGGTCGGGCTGGACGTGGTCACGGGGGCCGCGCGCCGGGGGCCGGTCGGGGCGGTGCTCACCAATGCCTTCGGCTTCGGCGGGCACAACGCCTCGCTGGTGTTCACGCCCGCGCCGTGAGGGGCGGGCGGGAGGCGCCCCGAAATCCTGGCGACCTGCGGGCGGGCACTCACTAGGGTGACCGGCATGTCCACGGAACACCCGCCGCCCGCCGCTCCCCCCGCCCCGCTGCCTGCTTCTTCGCTGTCCGCTGCTCCGTCCGCCGCTCCGTCCGCCCTGCGGCTCGAACCGGTCACCCCGAGCAACATCGACGCCGCGCTGGAACTGAAGGTCCGCCCGGACCAGGAGCGCTTCGTCTCCCCGGTGGTCAAGTCGCTGGCCGAGGCCTACGCGTACGGGGACACCGCCTGGCCGCGACTGGTCTACGACGGCGACCGGCCGGTCGGCTTCGTGATGGCCTTCTTCGACATCACCTTCTACCCGGACCGGCCGGGCGACCTGCCGCGGTCGGGCCTCTGGCGCCTCAACATCGCCGCCGGCACCCAGGGCAGGGGCTACGGCCGCTTCGCCGTGGAGCAGGTCGCCGCGGAGATCCGCCGCCGCGGCGGCAGCCGGGTCACGGTCACCTATGTGCCGGGGGAGGACGGTCCCGAGCCGTTCTACGCCCGCCTCGGCTTCCGCCCGACCGGCGAGCTCAGCGGGGACCAGACCGTCGCGGAGCTGGACCTGTCCTGAACGGACGCGGGCGGGCGACCCGGCCGCCGCCGGGTCGCCCGCCCGTTCACCGGGGACGGGGTCAGCCGACCAGCAGGAACTTGGTGGTCGGCACACCGCGGATGGTGGCGCAGTCCAGGTTCGAGGTGGTGGTGCTGTAGGTCCAGCCGCGCGGGACGTCACAGGCCCAGAGGCCGTTGCGCGGGGTGCGGAGGTGGAAGGTGGTGGCCTGGACGCCCTGGTTCAGGCTGCACCCGGAGGTGTAGCTGACGTAGTCGTAGGTGAAGGCGGGCGTGCCCATGCAGGCGGTGAGGCCGTCGTAGGGGACGCGCAGGTGGTACATGTTGGAGGTCACGCCGGACTGCTGGCTGCAGGAGAGACCCCAGGTGATGTTGTCGTAGACGAAGCCCGGTGCGCTCATACAGGCGGTCAGCCCGTCGACCGGGGTGCGCAGGTGGAACTGCGGCGAGTTCCAGGTGCCGCCGCCGCTGCAGCTGCGGTTCATGGACACCTGGTCGTAGACGTAGCCGGCCGGGACGGAGCAGGCCCAGCTGCCGTCCAGCCCCGTGGTGGTGGCGGAGGCGTTGGTGGCGGTGACCGCGCCGGAGAGCATCAGCGCCAGTGCGGCGAGGACCGCCAGCAGGGCGTTGCGGACGGTACGGACGGTTCGTGCGACGGACATGGTTCTCCTTCGGTTGAGGAGTTGCCGGTGGGTGCACGGTGCGGGGTGACGGCGAGCGCGGGTGAGCGTTCACTGTCGCCGACGGTTCTAGCACGCACGGCGGGCCGTCACCTCGGTGGTCTGTTCGAGTTGATCATTCCGCCGCCCGCCGTCTAGTCGCCCCCGCGCGATTCCTCCGGTCCGGCTCGGTCGAACACCGCCTCCTCCTCTGCCGCAGCTGACGCAGCGCCCCCGGTGGGGCCGGTCGCGGCCCGGGTGCCCGGATCCGGCCGGCGTCGGGGGGTGTGCCGCGCGACAGGAGGCCCGGCATGCCATGATCCCTGCATGGGTTCCAACGTTTTCTTCGACATCACCATCAACGACGAGCCGGCCGGCCGGATCGTCTTCACGCTCTTCGACGACATCGTCCCGAAGACCGCGCAGAACTTCCGCGAGCTCGCCACCGGCCAGCACGGCTTCGGCTACGAGGGCTCGTCGTTCCACCGCGTCATCCCGGGCTTCATGCTCCAGGGCGGTGACTTCACCCGCGGTGACGGCACCGGCGGCAAGAGCATCTACGGCGAGAAGTTCGCGGACGAGAACTTCACGCTCAAGCACACCAAGCCGGGCCAGCTCTCGATGGCCAACGCGGGCCGCAACACCAACGGCTCGCAGTTCTTCATCACCACCATCGTCACCGACTGGCTGGACGGCAAGCACGTCGTCTTCGGCGAGGTCGTCGACGGCCTGGACCTGGTGCAGAAGATCGAGGGTCTCGGCTCGCAGAGCGGCCGCACCAAGGCCAAGGTCACCATCGCCAAGTCGGGCATCGTGGAGTAAGGGGCGCTCCCCCTTTCCCCGCATTCGGACGCGGCCCGCAACTCGAGCGGGCCGCGTCCGCGCGTTTTTCACCGCCTGCTTCCCGTCCCGGCCCGGTGCTCAGAGCGCCGCCGCGACCGCCGCCGCGACGAACAGGACCTGCAGCGCGGTGCGCGCGGGCAGCGGGGTGACGGGCTTCCCGGCGAGAGTGCCGTTGGTGCGGGCGGCGTGCACGTTGGCGGGGAACATCGCGAGCATCAGCAGGGCGAGTCCGGCGGCGGCGTACGGGGCCAGCGGCGGGACGAGCAGCCCGGCGGCGCCGGCCAGTTCGAGGACGCCGGTGAGCGTGATGAGCAGTTCGGGGCGGGGGAGCGCCGGCGGGACCATCGCGACGAAGTCGCGCCGGAAGGCCGGCAGGAAGTGCGGCACGCCGGTGGTGACGAACATCAGGGCGAGGGCGCCGCGCACGGCGGGCTGCCAGCCGTCGAGGGTGTCGACGGCGAGGAACCCGAGCAGGCGGAGGAGGGCGAAGCCGCCGAGGAGGGCGATGAGCGGGGCCATGGTGGACTCTCCAAGCTTGTCACCGGTCAATCTTGTCACTGGAAAGATTGGCCCGGGCGAGCAATCTTGTCAATGCCTAGATATGATCGGAGGGTCGCCGACGAGAGGATGTGCCATGGGCAGGGCCGAGAGCTACCACCACGGGAATCTGCGGCGGGCCGTGCTGGACGCCGCGATCGCGGCGATCACCGAGTCCGGGCCGTCCGGCTGGAGCCTGCGGGAGCTGGCACGCCGGGCGGAGGTGTCGCACGCGGCGCCGGCGCACCACTTCGGTGACAAGGCGGGGGTGCTGACGGCGGTGGCGGCGGAGGGCTTCGAGCTGTTCGCGGACGCGCTGGAGCGGGCGGAGGGGGATCCCTACGGGTCGGGCGTGGCGTACGTGCGGTTCGCGGTGGACCACCGGGCGTACTTCGAGGTGATGTTCCGGCCGGAGCTGTACCGGGCGGACGACCCGGAGATGGCGCTGGCCCGCGACCGCGCCGGGGCCGTGCTCGCGGCCAGCGGCCGCCGGCTGTCCCGGGGCGAGCGGCCCGACCGGGCGACGACCATCGCCGCGTGGTCGCTGGCGCACGGCTTCGCGAGCCTCTGGCTGAACGGAGCCCTGCCGGAGAGCGGCACGGGGGCGGATGTGGAGGAGCTGGCCCAGGAGGTACTGCGGGTGGTGTTCGGCGGAGCGGAGTAGGAAGCCGGCCGGACCGACCTCCTACTCCGCACGGAGACCTATCGACGCTCGACGGTCACCGACTCGATGACGACGGCTTCGAGCGGACGGTCACCCGGCCCGGTCGGGACGGCCGCGATGGCGTCCACGACCTTCTGGCCGGCCGCGTCGGCGACCTCGCCGAAGATGGTGTGCTTGCGGTTCAGGTGCGGCGTGGCCCGGGCGGTGATGAAGAACTGCGAACCGTTGGTGTTCGGCCCGGCGTTGGCCATGGCCAGGAGGTACGGCTTGGTGAAGTAGAGCTCCGGGTGGAACTCGTCGGCGAACTCGTACCCGGGCCCGCCCGTACCGTCCCCGAGCGGATCGCCGCCCTGGATCATGAAGTTGGGAATGACCCGGTGGAAGGTCGTCCCGTCGTACAGCGGAGCCGTCGAAACCTCACCCGTCACCGGGTCGGTCCACTCCCGCTGCCCCTCGGCCAACTCCACGAAGTTGCGCACGGTCTTCGGAGTGTGGAACTGGAACAGCTTGACGGTGATGTCGCCGTGGTTGGTCTTGAGGACGGCGTAGTACTGCGAGCCCATGGACTGAAGACACCTTTCAACGAATCAACCGAACCCGCCCGATCCTCCCACGCCACCCCACCCCCGACCCGGCCCGCCGACCACGGGGGTCGGCCGCCCCGTCGGGGCTGCGGGGGTCACTCGGTCGGGTGGGGGCGGGTGTGGCTGCGGCGTGGTCGGCGGGGTGGCGGGCGTGGGCGCGGTACGCCTTTGCTGCACACGCTCCCGCACGGAATCGGGTACCCCCATGACTCTCCGCCGTCTGGCGCAGGCCGCCCTGGTCCTCGCCCTGGCCTGTCCGCTCGCTCCCGCCGCCCCCGCGCTGGCCGTCGCTCCGGTCGTCCGGGCGGTCATCCAGCCGCCGCTCCCCGTCGAGGACTTCCCGCAGCAGGTCGAACAGGCCTGCCACATCTGGGCGGACCTCGGGTGGCCCACCAGCCCCCGCCCGGTCGACTTCCGGATTCCCGGTCCGGAGTACATTCGGGGCAGCAACCCGTACGGCAACCGGAGCGGTGACCTCCCGGCGGGCGGCGCGTACCACGAGTACGACGTCAACCCCCGCCCGATGCCCACCACCCACCGCGATGCCGAGCGCCTGGTCCGCGACGAGCGCACCGAGCAGACCTGGTACACCGACGACCACTACGCCAACTTCCGCGAGATCTCCGAAGGCTGCTGACGTGCCCGTAGCGCCCGACTCCCCGCTCGGTCCGGCCCGGTGGGACCTCCTGCCGGGCCGGGCCTGGGCGGGCTTCGCCACCGCCCCGGACCGGCTGCGCCTCGTCCGGGGTGCGAACTGCCGCACCAGGGCGGCCATGTTCGCCGAGTGGGCGCGGGCGCTCTCGTTCCCCGGCTACTTCGGCCACAACTGGGACGCCTTCGAGGAGTGCCTCAACGACGCGCTCCTCCCGCCCGGTGCCGGGCCGGCCGCCACCCGCCTCCTCGTCCTCGTCACGGACGCCGACGCCCTCCTCGCGGACGAGCCGCCCGCCCAACTCGCCCTGCTGCTCGACATCCTGGACGCGGCCCCCGACCGCGCTCTGCGCGTGCTCTTCCTCGCGGACCCGCCGGGGGCCGAGGCGGCCGAGGCCCGGCTCCGCGCGGCCGGCGGAACCGACTGAGCCCGGTCAGTCCCGGTCGGTCACCACGGGCCGCTGCTGGCGCAGCGAGACCTGGTTGCCGTCCGGGTCCCGGGCCTCGATGCGCCAGCCGAACGGGTACTCCTCGGGCTCGTCCGCATCGAACTCCACCCCGCGCTCGCGCCAGATCCCGACGTCCTTCCTCAGGTCGTCCGACTCCAGGACGAGCGGGCCGGGCGCGGACACCCCCTCCGCCCGCGGCGGCTGCCCGGCGGCCGGGGCGTGCGACCAGAGGATGATCTCGAACGGGTGGCCCTCGGCGCCCACGGTGAGGAAGCGGCCGTCCGGGCCGGGGTAGTCGATGCGCTTCTCCAGCCCCAGCTGTTCGGTGTAGAACCGCAGCGCGCGGTCCTGGTCGGTGACGTAGACCGTGACGTACATGACCTTGGTGAGCATGGTGCTGTCCTCTCCGTCCGGCGGCCCGGTGGTGCCGCTCCGCCTCCCTGACGGATCACGGCGGCCCTGTTGTGACAGCTGTGGGCAAGGAATCCTCCGCGCGGGAAGTCGGCCAGTCCGACTTCCCACTCCGCACCGGGCCGCCGCGCCCGATCGGTCCCCGACGCCGCGTCACCGTCCGGCTACTTTGAGCCGCACACCGGCGGGGTCGCGCAGGGCCGTCCCGCTCCGGCCGAAAGGAATGTGGACGCATGAAGCAGCGACGCACGGCAACGGTTCTCGGGGCCTGGCTGGCCGCCGCCGCCCTCGCCGTCGCGGTCCCGAACACCGCGTACGCGGCCCACGGGATCCTGATCGTCGACGGTGCCCCGTACCAGGACCCGCGCGGGTGCCTCCCGCTCGGCGACTTCGTCCAGCCGGTGGTCACCAACTACACGGACTCGGTGGTCCAGGTCCGGGGCGGGACCAGCTGCGAGGGCGCGGTCGAGAGGTTCGTCGTCCCCGGCGAGACCTACGCGGTGCTGGGTGGCCGCAGCGTCCTCGTCCCCTGACGAGGCCGCGCTCGCGGTTCCCTGACGCGCCCCCGCTCGCGGTCCTCCGGTGAGGCCCGTGCCCGCGCAGGAGGTCGGCGCCTCCGACCTCCTGCGCGAGGGGCCGCCGAGGTCACCCGAACGACCTAGGTCCGAGGCCCGATGGCCGGAAGCATCCGGTCCGCTTGGATGGTGGCCATGGACGAATCCACGCAGAGCGCAGAGATCCCGACCGACGAGCAGGTGGCGGCCTACCTCGCCCGGATCGGTGCCGAGCGCCCCGCCCGCGCCGGTGCCGCCGAGCTGGCGCGGCTCCAGGAGGCGCACCTGGACGCCGTCCCGTTCGAGAACCTCAGCATCCACCTCGGCGAGCCCGTCGTGCTCGAACCGGAGGCGCTGCTGGAGAAGGTCGTGGGGCGTCGGCGCGGCGGGTTCTGCTACGAACTCAACGGTGCCTTCGCCGCGTTGCTGCGGGCCCTCGGCTACCGCGTCGAACTGCTCGCCGCCCGGGTCTTCGACGGGGCCGAGCCCGGCCCGCCGTTCGACCACCTCGCGCTGCGGGTGGAGGCGGACGGCGTCGCCTGGCTGGTGGACGTCGGCTTCGGCAGGTTCGCCCGCCGCCCGCTGCGCCTTGACGAGCGCGGTCTGCAGCAGGACCCGGCGGGAGTCCTCACCATCACCCCGAGCACCATCGCCCCGAGTACCGGCACTCCGGGCGTCGGCACCACCGGTGACCTGGACGTCCTCCTCGACGGCGCGCCGCAGTACCGCCTCGACCCCCGCCCGTACCGGCTGGCCGACTTCGCCCCGACCTGCTGGTGGCAGACCACGTCTCCCGACTCGCACTTCACCCGCGCGACCACCTGCTCCCGCCCCACCCCCGACGGCGGCCGGATTACCCTCACCAGCACCCGCGCCACCGGCGGCACCCGGCTTCTGCGCACCGCCGCCGACGGCACCCGAACCGAGGAACTCCTCGACGCCGACGCGGCCCTGGGCGCGTACCGCACCCACTTCGGCATCGCCCTGGACCGCCTGCCGACGGCACCCTGACCGCCCCGACCGAGCCCTGGCCGCGCGCCCCTGACCGCGCCCCGGCCCCGCTAGAGCAGGCCGAGGTGGTCGAGGCCCAGGTAGGCCGGGCCGACGTCGGAGAGCAGGCCGCGGCGCAGCACCGTGTCGCGGAACTCCGCCAGGTCCATCAGCACCACCTCGATGAACTCGTTGCGGTCGTGCGCGATCCGGGCGGCCGGGGTGCAGTCGGTGGCGACGCAGGCGTGGCGCACGCCGTTGGAGTAGGCGTCGTGCCAGACGGCGGTGACGTGCTCCACCTTGCCCCGGTAGCCGGTCTCCTCGGCGAGTTCGCGCGCGGCGGCGTCCTCGGGGGACTCGCCCGGGTCGATCACGCCGCCCGGCAGCTCGTACAGCAGGGCCTGCGGTCCGGGCCGGAACTGCCGGGTGAGTACGATGCGCCGGTCCGGGGTCAACGCGACGACGGCCGCGCAGGAGTACTCGTTGCCGAGGTGGTAGACCTCCTCGCGGCCGTCCGGCATCGCGAAGGTCACCCGGTCGGTGCCGCGCCCGTAGGCGCTGTGGATCGGCTCACGGCGGAGTTCCCGCCAGTGCGTGTCGCCCATCGGGGCGGGCTCCTTCCGTGCGGGCGCGCGGGCGCCCGGGGCGGCGCGTCCGGACGTCCGCGGGCGCGGACGGCACCGTGTGCACGCGCAGAATAGCCGTGCATCGCCCGCTCCGGGAGGATTCGCCGGAATCGTTCGCCGTGGTCGACGGGGCGCCGTAAGCTGCGCGGGCGTGGTCGGCCCGGCGTCCGGGAAGCGGCCGCGAATCGACGAACTCCGCACCCCGGCAAGGTGGTTCACCCATGAGGCAGACGAGTCGGCGCAAGGACGACGGTGAGGTGACCTGCGAGCAGGTGACCGTCCTCTCCTTCGAGCCCGAGCCCGAGGCCCGGGTCGACGAGGACGGCCGCGTCCTGCTGATGAGCGAGCCCGCGAGTCTGACCCGCATCCCGGTCCGGATCCTCCGGGAGGCCATGACGATCAAGCGGGTCGCGGGCTACTGGATCAGCTGGGCGGAGTGGTTCGGTCCGGACGACATCCGCAACCACGCCCGCTGGGTGCCGGACGAGGAGTACGTCCGGCCCGGCGAGGGCGGTCTCGGCGGCCGGCTGGACGTGAAGGTGTCGGCGTACTGGGCGGTGGAGCGGGAGCCGCGCCGGGCGCGGCTGCGGACCAGCGAGGCCGTGGTGACCTTCCCGGCGGGGGAGGCCCGGTGCGAACTCGTCCTGGAGCGCCCCGAGCCGCAGCACCCGGCCACGCTGGTCGTCCATCTGTCGGACGCCTGGTGGTCGGGCGGTCGCGGCGGGCGGACGATCCACCACGGGCTGGCGGGCGAGCTGGAGGGCCCGGGCGGGCGGCCGGGCGAAGGGCGGCGGGGCGCGGCCGTCCACCGGTACGCGGAGTGTGCGACGGGGCACCTGCCGGGGGTGGCCGTCCGCTGACCGGCGGTGTCTCAGGCGCGCGCCCCGACGGCGGCCCTGCCGCTGGTATCTGCGCCCACCGCGCCGCCCGGCCAGTCCGCCCGGGTGCCGACCTTCCGGGCGGGGACGCCGGCCCAGATCTCGCCCGGCCCGGTGGAGCGGGTCAGCACGGCGTTGGCGCCGACCACGGTGCCGGCGCCGACCGTCAGCACCCCGGCCTTGCAGACCACCTTGGCGCCCGCGCACAGCACCGCGCCGTCCTCCACCACCACCCGCCGCATCGCGCTCGCCTCCTGCGGCACCCAGGGGTCGGCCCGGCCGACGGTCACGCCGTTGTACAGCGTCACCCCGGCGCCGAGGGTGGTGTACGGGTGCAGCACGGTGCCGAAGCCCCGGTGGAACACGACGAGCCCCGGCCCGATCTCGGCGGCGGCCGGCACCTCCATGCCGTAGACGGCGAGCGCCTCCTGGACCAGGCGGCCCAGGAGGCGGTGGCGACGGCGGTAGATCAGCGCGGTGACGAGTGACATCCACCCATTGTGTCGGTGGCGTTACGCGGAGTCACGCAGGTGTGCGGGGTGCCCGTGGCGGAGGGTCGGCCGCTCCGTCCGCGGCCGCTCCGTCCGCGGCCGGTCCAGGTCCGGCCGCTTCACGTCCGGTTACTTCACGTCCGGCACGGCGGTGTCGTTCTTGAAGGCGTCGAACACCTGCTTGGCCTTCGCGGTGTCCCACTTGACCGCCGACTCGCCGGTGTTGGTCTTGAAGTCCGGGTTGGCGATCGGCACGGTGATGCTCTTTCCGCTGCCGCCGTTGACGTCCTTCATGGCGAGGAAGAGCGAGCCGAGGTCGGTCAGCCCGGCGTCGTCGTCGACGATCAGCGTGCCGAGGCCGGAGGACACCAGCGGGTAGAAGGTGAACGGGTTGAGCACGGTGGCCGGCGAGGCCGCCTGCTTGGCCAGCGCGCCGAGGAACTTCTGCTGGTTGCGCATCCGGCCGAGGTCCTGGTCGGCCATCTGGTGGCGCTGGCGGACGAAGGCCAGCGCCTGGGTGCCGTTGAGGCTCTGGCAGCCGGCCTTGAGGTCGAGGCCGGAGTCCTTGTCCTGGACGTCCTGCTCGATGCACATGTCCACGCCGCCGACCGAGTCGACGATGCCGACGAAGCCGGCGAAGCCGATCTCGGCGTAGTGGTCGATGCGGATGCCGGTGTTCGTCTCCACGGTCTGCGCGAGCAGCTTGCCGCCGCCGGAGGCGAAGGCGGAGTTGATCTTCGAGGTGGTCGCCTTGACGGGCTTGCCGTTCTCGCCGGTGTGCTCGGGGATCGGCACCCAGGAGTCACGCGGGATGCTCATCAGGGTGTTCCCGTTGTCCCCGACGTGCAGGATCATCATCGAGTCGCTGCGCTTGCCGCCCGCGTGGCCGGTGTGCAGGTCCTCCTCCTGGCTGTCGGAGAGGCCGTTGCGGCTGTCCGAGCCGACGATCAGCCAGTTGGTGCCCTTGCCCGCGGCCGGGCGGCCCGGGTAGTCGGCGAGCACGCTCTCGTGGTTGAGCTTGGAGTCCGCCCAGAACCAGGTGGAGACGGTGGTGACCATCAGTGCGATCAGCACGCCGAACACCGACCACTTGATGATCCGGCGGCGCGGCCAGCGTCCGGAGCGGGCGGTGGCGGGCGACTGCGGCCCGCCGGGGGTTATCGGCCCACCGGGCGCGGAACCGGGCCCGCCGGGGCCACCCGGACCGCCCTGCGCGGGCACCGACGGGCGCGCACCGGGCTGCCCGGGCTGTCCGTAGCCCTGCCCCGGCTGCCCGTACCCCTGGGCGGGGCCGTACCCGGGCGTCTGCTGCGGCTGCCCCTGGGGCCGCCCCTGCGGCTGGGGCTGCCGGGGCGCCTGAGCGCCCGGCCCGCGCGGGTTCAGCCCGGCGGGCAGCGGCGGCTCGGCGGCCGGACCGCCGCTGCCGGGCCCGTACGCCGCGCCACCGCCACCGTTGCCGCCGTACGGGTTCCCGCCGCCGCCCGGGCGGCCCTCCTGCCACGTGTTCATGTGGGAGAGGATGCCCGACGCGGCCCCCGGTGACTCCCCCCGGGGCCCCTGCCAGGGCCCTTGTAGCAGTTTTGATGCACGCGCCGGATCGTTCCGCCGCATGGCGCCGGGCGGGCGCACGCCCCGTGTCCGTCCGGCCACCCGACCGCCACCCGACCGCCGCCCGGCCCCCGTCCGACCGGTCACCCTCACGATTCTCCGTCTCACCGTCCGTCTCACCTGGTGTTCGGTTGTCGGGACGATCCTTGACCGTCCCGAACGCTGCGTGTTTGCATGACTGCCATGGATCAGCGATGGACTCTCACGCGTCGGCGGCACGTCGACCTTCAGCGTGTGTCCTGTTCGCTCTGTTGTGGCTGACGCTCGCCCGTCGAACCCCCACCACTCCTCCTCTTCCCCTGTTCCGCCGCTGCCCGTGCGGCGTGCCCACCGCTGACTGTCGCCGCCCCGCCGGGCCGGCCGACGTGCCTGCGGTCGGTGCCGCGCGCCGCCGAAGCGGCGTCCCGCTTCCTCCCCGAGGTGAATCCATGGCCACCGTCCTGTCCGTCTCCGGCTCGCCGTCCCCGACCTCCCGCACCACCCGCCTGCTGCGTCTGATCGACGCGCAGCTGGAGGAGCGCGGCCACCGCGTCGTCCCGTTCGAGGTGCGCAGCCTGCCCGCGCACGCGCTGCTCTCCGCCGACCTGTCGCATCCGCAGCTGGCGGCCGCCCTGGAGCTGTTCGCCGAGGCGGACGGCGTGGTGATCGGCACCCCCGTCTACAAGGCCGCCTACTCGGGGCTGCTGAAGGCGCTGCTGGACGTGCTGCCGCAGTACGCGCTGCGCGACAAGGCCGTCCTGCCGCTCGCCACCGGCGGCTCCACCGCGCACGTGCTGGCGGTGGACTACGCGCTCCGGCCGGTGCTCAGCTCGATGGGCGCCGACCACATCACCCGGGGCTGGTTCGTGCTGGACCGCCACATCACCGCCCGGGAGGACGGCACGACCGTGCTGGAGCGCGAGACGGACGTGCTGCTGCGGCCGGTGGTGGACGCCTTCGCGGGCACCCTGGAGCGCCTCGCCGCCCCCGCCCTGACGGCCTGACGGCCCGCACGGCCTGACGTCAGGTCAACTCCCCGCGGGAGCAGCCTCGTCGGCCTCCTCGTCGGCCCCCTCGGACGTCCTCCCGTCGCCCCTCCCGGGCGGTCCGGCGAGGGGCGGCGAGGGGGCCGAACGGCGTTCCGGCCCCGCTCGGCGGAGCACCCGCGGACCGCTTCCCGCGTCGCCGCGCCGGGGCTCCGTAAGGGGGGTCCCTGAGGGGGGTCCGGCCTACCCCTAGGGGGAGGGGTGGCCCACCCCGTACAACTCCGGTTGGGCCGCTTCCTCCCGTCGGATGACGAGGAGGAGTGGCCCCGACTCCTAACGTGGTTCACATCCCCGCCCGTCCGAGGCGGACCCGCTCCGGTCGGGTCCGGGTCCCCGGTTCACCGGGAGGGTGGGGCTGACTCCCGGTCGAAAACTATCCCCTGCGCGATGTCGCCGGGCGGGTGGCACGGAGCAGGCTGGGGGCAACGGGTGGGACCACTTCTTAGGAGACGACAGTGACGACGGCAGCAGCAGCCGTGTACGACCCCCAGCTTCCCGGCGGTGCCCCCGCCGTCGCCGCTTCGGCCCGCCAGGTGACCAAGTCCTACGGTGCCGGTGAGACCAGGGTGACGGCCCTGGACGCGGTGGACGTCGACATCCAGCGGGGCCGGTTCACCGCGATCATGGGTCCCTCGGGCTCCGGCAAGTCGACGCTGATGCACTGCCTGGCCGGTCTGGACACGGTGACCGAGGGGCGGATCTGGATCGGCGAGACCGAGATCACCGGTCTGAAGGACAAGCAGCTCACCAGGCTGCGCCGGGACAAGATCGGCTTCATCTTCCAGGCCTTCAACCTCCTCCCGACGCTGAACGCGCTGGAGAACATCACCCTCCCGATGGACATCGCCGGCCGCAAGCCCGACCAGGCCTGGCTGGACCGGGTGGTGGAGACGGTCGGGCTGTCCGACCGGCTCAGGCACCGGCCGACCCAGCTCTCCGGCGGCCAGCAGCAGCGCGTCGCGGTGGCCCGGGCGCTGGCGGCCCGGCCCGAGATCATCTTCGGCGACGAGCCCACCGGGAACCTCGACTCGCGCTCCGGCGCCGAGGTGCTGTCCTTCCTGCGCCGCAGTGTCGACGAGCTGGGCCAGACCATCGTCATGGTCACCCACGACCCGGTCGCGGCCGGCTACGCGGACCGCGTGCTGTTCCTCGCGGACGGCGTGATGGTCGACGAGATGCACGCCCCGACGGCGGACTCCGTCCTCGAGCGCATGCGCCGTTTCGACGGCAAGCGCACGAGCTGAGCGGGCGGGAGCTGACAGGACCATGTTGCTCAAGACATCACTTCGGAGCTTCTTCGCCCACAAGGGGCGAATGGCGCTCTCCCTCGTCGCGGTCGTCCTCTCGGTCGCGTTCGTGTCCGGGACGCTGGTGTTCTCCAACACCGCGACCAGCACCTTCGACACCCTCTTCGCCTCGACCGCCTCCGACGTCTCGGTCGGGCCCGCCGAGCCGGAGCTCGGCGGCAAGGACACCCGCGCCAAGACGCGGACGGTCCCCGTCGACAGCGTGCGGAAGGTCGCCGCGGTCCCCGGGGTTAAGACGGCGATCGGCCAGGTCACGGTGGAGAACGCCACCCTGGCGGACCCGGCGACCCTCAAGAAGGTCGGCCCGACCACCGGTGCCCCGACCCTCGTCGGCAACTGGGTGGACAGCCCGCGCAGCCCGGTAGAGATCACCTCCGGTCACGTACCGCAGGGCCCCGACCAGGTCGTGCTCGACGCGGACACCGCGAAGAAGGCCAAGCTCGGCCTGGGCGGCAAGCTGCGGGTGATCGTCAACGACAACCGCGACTTCACGATCGTCGGCATCGCCGCGTTCAAGACCACCAACCCGGGCGCGGCGCTGGCCTTCCTGGACACCGCCACCGCGCAGAGCGTCCTGCTCGGGGGCCCCGCCTACACCTCGGTCGAGGTGTACGGGGACGGCAGCCGGTCCGACGAGCAGCTCAAGTCCGACGCGCTGGCCGGGCTGGGCGCCGGCTTCGAGGCGAAGACGGCGGCCGAGCAGAAGGCGGACGGCCAGAAGAGCGTCGGCTCCTTCCTCGACTTCATGAAGTACGCGATGCTCGGCTTCGCCGGCATCTCGCTGCTGGTCGGCGGCTTCCTGATCATCAACACCTTCTCGATGCTGGTCGCCCAGCGCACCCGGGAGATCGGCCTGCTGCGGGCCGTCGGCGGCAGCCGTGGGCAGGTCAACCGCTCGGTGCTGGTGGAGGCGCTGCTGCTGGGCCTGGCCGGGTCCACCATCGGCATCGCGGCCGGCCTCGGCCTGGCGGTCGGGCTCATCCAGCTGATGAACGCAATCGGGATGCACCTCGACGCCTCGGACCTGAAGATCGGCGCGGACGTGTTCGTCGCCGGGTACGCGGTGGGTGTCGTGATCACCGTGCTCGCGGCCTTGGTCCCGGCTCTCCGGGCGAGCCGGATCGCCCCGATCGCCGCGCTGCGCGACCACGGGACCCCGGTCGAGGCCCGCTCCAACACCGTCCGGGCGATCATCGGCCTGGTGCTCACCGCAGGTGGTGGCGGTCTGCTGGTGCTGGCCGCCGGAGCGGAGAAGGCCGCCACCGGGGGCCGGCTGCTCGGGCTCGGCGTGCTGCTGACCCTGGTCGGCTTCGTCGTCCTCGGCCCGCTGCTGGCCACCACCGTGGTCCGGGTGCTCGGCGCGCTGCTGCCCACCCTGTTCGGCCCGTCCGGCAGGCTCGCCCAGCGCAACGCGATGCGCAACCCGCGTCGTACCGGTGCCACGGCCGCCGCGCTGATGATCGGACTGGCGCTGGTGATCGGGGCCTCGGTCTTCACCTCCTCGGTGATCAAGTCCACCAACAACCAGATCGACAGCTCGGTGGGCGCCGACTACATCGTCTCGGCCGGACCGAACGGGGTCTCCCCGGAGATCGTCGCCGCCGTGCGGCAGACCCAGGGCGTGGACCACACCACCGAGCAGAAGTACCTCGAGGCATACTTCACCGCGCCTGACGGGAAGACCGAGAAGAACGGCATATCCGCCGTGACCGCGCGGTTCACCGAGGACTTCCGGCTGCCGGTCAAGGAGGGCTCCCCGGACTCCCTCAAGCAGGGCGCGCTGGCGATCGGCGAGGACTACGCCAAGGACCACGGCCTGAAGGTGGGCGACCCGATCAAGGTCGACTACGGCAACGGGCGGGTCCAGTCACTGCCGGTCGGCGTCGTCATGACCAAGGGCAACCAGCTCTTCGACGGCAACACCTTCGCCTCGCTCGACACCGTCAGCAAGGCGGTGCCGGCCGCGGACCAGCCGGTGGACGCCATCCTGTTCGCCAAGGCGGCCGCCGGGGCGGACGTCGCCAGGACACTCACCGGCCTGGAGGACGCGCTCAAGCAGTACCCGCAGGCCTCGGTCCGCGACCAGGCCGGCTACAAGGACCTCGTCCAGGAGCAGGTCAACACCCTGCTCTACATGATCTACGGCCTGCTCGGGCTGGCGATCGTGGTCGCGGTGCTCGGCGTCGTCAACACCCTGGCGCTCTCGGTGGTGGAGCGGACCCGTGAGATCGGCCTGCTGCGGGCGATCGGGCTCTCCCGCCGCCAGCTGCGCCGGATGATCCGGCTGGAGTCCGTGGTGATCGCCCTGTTCGGCGCCGTCCTCGGCACCGCGCTCGGCCTGGCCTGGGGCATCACGGGGCAGCAGGTGCTGCGCACCCAGGGTCTGGAGACGCTGGCCGTCCCGACCACGACCATCCTCCTCACCCTGGGGGCCTCGGTGGTCATCGGCCTGCTGGCTGCTCTGGTGCCGGCCTTCCGGGCCGGGCGAATGAACGTCCTCGCGGCCATCGCGACGGACTGACCGGACGCGGCCCCCGGATCGGGGGACCGGGGGTCGCGTCGGGCGACCGGGGAAAGGGGGAGCCCGGACCCGGGAGCAGGGGGGAACAAAGGGGGGGCGGGGGGACAAAGGGGGAGCGGGGGGACAAGGGGGGAGGGGCAGGGTGCCGCGCGCACCCTGCCCCTCTGTCGTACGTCGGGCGGATCCCGGGTGGAACCCGGGCGGATCCACGGGCCGGTTCAGGGGCAGATGAGGTCGCTGGCCCGCTCGGCCCCGGCGGCGCCCGCGCCCGCACCGGCCGCACCGGCCGCGCCGGCCGCGCCCTCGCCGCGCGCCTCCGCCGCCGGGCCGGACGGTCCCGCACCGGCACCGGCACCTCCGCCGGGCCCCGGCGACGACGGTGCCGAGGGCGGCGGCGGGGCGGGCACGGCGACCGCCGTCGCGGACGGACCGGCCGCAGTGGCGCTCGGTCCCGCCGCCGGGTGGTCCGTCCCCGCGTACACCTGGAGGGTCGGGCCCAGCCCCGGGACGGGCGTCAGTTCGGCGGTCGGCACCGCGCCGGCCAGCGTCCGCGCCGACTCGGCCCAGTGCGGGTCGTACCGGATCACCGTGCGGCCGGCCGGTGTGCCGGCCGGGGCGTTGGACGGCGCCCCGGTGGTGGCGAACCCGGCCCGCCGCAGCTCGGCGTCGACCCGGGCACCGAGACCGGCCACACCCGCCGCGTTGAACACCTGGACGTGCACCTGCTCCGGCGCGACGGTGGTCGCCCCGGCCCCGGCCCCGGCCCCCGCTGCCGCCCCGGCCCCGGCCGCCGGAACCGCCGAAGGCTCCGCCCCGCCCACCGGCTGCGCCCCGCCCGCCCCGCCGTCCTCCGCCACCAGCGGCCGCCCCTCCCGCACCGCGTCGAACAGTGCCCGGGCCCGCTCCTTGTCCCAGAGCACCGTCGAGCCCCAGCCGGCGACCGGGTGGTCCACCGAGGCCAGCGGCACGGTCACGAAGTCGGCCCGCCCGGCCGTCAGCTCCTTCATCCGGGTCGCCAGCGTGATCAGATCGTCCGCCGAGAGCCCCTTGTCGGCCTTGACCGAGGCGAGCAGGCTGTCGGTAGCCCGGGCCAGCCGGACCGGGCTGAGCAGGACGCCGCCACTGGTCAGCTGGTGCAGCAGCTGCGCGACCAGCTTCTGCTGCCGGCGCATCCGCCCCAGGTCGGAGCTGCCGTCCACGTGCCGGGCCCGTACGTACTTGAGCGCGCCGGCGCCGTCCAGGGTGCTGGTGCCGGCCGGCAGGTCGAGGCCCGAGTACTCGTCCTTGAGCGGTTTGGCGGTGCAGACCCGGACCCCGCCGACGGCGTCCACGGCGGAGACGAACCCGGCGAAGTCGACCTGGAGGTAGTGGTCGATGCGCAGCCCGGTGTTCTGTTCCACGGTGGCGACGGTCAGCTGCGGGCCGCCCATCCCGAACGCGGCGTTGATCTTGCCCTTGGCAGCCGGGACCGTCCGCCGGGTGGCCGGGTCCCGGTGGGCGGGGATGTCGACATAGGAGTCCCGGGGAATGCTGATCACGCCGGCCCGGGAGCCGTCACCGGAAAGCTGGACGATCATCATCGTGTCGGTGCAGTGACAGGATTCCCCCCCGGCGTGCAGCACCGTCTTGAGCGTCTTCTCCGGGATTCCGTCGCGTTCGTCGGTGCCCACCACCAGGAAGGTGGTGGAGCCGTCGTCGGCCGGCCGGGCCCGGTCGTTGCTGAAGGCGTCCACCCGGTCGATCGACCCGATCCCGTGCAGTACCGCCCAGCCTCCGCAGGAGGTGACGAGGACGCTGAACGCGATGCCGGCGGCCAGTCGACGGGGCCAGAAGCGGCGCCGCTCCGAGGGGCCGCCGGACCGTTCGAGCGGCTCACCGGAGCGTTCGAGCGGGTCGGCGGACTGTTCGAGCGGGTCGCCGGCCGGGTCTTCGGACTGGGCGGAACGGGGGGAGACGGGCATCTCTCGGATGGTAGGGGCGCCCTCGGCCGGGCCGGGTGAGGGCGCGCCGTGGCCGGGGAGTACGGTGGGCCCCGACCGGCGAAACGTTCCTCCGTGCGCCCCACCGGCGACCCCGGACAGCTGCTACGACGGTCCTTCGCACACCCCCTGCCCGCCCGGGCGGAGACGCCCAGACCGGGACAAGACGACACCCCGCCCGCACCGGTACGGTTGGCCCCGATGAACACCAAGGCTGCTGAGGAGCTGCCGGCGGTCTCCGTGATCATGCCGGTGCTCAACGAGGAACGACACCTGCGCACGGCCGTCCGGCACATCCTGGAACAGGACTACGCCGGGTCGATGGAGGTGGTGATCGCCCTCGGTCCGTCCACCGACCGCACCGCGCAGATCGCCGCCGAACTCGTCGCCGAGGACCCCAGAGTCCGGACGGTGGAGAACCCCACAGGGCGTACCCCCGCGGGGCTGAACGCCGCCATCCGCGGTTCCCGCCATCCGATAGTGGTGCGCGTCGACGGCCACGGCCTGCTGACCCCCGGCTACATCACCACGGCGGTCCGGCTGCTCGGCGAGATGGAGGCCGCCAACGTCGGCGGCATCATGCACGCCGAGGGCGAGACCGAGTGGGAGCACGCGGTCGCCGCGGCGATGACCTCCAAGATCGGTGTCGGCAACGCCGCCTTCCACACCGGCGGCCTGGCCGGCCCGGCGGACACCGTCTACCTCGGGGTGTTCCGGCGCGAGGTGCTGGAGCGCCTCGGCGGCTACAACGAGGAGTTCGTCCGCGCCCAGGACTGGGAGCTCAACTACCGGATCCGCCAGGACGGCGGCCTGGTGTGGTTCACCCCCCAGCTGCGCGTCACCTACCGGCCCCGGCCCACCATCAAGGCCCTGGCCAAGCAGTACAAGGACTACGGGCGCTGGCGCCGGGTGGTCACCCGCTACCACCGCGGCTCGGTCAACCTGCGCTACCTCGCGCCCCCCACCGCCTTCGTCGGGGTGACGCTCGGACTGCTGCTCGGCCTGGCCGTCCACCCGGCCTTCCTGGCCCTGCCCGGCGTCTATCTGCTCGGCATCGCCGGCGGTGCGCTGAAGGAGGGGCGCGACCTGTCGCCCAAGGCGAAGGCGCTGCTCGCGGTGGCCTTCGCGACCATGCACCTCAGCTGGGGCTTCGGCTTCCTCACCTCGCCCCGTTCGCTGGCCCGCAGGGTCATCGGCAGCCGCGCCCCGTCCAGTGCGGACGTGGTGGCCGAGCGCGGCTGATCACGCCCGCACACGCCCGCACACGGCTGAGCACGGCTCGGCACGGCTCGGCACGGCCGAGGCACCATCCGGCCAATCCCGCGGACCCGCCCTCCCGTTCCCGCGCCCGACGCTATCGTCGGGCGCCATGGGGACAGTCGAGGGCGGGTCCGCCGCCGTTTCCGAGGGCTCCGTTTCCGAGGGCTCCGGGGCCCGGGTCGAACCCACCGCCGATGTCGACGGGCGCGCCGTGCTCGGCGCCGGGACGACGGTCTGGCACCTCGCCCAGGTCCGCGAGGACGCGGTGATCGGCGCGGACTGCATCATCGGCCGCGGCGCCTACGTGGGCCCGGGGGTGCGGATCGGCGACCGGGTCAAGCTGCAGAACCACGCCCTGGTGTACGAGCCGGCGGTCCTGGAGGACGGCGTCTTCGTCGGACCGGCGGCGGTGCTCACCAACGACCTCTACCCGCGCTCGGTCGACGTCGACGGCCGGCTCAAGCGCGGCGAGGACTGGCATGCCCGAGGGGTGACGCTCCGCCGTGGCTGCTCGATCGGCGGCCGCGCCGTCCTGGTCGCCGGGGTGACGGTGGGCCGCTGGGCCCTGGTCGCGGCGGGCGCGGTGGTGCACCGGGACGTTCCGGACTTCGCCCTGGTGGCCGGGGTCCCGGCCCGTCGGATCAAGTGGGTCGGCCGGGCCGGCGAACCACTGCGACCGGCCGGAGCGGACCGCTGGGTCTGTCCGCGCACCGGCGAGGAGTACCGGGAGCACGACGGCCTGCTCGCCCCCGTCGAACCCGAGACCCTGGCCGAACCCGAGCCCCCGGTCGAACCCGAGACCCTTGCCGAATCCTCGGAAACCGGCCGCTGAGCGGGACTACTTCGCGCAGGCGTCGATGTCGTCGCCCTGGACCCGCTGGAGGTCCTTCGGAGCCTCGCTCGGCACCGCGGCGGGCATCGCGGCGGCCTGGGCGGCGGCCGCCGCCGGAGCGTCCTTGCCGAGCACCAGCACCAGCCCGTCCCGGGCGCCCAGCTTCGGGTCGGCCTTGACGGCCTCGGCGGGCAGGCCCAGCGCGGCGGCCAGCGCCGCCGCCTCGGCGGCCTTCCCGGCCGGGTGGGCGATCGAGGTGGCCGTCGCGACGGGCGCGTTCGCGGCTGTGGCGGCCTTGGCGTAGCCCTTCGCCACCAGCCGGTCGACGGCCTGCTGCGCCTGCCCGGGCGTCCCGCTGCCGTTGCGCACCGTCACCCGCAGGTCCTTCGCGTCGACCGCGGCCGCGGCGGTCGACGCCGCACCACCGGGCGCGGCCGGAGCCGCCGGAGCGGACGTGGCCGCCGGAGCCGCCGGAGCGGACGCCGCCGGTGCCTCCGGTGCCGCCGCCCCCGCCGCGGGCTCGGTCAACGAGCGGTCGCCGCCGACCATCGAGAACAGCTGGGCGGCGTCCGGCTGCTTGAGCACCAGCCGGTTCTCGTCCGCCGGGTCGTCCAGCACCGGCACGGTGGCGAAGGTGATCTTCCCGCTGTCGACCTTGCTCAGGTCCAGCGCGAGGTCCTTCAGCTTGTCCACACTGCCGATCCCGGAGTCCACGGTGAGCGCCTTGGTGGCGGAGTCCGCGAGCTTCCACAGCTTGGCCGGGTTGGTCAGGGTGTCGCTGCTCTTGATCGAGCGGATCATCGAGCCGATGAACTGCTGCTGCAGCGGTATTCGGGTGAGGTCGCCGCCCAGCCCGACGGCGTGCCGGGTACGGACGAAGGCGAGCGCCTCGTCGCCCTGGACGACGTGCCGGCCCTTGGCCATCCGCAGGTGCGAGTCCGGGTCGTTGATGTCCTTGGCCGCGCACACCTCGACGCCGCCGACGGCGGTGGAGAGCGTCTTGACGGCGTCGAAGTTGACCATCACGAAGTGGTCGACCCGGATCCCGGTGACCTTCTCGACGGTCTTCCAGGTGCAGCCCGGATCGCGGCCCTCCTGGCCGAGGCTGTTGTTGAACATCGTGCGCGCCGTCCCGGGGATGGTCTTCCCGTCCGGCGTCCGACACTCCGGGACGGGCACCATGAGGTCGCGCGGGATGCTGAGCGCCGTGGCGTTGCTGCGGTCCTTGGCGATGTGGAACAGCAGCGTGGTGTCCGCGTGCCCGGCGCTGCCCTCGTCGCCGTACTCGCGGCCCAGGCCCTCCCGGCTGTCGGTGCCGATCACCAGGATGTTCAGGGCGTCGGCGACCGGTTTGGGCCGCTCGGCCTCGTTGCCCAGCTGCACCTTGACGGCGGTGATGTTGTTGTTGAAGTGCTGGTACGCGTAGTACGCGCCGCCGCAGCCGGCCACCAGGGCGAACGCGGCGAGGCCGCCGGTCCACTTCAGCACCCGACGGCGCCGGGTGCGCCGGGCGGTCAGGGCCCGGCGCCGGGCGGCCCGGCCGCCGGGGTGCGGGGGTTCGGCCGCGGCCTCGGCCGGGGTGTGAAGTCGCTGGGCGGGGATGCCCCGGGCGGGGTCGGCGGGGTGCCGGTCGGCGCCCGCCCCTCCGTCGTGGATGTCCTGCTGCACGGGTGCTCCCCTCCCTCCGGCCGCTCCTCGGCCCGGCGCGCGAAATGCGCGACCGACTCGGACACCCTAGACGAGCCGGATGACGGAATTGTTCCGAGTGTGATCTCCGCCATGGTTTCCGGAGGGAATTCCGCGGCCGAATGCGGGGCCGGGAATTTCCGGGGAGAACCCCTCCAAGATCATGTTCTGTGTACGGAACAGTGATCGTGTCCAGGCTCAATGCACCGCGCAGGCGTCCACATCGGCGGTCCGCCCCTCGAAGGCCGCCGGGCCGCTCGCGCCCGGTGACGGCGACGGTCCAGGGGTCCCGGCGGCCGAGGAGACCGACGTCGGAACCGAAGCGGAAGCCGACGCCGAAGCCGAAGCCGACGCCGACGACGCCGACGACGGGACCGCCGACGGGACCGGCGCGGCCGAGGGCGCCACCGTCGGCCTGGTCCCCACCGGAGCGGCGGACGGACTCGACCCCGGCGGCCGCACCTCCACCGGCCGGTCGTCCCGCAGCGCCGCGAACAACTGGGTGGTCTGCGGCTGCACGAACTCGTCCCGGTCCGAGTCGAACCGGTACGGCCGCCGAGGCGCCGTCAGGAAGGTCACGTCCGAGGACGGGATCCCGCGCAGGTCCTGGGTCAGGTCGTACAGCTCGCCCAGCGAGGACAGCCCGCCGTCCGCCTGCACCGAGGAGGTGGCGGCGTCCAGCACCGGCCACAGCTTGGTCGGGTTGAGCAGCACGTCCTGCGACTGCACCTTGCGGATCAGTGCCGCCAGGAACTGCTGCTGACGCCCCATCCGCTGGGTGTCGCTGCCGTCCCCGAGGGTCTCCCTGGCCCGGACGTAGCCGAGCGCCTGCTCGCCGTGCAGGGTCTGCCGCCCGGCCGCGAGGTCCAGCTTGGCGTCCTTGTCGTGGATCGGCTGCGGGACGCACACCTCGACACCGTCGACGGCGTCCACCATCCGCTTGAAGCCCGCGAAGTCGACGATCACGTAGTGGTCGATCCGGATGCCGCTGAGCTGCTCCACGGTCCGGATCGAGCAGGCGGGGCCGCCGGTCTCGAACGCGGCGTTGAACTGCATCAGCGTCGGCCGGCTGCGGGTGCCGTCCGGCTTCTCGCAGGCCGGGACGCTCACCATGACGTCGCGCGGGATGGAGACGGCGGTCGCGTGCCGCCGGTCGGCCGCGAGGTGGAGCAGGATCGTGGTGTCCGAGCGCTGGCCGCCGGCCGCGCCGTAGGTGGCGTTGGCGCCGGTCCGGTCGTCGCTGCCGATCAGCAGCAGGTTCTCGGCGCCCCGGGCCCCGGCGGTCCGGCTGGGGCGCTCGGCCTCCAGCCGGGCCAGCAGCTGGTCGGTGGTGGAGTCGGTGCGGATGTTGCCGTCGAGCTTGCGGTAGGCGACCCAGAGCAGCGTGCCGCAGCCGACGAGCAGGAAGGCGAGGACGCCGGCGGTGACGATCAGCCACCGCCGGCGCCGGCGTCTGCCCCCGCCGGGAGCACCGGGAGCACCGGGTGTACCGGGAGCATCGGGACCACCGGGCGCGCCGGGGGACCCCGGGTCCGCCGGGCCCCCCGCCCCGGCGGCGCAGTCCGGCCCGTCCGGCGGCTGTCCCGTCGGCGGCTGTCCGTTCGGCGTCCGCCCGGTCGGCGGGAGCCCGGCCCGCGGGGGTTCGGTTTTCGGGTGTTCGGTCGGGGGGTGCTCGGTGTCGTCCTCGGCCATGGCAGGGATCCCTACCCGCCCGGCCGGGGCCGGGGGTTACCCGAGGCGCAGTGTCACCCGTTCGGATTCGACCCGCTTCTCCCACTGCTCGGCGTCCAGGCCGTCCGCGTTGCGGCAGAGCACCACCGACGCGCCGGCCGCCAGCGGCGCCAGCAGCCCGGCCTCCAGCCCGGACCAGTCGTCGAAGGAGAGGGTGGAGAGCACCCGGTCGCCCGGTCCGAGGCCGAGCCGGGCGGCGCCCTCGCGGGCCAGCTGGACGGTCTGGTCCCCGGTCAGCTTCAGCGGCAGGCCGTCCACCACGGTCTCCAGCGCGGGGGCGTCCGGGGTGACGGGGGAGTAGGGGGCGAACCGGTCACCCTGCCCGGGCACCTCGGCCGCGTAGTCCAGGAAGCCGTCCGGGCGCTGGGGGAACCGCCCGCCGAGCGGCCGCAGGGCGAGCGCCACCCGCTCGCCCTCGCAGGCCTGGGCGGCCTCCAGGCCGTCCGGGCCGCTGACCACCAGGTCGGCGGCGGCCGGGTCGCCGGCCGGGACCGCCGCGACCCCGACCGACCAGCAGGCGAGCAGCCAGACGGCGCTCTGCCAGTGGGCCGGGAGGAGCAGCGCGGCGCGGTCGCCCGGACCGGCGTTGAGTTCGTCCTGGAGCAGGTTGGCGGTCTTGGCCACCCAGTTGTCGAAGGTCCTCGCGGACAGCTCCACGCGTTCGCCGGTGGCGTCGTCGTAGAAGGTGACCAGTGGGGCCGCGGGGTCGACCGAGGGAGTGCCACCTCGCAGGTAAGCGTGCAGCAGCTCGACGGGGGTGCGGGCATCGGCAGCGAAAGGCGAAGTCATGGTGCGCCCCAGCCTACGGCCTTCGGGTGGACGTCCGGGAGGGGTGGCGGAAGGGTCGCGGGGTGGCGTGGCGCCCCGCCCGGAATCCCGTGAACATCCGGGTTATGCGCATCTCTCTCCGTGCCCTCCGCGGCCGCCCGCCCGTCGTCCTGCTCGCCGTCCTCGCGGCCGTCCTGACGCTCCCGTCGATCCCCGCCGAGGCCCGGGCCGGTGCCGGGGCGCCGGTGGCCCGCCCGGGGGCGCCGGGGCCGGCGGGCGGCGGCTCCGTCACCTCGCTCCCGCTGACCGGGGGGCGGCTGCTCGCCGGGCGCACCGCCCGGCGGTTCGACCTGCTCGGCGTCGGCTGGGACGGTCCGGCGCGGGCGCTCGCCGGGGGCACCGTCAAGGTCCGTACCCGGGACGCGGCCACCGGCGTCTGGAGCGGCTGGCACGAGCTGGAGACCGACGGCGAGGACGGTCCGGACGCCGGGGCCGACACCGCCGCCACCACTGCGGTCACCGCCGCCAGCCGTGCGCCGCGCGGTGCCACCGCACCGCTGTGGACCGGCCCGAGCGACGGTGTCGCCGTCGAGGTGACGCCCGGTCCGGCCGGACCGCCGCCCGGACTGCGGGTGGAGCTGGTCGACCCGGGGGAGGGCGTCCGCTCCGCCGGCGCGCGGACCGTGCCCGCCGAACCGCCTGCCGCCGGACCGGCGGACGGCGGCCGCCGGACCGGACACCACCAGGCCCCGCGCCCGGAGATCGTCACCCGGGCCGGCTGGGGCGCGGACGAGTCGATCCGCGAGCCCGACTTCGTGTACACCGGACCGGTCCGGGTGGTCTTCGTCCACCACACCGCGACCACCACCGAGTACGCGTGCTCCGACGCGCCCCGGGTGATCCGGGCGATCTACCAGTACCACGTGCAGAGCAACGGCTGGCGGGACATCGGCTACAACTTCCTGGTCGACCGCTGCGGCACCGTCTACGAGGGCCGGGCCGGCGGCACCGACCTGCCGGTGCACGGCGCGCACACACTGGGCTTCAACACCGACTCGGCGGGCGTCGCGGCGATCGGCACCTTCGTCACGGACGTCCCCCCGGCGGACCTGCTGACCGGGGTGGCCCGGATCGCGGCCTGGAAGCTCGGCCTCACCGACCAGGACGCGGCCGGGAGCACCCGGATGGTCTCCGGCTCCGACGGCAGCCTCTACCCGGCGGGCACCGGCGCGGACTTCCAGGCCGTCTCCGGACACCGCGACGCCTTCAACACCGAGTGCCCGGGCGACGCCCTCTACCCGAGGCTCCCCGAGCTGCGCACCGAGGCGGCGCGGCTCCAGGGCCGCTGACGCCCCGGCCGGGCCCGCCCTACTCCGGGCCCGGCCCGCGCCCGATCAGCGCCCGCAGCTCGGCCGTCAGCGCCCGCGCGAGGTCCGGCCGCTCGTCGTACCGGGCCGGGGTGGCCTGCATCAGCGCGATCCGCCAGCCGGCGCCCGCGTCGACCGCGATCACCGTGTGCAGCGCGTTCAGCGCGGGATCGAGGTCCTCCGCGTCGTCCGGCACCAGGCCGGCGACCGCGTCCAACTGCGCCACCCGCGGCCCCAGCGCCCGCACCCGCCGGACCTTGGCGACGAACTCGGGCGTCGGGCGGCCGGTGAAGATCCGTCCCAGTTCGGCGGCCATCACCGACCGGCCGCCGTGCCGGGTGCCGTCGAAGCCGATCAGCTCGCCGTCCACCGCGAACGGCCCGGCGAAGGCCGCGCCGTCCCGCAGGTTCCACCCTTCGAGCACCCGGTGGTAGAGGGACCGCACGGCACTCTCGTCACCGGCGGACAGCTCCGGCACCCGCGTATCGTTCATATCCCCATGGTCGGCGGACGGTGCAGGAGGTGCACGGCGGTGAGCGGGACCTCGACGGGCGGGCGCGCGCCCCGGGCCGCGGCCGCGGAGGTGCCTGCGGAGGTGCCCGGCCCCGGGAGCTCCGACACCGGGAGTCCCGACGCCGGAGCCGTCCGCCACTGGCGGCCCGGTTTCCCGCTGGACGTGGCCCGCACCCTGCTGCCGCTGCGCCGGGGCCCGGCCGACCCGTCCTACCGGAGGACGGCCGACGGCGCCCTCTGGCGGGCCTCCCGCACCCCGGGCGGTATCGGCACCCTGCGGGTGCTGGCCCGTCCCTCCGAGGGCGTGGTCGAGGCGACGGCCTGGGGCCCCGGCGCGCAGTGGCTGCTGGACGGACTGCCCGGCCTGCTCGGCGCCCAGGACGACCCGGCGGGCCTGGTCCTGCCGGCCGGCCCGCTGCGCGAGGCGCAACGCGGCGCGGCGGGGGTGCGGCTGACCAGGACCGGCCTGGTCCTGGAGTCCCTGGTGCCGGCGATCCTGGAACAGAAGGTCACCACCGGCGAGGCCTACCGGGCCTGGTCCACCCTGCTGCGCGCCTTCGGCACCCCGGCACCCGGCCCGGCCGAGGGCCTCTGGGTGGCACCCTCGGCCCGGGAGTGGTCGCTGGTGCCGAGCTGGGAGTGGCACCGCGCGGGCGTCGACCCGAAGCGCTCCGCGACGGTGCAGCGCGCCGTCCGGCTGGCCCCCCGGCTGGAGGAGGCCTCGGCGATGGGGCACGAGGAGTCCTTCGCCCGTCTGACCGCCGTCCCGGGTGTCGGTGTCTGGACGGCCGCCGAGACCCTGCAGCGCAGCAACGGGGACGCGGACGCCGTCTCGGTCGGGGACTTCCACCTGCCCAACACGGTCGGCTGGGCCCTGGCCGGCCGGGTCCGCAGCGACGACGCCCAGATGCTGGCCCTTCTGGAGCCCTACCGCCCGCACCGCCACCGCCTGTGCCGGATCCTGCTGTCCACCGGCACCCACGCCCCCCGCTTCGGCCCCCGCCTCACTCCCAACGACCACCGCCGCCGCTGAAACCGCCCGTTCGGGTGCACTGCGCGTTCAAAGGGTTCGGTGAGTGAGCGCTGTGGCGGTCCGACGGAATGGGCTCACCTGACCCTGGACGCGATCGAGGAAGCGGCGGACGAGATCGCTGCGCGGGAGGCCGAGCTCCATCGCGACGACCCGACGGTCAGCATGGTGGAGCTCTTGGTGGATTTGTTCGACGCGCCCCCGGACTCGGCCGGGAGTGCCGCATGCAGTAGCTGACCGGACACGACGGTCTCTACCGGTTGTGGGTGGGGGCCTATCGCGTGGTGTACGAGGTGCGGGGCGGCGAGATGGTCGTCCTGGTGGTCGACGTGGGCAACCGGCGGGACGTCCACCGCCGCCTCTGACCCCTACCGCACCTCGATGAAGGCGTCCGCCGTGCGGTCCGGACGACTGCGGGGCGGTTCGGCTGGGCGGCCGACGGCGACGGCGCCCATCGGGTCCCAGTGCTCCGGGAGGTCGAGGACCTCGCGCACCGTGTCGCGGCAGAACATCGTCGAGGAGACCCAGGCCGAGCCGTAGCCCTCGCCGGCCAGGGTGACCAGCAGGTTCTGCACGGCGGCGCCGACGGCGACGGTGAACATCTCGCGCTCGGCGGCGGCCCGGCGCTCGTCCGGGTAGTCGTGCGAGCCGTCCATCACCAGGCACGGGACGACCAGGTAGGGGGCCGCGCGCAGGACGTCGCCGCGGGCGGTGCGGCGGGCGATCCTCTCCTCGTCCCAGCCGTCCAGCTCGGCGAGGTCGCGGCGCCAGGCGGCGAGCATCGCGTCCAGCAGCCGGGTCCGCACCTCGGGGGTCTCCAGCAGGACGAACCGCCACGGCGTGGTGTGGTGCGGCGCGGGCGCGGTGGCCGCGGCGGCGACCGCGCGCCGGACGGCGCCCGGGTCGACCGGTTCGGCGGTGAACGCGCGGACGGTGCGCCGCTGGGTGACGGCCTGCCGGATCGCCTCGGAGGTGCCGAGCCGGAACATGTCGTCGGCGGCGGGCCTGAGCAGCGGCCGGACGCCCTCGCCGTCCTCGGCGGTGACCAGGTGGCCGAGGCCGCGGACCACGGCGACCGGGGTGCCGGTGCTCTTGCCCTTCACCAGGTCGGCGGCGCCGGCCAGCTCGTCGGCGGTGGCGGTGACGGTCTGGAACAGCTCGTTGCCGTGCGAGTCGGAGCGCCCGCGGTGGTCGTCCAGGACGGCCAGGCCGGCGGCGCCGATGGCGACATCGGTGAGGCCGTTGCGCCAGGGCCGCCCGAAAGTGTCGGTGACGACGACGGCGAGCCGGCGCCCGGTGAGCTGCCGGAGCCGGGCGCGCAGCGCGCGGGCCGAGGCGTCCGGGTCCTCGGGCAGCAGCAGGACGGTGCCGGGCGCGGTGTTCGAGGCGTCCACCCCGGCGGCGGCCATGACCAGGCCGTTGCGGTTCTCGACGATCCGGATCGGGCCGCGCCGGGCGACCAGCCGGACGGTCTCGGCGTCGATCGCGGCCTCCCGGTCGGCGGCGTGCAGCAGCCGGCCCTCGGCCTTGCTGACCACCTTGGAGGTGACCAGCAGGATGTCGCCGTCCTCGTAGTCGGCGGCCTTGGCGATCAGCTCGGCGAGGTCGCTGTCGGCGTCGATCTCGGGCAGCCCGCCGACCGGGAGGATCCGCAGGCTCACCGGCGCACCTGCTCGGCGAGCGCCAGCGCGGCCCGGGCCATCTCGGCGGTGGCGGCGACGTCGGTCATCAGCAGCGGCACCGCCCGGCAGGCGATCCCGCCCGCCTCGACGGCGGCCACGGCGGCCTCGTCGACGGTGTCCACCAGCCAGCCGTCCACCAAGTCGGAGCCGTAGTTCAGCGCCACGGCCTCGGCGGTGGCCTCGACCCCGACGGCGGCGAGCACCTTGTCGGCCATGCCCCGCACGGGCGCGCCGCCGATGATCGGCGAGAGCCCGACGACCGGCGCGGAGGCGGCGGCGACCGCCTCGCGGATGCCCGGCACGGCGAGGATGGTGCCGATCGAGACGACCGGGTTGGACGGCGGGAAGAGGATGACGTCGGCCTCGGCGAGGGCGTCCAGCACGCCGGGCGCCGGCTTGGCGGTGTCGGCGCCGACCGGCACGATCGCCTCGGCGTCGACGGCGGCGTGCAGCTTGACCCAGTACTCCTGGAAGTGGATGGCCCGGGTGCCCTGCTCGTCGGTGATCCGGACGTGGGTCTCGATCCGGTCGTCGCTCATCGGCAGCAGCCGCACCCCGGGCTGCCAGCGCACGCAGAGCGCCTCGGTGACCTGGCTGAGGGTGTAGCCGGCGGTGAGCATCTGGCTGCGCACGAGGTGGGTGGCGAAGTCCCGGTCGCCGAGCCCGAACCACTCGGGGCCGACGCCGTACTCCTTCATCTCGGCCTTGATGGACCAGGTCTCGTCGGTCCGGCCCCAGCCCTGCTCCTCGTGGATGCCCCCGCCGAGGGTGTACATGACGGTGTCGAGGTCGGGGCAGACCTTCAGCCCGAAGAGGTGGATGTCGTCACCGGTGTTGCCGATGACGGTGATCTCGTCCTCGGGTCCGATGGCCTCCCGGAGTCCGCGCAGGAAACGCGCTCCGCCGATCCCGCCTGCCAGTGCCACGATGCGCATGCGCCCATCCTGCCACGCGCCGACGGGTCGTCAGCCCGACCCTCGACAACCGCGCCCGGAGCCTCAGTGGGCCTCGGCGGACGTCTGCGGGTGCTGCTCGGGGACGACGGCGGCCCCGTACTGGTTCATCTCGGTCAGGCCGGGGGTGTAGAGGTGGATCGAGACGGCGGGCTCCAGCGAGGCGTTGACCACCTCGTGCAGGTACCCGGGGGAGAAGACCCTCTGCCCGCCGGGGCGCAGGTCGCGCGACCCCGACCCGCTGGGGGTACCCCCGGCCGAAGGCTGGGGGAGTGTGAGGGAGCGCTCGACCAGCTCGCCGCGGACCACGCTCATCACGCCGGAGGAGGTGCCGTGGTCGTGGAAGCCGCTGCTCTGGCCGGGCAGCCAGCTGAGCAGCCAGACCTCGTAGCCGGGGCCGGTCTCCAGCCGGGCGTACCAGCGGGTGAGCGCGTCGTACCGGACCAGCGGCTCCCAGCGGTCCCGGTCGGCGGCGATCTCGCGGACCAGCCGGGCGTACTCGGCGACGGTGGTGGGGTGGGCGGGCAGGTCGGTGCGGGCGAGGTGCGGGAAGGCCAGCGGGTCGCCGGCGATGGAGACGTCGCTGAGGCCGTCGGCCCACGGGTGGCCGCCGGGCCGGGCGGCGGGGGCGGGTGCCGCGGGGCGGGTGGTGGAGGCGGCGCGGAGGCCGTGGAGAGCGAGCTTGCTGCGGTCGCGGTTCCGCTTGCGGATGCGGATCATTCGCACGGGAGTCGTCCTCGGAGGGCTGGTTCGTCAGGGGAGTCAGCCGGGTCCGGGATGTCCTGGGGCGGGAATCGCGGGCGGCCTCTGTGCTTCCTGGGCGGCGCGCGGCGGGACGGCGGGCGCCTAGATACAGCGGCAGGAACAGAGGCGACAACAGGAGTCCACGGCAGGGCGGAGCGCGGAACCGCTCCGGGGGCCGAGGAACTCTGACATAGGGAAAAGGACAACGCATCCGCAGGGCCGGTGTCAACTCGGGGAGAGCGGACATTCGGGTGAGATCGGCCATGAACTACCCGATGGAGTGATAAATCACCCTCTATGTTTCGATGGGAAGATCGCCGGGAAGGCAGGGCGATGACCGGCCTGTGGCGGTGACCGCATGTCACCCGGCCCCCGGTCGCGAATGGTTCGTCGACTTTCGCGCGCAATCGGGCTAGAGGTCCCATGTGTCCGGTTATGTACACTATTCGTAACGGCTTGGTGCCAGGGAGTGAATCCCGACCCCAATACCAGAGCTCGGCTTGACTGGGCCAGAGTGACGCAACTGTAATTTCACTCGTGTCGTCGGCCGCACGAGGCAACGGCAACCACGGGGACGCCAATAGGGGCAGAGGAGGCGCGCCACATGAGCGAGCTCTTTGAGCTGTTGATCGGTGACGGCATCGAGGAGGAGGAAGAACTCGGCTGGCAGGAGCGCGCACTCTGCGCGCAGACCGACCCCGAGTCCTTCTTCCCGGAGAAGGGCGGCTCCACCCGCGAGGCCAAGAAGGTCTGCCTCGCCTGCGAGGTCCGCTCCGAGTGCCTGGAGTACGCCCTGGCCAACGACGAGCGCTTCGGCATCTGGGGCGGCCTGTCCGAGCGCGAGCGCCGTCGGCTCAAGAAGAGCGCCGTCTGACCGGGGTGGCCGCATCCCCCGGAACCTCCGGATCCCCAGGCTTCCCCGGATCCGCCGGCCGCGGCACCCCGACCGGCCGGCCCGCGCGAACAGCCCGCGACGGAGCGCCTCACCCCCCGTGGTGAGGCGCTTTCGCGTTCCCGGGCGGACACCGTGGACGGAGCCGACACCCGGAGCCGTTAGTGTGGTGCGCCATCCGGTTGCCGTTCACCGGCTGTGTCCACCGAGAACTGGGGCCCGCGCACTCGATGACCGTCTACAGCCACCAGAGCGGCTCCTCCGCCAGCAGGCCGCCCGCCTATCCGCGCCATCTGGTCACCGCCGTGATCGTCTCCCACGACGGCGCCCGCTGGCTGCCGCAGGCCCTCGCCGGCCTGCTCGGCCAGGACCGCCAGGTCCAGCGCGTCCTCGCGGTCGACACCGGATCCACCGACGACTCCCAGCGCCTGCTCGCCGAGACCCTCGCCGACTGGCTCCCCGACAGCGGCCCGACCGTGCTCGGCCGCCGGGCCGGCTTCGGCACCGCCGTGGCCGAGGCGGTCTTCAACAGCCCGCCGCTGCGCGCCGAGGACCTGCCCTACCGGCTCGACCCCTCCGGCTACGACCCGGTCACCGGCGGCTGGGACGACTTCGGCGACCCGCTCGGCGAGGAGGACGACCTCGGCCGGGGCGGCCCCCGCGAGACCACCCCGGTCGAATGGCTCTGGCTGCTGCACGACGACTGCGAGCCGCAGACCGACGCGCTGCGCCGACTGCTCCAGGTCGCCGACTCCACCCCCAGTGCCGCCGTCGTCGGCCCCAAGTTGCGCAGCTGGTACGACCGCCGGCAGTTGCTGGAGGTCGGCGTCAGCATCGCCCGCTCCGGCCGCCGCTGGACCGGGCTCGACCGGCGCGAGCAGGACCAGGGCCAGCACGACCAGGTCCGCCCGGTGCTTGCCGTCTCCACCGCCGGCATGCTGGTGCGCCGCGACGTCTTCGAGGAGCTCGGCGGTTTCGACCGGGCGCTGCCGCTGATGCGCGACGACACCGACTTCTGCTGGCGGGTCAACGCCGCCGGCCACCGCGTCGTGGTCGCCCCGGACGCCGTGCTCCGGCACGCCGAGGCCGCCAGCCGCGAGCGCCGCGCCATCGACTGCGGCCCCGCCCACCCGCACCGGGTGGACAAGGCCGGCGCCGTCTTCACCCTGCTCGCCAACTCCAAGGGCGTGCTCTTCCCCTACGTCCTGCTCCGGCTGGTGCTCGGCACCCTGCTGCGGGTGTTCGCCAACCTGCTCGGCAAGGACCCCAAGCAGGCCTTCGACGAGCTGGCCGGCCTCGGCCACGAACTCGTCCGGCTGCCCCGGCTGCTGGCGGCCCGCAAACGCCGCGGCCGCACCCGCTCCGCCGACGCGCTGGACGACCGCACGCTCTTCCCCGCACCCGGCGCCACCGCCCGGCTCGCGGTCGAGGGCGTCGTCGGCTCGCTCGGCATCGGGGGCGGTGACGACACCGGCGGCCGGCACGGCTCGGTCGAGGCCGGGCCGGGCGACGAGGACTCCGAGGACCTGGTCGTCGAGCAGTTCGCCCTGATTAAGAAGCTCGCCCGGCGCCCGGCGCCGGTGCTGTTCGCCGCCCTGCTGGTGTTCGCGCTGGTCGCCTGCCGCGACCTGCTCGGCGGCGGGGCCCTGTTCGGCGGCGCCCTGCTGCCCGCCACCGACGGCGCGGCCGGGCTCTGGTCGATGTACGCCGACGCCTGGCACCCCGTCGGCACCGGCTCCACCGCCGCCGCGCCGCCCTACCTCGCGGTGCTGTCGATCCTCTCCTGGATGCTGTTCGACCACGCCGACCTCGCGGTCACCCTGCTGGTCGTGCTCGCCGTCCCGCTCTCCGCCGTGAGCGCCTACCTGGTCTCCCGGCCGCTGATCGACTCCAAGCTGGTCCGCGCCTGGGCCAGCGCCACCTACGCGCTGCTGCCCGCCGCCACCGGTGCGCTCGCCCAGGGCCGGATCGGCACCGCCGTGCTGGCCGTGCTGCTCCCGCCGCTGGCCCGCGCCGCCGCCGTCACCGCCGGCCTCGGCATCCGCGCGGAGAGCGCCGCCAAGGGCGCCCGCCCCGGCTGGCGCTCCGCCTGGATGACGGTCCTGCTGCTCACCCTGGCCACCGCCTTCGTCCCGCTGGTCTGGGCCCTGGCGGTGCCGCTCTGCCTGGCCATGCTGGTCACCGCCGTGGTCCGCGGCGGGGCCTTCGGCTCCGGCGCCACCGCGCTGCGACTGCTCGGCCTGCGCGTCCTGGTCGTCCTCGCGGTGCCGGTCGGGGTGCTCGCCCCCTGGTCGCTGCAGGTGCTCTCGGACCCGCAGCGGCTGCTGCTGGAGGCCGGCCTGCCCGGTCTGCACGGCTCCGGGCCGACCTCGGCCGGGCTGCTGATGGTCAACCCCGGCGGCGCCGGGGTACCGCCGGTCTGGCTCTCCGCCGGTGTGGTGCTGGCCGCGCTGGCCGCCCTGCTGCGCGCCGACCGCCGCCGCGCGGTGCTGGCAGCCTGGGGTGCCGCCGGGGCCGGACTGGTCTTCGCGGTCGTGGTGGCCGGCACCTCGGTGACCCCCGCCTCCGGCGGTCCGGCCGTGCCCGCGTGGTCCGGCCCGGCCACCCTGCTGGCCGGTGTCGCCCTGCTGGCCGCCGCCGCGATCGGCGCCGACGGCGCCAACGCCCGGGTCGCCGGCATCGCCTTCGGCTGGCGCCAGCCGGTCGCCGCGCTGGTGGTCGCCGCCGCCCTGCTCGCCCCGCTGGGCACCGGCCTCTGGTGGGCCGTCACCGGCGCCGACGGCCCGCTGCACCGGGGCCGCGGCGCCCAGGTGCCCGCGTTCATCGCCGAACAGGCCGGCACCACCGACCGCTCCCGCACCCTGGTCCTCACCGGCGACCCGAAGGGCGGATCGGTCGCGTACACCGTGGTCCGCGGCTCCGGACTGACGCTGGGCCAGGCCGAGTCCACCGTGGACCCGGCCACCGGCACCACGGCCGGCCTGGACCGGACCGTCGGCAGCCTGCTGGCCGGCTCCGGCGCCGACCAGGCGGGCGCGCTCTCCCGCTACGGCATCGCCTACGTACTGGTCGACCAGCCGCTGATCGGCGCCTTCAAGGACGTCCTGGACACCACGCCCGGCCTGGTCAAGGCCAACCAGGACGGCGGCGCCGCGCTCTGGCAGGTCGACGGCACCCCCGCGACCCGGGCCCTGATCACCGCGCCGGGCACCGTCCCGGTGGTGGTCCCGTCCGGCCCGCGCGACATCGCCACCACCCTGCCGGCCGGTCCCGAGGGCCGGGTGCTGCGGCTCGCCGAGTCCGCCGCCCCCGAGTGGACGGCCACCCTGGACGGCACCGCCCTGGAGCGGGTCACCGTCGACGGCTGGGCGCAGGGCTTCAAGCTCCCCGCCGCCGGCGGCAAGCTGGTCCTCACCCGTGAGGGCAGCCTGCTGCACACCGGCTGGACCTGGGCCCAGCTGCTGCTCGGCCTGACCGTGCTGGTGCTGGCCCTGCCCGGCCGGCGCAACCACAAGGACGACGACCTGCCCGAGGACGTGGTCGCCGCCGCCGAGCTGGCCGCCGCCGCCCAGGCGCAGGCCCCGGTCCCCGGCAGCCGCCGGGCCCGCCGGATGGCCGAGCGGGGCGAGGGCGCCGAGAACGAGGGCCCGGATCCGGTCGACCCGGACGCCGGGGTGTACGAGGGCCGGCCCGGCCCGGCCGGGGCACAGCCGGTCGCCGAGCCGTCGACCGGAGCGGTCCTGGCGGCCGCCGCCGCGCAGGAGGCCGAGCCGTACGCCGACCCGTACCAGACGTACCAGCAGGCCGACCCGTACAGCTACGACCCGTACGCGCAGCAGCCGGTCGGCACGCCGTACGGCGGCCAGGGGTACGGCGGCCAGGACGGCTACCAGCAGCAGGGCTACCAGCCCTACCAGGGCGAGCAGCAGCAGTACGGCTACGACCCGTACCAGCAGCCCGAGCAGCAGCCCTGGGTGCCGGGGCAGCAGCAGGCCGAGCCCTACTACGAGCAACAGGACCCGAACCGGCCGCACGACCCGAACCAGCCGCACGACCCGAACGACCCGAACGACCCGAACAGCCCGCACGGCCCGGGCCGGTACCCGCACCACCACGGATCGGGGAGCTGACCCGCGATGAAGAAGCCCGCCTTCAGGAAGAAGCCCGGCACGCCGGACACCGCCCGCGGGGCCGGGGGGACCGGCACCTTCGACGGCGCCCCGGCCGGCGCGGCCCCGGCGGCCCCCCGGGGCTCCGGCGCCGCCCGCACCACCCGGTCGCTGCTGGCCGCCGCCGTGGTGCTGGCGGCGGTGTTCGGCATCGCCGAGCTCCGCAAGCCCGCCGCCCCGGCGGCCGCCGACCGGGCCACCGCCACCTCGGCGCAGGTCGAGCGGACCGCCGTGGTCTGCCCGCAGCCGCTCCAGGGCCTCACCGGCGCCACCACGCTCACCGCGTACACCCCGCCGGGCGCGGGCGCCGGTGACGGCACCGCCGGCAGCGGCTGGATCTCCGACGCCGCCGCGCCGGCCGCCGCCCCGGCCGCCCCCGCAGCGCCGAGCGCCCCCGCGACCCCCGCCGCCAACGGTGCGCCCACCCCGGCCGCCCCCGCCGCCGCCGTGGACAAGAACACCGCGCCCGCCGACGCCCGGCTCACCCTGGCCAAGCCCGGCACCCCGGTGTCCGCCCCCGCCGCCAACAGCGACCTGGCGCCCGGCGCCGGGGCCGTCGCCACCGGCGCGCTCGCCCCCGGCTTCACCGTCACCCAGACCACCACCGTCACCGAGCAGCGCGGCCTCGGCCTGTCCGGGATCACCTGCACGCCGTCCGGCACCGGGTTCTGGTTCGCGGGCGCCTCCACCGCCGAGGGCCGCACCGACTACGTCAGCCTGGTCAACGCCGAGTCCACGGCCGCCGTGGTCGACATCAAGCTCTACGGCGACAAGGGCCTGATCGAGAACGACGCCGCCAACGGCATCACCGTCGCCCCCGGCAGCTCCCAGTCGGTCCTGCTGCCCACCATCAGCAAGGGCCAGGTCGCCGACCTCGCCGTGCACGTGGTCGCCCGCTCCGGCCGGGTCGGCGCCGCCCTGCACGCCGCCGACGGCAGCAAGGGCGCCGACTGGGTGCCCGCCTCCGCCGACCCCGCGCCCGTCCAGGTGATGCCCGGTCTGCCCGCCGACACCTCGGCCGCCCACCTGGTGGTCTGGGCCCCGCCGGAGGACGACGCCGACCTGAAGATCGAGCTCTCCGGCAAGAACGGCTGGTTCGTCCCGGCCGGGAACGAGTCCATCCACGTCAAGGCCGGCATGGTCGCCTCGGTGGACCTCGGCAAGGTCACCCGGGACGAGGTCGCCGGGCTGCGGGTGTCGCCCAGCGACGACAAGCACCCCACCCCCGTGGTGGCCGGGGTGCGGGTCGACCGCGCCGGGGCGAACGGCAAGTCCGACGCCGCCTGGCTGGCCGGCACCGCGCCGGTCGGCGCCCGCGCCACCGTGGCCGACAACCGGGGCGGCGGGCCGTCCACGCTCTTCCTGACCTCCACCGGCGAGGCCGCCACCGTGCGGGTCACCGCCTCGGCCGGCACCGGCGGCGGCACCCCCGCCACCAAGGAGGTCCAGCTCCCGGCCGGCGGCACCGTCGCCCTCCCGGCGCCCGAGCCCACCGGGCTGAACGGCAGCTTCGCGCTCACCGTGGAGACCGTCTCCGGCGGCCCGGTCGTCGCCGCGCGGATGCTCGCGCTCCCCACCAAGGACGTGCCGATGTTCACCGTCCAGTCCCTGCGCGACGACCGCTCCACCGTCAAGGTCCCGCAGGCCTCCCAGGACCCGGGCGTGGTCCTGCGCTGAGCGGTGCGCCGACAGCACGGCGCGGGGGCCGCCGCCCGGTTCGGGCGGCGGCCCCCGCGCCGTGGCGGCTCAGTCCTCGTCGTACCGCGGGTCGATCGCGTCGGGGGAGAGCCCCAGCAGCTCCGCCACCTGCTCGATCAGGATCTCGTGCACCAGCGCCGCGCGGTCCTCGCGCGACTTCGCCCGGATCTCCACCGGTCTGCGGTACACCACGATCTGGCTCTTGCGGCCCTGCTGCCCCGGCGACACCCGGCCCAGCGGCACCCCGCCGTCGGAATCGGCGCCGTCCGGCTCGTGCAGCGGCACCTCCTGGACGGCGAACTCCACCTCGATCAATTGCGGCCAGCGCCGCTCAAGACGCTCCACCGACTCGCGCACATAGTCGTCGAACAACTCGGAGCGGGTGAGCGAGATCGGTACCTGCGGCGGCGCCAGCGGGCCGCGGAGACCCCGGCCGTGCCGGTCACGGTGCCGGGGGCGGCGTGAGGGACCCGTCGATGACTGCGGTGCGGAGCTGTCCATATCACTGCCGAGAGTAGTCCTTGGATGCCAGGAAGTGGACCACCCCCGCACCTGTTCGCCCGGGGCGAGCGGAGCGCCGGGGCGGCGCGCGGACCGCGACACGGCACACCTTCCGGACAGGCGGTCTTCGCTCCCCGGCAAGGAGTGCGGTACCGTCCACCCTCGTGAGCTCTGTACGTCGTTGTTCGCGGACCGCGTGCGGCCGTCCGGCCGTCGCGACGCTGACGTACGTCTACGCGGACTCCACCGCCGTCCTCGGCCCGCTCGCGACCTACGCCGAGCCGCACTGCTACGACCTGTGCGCCGGGCACGCCGAGCGCCTCACCGCCCCGCGCGGCTGGGACGTGGTCAGGCTCGCCGCCGAGGCCGGCCCGCTGCGCCGCAGCAGTGACGACCTGGAGGCGCTCGCCAACGCCGTCCGCGAGGCCGCCCGCCCGCAGACCCCGCGTCAGGGCCGCGCCCCCGAGGGCGAGTCCACCGAGGCCGGCCGCCGCGGCCACCTCCGGGTGCTCCGCTCGCCCGACAACTGAGCCGCGCACCGCCCCCGCCCCGGCACGAACCGTTCCGCCCGCCCGGGTACGCTGCCCCCCTACCGGGTACCGGCCGCCGCCGTGCCCGGACCTACCGTGACCAGGGGCGACCGGTCCGCCGGCCAGCGCGCCGGCGCGTTCGCCGATCAGACACAGAACCAGGGTGGAGCCGCAGTGCGCGACCTCAAGCAGCTCGTGAAGGCGTACGACGTACGGGGCGTCGTCCCGGACCAGTGGGACGAGAACCTCTCCCGGGCCTTCGGCGCCGCGTTCGTGCAGGTCACCGGGGCGTCCGCGATCGTGGTCGGCCACGACATGCGCCCCTCCTCCCCGTCGCTCAGCCGGGCCTTCGCCGACGGCGCGGCCGGCTACGGCGCCGACGTGGTGCTGATCGGCCTCTGCTCCACCGACCAGCTGTACTACGCCAGCGGTTCGCTCGACCTGCCCGGCGCCATGTTCACCGCCAGCCACAACCCGGCGGAGTACAACGGCATCAAGCTCTGCCGGGCCGGCGCCGCCCCGGTCGGCCAGGACACCGGGCTCTCCGAGATCCGCGAGCTGGTCGAGTCCTGGACCGCCGACGACGACACCGTCACCGTCCCCGCCCGCGACGTGGCGCCCGGCGCCCTCAGCGAGCAGGACACCCTGCGCGGCTACGCCGACCACCTGCTCGGCCTGGTCGACCTCACCGCGATCCGCCCGCTCAAGGTCGCCGTCGACGCCGGCAACGGCATGGGCGGCCACACCGTGCCGACCGTGTTCGACGGCCTGCCGATCGACCTCGTCCCGATGTACTTCGAGCTCGACGGCACCTTCCCCAACCACGAGGCCAACCCGCTCGACCCGAAGAACCTGGTCGACCTCCAGGCCAAGGTCCGCGAGGTCGGCGCCGACCTCGGCCTCGCCTTCGACGGCGACGCCGACCGCTGCTTCGTCGTCGACGAGCGCGGCGAGCCGGTCTCCCCGTCGGCCATCACCGCGCTGGTCGCCGCCCGCGAGATCGCCCGCGCCCGGGCCGCCGGCGAGGCCGAGCCGACGATCATCCACAACCTGATCACCTCCTGGACCGTCCCCGAGGTGGTCCAGGAGCTCGGCGGCAAGCCCGTCCGCACCCGGGTCGGCCACTCCTTCATCAAGCAGGAGATGGCCGTCACCGACGCCGTCTTCGGCGGCGAGCACTCCGCGCACTACTACTTCCGCGACTTCTGGCGCGCCGACACCGGCATGCTCGCCGCGCTGCACGTGCTGGCCGCCCTCGGCGGGCAGCCGGGCACCCTCTCCGCGCTCACCGCCGAGTACGACCGCTACGCCGCCTCGGGCGAGATCAACAGCACCGTCGCCGACCAGGCCGACCGGACCGCCGCCGTCCGCGCCGCCTACGCCGTCGAGGGCACCGAGGTCGACGAGCTGGACGGCCTCACCGTGGCCGGCCCGGACTGGTGGTTCAACCTGCGGGCCTCCAACACCGAGCCGCTGCTGCGCCTCAACGTCGAGGCCAAGGACCCGGCCAGGATGGCCGAACTGCGCGACGGCGTGCTCGCGATCGTCCGCGCCTGACGTACGGCCCCGGTGCCCCGGCCGGTAGGGTTTCCTCTCGGCCGGGGCACCGCTGTGCCGTCGGCCGAGAACCCGTACCGAGACCGGAGACCGAACCCATGAAGCTCGAATCCTTCCTGCTGGAGATCCTGGTCTGCCCGCAGTGCCGGTCCGCGCTCACCGAGGGCGGCACCGAGGAGCAGCCCGAGCTGCTCTGCGCCGGCGAGACCTGCGGCCTGGCGTACCCGGTGCGCGACGGCATTCCGGTCCTGCTGGTGGACGAGGCCCGCCGCCCGGCCTGATCCTGGGGCGGGGCGCCGCCCGGTCCCCGACCGGGGACGGCCGCCCCGTCCGTCCGCCGTCCTCAGCGCCCAGCCAGCAGCCGGAGGCCCGCCGCATGCTCGACGACACCCTGCTCGACGACCCGGCCGCCCTCCGGCGCGCCGACCACGACCGCGCCCTGCTCGCCCTGGCCGGCTCCGGCGCCCGGGTCCGCACCGCGCTGCGGCTGGCCGAGGCGGCCGGCCTGGACCGGCTGCGGCCCGACGGCCGGCCGCGCGCCGTCCTGGTCGCCGGGCACGGCAGCGCGCTGACCGCCGGCGAGATGCTCGCCGCGCTGGCCGGCACCGCGAGCCTGGTCGCCCCGCTGCCGCCCACCGACGCCGCGCCCGTCCCGCGTGCCGACCGCGCCACCGCCCCGGCCGTCTTCACGGCCGGCCTGGCCTGGCAGCTCCCCGGCTGGGCGGGCCCGCTCGACCTGCTGGTGATCAGCTCCGCCGCCGGCGGCGAACGCGGCCTGGTCGCCCTCGCCGAGCAGGCCTACGCGCGCGGCTGCGCGATCGTGGTCACCGCCCCCGAGGGCAGTCCGCTCGCCGAGGCCGCCTTGCAGGTCCGGGCGCTGCCGCTGCCGTTCGTGCCCTCCGCCGACACCTCCGACGCGCCCGCCGACGAGGACGGCGAACGCGGCCGGGGCACCGAGCCCGACCTGCCCGCCGAGGACCCGGCCGCGCTCTGGGCCCACCTCGCCCCGCTGCTCGCGCTCACCCAGAAGCTGGGTGTCACCCCGCTGCCCTACGACGCGCTCGCGGCGAGCGCCGACCTGCTGGACGCCACCGCCGTCCGCTGCCGTCCGGACGCCGCCGCGTACACCAACCCGGCGAAGAGCCTGGCCGCCCGGCTGGCCGGGACCGTCCCGCTGCTCTGGGCGGAGGGCCCGGTGGCCGGCGCCGCGGCCGGGCGGTTCGCCGCCCAGCTCGCCGAGCGGGCCGGCCGCCCGGCCCTGGCGGGCCTGCTGCCGCAGGCGCTGACCGCGCACCGCGGCATGTTCACCGGCCAGCTCGGCGCCGGCGCCGACCCGGACGACTTCTTCCGCGACCGGGTCGAGGAGCCGGACCCGCTGCACCTCCAGGTCCTGCTGCTGCGGCAGACCGCGGAGGAGGCGCCCGCCGGCCCGGGCTCCGCCGCCGGTCCGGGCTTCGGGGGAGCGCCGGGAGCTTCGGGAGCGCCGGGAGCGTCGGGAGAAGAGGAGGACGGCGGCCCGGCCGAGGTCCCGGCCGACGACGCCCGCCCGCGCAGCTTCGGCGTCACCCGGGCGCACCGGCTCGCGGCCGCCCACGACGTCCGGCTGACCGAGTACGCCAGCCGTCGCCCCGAGCCGCTGCACGCCCTGGTCGAGCTGGTCGCGCTCACCGACTTCGCCGCCGTCTACCTGGGGCTCGCCGCGCAGTCCTGAGCCGCCGACGGGTCGGCCCGGTACCGTATGCGCTCGACGACGACCGGGCCACCGGGCGACCGGTCACGGGCCGCGCGGACGGCCCCCGACGGAGGGACCTTCCGAGCAATGAGCACCGAAGGCGGTACCAAGGCGCTGGTCGCGGCGCTGGCCGCGAACCTGGGCATCGCGGTGAGCAAGTTCGTCGCGTTCGCCTTTTCCGGCTCCTCCTCGATGCTCGCCGAGGGCGTCCACTCGGTGGCCGACTCCGGCAACCAGGTGCTGCTGCTGATCGGCGGCAAGCGGGCGCAGCGCGAGGCCACCCCCGAGCACCCGTTCGGCTACGGGCGCGAGCGGTACATCTACGCGTTCCTGGTGTCGATCGTGCTGTTCAGCCTCGGCGGCATGTTCGCCGTCTACGAGGGCTACGAGAAGATCGCCCACCCGCACGAGCTGGACAACTGGTACTGGCCGGTGGGTGTGCTGGTCCTCGCCATCGCGCTGGAGGGCTGGTCCTTCCTCACCGCGTTCCGCGAGGCCGTCAAGGACAAGGGGACGCACGGCTGGCCGGCGTACATCCGCCGGGCCAAGGCGCCCGAGCTGCCGGTCGTGCTGCTGGAGGACACCGGCGCGCTGATCGGCCTGGTGCTGGCGCTGTTCGGCGTGGGGCTGACCGCGATCACCGGGGACGGGATCTGGGACGGCGTCGGCACGCTGTGCATCGGCGTGCTGCTGGTCGTCATCGCCTTCGTGCTGGCCGTCGAGACCAGGTCGCTGCTGCTCGGCGAGTCGGCCCACCCCGAGGTGGTGGCGCAGATCCGGGACGCGCTGGTCGACCACGACTCGGTGGACCGGGTGATCCACATGCGGACCCTGCACCTCGGCCCGGAGGAACTGCTGGTCGCCGCCAAGATCGCAGTCCCGGCCGACTCCACGGCCCCCGAGGTCGCCGCGGCGATCGACGCCGCCGAGGTCCGGATCCGGCGGGCGGTGCCGATCGCCCGGGTCATCTACCTGGAGCCGGACATCTACAGCGCGGAGAAGGAGGCGGCGGGTGACGACCCGTACGCCACGCCCGGCGGACCCGTTCCCGGCGGGGCGCACTGAGCCCGCGCGGGCCCCGGCCCGGAGGCCGAAAAACGGCCGTACCGGGCCGTTCGGCGGGGCCGTCGGTGTAGATTCGTCCCCAGAGCCAGAACGTCGCTGCTGATGGCGGTCGATCGGTGACCCGCCCCCCACGGGGGCGTGCCGGTCGAGGGAGAGAGGTCCTCCGACGGTTTGTGCCGAGCAACAGGACAGCCGTACCGCGCCGACCCGGCCGCGGGCCGGTGGCCCTGGCGTCGCCGCACACCGTTGCGGCCCGCCGTGTTGTGACGCACCCCAGGACCTTGGCCCCGCCCCACCCCCTCAGCGAGGAGCAGACACGCATGTCGACCGACATCACCGGTGACTTCAAGGTCGCCGACCTTTCCCTGGCCCCGTTCGGCCGCAAGGAGATCCAGCTCGCCGAGCACGAGATGCCCGGCCTGATGACGATCCGCGCCGAGTACGCCGAGTCGCAGCCGCTGGCCGGCGCCCGGATCACCGGCTCGCTGCACATGACCGTGCAGACCGCCGTCCTCATCGAGACCCTCACCGCCCTCGGTGCCGAGGTCCGCTGGTGCTCCTGCAACATCTTCTCCACCCAGGACCACGCCGCCGCGGCCATCGCCGTCGGCCCGAACGGCACCCCGGAGAACCCGCAGGGCGTTCCGGTCTTCGCCTGGAAGGGCGAGACCCTGGACGAGTACTGGTGGTGCACGGAGAAGGCGCTGACCTGGCCGAACGGCCAGACCCCGAACATGATCCTGGACGACGGCGGCGACGCCACCCTGCTGATCCACAAGGGCGTCGAGTTCGAGAAGGCCGGTGTCGCACCGGACCCGTCCACCGCGGACAACGACGAGTTCCGGATCATCCTGGAGCTGCTCAACCGCACCCTCAAGGACACCCCGAACAAGTGGACCGAGGTCGCCGCCACCATCAAGGGCGTCACCGAGGAGACCACCACCGGTGTCCACCGCCTGTACGAGATGCACCGTGACGGCAAGCTGCTGTTCCCGGCGATCAACGTCAACGACTCGGTCACCAAGTCGAAGTTCGACAACAAGTACGGCTGCCGCCACTCGCTGATCGACGGCATCAACCGCGCCACCGACGTCCTGATCGGCGGCAAGGTCGCCGTCGTCGCGGGCTACGGCGACGTGGGCAAGGGCTGCGCCGAGTCGCTGCGCGGCCAGGGCGCCCGGGTCATCGTCACCGAGATCGACCCGATCTGCGCGCTGCAGGCCGCGATGGACGGCTACCAGGTCGCCACGCTGGACGACGTCGTCGAGACCGCCGACATCTTCATCACCACGACCGGCAACAAGGACATCATCATGGCCTCCCACATGGCCCGGATGAAGCACCAGGCCATCGTCGGCAACATCGGCCACTTCGACAACGAGATCGACATGGCCGGCCTCGCGAAGCTCCCGGGCGTCGTGAAGACCGAGGTCAAGCCGCAGGTCCACGAGTGGCGCAAGGAGGACGGCCGCACCATCATCGTGCTGTCCGAGGGCCGTCTGCTGAACCTGGGCAACGCGACCGGCCACCCGTCGTTCGTGATGTCCAACTCCTTCGCCAACCAGACGATCGCCCAGATCGAGCTGTTCACGAAGACCGAGCAGTACCCGATCGGCGTCTACGTGCTGCCGAAGCACCTGGACGAGAAGGTCGCCCGGCTGCACCTCGACGCGCTGGGCGTGAAGCTCACCGTCCTGTCCCAGGACCAGGCCGACTACATCGGCGTTCCGGTCGAGGGCCCGTACAAGGCGGAGCAGTACCGCTACTGATGCGGTGACAGGCGAACACCGGTGGCCGGCGTCCCCTCGCGGGGGCGCCGGCCACCGGCGTTCCGGGCCGTCGTGGCTCCGAGCGTCGTCAGGGGGTGACCTCGGTGGTCCAGGCGGAGCGGTCGGTGCCGAGCGGGACGAGCCGGTCCAGCCAGCCGTTCAGACCGCCGGTCGCGGTGAAGGCGGCCTCGTTCCAGGCGGTCGCGCAGATCCGCACGCCCTGGGTGTCGGTGCACAGCTGGGCGGACAGCGACCCCGTGCTCGGCGTGTTGCTCACCTCCGGGGTCGTAGCCGGCTTCGGCGCCGGGGGCGCGGTCAGGAGCTGGAGCCCCGGCCGGGACGACGGGGGGACGGGCCCGACGGCGGGCCGGGCGTCGAGGCTGATCTGGTCGTCCCCGGACCGGTAGTTGACGTGCGCGGACCAGGTGGAGCCGTCGCCGGCCGAGGCGCCCAGGTAGAGGCTGACCCCGTCCTGGGTGAAGCCGGCGGGGATGTCCTTGACCTTGAACGGCAGCCGAACCGCCTGCCGGCCGGTGGTGACCTTGTCGGCGATTCTGAGCATCATGTCGAGGACGCCGTCGTCGGCGCGCAGATAGGTGCCGTGCAGTTCGATCCAGTTCCCGTCGGCCGCCTGCCAGCGGAGCGTGTAGTCACCGCTCGGACCCGCCGGGTCGTCCGGAGCCCGGCCCACCCAGTACGCGGGCCTGCCGTTGACCGGCCGGGCGTCCACCCGGTACTGCTGCCGGCCCAAGTTGTCGGTCCCGACGGTCGGCGCCCGGTCCGCCGCGTAGGCCGAGAGGAAGACCGTCTGGTGGTTCATCGCCAGCGCGTCCGGGCCGGTCTGCGGAGGGCCGTAGGCCTTGCCGTTGAACAGGGTGGGCGCGCCGGTGAAGCCGATGGTGTAGCTGGCCCCGTCGAAGCCGTCGGGCAGCCAGCCGAAAGCGGCCGCGATGGTGAGCGGGTCGTGGCCGGTTTCCGGGCCGAGGGCAGGCAGCACCGGGTCCGGCGCGGCCGGGCCGGTGGCGGCCTTCTGCGGGCCGGCGGTGTCCCGGTCCGGCAGGGTGGCGCCGAGGACGGAGGCCCCCACAGCGACCGCCGTCACCGCGCCGAGCACCCCGAGCCGGCGCCGGCGCAGCCGGGACCGGCCCCGGCGGATCGCCCAGGCGGTGTCCGTCCGGCCGAGCGGGGCGGGGGAGTCGGCGAGCGCGGTGAGGCCGGCGGCCAGTTCGGCGGCGAGGCGGTCCTCGGTGAGGTCGGTGCGGTCGTTCATTTCGCTGCCCCTTCCACCGGCACGGCCGGCCGGAGGTCTCGGAGTTCGGGAAGGTCGGTGCGCGCCGTGAGCCTGGTGTGCTCGGTGCGGTCCCGGAGGTCCTGCTGGTCGAGGGACCGGCGCAGGGCGTCGAGGCCCCGGGAGGTCTGGCTCTTCACATTGCCGGTGGAGCACCCCAGCGCCGCCGCGGTCTGCTCCACCGTCAGGTCGCAGTAGTGCCGCAGCACCACGGTGGCCCGCTGCCGGGGAGGCAGGGCGGCCAGTGCGCGCCGGAGGTCGACCGACAGGTCCAGGTCGGTGCCGGCGGCGGCCGGCTCGGGCACCGCCCCGGTACGGCGGCGGGCGGTCCAGCGCCCCCAGGGGGAGCGCTGCTCGGCGAGGAAGGTGTTCACCAGGACGGTCCGGGCGTACCCGTCCAGGTTCTCCAGCCGGGACAGCCGCGACCAGCGCACATACAGCTTGGTGACCGACTCCTGGACCAGGTCGTCCGCCCGGTGCCAGTCACCGCAGAGCAGGTAGGCCACCTTGCGGAGCCACGGCGCCCGAGCCGCGACGAACTCCGTGAACTCGGCGTCGCGGGTCTGCTTCGCCATCGATGAATGCTCCCTTCCGCCGCGCCGCGGTCGCGGCGCACACCTCCCTAATGCGGGGCGTCCGGCAGAGGTTGCACGTCCGTTCGAGCCGGTTCGCTGGTCCGGCCCGGGCCGGACGTAGGCTTTCGGGCATGCCCAACGGCCGCTACTCGCTCCACGACGTCCACGACCATGTGCTGCTCGGTGAGGAGCGCTTCAGCTGCGCGCCCGGCCCGGCCGGCTGGCGGTACGTGTCCAAGACCTACGCGCCGGACGGTCAGGTGCTCGGCACCGTGGACCTCACCCTGGACTCGCGCTCCCGCCCGCTGCGGATGGAACTCCGGGCCGGCGGCTGGCAGGTCAGGGGCGGGGCGGTCGACGGGGTCGCCTGGGTGCGGGCCGACGCCGCGGACCCGGCCGGGGAGCAGGCGGTGGAGGGGCACGACCGGGCGCACGGCTTCGCCGGACGCTCGCCCGCGTTCCTGGTCGCCGCCGCGCGGATGCTCCGGTTGCAGGAGGGGGCGAGTGCGCGGGTCCGGCTGGTGGCGTTCACCGATCCGGTGCTGGCGCCGCGCACCTTCGACCAGGGGTGGCTGCTGGAGGGGGTGGACACGCACGACACGGACTCGGGACCGCTGCTCGTCGAGCGCTACCAGGTGGCGGACCTGGAGACCGGGGAGCAGCAGGTGGTGCACCTGGCGGGGGACGTGGTGCTGGCCGCCGGGGGCATCGAGCTGGAGGAGCTGGAGTCGCCGCCGAACGCGTGGCCGGCCGGGTTCGGGTACGGGGAGGGCCTCGGGTAGGCGCGGCTCAGGCGGGCGGGGCGAAGCCGGTGCCGGCGGCCGGGGGGCTCGGCGGCGCGGGCGGCGTGCTGGGGGCGGCCGGCGGCGCGGGGTGGTGCTGCTGCCCGGGCCCCGTCGGCTGCGGGGCGTGCTGCTGGGGACCGTACTGCTGCGGGGCGTACTGCTGACCGTGGGCCTGGGCCTGGGCCTGCTGCTGGAACGCGTACCCCTGCGCCCTGGTCCACTCGCGGCGCTGCCGCTCGGTCAGGACCGCGCCCAGGTACGCCGCCGGGTGCACCCCGTACGGCACCGGGTGGCCGGTGCGGGCGGCCAGGTCGTCCGCGAGCCGGGCGGACATCCGGTGGGCGACCGCCTGGTCCAGGTCGCCGATCCGCCCGAGGAACTGCCGGACGGCCAGCCACAGCGGCTCCGGCACGGCGGAGAGGTCCAGCGCGACCAGCTCGCCGCCGATCGCCTGCAGCAGCTGCGGGTTCACCGGCGGCAGCGCGGCGGCCGCTCCGCCGCCACCGGGCACCCGCTCGCGCACCACCAGCGTCCCCGCGAAGACGTCCCCCAGCCGCTTCCCCTCGGACGACACCACCGAGCAGATCACCGCCGGCACGCCGAACAGCACGATGATCTCCAGGAAGCCGACCAGACCGCGCACCAGCGAGTGCCGGAACCGCACCGGGCCGCCGTCGCTGCGCACCACCCGGAGCCCCAGCGCGGCCTTGCCCAGGGAACGCCCCCGGCTGAGGGTCTCGATCATGATCGGCAGCGCGACCAGGAAGAGGACGGTCAGCCCGATCGTCACGGCGGCGACCGCGGCGCTGTCCAGATCCGGTGCGAGCAGGCTCAGCACCAGGGTCGTCACCACGAGGCCGACGAGCTGCACGGCGAGGTCCAGCGTGACGGCCAGGCCCCGGCTCGGAAGCTTCGCCGTGCGCAGGCCGAGGACGACCGCCTCGCCCGTCACCAGGTCGCTCAAGACACCCGTCCGTTCCCGTCGGTGGTACGCGGCCCGTGGGAGGGGAATCCGGCGGACCGCCCCCACGATCCCGTGATCTGCTGCCCGTCAACATACGGGGCCGCGGAGCCGCCCGGGAAGGGAGGTCCCGGCCGCCGCGGTGCCGTTCCCCCCTGGCATGCTGGGCCCACCTGCCCGCACCCGCCCGATCGCGCGTCCCGCGCCGACCATGGAGCCGCCGCATGGACCTGGACGTCTTCGTCGCCACCCACCAGGGGGAGTGGGCCCGGCTGGACGCCCTCACCAGGAAGCGGCGTCCGAGCGGCGAGGAGGCGGACGAACTCGTCGCCCTCTACCAGCGGGTCACCGGCCATCTGGCCAAGGTCCAGGCCGCCGCGCCCGACCCGACTCTCGAAGGCCGGCTCACCACGCTGGTCTCGCGGGCCCGCGACTCGGTCACCGGCAGCCGGACGAGCGGCTGGCGGGACGTCGCCCGCTACTACACGGTCAGCTTCCCCGCCGCGCTCTACCGGGCGCGCCACTGGTGGATCCCGGTCGCGGTGCTCTCGCTGGTCGGCACGGCGCTGGTCGCCTGGTGGGTGGCCGGCCACCCCGAGGTCCGCAACAGCCTCGGCGCGCCGGACGCGCTGCGGGAGATGACCAGGCCCGGCGGCGCCTACGAGGCCTACTACTCCGACCGCCCGGCGAGCTCCTTCGCCGCCCAGGTCTGGACGAACAACGCGTGGATCGCCGTGCAGTGCCTGCTCTACGGAGTGGTGCTCGGCCTCCCGGTGCTGTGGGTGCTGTGGAGCAACGTCCTCAACCTCGGACTCGGCGTCGGGCTGATGGCCTCCGCCGGCCGCCTCGACGTCTTCCTCGGCCTGCTCATCCCGCACGGTCTGCTGGAGCTGACCGCCGTCTTCGTCGCCGGCGGGCTGGGACTGCGGCTGGGCTGGACGATCGTCGACCCGGGCCCGCGCAGCCGGGCCACCGCGCTCGCCGAACAGGGCCGCTCGATCGTCGGCATGGGAATCGGCCTGGCGACGGTACTGGCGGTGTCCGGCGTACTGGAGGCCTTTGTGACGCCGTCCGGCCTGCCGACCTGGGCCCGGATCACCATCGGCGCGCTCGCCGAGGTCGCATTCCTGTTCTATGCCCTGGTGTTGGGGCGAAAGGCCGCCGCGACCGGCGAGACCGGAGACATCGACGCGGCCGACCGGGCGGACCTCCAGCCTGTCGCGGCCTGAGTCGATGTGATCACCAGGCCCCTGACCTGGTACTCTTCTCGCATCCCAGAAAAACCATTGACGTGGTCGGACTGGGCTAGTAGGTTTGAACGGTTGGGACGGACTGGACAACAGCCGGGCTCGGGCGTTAATGTCTACGACATCGCCGAGTCGAGGTGAGTGTGCTTCTCGAATGCACGCCCTCTCCTACGAGGTAAATCCCGGAACTGAGCACACCGAAAGCTTTGATAAGCTTGGGAGCGAAGTGAAGGAAATCCCCCCAGCGGGAATTCGGAGAAACGAAAGCCGGTCAAACCGGCCGCGAAGATCTGATAGGCTGGGAACACGAAAGAACGAAGCGCCCGGAGGGCCGGTGTGAAAGCCGCCTGAAGGAAGTGTCCGTTCCTTGAGAACTCAACAGCGTGCCAAAAGTCA
>NZ_JODS01000044.1 GCF_000718025.1 Kitasatospora purpeofusca
GCCGGTGCGCGCCGCGGAACTGTTCCGCGGTCAGGGGCCGGCCCCTCGGCAGCGGCGCCACCGGTTCGGCGACGCCACGGTCCCCGGGCCCGCGCGGCCCGGGTCCGCCGGGCCGCGAGGGCCGCGAGGCGAACCGGCCGGTGACGCCCTCCGCGGGAGCGGGCCGCAACAGCCCGGAGTGCCGCTGCGGGGGCCGGCCTTCGACACCGCGGCCCCCGGCAGGTGGTCCGGCGGCGGCGCCGCGGGACCAGGGCCCGCGACGCCTCCCGCGGGCACCCGCCGTCGTGCGCAGGGCACCCGCGCTGTTCCGCCGGCGGCGGCCCGCCCACCCACATGGCGCTCCTGCGGCAGCTGTGCGTCGAGCGGCGCGGCTGGATCGCTGCCACCGAGTTCGAGGACGGCATCGCCGCTACCAACCTGCTGCCCGGCCCGGCCTCCACCCAACTGGCGATCCTCACCGCCTGGCGGCTGCGCGGCACTGCGGGCGCCCTGGTCGGCGGGTTCTGCTTCATCGTGCCCGGCCTAGCTCTCATCCTCGCCCTGGCCGCGCTGTTCCTCGCCGGCAGCCCGCCGCTGTGGGTGCGCGGCGCAGCCGCGGGTGCCGGAGCGGCGGTCGCCGCTGTCGCGGTGCAGGCGGCCACCGCGCTGGTCCCAGGAAGCTGGCGGCGCGCCGGCACCGCCCGTCCGGCCCGCGCCCGCTGGGCCGCGTACGCGCTCGCCGGGGCGGTAGCAGCCGCACTGACCGGGCCGTGGCTGGTCCTGGTCCTCGTCGCCTGCGGCCTCGTCGAGACCGCGATCCGCGCCTGGCCGGCCACCGAGCCCGGCCGCGCCTTCGCCTGGCCGGTGCCCCTCGCGCTCGCCGTTCCCGCTGCCGGGGGGCTGCTCGCGCTGGCGTGGGTCGCGCTCAAGGTCGGGGCGCTGTCCTACGGCGGCGGATTCGTCATCATCCCGCTCATGCAGGCCGACGCCGTCGAGCACTACCACTGGATGACCGACGGCCAGTTCCTCAACGCCGTCGCCCTCGGCCAGATCACTCCGGGACCAGTTGTGCAGACCGTGGCCGTCGTCGGCTACGCCGCCGCCGGTGTCCCCGGCGGCCTGCTCGCCGCCGCGGTCGCCTTCGCCCCTTCGTTCCTCTTCGTGATCCTCGGCGGTCCCCGGTTCGACGCGATCCGGGCCGACGCCCGGGTGCAGGGGTTCTTCACCGGCGCGGGCCCGGCGGTGATCGGCGCCATCGCGGGCTCCGCCGTCCCGCTCGCTCTGGTGCTGCAGCACGCCTGGCAGTACGGGGTCCTCGGCGCAGCTGCGCTCTGGCTCCTCGCCGCGGGGCGCGGGGTCGTCTCCACCCTCCTCGGTGCCGGTGCGCTCGGGGTCGTTGCCGCGCTGACCGGTTGGGCCCTCTGATCACAGCAAGACAGGCGAGCAACCCTGAGCACGGCGGCCACGGCGGATCGGGCGGCCGGTGTTCTCCGGTTGGCCCGCCAAGGATCTGTCAGAAACACGTATGAGTCGTATAAAGCCCGTGGCGGTGTGCCGACCGCGCCGAGGACGACGGTGGCCCCCACCACGTACGCCCGGCTGCGGCTCGCGGCCGAGACCGCCAGCACGGGTCCGGTCAGGCAGAGGGTGACGCCGCACCCCAGCAGCCCCGCCGCGAGCACCCCGCCGACCGGGACGGCGGCCCACAGGTCCGGAGAGAGCGCGACGCCGAGCGCGACCGTCGCGGTGGCCGCGGCGTTCAGCAGGACGGACACGGCGGCGAGGGCGACCGTCCGCTCCGCCATCAGGCGCCGGCGGGAGACCGGGCGGGTCATCAGCAGCTCGATGGTTCCGGACTCGACGTCCGCGGCGACGGCGGCCGCCCCGAGCGAGCCGATGGCCGTCAGCTGGAGCGCGATCCAGAAGGGGTGGGTGAGTCCGGCGCCGAGCAGTCCGGCGTAGCTGGCGATGGAGACGTCGCCGTTGGAACCACTGAACGCCTTGAAGGCATCCGGTGGGGTCCGCCCGCCGATGCCCGGGTCCGGTCGGAGAAACTGAGCCCGGCCACGTGCTGGGGCATGCTGTGCCCCGGCGGCGTGGGCCGGGTCGTTCTGTCGGCCCCCGCGAGCTGGTGGCCCTCCCCGTCAACTACCGTGTGCTGGACGCCACCATCGTCTTCCGCATCACCGCGGACAACACTCTCGCGAAGGCGGAGGGCGGCGATGTCGCCTTCGAGGTCGACCAACTCGACGAGGTCTTCGCCACCGGCTGGAGCGTTCTGGTCAACGGCATCGTCCGGATCGTCCACGACGAGGAGGCCGAACGGTGGCTCGGCCTGCACGCCGACCCCGACCCCTGGCCCGGGGGCGACCGGGAGACCTGGATGCGCATCCACCCCATGGGGATCAGCAGCCGTGTGGTGCGGCCCGAGGAGCCGCCGCTCCACGACAACAGGACCTGAAAACGACCGCGGCGATGCCGACCGGGCGCCCGGGTGCCAGCATGATCACCGTACCGAGCCATGAGCCCCCTGGGTGAAGTCGGCCGCGAGTTCGACGAGCTGGTCGCACGGAGCACCGGCGGCGACGAGCCGCTCTGCGCCAGCGGCTCGCACTGGCCGCAATTCCTCGCGCCGCCCCGGCACCCGACGTCGCTGGTGACCATACCCACCAGGTCGCGGCGTGCGCAGGCACGCAGACGTTCGCCTCGTGGGCGGCCGCCGCGCAAGCGGCGTTGCCTCCGCATCGCCGGCAGCGGGCGCGAGCGCCGCCCTCATGCACCGTCGCGGGGAGCTCGTCGACTGCCCCTCCCCCATTGCCCGCCCCCAGACCAACAGGCCCGTACCCGCCGGCGGCAGCTACGGGCCTGTTGCATTGACCCGAACTTAGCGTGGACCGATCAACTCGCCGACACTGTGCACTTGTTGTGATGCGGAGGCATTGACGGGCATCTGTGGTGGTCCTATGGTTGCGGCGCGCACTGAAAGTTTCAGAAATATTTCACAGAGGCTTCCTTCCGGCGACGCCGATGCCGGACGCGCTACCCCTTCCGGTCCCCCTCGCCCCATCTCCCGGGGACCCCCACCTGGAGGAGAGCAGATGAGCACAGCCACGTTGGACACTCCCCCCAAGCGCACATCGCGCCGGGCCGTCGCCTCACTGGCCGGACTCGGCCTGGCCCTGAGCATGGCAGCAACCCTGTCGGCGCCGGCCCAGTCCGCGTCCGCGGCACCGGTCGGCCGCGAGGGCAAGAAGGTCACCGCGGTCCTCTTCGAGTGGAAGTTCGACTCGATCGCGCAGGAGTGCACCCGGACCCTCGGCCCGAAGGGCTACGGCTACGTGCAGGTCTCCCCTCCACAGGAGCGCATCCAGGGCGGAGCCTGGTGGACCGGCTACCAGCCCGTCAGCTACCGGATCGCGGGACCGCTTGGCGACCGCACCGCGTTCCGAGACATGGTGAACACCTGTCACGCGGCCGGCGTCGACGTCGTCGTCGACACGGTCATCAACCACATGACCTCGGGCTCGGGGACCGGGACCGGCGGCACCCAGTACACCAAGTACAACTACCCCGGCACCTTCCAGGACGGCGACTTCCACAGCTGCCGCCGCCCCATCGGCAGCAACTACGCGGACCGCTACAACGTCCAGGAGTGCGAGCTCGGCGACCCGGGGCAGCCGTCGCTGTCGGACCTGAACACGGGCAGCGACTCCGTCCGCGACAAGATCGCCGGCTATCTGAACGACCTGCTGTCCCTCGGCGCCGACGGCTTCCGCGTCGACGCGGTCAAGCACATTCCCGCCTCCGACCTCACGGCGATCCGCTCCAGGCTCACCCGGCCGGACGCCTACTGGGTCCAGGAAGCCATTTTCGGCGGGGGCGAGGCCGTCTCCCCCAGCGAGTACCTCGGCGTCGGTGACGTCCAGGAGTTCCGCTACACCACCGACCTCAAGCGGATCTTCACCAACGAGAAGCTCTCCTACCTGAAGAACTTCGGCGAGGCGTGGGGCTACATGTCGTCCGGCAAGGCCGGCACGATGGTCACCAACCACGACACCGAGCGCAACGGGTCCTCGCTCAACTACAAGGACGGCGCCGCCTACACCCTCGCGCACGTCCTCATGCTCGCCCACCCCTACGGCACCCCGTCCGTGCACTCCGGCTACCAGTTCTCCAACCGCGACGCCGGCGCGCCCAACGGCGGCACGGTCAACTCCTGCTACACCGAAGGCTGGGAGTGCCAGCACGCCTGGCCCCAGATCGCCAACATGGTCGGCTTCCGCAACGCCGCCGGCGACACGGCCATCACCAACTGGTGGGACAACGGCGACAACACCATCGGCTTCGGCCGGGGCGACCGGGCCTACGTGACGATCAACCGCGGCGCCGCGATCACCCGGACCTTCCAGACCTCGCTGCCCGCCGGCACCTACTGCGACGTCCAGCACGGAAGCCCGACCGCCGGCAGCGGATGCACCGGCACCACCTACACCGTCGGCAGTGACGGGACGTTCACCGCAACAGTGGGCTCCAACGACTCCATCGCCCTCTACGTCGGTGCAGGCGGCGGCACCAAGCCCGACGGCACCAACACCTCCACCGTCTACTACAGCACCGACAAGAACTGGCCCGCCTACAACATCCACTTCCGCCCCGACGGCGGCTCCTGGACCGTGGCTCCCGGCGCTGCCATGGAGCCGGCCTGCGCCGGCTGGGTGAAGAAGACCGTCGCCCTCAACACCGCGACCGGCCTGAAGGCCTCCTTCAACAACGGTGCCGGCACCTGGGACAACAACAACTCCGCCGACTACACACTCGGCACCGGCAACATCACCGTCAAGGGCGGCAGCGTCGGCACCGGCAACCCCTGCGACGCACCCCAGAGCACTGCCGGCGCTTCCTTCGCCGTCAACGCGACCACCGTGCCCGGTCAGAACATCTACGTCGTCGGCAACACCACCGCCCTCGGCAACTGGGCCTCCTCGGGCGCGGTAAAGCTCGACCCCGCCGCCTACCCCGTGTGGAAGCTCGCCCTCGACCTGCCCGCCGGCACCGCATTCGAGTACAAGTACATCCGCAAGGACGCCGCCGGGAACGTCACCTGGGAATCCGGCGCCAACCGCACCGCCACCGTCCCCGCCACTGGCAGGATCCCCCTGACCGACGCCTGGCGCAGCTGACCCCACAGGCTGCCGTGCGCCGTCACCCGGACGGCAAGCCGCCCTGGCCCCGTCGCCGAGCGGGACCGTACTGAAAGAAGCGGGTCTCCTGCCGGGCACCATTGGTGCCCGGCAGGAGACCCGCAGCCACTTCCCGAGCCGCCGGACGCGGGCCGGCGGTGTGCTCACGCCGCCGCGATGAGCCAGGGAACCGGCCGCGCGGCCTCCGGGAAGTACCGGGCGAGACCTCAGGAGTCTCGCCGGAGGCGAAACGCCGTGTGGGTCGGAGCACGCCGGGGTGTGCAGGCTCCCACGGCTGGAACCAGGGGTCGGGCCATCGCTCGGCTGCGGCATGGAGCGGGTAGGTGGCGCCGTCGATACTCTCGCGGATGATGTCGGCACGGCCCCCGTGCCGCGCGATCTCCTCGATCAGGTGCAGGAGCACCCAGCGCACCGACCACTCCTTGAGCTTGACTCTGTCGGGGATCTTGGACGACGGGGCTCAAGTGCCGAGGGTGCGCCAGGACTTCGTGCGGGGGATGTCGTTCTCGTCCAGGAAGGTCTGGAAGGCGGTCGGCGGTCTCGGCGAGGGGGCTCCCTCGGTGACGGGCCGGCCGCTGAGTCGTTCGATGTTCACGGCGATGGCTGTGAGTACGTGTTGCATGGGCTTTCGGCTGGCCTCGGTAGCGGCAGCGGCGCATGCCGTGTCCTTGGGCGAACTCGTTCATGGTGCCCTCGATGCCGGAGCGGACCGCGTAGCGGGCCTTCCAGTCCGGTGTTTGCTGCTCAGCACGGACGCGGATTTGCAGGTCGCGGAGTTCTCGCGGGGGAAAACCCACATTCCGGGCGTCGCTGGAGCTTGTGCAGCGGTGGCGGTCGGGACACGGCTGGCACTGGCTCTTGGTGAACCGTGCCACGATCAGGGGTCCGCGGTGGATGAGGAGGTCGGGTAGGGGCCGTGCCAGCTGGCGCTGACCTGGCCGTTCGGGCAGGTGACCTGTCGGCGGTCGAAGTCGATGTGGAAGTCGTCGCGGTCGCACCCTTCGTTCTTGCGGTGTTGGCGGGTGGGGTTGCCCGGCAGGGGCCCGCCGACGGTGACCTGGTGTTCGCGGGCAGCTCGTTCGAGGTGGACGAGGGAGGTGTAGCCGCCGTCGACCAGGTGCTCGTCGGGAAGCAGTTCGCGGCGTGCCAGGCGGGTGTGGATGCCGGGCCGGGCCTGGCCGTCGTTCGTGGCGGCCGAGGTGGTGGCCACGTCCGTGATCACGTTGACGCTGTCGGCAGCACACGTCTCGGTGACATGGGCGGCGAAGCCCTTCCAGCTGATGATGTGACCGTGGCGGACGTAGCGCGCCGTGGGGTCGTAGGGGGTTGCCTACCGCGTTGTGCGGCCGAAGCCGTCGACCGGTTCGGCGAGCGCAGCAAGATCACCGGCCGGATCGAGGGGCACCGGGTCGCCGTGGGATGCGTCGTGACACGCGAGCAGAGCGCTTCCCTGGTCATGGTCACGCACGATCCGGATGAACTTGTCGTCCTGCCAGACGTTGCAGTAGCCGCAGGGCGAGTTGCAGCGGAATGCGATGCAGAAGCGGGCCGACTGCAGCGATCCGGGCGAGGATGCGGTCATCGGTGCCGGTCTTGCGGTCACGGCTGTCTCTCCTACGGCGCTGCGGTGCTCGGGGGCGGGCCGGTTCGGTACGGCCCGCCGGTGGGGCTGCGGGCCGTACCGGGTACGGGGGATTCAGGGCAGTGGGGTGCCGCGGGCGGCTATCCACAGCTCGTACCACTCTTCGTGGGTGAGCTCGGGTTCGCGTCGCACCGCGTCGCGGCAGGCCGTGATGCGGTCGGGCCTGGCGGTGCCGATGACCGGTGCGATGCCGGCCGGGTGACGTTGGAGCCACCACAGGAGGACCGTCTCGGGTGTCGTGGACTTGCGGGCGGCGAGCCGGCGGACGAGTTCCCCGGCCGGGTTCGGTTCGCTCCCGGTGAACCGGCCCTGGGCCAGGGCGCCCCAGGCCTGCAGGGCGATCCCGTTGGCGGAGCAGTACTCGAGCGTCCCGTGCGGGAAGCCGTTGGAGGTGGCCGCCGTGGTGTTGAGCAGGACTCCGGCCTCAACCCAGTCGCGGCGGTGCAGACTCATTTCGAGCTGGTTGACGACCAGCGGGAGGTCAAGGTGCGCTTGGACATGGGCGATCTGTGCGGCGCTCATGTTCGAGACGCCGAAGCGGCGCACCATGCCCTGCCGGTGGAGGGAGTCGAGGGCTTCGGCGATCTCCTTCGGTCCGGCCAGCGGATCGGGACGGTGCAGCAGCAGAACGTCCAGCGAGTCGGTGCGCAGCCGGGTCAGGCTCTCCTCGACGCGCCGAAGGATGCTGGGTCCTCGCAGATCGTAGTGGCCGGGCCGCCCGTTGCCCGGCAGGCGGATGCCGCACTTGGTCTGCAGGGTGATGCGCTGGCGCAGGCCGGGTGAGGCTGCCAGGACTTCGCCGAAGACCGCTTCGGACTTGCCGTGTCGGTAGATGTCGGCGTGGTCGAACGCGGTGATCCCGGCGTCGAGTGCGGCGCCGATCGCGGCCTCGGCGTGGCGGACGTCCGCGGCCGTGTAGGGGTTGTCGTCCCACGTGCCGCCCAGTCCCATGCAGCCGTACAGCACTCTGCCGACGCCTGTTCCGGTCACCGCTCGCCCCGGATCAGGTCGGCCAGCATCTCCGCGGCAGCGAGGACCGGCAGTTGGGTGTTGGCCGCCGGGACGGTCGGCAGGACGGAGGCGTCGACGACGCGCAGGTTCGTCGTGCCCCGAACCCGGCCCTCACCGTCTACCACGGCCAGGGGATCGTCAGCCGTGCCCATGGCGCAGGTGCCCACAGGGTGCCAGTAGGTTCCGAGGCGGGCTCGCAGGTCCTGGTCGGACAGGTGGTGGGCAGGCTGGCCTTGTACGGGTGCGGCCAGCGACTTGAGCGCCGTGGTCGCGGCCATCCGCTGGACGATCTCCAGGCCCGAGCGCAGGACGGCGAGGTCGTGGCCGTCCTCGTCGGTGAGGAAGCCGGGGTCGATCTGCGGGGGCGTGGCGCTGTCCGCCGAAGTGAGTCTCACGGTCCCGCGTGAGGCCGGGTTCATCACGAAGGCGGAGATGCCGGCCTCGTACTGGCCCGGCGGGAGTTTGCCGAACAGCGGCGGTCCGGCGACGGGCAGGATGTGGAGGTCCCAGGAGCCGACCGGACAGAGTTCGCTGGCTGCTCTGACCAGCATGCGGCTGACGTACAGGTCGCCGTCGGCTTCCTTGGCGGCGAGTGCCGCGTTCAGCTCGTCCGTGGGCTGGAGCGGCACGAAGACGCCGGGCTGGTCGACCAGGTTCGATCCGACTCCGGGAAGGTCGGCTTCGGATCGGATGCCGAGGTCGAGGAGGTGGTTCGCGGGGCCGATTCCGCTGCGCATGAGGAGGGCGGGCGAGCCGAAGGTGCCGCAGGCCAGCAGGTAGCTGTCCGCGAGGAGTGTCCGTTGGCGGCCGTCGGTCTCGACCAGGGCGCCACGGACGCGGCCGCCGCGGATGTCCAGCCGTTCCACGGTGGCGTTGCCGATAATAGTGAGGTTGGGTCGGGGCCGCGCCTCGTCGAGGTAAGCGAACGCCGCGTTGTGGCGGACCCCGTCGACAGCGTTGAGGAGGGGGGTCCCGTAGCCAGGGCCGCCGGGGGTGCCCATGTCCACCTGGCTGTAGCCGAGTTCCGCGGCCGCTGCGAGGGCCGACGTGCTCCAGGGGGAGAACTCTCTCTCCGGAGCCTGGGACATGCCCATCTGGGAGAGGGCCGCGAGGCGGTAAGGCTCCATCGCTGTCGCCGTCCAGCGCGGGCCTCCTCGGCGGGCCCATGCGGCATGGTCGGCCTCGGAGCCCCAGGTGTTCCAGCAGCCGTTGATGCAGGACGAGCCGCCGAGGAGGCGTGCGCGGATGCGGTGGGCGGGGGCGTGGCGCTCCCACACCTCCTCCCGCGGCAACGCCCGGGCGTTGAGCACCCCGTCGGGCCAGGTGTTCCGGTCGGGGCCGAGGTCCGGCCCGGCCTCCACCAGGCACACGGTGCGGTCCGGGTCCTCGCTCAGGCGAGCCGCCAGGACGCAGCCCGCCACTCCCCCACCGAGGACGAGCGTGTCGTATCCGATCGCGTCGTCCGTCATGCGTTCCCCTTCTGCACCGCGTCGAGTTCCGCAGCGCGGGCGAGGAGTTCGCCGCGGCCGATGGAGTCGGTGCTCGTTGCCGGAACCGTGCACGCGTACGCTCCGGCGATCGCCCCGTAGCGCGCGCAACGCGCCGCCGGCTCGTCGGCCAGCCACCCGAGCAGGAATCCCGAGACGAAGGCGTCGCCCGCGCCGTTGGAGTCGACCACCGCAGTGGGCGGGGGGACGGCCGGGATGTGCGTGATCCTTCCCTCGGTCAGCATGTAGGCGCCCTCAGCGCCCGCCATGGCGACGACCGTCCGGGCTCGGCCTCGCTCGACGATCAGGCGCATGGTGCGCTCGGGATCGGCCAGGGCCGTTGTGGAGACGAAGACGAGGTCCGCCCCGTAGGCGAACGGTTCGTGGTAGGCGTTGACGCCGTCCCAGTTGTGCAGGTCGGTGGAGACCGTCAGGCCGGCTTCGCGCAGCAGCGGCAACGCGAAGGCGCACGGATAGGTGATCGACACGTGGGCGTGCCGGCTATCGGCGGCCAGCGCCCGGACAGTGTCCTCGGGCAGCCGGTCGGCCTCGTGGGAGCGGCTGTCGTCGTAGAGCGACAGCCTCCGGCCGTCGGGGCCGACGAGGTTGACGGCGCGCTTGGTTCCCCCCGGCAGAGGGACATCGGTGAGCGGAATCCCGCGGTTGCGGTGCAGGGCCCGGATCAGGTCGCCCGGATGGTCGGCACCGATCATGTCGAGGTGGTGGGTACGCAGGCCCAGCGCGCTCAGTCCGAGGGCGACGAAGTCACCGGTCTGGCCGGCCCTCATCTCGATCCTGGGGACCATGTAACTGTCGGCGAACGGGAGCGGAAGCTCGGGGACGTAAACGATCGTGTCGACCCCGGCGCCTCCGAGGACGAGGACGTCCGTCTCAGTACTCAATGGGTGTTCCTCTCGGGCTTGACGCCTGGCGACTGCGGCTGTCGGACTGCGGGCGCCCCGGCATTGGCGGGCACCGGCCGGGGTGCCGGGCGACGGCGCGGCTCCCGCCCGCCCCTCGCAGTTGTCCGACGGACAGTCAGTTCAACGTGGTGGAGATGGAGTCAAGCAGGCACACCAAACGGATGGCAAGATTTTGCCGCTGTTTTCTGCAAATGTTTGCAGTGGTTGGTGGGTCGGCCTTTGTCGGGGAGGGTTCCGGGGCGCGCCGCGCGTTACGGGGCCTGCAGGTCCTGGTAGAGGGCGGAGACTGCACGGGGTCCCGGCCGGGCGGCCAACTGCTCCAGCGTCAAGGGGGAACCGGTCGCATCGGCGATCGGCAGACGCCAGTTGGGGTATTCGTCGACCGTGCCGGGAAGGTTCTGCGGACGGCGGTCCCCCACGGTGTCCGGCAGCCAGACACCGAGCAGCTTCGCCGGGGTGAGGGCGAGGAAGCGGTGCAGGCCCAGCACCTCCCGCCCGGGTGCGGGCCCGTCCTGCGGGTCCAGCGCCCCGACCCGGTCGAGTTCGGCGAGCCAGCCGGAACGCTCCGCCGCCGCAGCGGCCGCGGCCGTCTCCACCGGCTCGGCGAGCAGGCCGAGGTCCGCGTGAAGAGCCACGTGTTCGCCGTCCAGCCAGGCTGCGGTGCTGGGAAGGTCGTGGGTCGTCAGGGTGGCCAGGCAGTCGGCACGCCACTGCTCGGGCGGGAGCGGCCCGGAGCGCTGCTCCGACCCGCCCCGGAACTCGAAGCGCAGCACGGACGTACCGAGGATCCCCCGGTCCGTCAGCTCCTCCCGAACACCGTGCTCGACGGTGCCCAGGTCCTCACCGATCACCATCGTGCCGGCCCGGTGCGCCTCCAGCGCAAGGACCCCGAGCATCGCCTCGTGGTCGTACCTGACGTAGGCGCCCTCGCTGGCCCGTGCCCCGGCGGGCACCCACCAGAGCCGGAACAGCCCCATGATGTGGTCCAGTCGAAGCGCTCCGGATCTGCGCAGCGTGCCGCGCAGCACGTCGGCGAACGGCGCGTACCCGGCGTCGGCGAGGGTGTCGGGCCGCCAGGGCGGCAGGCCCCAGTCCTGGCCGTGCGGGTTGAAGTCGTCGGCCGGGCAGCCGACGGTCATGCCCTCGGCGAGGAAGTGCTGGAGGGTCCAGGCGTCCGCGCCCTCGGGGTCGACGCCGACCGCCAGGTCGTGCATGAGGCCGATCGCCATGCCGGTGTCCGTCGCGGCCTGCTGTGCCTCGCCGAGTTGCTCGTCGACCAGCCAGGCGATCCTGCGGTGGAACTCGATGCGGTCGGCCAGCTCGCGGCGTGCTTCGGCGATGCCGGGCCCGTCGGGGCTGCGCAGCCCCGTGGGCCAGGAGCGCCAACGGGTGCCGTGCACCTCCGCGAGGGCGCACCAGGTCGCGTAGTCGCTCAGCCCGGGCCCCTCGGCGTCGGTGTAGCGCCGGAAGGCGGCCCGCCGCACGGGGTCGAGCGGCACCCGGTGCAGGAGTTCCAGGGCCCGGAACTTAAGGTCGCGGACCGCGACGCGGTCGATCAGGCCGCCGGTGAGGACGCCTTCGCGCAGCCCCTCGGCACGCGCGGCCAGCTCGCCCACGACGGCGCGGTCCCCTGGCGCCAGGGCGGCGTACTCGGGCAGGGTCTCGATCCGCAGGTTCATCGGGTCGGGGTAGCGCCGACTGCTGGGCCGGTAGGGGGACGGGTCGGGCAGTGCCCCGGGTACGTAGGCGTGGAGCGGGTTGAGCTGGATGAAGTCGGCGCCGAGCCCGCCGGCCCAGCGGCCGAGGTCGGCCAGGTCGCCGAGGTCGCCCATGCCCCAGGAGCGGTTGGAGAGGACCGAGTACAGCTGGGCCAGGAAGCCCCAGCCCCGGCGGGCGGGGCCGGCCAGGCGGGTGGGGGCGACGAGCAGGGGCACGACTTCGGTGCGGCCCGCCCGCTCGGCGTGGAGGGTGTGGCGGCCGACCGGGATTTCGGCCAGGTCTTTTCCGAGGTCGCGGACGGACAGGGTCAGACCCTCCTCGGTCTCGACCCGCAGTCGGGTGTTCGGCGCCGTTCGCAGGTCGTTGCGCGGGCGTCCGGAACGCAGGACGACGCTGGGGGGCAGCAGCCGCTCGGCGAGGGTGCTGCGGCGCTCGGTCAGGGCCTCGCGAACGGCTCTGTCGGTGGCTGCGTCGACGCCGAGCGCGGCGAGTAGGGCGCGCAGGGTTTCGGGAGAGGTCTCGACCCGCTGTCCGAGGTCGGTGGTCCAGTGGGTGGCGACGTGGTGGAGTTCGGCCAGGTCGGCCAGGTCACGGGCGGGCGGCATCGATTCGGCTCTCCGGTCGGTCGGTGGTGGGTCGGGTACTGGTTGGCCGGTGCGAGGTGGGCCGATCGGTGGGAGGGTCGGCGGCGGCGGCCGGGAAAAGCCGCTCGAGGACTGCGGCGACGCCGTCGTCCTCGTTGCTGGGTGCGGTTTCGTCGGCACGGCGCCGCAGTTCGGGGTGGGCGTTGGCCATGGCGACGCCGTGGCCGGCCCACTCGATCATGGGGATGTCGTTGGGCATGTCGCCGAACGCGAGGGTCTCGTCGGGTTTGAAGCCGAGCATGGCGGCCGCGGCGGCAAGCCCGCTCGCCTTGCTGACACCGGCCGGGAGCAGTTCCACCAGTCCCTCGCCGGAGTGGGTGACGGTGACGTGATCGGCGCAGACCTGCTGGGCCAGTGCGGCGAGTTCGTCGTCGTTCAGGTTGTCGTGCCGGATGAGCACCTTGTCGACGGGTTGTGCCCAGAGGTCGTCCGGTTGTTCGGCGAGCAGCCAGCCGTGCCGCAGCCGGCTCTCGAAGCCGGGCAGGACCTTGAACTCTCCGGCCAGCCCTGTGGTCACCACCGCGAGCCTCAAAGGTCCCGCCCGCTCGGCGATGCGTGCGACCAGGGGACGCACGGTGGGTGCGTGCAGTACGGTCGACGACAGGAGCCGGTCGGCGCCGACGTCGTAGAGCTGGGCCCCTTGGCCGCAGATCGCCAGGCCGCGGTAGTCGAGCCGTTCCAGGAGGGTGCGGCAGCCTGCCGCGGCGCGGCCGGTGACCACCAGGTGCCGCGCTCCGGCGGCCTCTGCGCGGGCGAGCGCGGCACGGGTGCGGGCGGAGACGCTGAGGTCGCTGCGCAGCAGCGTCCCGTCCAGGTCGGTGGCGACGACGGCGAACGGTGGTGGGCGGTGGCGGGCGGGTGCGGTCATCGGTCAGTCCCTCTCGAGTCCGGCGCCGACGGGGGTGGCCGGCCGGCAGGCGTCGAGGGGGCGCTCGTCCCAGGCGGTGCGGCCGCCGCGCAGTTGCAGGAGGAAGGCCAGCGGTACGGCCGGTGTGTGCGCGAGCGTGGTCGTGAAGTGTCCGTCGGTCCCGGTGAGGCGGTGCTCGCCGGACGGCAGCACGAGCAGGACGCTCTCGGCGTGCGGCAGCCGGTAGTCGATCCGCAGGCCTTCGCCGGTCCACTCGGCCCGGCAGCGTCCGTCGAGCGCGGTGACGAGGTCGGGGTCGTCCAGGAGGGTGGCGAGGTCGGCGCAGCGGGTGAAGTCGGCTCTGGCGAAGGCGGCGGCGAACAGGTCCGCCACGGCGTTGCGGTCCATGTCCGGTATGCACTTGCGGTAGGCCGTGAGGTCGCCCCGCAGCTTCGCGGCTTCGGCGATCTCGCGGCGGTGGGTGACCCAGTCGGTGTCGGCCAGGGTGGTGAACCAGCCGTACTGGGTGGCCCGCTCCGGGGTCAGGCCGGGCAGGACTCCCGCGGCAGCGGCGGCGAAGGTCGCCAGGCGGGTGGTGGCGGCCTTGCGCCAGGTGAAGCGGCGGGCGAGGGCGCGGGCGTTGTCGGACAGGCGGCGGTACTCGGCCGGGTCCTCGCGGTGGATCCGGGCGGCTTCCAGGATGCGCTCGGTGAGGGCGGAGGTGAGCAGCGGGTCGTCCTCGGCGAAGGAGCGGGGAACGGCGAAGCCGGTGGCGTCCGGGTGTTCGCGCGGCAGGTGGTGGCGGTAGTGGGTGGTGACCGCCTGTGCGGTGCCGATCGGTACGGCGCCGCAGGCCATCAGCTGGCCCTGGGCGATCAGGAAGGAGTCCAGTTCGAATTTCGACGGGAAGAGGCAGAAGTCGGCGGCCACTGCCTCCTGGTGGAGCACGTCCTCGCCGGCCATGGCCCAGTCGAGCCGGATGCGCCCGGGGTGCCGGTCGGCGACCTCCTGGAAGTAGGGGTCGCCGACCGCGCTGAGGACGTTGTCCCCGCCGGCGGCGACGGCGCAGCGGATGATGACGTTGATGTCGGGGTCGGCGGTGAGCGAGGTGTCGATCGCCCGGAACAGTTCGACCTGTCCCTTGTGGTGCGGGGAGAAGCGGGCGACGTGGTAGAAGGTCGGCAGTTGCGGGTCCAGTCCGAGGGCGGTGAGGATCTGTTCCCGGTCGCTGTCGGCGGGTTCGCGGGCGAGCCAGCTGTCGGGCACCGCGCAGCCGCCGACGAACTGGCGTTCTGCGCTCTGGCGGACGATCCGTTGGACGGTGAGGTGCTGAAAGGCCTGTTCGAAGGGGGTGTCCTGGAAGGTGGAGTAGAAGTCCAGCTGGCCGGGGGTGAGGAAGTCCAGCAGGTCGCAGTTGGCTGCGATCAGGGCGAAGTAGCCGATGCCGTTGGTGGTCGCGGGTTCGGTCAGGTGGGTGGCGGGCAGGTGGGCGGCCATCGCCTGGGCGAGGGTGCCGAGGGGCGGCCGGTCGGCGAGCGCGTCCAGGTCGGCGGTGGTGTCGAACAGGTTCAGCAGGCGTTCCAGCTGGGGGCGGTGGATCTGCTGGTTGATCGGCATGTTGCTGGCGAGTGTGCTGACCACCAGGAACCTCGGGTCGTCGCGGAGTACCGGCGGCAGCAGGTAGTGGTAGTAGGGCTCGTAGGCCTGGACGACGGCCGGCTCCGCGTCCAGGTCGAGGTGGGCGCGCAGGAACCGCAGCCCGGAGACCTGGAAGACGAGTGGTTTGAAGAAGGCCAGGTCGCTGCCCTCGCTCGCGCGGGCCGGGTAGATGCGCTCGGGCAGCAGGTCGAGGTACTCGTCGGACAGGAGATAGATGTCGACGCCTTCGTGGCGCAGGCGGTGGGCACGGGTGGTGAGATGCAGTTCGAGTTCGGCGGGTTGTCCGGGCCACACGTCGGGGTCCAGTACCAGTGGCACGGTGTGCCGGTCCGCGTGGTCGAGTTCCTCGAGGTCGTAGTGGGCCCTGAGGTGGTCGAGGCAGCCGTGTGCCGGGGTGATCACGGAGACGCGGTGGCCCTGGTCGGCGAACTCGCGGGCCAGGTTCCACACCAGTGAGGCGAGGCCGCCACGCATGAGGCGGACGTCGAAGCCCAGGCTCTCGAAAGCGAATTTGACGATGTGCACCGTCGGGTCCTCTCTGTCGTCGCGTCTCAGACCGCGCCGGGGGTGTGCAGCGTGAGCAGGGCGTGTGCGGCCAGGGTCGCGGTGTCGGTGATCCGTTCGGAGCGGACGAGTTCGCGCCATTCGTGCGGGTCGGCCCAGCGCTGGACCATGTCCGCCTCGGAGGCCTCGCGCTCGGGCCGGCCCGCTGTCAGCTGCTCGGCGAGGAAGACGTGGCAGCCTTGGCTCGAGTAGCCGTAGGCGACGTGCAGTCGGCCCAGATAGGTCATCCGGTCGGCCCGCAGGCCGGTCTCCTCACGCAGTTCGGTGCGGGCGAGGTCGAGCGGGTCCGTTCCGTGATGGCCCTGGGGCCAGGAGCCCTGGGGGAATTCCCAGTACCGTCCGGCCACCGGGTAGCGGTACTGCTCGACGAGGTGCACCCGGTCGTCCTGGCGGGGAATCACCAGGGCGTAGTCGGGTTTGTCGACGACGCCGTACAGGCCGGTGCTGCCGTCGGCCCGTTCGACGGTGTCCTCGCGGACCGTCATCCACGGGTTGCGGTAGACCTGGCGGGAGCGGAGGGTGCGGATCACGGTGCCTCCAGCAGGGTGCGAATGCCGTCGGCGACGCCGCATACCTGCAGGCGGTGGGGGGCCAGGAAGCTGTCCAGCCGGTTGCTGGTCAGGCAGGTGTTGGTGGGGCGGCTGGCGTACCTGCCGACGGCTTTGGGTACCTGGAGGACGAGCGAGCGGGGGGCGCCGAGACTGTCGGCGATGGCCTGGGCCCAGGCGGCCCGGGAGATCCTGTCCGGGCCGCCGAGGTGGAGCAGCGGGGGTGCTCCACCGACCAGCACTGCGGCGGTCACGGCGGCGACGTCCTGGACCAGCACGGGTGTGGTCCACTGGTCGTGCGGGGCCTCCACCGGTCTGCCGCGGCGCAGGTTGTGGGCGCAGGCGGAGAAGAAGTTGAGCCACTTCCCGCTCCCGGCCGGCTCCCAGCCGTAGACCAGGCTGACCCGCAGCACCGTGTTGCCGGGCACTGCTGCGAGGATGCGCTCGGCCGCCAGTTTGGCGCGGCCGTAGGCGTTGGCGGGGTTCGTGGGCGTCTTCTCGTCGTTGGCGGGCGAGTCGCCGTGGAAGACGTTGTCGGTGGAGATCAGCACGGTTCGGCAGCCGGGTGCGGCGGCGGTGAGGTTGGCGGCGGCCGCGGTGTGCAGTTCGGCGGCTCGTTGCGGGTTCGCCTCGCACCAGGTCACGTCGGAGGGGCCGTGCACGAGCACGATGCGGTCGGGGAGGACCTGGTCGACGACTCGTGCGCAGGACGTGGCGTCGGCCGCGTCCAGGGCGACCCAGGGGGCGGGTGGGGCGGTGAGCGGGTGGCGGGAGGCGAGGACTGGACTGTCTCCTGCGGCGGCCAGGCGGGTGGCCACGGCGCGTCCGACGAAGCCGCTGCCGACGATCAGGGTGCGGGTCATCGCAGGCTCACGATCTGCCTGGCCATGCTGCGGGCGGTCAGGAGCCGGCCTGCGCCGATCAGTCCGTGGTCGTCGTCGGGCTCGCCGAGGACGACCATCCGGCGTGTGTCCTCGGCGCTCAGACCGAAACAGCCGAGGCGTTGCAGTTCCTCGGTGAGCAGTTCGGCGAACCGGGGGCCGACGGCCAGCGCGAAGCCGCCCATGATGACGTAGCGGCGCACACCGATCGAGGTGAAGACCGCGTTGATCGCGGAGGCGAGGTGGGCGAGGCCACCGCGCAGCACCTCGGTGGCGAATCCGTCTCCGGCGCGGACGGCGGCGACCAGGGCCCGGTTGTCGAGTTGCTCGGGGTCGGGTGCGGAATGTGCGAGGAGGGAGCGCGCGTAGTCGGCCGGGGCGGCGAGGGCCGCGCGGCGGGCGGCGGCCTGCATGCCGCGGCCGGAGGCGACGGCGCCGAGGTGGCCTCGGCCGCCGCAGTCACAGCGTGGTGCCTGCGGGGAGGGGTCGCAGGTCCAGTGGCCGAGTTCGCCGCCGTGGCCGTCGGCGTCGAGCAGGACCTCTCCGGCTCGGTAGACCTTGCTTCCGATTCCGGAGCTCACCGTGATCAGGCAGAACGGCTGCGTGCCCTCGGTGGCGGCGTAGCGCCAGACGGCGGCTGTCAGGTCGTTGACCACGACGACCGGCAGGCCGAGTCGCTCTTCCAGGAGCAGGCGCAGTGGCAGCGGTTCGCCGCGACGGCCCCAGATGGTGGGCGCGGCCATGACCCGGCCGTCGGCCGTGACCGGGCCGGCGAAGGCCAGGGCGAGCGCGGTGCTGTCGTGGCGCTGCACCGCCCGTGCGGCCAGTGCGGCCAGTTGCTCGACCACCCGGTTCTGCAGGTCGGCCACCGGTGCGCCGGGGTAGCGGTCCATGCCTTCGGTGGGGGTGCGGTGGATGTCGGTGACGGCTCCGGTGTCGGTGCCGTAGCGGGCGATCCGCAGGGTGGTGCCGCCGATGTCGGCGACGGTGAAGACCTGCTCAGACACTGACCCCTCCGCTCGCGTAGTCCAGCTGCTGCACGAAGCCGTCCTCCAGGACGATCGCCGAGTCGATCTCGATGCCGGCGGGGACGCTCGCGCCGGGCAGCAGGACGCTGCGGCGCACCACCGCTTCGGCGCCGATCCGCACACCCGGGAAGGCGACGCTCCGCTCGATGAGGCCGTCGTTGACCAGGTCGGCGGGAACCACGCTGTCCTGGATGCCGGGTGCTTCGGTGACCAGGCCGCGTGCGAGGGTCGGCCGCACCGTGCGTGGCAGCCGCTCCACGGGCAGAGCCGGGTTGCGCTGCACCATGGCGAGGTGTGCCAGGTGGTAGCGCTCCAGGGTGCCGATGTCCTCCCAGTGGCCGGGGACCTCGTATCCGAGGATGCGTTCGCCGCCGGTGAGCATGGCGGGGATGACGTCGCGGCTGATGTCGTGCTGCCAGCCGGTGCCGTCCAGGTTCTCCAGGTAGCGGTGCAGCACGCCTGCGTCGAAGACGCAGAACGCGGCGAAGACCAGGTCGCTGGTCGGCTCGGCGGGCTTCTCCGCGAATGTGGTCAGTTGCCCGGTCGCGTCGAACTCGACCATGCCGAAGAGGTGAACGAAGCGGCGTTCGATCCTTTGGTAGGCGACGGTCAGGGCCGCGCGGGTGCGGCGGTGCTGCTCGATCAGCGGGCGGTAGTCGAAGCGGTAGACGTGGTCCGCGTGCAGAACCAGGACCTCGGAGGTGTCGGGGCCGAAGACGTAGGGGGCCTTGCGGATCAGCGCGTCGGCGGTGCCGCGTTCCGGCGGCCCGGCGGGGCGCAGGAGTTCGCGCGTGTCGCCGTCGCGGTAGGCCCTGTCGTAGGGGCCGAAGTGCACACGGAATCCGCGGCGCCACCATGTCCGGTGCAGATCGTCCATCAGCTGCTTCTCCTCGAACTGCGAGAGCAGCAGCACCTCGCCGAGCCCGGAGGCTGCGGCGTTGGACAACGAGAAGTCGACGAGGCGGCAGGAGCCGCCGAAGGGCACCAGTGGCTTCAGCCTGCCGTGGCCGAGCCGACCCATCCTGCGTCCCTCGCCGCCGGCCAGCAGGACGGCCCGCACTGTCTCAGCCATGACGGATCACGTCCCAGGTGGCGCGGCCGCTCGTGAGGGTGAGCAGGAGGTGCAGGTCCTGGCCGTCGTCCGGAATCCGGCCGGTGAAACCGTCCTCGATGCGTTGGAGCTGCTGCACCGTCACCTGCCGTCGGCCGGGGCCGGCCGGCCCGAACCGGACCAGCTCGACGCGCTCCGCGTGCGGGAGGCGGTAGACGATCCGGCCGTTCTCGACGGTGCAGCGTCCGTCGAGGCGGGCGCGCAGCTGCGGGTCGCTGCCGGCGGTCTGCTCGCAGCGGGCGAAGTCGGCGCGGTCCCAGGCCGTTTCGAACAGGGTCCGGGTGGTGTCCGGGGTCGGTTCTATGCAGCGCCGGTGGGCCGCGGCGTCGCCGAGTCGGGCGGCAGCCTCGGTCACCGCGGTGCGGTGGCTCTCGTAGGCTTCGTCCGGCAGCAGGTCGAACCAGCCATGCCGGAGCACCAGTTCCACGTCCAGCTGCGGACGGTGTCCCTCCCAAATCGGGGTGAACGCGGCGAGGTGCAGGTCCGCGACACGCTCCCAGGTGAACTGCCGGGCGTTGGCGATCGCGTTGGCCCGCAGGCGCCGGTACTCCCCCGGCTGCTCCCGCAGCAGCGCGGCGGCCAGGTGGATGCAGCGGGCGAGGGCGTCGGCGAGCAGCGGGTCGTCCTCGGTGAAGGAGCGGTTGACGGCGAAGCCGGTGGCCCGCTCCGCGCCGGGTCCGGTCAGCGGGTCGGCGATGTGGCCGAAGTGGGCCATGCCCAGTTGGGCGGTGGCGATCGGCACGGCTCCCGCGGCCATCGCCTCGCCCTGGGCGATCAGGAAGGTGTCCATCTCGAACTTGGACGGGAAGAGGCAGAAGTCCGAGGACACCGCGTACTCGACGATCCGGCGCTCGTCGACCCGCTGCCATTCCAGGTGGATCCGGCCCTTGTGCCGTTCGACGACGTCGTGGACGTAGGGATCCTCGATTCCCGCGTCGCTGATGCAGCGCAGTACGAAGTTGGCGGCCAGGCCCTCGTTCAGCACCCGGTCGACGGCGCGGAAGAGTTCGACCTGTCCCTTGTGGTTCACCGCCCAACGCGCGTTGTGGAAGAAGGTCGGCAGAGCTGGGTCCAGGCCGAGCCCGCCGAGTACGGCGGTCCGGTCGACCGCGGGCAGTTCACCGGTGGTCCAGGTGTCGCCGACGGCGCAGCCACCGACGAAGCTCTTGTGGGCGTTTCGGCGCACCGTGTCGTGGACCGGCAGCTGCGCGAAGACCTGCTCGAACGGGGTGTCGGCGAAGCCGGTGCAGAAGTCCCGGTGTCCGGGCGCGAGGAAGTCGATCAGGTCGGCGTTGTCGGCCACCAGGTCGTACACCCGCACGTGCTCGGGCCCGTACTCGTAGTGCAGGTGGGTGAGCTGCTGGTAGCTGCTCATGACGGCCGCGTGCTCGTCGAGCGGGGCGGTGTTGTCCGCGGGTGGCTCGACGCCGGCCTCGAGGAAGTCGAGCAGCCGGGTGACCTTGGGACCGTAGACGGCCTTGGTGATCGGCATGTTGCTCTGGACGGTGCCGACAACGAGCTTGGTCGGGTCGTGGCGGAACGCCGCGGGCATCAGGTAGCTGTAGTAGGGCTCGTGGGTGTGCAGGACGGCCCTGTCGTCGGCGAACCGCTGGCGGACGAATCGGATGCTGTCCACCTGGTAAGCCAGTGGTTTGAAGAAGACCAGGTCGTGGCCCTTGCTCTGGTAGGGCGGGTAGAAGCGGTCGGGCAGTTCGTCGAGCAGCTGGTTGGACAGGAAGTAGAGGTCGACGCCTTCCAGGCGCACCAGGTGCGCGGTGGTGGTCAGCGGGATCCGTACCTCGGCGGGAAAGGTGTCGCCCCAGGTCTGCGGGTCGAGGACGAGGGGCAGCTCGTACTCGTCCCGGTAGTCGAGCGTCTGCACGTCGTGCAGCCGCCGCAGGTCCTCCAGGCGGCCGTGGGCGGGGGTGACGATGGAGACGCGGTGGCCCTTGTCGGCCAGTGCTTTGGAGAGGTTCCAGAGGTAGACAGAGGTGCCGCCCTGGATGAGGCGGTGGTCGAAGCCGCCGCACTCGAAGTAGGTCTCGATAATGTGCATGGGTGTCAGTCCTTCGCCCGGGTGCCCGGCAGGCCGGCGGCCTCCACGGCGTGCCGCAGGTTGATGGCCGCGTGGTAGGCGCGGTCGTGGGCGTACGCGTAGTCGAGTTCGTGGATGAGGCGGCGCAGTCGCAGGAGCCTCCAGGCCGGGTGGTCCGCCAGTGACCGGCCCTGGGTTATCAGAAGGTCGCCGGTGCGGGCCGCCCACAGGCGGGCGGCGGCGGCGAGCCGCGTCAGTTCGGCGATGTGCCGGGGGGTCCAGCCGGGGGTGTCGGGGTCCGTGCCGGCGGCCAGCAGCAGTGCGGTGCGGCAGGTGTCGTCGGCTTCCATGCCGAGTGCGAGGGCCGCGTGGTCGGCGAGCTCGTCGGCGGTGAAGATTTCCAGGCCGCGTTGGAGGGCGGCGAGGTCCTGCCAGGGGGACTGCGCGGTGGCCGGGTCCGCCGGGTCGGTCTCCGGGGTGGACAGGTCGATGACGCACAGCTCCCAGCTGCCGTCCGGGCGCTCCCGGCGCAGCAGGTGGGACAGGTGCAGGTCGCCGTGGCAGGGGCCGGCGGGCCACGGCTGCGGACTCTGGGCGCGGACCCGTGCGAGCTCGCGGTCCAGACCGGCGACGGCGGTTCGGCGAACGGCGGCGGGAAAGCGGGCGTCTTCGAGGATCAGAGGGCGCAGGGCGTCGGTGCGCGCGGCGGTCTCGGTGAGGAAGTTGTCGACCGGGAACTGCGGGTGCGGACCCAGCTGTTCGGCGAGTTCGTGATGGAAGTCGCGCAGGAAGCGTCCGGTCTCGTGCAGGGGTGCGACCAGCGGTCGCTGGGAGTGGGTGACGGCGCTCTCGGGGTCGGCCCCGGTGTGGAGCAGCGGCCACATGGCTCGGATCCCGGCGCTCAGGGGGACGTTCAGTCCCTCGCCGTCGGCGTAGCGGTAGAGCACGCCGAGGGGTTCGCGTCGGCCGGTGGCGGTCTCCACGTACGTGTAGTCCCCGGCGGGCTGCTGGGTGCGGCCGCCGGCGGCCATCAGCCGCAGGAGTTCGGGCTCGCGGGTGCCGACGCCGATGCGCCGGTAGGTCTTGTGAGCGTGCGGGGTGCCGTCGAGGTCGAGCAGGGACAGCGCGTTGGAGGACCAGCCCGGGTCGAACGGCAGTTGACCGCGGTACTCGGCGGGGTCGCCGCGGAACTCGATGCGGTTGCCTCGCAGGGTGGGCAGGTCCAGTCCGGCGCGCAGGGCCCGGACGATCACCTGGTCGTACTCGGGTGTGCGGTCGGCGCCGCGGCCCGGGTCCTGTTCCATGACGGGCACGAACCAGCGGCCGGTGCTGTCACCGGCGGGGGCGACGATCAGCAGGCGGACGGTCTCCAGCGCGGCTTGGTCGACGAGCTGGAACTGTCCGGTCCGGCGGCCGGTCTCGTCGATCCAGGGGGCCCGGCGAAGGAGTTCGACCGTGGCCTGGGGAAGGCTGCCGAGCAGCAGGGTGTCCATGTTCAGCTCCCGGTCATCTCGTAGCGGTCGACGCCCCGGTGCCACACCAGCAGGGCGAGCGCCACCAGTGCGGCGGTCACCACCGGCAGCCAGAGCAGCAGGTCCGTCCGACCGAAGAGCAGGTAGGACGCGGGGGCGTAGGCGGTGAAGGCGTAGGGCAGCAGCCAGGTGAGCAGCCACCGCAGGGACGGGTGGTACAGGTCGAGGGGGTAGCCGGAGAAGTCGCCGAGCTGGTTGGCCGCGTACAGGGCCGGGAAGCTGTTGGTGGTCCAGAAGGACAGGGCGGCGAACGCGGTCTTGATCGCGGCGAGGATCAGTGCGCCGCACAGGACCAGCAGCGGCAGGAGGAGCAGGTCGCCGATCCCCGGATCGAGGTCGAGTTGGTCTGCGGCGTACCAGGTGATGGCCGCTCCGGTGATCAGTTCGCCGAAGCCGTCGGGGTAGAGGAAGCGCTCGGACAGCAGGGCGAACAGCGGGTGGACCGGCCGGATCAGGTACCGGTAGAACTCGCCGGACTGCACCAGCCGCCGGGCCATGATCCACAGCTGGTCGGTGAACAGCCGGTCGACGCCTCGCGGCAGGAGGGAGAAGCCCAGGAGGAACAGCACTTGGTGGAAGTTCCATCCGGCGATCACCGGGACCTGGCGGAAGACCATCCCGACCACGGCGAGCTGGCCTCCGACGCGCAGCAGCAGGCCGCCCGCGCCGAGCACGAAGTCCATCCGGTACTCGGTCAGGCGGTGCAGGCTGACAGCGCTCAGGTGCCATGCCAGTGCGGTGTAGCGGGCGACGGTGGCGATGGGTCTCATCCGCCGAGCACCTCCACGCGGCGCACGGCCTTGCGCCAGGCGAGAGCGGCCGCTGCGGCCAGGGCGGCGGCCCAGGCGGCCTGCACGATCAGGATCCCGGCGGCCTGCGCGGGCCCGGTGTAGTGACCGAGCAGCAGCCGCAGCGGGCCGTCGACCAGTCCCTGGAAGGGCATCACGTGCGCGACGGCGGCCAGCGGGCCCGGCATCAGGGCGATAGGGACCACCTGGCCGGCGAAGAACGCGACCACGCTGTCCTTGACGATCCGCACGCCCCAGATGTTGGTGGTGACGAAGCCCGCCAGCCCGACCAGCAGGTTCACTCCGAACCCGATCACCAGCGACAGCGCCGCGGACGGCAGGAACAGGAGCAGGCCCGTCCAGGTCGGTGCGGCCAGGGGGAGGAGGAACGCGTAGAGCAGCAGCACCGGCAGGCCGACGAGGGTGGCGTTGACCAGTGAGACGGGCAGGCCGGCGGCGAAGCGGGCCAGCGGATAGTTGACCGGGCGCAGAAGTGAGGTGGCGATGTCGCCGCGTTGCACCTCGCCTGCGACCTCCTCGTCCACCCGGTTGGCCTGGGACAGTGCCAGCAGTTGCGCGAGGAGCACGTAGGTGGTGAGTTCCGGCAGGTCGTATCCGCCGGGCAGTCCGTCGCTGCGCCCCGCGTAGACGGCGCGCCAGAGGAAGACCTGCAGGCCGACGGCAGTGGTCGCGGTGACGGCGCCGATCAGGAGGGTCGAGCGGTACTGCAGCATGCTCTGCAGACTGGCGGAGGCGAACGGGGCGTAGCGGCGCAGCGCGGTGGGCGTCGTCATACCGGCACCTCCCGGGGTTCGGCCCGGCGGGTGTAGATCCGGCGCAGGACCGTCTCGAGGTCGGGTTCCGGGGCGACGCAGTCGGTGAGGTCGAAGTGTTCGAGGAGGAAGGCCATCACCTGGCGGGCGGAGAGCCGGCCGGTGGGGTAGTCGACGATGATGCGCCGGCATTCGCTCTGCCGGGCGGTGACTCCGGGCAGCCGTGCCTCGATCAGGGCGATCGCCTGGTGCGGGTCGGGCCCGTCCTGGTACTCGAAGACGACGGCGCGGGTGTCGGCCGCGCGCAGCAGCTCGTGCACGGTGCCCTGGTGCACGACCGCGCCGTGGTTGACGACCAGGACCTGGTCGCAGATCGAGGTGATGTCGCCGATGTCGTGGCTGGTGAGCATGACGGTGGTGCCGAGCTGCGCGTTGACGCGGTTGACCAGTTCGCGGACGGCTTCCTTGAGGACGAGGTCGAGGCCGACGGTCGGCTCGTCCAGGAAGACCGCGGCGGGGTCGTGGAGCAGGCTCGCGGCGACTTCGGCGCGCATGCGCTGGCCGAGGCTCAGCTGTCTGACCGGGGTGGTGCCGAGGGCGTCGAGGTCGAGCAGTTCCTGGTAGAGCGCCATGTTCCGCCGGTAGACCGGGTCGGGGATGTCGTGGATGCGGCGCAGGATCCGGAAGGAGTCCGCCACGGGAAGGTCCCACCAGAGCTGGCTGCGCTGGCCGAAGACCACACCGATGTTGGCGGCGGTCCGGCGGCGGTCCCGGTAGGGTTCGAGTCCTGCGACGGTGCAACGGCCCGAGGTCGGGTTCATGACGCCGGTCAGCATCTTGACGGTGGTGGACTTGCCTGCGCCGTTGGCGCCGATGTAGGCCGCTCTGACACCGGGCAGGATCCTGAAGGACACGCCGGAGACGGCTCGCACGATGTCGTGTTCGCGGCTGAAGAGGGTGCCGAGGCTGCCGATGAGGCCCGGCCTGCGCCGGTGGACCTTGAATTCCTTGACCAGATCTTCCGCGACGATCACCGGTGGGCCTCCGTGGCCTGTTCCAGGGCGCGGCCGAGCAGGGCGATGCCCTCCTCCAGGAGATTGCGGTCGATGGTGAACGGTGGGGCCAGGCGGATGATGTGACCGCCGATGGAGGTACGCAGTCCGAGGTCGAGGGCGGCCAGGTAGACGGCGCGGGCGATCTCGGGGGCGGGTTCCCTGCTCTCGCGGCTGCGGACGAACTCGAGTCCGTGCAGGAGTCCGAGGCCCCGGACGTCACCCAGCACGTCGAAGCGGGTTTTGAGTTCGGCCAGGCGGTCGTCGAGGAGGGCGCCGAGAGTGCGGACTTTGTCGACCAGGGTGTCGCGGGCCACCACCTGCAGCGTGGCTTTCGCCGCCGCGATGCCCAACGGGTTGTTGGCGTAGGTGGAGGCGGTGGAGCCGGCCCGGGCGGCGCGCGGGTTGTGCAGCACGTCATCGCGGCCGGCGAGCACGGCGAACGGGAAGCCGGAGGCCATGCCTTTGGAGAGGGTCACCAGGTCGGGCTGGATGCCGAACTGCTCGCCGGCCAGGAATGTGCCGGTGCGTCCGCCGCCGGTGAGCACCTCGTCGGCGACCAGCAGGACGCCGTTGTCCCGAGCGCTGTCGGTGATCTGTTCCCAGTAGCCGGGGGGCGGGACGACGACCCCGGCGGCGCCGAGTACCGGCTCGAAGACGAGCGCCGACACGTTGGCCTTCTCGGTGATGTGCCGCCGTACCAGGCTGGCGCAGCGCACCCCGCAGGAGGGGTACTCCAGTTCGAGCGGACAGCGGTAGCAGTACGGTGAGTAGCCGAGGATGCTGTTGCCCGCGTGGGCCTGGTTGCCGATGTCCCAGTGCACCAGCATGCGGGCGCCCTGGGTCTTTCCGTGGAAGCCGTGGCGCAGCGCGCCGATCCGGTTGCGGCCGGGGTCGGCGACGGCCTCGACGGCGCGCAGTGCGGCCTCGACGACCTCGGCTCCGGTGGAGAAGAAGCCGTAGGTGTTGAGTTCCTCGGGCAGCAGTCGGGCGAGCAGTTCGCACAGGTCGGCGCGGTCGGCGGTGGCGAAGTCGTGGACGTTCCACAGCCGGCTCGCCTGTTCGGTGAGTGCTGCCACCACGTCGGGGTGGCAGTGGCCGAGGGACTGGGTGAGGGTGCCGGCGGCGAGGTCGATGTACTGGTTGCCGTCGAGGTCGGTGAGGACGGCGCCGCTGCCCTGCACGAACACCCGGCGGCCGAGCGCGGATTCCTCCGAGGCGCCCGGTGCGAGGCGGTCGGCCTCGCGGGCGAGGAGCTGGTGCTGGCGGGGGCCGGTCATGCGCGGCCGCCGAGCGGGCCGACCTCGAAGACGAGCAGGTGGAGGTCGTTGTCGGAGATGTTGGCGAGGCCGTGCTGGCCGTACGGGAGGTTGGGTACGACGTCTCCGGGGCGGACCGCGAGCGGCTGGCCGTCCAGGGTCATCAGGCCCCGGCCGGCGAGGATCACGTACGTCTCCTCGTTGTCGGTATGGCGGTGCACGCCGATGGAGGTGCCCGGAGGCAGCACCACGAGGTCGATGAAGGCGATGGGGCCCGGAGCGGTGTCGGCGGAGTATGCGCGGTGGGCGAGGATCGTGCCGAGGCCGCCGTGGTCGGCGGTCAGGCCGCGCAGGAGTCCTTCGTGCAGGTTGGAGACCCTGCCGCGGGTCACAGCACGGGGCGGCGGTTGTTCGGCGGGGCTCATCTCGGTGCGCTCCTGTCGGAAGGGATCGGCTGCGTGTGCGACGGTCGGCGGCGAGGTGGTCAGTGGGTGACGGCGAGCGGGCCGGGGAGACCTCCGCGGCGGACGGCGAGGGCGTCGAGGGCTTCCTCGAGCGCGGCGGGCGGGATGTCCTCGAGGTCGTCGAGGAAGACCGCGGAGCCGATTCCGTCGGGCACCACCAGGTGCAGGCGGCGCCCGCGGCGCTCCCATGAGGCCTGCAGCGCCCGTTGCATCAGCCCGGGCGTGCAGGTGCCCGGGTCGTACACCGGGAGGCCGAGACGGGAGATGAGACTGACGGTGCGTTCGCATTCCTCGGCGCTGATGAGACCGAGTACGCGGGCGAGTTCGCTGGAGATCGCCATGTCGATGGCCACCGACTCGCCGTGGGCGATCCGGTAGTTGCCGGCCGTCTCGATCACCGGGCCGAAGGTGTGTCCGAAGTCGACCAGGCGGGCCAGGTCGTGCTCGCGCAGGTTCGGGCAGAGCTCTTCCATCATCAGCGCCATGGAGGTGCGCAGGACGTAGTCCTCGACGTCGCGTCCGCCGCTGTCTCCGGTCGTGAGCCAGGAGGGAACCGGGCACGGCCGCTGGAAGACCTCCGGGTACTCCTCCAGCACGCGGAACAGCTGGGCGTCCTTGATGATCGCCATCTTCGCGATCTCCCCCAGACCGCAGCGGATCTGGCGGGCGGGCAGGGATCTCAGGAAGCGCGGGTCGTTGATCGACGCGTGTGCCGGGTGGTACGAGCCGAGCATGTTCTTCGTGCCGAGGGCGTTGACCCCGGTCTTGACGCCCACACCGACGTCCACCTGCCCCACCAGGGTGGTGTTGACCTTGATGTAGCGCACTCCGCGGCAGTAGACGGCCGCCGCGAAGCCCACCATGTCGCAGGTGACGCCGCCGCCGACCGCGATCATTACTCCGCGCCGGTCCAGTCCGGCGGCCTTGGCCTCGGCGCAGATCCTCTCGACCGATTCCATGGTCTTCTGCGCCTCGCCGCCCTCGACGGCCACCACGGTCCAACTTCCCGGCGCGAGATGGGCCGTCAGGTAGCGGCGCACTTGGGCGCCGTACAGGCGGCCCACGGTCGGGCCGAGGAAGACGACCGCTTGTCGTCCCTCGCAGTACTCGGCCAACAGTGGGTTGTCCGGGACGAGCACACCGTCGGTGATGTCGACACGGTATGAGGTCCCTTCCGGCGCGTGGAGTACGAAACCTTCGTCGTCGCCCCGTACTCCTGGCCCGGCCATCGCTGTCTGCTTCGCCACAAGACTCCCCGGATAGGCCGGCCTGCTGCCGGACTTGCCGTCAACTGCGTGCAACGAGTGGAGAGTCAAACATTTGATCGGCAAACATGGCAAGGTCATTCAGAAACTTGCAGCAAGGCCTTGCAGTGCTCTCGGGCCGGTGGAAGCATCGTGTGCGTGCATCACCCTCGCATCCTGGACAAGGGGGTGACGGCCTCGTACGGCGGACACGCCCAGTCCGCGTGCCGGTCCGTGGCGCCGGAGCGGGTGCGGGAGTTCCGCCGGCCGCAGGCCGGCCTGATGTCCCGTCGCACCGACCGTCACCCGAGGAGCCATCCGATGACCGCACCCACCACGGCGCCGGCACGCGCGCACACTCCCCCGGACTGGAGGCAGGACGCCGTCGTCTACCAGGTCTACCCGCGCAGTTTCGCGGACAGCGACGGCGACGGCTGCGGCGACCTGGCCGGGATCCGCAGCCGGCTCGGCTACCTGCGCGACCTGGGCGTCGACGCGCTGTGGATCTCGCCGTTCTACACCTCGCCCCAGGCCGACGGCGGCTACGACGTGGCCGACTACCGGGCCGTGGACCCGGCGTACGGCACCGTCGGTGACGCCGACGCGCTGATCGCCGACGCCCACGCGCTCGGCCTGCGGGTCATCGTCGACATCGTCCCCAACCACTGCTCGGACCAGCACCCGTGGTTCCTGCAGGCCCTGCGCGAGGGAACGGCGTCGCCGCTGCGTTCCCGCTTCCACTTCCGCCCCGGCCGCGGCCCAGACGGCGAGGAGCCCCCCAACGACTGGGTCTCGCTGTTCGGCGGGCCGGCCTGGACGAGGACGACCGGCCCGGGCGGCACACCCGGCGAGTGGTACCTGCACCTCTTCTCGCCCCAGCAACCCGACTTCAACTGGGACTCGCCGGCCGTCCAGGACGAGTTCCGCGCCATCCTGCGGTTCTGGCTCGACCTGGGCGCGGACGGCTTCCGCGTCGACGTCGCCCACGGCCTGGTCAAGGCCCCCGGCCTGCCCGACCTCGGCCGACACGAACAACTCGGCCTGCTCGGCGAGAAGCTGGTCCCCTACTTCGACCAGGACGGCGTGCACGAGATCTACCGCTCGTGGCGCTCGCTGCTCGAGGAGTACCCGGGGCAGCGCATCGCCGTGGCGGAGGCCTGGGCCAAGTCCTTCGAACGCACCGCCCGCTACGTTCGGCCCGACGAACTCCACCAGGCCTTCAACTTCAAATTCCTGAACGCCCCCTGGGACGCCACCAGGCTGCGCGAACTGATCACCACCTCACTGGCGGCCATGCACGCCGTGGACGCCCCCACCACCTGGACACTCTCCAACCACGACGTCGTACGGCACGCCAGCCGGTACGCCGAGGGCGACCCCGCCCGCGGACTGCGCCGGGCCCGGGCCGCCGCACTGCTGATGCTCGCCCTGCCCGGATCCGCCTACCTCTACCAGGGCGAGGAACTCGGCCTCCCCGAGGTCACCGACATCCCCGACGACATGCGTCACGACCCGGCGTTCCGCCGCTCCGACGGCGGCAACGGCCTGCGCGACGGCTGCCGGGTGCCGCTCCCCTGGTCCGGCCGAACAGCCCCGTACGGCTTCGGCCCCCTGCCAGGCGGGCCCACCTGGCTGCCGCAGCCGGACCAGTGGGCCGACCTCAGCGTCGAGGCCCAGAACGGCGACCCGCGATCCGTCCTGGAGCTGTACCGCAGCGCACTGCGCATCCGCCGCACCGATCCCGCGCTGGGAGCCGGCCGCTCCGTCGAGTGGCTCGACCTCGCCCCCGGAATACTCGCGTTCCGCCGTGACAGCGAGCAGGGCGCGCTGGTCTGCACCGTCAACACCACGGGCGAACCGGTCACCGTCCCGACCGGCGGGCTCGGCACCCTCCTGCTGACCTCTGCAGGACCACAAAGCTGCCGGGAAGACGCCACTGCTCTTCTCCAGGCCGACAGCACCAGCTGGTGGCGCACCGACTGACCCCGCGCCGCACGCACCGGGACCAGGCAGGCCGGTCGGGGCGCCACGGCGCCCCGACCGGCCGCACATCACCCGACCGAACAGTGCAGCACGGGGAGGCTGCGGATCAGTCCCGCCGACGGGGCTTCGCGGTGGATCCGCGCACCACCAGCTCCGGCTGGAACACGAACTCCCCCCGCTGGGCCTGACCGCCCGCAACCTCCTCGAGGAGGGCCTCCACCGCTGCCGTCGCCATGGCCTCTACCGGCTGGCGGACCGTGGTCAGCGGCGGCTCCGTGAAGGCGATCAGCGGCGAGTCGTCGAAGCCGACCACCGAGACGTCGCGCGGCACCGCCAGACCCCGCCGACGAACAGCACGGATCGCACCGAGTGCCATCAGGTCGCTGCCACAGGCGATCGCCGTACACCCCTTGTCGAGCAGGACATCGGCGGCCGCGTGCCCTCCCTCGACGCTGAACAACGTGTGATGCACGAAGTTGGCAGCCTCCTCCTCGCTCACCCCCGTGAGGCTGTGCACCGCCGCGACGAAACCCTCGATCTTGCGGACCGCGGGAACGAAACGCTTCTGCCCTATCGCGAGACCGATCCGCTCGTGGCCGAGATCGACCAGATGCTGAACCGCCATCCACATCGCGGCCCGGTCGTCCGGCGAGATGAACGGCGCGTCGATCCTCTCGCTGTACCCGTTGATCAGCACGAACGGCACCCCACGACCGGCCAGCCGACCGTACCGCCCGTGGTCCGCGCTTGTGTCCGCATGCAGGCCGGACACGAAGACGATGCCCGACACGCCCCGGTCGACCAGCATTTCCACCAGCTCGTCCTCGGTGGGACCACCCGGGGTCTGGGTGCACAGCACCGGCGTGAAGCCGTGCCGGCTCAGCGCCTGCTCGATCACCTGCGACAGCGCCGGGAAGATCGGGTTGCTCAGCTCCGGGGTGATCAATCCGATCAGGCCTGCACTACGCCGACGCAGCCGCACCGGTCGCTCGTAGCCGAGCACGTCGAGCGCTGCCAGCACCGCCTGCCGAGTGGCGTCGGCAACGATCGCCTTGCCGTTGAGCACACGTGAAACGGTGGCCTCGCTCACCCCCGCCTGAGCCGCGATGTCCGCGAGCCGCACCGATTTCATAACCACCGAGGGTATTGCATCCACACAGTCCTCACCGGCCGCTTCCCTCTGCGCTTCCTGCGGTGATGCCTTGGTGTTCGGCCGCGCCGACCTCACCGCCACCGCCGGTGGGAACACCCACCACCAGACGTACTGGAACCTGGTCGACGCCATCCACCGGTACACCTACGGTGTCGTGACCGGTGTGGACAACGTCACCGGGACCACCACCGAACGCGGCACCCGGTCCAGGCCCGCGTCCCGGCCAGCGACAGCGTCCACCTCCCGTCCGCCTCTGGGCGAACGACCTCTGTGTCGCGGGCTTCTGCTCGCCGCGGACCGGAAGCCGCTGGACGTTCAGGACCGGATCGAGGAGTTCCCGGGCGCACCGGGCGCCTCCGTGCCCCAGAAGCGCCGGATCGCCAGCAGAGCAGGAAGGCAGCCTCGATCGGGGTGCGCGGGGCTCGGGTCGACGCCCTGCACTCTGACGGGGACACCGACTTCGCCGAGTTCGCCCGTGCCACCCGACGTCGCCACCGCTCTCTGCGGTGCCGGCACGGTCACCCGCGTGCGCGCCGCCCAGAGCTCCGTCGGCCTCTCGTCAGGCACCCCGGCGGCCGGTGACCTGCGAGTGTGATCGGGCGGAGCGGCCCGGTCCGAAACGGGCCGCGCACTACCCGACACCAGCAGCGCGCGAGGCCGAGCGGGCGTCGCCGCTCCACCTTCTGCCCGACGGACCGTCGAGGGTCTCCCCGGGTCATTGACGAGTGAGGATCCCTGTGCCGCTCGCGGCGTCCCAGCGGAGATGGTCGTCGTCGATGCGGGTGAGCCTTTGTCCGCCGATGCTGACGCAGCCGCCCTCGGGAATGCTCTCCGTCACTACGGTGTCGAGTTCGATGGCGGATTCCCCGGCGGACACAAGCGTCCCGGTGCCGCGGCACTTGGTGTCGGAGCTGATCGTTCTTGTGACCACCACGGTGCTTCCGATGTGGCCCTGTGCGATCGTCATGAGCCGCTCCTGGTCGCCGGTGATGGTGCCTCGCCATGCCCCCAGGAATGCCGGCGGAACGACTCCAGCGGGAGTGGGCTCAGGCGTCGCCGCCGGCGTGGCGGGTCCGGAGGTGGACTGCTGGGGAGCGGGCTCCGCGGAGGGCTGGTCCTCACCGAGCCCGGGAACGATGATCGTCAGGACGACCGCGAGCAGGGCAACCGCCAGTACCGAGCCGGTCAGCAGCGCCGGGCGTCGGGCCCGACCCGCCCGGGAAACCGGATCCACCCCGACGGTGCCGCGGACCGGAGCACGCGAGCTCTGCGGTGGCGCCGATGGCGGCGTAGCCCCGGTCACCGTCGCGGCGTCGTGGAGGGGAACGGCGGTGGGGGTCTGCGAAACCGGTGGGGCCGGGGGCTTCGGGGTTTCCAGGTCGAGGGCGCGGGTCACCCGCCGTGCCACCGAGGAGGTCAGGGCCGCAGGAAGCCACTCCGCGTGCCCCGGTGCTGCCATGGACCGGATCGCCGGTGCCTCTCCGAGCTCCACCAGGGTCGGTCGCTCCGCAGGAGATTTGGCCAGGCAGGCCGCCACCAAAGACAGCAGCGATCCCGGCAGGCCTGTCAGGTCGGCTTCTTCGGAGACGACCCTGAGCAGTACGGCCGGTACGCCGCTGTCGGTGGCACTGCCGAAGGGCGCTCTGCCAGTGCCGGCGAATGCCAGGACGCAGCCCATGCTGAACACGTCACTCGGCGAGGCCGCTTCGAGTCCCCGCGCCTGCTCGGGAGACATGAATCCGGGCGAACCCACTATCGCTCCGGCCCGGGTGACCACGCTGGAGTCGGCGGCCCGGACGATGCCGAAGTCGATCACTGTCGGTCCGTCGAGGGTGAGCATCACGTTGGACGGCTTGAGGTCCCGGTGGACCAGGCCCGCCGCATGGATGTCGCGGAGGGCGTGGACGAGCCCGTGGGCTATGCGGAGCACTGCCCGTTCCGGCAGAGGGCCGGCCGTCTCCACTGCCTCCGTGAGGGTGAGACCCGGCACGAAGCTGGTGGCCACCCAGGGGCGGGGAGACTCGGTGTCGGCTGCGAGTACCGATGCCGTCCAGGGGCTGGCCACTTTTCGGGTCGCGGCCACTTCGAGCCGGAAACGGCGGCGGAACTCCGGATCGCGGGCCAACTCCGGCTGGACGAGCTTGACTGCCGCCGTCCTGCCCTGGGGCGATCGACCGAGGAACACCTCGCCCATGCCGCCGCTGCCCAACCTGGCCACAAGGACGAAGTCCCCCGCATGCCTCGGATCTTCGCCACGCAGTGCATCCATCGGCTTGACTCCCCAGGTCAAAAGGAAAAGCAGGCTTTTACCTGTCGTGCACAGGTGCAGCGGGGGCCCCGGAACCGGAGGCTCGCGCCCCGCCCAGCTCACCTGTGACCGCGCCTTCGATGCAGCGAGTTGAGCAGGGTACCTGTACGGGCCGGTTGTTGATGCTGTACCGGTTCAGCATCGGACACCGGCTCCGGCAGAACAAGGCCCCCCTGCCGGCAGCTGAAACCGCTGCTCGACGCCCACGCCGGCCAACTCGCCCCCGCACCGACTCCGTCCGCCCGATTCGGCCGACCAACCACTCCCTCGCCGACTGGAGTGCCCGGTCACAGGTGCCTGCGACGAGCGCTCCACTTGGTGAGTCAGGCGTTGGCCGGCTACGGGCGAGGGCTGCTTCTCCGACTCCGTGGCGCGAGAAATCCCGAGCCCGGTCCGGATGCCCCGGTCGACCTGTCGGTTCCGAGCACCCCAACTGCCGGTACCCGCGGACGAAGTGCCCTCCTCTTTTCGCCGAGAAGGACTTCGCCCGCACCGGGGCTGCCCGCCGTGCCCCTGGCACCGGCGGCACCCCCGCCGCACGCCGTTCCGGGATTGCCGGCCGGCACCGTGCCCGCTCCAAAGGCGTCGTGCCGACCAGCAACGGGTCGAGGACCCAGGGGTGCCGGTGCCGCATCAGGCAACGTTCGCCCCGGTGACGACGTCGCGTAGGCGCTCAGCGGTGGCTCGGCACTTCGTGCGCCCAACTGCCCTGAACGGGTCTGTCGGTGTGGCGGCAGAGGTGGGGGCGGCGGGGGCGGCGGAGCCGGCGGCACCGGTGCCGGGGGTGGGGGTGGCGCCGGGGCCGCCGCCGACACGGACTATTGCTCCGGAACAGGCACCGCATTGGCCGGGAATCCCGGAACCGCGGGCCAGTCCGGTGCGGCTGGCAGCAACGGCGTGACCGGCGGCCAGGGCGCGCCGGGCATCCCCGGTTCGGGCAAGCTCGGCGGTTCGGGCGGCGCCGGCGGGACGGGCGCTGCCGGGGCAACTCCTCCGGCGACCACCACCGCCCCGCCTGCCGGTACCGGCGTCGGCGGCAGCGGCGGCACCGGCGGCGCCGGCGGTGGGGGAGGAAACGGCGGCGCCCCGAGCCCCAACCCGAGCGCACAGCGGGGCAGCGCCGGATCCGGCGGCCAAACCGGCCTTCAGGGCAGCCCCGGCGGCCCCGGCTACGTCCTGATCACCTGGTAACAGCACCCACAACCTTCTCGTCCTGGGCGGCCTCGGCGATCAGGCCTTCGAGCAGGGCGCTGAACACTCCGGCGTCCCGCCAGACCCGAAACCGGCCGAAGACCGAGGCCCAGGGGCCGAACTCGTCAGGAATCTCCCGCCACTGGGCGCTGGAACGGAGCCGCCAGATCACTGCCTCGAATTGGTCGCGAAGCCGTCCGGGGTAGGCCCGAACCTCCCGATCGGCAGGTAGCGCCCGATCAAACTCCGCTGATCGTCGATGAGTTGCTACGCGTCACAGCCAACATTCCTATCGGGTTCTGCCCCGGCGCAGGGGCAGAACCCGAAGGTTGATCACAACATCACACAGGCCCTAGATGTCGGTGAAGGTCCAGGTGGCGGTGCCGGTGGTCTGGGTGAGGCCGGGGGCGGAGAAGCAGGCGGTGACGTTGGTGTTGGGCTCGACGTCGGTGTTGTTCAGGTTGGCACCGCTGTAGCGGCCGGCGGTGATCGGACCGTCGTAGGTGCCCACCAACTGCCCGGCGGAGTTGGTGGCGACGGTGGAGGACCATGACCAGGTCGAGGTGGTGCCGTCGTTCCAGGTGAGGACCTCGGTTCCGCTGCCCGCCTGGATCGGGGAGACGCACGAGGCGGTGTAGTGGCCGGTGAAGGAGGCGGTGAAGGAGTTCAGGCCGCTGATCCTGCCGACGCCGGTACAGCTGTGGCCCTCGTCCGTGCCGTAGGTGTCGACGGTCTGGGAGAACGTCCGCAGCCCCGGGTCGTAGTTGGTGGTGTCACTGCCCACGCACACCACCGCGACCAGAGTGGTGGTGCGGGCCGGGGCGGCCGCGGACGGCACGGCCGCGGCCGCCAGCAGGAGGGCGGCGGCGGACAAGGTGGTGAGGATCGGCTTGCGCATGGCTGTCCCGCTTTCGTCACAGGGGATCGGCCGGGCCACGGCCTGCGGCGGTGGCCCTACCAGTGCACGATCACTGCCACCATAGGAGGCCGGCGCAGGGGGAGGTAACGGCTTGCGGCCCGGGCGCACGCGGCATTCCACCGGCGCACCACGAACCGGGTCCGATCGGCAACGCCACGGATGCGATGCCTCCGCGCCCCGCAGAGCCCGACGGGATCATGCCCGCGAGGTCCCCTCGACCGCGCGGGCCTCACCCGGGTTGGGTTCCGCACGCCTGCGTGGTGGCTTTCGCCGTTGGGTGTTGCGTGCGCGAGCGGCCGGGGTGCTGTTACCAGCTGATCAGGACGTATCCGGGGCCGCCTCTGCTGCCCTCCTGGCCGGCGTGCCCGCCGGTGCCGCTGCTGCCCGGCTGCGCGGCCGGGTTGGGGGCAGGTGCGCCGCCGCGTCCTCCCTCGCCGCCCGTGTCGCCGCCGCTTCCGCCACTGCCGCCGCTTCCCCCGACCCCGGTGCCGGCGGGCGGGACGGCGGTGACCACCGCAGGCACGGCCCCGGCCGGGCCCGTTCCGCCTGCACCGCCCGAACCACCGAGCTCGCCCGCACCGGGGATGCCCGCCGTACCCTGCGCACCGGTGGCGCCCTCGCTCCCCGGGGTTCCGGGCCTGCCTGCTGTTCCGGGGTTGCCGGCCAGTACCTTGCCCGCTCCGAAACACGCGCCGAAGGCGTCGGCAACGGCTCCCGTGCCACCTGCTCCTCCCGCGCCGGGGCCCGCGGAAGCGCCGCCCGCGCCGCCCGCACCACCGGCGCCGCCGATCTTCCCGTTCTCCCCGCCCCGCACGGCCCCACCAGCACCGGCCAGGGAAAGAGCAGTTTCAGAGGCGGAACCGGCCTGATCACGGCCCAGGGCACGAGTCCCGCTGCAGGGGACGCCGGCGCCGCCGCCCGCGCCGCCGAACCCCACAGTTCCACCCTGCCCTCCGGCGCCGCCGGTCTGGCCGAGTTTCCCGTTCTCACCGCCGCCACCCCCGCCGGCACCGGTCCCGCCCTTCGCCACGCCACCTCCGCCGAGGCCGCCCGGCCCCCTCTTCTCGGAGAAGGGGATCTCAGGTGCCGTCTTCGACATCCCCACCTCCTACAGCCCACCACAAAGCCGGTAGCACCAGCCCGCGCGACCCGCCCGTACCCCGCCGACGACACCGTTCAGGCCGGGCTCCGGACACGGCACACGAACCCCCGGCTCCCGCAGGACCGTGTAGCAGCGGGACCCCGACTTCGACCACGAGTGGCAGGACACCCCGAAGTGGGGGCACAGGGCATCCGCCTCCTGCCGGCACCGGTACAGCTGCGACTCGTCCGTTCTGTAGGTACTCACGGTGCGGGAGAACGTCCACTGCCCCGCAGGTGTATGCGGCGGGCTCCGCGGGTGATCCGGGCGGCGGCGTGGAGGCGGCGGTAGCGGAGTCTCTTGGGTTCGGCGGTGGCCAATTCGCCGTCCAGCAATAGGGTTCGGGCCCAGGCGAGGAGGTCGACGGCGGTCAGGGACAGCTCCAGCCAGACCTGGTTGATGGCGAAGTGGCGGGAGGGGAAGCGGCAGAAACCGGTGGTCCTGCCGCAGCGGATGTGGTCCTCGACTCTGGCGTGAGCGCGGTGGCGGACCTCCGGATGCTGGACCTGGCCGCCGTCGGCGACGGGCGTGTCAGTGAGGAGGACCTGGTGGCGCATGCCTTCGTCCTGATCGAACAGGGACACCTGGGCGCCCGGGGTGGGGATGCTCGCGGCGGACGACGATGCGGGTGTCGTCCGGGTCCGGTGAGGTCGACCTTGTTGCCGGGGCGGTGCGAACGAGGCGGGCCCGGCCCTCCGGGGTGCCGGAGGGCCGGGCGGGACTCAGTTCTCCATGCCGAAGTAGCGGGTGAGATAGTCGATGATCTCGGTTGCATGGGGCAGGAGTTCGGGCAGCTGGGTCGCGAGGACCTCCCGGGTGGCGGTGGCAAGGGCACCGGTGGTGGTGGCGGCCGGGCGGACGTACGGTTCGAGGCGCTTGATCAGTTCGTAGTTGCTGTCGATGTTCTCGGCGCGCATCGCCTTCTCCAGCGGCGGTGCGCCGGGCGGCGGTACGGGGGCGAGGACGCGGCTGACGTAGGTGACACGGTGCAGGACGCGCCAGCACGGGGGCTTGGCGGAGCTCTGCCGGGCCTGGCGGAGGGCGGCGGCGTCAGGGGCGGCGCTGTTGGAGAGCCAGGTCGGGTCGACGACCTTGTGGTAGAAGTCGTCGAAGTTGGCGCTGGTCTCGCCGAGGTAGAAGGTGAGGAAGCGGTAGGCGTCGACCTTGCCGGGCACCAGCACGGGCTTGCCGGCGGCGTCGTAGACCGGCTTGCCGTTGCTGTCGCGGCGCTGGAGGTCGCCGGAGGGTGCGCACTGGACGTCGAGGCCGAAGGAGCGGGAGGCGTCCTTGCCCTTGGCCCTGGTGACGCTGAAACCGCCGCCCACGGAGGCGTCGAGGCTGCCGAACCACCCAAGACCGAGGGCGCCGAAGCTGCCTTCGAAGCTGGCGCCGAACGAGCCGCTGAAGGTGTACGAGCCGGAGGTGGTCTCGCTGACAGCGTCGGTGGCCTCGGTGGTCTCGGCGAAGAAGCCGCCCTGCGCCGTCCAGACGTAGGTGTTGACCAGGTCCCGGTGCGAGAAACCGGTCGCGGCCGCGCTGCCGGACGTGCCGCGGCCGGCCTCCTGCTGCCCGCCGGAGACGCCCATCGAGCGTAGCACCGACTGCGCCTGACTCTCTGTCGGGTCCGCGTGGTGGGTCTCGGTGGAGACGGACTCGTAGAAGGCTTCCAGGCGCTGCTGGTCGCGGGTGATGCGGCGCTTGAGCGCGTAGGCGTCCCGGGGCTTGAAGTAGCTGTACTCGCCGTACGCGGTGGCGGTGGGGTAGTCGGGGTCGAGGACCTTGCCGCGGTCGTCGAATCCGACCGCGCCGTCCAGGGTGCCCTGCTTGGTGTAGCGGGCGTTGATCGGGAAGTGGATGATGTTCCAGTCCAGCGGGATGTCGGGGTTGGGCAGCATCCGGTAGGCGACCAGGGCGCCGGTGTGCGCCAGGCGCAGCGCGAAGACGTCGGCGGTCTGGGACTGGACCAGGGCGGTGCCGGTGTTGGCGGGCACGTACCGGCGGCCGACGGCGGTGTTCAGCACCTTGGCCGCGTCCTCGGTGTACCCGGTCAGCGCCAGCTTCGTCCTGCGGGCGGTGTTCCTGCCCTGGCTGACCTTGGTGTCGGTGCTCCAGGTGTTGGCGAACTCCAGGCTGCCCTTTCCGCCGATCTTCATCTGGCCCTCGGCCAGCGGGGACGCGGTGCCGAAGCCGAGCGGGGCGGTGATCGTCAGGACGCTGGCGTCGGTCTCGACGCCGAAGGAGAAGTTGAAGGCGGCGTTGACGCTGCGGGTCCTGCTGGAGGAGAGGCTGCGCACCACCTGGTCGGCCTCGGCGAACTCCACGGAGGAGGCGCCGGCCCAGCCGTCGGCCTTGTCGGTGAGGTTCTCGGACGGCACCGGCGGGGCGCCCTCGACGTAACCGACGAGCTGCGGGTCGAACTGGGCCTGGCCGACCCACTCGGTGGTCAGGTCGCCGACCTTGTAGCCGGTGACCAGGTGCCAGCGGCCGTCCCGGACGAAGGCGTAGCAGCGCTTGAGCACGCCGAGCGCCTCGCCCTTGGCGTCGTACTGGAGGTCGGCGTACTCGGTGGCGGCGGGGGCGCCGGCGATGGTGTCGTGGAAGGGGGTGCGGACGTCGGCGAGGGCCGAGCGGACCTGGGCGGTGTCGGTGGAGACGGGCGCGGTGGAGAGCAGGACGCGCGGCCGCTTGGCGGAGAAGCCCAGGTTGTTGCCGCGCAGGCCCTCGTCCCGGACGGACGTGCTGCCGGGTTCGGTGGAGTCCCGGTCGAACGGCCAGTAGCCGAGCAGGTCCTGCTTCTCCCCGCGCAGGCGGGTGAACAGGTTGTCCTGGATCTGCTCCTGGGTGCGGACGGTCCGCCAGATGCGGACCTCCTCCAGCGTGCCGGTGAGCAGGTCGACCGGTTTTCCGCCCTCCAGCCTTGCGCCCAGGATGAGTTGGGGTTCGCCCCAGGCCGCGGTGGTGTCCTGCGCGGTCAGTGGTGCCTCGGAGAGCGGCTCGCCGTTGCGGTACAGCCGCAGCGGGCTGGCCAGGGGGTCGACGTCGCGGGTCCAGCGGGCGCCGCGCAGCTTCGCCGGGAAGGTACCGGACACGTCGAGGGTGACGTTGCCGGCGTTCTCGTTGAACGCCCAGCGCGCCAGCAGGCCCTTCTCGCGCGAGGTGACCGGCAGCCCGTGCCGGGCCTGCGGCCGGGCGGAGTTCCACAGTCGCAGCTCGCACAGCACGCCGGTCAGCCCGCGGCCGATCACCACCTCGTTGTTGTTGGCCTGCGCGCCGGGGCCGCTGTACACGAAGCTGCCGACGGCACCGCCGTCGAGGTAGAAGCGGATGTCCTGTTCGGGCTGGGGGGCCGTGCCCGCCTGGGCTCCGACGACCTCCGGCTTGCGACGCTCGCGCACCACGGTGATGCGCTGGAACGCGCCGGGCGTGACGGCCCGGTCGGAGGTGTAGCGGACGGGCTTGCCGTTCGCCTCGGCGAAGGCGAACTCCACCAGGCCGTCGGCCCGGACGCCCAGGTGGTACGGGACGCCGTCCCGCCCGCCGTCGATGACCGTGCCCTTGGTGAGCAGGCCGATGGGCGTGCCCAGCTTGTCGATCCGGACGAACGCCTCGACGGTGAGGTCCTCCAGCACGTCCAGCGCGGGTTGCGCGGCCACTGCCAGGCCCTCGCCGCCGTCCAGGCTCAGTGCCCAGGACTGGGTGAAGGTGGCGGCGAGGTGCGCCCACTCGTTGCAGGGGAAGCGCTCCGCGGACTTCAGCACCCGGTCGCCCACCCGGGCGGTCACCTGGTAGCCCTTGATCGGCGAGGCCGGGCCGCTCGTGCCGGGGAAGGTCCAGTACCCCAGCAGGCCTGGTTCCCGGCCGGAGAGGCGCTGGTGGCGCTCGGCGGAGATCTCCTGCTTGGTGCGGGCCCGGCCGAAGACCCGGACCTCGTCGATCTGGCCGTCGAGGTAGTCGCCGGTGAAGGGGAAGTGGCCCAGGATCAGCGGGCCTTTGCCGGTGTAGGCCCCGTTGGAGGTGCGGCGGGCGACCTCGACGCCGTCCCGGTAGAGGATCTGCTCGCGGGTGGCGTTCTTGTACACCGCGGCCCAGTGGTGCCACTCCAGGTCCGGGTAGGCCTGGGTGGTCTTCAGGTCGTCGCCGTACAGCGAGAAGTAGAGGGTCTCGTCGGGGTGGACCCACAGGTGCAGGGACTGGTCGACCCGGCCGTCCGTCGCGCCGTGGAACAGCAGCGGCTCGACGCGGCCCCGGGACTGGTTGCGCTTGGCCCACAGCTCGATGGTGAAGTCCCGGTTCGCCAGGTCGAGCGTGGGAGTCAGCTGGGCCTTGGTGCCGTTGACGAACTGCCAGGCCGGCAGGGCGGCCGGGGCGAGTGCCAGGGCGTAGCCCGATCCGTCCGTCCTGGCGTGGACGATCCGGCCCCCTCCGGCCTCGGGGTTGACCCAGGCCTCCAGGCTCAGGTCACCGGTCGGGGCGATGTTCTGCTGCTTGCCGGCGGGCAGGGTCAGGTACTGCTCCTTGCCGTCGAACAGGAAGGCCCGGCCGGGCATCTCGGCGCGCCAGCGGCAGCCGCGCCCGGTGATCGCCGCCTTGGCGGTGCCGTTGGGTACGGATTCGACCCCGCCCGTGCTCAGCGTGACCAGGCGGGAGCCGGCGGAGAGCAGCACCCCGGGGCGGGAGGACTGCGCTCGGGCCCAGTCGTAGCCGACCAGGCTCACCTTGTCGCCGGGTTTGGCCGAAATGCTCTTCGCGGTCAGCTCCAGCGACTTGGCACCGATCGGGGCGTCGGTGGCCACGGCGTGGCCGGTGCTGCCTATCTGCAGGTGGGCCTTGGCCGGGACGGCGACCGTGGTGGGCGTGGTGAGTTCGACGGTGCTGCCCGTGACTCGGGCGACGGCGCCGAGGGTGACCGGGCGGCCTGGGCTGCCGGCCAGTGCGGCGACCATCTGCTCGGCCTTGCGCGGCAGCGAGCGCCAGGTTTCGGTGTCCGCGCCGATGGTGACGGTCAGGTCGCAGCGGCCGGGCGCGTCGCCGTCGGTGACGGTGATCGTGGCGCCGTCCAGGGGAACGGCCGGGTCCCGGGCGAGGAAGACGAGCGTGCCGGTGTCCCCGGCGAGCGTCCGGGTGCCGCGCAGGACGGCGGTGTCGTAGTACGCGGCGAAGAACTGGTCGTCGGCGCCGCGGAAGTACAGCACGAGGTTGCCGGTGCCGCTGTCCAGCAGCGCGGGCCGGTCGGCGCCCCGGGCGAACTCCAGCAGGCCCCCGGTCAGGCTCAGGCCGGTGCTGTCCACCGCGAGCAGCGGCATCGCGACCGTGAGGTCGTCGTCGCCCTGGAGCGCACCCGACAGCTTGGCCAACTGGCGTCGGGCATCGGCGAGTTCCGCCTGCTTGGCGGTCAGGTTGAGCTGCAGCTCCGCGATCCGCTGCTGGGCCTTGAGGGCCTCCTGGAGGAGGGCGCGGGCAGTGTCCAGCTGCGCCTTGGCCGCGAGGTACTGCACGTCCACTCCGGAGCGCATGGCCACGCGGGTCATCCGGAACAGGCCCGAGTCCGCCTTGAGGCACTCGGCCGACTGCACCGCCGAGGTGAACTGGTACGTGGAGGGGGAGCCGATCGCGAGCCGGCTCGCCCGGTTGACGATGCGGACGTACTCGCCCTCGGCGATCAGCTGGAACTGCGCCGACCGGTTGCCCGGGGTGCGGGCGATGGTGTCCAGCCTCTCGTTCTCCGCCGGGGAGTTGTTCAGGACGCGCACGTCCTTGTCGTACTGGGCGAAGGACAGCCAGTAGCAGGGCAGGCCGTCCTGGCTCTCGCCGACCGCCTCCACCCGCCAGGTCCAGTCGGGGCGCTGGTCGTGGAAGAACACCGGGGCTCCCTGCAGGCTGGCGTTGGCGGTGACCAGCCACTGCAGGTTGTAGGCGCCGCCTTGTACCGTGCGCGGCGTCTTGAGCTCGATCCGGTAGGTCCAGGAGGTGATCAGGTCCTTCTCGGCGAAGTAGCGCTGCTCCAGGGCGTCGAATCCCGGCTTGAGCCGGTCGTGCTCCGCCTGGTACTCGGCCAGCCGCCCGGCCGCGCCCTTCAGCCGGTTGATGTCCGCCTCGATGGCGGCGACCTCCGGCTCCAGCCGCTTGACCAGCTGCTGCAGGGTGCTGACCTGCTCCGAGTCGTGGCCCTTCGTCGGCCGCTTGAGCACCTGCGGGTCCAGCACGTCCGGCACCTGGGCCAGTCGGCCGTCCCGGCCGACAGCGAAGTCCAGGGCGGCCACGGCGGGCTCCTGGCCGTACTTGGCGGCGAAGGCCAGCATCACCCGGGCCTGCCGCTTGGCGGGCTTGGGGTCGGCGCGGTAGCCCGCGACGACGTTCTCCTGCTGGTGGTAGAGCAGGGCCGACATGCCGGAGACGACCGATCGGCCCTTGAGGGTGAAGCTGTCGCGCCGCACCCCGGGGTGGTCGCCGACCGGGGCGTCCGAGCCGGTCCACCGCGTGTTGCCCACGAGCGTGGCGTGCCCGGCGTGGTCGGTCTGGTCGTGGGCGGTGGTGCCGGTGCCCTCGTCGAAGCGGTAGTAGGCCACCAGGCCCGGCTCGTTGCCGATCAGCCGGTTGTTCAGGTCCGTGGTGAGTTCGGCCTGGGAGCGCACCCGGTTCCAGATCCGCAGCTCGTCGAGGTCGCCGTTGAAGAAGCTGTCGGTGCCGCCGGAACTCCGCCTGCCGACCAGGGTGTTCACGCCGGTGACCGGGGTGAACGGCAGCGCCGCGCTCCCGGCCTGCTTGCCATTGACGTACAGCTTCGCCGTGGTGCCGTCGAAGGTGGCGGCGATGTGGGCGTAGCTGTCCGCCGTGAGCGTCTCGGTGGAGGTGAGCGTCGTCGGCGCCCCGTCGTGGCTGAGGAACACCGCGCCGTTGGCGTCCACGCCGAACAGGTACTCCCCGCCGCGGCCCAGCACCGGGCCGTCGAGGGCGGCGGGTTTGACCCACGCCTCGACGGAGTAGGGCTTCCCGCCGAAGTGCAGCGGCCCCCGGTTGCCCAGGTCGAGGTGGGCATCGACGCCGTCCAGGCGCAGCGCGGTCTCCGCATGGCCCTCGCTGCCGGTCATCGGCACCAGCTCGCGGCCGGTGAAGGGGCAGATGCCGGGGCTGCGCTCGAACACCGAGTCCCGGTAGGCCACATCCGGGCTGGTCCAGAAGCGGGTGCCCTGGGTGTTGAACAGTCCCTGGGCGCCCTGCTCGATGGTGAAGCTGTCGACCCGTCCGGTGGCGTCGTTGTGGGCGAACAGCTGCCAGCGCTGCACGTTGGAGACGGCGGTCGGCACCAGGACGGCGGCGAACCGGCCCTGGGTCAGGTTCCGGACGAAGGACAGCTCCTGGGTCGGCTCGTGGAACGGGCGGCCCTCCATGTCCTCGGTGCCCAGGCTGTCCTTGGCCGACTCCGGGCGGGTCGCGTGCCGGCTGCGCTTGAACCGCACCTCCAGTACCGGCTTCAACTTCCCGTCCACCAGCACGAACCGGTCGACGAGCAGGGTGTCGCGGACCAGCGGCACCTTCTTCGTGCCGCTGAGCACGTAGTCGGCGCGGGACGCGTCCCCCGAACTGCCGCCGCCGGTCAGCTTGTACACCGCGTCCGTGTGCGTCTCGCCGACCGACTGCCGCAGGACCACCACGTACGTGCCGTCCGACAGGACGTGGAACGGGGCGTCCGCCGTCAGCCGCGCGGTGCTGGACAGGAACGGGTCGATCTCCGCGGCCGCCGGCCGCTCGCCGGCACCGGCCTCCGCCCCGCCCCGCTTCACCGTCGGCATCGCCGTCGCGCCGACCAGGGCGTACCCCACCTCGGCGATCTCCCGGGGGAAGGCCAACTCGGCCGGGTTGTCGCTCCAGTACGCCGAGTCCACCTCTCCCTTGGCCGCCGGACCGGACAGGTCCAGCACCGTGTAGACGATCCGGCGGGAGGCGTCCATCGCGAACGCGATCGTCGTGCCCTGGTGCCGGGCCATCGTCACGTGCCGGTACGACCGGTCCCCGTATTTCTTGAGCAGGGAGTCCTGAGCTGCCACTGTTCCCCTTCCGGGCGCATGGAACGCCGACCCCGGTCCGTGCGGTCCGGGGTCGGCGGCGAGTGTGCGGATCTGTCCTGACGGAGCGTCAGCGAGTCTGGCATGTGCGTTCGAAGTGAAGAGACGGCTCCGGAACTACTCGTACCGCATACGGCTTGAACACACTACGGGCGTGGCCGAACTTCGCTTGTCCGACGACGTGGAGGAGGCTCCCCGGGCTCCTACGGGGTGAGCTCGACGACGCGCGCGGGCTCACCCTTCCAGCGGTGCGGGTGGGCGGTGGCGACGCCGGCACTCTCGGGGTGTTCCGGGGTGGGGCGGCGGTACAACGGGCGCGGGCCTGGGCCCAGGCGGTGTCGGCGGCGAGGGCGAGAGCGGCGGGGAAGGCGAGGGACAGTGGTCAGGAGCTCGACCGCGGTGCCGGTCAGGTCGCTCAGGGCATCGGTCACCACATAGCCGACGCCGGGCGGCAGGCCGAGCTCCACGGCCTGGTCGTCGGCCGGCTCGCCCCGGACCCGGGAGTGCGGGGCGACCAGGACCCCGGCGACCACGTGCTCGCCGTCCGGCTCCGGGAGGTCGGCGACGGTCAGCTCGAACTCGGCGCCGGCGCGGATCCAGCGGCGCCGGTCCGGGTCGACGGGCTCAGACGGGTACCGGTCGCACGGGAGCCGGGCCGGGACGCGCACCAGGCAGGTCTCCCCCACCCGCAGCCGCTCCGCCCGCACCCCGATCGCCTCCCGGCCCGCTCTTCCTCAGCACCGGACTGCTGTCCGGCCCTGCCGGTGGAACGCGATGATCAATAGGCTCTCGCGCATGAAGCACCCCTCGGAGATGAGCGAGCGCGAGTACTTCGCCTTCATCGGCCGGCGTCCGGGCATGTTCGTCGGCAAGACCTCGTTCCACATGGCGACCGCTTTTCTCGCCGGCTACGAAGCGCACGCCGACCGCCATGGCGGCCCGAGCCTGCTCATCGGCCTTCACGAGTGGCTGGTCACCCGCCGAGGCCGGGACTGCAACCACGGCTGGCCGGGTCAGGTCCTGCACATCGCTCTGCCCCACGGCTGGGAGAACATCTGGGACCTGCCGCCCGAGGACGAGCAGCAGGCGATCAAGGTCTTGTTCGAGCTTCTCGACACCTTCCTCGCCGAACGCGAGACGACCGTGAGGATCCAGGCGTCGGAGTGACCGGAACGACCACGTCTTCCGGTCTGCCCCTGTCCCACCCGGCCCCAGGTGCGGGCGCAGAACGCCTTCACCTGGGAGGACGGGGTTCCATGTCCTGGGAGCGTCCCAGCAGAACGGGCGCAGCGGGCGGGCGGGGGCAGGTTGGGACGCGCACCCGTACTGGGCCGCCTCCTGGGCGGCTGGAAGCCCAGCACGTCCGGCGAAAAGCGGTGTTCCGACACCCGGTCACCCACGTGCGGCGCCAGACCTGGGCGGACAACGTCAGCCGCAGCATGGTCGTGCGCACCGACCTGATCGACCGGATCGCCCTGCCCCCCCGACAGTGACCGCTGTGGCAGGGGCGGCGCGGTGCCCGCCGATGGCCCGGCTTGTGCGTCCCGGGTCCGGCGGACGCCGGGGCAGCACATTCGAGTTGTTCGTAGGCGTTGCGAAACCGGAATTCCGGTTCATACTTGTGGTGTGTCGGAAGAGCAAGGACCGCGGACGAACTGGACCTTCCTGACCCAGCACGCCCGCGTACTCCTGATGATCTCGCGCGACGCGGACGTCCGACTGCGGGACGTCGCGGCGGCGTGCGGCCTGACCGAGCGGGCCGTGCGGGCCGTCGTCACGGACCTGGAGGCGGCCGGCTACGTCACCCGCACCCGGCACGGCCGCCGCAACCACTACCGGATCGTCGACGGCACGTTCTTCCGCCACCCCGCCGAGGCCCGCCACCGGGTCGGCGCCCTGCTCGACCTGTTCGCCGACCTCGACTCCGGACCCAGAACAGCGACCGTCAACGGTGATCACGATGACCAGAACCCGTGACCATGCGCCCCATCGCTCCGCCCGCGCGACCCGCCCCCACGCCAGGGCCGCCGCGGTGCCTTCCCGCTGAGGAGGCGAGTCCGATGCCCCACCTCGGATTCGCCCGCCGGACCCGGCCCGAAACCCCGCGCCGACTGCCGCGACACCTGCGCATCACCACCACGACCGCGCCCGGACCGGCGGTGGTCGTGCGCCTCGACGGCGAAGTCGACGAGGACGACCGACCCCGGTTGGAGAGCGCCCTCGCCCGCGCCCTGCGAAGCCGCCCGCGCCGACTGGTCGTCGACCTGGCCGACCTGACCTTCTGCTACTCGGTGGGCCTCAACGCCCTGCTCGCCGCCCGACTGGACGCGAGGGCCGCGGGCGTGGAGATGACACTGGCCGCCCCGCCGCCGCAGACCGCACGACTGCTGAGGATCACCGGTACCGACCAGGTCTTCACCGTCCGCCCCAGCGTGCGCGCCGCCCTGGCCGACGCCCCGGGACCGAACGCGGGGCGGACGTCATGAGCAACCCGTCACGCTACGCGGTCACCCTGCCCGGTGCGCCGGGCTCACACGCTCCCCCCGAGGTCGTCATCGTCCACGCCACCGGCGAGACCACCGCCGGCGGGGCGGTTTACGCGGACCGGTCCGGCGCCTTCCGGGTCGAGATCGCCGGGGAGACGGCCCGGCCGCTCGGCGAACCGCCCGGCCCGGGCCGGCACACCTGCCTGCACGCGCTCCCTCTACCCTGACACTCCCGCGCCGGTCTGTCGGGCGAGGACCGGATAACCGCCCGCAGCCGCCTCCAGCGGCGAGCCGGCGGAGGGCGCAACCGCCTAGCGAGTCAGTTGCCCGTCGCCTTGGAAGCAGCGTGGGCCCGCCCCGTGATGACCGCGCCGATCACGACGGCCAGTACGTACACGCTGATGCTCGCTGCGAAGCCTCCTGGTAGCCAGCTCAGCAGGCCGGCGTTGTCGTGGTCGACGAGCTGGCGAATTGCCCCCTGGGCTCCGACGACGAGCAGTGCCGTGCCGAGCGCCTGGTAGAGGCCGTACTTCATGAGGTCTCCTCGGTCCGATTGCGGGTTTACCATGCACTTGCACTGTAAAACGATGGAGCCCGGTTTTACAATGCGATCGCATGGCAAAAGTTGCGAGGAAGGCGGCGGTACCGTGCCGAAGATCGTGGATCATGAAGCGCGCAGGATGCGCCTCGTCGAGGCCGTCTGGTCATTGGCCGTGCGAGGCGGCCTCGAGCAGGTGTCACTGCGCAAGGTGGCCGAGGAGGCGGGTGTCTCCATGGGCCAGGTCCAGCACTACTACTCTTCGATGCAGGCCCTGATCCGCGACGCCCTCGACCGAGCCGTACAGGCCGTGAACGCCACCATCGAGAACGCGGTCACCGCCGCCGGCACGACCAGCCCCGAGGTCGTCCTCCGTGCCGGCCTGTACGCCTTGATCAGCCCGGCCGAGGAGAGCACGCGGCTGATGCGCTTCGCGCTGACGGCCGTGGGCCGGGCGGTCTCCGATCCGACGACGGCCAAGGTCTTGGCGCCAGGTGACGACGAGCTGCTCACCCTCACCGCCGGTCTCATCGCGGCAGCCCGGGAGGAGCGGGGCAGCGTGCCGCGCGGTGAGGAACGTACCGACGCCGACATCTGCTGGTCCCTCGCCACCAGCCTGGGCCTGGACATCGCCCTCGGCTACCGCACCCCGGAAGCCGCCGAACGGGTCCTCGACCACCACATCGAGCAGGTTCTTCGCTGAAGCGTGTCCGATAATTGATCTCGTGGCGGGTCGAGGCGAGGGGCGGCACCCTCCACCGCGCACAGGCCACCGCCCGCGCACGCGAGCCCTCGGACGGGTGCCCCCGAGGGGCGTGAAGGGGCCGGGCCCGGGGACGTAAGGGGGGTTGGTCCGCGGGGCCCGGCCGTGGGGCCAGCAGCGCCGGGGAGGACGTGGCGCAGCCGCTCCGGCCGGCGGCCCGGCGGTGCTGCGGCGGGGCCGCCGTGCCGGGAACAGTGGACCTGCCGAGCGGCGGTGGCCAGGGGTTCGACCTGCGATTCTTCGGCCGCGAACATGCCATCCCACTGGTGGTGCGTCCCGGGTCGGAGCGGCCGTGTCCGGGCCGTCCGCCCCCGGGATGCCGTGCCCCCGGCCGCACGGGCCGGGGCGCCGGTTGTTCGCCGTCGTGCTGCTCGTGCTGGCCGTCGTCCTGGTCGTGGTTCATGCTCTGCCCCCGGCTGGTGGTTCGTGGTGCTGGTCTTCTCTGCTCTACCGCACACCACCGACATCGGGCCGCCTGTCACCGCCCCGGCCGCAACCGCCCGCCCCCGCTTCGCGCCGACCGACGGGAGGCGTCCGGCCGCCCGGCCGGGAGGGAGGGCCACAGCGGCCCGGGAGCGGCAGCAGGGGCCCGTCGGCCCCGGAGCGAACCCGGGACCGCACCGCCCCACCCAGCCGCCAACACCAACACCAACACCAACACCACCAGCCAAGGAGAGAGCAGGGAGAGGGTTGTCGGCAATCCCGGAGATCCCAAATCGTGGGGATGAACTGGGCGGATGTCGAAACCCTGGTGGGAGGACCCCCGGGGCACCACCCGGGGACGGCCCCGGGAAAACGCCCGGGGATGCGCGGCGGGCGGTTTCGCCTCGCCGGGACCCGTACGCGCGCCGTGACGGCGCCCTGGGCACTGCCCGGAACACTACCCACTGCGGGTACGCCGTACGCGGCGGGCGGCGGTTCCGAACCGGGGCTCAGGCCCGCAGGGTGCCGCTGGCCTCTCGGCCGTCGGCGTGCGCGGTGGTGACGGTACCGGCACGGGAAGAGCAGTGCCGCGGGTCGCTGCCCTCCGAGGTGACGACCCGCGGCACGTACGGTCACCCCTCTACGGGGTGGTCACTTTGCCTCGTTCCAGGCGGAGGCGGCCGGTGTGGTGCTGTTGGCGGCGAACACGGATTCGTCGAGGTCGATGTCGGCGTAGAAGACGCCCAGGTCGTAGCCGTCGCCCTGGGTGTTGACGGTGACGGTGATGGCTTGTGGTCGCCGTCGTAGACGACCCAGCCGAGGTGGCCGGTGACCGGGCCGGCGGCGGGCGTGCGGATGCCGTTGAGGGTGCCGGTCAGGGCAGGGCTGTTGGGCAGTTCGGGCTGGAAGCCGTCCCAGAGGTGAACGTGCCGGAGCGGTGCGCAGGGGTCCTCGTAGGCGATGGCGATGCTCCAGCCGCCCCAGCTGTGGGGTTTGACCACGGAGTCCATGTTCGCGCCGGTGTAGGTGCCGGTGCCGTGGCGCTTGACGAGGTCGGTGATGTCGGCGGAGGCCTGGTAGCTGCTCTCCTCGTCGGTGGTGATGTAGCCGATGGAGGGCTGGTCGTTGGCGATGTTGCGGTACTGGTTCTCGCCCGGGACCTTCAGGTAGATCTCGTCGATGCTGCTCTCGGGCAGGACGGTGTCGCCGATGCCGCGGGTTCCGCCCCAGTAGAGGCGGGCGTACTTCACGCTCGCGCCCGGGGGGAGGTTGAGGTCGGCGGAGCTGGCGGAGTAGATCGGGTCGCCGAGCGGGCCGATGGAGCCGGGGTCGATGTTGACGTACTTCATCTTCGGTGCCGCGCGAGTGGGCGGTGGGCGCGGCGAGCGCGCAGGTCGCCGAGGCGACGGCGACCGCGACGGCGAGCGTGCGGCGGGCAGAAGGGGTTCTGCGGGGGTGGGGCAACGGGTCCTCCGGTGCGAGGCGCTTGCGGGAATACCCCCACAGGAACACTACCTGGACCGTTCATCGGCCGATTCCCCCGAACGAGGGCGCGCCCGGCGCCCCGAGGCCGCCCCCCGACCGACCCGTGTGTGATCGAACAACCCCAGGCCGCCGTCCCCTGCGTCAGGGCCGAAGCAGTGACCGTGGACCGCACCAGGACAGGCAGGCCGCGGGCTGCGGGCCGGCGGTCCACAGCCCGCGGCCTGCCGGTGCGCGGCGTGGGGACGGGGATGCCGGGGAGATCGTGGTGGCCAGTGGTGCGGTGGTTGCCGAGGACGGAGGCTCTGATGCGACGTGTACTGATGCTCGGGTGGGGACTTCCGCTGATCGTGGCCGTTGCCGGGTGCTCGAGCGGGCAATCGGTCGTCACCTCGCCGCAGAGCAGTTCGGTGTCCTCACCTGTGTCGGGAACGCCTTCCGTCTCGTTCGGGGGGACGGCTTCCTCGGTACCCACCGCCTCGCTTCCGGCGTCCGCGTCGGTGGGGGACACCCTCGCCCTGTCGGGTACGAGCGGGGGTGAGAAGGCGGACGTCACCGTCGTCAAGATCGTGGACCCTGCCAGTGCCAAGGAGGCGTTCTCCTCCCCGAAGGCCGGCGAGCGCCTGGTGGCGGTGCAGTTCCGGATCCGGAACACGGGCACTGCGGTCTACGACGACAGTCCGAGCAACGGCGCCAGGCTCGTCGACAACGAGGGGCAGCAGTTCACCGCTCGGATCGCCACCGACACCACCGCGGGCCCGAGCTTCCCCGGCAGCGTCATGATCGCCCCGGGCGACACCGCACTCGGCTACATCACGTTCACGGTCCCGACCGCTTCCCGGGTGGCGAAGGTCCAGTTCGCGCTGAACAGCGGCTTCGCCCCCAGCACCGGACAGTGGACCGTGTCCTGACGGCCGGGGACCGGGGGCACGGTCCCCGCGGCTTCACCCTCCGTAACCGCCGACTAGACCGTTCCCGTGAACCGACAGGTTCCCTCCCCAAGTCACGACGAAGCGGAAGTGATGGCGCCACCGGAACCAGCGAGTACGCCGATGATCGTCCAGATCCCCTGATTCATAGGCGAGATCGTACTGATGGGTTGTAGCGCCTCTTGGTCGAATCTGGACAGCAAGCGCGTCGGGCGAGAGATCGGGCACGCGTGCTCATCAGACGTGAGGCAGTCGGCTCGCCGCCACCTGCCCCGTCGTCCTCGCCGCCGCCCCACCGGCCTGCCCCCAGGCACCCTCGGACCGTCTTGCCCTGCCTCCGGGGACGTAGCCTCGGAGGCCGCCGCGTTCCTGGTCGTCGCTGCCCACGAGTCAGATCGTGCGCGTGCAGACCGAACGGGTGCAGGACTCGCTTGCCACAATGTTGCCGTTCTCGTCGATCATCTCGATGACGACCCGCTGGACCCCGCCGGGGAGGGGGATGGAGAACGACTCGTTGAGGACCTGGTCCGGGCCGCCGGCGTATGCCCAGGGGCTGCAATAGCCTTGATCCTTCGCGCTGCCGTTGTAGGCGTCGGCACAGATAGCGCGCTGGCCGCTGGCCGCGTGCACGACGCCGCTGAGGGACGCCGTGTAGCCGCTCGTGAAGTGGATCGAGCCCGACGTCTGACTGTTGCCGTACGTCATGGCGAAGGGCTTGGTCACGTCGCCGGTGGCCGCCTGCGCCGGTGCGGCGGCGAAACCGAGCGCCGCGGCAGCCGCGATGGTGGTCGTCAGGAGAGTCTTGCGCATGTTCGGCACCTTCTTCGTCGGACGAGATTCGGTGGACGAGCGTGAGCGACCGACATCATCGTGCCTCCCGGCGACCGCGGACAAGGGCGCCACACCGGCCGCCGGGCACGGTGAGCCCCTCCTGCGCGTAGCCCCGTGGCACAACCCCCGCAGGACTACCCTCTGTTCTCTCTTCCCCCGGCTGCACGTGGGCTACCGGCGAAATGGGCCGCCCCAGGCGACGGAACGCGAGCCGGTTCGGCGGACCCGTCGATGCTGAGTGCGTTCACGTCGGCGCCGACGGCGGTGTCGGAGCCGTCGCCAGCGGGGAGCCAGAGTTCGGCGGTGCGCGGCCGGAGCGCGGCACCCCGCCCGGTGACGCGGACCTCGGCCCGGCGACCGGTGAGCTGGCCCCAGCCGTCGCCGAGCCCGCTCCAGAGTGCGCTGCCGGTCGTCAGGCGCAGGGCTGCGCCGTGCCACGGAGTGGTCGTGAGGAGCGTGGCGCCGGTCGCCCGGAGGCGGGCCTCCAGTCGCTGGAGTTCGCGGGGCCGGGGCGGCACGGGCGGGTCTGGAGGACGACCTCGCAGGCGCCGGCCAGGACCGAGGCGATCTCGCTCCACCGCTCCCCCGGGGTGTCGACGACGAGGAGGCGCTCCGGGGGCAGCCCGTAGGCGCGCGCGGCGGCCGGGCCCGGGGTCGGCATCGAGATGGCCGCGGTGCAGACCGTGGCGGCCGCGGCCGCCGGGCCGGCGACCAGGGCCAGGTTCCCTGTTGGATCTACTCGTTGAAGCCGAGGCAGGCAGGGGGGGCGACTGATCGGGAAGATACATCGCCTTCTCTGCGGGGGCGGTGTCGCGGGAGACGGCCTTGCAGATGGTGCTGATCGCTGTCTCCGAATGGGGCCTCACCGAGAGTTCGAGGTTCCCGTGCACCGGGCGGGCTGCCCCCATCACAGCTCGCGCAGCGGGGCGAGCACCTGCTTCACCGTGACGGCCATGTCGTCGCGGGCCTCCTGGGCGGTGAGGTCGGGGCGCAGGGGGACGGGAAGCTCCCACCATCCGTACTCCGAGGTGCGCGCGACGAGCGGCGGGTGGTCGAGCATCTCGCGCAGACGGTCGGTGGCGGCGTCGGCCATGCGCAGGTAGGCCGAACGGACGCGCTGGGCCGCGTCGTGGGTGAGGCCGCGAGGGTTGATGCTCAGGGTCAGGGGCGAGGGGAAGCCTTCGGTGCCCCACTTCACGGGTTCGAAGGCGGCGGCCAGCTTGCCGTCGGGGAGGTCGAACAGGGCGCCGTACCAGTCGAGGTAGTCGGCGGGGCTCAGGGTCCCGGAGGGCGACTTCCACCACTGGGGGTGGCGCGACGGCAGGGGGATCCCCAGCTCGTCGGAGACCAGGGCGCACAGGTCGTCGGCCGCGTGCACGGCCTTGGCGAACGTGAGCCCGGTGCCGCCCGTGGTCAGCTCCGCCGCGGTCCACTGGGAGACCTCTCGCTCGAACTGTGCCACCAGACCCTCCAGTTGGTGTATGTCCGACAGCAGGGCGAACTCGGCCGAGTCGGCCGCGTCCCGCCCCTTGAGTGCGTGGAGCAGTCGGCCCCAGGACGTCAGGCCGAGCCGCCGCTGCCGGGACAGCCCCAACCACCGCGTCCCTGCCTCGTCCGTGTGCCAGGCCGCATTGTTGGCCCGGATGCCGGCCTCGTCGACCCGGTCGGTCAACTGCGCGGCCAGCGCCGGGATGCGCTGGTCCGGGCAGACGAACAGCAGCGAGCCGCCGTCCTGGAGCCGCTCGGCGTAGCCGACCGGCTGGACCGGCTGCAGCGGGGCTCCGAACTTGCCCTCGACGACGAACCAGGTCAGCCCGTCGACCCGGCCCTCCAGATCGGTGATACCACCGTCGTTGGCGTCGTGCACCTCCGTCGCGAAGGTGACCCGCTCCCGGGCCTGCGCCGGCACCGTCCCGTCGGCCAGCAGTTGCACAAGCGCGGCGCGGGCCCGGGCGTGCTGCCCGACGATGTGGCACACCGCCGCCGTGGCGACCGGCTCGCGCCGTACCCCGAACCGGTGCGCCAGGTGCCCCAGCAGGCTTCCGTTCATCCTCGTTCCCTCCCCCACCCGACGAGTCCCTGGACGGGAGAGCGTAGCGCCACCCCCGACAGGGGAGGCGGAATCAACCCACTGCGGGCTCCGGCCTCTTCACCCTGGCGCGGACGGCCGACTCGCAGGGCTCGTCAGCACCCCGAGCCACCCTGGCGGGCGGCAGTGCCGAACGGATCGCCCTTTCCACTCCGCCTGTTTGCGTCACCTTCCCGGATCCCATGGCGTGAATTCCGCATTCCGCGTACGGCACGCCGCAGGGGCCGTACATTCGCCGGTACGGATGGGTGACAACGCAACGGGAGTGATCGTGGCAACGTTCGGTACGGACACCAGTGTGGGCTCGACCATCCTCGTCCTGGAGGAGCAACTGCCCGCCGTGGAGGAACGGTTGCGTCGGGCGCAGGCCGAACTCGACGCCGCGACCACCGAACGGGAGGCCGTCCACCAGGCTCTCGAAGCACTGCGGCGGCTGTCCGGTGGACCCGCTCGCACCGACGGGGACCGGAAGGCGCCTGCGGCCGATGCCCCGCCCGTACCGCCCGAGGCCGCACAGGACACCGAACAGGCCGCGTCCGCCCCCGCTGCACCGGTCCCTGCCGAGCCCGCCGCCGAGCCCGCCACCGTGGCGGCCGGCACGAAGAAGGCGGCGCCCGCCAGGAAGGCCCCGGCCCGAAAGGCCCCCGAGCCGAAGAAGGCAGCACGCACGCGGGCCACGGCCCGTGGCGCGAAGACGGGCGGCGGCGCCAGGACGGCGGTGAAGCAGGAGCCGGCAGCCCGGACCGGACGGACCGCGCCGCGGCCGCGCCCCGTCGACGCCACGCCCCCGACCACGGCATCGGCAGCGGCGTCGACCGCCGGGCGGCGAACGGTGACGGACGCGGACAGCATCCTGGCGGTCCTGTCCGGAACGGCAGAACCGATGCGTGCCCGCGAAGTGAGCGAGAAACTCGGACTGGAACCACTGCAGGCGAACGTCAACGCGGTCCGTACCCGGCTGGAGCGCCTCGCGAAGGACGGCCGGGCGCAGCGGCCCGGGCGGGGCCTGTACACGGCGACAGCGCAAGCGCCGGGGGCCTGAGGAGAGGAATCGGGTGTCCGTGGACCGGTTGACCAAGGCCGCGGCGCGTGTACGAGGTGATCCTGCGGGGCGGGGAGAGGTGCCCGCTCCGACGTACCACAGGCAACGTCCTGCCCGGGCGCGCTCGCTCTTCCTGAGGAGGGCGTCCTGCAGGAGCTCGCCCGTGCGCTGGTCGAGGAGGGTGGTCTCGATGGAGCCGCGTTGCCCTGCGTGCGCCGGCCGCTGCGGATCCTGGGCCGGTTCACGGTACGGCCGCCGCCGGGACACGGCTTCCACCTGATGCCGGTATGCCCGTGCCTGTCAGCGGACGGCCCGTCTCCGGTCATGGGGTGAACCGTGGTGCTGCCGGCGGACGGTCCAAGAATCCGAGCATGACCAACAACGCTGCGGCCGCCCCGAGGCCTTGCCCCGTCCCGCCGAGGTTCTGGCCGGAACATAGAGTGTCCTGTCGCACGGCATGGGCGCGGCAACGGATGTGCCGCTCAACCTGGAGCGGTTGGTGGACTCCGAGGCGAACGACGCGGCAGCGGATGCCTTCCGGCAACATGGCTTCAGAGCCGAGGACCACCTCCCCTTCGTACAGATGAACCGGCTGCTTCCGCTGCTCCCCGGCCCGATTGCAGCGCACACCCGGGACTCCGACCGGTCGGTCCGGGAGGCCGCCGTCGCCGCCTGCATCCCCCTGATCGACGACGCCCGGCTGCGGCACCATCGCACCGCGCTGATCCCCTCGGCCCGTCAGGTTCTCGCGGCCAGCACCCAACGGCCCTACCGGGAACGCGCGATCGACGCCTCGGAGGAATCGGGCGAGGACACCACAGGCCTCGTCGGCCGGGACCCGTCGGCATTCATCGACCCGGACCTCCCCCGCCGTGCACCCCGCCCGGGCCGGCCCGTCGAACGGTCGGAAGAACCACCGTTCTGGGACCAGGCCTTCTGCCACCGAGGACGACGACGGACAACCGACCCCGCCACAACGCAAGCTCCCCAGCCCTCGTACGACCGGAGACCTACCAACCGCACGATGCGACAAGCCTCCCGACAAAGCACTACCAGCCGGCTCTGTCACTACGTACGCGAAGAAGGACGCCGAGGACATCGCGCTCGGCGGCCGGCCCGGCCGGGGTCGGCCGCAGGCCTCACCGGCCGCCGGTCGCCTCGGGTTCCGCCGGCCCGTGCCGGGCGAGTTCGGGTTCCAGTCCCTCTGTGAGCGGTGGTGGCACGGACCGGCCGGTGTCGCGGCGCCACCCCTCGAACGCCCACGCCGTCGCCGCGACCAGTGCCAGCCCGAGCAGCCACCCGGCGAGGACGTCGCTGACCCAGTGCACGCCGAGCGCGATCCGAGTGCACCCGACCCCGAGGACGCTGATCACCGCCGCCGTCCGCGCCGCCGGCAGCCACCGGCGGCCCAGCACCGGGGCGAACACCAGCAGCAGGACCGCCCAGCAGGTGGCGGCCGTCATCGCGTGCCCGGACGGGAAGGAGAAGCCGGGGGCGTGCGCCACGGGATCGGGCAGAGCGGGGCGGGCCCGGGCAACGGTGACCTTCACCGCCAGGCCCGTGAGCCCGGACGCGGTGACGGTGGCAGCCGCCCACACCGCGAGCCGCCAGGCCCTGCGCCACAGCAGCCAGCCGACGGTCGCCGCGATCAGCAACCGCATCGTCAGCGGGTCCCACACGCCGTCGCTGAGGACGCGCAGCACGGCGAGCACACCGGGGCGGTCGCGGACCGACGCGTGCAGGTGCCCGGCGGTTCCGGCGTCGAGCCATTGCAGCGGTGGCCAGTTCGCCTCGATCAGCACGAGCAGCAGCGCGACCGGCACCGCCGCGACGCCGAACGCGACGACGCCGGCGAGAAGGCGCTCCCCGAGTCGGAGGTCCGCGGTACGCAGCGACGGGCGCAGCGGGGTGCGGTGGCGTCCGGGCCGGCGGATCACGATCCGCTCCCTTCCGGATCGGGCAGGACCGGGCCGGGCCGCCCGGTGCGGTCGGCCTCCAGCTGGGCGGCGAAGGCAAGACCGAGGAACAGGGCGATCGCGGTCAGGTAGGCCCAGACCAGGAAGGAGAAGACGACGCTGAGCGGCCCGTAGACGGCGTCGAAGGAACCGCTGACGCGCAGGTACAGCGTGAGCAGCCAGGTCGCGGCGAGCCAGAGCACCAGGTGGACACCGGCGCCGAAGGCCAGCCAGCTGTAGCCGGGTTGGCGGCGGCGCGGGGCCCTGCGGAAGATCAGGGCGGTGGAGGCGAGGGTGAGCAGCAGGCCGATCGGCCAGCGCAGCAGCGTCCAGGCGGTGGTGGTTTCGGTGCCCAGGCCGAAGACCTGGTCGGCCGCCGCGGCGACCTGCGGGCCGGCGACGAGGACGAGGAAGCCGGTGCCGAGGGGCAGGCCCGCGCCTGCGGCCATCATGAGGCTTCGGCCGTACTTCCGGTCGAAGGGGCGGTCGCGCTCGATGCCGTAGATGCGGTTGGCGCCGCGTTCGATCTGGGACATGGCGGTCACCAGGTTGGCCAGCGCGAACAGGGCACCGAACCAGAGGGCGACGGTGCCGCCGGTGCGGTTGCGGCTGCGGTCGAGGACGTCATGGACCAGGTCGCCGCTGGATGCGGGGGCCATCCGCTCGATGCTGGCCGCGACCAGTTGGCCGAAGGGCCCTCCGTGCACCGAGGACGCGAGACCGACCACGGAGATCGCGAACGGCACCAGCGAGAGCACCATCTGGAAGGCGAGGGCGCGGGCGTGGCTGAACCCGTCGGCGTACCGGAAGCGCAGGAAGGCGTCACGGGCCAGGGGCCACCAGGCGCTGCGACGGAGCGTCAGCACCGCCTCGTCGGCGGACAGGTGCTCGTGGCCGGCGCCGACGCGGCTGGCGGTTCCCATCAGAGGTCCTCCGTCCGTCGGTGCCGGCGGCCGTGGTCGGTCCGTGTCATGCCGTCTCCCGTTCCTCTTGCGTGCGTGCTGTCCCCGCCCCTTCGAGCGACGTGTCCCGGGCGGTGCCGGGCAGTCGCACCAGCAGGGCGTCCGGGCGGACGCTCAGTGCGAGCACCCGGCCGTCCCCGACCGGGTCACCGTCGCACTCCCGCGGGCGGGCCCGGTCGGCGGTGAGTTCGATCCGGTGGCCGCGGAAGTGCTCCAGCGGGGCGGCCGGGCCGGGCCGGTGGGTGCCGGTGACCAGGCCGACCAGAGCGGCGCCCCAGCCGCGCAGGCCCTGCGGCTGCACCAGGACGAGGTCGAGCAGACCGTCGTCGGGCACGGCACCGGGGAGCAGGCGCACCCCGCCCTGGAGGGTGCCGACGTTGCCGACCACCGCCATCCGGACATGGCGCCGTACCGGGGGGCCGCCGTCGACGCGCACGGTCAGCGCGAACTGGCGGTCGCTCAGGTGCCGGATCGCGCCGACCAGGTAGGCGGGCCAGCCGAGGCGCCGCTTCAGGCCCTGATGGGTGGAGGCCATGACGGCGGCGTCGAGGCCCATCCCGGCCATGGTCGCGGCGGCCCGGGCGGGCAGACCGTCGCCCTCTGCCCGCATGAGGTCGATCCGGCGGGCGTGGCCCCCGAGGGCGGCGGCCAGTGCGTCGGCCGGGTCGGCCGGCAGGCCGAGGTTGCGGGCGAGCAGGTTGCCGGTGCCGCACGGGACGACCGCGAGGGCCGCGTTCGTCCCGGCGAGTGCGTCGGCGCAGGCCGTCACCGTGCCGTCACCGCCGCAGGCCGCCACCAGGCCGGCCCCACCGGCGACGGCACGCTCGGCCGCCGCCCGGCCGGAGTCCTCCGCGGACCCGGGCAGGAGCCGCGGAGGGTGGTGACCGTGGGCGGTGACGACCGCGTTCAGCCGTTGCAGCAGGGCGTCGTCCACGCTCACCGGGTTGTAGACCAGGGCGACGGATCCGCCGACCGGAGCTACGGGACCGGTGCGGTGCCGCTGCCGGGCGGGAAGCGTTCGGGACACCACCCACAGCGCCGCAGCGCCGTTCAACGCGCCCGCCACCACGTCGGTGGGGTGGTGCATGCCCCGGTACAGCCTGCTGGCTGCCACCAGCACCGGAACGGCCCAGAGCAGCGCGCACACCACCCGCCGCCACCCGTGCCCCGGGCGCAGCAGCAGCAGACCGAGGCCTCCGTACAGGGCGGTCGCCGCACCGACGTGCCCCGACGGGAAGCTGGAGGTCGGCAGCGCCCCGTCGAGCCGGACCACGTCCGGCCGGGCCCGGTCGACCAGGTGGGCGGCGGTCACGAAGAGGGCGGCCTGAAGGGCGACCGCGCCCGAGAGCAGCGCCGCGCCCCGCCAACGGCGCCCGACCAGCAGTGCGACGGCCGCGAGCGCCGTCACCGTCACGACGGCCGGAGTGAAGGCGAGCGCGGACAACCAGTCGCTCGCCGCGGTCAAGGCGGGGGTGCGGTGCGCGGCCAGCCAGGCCACCGAGCCCCGCTCGCCGGGATCCCACCAGCCGGCCGGCGGGTGGGTGATCAGCAGCCCGACCGCGACCAGCACCGCTCCCTGGGTGGTCGCCGCCAGCACCGGTACGCCGATCCGCACGGCGCGCGCCTGAGTTCTCGTCACGGACGCCGTGTCCCCCGATCTCCGGATTTCATCCCCTGGCGTGGACCCGCCGAGAACGGGTAGCGGAGCGTCTGCCATCATCAGCCCCTCCTCCGGACGGAACACCCCCGATGACCACCGAGACCGCACCCGGCTCCCGTCCCGTCGCGCACGCTTCGGCCGCCTCCGGACCCGGCCCCGTCGAACAGGCCGCCGCCGCCTCCGGACCCGACCGCGGCCCGACGCTGCGCCGTCGGCTGGAAGCCCTGATCGGAATCGCTGCCACCGAAGGCAACCTGCTGACGCCGTTGCGCAACGGAGACGAGATCTTCCCCGCGATGCTGGAGGCCGTGAACGCCGCCCGGCGGACCGTCGACCTGATGACCTTCGTCTACTGGCGCGGCGACATCGCCCGCCGGTTCGCCCACGCGCTGGCCCGCAAGGCCTCCGAGGGGCTGCGGGTACGGCTGCTGCTGGACGGGTTCGGCAGCAGGCTGATCGAGCCCGAGCTGATCGACCTGATGGAGAAGGCCGGCGTGCGGATCTCCTGGTTCCGGCGCCCGGTCAGGCTCTCGCCGTTCAAGCAGAACCACCGCTGCCACCGCAAGGTCATGGTGGTGGACGGCCGGATCGCGTTCACCGGTGGAGTCGGCATCGCCGAGGAGTGGTGCGGCGACGCCCGCCACCCGGGAGAGTGGCGCGACACCCATGTCCGGGTGGTCGGCCCCGCGGTCGACGGCATCGCCGCCGCCTTCGCGCAGAACTGGGCCGAGTGCGCCCCCGGAACGCTCTACGACGGGGCCGACCGGTTCGAGGAGCACGAGCAGCCGGGCGGCGCGGTGGTCCAGGTCGTCCGGGGCTCGGCCGCCGTCGGGTGGCAGGACCTGCAGACCCTGATGCGGGTGGTGATCTCCTCCGCGGAGCACCGGCTCCGCGTGGCCACCGCGTACTTCGCCCCCGACGACTACTTCGTCGACCTGCTCTGCCAGGCGGCGCGGCGCGGCGTCACCGTCGAGCTCCTCGTACCGGGGCGCCACACCGACAAGCGGGTCTGCCAGCTGGCGGGCGAGCGCCATTTCGGGCGGATGATGGCCTGCGGGGTGACGGTCTGGCAGTACGAGCCGACGATGATGCACGCCAAGGTCCTCACGTTGGACGGCACGATGTCCGTGATCGGTTCGGCGAACTTCAACCGCCGCTCGCTCGACCACGACGAGGAGGTGGTGCTGGCCGTGGTGGACGAGGAGTTCACCGCCCGGCTGGACCAGGACTTCGACCGGGACCTGACGCGCAGTCAGGCCCTCACGCCGTCCCGCTGGCGCCGCCGCGGCCCGGCCCGGCGCGCGATGGAGGCGGCAACCGCCCCGATCCGGCACTTCCTCTGAGCTTGCCGTTCAACCGTTTGTAGCGGTTCGTCGGGGTTTGATGCCCTCCTGGTGACGGGCGGGCCGGGGCGCGTGCGCGCCCGAGGCATTCGCCTACTTCCTCGGCATCGGACCGGGCACATCGGTGGACGGCGACAGGTAGAAGCTGGTGACGCTGCCGTCCGCCTGCCGGTCGAGGTGGCGCTCGCCCGGCCGCCGGGCCCATGGTTGTGGACCTCGAACGCTTCTCGAAAAACCTGCGCGAGTTGGACCTCATCTCCACCGCGGTTCGGGCCCGGACCACCGTAGCCGTCGCTGAGGCCGAATTCGGAGGTCGACCGCTTGTACACGGATCTCTCGATGCCCCGCATCCGCGCGTGTTCCGGCCACACGGGAATGGGTTCGGGCCGGATCAACTGAATCGCGGGGACCCGGCAGGTGCGCTCTGCCTACTGTCGAAGGGGCTCTTCGCAATTGTCCATGGGCGCCGCGCGGCCTCGATCGACCCGTACAACGCTGGATGTCCCTCCTGGACGCGGACCGGACCGTGCTCCCCTCATCTTGAAGCGGGAACTGGAGGTTTCGTGGGATATACCGTCCTGAGCACGACCAGTGTGCCGGCCGAACAGCGTTTCGACTTGTGGTGCGACCTGATAGGCCGTTCCGTCGCCCCCGTACGGGTCCGGAGCCGCCACACCTCCAACTTCCTGGCCGACGCCGGCTCCCTGGACCTGGGGGCGGTCCGGTTGACCACGATGTCGTTTCCGCCGATCCACTCCTTGCGCACGCCCGCGCTGATCAGGAATTCCGACCCCGAGGGCTATGAACTGGCTCTCATCCTGGACAGCGAGATGTCGATATCGCAGTCCCGGCAGGACAGCCGCTTGTCGACGGGCGACTTCGCTCTGTGGAGCACGTCGCTGCCGTACGAGGGCCAAGGACTGGGCGGGACGGCCGGCCCGCTGCTGCGCGGTATCGTGCTGCATCTGCCGCGTTCCGGGTTCCCGCTGCCCAGCGGCAGGGTGGACCGCGTCCTGGCCCGGGCGCTGCCGGGGCGCAGCGGTGCCGGCGCCGTGCTCGCCGCATTCCTGCGCAGCGTCGTCGACCAGGCACCGTCGCTGAAGGGGCCGGCGCTGGACCGGATGGGCACCGCGGCCTGGGAACTGACCGCCGCCTTCCTCGCCCACCACCTCGACGCACACGACCGCCTGCCACCGGAGGCCCGCACCCGCATGCTGCTGGCCCGGATCAACGCCTTCATCGAGGACAACCTGGCCGAGCCCGCCCTGTCCCCCGCGTCCGTCGCAGTCCACCACGGTATCTCGGTACGGACGCTCCACTATCTCTTCCGGCAACAGCGGGAGACCGTCTCGGCGACCATCCGCAGCCGCCGACTGGCGCGCTGCCACGCGGCCCTGAGCGACCCCGCCCTGCGTGCGCTGCCCGTTCACGCCATCGGCGCGCGCTGGGGCTTTACCGACGCCGCCACCTTCAGTCGCTCCTTCCGCAGCGCCTACGGCATCACCCCCGCCGAGCACCGGCGATCGACACTTCCCGCTCCCCGTGCCGCCCGCACCGGCTCCGGTCGCCTTGCGCGCGGTGTCAAGGAAGGCTGCGCCGACGAACAATGACACCGGCAAAGGTCCGACGCAGACTTCTCGCGCGGGGTCACGACGCCCCATCCATCGACCGAGGAGAGACCATGCGAGGAGCGAAGAAGCGCGCGCGAGGGCTGCTACTGGCAGCACTGGCCACGGCGAGCCTCACAGCGGGCACCGTGGCGGCGGCCGCACCGGCGAGCGCGGACAGTTGCATCAACGGGTGGTTCTGCCTCTACTACAACTCCAACGGAGGCGGTGCGTTCGTCAGGATCGGCGGGAACATCCCCAACCTGACGAACATCACGTTCAACGCCTGCGGCACCAACTGCAACGGCATCGGTGAGAGCGTCTGGAACAACGCCGGCTCGGCGCGGAACACCAACGACTTCTACGCAGCCACCGTCTTCTACCGGTTCAACTACCTGGGGGCGAGCGACTTCGTTCCGACCAACACCCTCAGCAACCTCCCCAGCACGAGGAACGAGGACGCCTCGGTGCTGTTCGGGCCGTGAACAGGCGGCCCGTACTGACGGCGTGCGCGGTCGCCGTCTGTGTCGCGGCCGGCGGAGCGGTGGGCTACACGGCCACCGCCGGGCGCGGCGCCGACGGTGCCGGGAGCACCCGGGCTGAGCTCCCGGTGCAGGCGTACCTGCTCACCTATCAGCAGCGCGACGATCTGAACAGCGCCTACGAACGGCTGGTGGAGCGCTGCATGCGCGAACGGGGCGCGCCGATCCAGCCGCTGGTGCATGTGCGCCCGCCCCTGAAGAACTTCCTGGAACGGCGCTACGGCCTGACCGATCTGGAACAGGCCGAACGGTACGGCTACGGGCTCCCTCCGTCCGGGGACGCCGCCGCGCCACCGACCCCGCCGGAGCTCACCGACGCTCAACGCCTCGTCTTCGAGGGCACTCCGGGTGACGAGCAGCCGCCGCAGGGCTGCTCGGACTGGGCCGTCCAGCAGCTCGGCGACACCGCCAGGGTCCGGGAGACACCGGTCGCCATGGAACTGCAGCGGAAGTCGTGGGACGTGTCGGCCAAGGACTCCCGCGTCGTGGCGGCGACGGCCAGATGGTCGTCATGCATGAGTGCGCTCGGCTACCACGCCTCCTCACCCGTGGACACGAGCGACAGGAAACCCGCCGACCAGGCGGCGGAGCGTGCACAGGCCGCCTCGGAAGTACGGTGCAGCCGTTCGTCCGGCGTCGTCCGCGAGTGGTTCGCAGTCGAGGCCGCGTACCAGGACGAGATGATCAAGCGGAACAAGGACGCTCTGTCGGCCGAACGGTCCGCCGCGCAGCGGGTCGCCGACCGGGCACGCGCGGTGCTCGACGGCTGACCGGGGCCGGCTGACGGCCGGGCGGGTGGCGCCGGACAGGCGGCTGGGCCGGGGCCGCCGCACGGGCACTCGTCACCAAGGGTGAGGGATTCGCTTCCAGGGCTTCGAGGTGATGAAGTCCACGGCGGCCGATCCGCGATCTTCGGTCCGAGTTCGGCGAATTCACCACAGCGGGCCAGGTCCGGGAGATCGCGGAGCTCGTCCCCCGGACCGGCCTTGTTCTCGTTCTCGCGCGGCTGACAATCAGCGCGGTTCGGCACAGCTGTGACTGTCCGTCGCGGTCGGAGAGGTGCTCACCGAGCCTCGCAGGTCACGAGGCTCGTCGTAGTCGGCGAATCCGCGCACGGATTCCGCCCTACTGGTTCACCACCGCCTGTTCCCGGGAGCAACCGATCACCAGCACCTGGCCGTACGTCGACAGGGAGGAAACTCACGGTGCCGGGGTCGGAGGGCCCCTGGCCAGGGGGTCAGCGGCGGTGACGGGCCGGGCCGCGGCGGCCGGGCCCGGCGGTCACGAGCCGGCGGGCTCCGCGGTGACGCCCGATCGGGCTCGTGGACATCACGACGGCCGCCACGGCGACGAGCGCCGGTAACGCGAGCAACAGCAGGATCATCATGAGCGGGCCTCCACAGGTGTCCGGTGCCGCATCGCCTGCCCCGTCCCTCCGCACCCACACCCCGGACCACTCGAACGGTTGCTGGCCGAACCCCGCCCGGCCGGCACACCGCCGGAACAGGAGAAGTCGCACGAATGCGTCCCCGATCGCCGGGTAGCCGCCCCTGCGTCACAGCAGGAACAACCGACGAGGAGGCAGTTGTGAGCAGCGGACTGTGGGGCTACGAAGGTGCCGGGGGCTACGTGGCGGGCAGCGACCTGACCGGCTTCCGGGTCGAGGCGACCGACGGCCACATCGGCAAGGTGGACAAGCACACCGAGGACGTCGACACCGCCCACATCGTGGTGGACACCGGCCCGTGGATCTTCGGCCGCGAGGTCCTCCTCCCGGCCGGCACCATCACCCGCGTCGACACGGACGCCAAGACCGTATGGGTCGGCCGCACCAAGGAGGACATCAAGAACTCACCCGAGTTCGACAAGGACAAGCACACCGACGACCCGGAGTACCGCCGGCAGGTCAGCGACTACTACACCGACGGCGGGCACCTCTGACCCAGACAGTTTCGTTTAGATCATCGAGCGGACCAGAGGAAGATTCCCGCGATGTGGAGCCCGGCCAGGCAGATGGTCGCGGTCTCTCTCACGGTCGAAGGCGGGCGGGCGGCCTCCACGGCTGCCGCGTCGCACCCGGTGGGCCCGTTGGTCCGCCGGAACGGGAATCACCGTCCGGATGCCCCGCCTGCGCAGATGGTCGCGGACGGCACGCGAGGAGTACGCCTAATAGGCATTGAGGGCTGGGAGTTGGATCAGCCCTGGCAGGGGCCGAGCGAGACGTCTTGCTGTATGCCGCGCTTCGAGCGCTTCGACAAGAGCGATGCGTGCGCGGCCCCTGCCGCTTGGGACTCGGCCGCCGTAGCGTGCCGTGGTTCGAGCCGTTCCCAGGGCCACCTCTTGATCAGCCGGAGCCGTGGAGCTCTTCACGAGAGCGAGGACCCTGGGAACAGCTGGGGCCACGGACGGCTGATGGGGTGGTGCGCCGGCGAGCGCTTCTATTAGGTCGCCGAGTGGTCCTGCCGCGGCTCGACGCCGGCGGACAGCGAAGGATCGAGAAGAGGCGCGAATGCACGTGACCTGCGGAATCGACTGGGCCGAAGACCATCATGATGTGGCGGTGGTCGACTCCGATGCCCGCCTGCTCGGCAAGCTCAGGATCAGTGACGACGCGGCGGGCTTCCAGGACCTGCTGCGTCTGCTCGCCGAGCACGGAGACACTCCCGACGAACCGATTCCGATCGCGATCGAGACCTCCCGGGGTCTGCTCGTCGCCTGCCTGCGCGCTTCCGGCCGACGCGTCTACGCGATCAACCCGATGGCGGTGGCCCGCTATCGCGACCGGCACACCGCCTCCCGCAAGAAGTCCGACCACCAGGACGCCGTCGTCCTGGCGAACATCCTCCGGACCGACGCGGAGCTCCACCGGCCTCTGCCGGGCGACTCCGACCTGGTCAGGGCGATCGCCGTCCTGGCCCGCGCCCAGCAGGACGCGGTCTGGGACCGCACCCGCGCCCACAACCGGCTCCGGTCCCACCTGCGTGAGTACTACCCGGCGATCCTCGAGGCGTTCGCCGACAAGCGGGAGCGGCTGCTGGCGCGGGAGGCCCGCGCAATCCTGGCAGTCGCCCCCACACCCGGCGAGGCCGGCCGGCTCACCCGCAGCCGGCTCAAGGCCGCCGTCACCCGCTCGGGCCGGCAACGGCGGATCGACGCCGAGACAGACAGGCTCCTCGAGGTGTTCCGTCGCACCCGGCTCCGCCAACCGGCCCTGGTGGAAGCGGCGATGGGACGCCAGACCCTCGCACTGCTCGCCCAGCTCGACGCGGCCTGCCGGGCCTGCGACGACCTGGCCCGGGCGACCGAGGAACTCTTCCTGCAGCATCCCGACGCGGAGATCATCACCAGCTTCCCCGGTCTGGCCGTGCTCACCGGCGCCCGGATCCTGGCGGAGATCGGCGACGACCGCACCCGGTTCGACACCGCCCGGGACCTGAAGGCCTACGCCGGAAGCGCCCCGGTCACGCGTGAATCCGGCCGCAGCCGCCGCGTCAGCCACCGCCGGATCAAGAACAGCCGACTCGCCGCCACCGGCCGGCACTGGGCCTTCGCCGCGCTCACCGCCTCACCCGGTGCTCACGCCCACTACAACCGGCGACGTGAGTCGGGCGACCGCTACTACGCAGCCCTCCGCCACCTGTTCAACCGCATGATCGGCCAACTTCATCACTGTCTGACCATTCGCCAGAAGTTCGACGAAGCCATCGCTTTCACCCCGCCGACGAAGCCCCACCTTGCCATCGCGGCTTGACCTCATAACTGCATGGGGTGTCTTGTCGGCCAGGACGACGTCCGGCCGGGTTCGGGGCCGCCCTCGCGGTCGGGGAACACGCAGGCGGGCCATCACGGCGGTGAACGCGGGTGCGTCGCCGGCTTGGCCCGCGGTGAGGACGAACGCCGGCGGGCGGCACCGGCCGTCCGCTGCCAGGTGGATCTTCGTGGTCAGCCCGCCGCGGGACCGCCCGATCGCGTGCTCGTCCGGCTCTCCGGCCGGGGCCCCCTTTTGCGGGCCCCGGCCGCATGCTGGTGTGCTCGCACGATTGTGGAGTCCACCGAGACCGCCCGGTCCAGCTCCTCGTCGGCGTCGGCCTGGGCCATCAGCGCGACGAACACCGTTCCCAGGTCCCATCGACGGCCCACGTCCGAAGCCGGTTGTAGACGCCCCGCCAGTTGCCGTACCTCTCCGGCGCGCACGTCCCTCCCGTGCCACCGCTGCGATCCAGGCTCACGCGGGCAGGCCGTCGCAGGAGCGCCCGAAGCCCCTAACCCGGACTTCGGTCCGGGTGGATCCCGTCAACAGTCAGAGCGAGAATGGCCCTGCCTGCGGGGAACCTCACGGTGTCTCCGGCGGGATGATCGAACGTGGGCGGGTCGGCGAAGGACGCGAAGGGCCGGTGTCCGCGGGCGCACTGTCCTGTGGTGAGCCTTCGGCGCTCTCGCCGAGGCGCCCGACTTCGGCGGTCAGTTCGTCGATACGGCGGTTGAGGGCCTGGATGCACACCAGCGAGACGCCGAGACCGTCGACGACGGGGATGGTGGTGTCGTCCCCGTTGAAGCCGAAGGCGGCGTGCCAGTCCTGGGCCATCGGCCCGAGGTGGCGCACGTCTTCGGGCTCCCACAGGTAGCTCCAGGTGCTGACGGGCAGCGCGGCCACGGTCTCCAGGACCGTGAAGCCGTTGACCGCACCGACCGGGGCCACCGCGCCACTCTCCCGCGCTCCGGCCGGACGACGAGTCGGGGTGTTGTGGTCAGCCGTCCGGGAGCGGCGGCGGAAGACGCCCACCTCTATCGGCTCCAGTCGACCGGGATGACGTCCTTCTTCAGTCCACGGTCGCTGAAGAGAAGGCTGCCATCGTCCCCGACGGTGATCGCTCCATGCGCGCTGGCCGGTGTATGAACGCCGTCACCGAGCAGGACGGCGTCGTAGCCTGCCAGCAATTCCTGGACTGTGCCGGGGCCGAGGTTCTCCGGCGCGGAGATCGCGGCGATGCCGCTGTGGTTCGTGTAGGCCGCCCCCAGCAGTCGACCTCCGGTGGTGTAGAACTGGACCTGAACGCCGCGGACGGGCTCTCCGGAGACGGCGTCGACGACGGTCGCGCTGATGTTCTCCAGCTGCATCTGCGTAATGTTCAACGAGCCCTGGCTCGCGGCGATGTTGACCGGCTGGAGGCTGGGGCATTCCGCGCCGGTACACGGCGAGGCCGGCGGGGTCGCCGCCGACGCGACGGCGCCGCTCCCCACGCCCAGCGGCACCAGAGCCGCTGCCATCACGGTGATGGTCCTACGACCCAAAGAGGCCATTTCCACTCCAAGTTGAATAGCCCACTCGCATTCCGAACAGCGCACTACGGCTGGGACGAGCGGGGCGCGCGTGCGGCACGCGACGAGTGCCGCCCTCTCCCCGGGCGACGCAAATGAGCGTACGGGCAGTAATCCGGCCCGACCGCGTGCCCATTGGGAGTACGCACAATCTGATGAATCATCAGCAGCGCGATGACGAACGCACTCGACGAAATGAGGGCACGCCGGCGACCGGTCGGCGGGCGGACACTCGGCGCCCGGCCGTCGCACCGGGCGAGGTGCGGCAGCTCTACAAGGATCTCGACGGTCGACGAGGTCCGGATCGGCTCGGCAGCGGACCTCGACCGGGCCATGCCGCTGCTGCGGGCGGGCTTCGGCGCGGTCGCCGTTCGGCGAGGTCGTGCGGCCCCGTGGACGGCCCCCGACAATCGGGCTGTACCCGTCGGTGACACCCAAGTCCGGCCTCCCGTGCGTGGCGGCCTCGCTGCGCCGACCGGCCGTCGGTGGCCCCTGGCCCACTCCCGGCCATAGCACTACGGGCCGTCAGGGAACTGCCCGCCGTGTACGGCCTCGGCGACGTCGACGGTCTCGGGGCGGGCGTGCCACTCACCGGGGAGCCGGGGGAAGCCGCACGCCGAACGCAACAGGCCAGGCCGGCCGCCTGACAAACTGTCGGCGACCGGCCCCGGGGGGCGTGAGTCCTGTTCAGCTGGTCTTGAACTTCCAGCCACCGAGGGAGGCCCACTGGCTCCAGCGGCTGCCGTTGATGTTGTAGGCGTGGGAGATGACGCCGTCGGTGCCGATGGCGATTGTAGGCGGCAGTCGGGCTGCCGGCGAACTTGTACTCGGGGCCGAGGGTGCTCCAGCCGCTCCACTGGCCACCGTTGAACAGGTAGTTGTGGGAGATCACGCCGTCCGTACCGGTCGCGAACACCTCGGTGACCTTGTTCACGGGGTTGTAGACCACGGCGGGGTTCGAGGCGAAGCGGTAGTCCGGGCCGAAGGTGGACCAGTTGGACGAACTTGTAGTCCCTGTTCATCGGCTGCCAACCGGACCAGGGCCCGGCGTTCATGTTGTACGTATGGTTGATCACACCGTCCGTACCGATACCGAAGAGCTCGATGGCGTTGGTGGCGGCGTTGAACACCGCGGTCGGACTTGGGCGTCGCCCGCCTCGCCCTGGTAGCGGTCGGGGTAGGCCGACTGCTGGACACCCTGACAGACAGTGCCGATCTGCTGGCTCTGCCACGTCCCACCCGGGTAGGTCCGCAGCATCGCGTTGATGAACGCGGTGGTCGACCAGGCCGGGTTCAGCCGCTGCTCGGTGGTGCCCCAGAAGTCCTGCTGCTGGAAGAGGCCGACACTGGTGTGGTCCAGCACGTTCGGGTTGTTCTGCAGGGTGGTCTCGACGATGGCGGTGGCCACGGCGATGACCACCGCCCGGTCCGGCAGCCCGAGGTCGCGGACGGTGGCGGCGATGGCCCGGGCACAGGAGACCCGGTACGAGGTCATGGCGTGGGCGAGCGTGCCGCTGAGCACCTGGTTGAGCTGGGCGGCGGCCGCGGCGTCGGCGCCGGTCACCGTCCCGCAGGAGCGGTTGGGGAGCAACGCGTGAGCCGGGGAGACTCCGACCGAGCCCGCTCCGACGACGGTTGCGGCCGCGAGGGTCAGGGCGTGCAGGCTGCGCTGGATGCGGCGGTTCATAAGGGTTCTCGCTCCTGGTGACGGGGGGACGGGAATAAGGCGAGCGGTGCCGGCCGCCGGTGGCAGGCGGGAACCGCTGCGCGGGCCGCGTTCAGGTGGTCTTGAACTTCCAGCCACCGAGGGAGGCCCACTGGCTCCAGCGGCTGCCGTTGATGTTGTAGGCGTGGGAGATGACGCCGTCGGTGCCGATGGCGACGGCAGTCGGGCTCCCGTTGAAGTGGAAGGCCGGGCCGAGGGTGCTCCAGCCGCTCCACTGGCCGCCGTTGAACAGGTAGTTGTGGGAGATCACGCCGTCCGTCCCGGTCGCGAACACCTCGGTGACCTTGTTCACGGGGTTGTAGACCACGGCGGGGTTCGAGGCGAAGCGGTAGTCCGGGCCGAAGGTGGACCAGTTGGAC
>NZ_JODS01000045.1 GCF_000718025.1 Kitasatospora purpeofusca
TGTTGAGTTCTCAAGGAACGGACACTTCCTTCAGGCGGCTTTCACACCGGCCCTCCGGGCGCTTCGTTCTTTCGTGTTTCAAGCTTATCAGATGTTTTCTGCTCCGTTTTCCGGAGTTTCATTCGTCCGACTCGCCGGTGTCTTCTGCGGCTTGGCGCCCCGTCCGACGTTCCGAACTGTAGCCGACCCCCGCTCCGAAAAGCGAATCCGGCCGCAATCCCCACAAATGGACACGACAAAGAAACCCGAAGCCGGGTGACGATGTTATTTCCAGAGAATTGGCCGCCCCGGGACCGTCCGCGCGGTTGCGTGTCCGGTGCTCCCTGTCGAGCGACTTAAAAACACTACCCCTCCCCCGCGGTCAGGGCAAGTCACTGCCGGTGACGGGCCCGAGCCGGCGGGTCAGAGGTCGAGTTCGGTGTCCGTGATCGGGTAGGCGACGCAGGAGTGGGTGTAGCCGAAGCGTTCGTCGGACAGGCGGAGGCGGGCCTCGGTGGCGGTGTGGACGTGGCCCTTGACCACCCGGATCCGGCAGAGGCCGCATTCACCGGAGCGGCAGGCGGCCTCGGGGCGGATACCGGCGTCCTCCAGGGCGTCGAGCAGCGGCCGGTCCCGGCGGGTGCGGAAGGTCCGGCCGCGGGCGGTGACGTCGACCTCGGTCGCCGGGTCGGTGGCGGTCGGCCAGTGGGGCTGGGTGGTGGGGTCGGCGGGGGCGCCGTTGGCCTCGAAGCGGATCCGGCGGCGGGGGTGGCCCAGGTCCGCGAGCTGGCGCAGGGCATAGGGGTAGAGGGCCTGCGGTCCGCAGACGTAGACGGTGCGGCCGGCGAGCGGTCCGGCGAGGGCCTCGACCAGGGCGCCGGTGAGCAGACCGGTGGGTCCGGTCCAGTCGGCGGCGGCGTGCTGGACGACATGGTGGACGTGGATGTCCGGGTGGGTGGCGGCGAGGACGTCGAGTTCGGTGCGGAAGACGATGTCCTCGGCGCTGCGGGAGCCGTACAGCAGGTGGAAGCGGCGGGACAGGCCCCGGTCGGCGATCTCGCGGACCATGCTCATCGCCGGGACGACGCCGGAGCCGCCGGCGAGGAAGACGACGTCCTCGCCGTGGAAGAGCGGGTTGTGGTGGAAGGTCCCGGCGGGACCGGTGGTGGTGAGGGTGTCGCCGGGCGCGAGGGTGTCGATCAGGTGGTTGCTGATCCGCCCGCCGGGCACCCGGCGCACGGTCAGGTCCCAGTGGTCGGCCCGGGCGGGGCTGGACGCGATGGCGTAGGGGCGGTTGGTGCCGTCGGCGAACACCCCGACGTACTGGCCGGCGAGGAAGGGCGGCAGGTCGCCGCCGTCGGGGCGGCGGAGCCGGAAGGTGCTGGTGCTGACGGTCTCGGTGACGATCTCGGCCACGGTGAGGCGCAGCCGCCGGGGATGGTGGGCGTCGACGGCGGCGGTGCTCGCGGCGGGGTCGGTGGCGTGGTGCGGGCGGGCTTCGAGATCGGCCCGCACCGCGTCGTGCTCGTCGAAGTGGGGGGCGATGGGGTGGCTCACGGGCGTTCTCCAACCTGGTGCGGGCGGGCAGAGGGGCCGGGCTCAGGCCGCGTCCCTGGCGCGGAGCAGGCGGCGGGCGACGCGGGCGCCGGCCTCGAGGGTGGGCTGGAAGCCGCCCGGTCCGGCCCAGGAGCCGGCCAGGTGCAGTCCGGGGACGTGGCTGCGGCGTTCGCTGTTGCGGAAGAGCCAGCCCTCGGTGCGGTCCTGGTCGTAGCCGTAGATCGCGCCGCCGGGGTGGCCGAGGTAGCGGGCCATGGTGAGCGGGGTGGCGACGTCGACCTCCTCGATCGCGTCGCGGATGCCGGGGGCGACCGCCTCGACCCGGTCGAGCAGGGTCTGCGCGTAGGCGAACTTGGTCCGGGCGTAGTCGGCGGGCGGGATCTTCGCCCAGTGCTCCCCGTACTGGAGGGTCATCAGGCTGACGTGGGTGGCGCCGGACGGGGCGAAGCCGATCGGGGCCACGTCGTAGGAGGTGACGCAGATGCCGCGGGCGGGTTCCAGGGTGCGGGTGGCGGCGTAGGTGCGCTCCTCGTCCTCGTCGGCGTGGACGAAGGTGGTGCTGGTGGTGAAGCCGAGTTCGGCGGGCGTGGCGGCGAGGCCCATGTGCAGGACGACACCGGAGACGCCGGTCCGGCGGGTGGCGAGGTCCTCGCGGACGGCGGCGGGGACGGCGTCCTCGCCGAGCATCGCGTAGGTGACCGGGAGCGAGGCGTTGGAGACGACGTCGCGGGCGGTGACCTCCTCGCCGTCGTCCAGCCGGACGCCGGTCACCCGGCCGTGCTCGGTGAGCAGGGCGGTGGCGGCGGTGTTGAACCGCACCTGTCCGCCGGCGCCGAGGAAGGAGTCGAGGATCGCGGTGGACAGCGCCTGGGACCCGCCCACGAGGTGCCAGGGCTTGTACTCCAGGTAGGCGTAGAGGGTGAGCGCGAGGTCCTGGAAGGCGAGCCGGGAGGGCGGCTGGCCGAGGTAGGTCCAGTAGGTGCCGAGCACAGACTTCGGGCCGGGGTCGTCGAAGAACTCGTCGAGGACGTCCTTGACCGGGCGCAGCCCGTACCGGAACAGCACCGGGTCGACCTGCTCGGGCGGCATGCCGCGGATCGCCGCGATCTGCCAGAAGGTGACGTCCTTGACCAGTTGGAGGAAGCGTTCGATCCGGTCCCGGTTGCCGGGGAAGGCCGCCGCCAGGGCCTCGGTCGTGCCCTGCCAGTCGGCGGGCAGGGTGACGTCGTAGCGGCCGGGGACGACGGCCCGGTAGAGGTCGTGCTCCTCGACGAACTCCAGCTTGTCGCTGACGCCGAGCCGGTCGAAGAGTCCGCGGAGGGTGAAGGGCTGCCCCTCGGCGCCGACGCCGGAGAGCTGGTGCAGGGCGACCTCGAACTCGAAGCGGCCGCGGCGGAAGGAGGTGGCGCAGCCGCCGGGCAGATTGTGCCGCTCGACCAGCAGGGTGCGCAGGCCGGCGAGCTGGAGGCTGGTGGCGGCGGTCAGCCCGGCGTTGCCGGCGCCGATGACGACGGCGTCGAAGTCGCTCACCGGTCGGCCGGCCCGGCCGCGTCCGCCGCCTCGGCTGCCTCGGCGGCGATCCGGTCGAACTCGGCGGCCATCGCGGCGGCGAGCGCCTGCGCGCCGGAGAGCGGACGGACCATCACGGTGAGCTCGTCGATCCTCCCGTCCTCGTCGAGGTGGAGGAAGTCGCACCCCTGGAGCTGCTTGCCGCCCACGGTGGCGGTGAAGACGAGGGCGTGGTCGCGTCCGTCGGGGTCGCCGATCTCGCGGACGTAGGCGAAGTCCTCGAAGACGCGCAGCACGCCGCGCAGGATCGCGCCGGTGATCGCCTTGCCGGGGTAGGGCTTGAACGCGACGGGGCTGGTGAACACCACGTTCTCGGCGAGGAGATCGATCATGGCCTGGGCGTCGCGGTCCTCGACCGCCTTGCGGAAGGGGTGCATGGGGAGGCCTCCGGTCCCTAGTCATCGAATTGAGTAGGTGTACCGGCGAGTATGGGGCGGTCGGTGACGCACTGTCCATAGCCATTAGTCGCCTTGTTGACTAGTGGCTGCTAGCGTGACCGCATGGCTTTGCGGCACGCGGTGATGGCTGCCCTCCTGGAGGGCGAGGCCTCCGGCTACGACCTCTCCAAGGGCTTCGACGCCTCGGTGGCGAACTTCTGGATGGCCACCCCGCAGCAGCTCTACCGGGAGCTGGACCGGATGGAGTCCGCCGGCCTCATCTCGGCCCGGGTGGTCGAGCAGGAGCGTCGCCCCAACAAGCGCCTCTTCTCCCTCACCGAGGCCGGACTCGCCGCCGTCCACGCCTACACCGCCGAGCACACCGACAAGCCGACCACCATCCGCGACGAGCTGATGGTGAAGGTCCAGAGCGTCGACGCCGGTGACGCCGTAGCCGTCCGCGCGGCCGTGGCCGAACGCCTGGAGTGGGCCCGCCGCAAGCTCGCCCGCTACGAGCGGCTGCAGGCCAAGCTCCTCGACGGCCGCACCGAGGAGCAGCACCTCGCCGAGGCCGAGCGCGTCGGCCCCTACCTCACCCTGCTGCGCGGCATGGCCTTCGAGCGCGAGAACATCCGCTGGTCCGAGACCGCCCTCCAGGTCCTCGCCGCCCGCACCGCCTTCCACGGCTGACCGGCACGGGCACCACGGCCGCGACCGGGCGGCGCCCGCCCCCCCGGTGTCCGCTCAGGCGCGCGAGCGCGGTGCGGGCTGCCGACTGCCGGCGGCCACCACGAGGAGCATGATCAGCGCGCCCACGACGAACACCAGCGCCCCGGCGACCAGCGCCCGTGTGAAGCCGTAGGTCATGGCCTCCTGTGCCTGGACCACGAGCGCGGTGTCACCCTGGTCCACGGCGTCGAAGTACACCGCGCCCGCCCGCTTCAGGTGGGTGTCCGCGAACGTCGCCGCCAGCAGGGCCAGGCCGGCGACTCCGAAGGCACCCCCGATCTGCTGCGCGGTGTTGAGCAGGCCCGACGCGCTGCCCGAGTCCGCCTCGCCGACACCTCGCATCGCACTGAGCGTCAGCGGCACGAAGGAGCAGCCGAGTCCGGCGGCGGTGACGAACATGGCGGGCATCAGCGTGCCGACGTAGGAGGAGTGCGGGGTGATCCGGCTCAGCCAGAGCATTCCGGCCGCGGCGACCATCAGGCCAGGCCCGGCCACCAGCCGGGGCGGCAACTTGGCCACGAGCTTCGAGGCGACCGGGGCCATCATGCCGATGCCGGCGCTGAACGGCAGGTAGGCCAGGCCCGTCTTGACCGCCCCGTAGTCCAGGACGTGCTGCATGTAGAGGGTCAGGAAGTAGAAGGTCGAGAACATACCGAAACCGGCAGTGAAAATAGTCGCGTACGTACCGGCCCGGCCGCGGTCCCGCAGGATGTGCAGAGGCAGCATGGGGTGGTCGATGCGGGCCTGCCGCTCCATGAACAGCACCAGGAGTACCGCGGCGACCGCCAGATAGATCGCCGTCACCAGGCCGGTCCAGTGGGTCTGTCCGCCACGGGTGACGCCGTAGATCAGACAGAGCAGACCGGACGTGCCGGCCGCCGCGCCGACGAGGTCGAGCCGGCCATGGTCGCGGTCGGCCTCCTCGAGCGCCGTCGTTCCGGCCAGTACCGCAATGCCGATGGGGATGTTGACCAGCAGTACCCAGCGCCAGTCGAGGTACTCGGTGAGGAGGCCGCCGAGGATCAGTCCCAGGACCGACCCGACCCCGGCCATGGCGGCATACGTCCCCATGGCCCGGTTGCGCAGCTTGCCCTCGGGGAAGTTCGTCGCGATCAGTGCGAGCGCCGTGGGCGCCGCAACAGCCGCGCCCACGCCCTGGAACACCCGGGCGCAGATGAGCAGCGCCGCGTTCGGGGCCAGGCCGCCCAGCACCGAGGCGAGCACGAAGATCACCAGGCCGAGGCGGAACATCCGGCGGCGGCCGAGGAGGTCGCCGGCCCGGCCGCCGAGAAGCATCAGACCGCCGAAGGTGACTGCGTACGCGTTGACCACCCAGGCCAGGTTCCCGTCGGAGATGTCCAGCCCGGTCTGGATACTGGGCAGTGCGATGTTCACGATGGTGGCGTCGAGGATCACCATCAGTTCCGCCCCGGCGATCACCAGCAGGGCGAGCAGCGGACTACGGCTGAACCCCGACGGGGCCGCCGCCCCCGGGCTCGTCTCGGCCGGAACTGCTGATGACATGGGACCTCCTGGTCATGGCCCCCGCTACCCTGGACGTCCGCGTCCTCGTGCGCCTTGTGCAGCAAGAGCCGAATTACTCAACTAAGGGAAGACTGATGCGTGTTCGCATAACCAAAGGCATCGCGGTCACCACGACCGGACTGCTCGCCGGCGCGTTCGGCTACGGCGCGGTCAACCTGGGACCGACGTTCTGGAAGGTGCCGCTCGACATGCGGCTGTCCTTCCACGCCGAGCTGATGAAGATGAACTCTCCGGTGATGCTGACCGCGATGGGAGCCGCCGCCCTCAGTTCCCTCGCGCTGGCCCTGCAGACGAGCGGCGCGGAGCGACGGCTGGCGGTCGGAGCGACGGCGCTGACCGGTGTGTCGTTCCTGGTCACGCGCTTCGGCAATGTGCCGATCAACGCACAGATCAAGGAATGGGCGGTTACCTCGCCGCCGGCCGACTACATCGAGATCCTGCACCGATGGGACCTCTTCAACCGTACGCGGACCACCACGGCAGTCGTGGCCCTCGTCCTGCTCGTCATCGCTCAGATCGGATTCAGCCCGCGTCCGACCTGCGCCTCCACGCCCTCCAACTGACGGGCCAGGGCTCTCTCCGTGTCCGTCAAAGGCACGTTGTGCGACATGCGTTCGGGATGGCCCGGTGCCGGCTCGCCGACGTCCGGGGCGGGGACGTAGTAGTGGCACTGACCGTAGGTGATGATCGCATTCGCACAGAATCGCAGCACAGACTTCAGGGACAGGCTCATGGAAACATCGTGGCTGCATGCGGAAAAGCAGGGATTAAGCCCGGATGACGTCGCGCCCGGCCGACGCGCTTTGCTCAGGCGGAGGCCCGCAGTGACGCGTGGAACACCCGGTCGTCGGCGAGCACGGCCTGATGGGCCGTACGCAGCTCCAGCCCCGGCTCGATCCCGAGCTCCTCGATGAGCTGCGCCCGGGTGCGCCGGTAGGCGGCGAGGGCGTCACCGCTGCGACCGCTGCGGTGGAGCACCGCCATGAGCCGGGCACAGAATCCCTCGCTGAGCGGGTTCTCCGCCGCCAGCCTGCTGAGCTCACCGATCAGTTCGAGGTGGCGGCCGAGTTGCAGGTCGAGGTCGATGCGCCGCTTGAGCGCGCTCAACCACGCCTCGTCGTACTGCAGTGCGGTGCCGGAGAGTGCCGAGCTCTCGCGCAGCCCTTCCAAGGTCGGACCCCGACGGAGGCCGAGTGCTTCCCGGTACTGCCGGGAGGCCAGTTCGTGGTGGCCCATCGACGCCGACTCCGCGGCCAGCACGCACAGCCGGTCGAAGCACACGGTGTCGAGGATGCCCTCGTTGACCTGGAGCTGGTAGCCCGGTGCCCGGGTGTGCAGGGTGCACCATCGGCCGCCGAGGTCGCAGCGGACCAGGAACTTGCGCAGTTGTGAGACGTACACGCGAAGCGCGGCGAGCGCGGTGGCCGGCGGCTCGTCGCCCCACAGTTCACGGATCAGCGCCTCGTTGGACACGGTAGCGTTCGGCCTGATCAACAGGGCTGCCAGGAGCTGGCGCAGCTTGCGCTGGGGCAGGAGGACCTCGGCGGACCCGACGACGATCTCCAGCGGACCCAGCAACTGGAAGGCCACGCCGCGGGGGGTACTGTCCCGCAGGTCACAGGTCGGCGGCCGCTCGGAGGTCACCATCATCCCAGCACCTCCAGACGGGGGTGGGCGCTGCGGAAGAACGTCAGCGGCTGCTCCTCGCGCAGCAGACCGAGGTCCACGACCTCGCCGACGATGATGACGTGGTCGCCGCCCGGGAACATGGTGTGCAGCCGGCAGTCGAGAAAGGCCAGCGCGTCGCCGAGCACCGGTGAGCCGGTCGCACCCGGCCTGTACGGCAGGTCGCAGAAGTCGGCGGTGTCGCGGCGGGCGAAGGCGCGGCACAGGCCGGCCTGGTCCGACGCCAGGATGTTGACGGCGAAGGCTCCGGCGGACTCGACGGCGGCAAGCGCCCGCGAATCCTTGTGCACGCAGAAGAGCACCAGCGCGGGATCGAGCGAGACCGAGGTGAACGAATTCACCGTCACCCCCACCGGATCTCCTCCGCCCTCCCCCAGACACGTAATCACCGCGACACCGGTCGGATAACGACCGCAAACCTCCCGGAGCATCCGCGCCTCCACGGGCGCAGATCCCCTTTCGTCGGTTGCGGAGACAATCGAGCTGTCCACGTGACTCCCCCTAGGAATACCGCACTTGACTCTCGCCGGCGCAACGACGGACGCCGGTGACGGGCAGTGCGGGGATCGACGATAACGATCCGATGCCGCCACCGCCTACGTCCCAAAGGGGGAGGCCGGGCGTACTTTCGGCCGAGGCGCCCGCACCGCAGGGCCATGCCGGAGCGCATAAGCCCAGCTCAAGGATCGACAAAGGCTGTCCTCCGAGCTGGGGCGACGCCACACACTGGGCAATCCCGGAGCACCGGAGAGTGAGCCGGGACCGGCGAAGCCGCTCCGGGGGTCCGGGCTCCCGACCGCACCCCCGGTCAATCCCTGTCATTCCCCCGGGTTTTCCCCGCCCTCATCCTCGCTTTATCGGACCGAGTGAACATGTTTTTGCCGGCCCCGGAGGTCCGGCCCAGGAACGGAAGGACAAGAAATGCGCAGCACTCTCATCGTGGCTCGCATGAAGCCGTCCGCCGCGGCCGACGTGAAGCGCATCTTCGCCGAGTCCGACGCCGGCGAACTTCCTCATCTGATCGGCGTGAAGGAACGCAGACTGTTCCGCTTCCACGATCTCTACCTGCATTACATGGCATCCGACGAGGATGTGCGCGAACCGATCTCGGAGCTGAAGGGCCATGAGCTCTTCGTCGATGTCAGCGAGCGGCTGAGCCCCCACATCGCGGCATACGACCCCGAGACCTGGCGCAGTCCTCAGGACGCCATGGCCCACGAGTTCTACACCTGGCGCGCGGAGGGCTGAAGCAGCCCGCGCTTCACATGCCCCGGTGGCGGAACGCCACCGGGCGGGGGACCGCACACCACCGGTGCGGGGCAACGAGAGGAGACTGGCGTGGCCAGCGAAGGAATGACCAAGATCGCAGCGAAGGACGTCGAGTCCAACCGGCGTCGGGGCGGCGACCTGCGTACGCTGCTCAGCCCGGCCAACGCGGCCGCCACCGCAGGCTTCATGGGGGTTCTCACCCTGCTGCCCGGTGAGGTCGTCACCGAGCACTACCACCCGTACTCGGAGGAGTTCCTCTACCTCGTGAGCGGGGAACTGCTGGCGAAGATCAACGGGGAGCCGGTCCCGCTGCTCGCGGGCGAGGCGCTGCACCTCCAGATCAACGTGCGCCACCGGCTGGAGAACCACGGTACGGAGCCGGCCTTCATGGTGTTCCAGCTGGGACCGCTGGCACCCCGGCCCGAACTCGGCCACGTCGACACCGAGCCGCTGCCGGGAGAGGAGTCCGCGTGACCCCCCGCAAAGCCGTCGTCACCGGAATCGGTGTGATGGCGCCGGGTGGCGTGGGCACCAAGGCCTTCTGGCAGCTGCTGACCGACGGCCGCACGGCCACTCGCGCCATCTCCCACTTCGACGCTTCGGCGTTCCGTTCCAGGATCGCGGCGGAGTGCGACTTCGACCCGGCCGCCGCGGGGCTCACCCCCGAGGAGATCCTGCGCATGGACCGCGCGGCGCAGTTCGTCGTGGTCGCCGCCCGAGAGGCCCTCGCGGACAGCGGCGCTCCGGCCGATCAGGTGGAGCCGCACCGCATCGGCGTCTCGATCGGCAGCGCGGTGGGCAGCACCACCATGCTGGAGCAGCAGTACGTCCAGGTCAGCGATCGCGGCGGCAACTGGGTCGTCGACGCCTCGAACGTGTATCCGCACCTGTACGGGGCCCTGGTGCCCAGTACGCTCGCGGCCGAGGTGGCGTGGACGGCGGGAGCGCAGGGTCCGGTCCGGATGGGATCGACGGGCTGCACCTCGGGGCTCGACTCCGTGGCGCAGGGCGCGCAGCTGATCGAGGACGGGCTGGCCGACGTCGTCCTGGCCGGTGCCACCGACGCGCCCATCTCGCCCATCACCGTCGCCTGCTTCGACGCGATCAGGGCGACCTCGCCCAACAACGAGGACCCCGAACACGCGTCGCGGCCCTTCGACCGGGACCGGGACGGCTTCGTCCTCGGCGAGGGCGCCGCCGTCCTGGTCCTGGAGGACGAGGAGTCCGCCCGGCGCCGCGGCGCGCGGATCTACTGCGAGGTCGCCGGCTACGCACAGCGCAGCAACGCGTTCCACATGACCGGCCTGCGCCCGGACGGCAAGGAGCTGGCCGAGGCCGTACGGGTGGCGCTCGACCGCGCCAGGCTGCCCGCCGACGCCGTGGACTACGTCAACGCCCACGGCTCCGGAACCCGGCAGAACGACAAGCACGAGACGGCCGCGGTGAAGGTCTCCCTCGGGGACCACGCCCACCGCGTACCGATGAGTTCGATCAAATCGATGGTGGGTCACTCCCTGGGCGCGATCGGCGCCCTGGAGGTCGCCGCCTGCGCCCTCGCCATCGACCGGAACACGATTCCGCCCACCGCCAACCTGCACCACACCGATCCCGAACTCGGCCTGGACTACGTGCCCCTGACGGCCCGTGAGCAACGGACGGACACCGTGCTGAGTGTGGGCAGCGGCTTCGGCGGATTCCAGACGGCGATGGTGCTCACCGCACCCGGGAAGGGGACGTACCGTGGCTGACCCGACGACGGCTGCGCGCCGCGCAGTGGTCACCGGAATCTCTGCGGTGGCACCCAACGGCCTGGGGACGAAGGAGTTCTGGGCGGCCGTACTGGAAGGCCGCAGCGGACTCGGCCCGGTCACGCACTTCGCGGCGGACGGCTTCCCGGTGCGTACGGTCGGCGAGGTCTTCGCGGACGACACGCTGCCCGGCGTGGACCCCCGGCTGGCGGTGCAGACCGACCGCTGGAGCCAATTCGCCCTGCTGGCCACCGAGGAGGCGCTGGCCGACGCCGGCGTACGGCCGCAGGAGTTCTCCCCGTACGACCTCGCCGTCATCACGGCGTCGTCCTCCGGCGGCAACGCCTTCGGCCAGCGCGAGATCGCAGCCCTGTGGTCGAAGGGCCCCCGGCACGTCGGTCCGTACCAGTCGATCGCCTGGTTCTACGCTGCCACCACCGGCCAGCTGTCCATCCGGCACGGCATGAAGGGGCCCTGCGGGGTGTCCGTGGCCGAGCAGGCCGGCGGACTCGATGCGATCGCGCAGGCCCGGCGCGCTCTCCTGCACGGCGACGCCGCGCTCGTCCTGACCGGCGGCACGGAAGCCCCGCTGAGCCCGTACGCGCTGGCCTGCCAGACGGCCTCGGGGCGGCTGAGCCGGAGCGCGGATCCGGAGCGCGCATACCTCCCGTTCGACGCGGCCGCCCACGGCCACGTGCCCGGCGAGGGCGGTGCGATCCTCGTGCTGGAGGACGAGGAGGGCGCCCGGGCCCGGGGTGTCGAGGCCCCTTACGGGGAGATCGCCGGCCACGGAGCCACCTTCGATCCCGCCCCCGGCACCCCCGGGGCCAGCTCGTCCGGTGCCTTGAGCCGGGCCGTCCGGCTCGCGCTGGCCGACGCCGGGGTCCGTCCGGAGGAGGTCGACGTCGTCTTCGCCGACGCGGCCGGGACACCCGAACTCGACCGTGCCGAGGCCGACAGCCTGTCCGAGGTGTTCGGACCGTTCGGGGTCCCCGTGACGGCGCCCAAGGCACGGTACGGGCGGCTCTACGCGGGCGGTGCGCCACTCGACGTCGTCACCGCGCTGCTGAGCCTGCAGGAGCAGGTGATCCCGCCGACCGGGCCGGGCACGGTCGCGGACGCCGGGTACGGCGTCGACCTGGTGGCGGAGCCACGGGCGGCCCGGCTGCGCACCGCCCTGGTCATCGCCCGCGGCCACGGCGGCTTCAACTCCGCCCTCGTCGTCCGGTCCCTCACCCAGTGACGACCGACCCGACCGACCCCGACCCCGTGACATCGAAAGGACCCCGCTCCATGACCGCGGCCCCCCTTGACTACGAAGAGTTCCTGACCATCGTCGCAGCGTGCACCGGCGTTCCGCTGGAGAGCCTCCGGACCGACGACCCGACCCTGACCATCGACGACCTGGGCGTCGACTCGCTGGGTCTGATCAACGTCCTGACCGAGGTGGAGAACCGGTACGACATCCGCCTCGACGCCGAAGGCCTCACCCGCTTCCCGGAGATCTGCGCCCTGATCAACGAGCAGCTGCGACCGGCGCCCGCGCGCACCGAGAACAGTGTCGTGATCGACGCGCCGTTCGACCTGCTCTGGGACATGACCAACGACGTGGCGAACTGGCCGAACCTGTTCAGCGAGTACGCGACCGCCGAGATCCTGGACCAGCACGGTGACACCGTGCGGTTCCGGCTCGCCCTGCACCCCGACGACGACGGGAAGGTGTGGAGCTGGGTCTCCGAGCGGGTCATGGACCGTGGGAACGGGACCGTCAGGGCCCACCGCGTCGAGACCGGCCCCTTCGAGTTCATGGACATCCACTGGGCCTACGTCCAGATCGACGCGGGTGTGTCGATGCGCTGGGTGCAGGAGTTCCGGATGAAGCCGGACGCTCCGCTGGACGACACCGGCATGACCCACCGCATCAACGCGAACTCGAAGGTCCAGATGGCGCTCATCAAGGAGCGGGTGGAGGCGGCGGCCCGCGCCAACGCCGCGACGGCGGTGGCCCGATGACCGCGGTCGACTTCGGCCTCAAGGGCAGGCACGCCCTGGTCACCGGCGGGGCCCGCGGCATCGGGCGGGCCACCGTGCTCGCGCTGGCCGCCCAGGGCGTCGCGGTGACGGCCTGCTACGTCAACGAGAGCGAGCAGGTCGAGTCGCTGCGCCGGGAACTCGCAGCCACGGGTGCCCGGGGGACCCTCGTCCGCTGCGACATCACCGACCACGAGCAGGCCGCCAGGCTGTCCGCCGAGACGCACGAGCGGTACGGAGCCATCGACGTCGTCGTGAACAACGCCGGCGTCATCAGCCACCTCCCACTGACGGACCTGGCCCCCGACGAGTGGCACCGCATCCTCGACACCAACCTGTCGGGCATGTACCACGTGATCCGCGGGGCGCTACCGTACCTCGCGGACACCGCGTCCATCGTCAACATCAGCTCCGCCGTGGCACATCACGGCATGCCCGGCGCCTCCCACTACGTGGCGTCCAAGGCCGGTGTGATGGGTCTGACCCGGGCGCTGGCCAAGGAGCTCGGCCCGCGCGGAGTCCGCGTCAACTGCATCGCCTCCGGACTGGTCGAGACGGACCAGATGAAGGCCGTCTCCGCCGAGGGACGGGCCGCCTACGAGCAGCGGATCTCGCTGCGGCGGCTCGGCGACCCGGCCGACATCGCCGACGCGGTGCTCTTCCTCGCCTCGGACTCCGCCCGCTACGTCGCCGGCGCCACGCTCGACGTCGACGGCGGCATCTGACCCGGGGAGGCCGAACACCGTGCTCCGCACCGTGTTGGAGATGACTGTCCGGGAGGGCTGCGGGGACGAATTCCGCGCGGCCTGGCTGGAGACCGCACAGGCCACCGCGGCACTACCGGGCTGTGTCGCCCAGTCGCTGCTACGGGACCCGCGCAACCCACGGACCCACCTGGTCATGGCGGACTGGTCCGACCTGGCCGCGCTGGAGTCCTTCCAGAACAGCCCCGAGAGGGAGCGGCTCAGCACTCGCCTGGAGCCGTTCCGTGAATCCGCCCACAAGCACGTGCTCGATCTCGTCGAGCACGTGGTCGCGGGCACCGCATCAACGAGAGGTGGTCCGTCGTGACCGTACGAATCATGGTTTCCGCCCGCGTCCAGGAGAAGGACCTGGAGGCGTTCGAAGCGGCCTACCGGCAGGTCACCGCCGTGGTGAAGGGCACCCCCGGCCACCTGCGCGACGAGCTGCTGCGGGACGCGGAGCAGCCCGGCCGGTACATCCTGCTCGCCGAGTGGGAGAGCGAGGCGGCGTTCCGCGCCTGGGAGGACGCCCCGTCCCACCGCGAGATGGCGGCCCCGATGTACCCGTACTGGAGCGGCGGCGAGATCGAGCGGCGCATCTTCGACCTGCGCGCGCGCCTCGACAGCGTGCCGTCCCAGATCTGAGCGGACCGCCGACCATGACGACCATCCGCAAGGCCCTGGTGATCGGGGCGGGCATCGGCGGGCTCACCACGGCGGCGGGTCTGCTCCGGCAGGGCATCGACTGCGAGGTCTTCGAAGCGCGTCCCACTCCGGGGCGGCTGCTGACCGGCGGCGGTTTCATGCTCTGGCACAACGCCTTCCTGGCACTGCGCCGGATCGGGCTCGACGAAGCCGTCGCCGCCGACGCGGTGCGCATGCGCTTCCACGAGTTCCGGTCCGACTCCGGATGGCGTCTGGCCCGGTGGCGGCTGGACGGACCGACCGCGCGGGCCGGTGCACCGGCCTGCGCGCTGCGGCGGTCCACGCTGCACACGGTGCTCACCGAGGCGGTCGGTGAGCACCGGATCCACCTCAGTCGCCGGTTCACCGGTCACACCGAGGATGCCGACGGTGTCACCGCGCACTTCGAGGACGGCTCCACAGCTCGCGGCGACGTGCTGATCGGCGCGGACGGGCTGCGTTCCACCGTGCGCACGACCATGCGCAACGGGTTCGAGCCGCCGCCCCGCTACGCCGGCTACACGGCTTGGCAGGCCATCACCCAGCTGCCCGGCGAGTCCCTGGTGCCCACGGGGACGTTCTTCAATCTGTGGGGCAAGGGCGGACTGCGCTTCCTGTACTGCCGGCTGAACGAGCACGAGGTCTACTGGGACGCGATCACCAGTGACCGGGCGGGCGGGCGGATCGACACCCTCCGCCTGCCGCGCGGAGCGGCACTGGCGGCGGCGTACCGGGACTGGCCGGACCCGATCCGGCGGATCATCTCCTCCACCGACGAGCAGGCGATCCTTCCGGTGCCCATCCACGACCGGCCGCCGACCGGCGGCTGGAGCAAGGGCCGGGCGGTGCTCGTCGGTGACGCCGCCCACCCGATGACCCTGAACCTCAGCCAGGGAGCGGGCCAGGCCATCGAGAGCGGTGTGGTACTCGCCGACATGCTGGGGCGCTGTGAACCGGGGGCCGTGCCCGCCACGCTGCGGGCGTTCGAGTCCGCCAGGCGGGCACGGGCCGCGGACATGGTGACGACCTCCTGGCGGATCGGAACGCTGGGGCTCGCGCACAACGGTCCGTTGTGCCGGTTGCGTGACGTCATGATGTTCACGTTCTTCGACTCGGTCGCGCGCAACCAGAGCTACTCACTGATGCTGGACGACCGGCTCGAACGGACTCCCCTGCGGATCGCCGAGCCGCTCGGCCACGAGGCGGGGTGAACCGGGACATGCTGCCCGTCCTTCTTGCGATCGTCTTCGTCCTGTGCACGGGCGTCCTCGCGGGCGCCCTGCTCGCGGTGGAGCGTGCCGTGGTGCCGATGCTGCTGCGGCTGCCCCGGCAGACCTGGTCCGACGTGCACCGGCTGCTCGACCCGGGCTTCGACCCGCTGATGCCGATCGTCAACAAGGTGGCCCTGGCCGCCGGTCTGGGACTCGCCGTCCTGGCCCCCGGCGCCGCCGCGAAGGTCGCCTTCGCGGCGGCGCTGGCCGGGGTGGTGGGCGTCGCCCTGGTGTCGGAACTGCGCAACGTGCGGATGAACCGGCGGATCGACGGCTGGGCCGCGGCCGGGGAGATCCCCGACGGCTGGGACTCGCTGCGCGCCCGGTGGGCGCGCGCCAATCTGCTCCGGACCGTCCTCGCGGGCCTGGCGTTCTGCGTCTCGCTCGGCGGCTGCTGGCTGGCGTGGGCCTGATCGGGCCCGTCCGCCCCACCGCACCCCGCCGCTCCCATGTCATCCCCCGTACTCCGTCCGCCGTGCGACGAGTACCCCTTCCTGAACCGAGGAGTCGATCCGGTGAATCCCTCGCACGAGGAGCGCGAACCGCTTGCAACCGCCACCGAGGCCGCGGTGCCGGCACCCGAGTCCCCTGAGTTCGCGGGCCGGGTCGCCCTGGTCACCGGTGCCGCGCGCGGCATCGGCGCGGCCACCGCCCGCCTCCTGGCAGCGCGGGGAGCCCGCGTGGCGGTCAACTACCATCGGAGCGCGGAGCCGGCCGAGGAGGTCGTGGCCGCGATCCGGCAGCGCGGTGGCGAGGCAGTGGCCGTCCAGGGTGACGTCACCGACCCGGACGGGGTGGCCGCTCTGGTCGCGACCGTCGGGGCCGAGTTGGGCCCGATCGACGTCCTGGTGCTCAACGCCGCCGGCCTGGGTGCCCATGAGGCGCGCATCGCCCCCGTCGCGGACCTGGGCTGGCAGGACCTGGAGCACGTGGTCAACCAGCAGCTCAAGGCGCTGTTCCTGACCGCAAAGGCCGTGCTGCCCGACATGATCGCCCGGCGCGGCGGGTCGGTGGTGGCGGTCGGAGCAGCGCTCGCGCGCCGGCCGGCGCCGCGGTTCCTGCCGCTGACCGTCGCCAAGGCGGGCGTGGAGGCCGCCGTACGCACGCTGGCACTCGAAGCGGGCCCGCACGGAGTACGGGTCAACGCGGTGGAACCGAACCTCGTCCTCACCGAGCTCGCCCGCTTCATCCCCGAGGAGGCGCGCAAGGCGGCCGCCGACCGCGCCGCACTGCGGCGCAACGGTACTCCCGAGGACATCGCCGAGGTCATCGCCTTCCTCGCCTCCGACCGTGCCTCGTACCTCACGGGCAGTTGCCTGGTCGCGGACGGCGGTACGGCACTGGCCTGAACCGTCCCGACCGACCGACGGGACCGTGCCACCCGCCGTCGGGCCCCGTCCCCGCCCCCGCTCTGCTTCCACCGCTCTGCTGCCACCGGTCGCCCGACCGGCGGCCGGCCGTCCGCCACCGGACGACCCGAACGAAAGGAACCAACCATGTCGAAGACCGACCGGAAAGTCGTCAGCCGGGACGACGTCGAACCCGTCTGCTGGTTCGGCGAGGAGGGCCGGTTCCTGCTCCGCAAGGAGGACACCGGCGGCCTGTACAGCTTCTACCAGATCACCACGCAGCCGGGCAGCGGCCCGCCGCTGCACGTCCACGAGACCGCCGACGAAGCGTTCTTCGTGAACAAGGGCACCTACGAGTTCGAGGTCGGTGGGGTCACCGAGAGGATCGGTGAAGGCACCGTCATCTACGGTCCGCGCGGCGTGCCGCACCGCTTCCTCAACATCGGTGACGAGCCGGGCCAGTTGCTGGTCATCGCGACGCCGGGTGGCGTGGAGAACTTCTTCATCGGACTGTCCGAGCTCGTCTCCGGCGGCGGCATGCCGGACTGGGAGAAGATGCAGCAACTCGCCAACGACAACGAGATGCGCGGCTTCATGCCGCAGCCGGGCGCCCGCGGTGACGTGTCCGGTCCGCCGACCGGGCTCCACGGCAGGCCCGGTGCCCCGGCCGGCGCGCCCGCCCGCGGCTGACCCGCCCCCGGACCCCGGCCGGGGCGGCGCGTCGTTCCGCGCCGCCCCGGCCGTCCCCGTTCCTCTCCGGCGCACATCACGGTGCCGCTCATCCGCTCCCGTCCGATCAGGAGGACAACCATGCCCGGACAACCCTCCGGCAACCGCGCCGGCCTGCGGCCGGCCACGCCGCCCGACCGCCACGACGTGATCATTCTGGGTTCCGGCATCGCCGGCTCGACCTTGGGCGCCATCCTCGCCAAGCAGGGCGTCTCGGTCCTGCTCCTCGACGGCGGTATCCATCCCCGGTTCGCCGTGGGCGAGTCGACGACGCTCTACACCCTGAAGGTCTTCCGGCTGCTCGCCCGCCGCTACGGCATCCCCGAGCTGGAGTCGCTGACCTCGTCCGAGGGCATCCGCGACGACATCGCACCGACCTCCGGTACCAAGCGGCACTTCGGCTTCATCCGGCACGAGGAGGGCAAGGAGCCCGACCCCGCCGAGTTCCTCCAGTTCAGCCCGCCGTCCAAGGCACTGCAGACCGGTCACCTGTTCCGCCAGGACACCGACGCCTACCTCTTCCACACGGCCATCCGCTACGGCTGCACCGTCCGACAGGCGTTCCACGTCGAGGACGTGGAACTGGCCGACGACCATGTCGCCGTGGTCGGCAAGGGCGGCGAGCGGTACGAGGGCCGCTACCTGGTGGACGCCAGCGGCTTCCGCTCCCCGATCGCCGGGAAGCTCGGACTCCGCAAGGGTCCGGAGTCGCTCAAGCACCACTCCCGCTCGATGTTCACCCACATGCTGGGCGTCCGTCCGACCGACGAATGCCTGCGCGTGGGACCCGAGGACGCACCCCCGATCCCGTGGGTCGAGGGCACCATGCACCACCTCTTCGACCGCGGCTGGTTCTGGTCGATCCCCTTCAACAACTACCCGGGCTCCAAGAACCCCCTGGTCAGCGTCGGACTCACGCTCGACGAGCGGATGTATCCGAAGAACCGCGACATCACCCCGGAGGAGGAGTTCCGCAGTTTCGCGGCTCGCTTCCCGGCCGTCGAGCGGCTGTTCGCGGACGCCCGCACCGTGCGGCCGTGGATCTCGGCCGACCGGATCCAGTACACCTCGTCCAAGACCGTCGGCCACCGCTGGTGCCTCATGTCTCACGCGGCCGGTTTCATCGACCCGTTGTACTCGCGCGGCCTCACCAACACCGGCGAAGTGGTCAACTCGCTCGCGTGGCGGCTGCTCGACGCGCTCGCCGAGGACGACTTCGACGAGGAGCGCTTCCGGTACGTCGACGAGCTCCAGCAGGGCCTGGTCCGGTACAACGACGAGCTGGTCAACTGCTCCTTCATCTCATTCCAGGACCACTCTCTGTGGAACGCCGTCTACCGCGTCTGGTGCGCGGCCGAAGTGCCGATCAACCTGCGCTTCGACCGCTTCACCGAGCGCTTCGAGGAGTCCAGCCACGACGGTGTGCTGCGCGCGATGGAGGAGGCCGCCCACCCCGGCCTGCCCGTCCCCGGATCCTCCGGGTACAAAGCCCTGTTCGACGACATGGTGGAGATCTGCGAGGCGGTCGACCGGGGGGAGCGTACCGCTGCCGACGCCGGCGCCGAACTGACCGCCAAGGTGATCGGCTCCCCGGTGGTCCTGGACCACCTGGGCATGCGCGACCCGGACCGTCGATTCATCTACCCGATGCCCGACGACCTGCGCCGGATGGCGAAGTGGCTGCGCCACGACGGCCCCGACGAGCTGCGCTACCTGACCGCCGGTGTGGACGTGCGGGGGGCCTCACTCCCGGCCGAACCTGATGTCGAGAACGCTCTGCCGCACTGACGCGGCTCTGGACACGGCGACGGGCGGCCCCCACCGGATCGTGGGGGGCCGCCCGTCGCCGTGTCCAGGGCCGCGTTTCAGTCGGTGCGCGGGACGACGCGGAAGACCGGGCAGCGATCCGCCGCCGCCGCGAAGTGCTCCGGGGAAACCGACTCGACCAGCCCGTTGCGCACGAACGCGTCGACGCCCCGGGGGACCTGGCCGGGGAACTCCCGCAGGACGCGAGCACGCTCGGCGACGGGCAGCTCCACCAGATCCACCCGCTGCGCCCGCCGGCCCCGGGTCAGCACGCCGTGCCCTGCGGCGCGGGCGTTCTTGACCCAGTCGGACTGCGGGTACGCCTGGAGGATGTACCGCACGCCGTCGACGACCACCGGGGCGACCGGGTTGGTACGGAGCAGACCGCTCCTCCGGCCCGGGACCGTGAGCAGGTGCATCGGACCGAAGGGCAGCCCGATCCGGTGGAAGAGGATGACGACGTTGTTCCGGACCTTGTTCCGATGGGCGGGGGATTTCCGTGTGGTCATAGCGGTCACCTCTCGTGGACGCGGCGGGTGATCACCCGGACCACGGACCGCGGCATGGCCCGCATGAGGGGAAGCCTGATCCGGTAGGCGAGCCCGGGCACCGTGGACGGCCGACCGGCGGACACCGCTTCCAGGCCCGCCCGGGCCACCTGCTCCGCGGTCAGCCACTTGAAGTCGGGAAGTGCGTCGGTCGCCACCCCGGCCGCCGCGTGGAACCCGGAGCGGGTCAGCCCGGTGTGCACGGTGGTGACGTGGACGCCGTGCCGGGCCACCTCCATGGCCAAGGTCTCACCGAACGACGAGAGGAACGCCTTGGAGGCGGCGTACGTCGCGGAGCGCGGCTTCGGCAGGACGGCGACGAGCGAGGAGACGTTCACGATGCCACCGCCGCCACGGGCGATCATCCCGGGAAGGCAGGCGTGGGAGAGCCGAAGGGGGACGACCGCGTTGAGCATCGCGGTGTGCAGCTCGCGCTCGGCCGGCAGGTCCGCGAAGTAGCCCGAACCGCTCGACCCGGCGTTGTTCACCAGCAGCTCCACCGGCCGCTCGGAGTCGGTGAGCCTCCGCTCGGCGATCGCGATCTGGTTCTCGTCGGTCAGATCGAGTGCGAGCACCTCCACCGTCACACCGTGCGCGGACTCCAGGTCGCTCGCGAGCCGATCGAGCAGGTCGCCCCGCCTCGCCACGAGGACGAGATCGACGCCCTCCGCCGCCAGGAGCCTCGCGAAGCCCTCGCCGATCCCGCTGGACGCCCCGGTCACCATGGCCGAGGCATACGGAAATATCCGCATGGCATTCCTCAAATCTCTTCGTCAATTCGAACTCGACACGTCCGCACCACATTAGCCGCGGCGGCGGGGAATTGGCCAGCAAATAGAAAGTCCCAACCGGCCCGGGGTGGCGAAATTTATGGCGACTTAAGCAGCGATTCATCGACCGGTGATGGGATAATGCCGCACGATTGACCGGGCTGCAGAAGTCGACAATCGCACTCGGCCTCCACCTCCGTCGAAATGGCTGGTGCCACACCCATGAGCTCGACCGCACAAAGGCGGGAATCACCGCCCCCGACACCCCTCGCCCCCGGCACGGCCGTCCGACTGCACTCCCTCACCGGCCTGCGCTGGATCGCGGCGTTCGCCGTCTTCCTGTCGCACGTCGGCACGCTGCTGCCACTGCCCGACGCGAAGCCGATGCTGACCCTGGGGTCCTCGGGCGTGACGTTCTTCTTCGTCCTCTCCGGCTTCGTCCTCACCTGGACGTACACGGCGGGCGACCGGACGCTGCCGTTCTACGGCCGCCGGTTCGCCCGGGTCTGGCCGATGCTGCTGCTGGCGGTCCTGGTCCCGCTGTTCCTGCAACTGCCCGACGCCCGCCCCGGCCAGAGCGACTCGCTGAAACTGATGGCGCTCTCCGCCGTCCTGATGTACCAGGCATGGGTGCCCGACTACATCCTGGGCAGCACGAACCCGGTGACCTGGTCGCTGGCCTGCGAGGCGTTCTTCTACGTGCTCTTCCCGTTCGTCGCCAGGTTCACCGTACGCCGGTCGCTGCGCTGGCTCGCCGGCGCCGCCGTGGCGCTGGTCGTGGTCGGCTGGGGCATCAAGCTGTGGCTGTGGGACGCCTACCCGCCCCGGGTTCCCCCGGCGTTCACGGGTGTGGACGGCCTGATCCTCGGCACCTACTCCCCCATCGCCCGGCTCTGGGAGTTCCTGCTCGGCGTGATCGCGGCCACCGCCCTGCGCAAGGGCTGGCGCCTCCCTCTCAGTGTGGCGTCGGCCACCACCCTGCTCGCCGCCGGCTTCGTCGCGCTGTGGGTACTGCGCTTCGAGACCTGGCGCTTCGCCGTGGTCTACGACGCACTGTCCCAGGTCACCGCCCCGCTGTACGCGCTCCTGGTGGTCGCCGTCGCCCAGCGGGATCTCGCGGGCGGCGCCTCCTGGCTGCGGACGAAGCCGCTGGTACGACTCGGGGAATGGTCGTACGCCTTTTATCTCCTGCATTTCACGGTACTCTTCGAGATTTCTTCCCGGGTATTCAACCGGAAGAGCATCACGGAATACTACATGCGACCGACCCCGGCGAGCTGGTCGAATACCGGATGGGCGCTCCTCGCCCTCGCCATCAGTGTCGCGCTGTGCGCGCTCCTGTACGAGTTCTACGAGCGCCCCGTAGAGCGGGGACTGCGGTCCCGAATCGGCCGACGCGCCCCGGCCCCGGACTTCCCCGGCCCTCGTGCGGCCACATCCGGGGAACCTGCGGCCGAGCACGATGCCACATCGACGAACGAGGTCCGACGAGCATGACCAGGTCTGTAGCCGCCGCGGAAGGCGCCCCCTTCCCCACCGCCCCCCGCCGAGCCGGGGAGCCTCCACTCGACGACCCGTTCGACGTCATGTTCACCGGATGGTCCTTCTTCCGGAGCAAGCTCCTGAACGCAGCGATGGACCTCGAGGTGTTCTCGACGCTCGGCGACGGCTCGCTCAGCGGCACCGAACTCGCCGACCGCACGGGTCTGCACCCGCGCGGTGCCCAGGACTTCCTCGACGCGATGGCCGCCATCGGACTCCTGGTCCGGGAGGACGGCCGCTACCGCAACAGCCCCGGTGTGCTGCGCCACCTGCTGCCGGACCGCGAGGAGTTCGTGGGCGGTTTCCTGCGGATCACCACCGAACTCATGGGCGCCGACCAGGAGTCCTTCACCGGGATGCTCCGGAACGGCACCGCCCGCAGCCAGGGCACCGGCGGCGAGGTGCCCTTCACCAGGATCTTCCACGACCCGGTCCGACTCCGACAGTTCCTGTCGGCCATGGACAGCTTCAGCGGGACCGTCGGCGATCGGCTGGCCCAGGTCTTCGACTGGTCGCGCGTAGCAACGTTCAGCGACATCGGCGGGGCCCGCGGCAACCTGGCAGCGCGGCTCGCGGCCGCCCACCCCGCGCTGGCCGGCACCGTGCTCGACCGACCGGCCATGGCGGAGCACTTCGACCGCCTGGTGGGCGAACGCGAGGTGGCGGACCGGCTGACCTTCGTCGGCGCCGACTTCTTCGAGGTCGCGTTCCCACCCGCGGACGTCGTGATCCTCGGCGGCGTGCTGCACGACTGGCCGCTGCGCCAGCGCACGGCCCTCCTGCGCAAGGCGTACGACGCCGTCAACGACGACGGCTGGCTGATCGTCTACGACACCATGGTCGACGACGCGCGCGAGGACCCGGACAGCCTGATGCTCAGCCTCATCATGATGCTGCAGTCCGCACAGGCCCACGGGTTCACGGCGGCCGAGTGCGCCGCGTGGGTCACCGACGCGGGCTTCGCGGTCGAAAGCGTCGTCCAGCTGCCCGCGCTCACGACCGCGGTGATCGCCCGCAAGCACTGAGCCCGGACGGCGAACACCCGTTCCGGACCGGTTTCCGGTCCGGAACGGGTGTTCGCGCATGCCGGGTTCGCGCTCGCCGGCCCGCCGGAGGGCGGCGGGCTCAGTCGAATTCCGGCCAAGATCGACCAAGCTATCCTGGTCCGACGGCCGCGCAACCATTACCGAGGGGAGAAGAGCCAGTGACGGCACGCACCAGCGTCCTCGTGATCGATCCGCACCCCATCTCGCTGGCGGGGCTGCAGACCATCCTCAACAGCTACCCCGACCTGAGCGTGATCGGCGCCGCCACGGGCTGCGCCTCGGCGACCACCGCATACCAGGAACTCCGTCCCGATGTGGTCGTCATCAACGCGCACAAGGAGGCGGACCGGGCGCTGGACATCGTGCGTGCACTGTCCAGCACCCGGTCCCTGCCGGCGGCCAACGCGCTCGTCCTGGTCACCGACGCGCCCGCGTCGGCGGAGCACGTTCTACAGGCCGGAGTGAAGGGCGTGCTGTCCGACAGCAGCAGCCCGGAGGAGCTCGCCTCCGCGGTCCGCATCATGGCCGCGGGCCGGTCCCTGCTCATCCCCCGGGCCCGACCGGAGTCGGAGGACTCTCCGCTAGAGCTGCTGACGGAGCGGGAGGTCCAGGTCTTCCGGCTCGTGACCCGCGGCTACAGCAACGCGGAGATCTCGGCCGAGCTGGGCCTGAGCCAGAGCACCGTGAAGTCCCACATCCAGCGGGTGATGGAGAAGTTCCGCCTGCGCAACCGCGTGCACGCCGTGATCTTCGCCTACGAGAACAACATCATTCGGACCGGCACGTAGCGAACGGGGCCGGCCCCGGGGCCGCCCCCTCCGGTGCCCGGAGCTGGCGGACGACGCGGGCCACGTCGAACACGTTCCGGTCCTCGACGACCTGCCCGTCCTCCACCCGCCAGAGCTGGATCCCCTCCGAGGAGATCACCCGGCCGGTGGGCGCCAGACCGGCGAACTCCCCGACGTGGGTGCCCCGGGTGGTGTACCAGCTCGCCACCCACGGACCCTCGGCCACCTGCAGACCGACCTCGACCGTGAGCCCGGAGAACGCGGTCCGGCGCAGCCGTACGCTTTCCTTGGGACCCTGCGGTCCGACCGGCCGCCCGCCCAGCAGGAACTCCGGCGCGAAGATCTCGTCGGCCACGTCGAGTTCCCCGCGGCTCCAGCCCTCGTCGAACCAGCGCCGGGCCAGGGCCTTGTTGGCCTCCCCGGTGCTCAGGTCACCACCCTGCCCCGCGGCCGTCACCGGTTCACCCCCGCGATGGGCGCGGCCGAGCCGGCACCCGCCGCGAGCAGCGCGTCGAGGCTCTCGCGGCCGACGGTACCCAGCGCCGGGACCGGCGACTTCGCGGCCCACTGCAGGAAGTCCAGGATCTGGTCGCGACCGGGGTGGATGAACCTCCGGTCGACGTCCTTCCAGCCGAATCCCTCGTGCACGGCCCCGGACTCCCGGACGAGTCGCAGGACGATGTCCGCCGCCCGGTCTCCGTCGATCTCCCCGGCCTCGTACTGCGCGCAGGCCTGGGCCGTGCCGTCGAGGAGGGTCTTGAAGTCGTCGTTGTCGGGCCACCAGAGTCCGGTGTTCGGCACCTTCTCCAGGGCGTCGAAGACGCTCGCGTCACCATCGTTGCGGTACTTGCGCAAGGCGTTGTTGATCCGCAGGGTGCCCGGCGTGTTGCCGCTCCCCCAGACGCGGAACACCGCGTCCCAGAGCCGGAAGTGCGAGAAGGCGATGAACGAGCAGTTGACCAGCGTGTCGTTGTAGTCGAGCAGGCCCTGCTCCAGTTCCTCGACGTAACGGAAGCGGTCCTCGGTGAAGTCGTCCTCGGCGAGCGCCGCGAGGAGCCGCGGGGCGAGGGCGTGGATGATCTCGAAGGTGTTGGACATGCCGCGCGAGTAGAGCGGGTCCAGGAAGCCCGCGGCGTGCGACATCAGGCACCAGCGCCGGCCCACGGTCTTGCCGGAGGAGTACTGCAGGCGCCCCGTGGACACCCATTCCCTGACCTTCCGCGCCCCCTCGAACTGGCGCTCCACGGCAGGGAAGCGGCCCAGCAACTGCGCGAACTCCTCCTCCGCGGTCAGGTCCGCCGGCTTGGGGTAGAGCCGCGGGTCGAGGGTGACGCCCACGCTGCACAACGGGTTGCGGGAGGATTCGTGGTTGTCGAAGGGGATGATCCAGAACCAGCCCCGTTCGAAGAGGTGATGCATGGTGCCGTTGTGCCAGCGCACCGGGGGCCGGCTCCGCTCCGGCACGTCCAGCACGTCGTCGAACGGCTTGACACCGATCATGTGGGTGAACAGGGACCTGGAGTGGTGCTTGAACCGGGCCGGCTCCTCCCGCAGGCCGAGGTGGTCCGCCAACGGCGAACGGAAGCCGCTCGCGTCCACCAGGTAGCGGGCGCGGACCACGTGCCCGTCGGTGCCGGTCACGGTGACACCGTCGTCGTCGAAGTCGATCTTCTCGGCCCGCCACTGCTGGCGCGTGTCGCAGCCGTACCCGACGGCGACCCGCAGCAGGTAGGCATCACTGTCCTGACGGAAGAGGTGGCTCGCCGACGTCAGCGCGTCCGGGATGACGAACTGGTGCGACTCGTCCGGGTCGGGCTCCTGCCCCGGACGGTGCAGCATGAAGCCGAAATGCTGCTTGCGGCCGAAGGTGTTGCTCACCTTCTCGTTAATGGTCGTCGCGTCGGTGAGGGCCTGGAACTCCGGAACGTCGTAGCGTTCGGCCAGCACCTGCAGCCAGGCGACGAGTTGGGGAATCATGGACTCTCCCACCGCGAAACGGGGGTGGGTACCCGCGTCCGCTATCAGCACCTTGGCCCCGCTGCGGGCCAGTACTGCGCCTAGGGTTGATCCGGCGATTCCCGATCCCAGGATCACCACGTCGTGACTTGGCGTCTGTGTGGACACTGTCCGTTCCTTTCGCACTGGTCCGGTCAGGGCGTCGCAATGCCGACGGCGCCCGCCCCACCAGCCTCGCGCACGCCGATGAAGCCGTGAGAAAGCGCGTGCAGGCCACCCGCCGAACGCGTGCAGGCCACCGCGCCGAAGCGCGATGGCCTACATCGTCAGGCGCGGCTCTGCCGACCGGCCTGGGTGGCGGGACCGGGGCGGACTACACCGCCCGGCCCTCCTGCCCCACCGCGTCGTCGGCGGGGCGGGTCCTCGGACCGGGTGCTCGCCCGGGGGTAGTGACGAGCAGCCGGCCCAAGGAGCGCGGGAACCACCAGTTGGACCGCCCGAGGAGGGTGACCAGTGCCGGGGTGAGGAGGCCCCGGACCACGGTGGCGTCGATGATGATGCCCGCCGCCAGAGCGGTGGCGAACACCTTCACATCGGTGATCGGAATGCTGGCCAGTGCGACGAAGGCCAGGAACAGGACGAATGCGGCCGAGGTCACGAGCCGCCCGGTACGGCTGATGCCGGTCACGACGGACGGGACCACGGTGTCGTGCTCGCCCTCGGCGCTCAGCTCCAGGTGGGTCTCCCGGATCCGGTGGAGGATGAACACCTCGTAGTCCATGGAGAGTCCGAAGAGGAAGGCGAAGACAGCCATCGGGATCCAGATGGTCACCGCCCCGATCGCCGGGGTGTTGAACAGCGCCTCGCTGCCGTAGCCCTTCTGCCAGACCAGGACGACGACGCCGTAGGCCGCACAGGTGGACAGGGCGTTGAGGATCAGGGCCTTGACAGGCAGGACGACCGACCGGAGGGTGCGGGCCAGCACGACGAAGGTGAGCAGCGCGACGAAGAGCAGGATCAGACCGAGGGAGCCGTAGACGGCATCGATGAAGTCGACGTCCGTGGCGGGCCCACCGCCGGCGAGGGCGCCGGGAGTGTCCTTGGCGACGTCCATGACCTTGGTGACCGTGGAGCGGCCGGCGCTGCTGGACGGATCGGCCTTGGTCCACACGTCCACGATGCGCTGTCCGCCGCGCGCCCAATCCGCCGGTGCGACGGAGCCCGCGACGCCTTCGAGCCCGGCGAGTGCGGTGTGCATCGCCTCGCCGCCACTCTGGTCCACGATGACCTCGAGGGGACGGGCGATGCCCTCGCCGAAGCCGGCCTCGACGATCCGCTGGTAGGCGGCGGCCGGCCGGCCGCCCTGAGCGAGCGTCACGGTGGCAGGCTGCCCCAGTCGCAGAGCGAGCACGGGCGCCGCGAGGCCCAGCAGTACCGCTCCACTGAGAACAGCGCACAGGACGGGACGGCGGGTGGTGACTCCGGCGATCCGGCTCCACAACTTGCTGTCCGGGCGGTGCGCCCGGCGCGGGCGGTCGAGCTTGTCGCCCCAGGCGTACAGCATGACGGGCAGCAGCGTGATCGCGATGGCGACGCTCACCAGCGGAATCAGCAGACCGGCATACCCGACGCTGCGCAGGAACGGCACCGGCAGGACCACGAGCGCGGCCAGGGAGATCGCGACCGTCGCACCGCTCAGCGCGACCGCGCGACCGGCGCTGGCGACGGCCCGGACGACCGCTTCGCGGCGCGCCTGCGGGTCGGGCCCGTCGGATCCGGGCTTCTGCCGCTCCTCCCGCCAGCGGGTGACGATGAGCAGTGCGTAGTCGATGGCGATGCCCAGGCCGATGAGCGCCACCAGGTACTGGACGATGAAAGACACGTCGGTGAGCCCGGTGATGCCGCGCACCAGCAGGAAGGTGGTGGGGATCGCCACCAGGGCCATCAGCAGGGGCACGATCGCGAGACCGCTGGCGAACACCAGCCCCAGGACGACCAGGGCGCCGAGGGCGCCGACCAGGGTTTCGAGGATCGGACTGCGCTGGGCTCCGCTGTCCCGGCCGGAGAGTACCGGTTGGCCGGTCAGCTCGACCGGAACACCGGCGATCCTCACCTGCTCGACCTCCGCCTTGATACCCGGAAGGGACTGGGCGTAGGGGACGCTGGAGCGTTCGGCCGGCGGGTAGACAAGCGCGACCGTGGTGCGCTTGTCCGCCGAGACCAGGGCTTCACCGCCGGGCCCCGCGTAGGAGACGCTGCGGCCCCCCTGGGGAGTGACCTTGGCGATCAGGTCGCTCCACTGCGTCCGCACGTCGGCACTGTCGACCGTGGCGCCGTCCGGGACGGTCACCACGAGCAGCAGTGGTGCGTTCTTTCCACCGGTCTGCGAGAACTTCCGCGCCAACGCGTCGTTCGCGGCCTGCGACGGCTTGTCGGGGAGGCGGGACTCGAAGGAGAGCTTGCTGATCGTGCTGCTCGACAGGGCGCCTCCGGCCAGGGTGAGCACCACCCAGACCAGGACGACGGGCAGCCGATGGGAGAGCACCCATCGCGTCATGCGCTCCAAGCTAACCACTCCTGTAGTGACGCTACTATGTAGCCATGCTACGTATGCCTGAGGACAGGTTAGCCGGGTGATCCACTTGGCGCAACATCAAACCCGCCAGGAAAAAGAAATATGACGCAGCCTCACCTGCCGCCCCGGGGAACGCGAGAGCCCCTGGCCGCGACCCGGGATCGGGGTCGCCACCAGGGGCTCTCGGCGCGCGAGCCGGACGCGCGCTACCGGGTGTCCACTCCGCGCAGGACAGACAGGAAGCGCGTCAGCGCGGTACCGAAGTACCCGCCGGCCAGGACCGTCAGCGTCGCGGGGACAGCGACCCGGGGCCAGTCCAGGGACTCCGGATGGCTCAGACCCCGGTTGAACAGGAGCAGGGCCAGCGCGGCCAGCACCGAGAGCAGCCCGATCAGGGCCGCGAGCGTACCGGCGATGACCGTCCGGTCGCGACCGGAAGCCGCCGCGGCGAAACCCGTACCCTTCCGGAGGCCGGACAACGCACCCGCCAGAGAGAGCACACAGCCGAAGGCCAGGACGGACAGCCCCATCAGCAGCAGTGGCGGATGGTAGGGCCACGGCCCGGCCGGGCCCCCGAGCAACGCGGACGCCCAGGCCGCCGCGAGCAGCGGTATCGCGCAGACCGCCTGCAGGGAGATCCGGTTCGCGCTGATGCGCAGTGTGGCGTCGTTGTAGGCGCGGGCCACCTCCGTCGGCGGGCCCCACTCGAGAACGGCCCGGCGGGCAGCCTCCTCGACGTCACCGCCGGCACCCAGGTTGCACTCCGCCGCGCACCACAGGCCGTCCAGCACCTCGTCGAGAATGGCCGAGCGGCGCGACCCCGGTCCGACCAGGAGCTCCGCCACGTCGTCGGTGTAGCGCTGGAGCACGGCCGCCTGCGTCACGCCGGTCCGCCCATGACAACCGAGATGACGGAGGAGATCTCCCGCCACGCCGTCCGCTTGTCGTCCAGGGCCCGACGTCCGGCCGTGGTGAGGAAGTAGTTGCGGCGGCGACGGCCGTTGTGGACGCCCCACTCGCTGCCGACCAGGCCCGCGGCCTCCAGCCGGTGGAGCGCCGGGTAGACCGTCCCGGTGGGGAGGTTGATCGCGTCGCCGCTACGCCGTTTGAGCTCCTCGATCACGGCATAACCGTGCTGCGCGCCGGGCTCCAGCACCGACAGCAGCATGCCTTCCAGATTGCCCCGCAGATTCTCCGCCTTCACACCTGCCCACACTACACATCAGGCCCTCGGAGCGGACCGGCCTGTTTCAACCACCTGCCACTACCCGGCGGCGCTCCGGCCGGCCCGCAGGACGGGCGGCCCACTCAGCCGGCGACGCGGCGGGTGCGCCCGGCTCCGGCCGGCCATTCCTCGCCGTCGTCCTCACCGACGACGCGCAGCTCGGGGACCACGGCCGGACCCCGGCGGGCGCTCCTGTCCCGGATCAGGTTCAGCAGCGGCCCGGACATGGCAGTGGTCAGCAGGGCCATGACGACCATCAGTGAGTACAGCGGCCCGTCGAGCAGCCCCAGTTGCAGCCCGACACCGAGGATCACCAGCTCGGTGAGACCTCGCGTGTTCATGAGCGCGGCCAGGGTGCCCGAGTCCTCGGGTGTCAGGCCCTGCGACCGCGCCCCGAGGTAGGTGCCGCCGAACTTCCCGCCGACAGCCACGAGCAGGATGACCGCGAGCTCGGTGAGACCTTCAAGACCCACACCGCGCAGGTCGACACTGAGGCCCGCGACCACGAAGTAGACCGGGAGCAGCAGCGAGGTGATCTCGCCGACGCGCTCGCAGATCTCCGCGCGCAACACGTCCGTACCCTCACGGGGCATCAGCGCCCCGAAGAGGAAGGCACCGAAGATGTAGTGCATCCCCATCGTTTCGGTCGCCACCGCGGACAGGAAGATCCCGACCATCACGACGGCGAGCCCGGTCGGGCCGAGGCCGCCCCCTGGGCCGGTGCGGGTGAGGACCAGCTTCAGCAGCGGTCGTGCGGCCAGCAGTACCAGGGTGAACGGAACGAGCAGGGAGATCCGCCAGAAGTCTCCGGAGCCGCCGACGACCGCCTGGACACCGGCCAGGGCCGACCAGGCGACAATGTCGACAACCGCGGCGGTGGCCAGCGCGAGGCCGCCGATTGCCAGCCGGGACATGCCCCGGCTGACCAGGATGCGGGCGAGAACGGGGAACGCGGTCACCGCCACCGACAGCCCGATGAACACCACGAACGCGCCGTGCCGTTCGGTCGGGTGGTGGCGAAGCAGGAAGTAGGCGAGCGGGATGCCGAGGGCGAAGGGCACCAGGGTCGACCCCGCTGCCGCACCGAGGGTGATCCCGACCCGGCCACGCAGGAAGCGGTGTTCCAGTTCGAGTCCGACGACGAACATGAACAGTGCGACACCGATGTTCGCCAGCGCACCCAGCAGGGGCCGCACGTCGGACTGGAAGAGGTTGTCGACGAAGAGGTCCCCGAACACGGTGGGGCCCAGGAGGATCCCGGAGAGGATCTCACCGACCACGGGTGGCTGACCGATCCTCGCCGCCAGCGCGCCCAGCACCCGGGCAAGCAGCAGGATGAGGCCGAAATCCAGGAACAGTAACTGTATTTGATGGCTCGTCATGATTGTCAGTTCCTCGGTCGGCCGGCGTCGATGGAGATGGCGATGATCGGTTCCCGCCGCGGGCGCGGTGGCGGTGTCGGGGCGGTGGCCCGACGGGCGGCACAACCGCGAAGGAATGGGCGCACGCGCGGCGGTGGCATCACGATGGCGCGGAGCGCCCCGGGGAGGTCGCGCCTCCCCTCATCGGCGCAACCAGCCTCCCGTCCTGGGTGCTCCGGTGTCATCGCCCAAATTGCTCAGCTGACCGGGGCAAATCGGCGGAATCGGTTACGAGTGCGAACTCCCGCCCAGACGGAACCTGAACCTCCGGCTACGGCTGGTTTTCTATTGCCCGACCGTGGACCCGTGTGCGAGGCTAAACACGTCGTGACGGATTGCAACGGGGGTTGCCAGGTGTCCAGGGATGAGCACAGTCGCATGCAAGACCGACGTCGGCGCGGTGAGCAGTACCGCCGGACGAAATGATTGCCCGCATACTTGACCGTCCGGGCTCCGGTACCGCCGACCCCTAGCACGGGGGCGCCGGTCCAATATTTCGAAATCCGCTGAATACAAGGGATGTCAGCCCACGCGAGCCGCTGCACGGCACGGCCACGGGCTACCTCTCCCCGTCGGTGGCTTCCCTCCACGAGCATCCGCACCCCTCTGCCCGGGTGCGGTTTCGTGATGCCGTTCCACATCGCCGTGGGCGCGCCCCACGCTCGCACAGCTGCCGACCCGGTCACCGTCGTCGATCAGATCCAGGGGGAATTCGAGGGCCATGGAGCACCTTACGCACCGCGCCATCACCACTATTCGCGAGAATTACCACGCACCACTCGTCCTCGACGATCTTGCCAGATCGGCAATGATGAGTAAATTCCATTTTATCCGGGTATTCCAGCGCACCACCGGCGTGACGCCCGGCCGCTTCCTGAGCGCCGTTCGCCTGCACGAGGCCAAAACCCTCCTGGTGCGGACCACATCGAACGTGGCGGAGATCTCCGCGCGGGTTGGTTACAGCAGTGCCAGCACCTTCTCCCGACGCTTCACGGCCTCGGTCGGCCTCTCCCCGACCCAGTACCGACGGATCGGCCGGGGCGACACGGACGAGGCCGGCCGCATCACCCCCTCCGCCGACGAGCGCGGGCCGGTCGGATCCGTGTCGGGGACGGTCCGCATGCTGGGGAGTTCCCGATCCCCCCTCTACGTCGGCCTGTTCGACAGCCCGATCCTCCAGGGCCAGCCGGCCGCCTGGGCCACACTCAGAGGGGCCGGGCCGTTCCAGGTGGAGAACGCGCCGGCCGGGACCTGGTACCTGCACGCAGTGGCACTCGGCGCCCGCGGCTCCAGCGAGAACTGGGGTGACTCCCCCCTGCTCGTGGGCACGGTGGGGCCGGTGGAGATCAGCGCCGGCTGCCGCACCCAGGTCGACGTCGTGCTCCGGGAGGAGGACTGGACCCGGCCGCCGGTCCTGCTCGCCCTCCCCGGGTTCGGCTCGCGCCCACCGTGCCGAATACGCACCGCCACCCAGCACCACGCCCCCGCCGAGGAGCTCTACCGCCTCCCGCGCCAAGCGGCAGGCGACCGACCGTCAGCTCGTCGGCAGGTGAACCGGCGGCGTCCGGCCAGCGCCCCGCGTGCCGGAACGGCCGGCACAGGCGCCCCCTGACGGGACCGCTTCCGGGAGAGCCGTAAGCTCCGGGGACCGGAGCGGAAAGCAACGCGGGAGAGCTGTCCGACGTCGGCCGGACGGCTCTCCCGGAAGCGTGCGGGGAGGTCGCACAACGATTTCAGGCCAGCGTGAACCGGCCCGCTTCCGGCCCCCGGAGCCGACCCGCGGGCAGTTTGCGGCCGAAGGTGAGAAGCAGGAGGTCCTGCGCGGCTCCGCTGACCGGCGACCCGCTGCCGAAACTCCAGTCGAGGTCCTCCGCCCGCAGCCGCACACCGTCGAGCCGAGCACCGAAGAACGCGAAGGACTTGGGGTCGACGGCGTCCAGAAGAATGCGGAGCCGGTCTTCCGGGACCACCCGGCCGATGCCGAGGGGGACGGTGACGTCGAGGCCGTGCACGACGTCATGACCGAGCGCCGCGACGATTCCGCCCACAGGCGGCTTCCACGGATGGTTCGCGTTGTCCCGCAGGAAGGACGCGAGCTCCTCGGTCGAGAACTCGGCCGCGTCCTCCCGTGCGCAGCGGTCGGTCATGCGATTCAGGCTGCCGCGGGCCTTCACAAGCTCCACGGCCACCCGTGGAATGGAGTACCGGAACCCGAACGACAGGTGGGCCGCAACTTCCCTGACCCGCCAGCCGGAGCACAGCGAAGCCTCGTCCCACTGCGTCGCAGACAGCCCGTCGAACACGGTCGCGAGCTCCCGGCGCTCGGCGGCTATCGCCGCACGGACCGCGGATTCGGCATGTTCTCCTGACACCTTGCCCATGACATTCTCCTTACCGGTCGGACTTGGGCGGGCCCGGGACGAACCCGCCATCGGCACCGATGGAAACCACCAGGACCACGGGAGGCCGTCGCGGCGTTGCCCCGACGACGAAGACCCTCCAGAACCACAGCTGGCCGAGGGCCACCAGGATCAGCGCCGGAAGTACCGTCACGGCCATGAGCGCGAGGGAGGCAGGGTCCGCGATCGCCCCGGGCAGTTCCAGGCTGCCCGCTCCCGAGCGGGTCGCCAGCACCGTGGTTCCGTGCACCGCACCGACCAGGAGCGGCAGAGCCACCAGTGGAGCGGCGCCGAACAGCATCGCCGTACCGGTGCGGCCGGTCACCTGCACGCGGTCGGAGGTGTAGACGCAGGCCGCGGCAAGCACCGCGACGATGCCCACCGCCACGGGGGCGTCGGTGACCGCCGCCCCGGCCCCGGCGACGAGCAGCGACAGGACGAGCAGAACCGGCGTCAGCCACCGGGTCAGTCGGCCGAACCTGGCCCGCGCCGAGCCCCCTTCCGGCAGGCCCCGGGCGGCGAACAGCGAGCCCTGGCGCAGGCTTCCGGCGACCGCCAGGGCCGCGCACAGCAGGGTGAACGGGTGAACGAGGTCACCGCCGGTGGCCGTGGCGGACCCGTCCGGCGCGGTGGACAGACCCCGGACCAAGGCACCCAGGACGGCACCCCAGCCGGCCGCGAGCACGAAGCTGGCGGACGACAGCACGGTGTCCCACGTCCGACGCCAGCCCGCGCTGCCGTACGCCGACCGGAACCACAGCGCGGCGTCGCGCAGGAACCACGCGCAGAGCACGCCCAGGAAGGGCGTTCGCAGGGCACCCAGCAGTTCCCCCTCCGCCGTCGGCAGCGCGCCGAGGAGGAGTCCGCCGAAGGCCACCAGCCACACCTCGTTCGCGAGGAAGAGCGGTACGATCGTCCGCCGCAGGCGCGCCCGGCCGGCCTCCGTGCCGGCAACCGGCATCAGCATCCCGATGCCGAAGTCGACCCCTTCCAGAGCCAGATAGCCGGCGAGGAGGAGTCCCACCAGGGCGTACCAGAAGAGATCCACGGTGATTGTGCCCGTCAGCTCGGCGTACGTTCGGTCATGGGGTCAGTAGGAGGGGCGGACGTCCACCGGAGGCTTCCTCCGGCCGTCCTCCGGCCGGTCCGGATACCCGTCGGCGTCAGGCGGGAGGTCCGGGTCACCGAACAGCCCCGCGTCCGGCCCGAGTCGGGCGAACCGGGCCATGAGCACCCCGTCGACGACGGCCAGGGTGGTGAGCACCAGTGTGAAGACGAGGAACGAGGCGAGCATGCCCCCGGGGGACACATCGGCCACGGCGTCGCGGACCGTGAGCTCGCCGGTGACCATCCACGGCTGTCGGCCGACCTCCCGGCTGAGCCAGCCGCAGACGAGGGCCAGGAAGCCGAGGGGCAGCAGGACCGACGGCAGCCGCAGTCGGAACCGGCGGCCGGCAAGCGGCTCCGCACGGCTCGGGCCGCGGGTGGCCGTGGCCGGGATCCAGGCCAGGAGGGCCAGCAGAACGCCGAGAACGAGCATCACGACCGACGCCCCGCCCACCCACGCCGGGGGCAGCCAGTCACCGGAACCGTACCGCGTCTCCGCCTCGGCCCGTACGCCGTCCAGTTCGGCCCCGGAAAGACCCATCAGGACGGCGTACTTCTCGGGCTGGTAGTCCTTGAGCGCACCGAGGTGGACGAATCCCGCCACGCAGGTGGCGACCGCCCCGCAGCCCGCGAGGACCGAGCCCTGGACCAGCGTCGGCCGGAAGAACTCGGTGTCCCGGTCACGACGCAGGTGATGGGCGCTGACGGCGGCCATCAGCAGTCCGGCGAGCAGGGCCACCGCACCGGCGATGTGCGCGAGGGCGTACCAGGTCGCCCCATTGGTGAGGAGCGCCCCCCAGTCGGTGACGTACGCGGTGCCGCCGCGCATCTCGTAACCGACGGGGTTCTGCAGGAAGCCGTTGACCACCATCACCCAGAAGGTGGACATGTACGCGGTGAGCGCCACGCCCCAGATCAGCGCGAGGTGGGCACGGGGCGGCACCCGGTCGAAGCCGAAGGCCCAGAGTCCGATGAAGGTCGATTCGAGGAAGAACGCGACGATGGTCTCGACGGCCAGCGGCGCGCCGACCACGTTGCCCATGACGTGGGAGAGGCCCGACCAGTTCAGGCCGAACTGGAATTCCTGGGTCAGGCCGCTGACGATGCCGAGCGCATAGTTGATCAGGTAGAGACCACCCCAGAAGCGCACGCGGCGCACGCGGGTGGCGCGCAACGCGGGTTGCCGGGTGCGGACCGCGCGGGTCTGCATCAGGGCGACGACCGTAACCAGTCCGAGCGTCAGGGCCACGAACAGGAAATGCAGCGTCGCCGTGACGGCGAACTGGAGTCGCGCAAGGTCAACCGCGTTCACGTGGTGCTTTCCGGTGGGGGATCAGGAGGCGGATCGGAGTGGAGCGGCGGGCGGCTCGTACCGACCGGCCGGCCCGGACCGACCGAGCCGGGTTTGCGCCTGTGCCAGGAGCGCCCGCGCCGCCGGGCTCATCCGGCCGTGGGACCGCCACACCAGCGCGAGGCCGCCGCGCAGGTGCGGGCTGGCGATTTCGACGGGACGCAACTGGTGCGGCTGGGAGCGCACGAACTGCTCCGGAAGGACCGCCATTCCCATACCGCGGGCGACGAGTTGGGCCAGGATCCGGGGATCCCCGGCTTCGAAGGCCACTCTGGGCCTGATGCCCGCCGCCGACCAGGCCGCGTCGGCGGCGGCCCGGATCGCGCTGCCGCTGGGCAGGCAGATCAGCACCTGCTCCTCGACCTCCTCGACGCTGATGCTGCCGCGCCGGGCGAGCGGGTGGTCGTGGCTCACCGCCCCGATCAGCAACTCGTCGGCGATGACCAGGGACTCGAGTCCGGTGGGCGGATCGGCGCCGATGCCGACCACGGCGACGTCGATCCGCCCCGCCCGCACGGCCTCGGCCAGTTGTTCCGTGCTCCCCTCGCTGAAGGAGATCTCCACGGCCGGGTGGGTCGCGCTGAAGTCCGCGACCAGTTCGGGAAGGCGGAGGGAGAGGGAGGACGCGACGGAGGCCAGCGCCACCTGCCCCCGGACGACGCCCGAGGCGGTCTCCACCGCCTCCCGAACCCCTTCGACCGCGGCCAGCATTGCCCGGGCGTGCGGCATCACCGCCTCGCCCGCACCCGTGAGTTGGACCGTCCGCCCGCCCCGGTCGAGCAGTTCCTGGCCGAGTTCCCGTTCCAGCCTCCTGATCTGCGCACTGACGCAGGGCTGGGTCACGAACACACGCGCGGCCGCCTTCGTAAAGCTGGCCTCTTCAGCCACCGCTACGAGGTACTCCAGCTGACGCAGTTCCATGTGGTGATCGTACTGGCGGCCTCGCTACTGAGGACCTCATGTTCGTGACAGCCAGAGCGCGACATCTACACGCACCGTCAGATCCACCTGCGAGAACTGTCAGGCCGCTGTGAAGCCGCCGTCACATTCACCTCAGGCCACCGGATCCGGCACGACGAGCCGGGTGAGACCACCGGCCAGGTACTGCTCGCGGCACGGGCGGCGCCGCACCTTTCCGCTGGTGGTCTTGGGCAGCGTCCCCCGGCGGATCAGCACCACGTCAGCCACGTCAATCCGGTGGTCGCGGCGCAGCGCCTCGCGCACGGCGTCCGTCACCTCCTCGGGGCTCGCATACCGGCCGACCCGGCTGTCACCCTCGACCACCACGACGACGGACTCCTCCACGCCGTCGTCCACCGGGAACACCGCCGCGGACGCCGGACGCAGCAACGGGTGACTGGACTCGACAGTGTGCTCCAGGTCCTGCGGGTAGTGGTTGCGGCCCTTGAGGATGATCAGGTCCTTCAACCGGCCGGTAACGAAGAGGTCCCCGCCGTGGACGAAGCCCATGTCGCCGGTGCGCAGGAAAGGTCCGTCCGCCTCAGCACCGGTGATGCGTGCCCGGAAGGTCCGGTCGCTCTCCTGCTCGCGCCCGAAGTAGCCCGCCGCCACGCACGGCCCCGACACCCAGATCTCACCGACCGCGTCGGGTGCCACCTCCAGGTGGGTGTGCGGATCGACGATGCGGACCCGGGTTTCGCCCACAGTACGGCCGACACTCATCACCGCACTGGTCACCGCCGCCGCCACGTCCTGCCGGCCGGCGACCGGCACCACCGTGCCGAGGCCCAGCGCCCGCGCGTCCACGACGAGCGGCGCGGGCTCGGCGTCCGGCGGGCTGCCGGCAACCTTCAGAGTGTGCTCCGCGAGGCCGTAGCTGGGGGAGAGCGCCCGGGCGTCAAGGCCGCTGGTGGCGTACTTGCCGACGAACTCGCGCATCGAGTGCTCGCGCACCGGCTCGGCGCCGTTCGCGGCCATCCGCCAGCTGGACAGGTCGATCGGCTCGCGCACACTGTCGCTCCGCACACACAGGTCGTATGCGAAATTGGGTCCGGAGGAGTGCGTTCCGCGGAACCGGGACACCGCCTCCAGCCAGCGACCGGGCCGGCGGATGAACGCCTCGGGCCCCATCAGGTACGAGGGCCGTCCCGCCCACAGTGGCAGCACGATGCCCAGCACCAGACCCATGTCGTGGAAGAACGGCAGCCAGGAGACGACGGCGCCGTCCTCCTCCATCGGCCACAGCCGGTCCGTCTCCCACGCGTTGAACCAGAAGTTGGCGTGCGTGACCATCACGCCCTTCGGCGTTCCGGTGGAGCCGGAGGTGTACTGCAGCAGGGCCACGTCCGACATCCGCGGCACGGGCAGCTCGGCCCCGGTGGTCGGCGCGGACAGCTCGTCGGTGGCGACTATCTCCAGCTCGGCGAGTTCGGGCAGCCCGGCGAACTCCGCGAGCACCTGCTCGCGGGCCTCCTGGGTGGTCAGCACCAGGGTGGTCCGTGCGTCGTCGGCGATGGTACGCACGCGCTGCACCGCGTGCCGACGGGTCGGCACCTGGACCGGCGCCCCCATCAGACCGGCCGCGGTGCAGGCCAGCCAGGCCCTGATGAACTCCAGGCCATTGGGGTACATCAGGACGACGCTGCGCCGCTCCCCGGCCAGCGCCGCCAGGGCGCCGGCCAGCGATCGTACGTCGTCGTGCAGTTGCCCGTAGGTGACCTGCTCTCCGATCTCCTCGCCGTTGCACAGGTAGACGTAGGCAACAGTGTCGGGCGTCTCGTCCGCCCGCTGGGCCAGCAGGGCGGACAGCGGCATCGGAGTGCGCTCTGTCGTGGAATCAGTGATCATTGCCGTCCGTTCATCAAGGGTCGCAGGCGAACGTCCTGGAAGGGGGTGCTCAGGCGAGATCGGTGAGCCCAGCCCGCGGCGCGTTGATCAATGCGGCCATGTTGCCGGGGGGCTGGCGGTTCTCGTGCATCAGCTGGTGCGCGTCGCCGATCCCGGCCAGGTCGAACAGCCCGGAGAGGCAGGGATCGAGCTGCCCGGAGGCGACGAGGTGGATCACCGCGCGGCACTGGGCCGGGTTGAAACCGTGCGAACCCTGCAGCCGCTTCTGCCGCATCCACAGGAACCGCAGGTCGACGTCGGCGGCGTATCCGGACGTTCCGCCGCAGATGGTGACCATGCCACCGGTCTCGCAGAGATACATGGAGGTGGGGATGGTGTCCTGACCGCTGTGCTCCAGGACGACCTTCGGCGCGCGTCGCTCACCGAGGGCCTCCCAGTAGGCCCGCCCGAACCGGCGCAGCTCGGCCATCCAGGTACCGTACGCGGCGGGGTCGTCGAGCTCGGGCATGCGGCCCCAGTGCGAGAAGTCGCGGCGGTTGACGGTCCCCACCGCGCCGAGCTCGCGGCAGTACTCGGCGCGCTCCTCGCTGGACACCACCGCGACCGGGAGACCGCCCGCGTTCCGCACCAGCTGGATGGCCATGGACCCGAGTCCGCCGGCCCCGCCCCAGATCAGCACCGGGTCACCGGGCTTGACCGTGTTGGGCGCCCAGCCGAACAACTGGCGGTACGCGGTGGCGCCGGTGAGGACGAAGGAGGACGCGGACTCCCAGGTGAGGTTCTTCGGCTTCGGGTGGCACTGGTAGTCGTGGGCGAGCGCGAACTGGGCGAACGTGCCGTAGTTGGACTCGTACCCCCAGGCCTGCATGGTGGGCGAGAACGTCGGGTCGCCGCCGAGGCGGATGTCCTCCCCGGTCTCGTCCCACTGGCCGCCGGAGAGCACGACCTGGTCCCCCGGGGCAACCCCGGACACACCCTCGCCGACGGCGAACACCACGCCCGAACCCTCCGAGCCGCCGATGTGGAAGTCCTCGGGCTCACCGCGCTTCTGACGGGCGGCGATGACGTCCAGCGGGTAGCCGAGGCCGGCCCAGACGTTGTTGAAGTTGATGCCCGCCGCCATCATCCAGACCAGGACCTGGCCGCGCCCCGGCCTGGGGGTGTCGACAACCTCCGTCTGGAAGGACTTCTTCGGCTCGCCGAAACGGTCCGGGCGGATCACGGAGGCGTACATCTTCTCCGGGATCTCACCGAGCGGCGGCATCTCACCCAGCTCGTACAGGCTCTTCCCCATCGTCTCTGCTCTCCTGGTAGTCGTTGGTGTCGGTTGGGTGGAACGGAATTCGGATGTCCGGGGTGTGCCCGGCACTTCAGGCCCCCGGCGGGGGGAACACGGTGCGTTCGAACGGGTAGCCCGGCAGCGAGGTCCGGTGCGGAGCACCCGCCCGGTGCAACTCCGCCCACTCGACCTCGACGCCGGCGGCCCACAGCGCCCCGAGCGCCGACAGGAGGACCTTCGGGTCGGGCGTAGCGTCGGTCGGATGCGGCAGGGCGGGCAGGACCGAGTGGTTCCGGCGCAGCCCCTCGTGGCGCCGGGCCAGTGAGGTGAGGGTGGTGCCGGGGCCCACCTCGACGAGGGCGCACCCGTCGAAGGCGTCGAGGGTCTCCAGGACGTCGTGGAAGCGCACGGCGTGGCGCATGTGCCGGCACCAGTAGCCGGGCGTGCGGACCTCGTCCGGGTCGGCCCACGTTCCGGTGGTGTCCGAGACCATCCGGATCGCCGGCCGGTGGAAGGTGATGCCGGTGAGGAACGCCTCGTACTCGTCCAGTACCGCGTCGACCAGCGAGGAGTGGCCGGCTCCCGGCACCTTCAGCAGGCGCGTCTCCAGCCCCTCGGCCGCGCGCTCCTCGACGAAGCGCTCGACCGCTCCGCGCGGCCCGGAGACGGTGACCTGGTCGGGCCCGCTGATCACGGCGACCCCGACGCCCTCCGGAAGCAGCGGCAGCAGCTCGGCCTCGGGCAGCCGTACGGCCGCCATCGCCCCGGGGGCCAGTCCGAGCAGCAACTCGGTGCGCTTGAGAACCATCCTGACCGCGTCCGGGAAGGAGAACACCCCGGCGACGCAGGCGGCGGCATACCCGCCGAGGCTGTGGCCGACGACCGCCGCGGGCCGGACGCCCCAGCGGATGAACGCCCTGGCGAGGGTGTACTCCAGGACGAAGACCGCGAGCTGAGCGGTCCGGCCGTCTGCGACGGCCCGGCCGGCCGCCTCCTCTGCGGCCTCCCCCTCCGGGTCGAACACGACGCCCAGGTCCACATCGGCCTCGTCGCGGACGTGTGCGACGCATGCATCCAGGTCCGCCCGGAAGCGCGGATCGAGACGGTACAGTCCGCGGGCCATGCCGACGTGCTGACCGCCGTGCCCGGGGAAGGTGAACACTACGGGCGGACCGCCCTCGGCGCTCGCCGGGGCCCGTTCCTTGGCCCTGACCTTCACCTCGGCGAGCGCGGCGGCCGCCTCGGCACGGTCGCGGGCCACCAGGAAACCCCGGTGGGCGTACCGCGTCCGACCGGTCTGCAGGGTCCAGGCGACGTCCTTGAACGCCTCGTTGTCCCCCGCCCGCCCGAGGTGGCCGCCGAGTCGCGCCGCAACCTCGGCCAGCGCCGACGCGGACTTCGCCGAGTAGGGCAGCAGCTGCCAGCCGGGCGTCCGGGCGGACGACCGGGCGGAGGCCGGCTCGGGTTCCTGCTCGACGATCAGGTGGGCGTGGGTACCGAAGGGACCGGACGCACCCACCGCGGCACGACGGGGCCGGGTGTCGGCACCCGGTTGGCCCGCCCCCTCGTGCACAGCGAGGACGGCGCGCACGAACGCGGCCGCGGCGGGGGCGGTGTCGGTGGCGCCCGTCGCGGCGGGGGTGCCGACCGCGACGACCGTGTCCACCGCCACGCCGCTCACCGCGAGGGCGTCACGGAGGACGCGGGCGCGGCCGTCCGCGGCGGACTCGTGAGGTCCGGTCGTGCCGACGGCGGTGCCGCGCACGACGGCGTAGATCCGGTCGCTGTCGTCCAGGGCCGCCCGGAGCGGCTTCAGCACCGCGACCGCGCATCCACCGCCGGAGGCGGCACCCACGGGGGTCCCGACAGTGACCGACCCGGCCAGGGCTAGGTCGCACTCGCCACCGAGCAGTGCCTGGACGGCGGTGTGCACCGCCACCAGCGCGGTCGCCCCGGCGGCCTGCACGGAGACGGCGGGCCCGGTCAGTCCCAGCTTGTAGGCGACCCGCGGAGCGAGGAAGTCCGCCCCGGTGCCGGCCCGGATCTGTCGGTCGTCGATCCCGGCCGCCCCGTCGGCCCGGCGCAGTCGCGCCGCGTGCCGCGTGGTGGCGCCGCCCGCGTAGATGCCGACCACCGCTCCGTCGCGGACCGGGTCGTGCGCGGCGTCCTCCAACGCGTGCTGGGCGCTCTCCAGCAGGACGCGTTGCTGCGGGTCGAGGATGGCGGACTCGCGCGGCGAGACACCGAAGAACCGGTGGTCGAAGGCGTGGGCATCCATGAGCGGACCGGAGAGCGCCTCCGGCGCGTCGGCCGGCCCGCCCGCACGGAACGCATCGAGGTCCGCGGCCTGCCCGAAACGCGCCGCCAGACCGATGATCGCGACGTGGGCGTCGATGTCACTGTCGAGGCCGCCGTCGCGGCCGACCGGTGCGAAGTCCGTCATGCTGTCCGCCCTTCCCCTGCTCGTCGAAGTGCTCTGCTCACGCCGGCCGTCACGCCACGGGCACGGTCGGACGGATGAACCGCTCACCCGTGCGGCCCAACGCGGCGTCCTGGTGACTGGCGATGAGCTCGTAGGGCTGGCCGAGCCGGATCGCGCTCGCCCGCTCCAACCGCTCCAGTTGGCCGTCGTCGAGGGTGAGGTCCAGTGCGGCGAGGTAGTCGTCGAGCTGGTCGACGGTACGCGGACCGATGACGGGCACCAGCGTGGTGGCCGAGCGGGCCGCCCGGTCGCGCAGCCAGGCCATGGCGACCCGGCCCGCGGGGGCACCGGTCTCCTCGGCCACGCCGAGCACCGCATCGACGACCGCCGTACGCCGGTCGGAGTCCTCGACGCGGATCGCCTGGCCGTCCCAGTCGCTGAGGCGGCCGCGGTCGCTCTGCCGGTACTTGCCGGTCAGCAGGCCACCGCCGAGCGGCGCCCACAGGGCGGTCCCCAGCCCCAGCGCCTCGGCCATCGGAATCAGCTCCCGGTCGGCGCCGCGCTCGGCCAGGCTGTACTCGAACTGGACGCCCACCAGGCGTGCCTGCGAACGCAGTTCGGAGAGGGTGACGGCACGCGAGATCCGCCAGGCGGGGAAGTTGGACAGCCCGGCGTAGAGAATCTTGCCGGACCGGACAAGGCTGTCGAGGGCGCTCAGAATCTCCTCGACCGGTGTCACCGAGTCCGGCAAGTGGGCCCAGTACACGTCGATGTGGTCGGTGTTGAGCCGCCGGAGACTGGCCTCGACGGAGCCGAGGATGTTCTTGGCACTGTTGCCCGTGTTGGAGATCCGGGCCCGGCCGGCGCCCAGGGAGAACTTGGTGCCCACCACGAAGTGGTCGCGGTCGGCACCGAGGAACTCTCCGAGCAGCTTCTCCGACTCGCCCACCTGGTAGTTGTCGGCGGCGTCGATGAACGTGCCGCCCGCCTCCGCGAAGCGGTCGAAGATCTTGCGGGATTCCTCGCGGTTCGCACCGCCGCCCCACAGGGTGCCGAAGTTCGCGGTGCCGAGGGCGTACTCGGAGACGCGCAGGCCGGTGTTCCGGCCGAACGTGGTGTATCGCATGGCTGTCCTCAGCTCTCCGGGTTCAGCGCGGCACCGACCAGGCGCAGGAGCTCGGCCTGCGACTTCGGGTCGCGGAAGTAGAAGTGGCCGCCGGGCACGCGGTGGGCGGCGAACGCGCCACGGGTATGGCTGCCCCAGTCGAGCTGACCGGGGTCCTCCTCGTCACCGGCGAAGGCCGTGATCGGGGTGTCCAGCGGATCCTCGAGGAGGTACTCGTGCGATTCGGCGAGTTCGGCGTCCGCGCGCAGGTAGCGCAGTGCGAGCCGCTTGAGGTCCGGCTCCTCGTGCACGGCCATGGGCAGAGCGCCCCAGCGGCTTTCGACCTGCTCCAGCAGCTCGTCGTCCGGCAGCAGGTGGATGTTCCGGCTCGTCCTGACCGGTGGCGGTTGCATCGAGGACAACAGCAGGGCCCGGGGCGGGCGCAGGCCGGCCCGGCGCAGCGCGCGGGTGGTCTCGAAGGCGATCAGCGCGCCCAGGCTGTGCCCGAAAAAGGCGAACTCCCGGCGGCCGAAGTCGACCTGTTCGACGAGGTCGGTGACCAGGTCGCCGATGCGCTTGTACGGGGCTTCGTCCTGCCGCGGCGCGCGGCCGGGCAGCCTGACCGCCCAGACCCGGACGCCGGGCAGACCGCTGCCCCAGCGCACGAACTCCCCTGCCGAGCCACCCGCGTGGGCGAAGCAGTACAGGTCGAGCGCGGTCTCCGTTCTGGGCTTGCGGCCGGAGAGCCAGCGGTCCCGCAGCTCGGCCGTCATGGCGGCTGCGGCCACCTGGTCGGCGCCCGTGGGGTCTCCGGTGCCGTTCATACGGTCTCCTCCTCGGTGGCCCGGTCGGTGCCGGTCAGCCGCTGCTCGATCAGGGCGGCCAGGTCGGCCGCGGTGGCGGACTCGAAGAGCGACCGCATCTTGATCTCGACCGGGTAGATCTCCCTGAGTTCGGCGAAGAGCTTGACCGCGATGAGGGAGTCGCCGCCGAGTTCGAAGAAGCTCTCGTCGGGTTCGATGTCCTGCAGTCCGAGGGCTTCGCCGAACAGCCGCAGCACCACACCGAGGGGCGTGTCGTCGGCGGCACGGTCGGCGGCGCCGGGCGCGCTCCCGGTGGCGGGCACGGCGCTCCGGGCGGCGGATCCGTCGTCCGCGGGCCCGTCGTCCGCGGCACCCGTCGCGGCGGTGGCGGCCCCGGTGACCGTCCGGGCTTCCTCCTCCGGGTGGCGCACCAGGTACGGGAGCCGCTCGAAGGGGTAGGTGGGCAGCACGACCCTGACCCGGCGCTCGCCCTCGTGCACACCCTCCCAGGACACCCGGGCCCCCGAGAGCCAGAGCCGGCCGAGGGCGCCGTAGAGGGACGTCAGCGCGTCGCCGCCGTCCGCCAGGCCGTCCAGGGGAGCGAGGACGAGGCGCCCGGGCGTGTCGCCGGTCGTGACCGGGCCGGCGCCCGCGCCCACCTGGAGCAGCACGGTGTCGGGCCCGGCCAGCACGGCTTCCAGCGCGACGTCCGGGGCCGCCGGTTCGCGCAGCTCACGCACCCAGCGCTCGGCCTCGATCGTCGTCCCGGCAACGTGCCGACTGCCGTCACCGAGCACGACGGAGACCCGGTGCGGTTCCGGGGCCGACAGCCCGGTGGCCCCGGCCGGTTCCCCGTTCTCGCCGCCCCGGGCCGGCGCGGCGATCAGCCGCAGCGCGTCGGCGGACCGGAGGGCACCGGCGACGACCGCCGCGACGAGCACGCCGACGCCGGTGCCGAGGACCTCGGTCGGCCGGATGCCCCAGCGTTCCCAGAGTGCGGCCAGCGCGTACTCGTGGGCGAAGACGTAGGTGTCGCGCACCACCGGGTCGGTGGGCCAGGACAGACCCCGGGCGACCTCCCGCACGCTCCGGACGAGCCCGGCATCCGCATCGGCGAGGGCGGCGTCGAAGGCCGTGCGGAAGGCCGGCTCGGTGATGTACAGCCGCCAGACCTCCGCCGGACCGATCCGGCCCGGGAAGAAGAACGCCACGGGCCGCTCGCGCGGCGGTTCCGCGGAGCGGACCGGCTCGTGCTCGGGCCCCTCCCCGACGACGGTGAACGCACGGCACTCGTGCTCGCGGCGCCCTGTCTGGAGCGTCCAGGCGACGTCGGCGTACGACGGAGCTCCGTTGGCGGTCAGGTACTCCTCGAAGCGGGCCAGCCGGGCGCTCAGCGCGGTCGGGGTACGGGCGGAGTGCACCAGCAGCTGGGCCCGCCGCTCGGACTCGCGCACCGGGCGCTCCGGCGCCTCCTCCAGAACCAGGTGGGCGTTGACGCCGCCGACCGCGAAGGAACTGACACCGGCCCGCCGCGGGAAGCCGCCCGGCTCCCAGTCGGTGAGCTCGGTGGCGACCCGGAACGGCCCGGACTCGAAGTCGATCCGGGGGTTGGGCTCGGTGAAGTGCAGGCTCGGCGGTATCCGCCGGTGGCCGAGTGCCAGGACGGTCTTGACGAAGCCCGCGGCTCCGGCGGCGGCGTCGGCGTGCCCGATGTTGGTCTTGACGGAGCCGATGGCGCAGAAACCCCGGTCGTCGGTGTCCTCCCGGAAGGCCCGGGTGAGCGCCGTGACCTCGATCGGGTCGCCGAGCGGGGTCGCCGTGCCGTGCGCCTCCACGTACGTGATGGTGCGCGCATCGGTGCCCGCCGTGAGCTGCGCCTCCCGGACGGCGGCGGCTTGGCCGGCGACACTGGGCGCGGTGAAACCGATCCGGCCGGAGCCGTCGTTGGTCACGGCCGACCCGCGGACGACAGCCCGGATGTGGTCGCCGTCGGCCAGCGCGTCGGACAGGCGCTTGAGCACCACCACCCCGACCCCGTTGCCCGCGACGGTGCCGTTCCCCTTGGCGTCGAAGGCGCGGCAGACGCCGTCGGGCGCCAGAGTGCCGTCCGGTCCGGTCCACGTGATGGTCTTCGGCGGTACGTGAACCGCGACGCCGCCCGCCAGGGCCAGGTCGCAGTCTCCGGCGAGCAGGCCCCGCCCAGCCGTGTGGATGGCCACCAGAGCGGTGGCGCAGGCCGATTGCACGGCGACGGCCGGGCCCCGCAGCCCGAGCCGCTCGGCCGTGCGGGCGACCAGGAAGTCGGGTGCGGTACCGAGAACGATGTCCTCCTCGGTGACCCCGGTGAGCCGGCTCAACTGGGCCGACAGCGCCTCGGCGTACCGGGTCTCGGTGCTGCCGCCGTAGACACCGATGGTGCCGGGGAACCGGTCGGGGTCGGTGCCGGCGTCCTCCAGGGCTGCTGCCGCGCACTCCAGGAAGACCCGGTGCTGCGGGTCGATCAGCAGGGCTTCCTTGGCGGCGTAGCCGAAGTAGTCGGCGTCGAACCACTCGGCGCCGTCCAGCCGGCCGCGCGAGGGCACGTACGTGAGGTCGCCACCGTCGGGCGCGCCACCCGGATGGACCTGCGGAGAATCGTGGACGACCGAGTCGATTCCGGCCGAGACATTGGCCCAGAATTCCTCGATGTCGGCGGCGCCGGGAAATCGGCCGGCCATTCCGACGACGGCGATGAAACCACCGGTTTCCGCCAGGGGTTCGACGTCACTCACCGAGGTCTCCGTGGGTGTCCGAGGGAGTTCCGCCCAGCTGCGCCCGCCGGTTCCCCAGGCGGTTCAGCCGACCGGTGGCGCGGCGGCCGGCTCCGGCGGGCGCGGCGGTCCCCCCGTCCCGCAGGTGGCGCGCGAGGGAGCGAACGGTCGGGTGGGTGAAGAACTCGACGAGTTCGACTTCCCTCCCGGTGCGGCGGACGACCCGCTCCTGGACCATCCGGAGCAGCACGGAGTGGCCGCCGAGGTCGAAGAAGTTGTCCTCGTCGCCCACTTCGGGGACTTCCAGGACCTCGCACCAGATCTCGGCGATGACGACCGCGAAATCCACTTCCCGCGGATTCGCATGGGATGCGTGCACTGCGTTCCTCCCCCCTTCGGACCGCCGTTCGGCGCTTCCTTAGGATCATCTGCCGCTCCCGGGAGGGTGTCCAATAACTCCTTTCCCGGTCGGGCAGAACTGTCGTTTATGGCAATGGGCACAGAACAGCGGCGCGACCCGGCCGGGTTCCGATGACGGAGTTCCGGAGCGGGTCGCGCCGCTGGGGTCAGACGGCCACCGCCCGGGTGGCCATGACGGCGCGGTGGATGTCGAGCGTGGCCGTGGACCGGTTCAAGGTGATGTAGTGCAGTCCCGGGGCTCCTTCCGCGAGCAGCCGCTCGGACATGGCGACCGCGTGTTCCACTCCGATCCGGTGGCCTTCCGCGGGCCGGTCGCGGGCCGCATCCAGCCGGCGGGCCAGCTCGTCCGGGAAGGCCGCGTCGCTGAGTTCGGCGAACCGGCGGATCTGCCGCACGTCGGTCGCCGGCATGATCTCCGGGATGATCGGAATGTCACAGCCGGCCGCGGCCACCCGGTCGCGCAGCCGCAGGTAGTCCTCGACGTCGAAGAACATCTGGGTGAGGGCGTAGTCGGCGCCCGCCCGGCACTTGGCCACGAAGTGCCGGATCTCGCTGTCCCAGTCGGCGGATCGCGGATGACGCTCGGGGAAGGCCGCCACACCCACACTGAACGCTCCGGCCTCCCGTACCAGGGTGACCAACTCGTGGGCATAGGTGAGGCCGTCCGGGTGCGGCACCCACGGGCCGCGCGGGTCCCCGGGCGGATCACCCCGCAGGACCAGGACGTCGCAGACACCGGCATCCGCGTACTGACCGAGGATGCGCCGCAGTTCGGCGACCGTGTGGCCGACTGCGGTGAGATGGGCGACCGGCCGCAGGGTTGTCTCGGCCGCGATCCGCTTCGTCAGTTCGACGGTGCGCTCCCGGGAGGACCCGCCCGCCCCGTAGGTGACGGAGACGAAGGCGGGTGCCACGGGCTCGATCCGGCGAATCGCGTCCCACACCCCGCGCTCGCCGGTCTCCGTACGAGGAGGGAAGAACTCGAACGAGAAGGAACGGGTCCCGGCCGCGAGCAGTTCACGCAGTGTCATGTCGCCCGCCCGAGGACGAGCCCTTGGACCGCCCGCAGTTCCTCCGCGGCGCCCGGTCCGTACGCGTCGCGCAGGCGTTCCGCCAGGAGCTCCGGACCGACGTCGTACTCCTCGGAGCCGAGGGTGTCCTGCACGGAGGCCGCCACCGCGCAGCCGAGCCGGCCGGCCGCGACGGGCGGCAGGCCGGCCGCGACGGCGGCGAGGAAGCCGGCGAGGAAGCCGGCGCCGGCGCCGGGCGGATCCGTCGCCCGACCGCGCGGAACGGCCGGGACGAGGAGTGCGGATTCCCCTCGGCGCTCCAGCCGCGCGCCGCCCTGGTCGAGCGTCGTCACCCAGGTGCCGACACCGGCGAGGATGTCCGCGCGGGTGCGGCCGGTCTGCCCGGTCAACCGGGCCGCCTCGGCCTCGTCGGTGAACAGCCAGGCAGCGCCGTCCACCAGTTCCGTGACCTGGTCGCCGGTCAGCCGGGCGAGCTGTCGGCCGGGGGCGGCGGCGAACGGGATGCCCCCGGCCCTGGCCCAGCGGGTGTGGCGGATCATCGCCTCCGGGTCGTTCGCGCAGACCACGACGAGGTCCGGCCGCTCCCCCGCCGCCGTCACGAGGTCGATCTCCCTGGCCTCCTCCATCGCGCCCGGACAGAAGGTGGTGATCCGGTTGCCGTCCCCGTCGGTGACCCGGACGTACCGCGCGGTCCGGGCCGTCTCCGAGACCCGGAGTGCGTCCGTGTCGACCCCGTGTTCCTTCAGCCGAACCTCGTACGGGCCGAAGTCGAGCCCGACGGAACCGACCAGCCGGGGGGTCAGGCCCAGTCGGCCGAGGCCGTACGCGAGGTTGGCCGCCGCGCCGCCGCGGCGCACCTCCAGGTCGTCGACCAGGAAGGACAACGAGATGTGGGCGAGCTGATCGGGGATCAGTTGATCGGCGAAACGGCCGGGGAAGACCATCAGGTGATCGGTCGCCAGTGATCCTGACACCAGTACGCGCATCGATGGGTGCTCCTGTCGAGTCCGGTCCCCGCCGATCAGGCCTCGAGGGCCTTCTTCAGCTGCTCCACCCGGTCGGTCCGCTCCCAGGTGAAGTCCGGCAGCTCACGGCCGAAGTGGCCGTACGCGGCGGTCTGCGAGTAGATCGGGCGCAGCAGGTCCCGGTCGCGGATGATCGCGGCCGGACGCAGGTCGAACACCTCGGTGACGGCCTTCTGGATCGAGAGGACCGGCACGGTCTCGGTGCCGAAGGTCTCCACGAACAGGCCGACCGGCTCGGCCTTGCCGATCGCGTAGGCGACCTGCACCTCGGCGCGGCGGGC
>NZ_JODS01000046.1 GCF_000718025.1 Kitasatospora purpeofusca
CGGCGGAAAGTGGTCCGGGCCACTCCGGGGGGCCTGTGAGGCCGGGCACACGGTCGACGGGGCGTGGCGGTCCGGCTGCGGCGGGTGCCGGAATCGGGGTGCCGAGCGGGGTGCGGCGGTCGCGTCGGGTGGTCCGGGCCACAGCCCTCACCCGCCGTGCCCCGCGCCGTCACCCGCCGTGTCCGGCATAGCCTCGGGCCATGAGCAACGAGAGCGATGCGGAGCAGGGGTCGGCGGCCGACCGGGCCGAGGAGCCGGGCGCGGCCGTGGCGCCGTCCGGGTTCGAGCTGGGCACCGACGGGCCCAAGATGATCGTGGCGGGCCTGGACGGCTCTGATTCCTCCTGGCGGGCCACCGCCTACGCGGCGGGCCTGGCCCGGCGGCAGAACGCCACCCTGGCGATCGCGTACATCCAGCCGGTGCTGGGCGCGGCCACCGCGCTCGCGGGCGCCGCCGTCGAGGAGACCACCCAGGAGATCGCCGAGGAACTGCTCGCCGCCGTCCGCGAGGCCGAGCACCGGCTGCGCGACGTGTGGCGGGTGGAGTGGCGCTTCCTCACCGTGCGCGGTGACCCCTATACGGGCCTGGCCCGGCTGGCCGACGAGCTGCGGGCCGACGCGGTGGTGGTCGGCGCCTCCGAACAGGCCGGGCACCGGGTGATCGGCTCGGTCGCGGTCCGGCTGGTCAAGGCGGGCCGCTGGCCGGTCACCGTGGTGCCGTAACCCCCACGGGCGGGGAGCGGGGAAGAGGAGCGAGGGCTGCGGCCCCGGCGGGTGCCGGGGCCGCAGCCCTCGTGCGGTCGGTGCGGGGGCGCCGGGCGATCCTCGGGCGCGCGCCGGGTACCGGTCAGAGAATGGAGAGGCTGTTGCCGCAGATGTTGGTCTGGATGTTGATCGGGATCTGGATCTGGTTGCCGGAGAGCACGCCCGGCGAGTTGGCGACGATGCCGTTGGCGTAGGCGCCGCCCTCGTTGATGCAGACGGTGCCGCCGCCGCCTCCCGGGAGGCCGCCCGGGAGGCCGTTGTGGACCGGGGCGGTCGGGGCGTGGTGCACGGGGGTGTCGCAGTCGAGCGCGAGGGCCGGGCCGGCGGAGAGGACCGCCAGCGCGGTGCCGAGGCCGGCGGCGAGCAGGTACTTCCTGGTGTTGGTCATGGCGAAGGAATAGCCAGTCGACACGCCTGTGACGACATAATCCGACCATAAGGTCACCCGATCGCAGGCGTAACCGCACACCGATGCAGGAGTCCCGCCGCCCGCCCGGCGCACCGGAGGGGCGGTCCGGCCGCCGCTGTGGTGCGGCCCCGGCCCCGGAGTTGCCCTGAGCCGGTCCCGGAGTGCCCGCCGTTCGCCGCGTGCCGGGGTGTCCGCCGCGGGCCGCGCGCCGGTCCCGGTCGGAGAACCGGGCCGGAACGGGACCCCGGCCCCGTGCACCCGGGACAGCCGCTCCCCGACGCTCGAGGTACGGCCGCCACCGGGGTCGGACCACTCCGGCGGCGGCCGCCACCACGGCACGAACGGGAGACCGCATGTACGCACACTGGGGTACCTTCACCAAGAACGACACCCTCGGCGACTGCCTCGGCCTGGCCCAGACCGCGCTGCTGCGCCAGGGCTTCCAGGTCTGGGACCTCGCGGGCGACGGCGACTACCAGGTGATCGGCGGCAACGCGGACGTGATCGCGATCGTCGTCTGCGTCCCGCAGTCCGGGAACATCTGGCTGACCGTCAGCGCCTACTCCACCGACTCGGCGCTCGCCGAGCGCACCCGCAACGACGTGCGCTCGTTCATCGTCAGCTCGATCCGGATCGACTGACCGGCGCCGAACTGCACTGCACCGCACCGGACCGCGCCGAACCGGAGCCGAACCGGTACGGGACCGCGCCGGGCCGCGCCGGACGCTCCGGCGGCCCCGGGGGCGGCAGGCCCGCCCCCGGGGCTGCCGGGGCCCGGCGCTAGGCTGCGGAACCATGACGGACACTTCGGTCGATCCGCCCCGGACACCCCGCCGCAGTCCCGCCGGAGCGGCCGAGGGCCCGCGCCCGGCCGCCCGGCGGGGCCACCGGCCGGGCACCACCCGGCCGGACGACGGGAACTCCACCGCCGCCACCCGCCCCGCCGGCACCCGGCCCACCACCGCCCGCCCCGCCGAGGGCGCGACGGGCGCGGCCCACGCGGCTCCTCCGGCCGCCGAGCGCTCCGCCGCGGGAGCCGCAGGAGCGGAGGGAGCCGCGGGCCCCGCCGGGGCCGACCTCCACCTCGACCTGCCCGCTACCGGCAGCCGCCGGTCCGCCCTGATGGACGCCCTGCGCGAGGCGATCCGCAGCGGCCGGCTCGCCCCGGGCACCCGGCTGCCGCCCTACCGCGCGCTCGCCGCGGACCTCGGCATCGCCCGCAACACCGCCGCCGACGCCTACGCCGAACTGGTCGCCGAGGGCTGGCTCACCGCCCGGCAGGGCTCCGGCACCACCGTCGCCGAACGGGCCGAACCCGTCCCCCCGACCCGGGCCCGCCGTTCCTCCCGCCCGCCGCGCCCCGCCCACGACCTGCGGCAGGGCCAGCCCGACGCCGCCGCCTTCCCGCGCACCGCCTGGCTGGCCGCCGGGCGCCGGGCGCTCACCGCCGCGCCCAACGAGGCGTTCGGGCCCGGCGATCCGCAGGGCCGGCGCGAACTGCGCGAAGTGCTCGCCGACTACCTCGCCCGGGCCCGCGGGGTCCGCACCGACCCGGACCGGATCGTGGTCTGCTCCGGCTTCGCGCACGCGCTGCGGCTGCTGTTCGACGGCCCGCGCGCGGTGCTCCCGGCCCGGACGGCCGGGTCGCTCGCCGTCGAGGGCTACGGGCTGGCCTTCCACCGCGGGCTGCTGGCCGCCGCCGGGGCCACCACCCGCCCGCTCCCGCTCGACGAGCACGGCGCACGGGTGGGCGGACTGGCGGAGGACCCGGAGATCCGCACGGCGCTGCTGACGCCCGCCCACCAGTTCCCGACCGGTGGACCGCTGCACCCGGGCCGCCGCGCTGCGGTGGTCGACTGGGCGCGCGGCCGCGGCGGACTGGTCCTGGAGGACGACTACGACGGCGAGTTCCGCTACGACCGGCAGCCGGTCGGCGCCCTGCAGGGTCTGGACCCGGAGCGGGTGGTCTACCTGGGGACGGCCAGCAAGAGCCTCAGCCCCGCGCTGCGGCTCGGCTGGATGGTGCTGCCCGACCACCTGGTGGACCGGGTGCTCGCGGCGAAGGGCGAGCGGGAGGCCTGGGCCAGCGCCCTGGACCAGTTGACCCTCGCCGAGTTCATCGACTCCGGCGGCTACGACCGGCACGTCCGGCGGATGCGCCGCCGCTACCGCGACCGCCGGGACCGGCTGGTCGGCGCGCTGGCCGAGCACGCCCCGCACATCGAGGTCACCGGGATCGCGGCCGGGCTGCACGCGGTGCTCCGGCTCGCGCCCGGGACCGAGCGCTCGGTGCTCAAGGCCGCCGCCTACCGGGGGCTGGTCCTGGACGGCCTGGCCGACTACCGGCACCCGCTGCTCGCGGCGGAGGCGATGCCGGCGACGGACGGCCTGGTCGTCGGGTACGCGACCCCGCCGGACCACGCCTACCCGGCGGCGCTGGAGGCGCTCTGCGCCATCCTGCCGCCGCCGCTCTGAGGGGCGGGCACGGAGGGTAGGCGTCCGGCGGCCGGGGAGTGGGCGGAACCGGGGCGTAATCGGGAGGTTATGGTCCGGGGCGTCCGCTCCGCTGTCATATGCCAGTACGGACCGGTGCGGAGGCGGGCCCCGGCGCGGGCACGGCCGCCTACGCTCTTTGGTCATGCGCACTTCATTTCTGAGCCGTACCGGCCTGCCCGCGATCCTCGCCCTCCTCATCGGCCTGCTGCTGTCGGCCACCCCCGCCCACGCGGACACCCCGTTGCTGTCGGTCTCCGTCGACAAGACCACGGCCACCCCCGGCTCGGACGTCACCCTGACGCTGACGCTGACCAACCCGCACGACACCGCCGCGTACTTCGTCTACGAGTCCGTCCAGCCGACCTACACCACCACGCTGAACACCGGCCTGAAGTACGCCTTCTCCTCCTGCGGCGGCAACGTCACCGCCTGCGACACCGGCGCCACCAGCGGTCTGGTCCACCACTCCGTCCCGGTCGCCGCCGGCGCCACCACCACCGTCACCCTGACGTACACCGTCGGCACCGACTCGGTCTGCGGCAACGGCGCGCGGATCGACTTCTACACGTACCTCTACTACGAGTACGCCGCCGGTGCGGCCAGCGACTCGGGCATCTTCCAGGTCCCCGGCAACGAGGTCGTCTGCGCCTGAACCGCCCTGCTGAGCCGCCCTGCTGAGCCGCACTGCTGAACCGCACTGCTGAACCGCTCCGCCGAACCGCCCCCGTTGAACCGCTCCCACAGCCGGGCCGACCGGCCGACAGGTCGTCGGCCCGCTCCCCGTCAGGTGCCGATCATCCCCCCGTACCGGCACCTGACGGGGCCTTCGGCGTTCCCGCCCGCGGTTCCCGTCGTTACGCCCCGTCAGGTGCCGCCCGCCCTTCCCGCCCGCCGTGCGCCGGGGCGGCCGACCGGCGTTGTCGGACCCTCGTGGCAGGCTTGGCGCATGGCCGAACTCGTGACCACCGACAGCCCCGCGGCCGCGCCCGCCGAGGGCGCGCCGCCGATTCCGGGCGATGTCGCGGAGCTGATCCGGGCCCGGGTCGGCGAGCAGCCGGGTGCCCTGGTCGAGGGGCTGTTCCGCTCCTCCCTCGCCCTGGACCGACTGCCGGGCCCGGACTCCTCGAGGCCCGACTCCTCGGACCCCGCCGACGCGGCCGGCCTTCCCGCGCCGGACGCGGTGCCGGTCGGGCGGCTCGGCGGACTGCCCGCGCTCCCGGCGGGCACGGCCTGGCCGGAGGCCGGCGGCCGCCCGATGCAGCTGCTCGCCGAACTCGACTGCGCCGCCCTCGCCACGGCCTTCCGGTCCACCGGGCCGGGCGGGGAGGGCTGGCCGCTGCCCGCCGAAGGGCTGCTGCTCTTCTTCCACGACGAGTGGCTCTCCGACTTCACCGGCCGGGGCTGCCGGGTGCTGCACGTCCCCGCGGGTGCGGAGCCCCGGCCGGCCCCGGCCGTCGAGCAGGGCGCACCCGTCGTCCCCGCCGTTCCGGTCCGGGCCGCCTGGGCGCTCTCCGCGCCCTCCTACCAGGACCAGGAGCTGGAGCGGCTGTTCCCGGACGACTTCCTGGTCGCCTTCGATCTCGCCCAGGACCTCGCCGAGCGGATGCCCCGGCCCGAGGTCCGGCTGCTGGGCTGGTGCGACACGGACACCGGCCGGCCCGAGGGCCACCGCCCGCTGCTCCAGATCGGGAGTGGCGCGCTGGCCGTCGACTGGGGCGAGTGCGTCAACGTCTCCTTCTGGATCTCCGAGGAGGACTTCGCGGCCGGCCGCCTCGACCGGGTCCGGCACGGTTTCGAGGTCGCCTGACCCCGGCCGCCCGGCAGGCGGGAGCCGGAGGGCTGGGCCTAGGGTGGAGGAAGGCCCGGGTGAGCGGTCGGCCGCGCGCGGTCGGACGCCGGTCCGGGCACGGCCGGAGCGTGCGGCGGAGCGGTGGGACGAACGTGGCCCCGAAGACAGACGCGAACCCCGAGCACCCGGACCCGGCACGACCGGAACACCCCGGGCGCCCGGGGCCCACGGGCGAGCCCGACACCCCGGCGGCCGCCCCGGACGCGGTCCCCGGAGCGGTGAAGGAGAGCGCCCCCGTCGCCGAGCTGGTGCGCTCGATGCGGGCCCACCCCGACCGGCTGCCGGAACTGCTCGCCGTCTTCGCCGTCCGCCACCGGGGCCCCCGGGCCGCGCGCCGGGTCGCGGCACTCCGCGCCGCCCACCCCGAGGCCACCACCGGCGACCTCGCCGCGCGGGCCGTCGACCACGCCCGGCTGGTCAGCCAGAGCGAGGGCGCCTTCGTCGGCGGGCCGTTCCTCTGGCTCATCCCGTTCGCCTTCTGCACCGCCCTGCTGGCCCAGGCGCAGCTGCTGCTGGAGCTCGCCGCCCTCGCCGGGAAGGACCCGGCCGACCGGGCCCGCGCCCCCGAACTGCTCGTCCTCCAGGGCGCCCACCCCGACCTCGCCGCCGCCGAGCGGGCGCTCGCGGCAGGTCCGGAGCCCGATGCCTCCCGTCCCCCCGGCCGCCTCCGGGGGTTCTGGGACGTGGTCCGGCGGATGGCCCGGCTGCTCGGCATCACCAGCGAGGACACCGACCCGCCGCCGTCCCGCTGGCGGTCGGCGGGGGAGTGGTCCCTGCTGGCGCTGGTCCTCCTGATGGGTACCGTCGCCCCGCTGGTCTGGCTCCCCTACATGGCGCTGTCCTACACCTGGGCCACCGACCGGCTCGCGGTCCGCGGGGTCGCCCACTACTTCGGCGGCGACCCGTTCGGCTGGCCCGGTCTGCACCGGGCCCGCGCCGACCCCGGGGTGGTGGCCGCGACGGGCCGGGCCCTGGCCGCGCTGCTCGTCCCGGTCGCGGCGGTGGCCGGGCTGCTGCTGGCCGACATCCGGCTCGCCGACAGCCGCTGGCCGGTGCTGGCCCTGGTCCTGATCGTCCTGTCCGTCACGGTGGGCACGCTCTGGTGGGTCGTGCACCGGCGCAACCTGCGGGCGGCCAGGTGCGCGGCCCGGTCGGAGCACGGTCCCGGGGGGTGACGACCTGCTTCCCTGCGCGGCGGCCCTGGTTCGGCGGCGGGGCGGGGCGCGCGGAGGTGCCCGCGGCGGGCCGATCGGCACCCGGATTCGCACTGTGTTCGAGCATCGAACAGATGTCCGCAAGGCCCGTACCCCATCGGTCGGGGTGCGGGCCTTCGCGCTGCTCCGTTCGGGTGGGGTGAATCGTTCCTACGTCTGGACGATTCGCATGCGCAGAAACGTGACGGCCCACCGGTGCAAGGGCGACGGATTCAAACCTTCCGATCGGAGAGATTCACCCAATCGGGGGGCACTCGGTTGTCGTACGGGATGGGCCGTGTGGTGGTGATCTAGGGTTCCGGTGGATCGCCCGAGCGGGCGCACCACATCGCGAAGACAGTCAACACCCGCACCGATACGCGTATCTGATGATCCGTCGACACCTGGTCCCCGGCTGCCGCCGGTCGCGCGACGGGTCGGCGTGACTGATCACACGTGACTGATCACACGAAATGGAGAACCCTGCCGATGACCGTGGAGACGGCCCCGGAGACACCGCAGGTGGCGCAGTCGAGCCTGACGACGGCTGCTGCCCGCAATCTCGCCACCACCACGAAGTCCGCGCCGCAGATGCAGGAGATCACCTCCCGCTGGCTGCTCAAGGTGCTGCCCTGGGTGCAGGCCGCCGGTGGTGCCTACCGGGTCAACCGCCGACTCACCTACACCGTCGGTGACGGCCGGGTCGAGTTCATCAAGACCGGTTCCCAGGTCCGGGTCATCCCCCAGGAGTTGGGTGAGCTGGCGCTGCTGCGCGGGTTCGAGGACGACGAGGTGCTGACCGCGCTGGCCGACCGCTGCGAGCAGCGCGACTTCGGTCCGGGCGAGGTGCTCGCCGAGCGCGGTGAGGCGGCGGACCGGATCTTCCTGATCGCGCACGGCAAGATCAACCAGATCGGCACCGGCAAGTACGGTGACGAGACGGTGGTCGGCGTGCTCGGTGACGGCGACCGCTTCGGCGAGCAGTCCGTGCTGGACCAGGACGCCGTCTGGGAGTTCACCGCGAAGACGGTGACCGCGGGCACCGTGCTGTCGCTGCCCCGCCGTGACTTCGAGCAGATCCGGGACAACTCGCCCGCGCTCCAGGAGCACCTCACCGCCTTCCTGGCCCTGCCGCTCCAGCGCCAGAACGAGCGCGGCGAGGCCGAGATCGCGATGTCCGCCGGCCACCACGGCGAGTACCAGCTGCCGGGCGCCTTCGTGGACTACGAGCTGAAGCCGCGCGAGTACGAGCTGAGCGTCGCGCAGACGATCCTCAAGGTGCACACCCGGGTCGCCGACCTCTACAACCAGCCGATGAACCAGATCGAGCACCAGCTCCGGCTGACCATCGAGGCGCTGCGCGAGCGCCAGGAACACGAGCTGGTCAACAACCCGGAGTTCGGCCTGCTCAACAACGCCGACTTCGCCCAGCGGATCCAGACCCACTCCGGCCCGCCCACCCCGGACGACCTGGACGAGCTGCTCAGCCGTCGCCGGGACCCGGACTACCTGCTCGCCCACCCGCGGGCGATCGCCGCGATCGGCCGTGAGCTGAACGCCCGCGGGATCTACCCGCACCACGTCGACCTCGGCGGCCAGCAGGTGCCGGCCTGGCGCGGCGTGCCGATCCTGCCCTGCAACAAGATCCCGATCAGCAAGGAGAACACCAGCTCCATCCTGGTGATCCGGACCGGCGAGGACAACCAGGGCGTCATCGGCCTGCACCAGACCGGCCTGCCGGACGAGTACCAGCCCGGCCTGTCGGTCCGTTTCATGGGCATCGACGAGAAGGCGATCATCTCCTACCTGGTCAGCGCCTACTACTCGGCCGCGATCCTGGTGCCGGACGCCGTCGGTGTCCTGGAGAACGTCGAGATCGCGCACGGCCGCCACTGAGTGGCCTGCCACTGAGCCGCGCGCCACGGCGTGGCGTCGCAGCGTCGGTCCGCTCGCACGCCCCGGGGCGCGCGCCCCGGGGCGGCCGTAACCGGCTCTCCGCATGATCGTTTCACCTGATGCCGGACGGCCCGCCCACTGCGGCGGGCCGTCCGGTGTCGGCCCCCCTTCCGGCGTGGGCCGGTCCTCCTGACGACACGAGAGGTGCATGGAGCCCATGCCGCAGCACCAGCCGCCCCGGCGGATACCGATGGACGGGGCACCGTGACCGCGGACCGGGCGTCGGCGGACGGCGCCCCCCGCAGCCGCGCCGTCTTACCCGGAACCGGCCCCGCCAAGGGCGTCGACCCGCGGGCGCGGAGGGTCCGACTGGCCGGAGCGGCCGCCGGTGTGGTCGCGCTCTGCGCGCTGCTGACCGGCTCGGCCACCGCCCGCTCCTCGACGGACCGGCAGGGCGGGCACCCGCACGGTCCGGTCGTCCACACCTGTGTCCACACCGGTACGGACGTTTCGGTCGGGGTGGGCCGGGACGGCGTGGACACCGAGGTGGACGTGGACGTGGAGGTCGGCGTGGACGTCGACCTCTCCGGAATCCTGCACCACCCGAAGCCGTGGCCCACCAAGCCCTGGCCGCCGAGGCCGACGCACCACCACCCCTGCCCCACGCCGACGCCCACACCCACCCCGACTCCCACGCCGACGCGGACGACGCCAACGCCGACTCCGACGCCCACGCACAGCCCCACCGTGACGCCCACGCCGACGCCCACACCCACGCCGAAGCCGACCGTCACTCCCACGACCACCCCCACCCCGGTGCCGACACCGCCGCCGACTCCGACTCCGACCCCGGCCCCGGTTCCGCCCGCGCCGACGCCGCAGCCCACCCCGCCGCCGGCGTCGCCCAGGCCGCCCGCGCCCACTCCGCCGCCACCGCCCTCGCCGAAACCGGTGAGCCCGCGGCCGTCGACGGCCCCGGCGGTCCCGCCCCCGGCGCCGCCCGCCCCCGCACCGCCGGCCCCGGTCCCGACGCCGACCCCGGTGTCCCCGGCGCCCGGCCCGGTGCGTCCGGCCCCGACGCTGCGGCCCGTTCCGAGGGCCCAGCCCGTGCCGGCGCCGCCCGTGCACCACGGCAACTCGCCGACGCGGACCATGCTGGTGGTCACCGTGCCCGCCGTACTCGCCGTGGCGGCGCTGCGCCCGCGCGGTGGGGGAGGCGGCCGGGGTCGTGCCGGCGGCCGGGCCGGAGCCGGTGGTTCCGCCGGTTCGAGCGGCTCCGGTGGTTCGAGCGGCTCCTGACGTCGCCGCGGTCCCCGTTCCGTTCCCCCTTTCCCGCCTCCTTGCGACTCGCTCGTAGGCGTTCCTGTTCCCCGTGTGCCGGGCCCGGAACGGCCCGACCCATCTGTCCGACTGATTCCGATCGACTCCTGTCGATCCCCGACCGAGAGAGGAGTCCCGATGTCCGAATGGTTGGCGCTGGCCATCGCCATGCTGGCGGCCTGTGCCGTGGTGGTGGCGGTGGTGCTGCTGAGGCACCGCCGCGCCGGTGCGGACGAGGACACCGACGAGACACCCGACGTCATCGAGTACATGACGATGATGATCGGCGTGGTCTACGCGATCGTGCTCGGCCTGGCCATCGCCGGAGTCTGGGAGACCCGCGGCGCGGCGCAGGACGACGTCTTCCGCGAGGCGCAGGCGCTGCACGAGGTGAGCGAGCGCGCGCAGGTCTACCCGGTGGAGTTCCGCGACAGGATCCGGGCCGACGTCGACGCCTACGTCTCCTACGTGGTCGACGTGGAGTGGACGTACATGCGCGAGAACGGCGAGATCTCCGACCGGGGCACCGAACTGCTGGACAAGCTGCGCACCGACGTCGCGACCCGCCCCCCGGCCTCCGACCTGGAGGCCCAGTCGTACCAGCCGATCCTGGACCGGATCAGCGTCGTCGACGACGCCCGCAACGCGCGCGGCCAGAACGCCGGCCCGAGCATGCCCGGCGTGGTCTGGTTCGGCCTGATCGTCGGCGCCGTGGTGACGGTGGGCATGGTGTTCTTCCTCCAGATCCGGCGCTCCCCGAGGGAGTTGATCCTGGCCGGTGCGTTCAGTGCGCTGATCGCCTTCCTGCTGTTCCTGATCTGGGACTTCGACGACCCGTTCGGCCGGAGCGTCTCGGTCACCACCCAGACGTTCACCGACCTGTTCCCCACCCTGGGTGGCGGTAGCGGCTGAGCGCACCGCGCGGGATCCTCCTGCGGGCCGACCCCCACGATCCGGGCCTTCGATAATCTGATCGGGCCGTTGGGGGTCGGCCCCGGCGTGCGCGCCGAGAGGAATCGAGAGCAGTGGCGTACCAGCAGCCCGGCCAGGGTGAACAGTTCCCGACGACCCAGCGTCCCGGACGTGCCTGGTGGTGGCTGCCGGCCGAGGAACGGCGCGACCGCAAGCGCCGGCAGCAGGAGTGGAAGGCCTACCTGCGCAGGCACGGGGAGCGGAAGAAGGACGACGACCTCGACAACTGTCTGCCTTCCGGCTGCGGCAACGGCGGTGGTGGCAACGGCGGTTGCGGTGGCGGCAACGGCGGCTGCGGCGGGGGAGGCGGCGGGTGCGACGGGCCCTGCCTGCTCGCGCTGCTCCCGATGGCCCTGGCCGCCGGCCTCCGGTTCGCCCTCACCGGCGGCCGGGGAGGCGGCGCCGGGCCGCGTACGGCCGACCGGGCCGCGCCCGTGCCGCAGGGCCTGGTGGCCGGGGTGCTCTACGGCGCGGTGCGCCACTACCGCACCGAGATCAGCCCGGAGCGCCCCGCCTGCTGCCTGTACACGCCGAGCTGCTCCACCTACGCCGTGCAGGCGCTGCACCGGCACGGCGCGGTGCGCGGCGCCCGCCTCACGGCCGGCCGGCTGCTGCGCTGCCGCCCCGCGGCCGCCCGGCGGCGGAACGGCGTGGACCCGGTGCCGGAGCGCTGAGCAGTCCAGGTGTGCCGACTCGGACGGGAAACACCGAGTCGCACGCGGGGCCCGGCCGGAATCGTCCCGGCCGGGCCCCGCGTTCCGGTCCTGCGTCAGTTCAGGCTGCTGCTCATCGCGTTGAGCATCGACCCGGCGGCGTCGTCGTTCTCCAGCGAGAAGGCGAACATCCCGGCCAGCCCCTTGCTCCTGGCGTACGCACCGCGGGCCTGGACGGCCTGCGGGGTGTCACCGGTCCAGAAGTTGGTGCCGTCGTACACCCAGGAGGACTCCGTCACCGGGTCCCAGTGGGTGTTGGCGGCGGTGGCGTTGAGCTCCTTCCAGGCGGCCAGACCGGCCTCCGCGCTCAGCGGCTTGGCCGGGGTCGGACCGGTCGCGCTCTGGTACAGGCCGAAGTTGGAGCCGGCCGGCACGCCGGTCCAGCCGCGCCAGTAGAACGGCACGCCCAGCACCAGCTTGGCCGCCGGGAACCCGCCCGCGATGCCGTACTCCGGCAGGCCGGTGGTGTACGCGGTGAGCGTGGTGTCGATGTTGTACTTCCGGTTGCCCGGGGTGATCGGCGTGGTCGGGTCGGCCGGGCTGTCGTGCAGCGGGTCCTGGTGGTTGGTCGGGCCCTTGGCGTCCCACGCGCCGTGCATGTCGTAGGTCATGATGTCGGCGTAGTCGAGGTACGCGCCGATCTTGTCGGTCTCCAGCTGGGCGATCTTGTCCTGGCCGCTGGGCAGTGCGGCCGTGAGCAGGAACCGCTTGCCCTGGGCGTTGCCGAGGGCGTCCAGCTGGGTGCGGAACTCCTTCAGCAGCAGGGTGAAGTTCTGCTTGTCGGCGGGCGAGGTGTGGTTGCCGGTGTGGCCGCCGGCCGAACCCGGGTACTCCCAGTCGAGGTCGACGCCGTCGAAGAGCCCGGCCGCCGTGGCCGCGCCGCCCGCCGGGTCACCGGCGACGTTCGCGGGCAGGTTGCCCTTGAGGAACATGTCCAGGCAGGAGGAGACGAACTTCTTGCGGGAGGCGTCGGAGGCCGCCGCGTCCGAGAAGTACTTGGAGTAGGTCCAGCCGCCGATCGAGATGGTGAACCTCAGGTTCGGGTACTTGGCCTTGAGCTGGCGCAGCTGGTTGAAGTTGCCCTTGAGCGGCTGCTCCCAGGTGTCGGCGCTGCCGTCCACGCTGGTCGCGCCGTTGTAGTCGGCCTGGTAGTCGGCGTACGCGTCACCGGCGCCGTCACCGGCGTTGGGGTTGTTCTCGTTCGCGGAGTCCGAGGCCTTGACCGCCTGGAAGCAGGTGAGGTTCGTCGGGTGGATGTTGGCGAACGCGTAGTTGATGACGTCCAGCTTGCCGGCGGCGCCGCTGGTGTCGACGTTCTTCGCGTGGTACGCGTTCTCGTAGACGCCCCACTGGTCGAAGTAGGCCGAGCGGAACGGGCTGGTGGCGGGCGCCGCGGCGGTGGTGGTGCTCACCCGGGCCGACTGGGCGGAGGCGTGGCTGCCGGAGTAGCCCTGGACGGTGAAGGTGTAGCCGCGGGTCGGCAGCAGCGAGCTGACCGCCACCGAGGTGCCCATCGAGGTGGCCACCAACTGGTCGCCGGCGTAGACCTTGTAGGCGACCGGGGCGTCACCGGCGGTCGCGGTGGACGGCTGCCACTGGAGCACCACGGCGTTGTGGGTGACCTTGGTGACGGTGACGCCGGCCGGCGTGGTGACCTTGCCGTCCCCGGCGGGGCCGGTGGCCGTGGAGGTGGCGGTGGGCGTCGCCGTCGCGGTACCGGTGGCGGTGGGGCTGCCGGTGGCCGTCGGGCTGTTCGTCGCCGTCGGGCTGCTGGTCACGGTGGGGCTGCTCGTGGGGCTGCCGGTCGCGGTCGGGCTGGTCGTCGGGCTGCCGGTCGCCGTCGGGCTGCTGGTGGCGGTCGGGCTGTTCGTCGCGGTCGGGCTGGCGGTGCCGGTGGGCCCGGCCGGGCCGGTCAGGCTCAGGTCGTCGGCCTGGTAGGCACCGGTGCCGTACCAGCCGTGGGTGAAGACCGTCACCGAGGTGGTGCCCGCGCCCGTGGTGAAGGTGCTGCTCAGCTGCGTCCAGCCGCCCGTGCCGGGCGTCCAGCTCTGGGAGTTGACGCCGGTCCCGGTCGCGCCGAGGTAGACGTAGTTGCCCCGGACCCAGCCGGCCAGGGTGTAGGTGGTGTTCGGCAGGACGGTGACCGTCTGCCGGCACTCGGCGGTGTCGGAGGCCGAGGCGGCGCCGTTGAGCGCGTAACCGCCGCCGTGGACCGGGGTGCTGACCACGGAGCCGTTGGCACAGGTCCAGCCGGCCAGGGTGCCGGTCTCCAGGTCCGCGTTGGTCAGCAGGTTGACGGCGGCGGCCGAGGCGGTGTCGAGCGTGAGCGCGAGGGCGGCGCCGCCGGTACTGAGCGTGGCGGCCAGGGCGAGTGCGAGCGCTCGGCGGCGCGGCGCGACGGCCCGGCGCTCTTCAGGGCGCGCGGACATGACACGGTCGTGCATGCGGTTGTCCTCCGGAGGAGTGGGGTTTCCGGCGGTGCGACGGCCCGGTTGGGCCTGGGGAGCCGGGCCGGGCGCTGTGGGGGCGCGCGGCCGGGTGAAGGCGGTGCGGCAGTGCGGTGGTGCAGTGCGGTGCAGTGCAGTGCAGTGCCGTGCGGCAGTGCGGTGCGGTGCGGCAGGAGGTGCGGACGTACGGAGTTGCAGGCGTACGGGTGTGCGGAAGCCCGGACGCGGACCGGCCGGGGCCGGCGCATCACGACATCACAGATTGGACTGGACCAATCTTCGCCGTCAAGGGTGCCCGGTGGATGAATCGCGGACCGGTCGTGCACCCGGTGGGTCGGCCGGGAGACCGGTACGGTGGCCTCCCGAGTAGTCCCCGCGTCGAACGGAGAACGGCCATGGACAGCCGCGCCTGGGACGAGCGCTACGCCGCCAGCGAGCTGGTCTGGGGCACCGAGCCCAATCGCTGGGTGGTCCGTGAACTGGCCGGACTCGCACCGGGACGGGCCCTGGACCTGGCCGCCGGGGAGGGCCGCAACAGCATCTGGCTCGCCGGCCTCGGCTGGGAGGTCACCGGGCTCGACTTCTCCACCGTCGCCCTCGGCCGCGCGGAACGGCTCACCGCCTCGCTGCCCGACGAGGTCGCCGACCGGCTGACCTGGCGGCACGGCGACGCCCGGGACTTCGAGGCGCCGCCGGAGGGCTACGACCTGGTCCTGGTCGCCTACCTCCAGCTCCCGGCCGAGGACCGCCGGGCGGCCCTGCGGCGCGCCGCGGCGGCGCTCGCGTCCGGCGGCACCCTGCTGGTGGTCGGGCACGACTCCACCAATCTGACCGAGGGGGTCGGCGGCCCGCAGGACCCGGCCGTGCTCTACACCCCCGAGGACGTGCTCGCCGACCTGGCCGGCGCCGGTCTGCGCACCGTCCGGGCCGAACGGGCCCTCCGACCGCTCGCCGCCGAGGCCGGCCACCGGGACCGGGGCGGGTCGGAGGACGGCGGCGCGGTGGCGGTGGACGCCCTGGTCCGACTGGAGCGGACGGCCTGACCGGACCCGCCTGTCCGCCCGCCCGCCCGGGCCGCTCGCCACCGATGCGGGCGCGGCGCGGTGTCGCCCGCATCCGCGGCGGTCGCGCGGGGTATGCAGGTGTCCCGGGACGAAGGCGTCCCGCAGCGCCAAAAAGATCTACAGTGCTGTAGATTCAAGGCGCGAGTGCGATCAACGAGGAGGGCGCGATGAGCGTTTCGCTGGCGAAGGGGCAGAAGCTCAGCCTGGAGAAGCCGGGCGGAGGCCGCCTGGGCGTGGTACGGATGGGCCTCGGCTGGCGGGCGGCACAGCGCAAGGGCTTCCTCGCCAAGCTGTTCGCCTCCCAGGAGATCGACCTGGACGCCTCGGCGGTGCTGTTCTCCGCGGGCAAGCCGGTCGACGTGGTCTTCTTCCAGCACCTCACCAGTAACGACGGCTCGGTGCGCCACAGCGGCGACAACCTGACCGGCGGCGCCGGGGACGCGACCGACGACGAGACCATCACCGTCGACCTCAACGCCGTACCGGCCGAGGTGGACCAGATCCTCTTCACCGTGAACTCCTTCACCGGCCAGACCTTCCAGGAGGTCGAGAACGCCTTCTGCCGCCTGGTCGACACCCAGACCGGCACCGAGCTGGCCCGGTACACGCTCACCGGCGGCGGCGCGTACACCGCGCAGATCATGGCCAAGATGCAGCGCACCCAGGCCGGTTGGCAGATGACCGCGATCGGGCAGCCGGCCGGCGGCCGCACCTTCCAGGACCTCATGCCGGAGCTGGTCAAGTACCTCTGAACCATCCTCGGAACCACCTCCGAACCGGCTCGGCCGCACGGCCCGCCCGGGTCTCCCGGACGGGCCGGTCCGGGTGCCCGGGCACCCGGCCGACCGCGGTCGGGTCCGGTCGGGTGGAGTTCCGCGATAACCCTGCGGGGTTCTCGGCGGGTCCGCTAACACTGGCCGCATGGACGATGACGCTGCGCAGCTGCCGGAGCACCTGACGATCCGGGTCACCCACACGGACGACCCGGTGGCCGCGGTGGCCGGTCTGGAGGCCTGGGCATCCCGCGAGAAGTACCCGAACCTGATGATGATGCCGCCGGTCTTCGGCAGCCTGGAGCGCACCGGCTCGGGCACCTGGCGGATCGTCGAATTCCATGCCACCACCCCGCAGGCCGCCCGGGACGACCTGGGCCACGCGTTCCGGTCCTGGGCGCTCGCCGAGCCCGGTTCGGGCCGGGCCGCCGACCGCGACCTCGACGAGGGGGAGCGCGCCTCCTACCGCGCGGCCCACGAGCGGCTGGAGTGGGAGGCGCTCGACGAGATCTCCGCCGGCGGGCGCGACTACCGGATCTTCCGTGCCGAGCAGGTGCTGCGCTCCGGCCCGGACGGCATCGAGCCGCCCCGGCCGACCGACCCGGACCCGGCCGCCGTCGGCGAGGGGCACCGGCTGCCGCCCCGGACGACCGGGTTCGTGATCGACCCGGCGGCGGGCGTCACCCTGGTCGACGGGATCCTGCGGCTGGACATGATGTCCCTGGTGCCGACCGGCCGTTCCATCCCGGAGGACGTCCGGGAGCAGGCGCGACGCTCCTCCCAGCTCTACCCGAACGTGCTGGTGCTGCCCGTGCACTGCGCGGTCGCGGAGTACCGGGACGGCGGCTGGGGCCCGATGACCGGCGCCTGCGAGACCCCCCAGCACGCCCGCGACACCCTGGCCGCCTACCTCCGGGAGTTCGCCCCCCGGCTGGACCCGCACCTCGGCGAGGAGGAACTCGCCCGCTACGCGGAGGCCGCCGACCGCCTGGACGCCGAGCGCTCCGACGAACTCCGCGCCGCGGACCGCCACTTCCGACTGGTCCGGGTCGAGCCCGTGGTCCGCCTCGGCCCCGACGGCCCGGAACTGCCCCGCAGTTCGGACTGGGACCCGGAACTCCCGCTGCGCGTCCAGGAACAGCGCGGCCGCGAGGCGGGCATCCGCTACGCCGACGAGGACGAGAACGAGGGCCAGGACCAGGGCACCGCGGAGGAGCCCGGGAGCCCGGTCTGACGAACGTCCGCACCGCCCCCGGCACCGAGGCCGCCGTCAGTCAGCGGTACGGGCAGGGGAGAACGGCCGTCGTCACTGTCCGACGGTGCCGGGCTGCGCGGTCGTGCGGGAGCTGATCGTGAGTGTCGACGGTGCCCGGCCGTAGGCGTGGCCGGGCACCGCGAACCGGCCGGGAGTGCGGTCAGCCCCCGATGAGCGAGAAGCCGACGACCACGCCCGCGGTGACGCTGATCCTGCCCGGCGTCAGGTCGCCGTCGCCGTCGCCACCCGCGCCGCCGCCGCGGTGACTGCGGTAGCTGTTCGGCATCTGCTCGGAGTCCACGTCCTTGATGTGGACGACCGGACCGAGCCGGACCTGGGCGGCCTCCGCGTACAGCTCGGCCTTCTCCCGCGCGGCGGCCACCGCGGCCCTGCGGGCCTGCGCGCGCAGTTCCTTCTTGGCGCTCACGTCGAACTCGACACCGTCGACCTGGTTCGCCCCGGCCTCGACGACGTCGACGAGCACGGACTCCAGCAGGTCGAGCTCGCGCAGCTCGATCACGAACGAGGCGGTGCACTCGTAACCGAGGAACTTGCGCTCGCCGCCGTAGTCCCACGAGGACTTCAGATCCAGTCGGGAGGTCGAGACCGCCGTGTCGGGGATCCCGTGACCGCGCAGCACGTCCCGGATCCGGTTGACCCCGCCCCGGGTGGCCTCGAACGCCTCACCCGGCTTCGGCCGCGTCTCCGCGATCGCCACCCGGAGCCGGGCCAGGTCCGGCGCCGCGTCCACGCTCGCCGCGCCGAACACGGATGCGCCCCAGGGGGCGTCTATGGAGTGACTGCCATACATGCGCTCATCCGATCAGCTCGATGACCGATGAGGGCCCGGCGGTCGCGCCGGGCCCTCGTGTATCGCTTCCGTGCCACCGCGCCCCGCAGGCGCGGGTCGGACAACCCCTAGTGGGCCGAAGGGGACGGCGCGGCGGACGGGGAGGTGGTGGCGCTCGGGGCGCTCGGGGTGGTGCTCGCGGACGGGGTGTCCGACGGCGTGGGGGTGGGAGTGGGGCAACCCGGGGCGGTCGGGGTGGCCGTCGCGCCGGGGGTGGCCGAAGGGGTGCCGGACGGCGTCGCGGTGGGGCTCGCGGTCGCGGTCGGCGTGCCGGTCGGGGTGGGGCAGGTGCTCGGGGCGTCCGTGGGCGTCGCCGTCGGCGTGGCGGTGGGCGTCGTGGACGGGGTGCCGGTCGGCGTGGCGGTGGGCGTGGCCGTCGGCGTCGCGGTCGCGCTGGGGCTCGGGCTTCCCGACGGCGTGGTGGTGGGTGCGGTGGTGGGCGTGCCGCTCGGGGTGCCGCTCGGCTCGGCGGACGGCGAGGCGGACGCGGAGGGCGAGGGGGTGCCGGAGGGTGTCGCGTTCGGCGAGGGCTCGCCCGACGGCGTGCTGGGGGTGGTGCTCGGGGTGCCCGGGGCGGTCGGCGTGCTGCTCTGGCTCGGTGTCGGCGCCGTGGTGGGCGTCGTGGCCGGTGTCGTGGCCGTGGTCGGCGTGACCGGGGCCGGCGGGGTGGTCGGCACGAGCGGTGCCACCGGCACGACCGGGAGCAGCGGCGTCAGCGGGCTCGGGGTGCCCGGGCGGTCGGGGGTGGTGACCGGGCTGCCGGTGCCGAAGTGGGCCATCCAGTTCCGGACCGTGCGCAGGTACTCGGCGGAGTGGTTGTAGCCGAGGATCGCCCGGTCCAGCTGGGCCGGGTCGGACAGGTCGCGGCCGACCGCGCACAGGTACCGGCCGGCCGCCTCGGCGGCGTCGTAGATGTTGTTCGGGTCGGCCTTGCCGTCCCCGTTGGCGTCCACGCCCCAGGAGGCCCAGGTGGAGGGGATGAACTGCATCGGTCCGACGGCGCGGTCCCACTGGCTGTCGCCGTCGAAGCGGCCGCCGTCGGTGTCGCCGATCGCCGCGAAGCCGGCGCCGTTGAGCACCGGGCCGAGGATCGGACGGAACGTCGTCCCGCCGGCGTCGACCGCGCCGCGGCCGGCCTGGCCGGACTCCACCTCGCCGATCGCGGCGAGCAGTTGCCAGGGCAGGTGGCAGCCGGGGGAGCGCAGGAGCAGCGCGGCCTCGGCCTTGCGGTAGGCGGCGAACACCGTCTCCGGCAGGGCCGGCCCGGAGCGCAGCGGATCGGCGAAGGGCGAGGTGAGCGGCGCGAGCGGCGGCTGGGCGAGCGGCAGGGTGCCGCCGCCGTCGACCGGCGCGGTGCCGAGGGTGCCCGGGAGCGGGGTGGCGCCGGTGCCGAACGGCGCGGCGGTGCCGTCGGCGCCGAGCCCCGGGAAGAGCGCGGCGCTGCCACCGGGCTGGTCCGGCACGGGCTCGGCCGCGGCGGCCGGGGCGAGCCGGAGGCCGGTCACCTGGGAGCCGGTCAGCGCCGCGAGGGCGGTGAAGACCGCCAGCATGCCGGTGAGCCGCTTGCCGAGCCGCAGCCGGCGGCCGGTCGTCCGACCGGTCCGTCGCTCCGTCCCCGTGGGTCCGCCGTCGCCTCGCGTGGCCGTGCCGTTCCTGGTCACCATGCTCTGCCCCTCCCCGTCACCGTCCGGTCCCGTGGGAACGGACAGGCTGTCACCATCGTGCCTGCCGGTGCATGACAGATCTCATCACCCGAATGATTAGTATCACGACGATCTGACAGGCCCACGGTGGCCTGGGGCAATACCGGGCGCCACCGTTCGGTGAACGGACGGTGGAGCAGTTCGACCGGACACGGTCACGCGCCGCCGGGGCGGGACGGGACGGGGCCGCGTTTCAGAGGTCGAGGAGCATCCCGTCCTCGGCCACGGCCGCCCCGGCCGCCGCCAGTGCCGGGGCCAGGGCGGTGGCCTCCGGCGAACCCGGGTGGGCCAGCGGGTTGGTGTTGTTGAGGTGGGTGTAGAGGTAGCGCGGCCCGGGCCGGCCGGCCAGGTGGGGGAGCGAGTCGGCGACCGCCAGGTGTCCCATGCCGCGCGAGCCGCGGGCGCCGCCGGTGCGTTCGGCGAGCTCGTCGTCCGTCGCGAAGGTGCCGTCCAGGATCACCACGTCCGCGTCGGCCACGGCCCGGTCGACGGCGGGCGTCCAGGCGGCCAGACCGGGGGCGTAGACGGCGCGGGCACGGCCGCCGGCCTCGGTGAAGCGGTAGCCGATCACCCAGTCCGTGCGGCCGCCGGCCGGTTCCCCCGCCCCTTCGCCCGCCGGCAGGGCGGCCAGGTCGGCGGCGTACCGGGGCCGCTTGCCGCCGAGGGCAAGTGCCTCGGCCACCAGCCCTCCGGCCAGTTCGACCGGCTCCCCGGGGACGACGGTGTGCCAGCGCGCCTTGGTGTAGGGGGCGAGCAGCGGACCGACCGGGAACGCCTCGTGCAGCGCGGCCCGGACCGGGGCGGTCGCGTGCACCGTCAGCTCGGCGGCCTCGCGCAGGGTCACCAGCCCCAGGGTGTGGTCGAGTTCGCCGCTGGTCAGCAGGACACCGCGGAGCGGGGTGTCCCGGGTGCCCGGCGGGGGCGCCAGCTCGGGGGTGGCGAGCAGCTGGGACCGCAGGTCGGGGGAGGCGTTGACCAGGTACCAGGCGGCGCCGTCGGCGCTGACCGCGAGGCAGTCCTGGCTGCGGGCGGCGCCGGTGCGGCGGGCGGTGGCGCAGCCCGCGCAGCCGCAGTTCCACTGGGGCAGGCCGCCGCCGGCGGCGGTGCCGAGGATCCTGATCTTCAGTGCGTGCTCCGAGGGACGGGTCCCGGGCCGGGGGCGCTCACGCCGGGCCCGGCACGGACGGGTCGGGCGACAGGGCCGGATCGGTCGACAGGGCCGGATCGGTCGACAAGGTCGACAAGGTCGGATCGGTCGACAGGGCCGGGACGGCCGGGACCGGCAGCACCGACGGCATCGGGGGGACGGGCGCGGTGAACCGGCGCGCCCGCGGCGCCGGGTCGGCCTCCGGCGCGGGTGCGTGCACCAGGTGGTGCTGCGGGGAGAGCCGGCAGGCGGGGTCGGTGGCGCCCGCGTCGCCGGTGAACTGGAAGGCCTGGCAGCGGCAGCCGCCGAAGTCCTGCTCGCGCAGGTCGCAGCTGCGGCACGGCTCGGGCATCCAGTCGGTGCCCCGGTAGCGGTTGAACGCGGGCGAGTCGTGCCAGCTCGCGGCCAGACCGTCGGTGACCGCGTTCGGCACCGGCAGCCCGGGCAGCTGGGCGGCGGCCAGGCAGGGCAGCACGGCACCGTCGGGCGCGACCACCAACTGCTCGTTCCCCCAGCCGTTCATGCACGGCTTGGCGGTGCCGCTGTGGTGGTCGGCGACGACATGGGTGATCTCGATCCGGTCGCCGTGCCGCGCCCGGGCGGCGGCGACGTCCTGCTCGGCCTGCCGGACCTGCGCGTCGCTCGGCGCGAGGTGGGCCCGGTTGACCCAGGCCCAGCCGTAGAACTGGGTGTGCGCGAGCTCCACCCGGTCGGCGCCGAGCTCGACCGCGAGGTCGGCGATCTCGCCGAGGCGCTCGACGTTGGCACGGTGCAGCACGGCGTTGACGGTGAGCGGCAGTCCGGCGCCGGTGAGCAGGGCGGCCGCGGCGAGCTTGCGCTCGTGCCCGGTGGGGCCGTTGAGCCGGGTCAGGCCGGCGATGGTGTCGGCCTGCCGCGGGTCGGCGTCCTGGACGGACAGCTGCACGTGGTCCAGCCCGGCCGCGGCGAGTTCGGCGGCGCGGGGGCCGTCCAGCGGCAGCCCGCTGGTGATCAGGTTGGTGTAGAGGCCGAGCCCCCGGGCGTGCGCGACGATGGTGGCCAGATCGCGTCGGAGCAGCGGCTCGCCGCCGGTGAGGTGGACCTGGAGCACACCGAGTCCGCGCGCCTGGTCGAGTACCCGCAGCCACTGCCCGGTGTCCAGTTCGTCCCGCTGCCGGATGAGTTCGACCGGGTTGGCGCAGTAGTGGCACTGCAGGGGGCAGCGGTGGGTGAGTTCGGCGACCAGGCCGAGGGGGGCGGGGGCGCGCTTGCCGACCGCGGCCCCGGGTAGTCCGGCGGCCGGCTGCGGGTCGGCCGGGCCGCCGGTGCCGTCCAGGGCGAGCAGCCGCCGTTCGGCGAGGTCGGCCAGCAGGGCGAGCACCTGGCCGGCGTCCACGCCCTCGTACTCCTCCGCGAGCCGGGCGGTGACCCCGGCGGCGTCGCGCCGTCCGTCGCAGTGCCGCAGCACGGCGGCGGCGGTCCCGTTGAGCAGCAGCACGCCCTCCGGGTAGAGCAGGGCGTCCTGTTGGCGGACCGGGTCGTGGACCAGCCGCACCCCGCGCCGCAGCCCGGGGGCCGCGGCGGCGGGTGCGGCGTTCACCGGCCGGCCCCGGCGGGCACGGGAGCGGTGGCGGTCTCGGTGGTGGCGGCCCCGGTTCCGGTGGCCTCCACGGTGGCGGCGGCCCCGGCGGTGGCGGCGGTCTCCGGGCCGTAGTCGACCGCGTCGAGCATCGCCCGCAGCACCTCGCACTTGAAGGCGAGCGCCGACACCGCGGCGCTCTGCTGCTCGGCCGTCACACAGTGGTCCAGCACCACGTCGAGCGTCCGGGCGCTGTCCCGGCGGGCGTCGGGGATCCGGTGCTCGAAGTAGGCGTAGCCGGCCGGGTCGATCCAGTCGTAGTGCTTCTGCCAGGCGATCACCCGCTCGGCCATGTGGTCGGGCGAGAACATCTCGGTCAGCGCGGCCGCAACACCCTCGGTCCACGGCCGGGTCTGACAGAAGTGCAGGTAGCCGTCGACGGCGAAGCGCACCCCGCGCGCCACGTGCCGCTCGTCCAGGACCTCGGCGCGGTCCAGGCCGACGGCCTCGGCGAGCACCAGCCAGTCGGCCAGCCCGCCCTCGCCCTCCTGCGGCCCGTCCTGCTGGCCCAGCCGCCGGGTCCACTCCCGACGGACCTCCGGGAGCGGGCAGTTGGCGATGATCGCGGCGTTCTTCCGGGTCAGGCACAGCTGGTAGTACCAGCGGTTGGCGACCCAGCGCCGCAACTCCGGTGGCGTGCAGCCACCGGAGTGCAGGCGCAGATGGAACGGGTGGGTGTCCCAGTACCGTCCCCGCAGGCCGTACAGCCTGGCCGCGAACTCCTCGCGGGTCGACGCGATGGTGGAAGCCTGGGTCACCGAGTGGTCCGCGCGGCGTACGCGGTGACCTCTGCGCCGGTGCGGTGGCACTGCACCGACGGGGCGGACCAGGCGGGCTTGGCGGCGGCCGCCGGAGCGGCCGGCGCGACGGTGGCGGTGGTGACGTTCAGCTGGGGCGTGAGCGTGGACTTCATGGGAGTTGCCCTCCTCGGTGAAGTGGGGGTGGGGGTCGGGGTCCGGCGGCCCCTGGAGCAGGACGCTACGAGCCGCCGGGTCCGCCCGCCGGTCCGGACCGTGCGATCGTGTGACATTCGCGATCGAACGGGTGACGCGACGGACTCCGCACCCGGGCGGGGCCCGGGAGGGAAACCGGTGTCGAGTGTGCCGGTCCGGCAGTGCCGTGTCGAGTGGGCGTCACGGGGTGTGTCGGGGTGCGGCGGGGGGTTTCGGACAGGGCGTGTCGGGCGCGGACGGACCGGCTCAGGCGGACCGGCCGAAGGCCACCAGGTGGCCGTCCTTGGTGCCGACGAACACCCGTCCGCCGTCCGTCGCCGGGACGGAGAACCTGGTCACCGTGCCGAGCGCGAAGCTGCGCCGCAGCTTGAGCGAGCCGTTGACCGGAAGCGCGTCGTAGACCCGCAGTTCGCCGTTCTGGCCGCCCGGTCCGGTGCCCGAGTAGACCGACCACACCAGGGCCGAGCCGGCCGCCGTCCCGTTGGAGGTGACGACGGGGGAGCCGGAGGCGTAGCCGAAGCCCTCGGCGCTGGTCGCGGCACTGGTCAGCTGGGGGTTCCCGGCGCTGTTCACCGAGTACTTGAGGGCGCGCAGCGAGCCGTAGTTCTCGACCAGGTAGACGTAGCCGCCGTCGCCGCCCCAGACACCGGCGTGGCCCCAGATGCCCTTGAACGGGCCGGTGGTGCCGACCACGCCGTCCGTGCCGTTGGGGCCCTGGCCCATGCCGCCGAGCTTGTCCCGGTCGAGCAGGAAGATCCGGCCGTCCTTGCCGACCTGCACCATCAGGTGCGGGTGCGCGGCGTTGCCGAAACCGGACGGCAGGGCGACCGGTCCGCCGGAGCCGAGGTCCACGTCGCCGTGGTCCATCTCGCGGTTGTTGGTGGGGCTGAAGAAGTCGCGCGGGGCCAGGCTGCCGTCGCTGTTGACGCCGAGCCGGACGACGGACTCGGCGAAGTGGCCGCCGGGCTTGTCGCCCGGGCCCTTCAGCGGCGAGGAGCCCTCGCCCGCGCCGTTGCCGGTCGCGATGAAGATCCGCCCGGAGCCGTCCGAGACCAGGCCGCCGCCGCTCATCCAGACCCCCGCGTTCTGCGAGGCGGAGCCGGACTCGGTGGACCAGAGGGTGAGTTTGCGGGTGCTGGTGTTGACGCCCGCGACCGTGCCGACGTACGTGCCGAGCCCGCAGTCCGAGGCGAAGCCGAAGTAGACCGCGCCGTCGAGCAGCAGCAGCCCGGCCCGCTGGGCGGAGGTGTTGGTGTTGAACGGCACCCCGGGGCTGTTCACCGGTGAGCCCGAGACGGTGACCGGCCAGCCGCTGCGCGAGGCGCCCGTGGTGGCGTCCAGGGCGTGCACCGAGAAGTGCGCGCCGCCCTCGCTGGACTTGCTCACCAGGTAGACGGTCTTGGTCGCCTTGTCGTAGACCGGGGTCGAGATGATGCCGGTGCCCGGGGAGAGGCAGGCGCTGGAGGACGCCACCGGGGTGCCGAGCGCGCGCTGCCAGACGATCTTCCCGTCCGCCGCGTTGACGCCGTAGACGTGGTTGGTCGCTGTCGCGACGATCACGGTCGAACCGGCCACCAGCGGTTGGGCGTACACCGCGCCGTCGACGGCGGTTGACCAGCGGCGCCCGAAGTCGGAGCCGGACACCTGGGCGGGCGCGAGGCCGGGTTCGTTGGCGTCCCAGGCGGTGCGCATGGTGTTGACCGAGACGGTCGGGCTGTCGGCCCGGGCGGGGAGCGCGCCGCCGAGCGCGCCGGCGGCGAGGGCCGGGGCGAGCAGCGCGAAGCCGGAGAGCAGGGCCGCCCCGGTGCGCCTCCGCCGGGGGCCCGCCGGCGGCGCCGCGGGGCCCGGGGGCGGGGAGGACGGACCCCGGGACGTCGAGCCCCTGGGCTCCGGACCCCGGGACATCGGACTCCGGGACACCGGACCCGGGGGTATCGGCTCCGGGTGCGGTCCGGCGGGCTGCGGTCCGGTGGAGTGGGCGGGTGGGTGCGATCGGCTCATGCGATCCGCCTTGGCTGTCGGGGGGAGTACGGCTGCGGCGCCGTCGCGTCATTCTGCGAACGCCCGCGCCGGACCCGCATCCGCCCGAACCCCGGAGCCCGCCCCGTTCACGCCCCGGGGGGAACGCACTGCGCCGGGCGGCGGCGCCCGCTGCCTGCTTCCGGCCTGCTCCCGGCCGGAAGCAGGCCGGGGACCCGGCCCGGTCAGGACAGCAGGGCGCTGCGGTACTGCATGATCCGGTAGTTCGTCGGGTCGTACCACTGGCTGACGACGATGTGGAAGTTGCCGAAGGTCGAGCCGGGGACGACGAAGCCGCCGTACGGGGCGGCGACCAGGTTGCCGACCTCCTGGCCCGGGTTGCCGGGGAGGATCATGGTCTGCTCCAGCGTCCTGGTCAGGTCCGAGGTCGGGAGCGGGAAGACCATCGCCCTGATCGACAGCGGGTCCATGTTGAGCCAGGTGAGGACGTACTTGCCGTCCATGGCGCGGAAGCACAGCTCGCCCCACCTGCGGGTGCCGAACACGGTCGTCGGGGCGGGCGCGTTCCACCGCCAGGCACCGTCGGCCCAGCCCCACGGCTCGTAGGCGTCCGGCTCGCCGAGGCGGTCCTGCCGCACCCGGTGCAGCAGCATGCCCGACTGCACGTCACGGTTGAAGACCGTGGACAGCACGTAGCAGTAGCCGTCGTCGGCCACGGCGTAGGTCTTCTGCTGGAACTGTCCGCCGTGCAGGTCGCCCGGCCACTGGCAGAGGTACTCCCAGGTCCGGCCGTTGTCGGTGGAGCGCCAGAAGTCGGTGTGGTGGGTGTCGTAGATGACGCCGCGCATGAGGTGCATGTACATCACGCCGTCGACTACGAAGGCGTCGGACGGGATCGCCGTGGTGTGCGCGGTGTCGCCGACCGGGTTGTGCGGCTCCTCGACCAGGCTGATGCCGTGGTCGCCGCGGACGACGTCGTCGATGCGGAGGTTGCCGAGGTCCGCGCTGCTGGACCGCAGGCCGACCGGGGCGTTCCAGTCGGGCGCGCCCACCTCGGCGCCGCCGAAGGTGTCGCCGCAGACGAAGAGCAGGGTGCCGTCGGGGCAGCGGACGGGGATGCCGAGGTCCGTCCACGGGGCCCCGAACCGCCCGGTCTCGGCCGGGCCGCTGAGGTTCTTCACCTTGACCGTGATCGTCGGGCTGGTCGGGTCGTACGGCCCGTTGGCGACCGCGGCCGGGGCGCCCGCACTCATCGCCCCCGCTCCCACCGCGACTCCGAGGCCGATCCTCAGGAGCTCGCGGCGGGAGGGCCCGCCGGTGGTCGCCTCGTGTCCGGCGGTCGTCGCTCCGGACCCGCCGGTCGTCGCTACGTGTTCGTCCGATGAGTGTGTCATGGTGCCGATGGCCCTTCCGGAGAGCCGCGTTCCCGCGGCTGCGAACGGACCGTGGACATCCGGGTGGTGACGGTGACGGTCCGTCACCGAGACTATGGCGCGGGGCGCGGGCCGCATCGGTCGGTGGACGGACCTTCACCCGAACTGAGTAGACCGGGGGCGGTGGTTCGCTCCCGGTCGGTCCTGGCGCTGGCCCCGGCCCCGGCGCTGGCCCCGGCGCCCGCTAGACCAGCTTGGACAGGGCGAGCGCCAGTCCGCTCGCGGCCGCCGCCTCGGCCGGGGCGTTGGCGTCGTCGTTCGGGCCGCGGTCCTTGACCACCTCGACGGAGTAGAGGTGTCCGGAGGAGACGAAGTACACCTCGGGCCGCAGGCCGTCCTTGCGCTGGACCAGGTAGGCCTCCTCGCCCACGCCCGGGAGCGGGGTGAGCGTGTACTCCGGGTTGGTCCTCAGGCCGGCGAGGACGGTGGGGGAGGTCTCCCGGATGTGGGCGTAGGACTGCCGGGAGCCCCAGGTGCAGCCCCAGACCTCCTTGCCGTCCACCTTGTCGGGGTGGGTGCCGTTGAACGGTCCGGAGGTGCCGACAGCGGCGACGACCTGCATCGAGGTGAGGAGGGTGCAGGCGTCCGCGGGGCGCTTGCCGGTGCCGGCCGGGGTGGTGGCGGCCGTGGGCGCGGGGGTGGCGGTGGCCGAGGGCGGTGCGGCGGGGGTGGTGGCCGCCGGACTGTTCGGGGTGCCGGGCGCGGTGCCGGTGCCGGGGGCCGTGGCGGTGCCGGCGGTGCTCGGCGGCGCGGAGGCCGCGGTGGATCCGCCGCCCGAGGACGAGCAGCCGGCCACCGCGACGGCCGCGAGGGCCAGCGCCGGCAGCCAGGTGTACCGGCGGCCGGGCGTGATCGGTGTCCTGCGGTCCATGGAACCCCCTCCGAAGGTCGTCCACCGGTGCGGCGGACTGCGTGGTGGCAGGATCCTACGGCCGGGAACGGGTCGATATTTCCCGTTCCGGCTACGGGAGTTGGACAACCCTGTCACGGGCACAGGGACGCCCCGGTCGCGGGCGCGGAGTCGGCGCCTCCGGAGGCCGGGACGGCGGTCCGGGGCACGGGGGTGGTACGCGCACGTGCGGCCGGGCTCCGGGCGGCGCCCTCGGCCGACCGACTGACCAGGCCGGATGCGGAACCCTTCAATACCAGTGCGGTCGGGTCGCTGTCGAGGACCGGAGGGCGTCTTCCCCGGACGGGTGACGTTCTGGTGAAAGTGGTCATGCCAGGAACGGCGGCCCGTCATCCTGAGCCCGTGATCAGGCGGATCCCGGGACGGGGCGGGTCGCGCGACCAGTGGGACACCTGAGGGACGGAGGCCCTGACAATGAGCACCAACCTGCCGGAGACCGTGGTCGAGGCCCCGGCCGCGCTGCCCGCGCCGCCCAGAGTCGTCGACGACCTCGCCCGCGACCTCACCCGTGCGGCCGCCGCCGTCCGGGCCGCGTCCCGGGGCGGCCGGAGCGGAGGGGACCTCGCGGTGGCCGCGTACACCGCGGTGGTGTGCACCGGGCGGTCGGCGGCCCGCGCGCTGGAGGAGGCCGCCGCCTGGTGCCGGCAGGCACCGGAGGCCGAGGTGCACTCGCTGGCCTGGGCACGTGTCCCCGGCCATCGCGACGACGTCTTCGAGTACCGGGTCACCCTCGCCGTCAGCTTCCCCGACCACGAGACCGGCGAGCATGCCGGGGACACCCACCACGCCCGGCGCTGACACCGGGGGAGGCTCGCAGGAGGCCGGGCGGGAGGGGCCGATCGGCGGGGCCCGGGCGTGGTGGGAGCGGCCGATCGGCGGGGACCGGGCCGGGCGGCCCGTCGTTAGACTCACCGCATGAACAGTGGGGGAACGAACGAGCCGGCGCCGGAGGCCCGGGAGCTGTTGACCGAGGACCGCGGCCCGGAGCCGGAGGAGCGCGAACTGCCGACCGGCCTGGCCGTCCTGGTCACCGTCCTCGCCGCGGTCTGCGGCGCGCTGGTGCTGCTGCTCGTACTGCACGGGCTGGGCTGGACGGCTCCCGGCCTGGGCTGGCTGGTCGCCAAGGGCGCCGTGAAGATCGGCGTCGGCGGCACGGTCGGACTGGTCGCCGCCCTCGGCTGGCTCAGGGCCCGCCGCGCGGAGCGGCGGACGGACGCCGCCTGAGGCGCGCCCGGGCCGCTGGGGGCTCTTCGACAACCCCTGGGATCGGCCCGGGCGCGGGAGTTCAGTCCTGCGCGGCCGCCGCGCACTCGGGGTGGCCCCAACTGCCGCCCACCTTGGTGATCTTGTCCCCCTTGGCATAGGGACGCGAGCACGGGCAGGTGCCGGGGAAGCGCGCGGACAGCGTCGGAGCGCCGCCCGAGGACCGACGCTTCGCGGCGGCCGGGGCGGCAGCGCCCGCGCTTCGGGCGCCGCTCCGGGCCGCGCCGCCGCGGGAGGCTCCCCCGCGGGCGGGTCCGCTCGCGGCCGGGTCCGGCACGGGGAGGTCGGCGGCCGTCCCGCCGGCGGCCTCCTGGGTGCGGGCGGCATCACTGGCGGCCTTGTCGGCGACGGCGTTCAGGGGATCGCCGTCGACCTGGTGGGCGGGCACGTAGACGAAGGTGACGTCCCGCCCGTCGAGCAGCTCGTCGATCCGCTGGATCAGCTCCTGGTTGGCGACCGGCTTGCCCGCGGCGGTCTTCCAGCCGTTGCGCTTCCAGCCCTTCAGCCACTTGGTGACCGAATCGCGGGTGTAGGTGCTGTCCAGCCGGACCTCCAGCGGCACGGCTGCGTCCGTGGCGGACAGCAGCCGCTCCAGCGCGGTGAGTTCGCCCACGTTGTTGGTGCTGTGTCCCAGCGGTCCGGCCTGCCAGCGCTGCGGCACTCCGGCGCTGTCCGCCACCACGTAGGCCCAGGCCGCCGGGCCCGGGTTTCCCTTGGCCGCCCCGTCACAGGCGGCGATGATTCGGTCGTTCATACGCCGATCATGCCAGGACGGGCGGTGTCCCCCGGACCACGGCGGGCCGCGTGGGCTACGGCGCCTCCTGCGGCCGCACGACGGTCCTGTTGGTCGCTGCGGCGGACGGTGGGGCGTCCGGAGCCGCGTCCGGAGCGGCGTCCGGAGCCGCATCCGGAGTGGCGTCCAGAGCCGCGTCCAGGCGTTCGGCGAGCGTGCTCCACGGGCGGCAGTCGACCACCGGGAGCGCGTGGCGGCGGGCCTCGTCGGCGAGCCAGTGCGAGTACCGGGCACCGACCTCGGCGCGCCCCGTCTGCTCGCCGCTCGCCGGTTCGCGCGCCGCGTAGTTGGCGGCGATCCGCTCCGCGTCGCCCTCGTGCAGGAACACCGCGCGGACGTCCCGGCCCGTCGCCCGCCCGAGCGCGACGGCCCGCGCGCAGACGGCGGGGGTGAGGTAGTCGCCCTCGACCACGGCCGGGACGGGGACGGTCAAGCGGTTGCGCACCACGCCCAGCGCGGCCGGCTCCAACGCCTCGGCGGTGGCGATCTGCAGCTCCAGTACGCGTTCGGGCGGCCAGCTGTCCTCCGGCCGCTCGGGCGCGGTGGGCCCGTCGAAATGGTGCAGGGCCGGGTGCTGCTCGACGGTGGTGAGCTCCTGGACGGCGGAGACCACGTCGTCGAACTCCACGACGAAGGCACCGGTCGCCCCGGCGATCCGGGCGGCCGCCACGCTCTTCCCGACGCCGGAGGCGCCACCGAGCAGTACGAGCTCCCAAGTCCGTTTCGGCATCCGGTGACACTATCGCGCGGGATCAGGAGGGATCATCCGGATTTCCCCGACAGCCCGACAGCCCGACGGCCCATTGGTCCGTCACGGCCGGCCGGGGAGCCCGGGTGCAACGGAACCGCTGTCCGTACCACCGCGCCGGGCGGTGAGCACGGGCTGGTAGTACCCGCTGGACTCCGGGCTGTGCCAGGTGATGTCGGTGAAACCGGCCCCGGCCACGAACTCCGTCAACTGCGAGCGCGTCAGCGCCCAGTAGGTGGTCCGGCGGACCCGGACGTCCCAGGTGCTCCCGGCGGGGACGAGCTGGAAGTGCTCCAGGTCGTAGCGCTCACCGTCCTCGTGCCACTGCCAGAGCTGGAAGGTGACCACCTTCCCGTCGTTCGATTCCGAGACCTGCGGAGGCGTCGCGGTCGGCCTGGCCCGCCGCGCCTCGTCGTAGTCCCGGACGGTGAGCAGCAGCAGTCCGTCCTCCCGGAGGACCCGCCCCATACCGAGGAGCGCCGCCCCGACGTCCTCGCCGGAGAGCAGGTGCGGCAGCGAGTTGTCCGCGCAGACGATCACATCGAAGGCCCCGTCCGCGAACGGCAGTCGGCGCATGTCCGCCGCAACCGTCGGAAGCCGGCCGCCCCCGGCCGCCGCCTCGGCCGCGGCCCGAGCGGCGGCGGCCGGGCTCAGGTCACTGCCGACCACCCGATGCCCGGCCGAGGCCAGCCCGATCGCCTGGGTGCCGATCCCGCACGAGCAGTCCAGCACCCGCTGCGCCCCGGGCCCGAGCCCCTGACGGACCAACTCGCCCAGCACCCCGGCCTGATAGGCCACACTCGCGCCCCAGTCCCGGAACATCAGGTGGTAGTCACGGGCCAACTCGTCGTAGAAATCCCGCACGGAGAACTCGGACATGCGCCCACCCTTGAGTCGTCGAGGTGATGAGGATCGGCTCGTGGAGAGCGGCGTCGCCCGCGCGTTCCGCCACGAGTGTCCAGCAGCTGTGTCAGTTGTCGCACTTCGGCCTTGGCCCCCACCTCGACGAGTGCACGGACCATGGCTTCGGCCATCTCCTGTGACACGTCCTCGAGGACGGTTGCCGGAAGACGATCCAGGAGCGACCTGCCCTGCCACAGGCTCAGCCCGGCCCGCCGACGGAGCACTTTCACGACCTCGATCACCCTGGGGCCGAAGTCGGTCAGAACCACCGCGTTGGGCACGTTGTCGCAGATCAGCTGGTAGGAGTAGCCCGCCAAGGTGCCTCCTCGGTCCACGGGTTGGAGAGCAGCCTAGAACGCACGTCCAATGATCCGCAGGCATTATTCGTCCTGGGCCGGGTCCCGGCGGTCCGGTCGCCGTGGTGGCCGCCGGGGCGGCCGCTCATGGGTGAGGGTGCCCGGTCGGGGGTGCTTCGGAGTGGTCGAGGCGGTGCTGCCAGGTGGTGAGCAGGGCCTCCAGGGCGGATGTCTCCTCGGGGGTGAGGACGCTCAGCAGGCGGTGCTCGTTGCGCATGTGGGCCGTGAAGGCCTCGTCGAAGAGCCGTCGGCCGGCTTCGGTGAGTGCCACCACCCGGCCTCGGCCGTCGGCCTCGCTGCGGCGGCGGGTGACCAGGCCGGCCCGTTCCAGTCGGTCGATCCGCTTGGTCATGGCGCCGGTGGTGACCATGGTGTGGGCGGCCAGTTCCCCGGGGGCCCGTTCGAACGGTGCGCCCGCCCGGCGGAGGGCGGCGAGCACGTCGAACTCGCCCTCGCCGAGGCCGTAGCGGCCGTAGACCAGGCAGAGTTCCTCGGTCAGCCGGCCGGACAGCCGGTGCAGGCGCCCGATCACGGCCTGCGGGGAGACGTCGAGGTCGGGCCGTTCCCGGCGCCACTCGGCCTGGATGGTCGCCACATGGTCGGGGGCTGCGGGGGAGGTGGTCACGGGGTCGGGGGCCGCGGGGTCGGTGGGGCCGTGTTCGGGGCCGGTGGGCGTCGGTGCCATGGCCCCATCCTAGCGCAGTAGCTTCCATGGAAGTTATATTGTCTTCCATGGAAGCCAATTTTCGGTGGGTGCTGCTGACCGCCGTCGCGCCGGTGGCGTGGGGCGCGAACTACTACGTCACCCGCGAGTTCCTCCCGGCGGACCGCCCGCTCTGGGGAGCCGCCCTGCGGGCCCTGCCCGCCGGACTGCTCCTGCTCGCGCTGCGCCCGCGGCTGCCGCGAGGGGCCTGGTGGTGGCGGACGGCCGTCCTCGGGCTGCTCAACACGGCGGGATTCTTCGTCCTGCTCTACATCGCCTCGCAGTCCCTGGCCACCAGCGTCGCCTCCACCGTGATGGCGACCTCGCCGCTCGCGATGCTGCTCCTGGCCTGGGCGCTGACCGCCGCCCGCCCCGCCCGGGCGCACCTGCTCGGCGCCCTGGTCGGCCTGGCCGGTGTCGGGCTGATGCTGCTGACCAGGAGCGAACCGGTCAGCCTGCCGGGCCTGGCCGCCTCGGCGGCGGCGATGCTGGTCTCCTCCTTCGGCTACGTCCTGGCCGCCCGGTGGCGGGAGGGTGCGGACGTCCTCGCCACCACCGCCTGGCAGCTGCTGGCGGGCGGACTGGTCCTGCTGCCCCTGGCCGCGGTGTTCGAGGGTCCGCCCGTGGTGCCCGCCGGGCGGGAGCTGGCGGCCTTCGGCTATGTCGCGGTGGTGGCGACCGCGCTGGCCTTCGCCGCCTGGTTCGCGGGCCTGCGCCGGCTGCCGGCGGGCACGGTCGGGCTGCTGGGGCTGCTCAATCCGCTGACCGGTGTGCTGCTCGGCACGGTGGTGGCGGGCGAGCGGCTCGGCCCGCCGCAGTTCGCCGGGCTGGTGCTGGTGCTGGCGGGGGTCGCGCTCGGCCGTCCGCGTGGCGGTTCGGGGGGTGGCTCGGAGGATGCTGCGGAGGGCGTTTCGGAGGGCCGCCAGGCGGGCCGCCCGGGGAGTGGCCCGCTCGGGCGTGTCGCGGCAGCAGGTGTGGCCGGAGGGGGTGGGAGCGGCGCCGGTGACGGTGGTGGCGGTAGTGGCCGGAGTGCTCCAAGCGGTTCCGAGTGACGTCGGTGCTTGCGCGAACTTCCGTGCGTTCACCAGAAGTTGGCCACCGGGACCGGATCGGACCGGTAGGAATGGGAACGCCCGACCCGGCCGGGGCGGGTGGAGGGGACGGGGCGCGAGGGGCTGGACGGACCGTGCCCGGGCGCCGCGGGGGAGCCCCCTCCGGTTTTCCTGTCTTCTGCGAGCAAGGGACCCGATGCGTTCGTTCACCAAGACCCTGCCCGTCCTGCTGGCCGGCGTGGCGCTCACCGCAGCCGCGCTGGCGTCCCCCAGCGGGGCCGACGCGGCGACCGCCGAAAGACCCCACGGTCTGGAGGTCGCCGTTCCGGCCTATGTCCTTCCCGGTGAGCCCATGCTGGCCGCCGCGGCGAGTGCCCACCCGGCACCGTCGATCGTCGTTCTCAACCCGTCCAACGGCTACGCCCCCTTCGACGCGGCCTGGCAGGCGCAGGCCGACGCGCTGCGCGCCGGGGTCACCGCGCACGGCACCGCCACCCGGGTGCTGGGCTACGTCGACACGGGCCACGGCTCGCTCCCGCAGTCCGCCGTCCGCGCGGTCGTCGACAACTACCTCAGGACCGCCGACCACCGGCTGCACGTCGACGGCATCTTCTTCGACCAGACCGGGCGCGACTGCGGCCCCGGCAACACCGCCCGCGACTACTACGCGGATCTGCGCCGCTACGTCCAGGAGACCGTCTACGCCGTCGCCCCGCAGACCCAGGACCTGGTGGTGAACAACCCGGGCACCGCCGTCGCCGACTGCTACCTCGAACCCGGCCACCGCACGGCCGACGTCTTCGTGACCTTCGAGGGCGACTTCGACGACTACACCGGCGCCTGGCTGGGCGGCAACGTCTTCAACCCCACGGCGGGCTACTACTCCGGCGCGGCCCTCGACACCAGCGGCACGGCCTTCTGGCACCTGGTGTACGACACCCCGGACCGGGCCGCGATGCGCACCGCCCTCGACGCCGCCTTCACCCGGGGCGCCGGCTACGTCTACGCCACGGACGACGCGCTGCTGGTGCCCTGGGACGCCGCCCCGGGCTGGGGCTTCACCGCCGAGACCGCGTACGCGGCCGCGAAGGGCTGACGGGCGTCACTCCGGCCGCTCCCGCAGGGCTTCCGTGCCCCTGCGGGAGCGGTTGGGTGCGACGCGAAGGGCGGAGCGTGATCGGCCTCAGTACTCCCGGTCCTGACGGGCGGCGGTGACGGTCCAGGAGATCGTGATCACGACCGCGAGTGCCAGCAGGACGACGCCGAAGCCGATCGCCGTCCAGCCACCGCTGGTCAGACCGTCCAACTGCTCCTGGTAGGTGGTGTCGTGAGGTTCCGGCATGCCGTCACCGAAGGAGCCCTTCACCTGGACGTGGCAGACGTCGCCGGGTGACATGGGCCGGCCGTAGCAGGTGGGCTCGGCGCCGTTCAGCTTGTTGACGCCCACGAGGACGAGGCCGACACCGGCGATCAGCAGGACGAGTGGGATCAACATCTGGAGAGCCTCCCCGGATTGCTCCGACTCCGCCGTGTCCGCCGATTCTGCTGTCTCCGCGCAGCCGTGGCGGGCGGCCGCTGCTCACACACACGCGCTTCGACGCGCGGGAGGCGCGGGGCGGTTCCGTCCGGGGGCGGTTCTGTTCGGAAGCGGTTCTGTTCGGAACCGGTTCCGTTCGGGTGGCTGTGGTCGGGCGGCTCTGTTCGGGGACGGTGCTCCGACGGGTGCGGGGTCTCAGTGCAGGGGGACGGCGTAGACGGGTTCCGGGCCGAATGCCGTGAAGCCGGTCCTGCGCAGGATCGGGCCGGACGTGGTGCTGTTGGCCTTGACCAGGGCCATTGTCGCGCCGTGCGTCGCCGCGTAGGAGAGCCGGGCGGCGAGCACCGCGCGGTACACGCCCCGGCCCCGCCAGGGCGGTGCGACCACTCCCCCCGTCAGCCGCGCGACCCCGTCCACGACGGAGACGCCGCCGCAACCGGCCGGTTCACCGTCCACGTACGCGACAACCGTGCCGCCTTCGCCGGCCGGAAGGGCCTTCGCGACCTTGACCGCGGTCGCTTCGATCCGCGCCTCGGGTGGGAGCGCGCCGCCGAACCCGGTGACCTCGACCGCCGCCGCGTCCCGCGCCGTCGCGACGTCCGTCGCCCAGCGGAGCGACACGTCCACCGTCGGCGGTCGCAACGGGGGCGCGCCCCCGCTCAGGTCCGCGGCCAGGAGCTCCAGGCCGAGCTTCACCCGCCCGCCCCGGCCCGCGAGTTCGGCGGCCAGACCGGCCGGGGAGCCGACCAGTACCTGCCAGTCCAGGATCGGCGGCCCGAAGGCACGGGCCCGGTCGAGGACGGCGTCGACCGCCGCGGGGAGCGGACCGGCCGGGGTGAAGGAGACCACCGAGAGGTCGAAGGCGACATGCTCGGGCAGTCGCAGGATCGTGTACTCGGCGGTCTCGACCACCTCGGCGTCGTCCGGTGTCCACACCCAGGCCGCACCGGCGGCGGCGACAGCGGTCGTTGAAAGAGTCATGCGGCGGAGCCTAGGTGTCCCGATCGGTGCGTACGCGGTGCTGTTGCAGAATCAGGACCCTTCTGTCGCACGGCCGGTGCACCGTCGGCCGGGGGAGGGCGAATCGGGAAAACCACGTGACCCGGCGGCGGTCCGCTCCCTACACTCGGCACCCAGAGACGCACCGCCGTGGTTCCGTGGCGGTGCGCGCCGTGATGAGTCGAGGGAGGACCGGTCGTGCGACACCGCACCGCTGCCGTCGTCCCCTCGTCCCGGTACGAGGTGATCCTGGTGTCCTCGTCCCTCCGGTGCCCGCTGCGCGGCCGGCACCGGATCCGCGCGACGCACCGCTGACCTCGGGTCACCCCTCCGGTCGTCCGCCGCCTTCCGGCTCTTCTGCCTTCCTGTTGCCTTCTGCCCGTCCGAGTGCCCGGCTCCCTGTGTGCCCTGAGTGCCCTGAGTGCCCTGTGTGCCCTGTGTGCCCTGTGTGCCCTGGGTTCTGTGGTTCGGGCACTCGACCCGCCTCCATGCCTGCGTTGACCGGGCTGGGCCGGGCGGGGTGAAGGCGAGTCAGCGGTTGGGCCGGACGGGGGAGGCAGGGCCGGGCGCGTCGTCGCCGCAATCGCGCTGCCCCAGCACCTCGCTCCACCTCGAAAGGCACCGGGCCATGCGCGCCGACGTCCGCCGTACGCACAACGCCGTCACCACCACCAGCAGCGCTGCTGCCGCCGCCGTCCTGGCCGGCATCACCACCGTCCGCAACCTGGGCATCCTCGCCCACGTGGACGCGGGCAAGACCACCGTCACCGAGCGGATCCTCTTCCTGGCCGGCGAGACCCACAAGCGCGGCGAGGTCCACGACGGGACCACCGTCACCGACTGCCACCCGCAGGAGCGCGAACGCGGCATCACCATCTTCGCCGCCGCCGTCAGCTGCCTCTGGGACGGCCATCGGATCAACCTCATCGACACCCCCGGGCACGTCGACTTCGCCGACGAGGTCGAACGTTCGCTGCGGGTGCTGGACGGGGCGGTCGCGGTGTTCGACGCCGTCGCCGGGGTGGAACCGCAGAGCGAGAGCGTCTGGCGCCAGGCCGACCGGCACGGCGTGCCCCGGATCGCCTTCGTCAACAAGATGGACCGGGCCGGCGCCGACCTGGACGCGGCCGTCGCCTCCATCCGGGAACGGCTGCACCCGGTCCCGCTCGCCGTCCAACTGCCCGTCGGACGGGAGGGCGACTTCACCGGTGTCGTCGACCTGCTGACGATGCGTGCTCTGACCTGGGACGACGGCCCAGGACGGGACGGCCTGCGGGAGGGGCCGGTACCGGAGGAGCTCCGGGCCGAGGCCGAGCACCGGCGCCGACGGCTGGACGAGGCGGTGGCCGGGCTCCATCCGGCCGCACTGGAGGAGTACTACGAGCACACGGCACTCTCCACCGCGACCCTGGCCGCAGCGCTGCGGGACCTCACCCACAGCGGCGAGGCCGTGGTCGTGCTGTGCGGATCGGCCTACCGCAACCGCGGTGTCGAACCGCTGCTGGCCGCCGTCACGGCCTACCTGCCCTCGCCGCTGGACGTTCCCGCGGTGCGCGGATCGGCCATGGGCGCAGAGGGTGCCGAAGGTGTTGGGGGCGCCGAGGGAGCCGAGGGTGCCGAGGTGGAGCGGGCCGCCGATCCCGCCGGGCCGCTCACCGCGCTGGTGTTCAAGGTGAACGTCACCGCCTCCGGTCGACTGACCTATCTGCGCCTCTACACCGGAACACTGCGAAAGGGGGACACCGTGCTGGACGCCACGACCGGCCGTACCGAGCGGATCGCCCGGATCCTGCGGGTGCAGGCCGACAGCCACACCGAGACGGACTCGGCGGTCGCCGGTGACATCGTCGCGGTGGTCGGGGTCAAGGCCGCGCGCACGGGCGCCACGCTCTGCGCGCCCGGTGCACCGCTGGTCCTCGAACCACCCGTCACCGCCGAGCCGGTGGTGACGGTCGCGGTCGAGGCACGGCGCTCGGTCGACACCGACCGGCTGGCGGTCGCGCTGGCCCGGCTCGCCGAGGAGGACCCGTCGCTGGTCGTCCGCACCGACCCGGAGACCGGGCAGCGGGTGCTGTCGGGTCTGGGCGAACTGCACCTGGAGGTGGCGGTGGAGAAGATCCGCCGCGACCACAACGGTCTGGAGGTCGTCGTCGGCCGCCCGCAGGTCGCCCATCGGGAGACTGTCGAACGCGGAGTCACCGGCCACGTCCACCGCCACGTCAAGCAGGACGGCGGTGCCGGCCAGTTCGCCCAGGTCGTGATCGACGTGGCGCCGCTGGACGGACCGGTCGGCGCGCAGGAGGGCGGGGGCTTCGTGTTCGCGTCCACCGTGACCGGCGGGCGGGTGCCCAAGGAGTACGTCCAGGCGGTCGAGGCGGGCTGCCGGGACGCACTCGCCGAGGGCCCGCTGGGCGGCCACCCGGTCACCGGCCTGCGGGTCACCCTGACCGACGGGGCCACCCACAGCAAGGACTCCTCGGACCTCGCCTTCCGCACCGCCGGGCGGACGGCGCTTCGGGACGCGATGCGGGCCTGCCGGATGGTGCTGCTGGAACCGGTCGTCGAGGTGACGGTGACCTTGCCGCAGGAGGCGGTGGGCGGGGTGCTCGGTGACCTCGCCGCCCGCCGCGGCCGGGTCCAGGGCTCGGACCCGCACGGTGCCACGGCGGCGGTGACGGCGGTCGTGCCGCTGGCCGAGCTGTTCGGCTACGCGACCGCCCTGCGCAGCCGCACCCAGGGCCGGGGCACGTTCACCACCCGGCCGGCCGGGTACGCCCCGGCACCGGTCGCCGCCCGGTAGGCGGGCCGGCCGCCGGACCTGCCTCCGGGTGGGTCCGGCGGCACCGCCGGCGGCAGGTTCGGCGCGGTGGCGGGCGGGTGGTGGTGGCCGGGTGCGGGCGGCAGAGCGGGGCGGGCCGGTCCGTTCGGCGGCTCTCCACCCGGGGAGGACGAGAACCACCTCTGACCTGCGCGTCCTTCCTCTGCGCCGGCAGGTCGAGCGGTTAGCGTGGCCGGGCGGCCGGGGTCGGCCGCGCGGCGTCGTGGGGCGTCGTCGGCACCACGAGGGACGGCAGGCATGCAGTTCGACGACCAGGGCGACCTCGACACCTCGCAGGTCGACGACCGGCGCCGCATCCCCGGCGGGAAGGTCGCCGTCGGGGGCGGTGCGGCCGGTCTGATCGCCGTCCTGATCGCGGTGCTCTTCGGCGTCGACCCGAGCGTCCTCGGGCTCTCCGACAGCGGGGGAGACGCGGGTGCCGGGTCCGGCCGGGGCACCACGGCGGGCGAGGTCCAGCAGGTCTGCCGGACCGGTGCCGACGCCAACAGCCGTCAGGACTGCCGGATCGTCGCCGTCACCAACAGCCTCCAGGACTACTGGGGCGGCCAGCTGCCCCGGTCCGGCGTGGCCTACCGTCCCGCCGAGACGGTCCTGTTCACCGGGCGGGTGTCCACCGGCTGCGGCGCGGCAAGCTCGGCGGTGGGCCCGTTCTACTGCCCGGCCGACCGGCGGGCCTACTTCGACCTCGGTTTCTTCGACGAGCTGGCCACCCGCTTCGGGGCCTCCGGCGGCCCGTTCGCCGAGGCCTACGTCGTCGCGCACGAGTACGGGCACCACATCCAGAACCTGACCGGCACCATGCAGAAGGTCGGCCGCGACCGGCAGGGCGCCAACAGCGCCTCGGTGAAGCTCGAACTCCAGGCGGACTGCTACGCCGGAGTCTGGGCGCACCACGCCACCACCACCCCGCAGGCCTCCACCGGGCGGCCGCTGATCCGCACCCTGACCGACCAGGACATCGCCCAGGGCCTGGACGCGGCGGCGGCCGTCGGTGACGACCGGATCCAGAAGCAGTCGACCGGCCGGATCGACCCGGACACCTGGACCCACGGCTCCTCGGACCAGCGCAAGGCCTGGTTCACCGCCGGCTACCGCTCCGGCGACCCGGCCCGCTGCGACACCTTCGCGACGCCGAGCTGATCCGTGCTCCGGGCCGTGCGGCCCGGCCTCGCGCCACCCTGTCATCTGTCAGGGACCGCTGCGAGCGGTGGCTTCCTACGCTGCTGAACACCGGCCGAATCCGGGCCGGACCGGCAACTGGAAGAGAACCGCTATGCGCAAGATCATGCACACCTTCGCCGCGCTCGCCCTCGCGGCGGCCGCCGTCACCACGATGGGGAGCTCCGGCGCCCAGGCGGCCGACGGCTCCTGGGACGGGTGTCCGTACGGGGCGGTCTGCATCTACCCCCAGGACTCCGACACCAGCCGGCCGCCGACCGATGTCTTCTACAGCTACGGTCCCCACAACCTCCGCAACCAGTACGGCTGGCACTGGGTGCTCAACAACCAGTCCGGCGGGGCCCACGCCCACCTGTGCACCGGCTACAACGGTGGCGGCTGCGGCTACGACATCGCCGCCCAGGCCGGCGTCTACGCCGACCTCGGCCCGATCAACTCCATCACCCTGGACCGCCCCTGAGTCCCCGACCTCCGAGCCACTCCGGCTCCCTCACCTCCTGACCTTCTGAGCCTCTGAATCGGCGGGCCGCCCACCCGCACCCGCCGTTTGCACCGTCGCCGGGTCCTCCGGGGGGAGACCCGGCGACGGCGGTCGCGATCTGGGTCGGGTCAGGGTCGGGTCACGGTCGGGCTGCCGGTGACCGGGGTCGCCGTCAGCGGTTCCCCGCCGGCGGGGCCGGGACGCGCAGGGCGGTCAGCTGTACCATCCGTGCTCGATCTGCTGCTGCTTGCCGAAGGTGAACAGGTCGATCCGGTTCGGCCCCCAGGAGACGGCACCCACGGTCGGAATGCCGACGCCCCCGAGGTCGTCCCACTGGTCCCAGCCGGTGGAGTCGTAGGAGAGCTGCCAGATGTGGTTGTCGGCGATCGGGGCGAAGACGTCCAGGCGCCCGATTCCCCGGGAGGAGATCGCCGGCCTGCCGTCGGTCCGCGCGGCGAGGGTCTCCCAACCGGCCCAGGCCCCGTTGCTGTACCAGTTGTGGCGCAGTCGGCCGTCGGTGGCGCGGCCGACGAGGTCGATGCGGCCGGGACCCCAGGAGACAGCGGCCGGGGAGCTGACGGCCTCGGTGCCGATGCTTCCCCACTGCGTCCAGGCGCCGTTGCTGTACGAGCGGTGGAGCAGCGACCCGCCATTGGTGATGAAGAGGTCGAGCTTGCCGAGGCCCTGGGAGGAGACGGCCGGGTTCACCGTCGTCAGGCCTTCGCTGAGGTCCTCCCAGGCGTACCAGGTGCCGTTGTCGTACCAGCGGTGAACCAGGTGGAAGCTGCTGGCATCGGCACCGACGACGTCGATGCGGCCGGGCCCCCAGGAGACGGCGGACACGTTGCCGGTCAGGTTGCCGCCGAGCGGTTCCCAGGCGTTCCAGGTGCCGTTGTCGTACCAGCGGTGCCAGAGGCCGTTGTCCCCGCCGACGACGAACAGGTCGAGCCGGCCGGTGGCCCAGGACGACACGGTCGGGGCGCTGAGTGCGTAGCCACCGAGGTCCTGCCAGCCGGTCCAGCCGGCTGCGAGGGTGGGATTGGTCGCGGGGTCGAGGTTGTTCGTCGGTGCGGGTGCGGGTGCGGGTGCGGGTGCGGGTGCGGGTGCGGGTGCGGTGGCGGGCGCGGCCGAGGCCGCGGCCGGAGCGAGTGCCGCCGTGCCGAGCAGTGCGAGCACAGCCGCGAGGAGTACGGACAGTGGACGTCGTGGCATCTTTCCAAGCCCCCCTTGGACGATGGACAAGTACCTTTTCGATCAGAGCAGTTGGTGATGCCGGTACAAACTAGCAGCGGGTCGGGGGAAGAGTCGGGAGAGCGTCAGGATGTGGTGGGGGAGGGGCAGGTGAGGTCGTCGGCGGGGGTCGCGCCGGTCAGGAGGTAGGACTCGACGGCGTTGCGAACGCAGAGGTTGGGGCCGGGGTACTGGCCGTGGTCGCCGTTGTCGGTGACGGTCACCAGGCGGGAGCCGCGCAGGGCTCGGTGGGCGGAGAGGGCGGCTTCGTAGTACGTCGAGGGGTCGTACACCGAGTTGAGCATCAGGGTGGGGGGCAGTCCCGCGCCGGTGACGTGGACTCGGGGTGCGGTCGGGGTCGGCCAGGAGGCGCAGACGGCGGCGAAGGCGAGGGTGCGGGCCCCGACCAGCGGCCAGCGGGCAGCGTTCTCGGCGCCCCGGGCGGCCCAGAGGGAGAGGTCGCGGGTCCAGGGGGTGTCGCCGCAGGTGACGGCGAAGAACTCGGCCAGGAACTCCGGGCTGAGGTAGTCGCCGAAGACCCGCCGGGCGGTGGTGCGGGCGGCCGGGTCGGCGGCCGGCCAGTCGTCGAGTGCGGTCAGCGCGGTGGCCAGCAGGGTGAAGCCGTTGTTCTCGCGGTAGATGCCCTGGATGGTGCCGTTGTCCAACTGGTTCGGGCCGAGGGTGAGCTGCCCGTCGACGATCGGGTGCTCGCGCAGCGCGGCGCGGCGGGCCTCCCAGCGGGCCTTCGCCTCGGCGGGGGTCGTGCCGTAGTGGTAGGTGGCGTCGCGGGCGGCGAGCCACGGCAGGAAGTCCTCCTCGAAGCGCCGCTGGAAGCTCATCGGCTGGCCCAGCTGGAACCTCTCCCAGGTGCCGTCGAAGCCGATGTTGCTGTCCAGCACCATCCGCTCGATCCGGTGCGGGAAGAGCGTGGCGTAGTAGGCGCCGATCATCGTGGCGTAGGACGGTCCGTAGTAGCTGATCCGGCGCTCGCCGAGGAGGGCGCGCAGCAGGTCGATGTCCCGGGCGGTCTGCTCGGTGGTCAGGAAGGGCAGCAGGCCGCCGCTGCGCTGCTCGCAGCCGGCGGCGAGGGCAGCCGAGTTGGCGATCACGCGGGCGCGGCCGGCCGGCGTGTCGTCCCGGAAGTCCCCGGAGAAGAAGGAGCGGAACTCCTCGGGGGTTTGGCAGACGGCCCGGGTGCTGTGGCCGACGCCGCGCTGGTCGAAGCCGATGATGTCGTAGGAGGCGCCGAGGGCGGGCGCGTTGCGCGCGTGGTCCGCCGGGCGGAGCAGTCCCTGGCCGCCGGGGCCGCCCGCGGCCGTGAGCAGGGTGCCGATCCGCCGGGCCGGATCGGTCGCGCGGTGCCGGGAGACCGCGACGGTGATGTCCGGTCCGCGGCCCGGATGGTGCCAGTCCCTGGGCGCGGTCATGGTGGCGCACTCCAACGTGGCCTCCTCCGCACAGGTCTGCCAGGTGAGTTGCTGGTGGGTGTAGCGGGCGGGGACGGCCGGGGCGGCCGCCCCGGTGGGCGCCGCAAGGGCGCCGGTGGTGCCGGTCGCGGAGGCGAGGGTGAGGAGGGCGAGCAGTGCGGCGGTGCGCCGGCCGAACGTGGTGCGGCGGGTGCGATTGGTCCGGCGGGTGGAGGTGCCGGTGGTGGGGGTGCTGGTGGTTCGGTTCAGGTCTCGTGTGGTCATGGCACGATCCTGACGGTCGGATCGATCGTGGTCGATCAGGCGTGCACCCGTCTTTCCGGTGGTGCTTGCACCACCCCGACCCGGTTGCCCAGTGCAGCCCCGCACTCTCCTGATCTACTGCGCTGTCGAGCAGTTGACGCGGCGTCATGCCTCTCCGCCCGAAACACCCCATCGTGTCGGTGATGGGGCGTTTCGGGCGGAGAGGGCGGGGGAGTGATGCCGGTGGGCGGCACTCAGTAGCCGGCGGTGAAGCGGGTGCGGCGGTGGGCGGGCCGCTCGGCCTCGTCGAGGAGGGCGACGGCGAGGTCCTCCATGGAGATGGTCGAGCTGCCGTCGGCGGCGACGAGGAGTTCGTCGCGGCCGAGCCGGAAGAGTCCGGTGCGCTCGCCCGGTGCGAGGAGGGCGGAGGGGCTGAGGTAGGTCCAGTCGACCTCGGTCTCGGCGAGGTAGAGGGAGAACTGCTCGCCGCAGGCGTTGGCGATGGGCAGCAGGCCTGCGGGGAAGTCCGGGGAGTCGGCGAGGGTGACGCCGTCGCCGCCGGGCAGGGTGAGACTTCCGGCGCCGCCGACGACCAGCAGTCGGACGCCGGTGCCGGCCAGTCCGGCGAGCAGACCCTTGGTGGCGACGGCCAGTTCGTCCTCCCGCCCGGGGGCCGGGCGGGTGGCCGTGACCAGCAGGTCCTGGCCGGCGGCGAGGCGGCGGACGTCCTCGGGGTCGCGGGCGTCCCCGGTGGCGATCCGGACGGTGGCGGGGAACGGGTGCGGGCGGTGGGGGTCGCGCAGCACGGCGGTGACCTGGTGGCCGCGGGCGACGGCCTCGGCCACGACCCGGCTGCCGACGTTGCCGGTGGCGCCGAAGACGGTGATGTTCATGGGTGGTTCTCCTTGAGGCGGGTCGGACGGATCGGAAACGAAGGGAAGGAGGTGGGGCGGCCGCTCGGTCAGGCGGACTGGCGGGTGCGGTCGTTGGTCGGTCGACCGCTGTGGTCGGAGGGTACGCCGACGGGCGGGCCGGTCACCGTCCCCGACGGGGTGCGCGGGCGCTGGGTCTGGGCGGCGACGAGGGAGCCGAGCACGATCAGCGCGCCGAGGGCCTGGACGGGCGAGAGGTCCTGGCCGAGGACGAGCCAGCCGAGCGCGGTGGCGACGACGGGGCTGAGCAGCCCGAGGAAGGTGACCGAGGTCGGAGGGAGGGCGCGGATGCCGCGGAACCAGAGCGCGTAGGCGACGGCCGCGCCGATGAGGCTCAGGTAGCCGTAGCCGAGCAGGTTGGCACCGGTGAGGTGGGACGGGGGCGGTCCCTCGACCAGGAAGGCGACCGGGAGCAGCAGCAGGCCGCCGGCGGTGAGCTGCCAGCCGGTGGTGGCGAGCAGCGGCGCCGGGGAGGTCCAGCGCTTGGAGAGGACGACGCCGGTCGCCATGACCACCGCGCCGCCCAGTGCGGCCACGATGCCGAGGGCGTCCAACTGGGCGCCGGCCCGCAGGACCAGCAGGCTGACGCCGGCCACCCCGGCTATGCCGGAGAGGAGGGTGCGAGGGGAGAGCCGGTCGCCGAGCAGGGCGGCCGAGAGGCCGGCGGCGATCAGTGGTTGTACGGCGCCGACGGTGGCGGCGACCCCGCCGGGGAGGCGGTACGCGGCGACGAAGAGGAGGGCGAAGAAGGCACCGATGTTCAGGGCGCCGAGGACGAGCGAGCGCCACCACCAACTGCCGGTCGGCAGGCGGCGGGTGAGGGCGATCAGCAGCAGTCCGGCGGGCAGGGCGCGGAGCACGCCGGCGAGCAGCGGGCGTCCCGGCGGCAGCAGTTCGGTGGTGACGAGGTAGGTGGAGCCCCAGATGGCGGGGGCCAGGGCGGTCAGCAGCACGATGGCGAGTCGATTCCTTAGCACTAAGCCAATATATCTCAGCGCTAAGGAATCTCCGCAAGGTCCGGCAGAGGGGCGGGTGCTGTGAGGTATCTCACCGCTAAGGCATCGTTTAGGCTGGAGGTATGGCAGAGCGCGTGGATCATGTGGACCGGATCGTGCAGCAGTGGGGTGCCGAGCGCCCCGACCTGGATGTCTCGCCGATGGAGGTGATCGGCCGCCTCAAGCGGTTGTCCCGACTGGTCGACGCCGAGCTGAAGGAGACCTTCGCCCGGCACGACCTCGACTTCGCCTCCTTCGACGTGCTCGCCACCCTGCGCCGCAGCGGCCCGCCGTACCGGCTCACACCGACCATGCTGATGCAGTGCGCGATGGTCACCTCCGGGGCGATCAGCCAGCGCCTCGACCGGCTGGAGGCGCGCGGCCTGGTCACCCGCACCCCGAGCGGCTCCGACCGCCGGAGCCGCGAGGTCGAGCTGACCGAGGAGGGCTACGCCCTGATCGACCGGGCCCTGCCGGACCACCTGGCGACCGAGCGCCGCATCCTGGGCGACCTCGACGAGCCGAGGACCGCCGCCTTCGTGGCCGCCCTGCGGACGCTCCTCGGCACCCTCGGGGACGACCCGGAGTGACCGCGCCGCACCGCCGACGGCCGGTCACGGGTTGACCGCCACCGCCTTGAAGAAGGTGTAGTGGAACGACCCGTCCGGCTCGGCCGTGCGGCGTAGCTCGGCGACGCCGCGGTCGAAGTCCTCGGCCGTGTCGAGGCCGGCCGCGAGCGCGTCGGCGCGGACCGCCTCGACCATCGCGACGAAGGTGCGCCGGGTGAACCCCTCGGCCAGGTCGGGCCGGCCGCCGTCCGCGTACACCGTGCGCGGCGCGACCGAGACGTCGCGGAACCCGGCCCCGGCGAGCAGCGGGTACAGCCGCCGCCCGACCAGGCTGTCCCCGCCGCCGTCCGCCTGGAGCCGGACCAGGTGGCCGACGACCCGCTGCGCGGCCTCGCCGCGGGGGTGGAAGAACGCCGAGCCGTGGTCGCCCTCGATCACCGTGATGGTGCCGCCCGGGCGCAGCACCCGGCGCAGTGCCGTCAGCGCCGCCGCCGGGTCGGCGAGGTGTTCCAGTACGAAGCAGACGAAGAGGTGGTCGAAGGAACCGTCGGGGAAGGGGAGCCGGTGCAGATCACCGTGGTGCCAGGAGACCTGGGCCTCCGGCAACTGTTCCGCGACCCGGGCCCGGGCCCGGGCCAGCGAGTCGGCCGAGATGTCGGTGGCCGTCAGCAGCAGGCCCGGGCTGGCCTCCAGCAGGTGCACCGTCTGGGCGCCGACCCCGCAGCCGGCCTCCAGGACCCGGCTGCCGGGCGGGTACACCGTTCCGGCGTGCAGCAGTCCGGCGAGGGTGTCGGCCTGGTCGCCCAGGCGGCGGGCCTCGGCGGGGGAGTAGCCGTGCACATAGGCCTGGTCGGGGCGCGACGGGGAAGCAGCCGCGGGCGAAGCGTCCGAGGGGGCAGCGTCCGAGGGGGCAGCGTCCGAGGGGGAAGTGGCGGTGGCGGTCGGGGCGGTGGTGGTCGTCATGCCTTCACCCTCCCGGCACAATGGACCGGTGCACAGGTCCAATGATCATTCGATCGACAGGTCCATAGCGGCGGGTGCGGACTTCCTCCAGCTCGACCCCGGGCAGGCGCCCGCCGGTGGACTCGCGGACTGGCTGGCGCGGCGGCTCCGGGAGGCGATCGGTGACGGCCGGCTCCCCGTCGGCAGCCGGCTGCCCGCCACCCGGGTGCTCGCCGCCGACCTGCGGGTCTCGCGCGGCGTGGTGACCGACGCCTACCGCCGCCTCGCCGAGGAGGGGCGGATCGCGGGCCTGGGCCGGGGCGGCACCGTCGTGGTCGACCAGTTCGCTCCGGGGACCGTTCCGCCGCCCCTGCCGCCCGCCGCCCGGTCGACGCCCGCCCAACGGACGGCCGCTCGCCCCGACGGCTCCCGACCCACCCCCGCCGACGACACCGCCACCACCC
>NZ_JODS01000047.1 GCF_000718025.1 Kitasatospora purpeofusca
TTGAGTTCTCAAGGAACGGACACTTCCTTCAGGCGGCTTTCACACCGGCCCTCCGGGCGCTTCGTTCTTTCGTGTTTCCAGCTTATCAGATGTTTTCCGCTCCGTTTTCCGGAGTTTCATTCATCGGATTTCCCGAACTGGCCGGGGTCGCTTTCTTGCGACGTCCTCCACATTAGCGCATTCCGAGAGTTACTCGAAATTCATGCTCCGAGCGTCAAGCACTCGATGGGATGGCCGTTTCAGCGACTCGTTCAACACTAGTCCACCTGGAGGACACCGTCAAACATCAGGGGCGGGATCCGGCTGGATCCCGCCCCTGAGAGTCGAAGCCGCAGGTCAGCGGCGTCGGGTTTCGGTCACTTGATCAACTCGGCGGCGGCCAGGTTCCGCTTGCCGCGACGCAGGACCAGCCAGCGGCCGTGCAGCAGATCGGCCTCGGCCGGCACCGCCTCCTCGTCCGTCACCTTGACGTTGTTGAGGTAGGCGCCACCCTCCTTGATCGTCCGGCGCGCGGCCGAACGGCTCGGGGAGAGACCGACGGCGACCAGCAGGTCGACGATCGGCTGGAGCTCGATGACCTCGGCCTTGGGGACCTCGGCCAGTGCCGCCGCCAGGGTCGGGGCCTCCAGATCGGCGAGGTCGCCCTGGCCGAACAGCGCCTTGGACGCGGCGACCGCGCGCTCGTACTGCTCGGCGCCGTGCACCAGGGTGGTCAGTTCCTCGGCCAGCGCGCGCTGGGCGAGGCGGGCGGCCGGGCGCTCGGTGGTCTCGCGCTCCAGCTCCTCGACCTCCGCCTGCGAGCGGAAGCTGAAGATCCGCAGGAAGTTGGGAACGTCCCGGTCGTCCGCGTTCAGCCAGAACTGGTAGAAGGCGTACGGGGTGGTCAGCTCGGGGTCGAGCCAGACCGTGCCGGACTCCGTCTTGCCGAACTTGGTGCCGTCCGCCTTGACGATCAGCGGCGTGGCCAGCGCGTGCACGGACTTGCCGTCGGCCTTGCGGATCAGGTCCGTGCCGGCCGTGAGGTTGCCCCACTGGTCGCTGCCGCCGGTCTGCAGCGCGCAGCCGTAGCGGCGGTTCAGCTCCAGGTAGTCCATGCCCTGGAGGATCTGGTAGCTGAACTCGGTGTAGCTGATGCCCGCGTCGGAGTTCAGCCGTCGGGCGACGGCCTCCTTGGCGATCATGTTGTTGACGCGGAAGTACTTGCCCACGTCGCGCAGCAGGCTGATCGCGGACATCCCGGAGGTCCAGTCCAGGTTGTTGACCATGCGCGCCGCGTACGGGCCCTCGAAGTCGAGGAACCGCGAGATCTGGCCGCGCAGGCGCTCGACCCAGCCGGCCACCGTCTCGGGGTCGTTGAGCACGCGCTCGGCGGTGGGCTTCGGGTCGCCGATCAGACCGGTGGCGCCGCCGACCAGGCCGAGCGGGAGGTTCCCCGCCTGCTGGATCCGGCGCATGGTGAGGATCTGGACCAGGTTGCCGAGGTGCAGGCTGGGCGCCGTCGGGTCGAAGCCGCAATAGAACGTGACCGGGCCGTCCGCGAACGCCTTGCGCAGTGCGTCCTCGTCGGTGGACAGGGCGATCAGCCCACGCCACCGCAGCTCGTCGACGATGTCCGTCACGGTCACGCTTCTCCTTCGATCGGGCGCCCGCCCGGTGCGGGCCCGGTTCTTTCCGGGCCCGGGTGCGGGACGACTCCAGCTTTGTAGAGCCTACGCGGTCCCGGCCAACGAGTTTTCTCCGGACTGGCATGGACGCGCCGGGCGGGGCGGAATCCGGGAGGGTCCGATTCCGGCCGGATCCGGTTCCCGTGCGTCCCGTCGCGGCCGTGCCCCTCGGCGACACCGGAAATTCCGTTGTTCGACGGCCCCGTGCCCCTTCAGAGTGGTCCCACCGCCGCGCGGCGGCAGTGACGTGTGTGGAGACGGTCGTGCCGCCGTGGCACGCCCGCGGAAGGGTGGCCGAGGTGCGCAGCACGCTGGTTCTGAACGCAAGCTACGAGCCGCTGACGACGGTGTCGCTCCAGCGTGCCGTGGTCCTGGTACTCCAGGACAAGGCCGTGGTCGAGCAGGCCCACCCACTGCGCACCGTGCGCGGGACGGGGGTGACCGTACCGGTGCCGCGGGTGATCAGACTCCAGCGATACGTCCGGGTGCCGTTCCGACAACAGGCTCCGTGGTCACGCCGCGGGGTGCTCGTCCGGGACCAGCACCTGTGCGCCTACTGCGGGCGGCGGGCCACCACGGTGGACCACCTGCAGCCCAGGTCGCGCGGGGGTACGGACACCTGGATGAACACGGTGGCCGCCTGTTCCGAGGACAACCAGCGCAAGGCCGACCGGACGCCGGAGCAGGCGGGGATGAAGCTGCTCCGCCGGCCGTTCGTGCCGACGCCGCAGGCCACCCTGATGATGGCGCTGGGCCTGCGCGGCGCGGACGTCCGGGAGCTGGCCGCCTGGCTGCCGGCCCAGGTGGTCGCGTCGGCCGCGTCGGCCGCCGCCTGAGGCGGCATCCGGACCAGAGGGACCAGGGGGACCAGGGGAACCAGGGGGGACCCGGGGGAGGCTCGGCCGCGCATCGACGGGGGGAAGTCGGTGCGCGGCCGGGCAGGGGCAAGCCGCAGGCAGGCCCTACTCCTGGGCCCGGTAACCGGTCGCGGTGCCGAAGTTGGTCGAGTGCTCGGGGACGGCGACGACCCGGCCGCCGCCGAGCAGCACCCGTCCGGAGACCAGCAGCGAGCCGGTGCCGGGCGGGAAGTTGCCGCCGACCGTCTGGCGCCCGTCGGCCAGGGCGAAGCGGCTGAGGTGGGCCGGCTGGTCGAGGCGCTCGTCGACCGCGAGCACCAGCGCGCCGCGGTCCACCGCGACCGCACGGGCCGCGCCCTTCTCCCGCGCGGTGGTCCGCCAGCGCTGCTTGCCGCTGTCGAGGTCGTAGCCGACCACCGCGACGGAGCCGCCGGCGGCGTTCGCCGGGGCGACCGTGGTGATCATCGTGCGGTCCTGGAAGAACGCCCCGGGAGTGGCCGAGAACATCCCGTGGGCGACGTCGAGCCGCCCTCCGGAGCCGGCGACCGGGATCTCGGTGGCCGGGTCGCCGTTGGCGCCCCAGGCGAGGACCCGGTCGTCCTCGGGCTTCTCGCCGGTGGTGAGGACGACCGGAGGTTCCACGGAGAGCACCGTCGCCGTCTTCGGCCGGTTGTTCAGGGGGCGCGACCAGGTGACCTTGCCGTCGACGGCGTTCAGCGCGACGGCCTGGTCCACGGGGGTGGAGTCGGCGCAGGAGCTGGCGACCAGGACGGTGCCGCCGGACGCCCCGCCGGAGAGGGTGCAGAACTTCCCCTGCCCGGTGTACTGCCAGAGGTCGTTGCCGCCGGTGGCCTCCCAGGCGACGGCATGGCTGTCGCCTACCGCTATCACCTTGTCGTCGGTGACCCCGACGCTCGCGCCGTAGGCGCCCTTGGCGTCGGAGAGCGACTTGGTCCAGGCCGTCCGGCCGGTGCCGCTGTCGACGGCCGCGACCAGGGAGCACGGGCTCTTGGGGTCGGCCCGGGGCCGGAACAGTGCGGCGCCGAGGCCGGTCAGGTTGACGGTCGGGGAGAGGCCGCAGGGCACGGCGCCGGCGGCGGGCGGCTCCATCGACCAGGTCTGACGGCCGTCCGTGAGGTCGTAGGCGCGAACGCCGGTGGCGTCGGCGCGGACCACGGCGCCGGCCAGCAGCCAGCTGCCGACCAGGGTGTCGTCACCGCCGGTCGGGGTGGTGGCACCGGCGGCCCAGGTGCGGGTGTGCGCGACGGTGAAGCCCGGCTCGCCGCCGCCGGCGTTGTCGGCGGAGCCGCCGCCCTCCAGGCCGACCACGAGGCCGGCCGCGACCAGGACGCCGAGCGCGGCGACGCCCGCGCCGGTGCGCACCAGCAGCGCCCGGCGGCCGGGGGTGTGCTCGGCGGAGACGACGGCGTCCGCGGCGGCCCTGGCCCTGGCGGCGAGACCGGTCCGGCCCGCGGTGCGGTCCGCCCGCCGCGAGGAGGGTGCCACGCGCTCGGCCTCGGGTTCCGGCTCCGGCCTCGGCTCGGGTTCGGTGACGGGCTCCGGCTCGGCTTCCGGCTCCAGTCGCAGATAGCCGTCGGCGGAGTACTCGGCCCCGGCGGGGGCGTACAGCTCCCCGCCGCTCGGCTGCTGCGGGACGACGACGTAGGGCGCGTACTGCTGCTGGTCCGGTGCGTCGACGGCCCCGTGGGGCCAGGGCTGCTGAGGGATGTGGCCGTACCCGGCCTGGGGGGTGTGGGGGTCGTGGGCGGCGTAGCCCTGCTGTCCGTACCCCTGCTCCACGTACCCCTGTTGCCCGTAGGCCTGCGTTCCGTAGGCCTGCTGCCCGTACTCCCCCGGCCACGCCTGCTGCGCCGGGTACTCGGCGGGCTCCAGGTGCTCCGGGTGCTCCGGGTGTCCGGCGGGCCACTCCTGGGACGCCTGCTGCGGGTACCACTGCTGCGGGTGGCCGTCGCCGAGGGGATCCTGAGCCATCCGTTCCGTCCCTCCCGACCGCCTGCGATGCGGCAGTCAGCATCTCACGGCCCCGGAGCGGGGCGGAGCGGACGGTTCCGGTGCGGTCGGACGGGGCCCGACCGCACCGTGATTCCGACCTACCGGGCGGACTCGGCGGCGAGCGCGGCGTCGATCCGGGCGGCGAGGTCGAGGTCGAGGGCGGTGAGACCCCCCGCGCTGTGGGTGGAGAGGACGAAGCGCAGGGTGCGCCAGCGGATGTCGATGTCCGGGTGGTGGTCCATCGCCTCGGCCGTCTCGGCCACCGCCGCCACGACCCGGATCCCGGCCGGGAAGTCGGGGGCGTCGGCGGTCCGGACGATGCTGTCGCCCTCGCGGGTCCAGTGCGGCAGGCCTGCCAGTCCGGCGGTGATCGCGTCCTCGGTCAGCCGTTCGCGGCTCATCGGCTCTCCTGTCCTGTCGCCGGGGGCCGGTCGGTCGTCAGCCCGTCCGTCGGGGACGGGCGACCAGCTCGCCGCCGCAGTTCGGGCAGGCGCCGGCCATCTCCTCGGTGCACGGCCCGCAGAACGTGCACTCGTAGGAACATATAGAGGCCGGGCCGTCCGGGGTCAGCGACACCTCGCAGCGCTCGCAGATCGGGCGCATTTCCAGGGCCATGCCGGGGTCCCTCCGGATCAGGTGGCGAGCAGCTTGACGATCGCCGCCAGGCCGACGACGACGATGACGGCGCGCAGCGCCTGCGGCGGGAGGCGGCGGCCCACCTTGGCGCCGACCATGCCGCCGACCAGCGAGCCGACCGCGATCAGTCCGGCGGCGGTCCAGTTCACGGTCGAGGTGAAGAGGAAGAACAGTGCCGCGACCCCGTTGACGATCATCGCGAGGGCGTTCTTCACCCCGTTGATCCGCTGCAGGTCCTCCTGGAGCATCATGCCCATCAGGGCCAGCAGCAGCACGCCCTGCGCCGCGCCGAAGTAGCCGCCGTAGACGCCGGTGAGGAAGATGCCGACGAGCAGCAGCGGGCCGCCGTGCGGGTCGCCGTCGGGGCGGCGGCGGGCCGCGACCGCCCTGGCGACCCGGGGCTGCAGCACCACGAGGACCAGGGCGAGCAGGATCAGCACCGGGACGATCGCGTCGAAGGCGGCGCTGGGCAGCTCGATCAGCAGGTAGGCGCCGAGGACGCCGCCGAGCAGGGAGGCGGTGCCGAAGCGGGCGAGCCGCGCGCCCTGGCCGACCAGCTCGCGCCGGTAGCCGAGCACGCCGCTGGCCGAACCGGGCACCAGGCCGAAGGAGTTGGAGACGTTGGCGGTGACCGGCGGGAGTCCGACGGCGAGCAGCACCGGGAACGTGATGAGGGTGCCGGAGCCGACGATCACATTGATCATCCCCGCGCCGACGCCCGCCACCAGGACGGCGATCGCCTCCCAGACCGTCATGAGCCACCTCCCGTTGGGGTCCTGCCGCCGTGATCATGCCGGACGGACGGGCGCCGGTACCAGCCTCGCCCAGGATTCGGGACGTAGGACACACCGGGCGCGAACAGACCCGAAGGCCCGCCCCCGTGCGGTACGGGAGGCGGGCCCTCGGTGGACGAACGCGCGGGTTACTGCTCGGGGTCGTTCTTGCGGTACTCCCGGAGCGGGTCGATCCGGGGGCGGGCGGAACCCTTGGTGTCGGTGTCCAGCGGGCGCGGGCCGGCGGCCGGGTCGATCGGCACCTGGGTGGCGGCGGGCGGGGCGGCCGGGGCCGCGGTGGGGGCGGCCATCGCGCTGCCGTTGGCGCCGCCGGTCAGACCGGTGAAGGCGCCGCCCAGGCCCTTGAGCGCGTCGCCGACCTCGCTCGGGATGATCCAGAGCTTGTTGGAGTCGCCCTTGGCCAGCTCGGGCAGGGTCTGCAGGTACTGGTAGGCCAGCAGCTTCTGGTCCGCGTCGCCCTCGTGGATCGCCTCGAAGACGGTCCGGATGGCGGCGGCCTCACCGTCGGCGCGGAGCACGGCGGCCTGGGCCTCACCCTCGGCCTTGAGGACCTCGGCCTGCTTCTCGCCCTCGGCGCGCAGGATCTGGGACTGCCGGTTGCCCTCGGCGGTGAGGATCGCGGCGCGCTTGTCCCGCTCGGCGCGCATCTGCTTCTCCATCGAGTCCTGGATCGAGGTCGGCGGCTCGATGGCCTTCAGCTCGACCCGGTTGACCCGGATGCCCCACTTGCCGGTGGCCTCGTCCAGGACGCCGCGCAGGCCGGCGTTGATGACCTCGCGCGAGGTCAGGGTCGACTCGAGGTCCATCGAGCCGATGATGTTGCGCAGCGTGGTGACGGTGAGCTGCTCGATCGCCTGGATGTAGCTGGCGACCTCGTAGGTGGCCGCCCGCGCGTCGGTGACCTGGTAGTAGATCACCGTGTCGATGTTGACCACCAGGTTGTCCTGGGTGATCACCGGCTGCGGCGGGAACGGCACGACCTGCTCGCGCAGGTCGATCCGGTTGCGGACCCGGTCGATGAACGGGACCACGATGTTCAGGCCGGCGTTGAGCGTCCGGGTGTAGCGGCCGAAGCGCTCCACGATCGCGGCGCTGGCCTGCGGGATGACCTGAATCGTCTTGATCAGCGCGATGAAGGCCACCACGACCAGGACGACCAGGACGATAAGGACGGGTTCCACGGACTCTCCCCTAGACGACCAGGGCGGTCGCGCCCTGGATTTCGACGACGTCGACCTGCTCACCCGGCTGGTACACCTGCTCGGGGTGGAGCGCGCGGGCCGACCAGATCTCACCGTTGAGCTTGATCCGACCGCCCTCCCCGTCGACTTTCTCCGCGACGACCGCGGTGGCGCCCTTGAGCGCCTCGATGCCCATTCTGATCTGCGGGCCCTTCCGCAGTGCCCGGTAGGCGATCGGGCGGACGACGACCAGTTGCGCGACCGAGACCGCGACGAAGGTCAGCACCTGCCACACCACGTCGGCGCCCAGACCGGCGACGCCGGCCGCGAAGAGCGCGCCGACGGCGAACATCGCGAGCTCCGGCATCGTGGTGATCACCAACGGTATGCCGAGGCCGACGGCGACCAGGAGCCACCAGATCCAGCTGTCCACGTGTCCATCCTAGGGAGGGAAGGGCCTATGACGCGGTCAGTTCCCGCAGGTGGAGGGGCGGAAACCGGTCGCACGTGCGACCGGTTCCGGTTCGGCCGAGTTCAGCGGAGTTCAGTGGCGTCCGGCCGGGGCCCGGTCGGGCCGCGGAAGGACCCGCCCGGGTCGGCGCCGACCGGCGCCGACCGGGGCGGTTCAGCCGAGCGGCAGGCCCTGGGCGGACCAGCGGTCGCCGTGGCGCTCCAGGGTCAGCGGGAGGCCGAAGCACTTGGAGAGGTTGCGGGCGGTGAGCTCGGTGTCGATCGGTCCGGCGGTGAGCACCTTGCCCTGGCGGATCATCAGGACGTGGGTGAAGCCGGGGGCGATCTCCTCGACGTGGTGGGTGACCATCGCCATGGCCGGCGCGAACTCGTCCTGGGCCAGGGCGCCGAGGCGGCGGACGAGGTCCTCGCGGCCGCCGAGGTCCAGCCCGGCGGCGGGCTCGTCGAGCAGCAGCAGCTCGGGGTCGGTCATCAGGGCGCGGGCGATCAGGGTGCGCTTGCGCTCGCCCTCGGAGAGGGTGCCGAAGCGGCGGTCGGTCATGCCGGCCATGCCGAGGCGGTCGAGCAGGGCGAGCGCGCGGGACTCGTCGAACTGCTCGTAGGACTCCTGCCAGGTGACGGTCATGCCGTACGCGGCGGTGAGCACCGTCTGCAGCACGGTCTGCTCGGCGGGCAGCTTGTCGAACATGGCCGCGCCGGCCAGGCCGATCCGCGAGCGGAGCTCGAAGACGTCGATCTCGCCGAGCTTCTCGCCGAGGACGCTGACCTTGCCGGAGGTCGGGAACAGGTACGAGGAGGCGATCTGCAGCAGGGTGGTCTTGCCGGCGCCGTTCGGGCCGAGGATGACCCAGCGCTCGCCCTCGGAGATGGACCACGAGACCTGGTCGACCAGCGCGCGCCCCTCCCGGACCACGGAAACGTCCACCAGCTCCAGCACGTCGCTCATGCCTATGCCTTCCCCAAAAACAGATATACGGCCGTCGGTGCGAGCGGCGTCCCGTCCCGGCGGCCGGTGGGCACGGGAATGGGTGCGCCGCACGCGCATGGGCAAACCTACGCCACCCGGGTGTCCGCCGATTCCGTAGGCTGGCCGGATGCTCGCCACACCTGCCGACAATCCGTACGAAGAGCCCCGTTCGGGGCGGCTGGCCGCCTGGGGCAACGCTCTGCTGGCCGGACTGGTGCCGCCCGACAACGCCGCCGCGGCGGTCCTGGGGGCCGACGAGAGCCACCGGGTGACCGGTCTGCCCGGGGACGCCCCGGACGAGCGGCACGGGCTCACCTGGGCGCTGGGACGGCTGCGGGTGCTCGGGGTGAAGGGCCTGCGGCTGGCCCTGCCCTCGGCCGGGCACCCGCTGGGCCTGACCGGCCCGGCGCCGTTCAACGCCCGCGCGCTGGCGGCCGGGGAGGCCGTGCTGGCGGTCGGGGTGCCGCTGGGGCTGGTGCCCGAGGTGGAGGTGTTCGGCCCGCCCGGGGACCGGTCGGCGACCGTGCTGTGGCGCTGCGCCGAGGTGAACGACGCGCCGCCGGCCGACGTGCCCTCGCTGCACGAGGCCGAGTTCGAGCTGGCGGACGGGCTTCGCCGGGCCACCGTGCTGCTGACCCGGCTGGACGTGGCCGGGGCCGGTCCGGAGGCGCTGCGGGCGCTGGAGGCGTACCGGCGGCGCGGGCACGCCGAGCTGCTGGCGCCCGGGTACCCGCCGCGCGCGGTGCGGGTGCTGGAGTCGGCCCGGCAGGTGGCGGCGCTGCTGTCGATCGCCTCCGACGGCCACGGCGCGGCGGTGAGCGCCTCCGAGATGGCGGCCCGGCAGGAGGCGCTGGCGCCGCTGTGGCGCACGGCCCGCCGGGCCCAGGTGGCGGCGTACAACGCGCTGGTGGACGAGCGGGAGCCGTAGGCGGCGGGAGCCGTGGGTCCGGACCAGGCCCTAACGGGTCTCGCCGTGCCGGACGGCCCAGAGCGCGGCCTGGGTGCGGTCGGCGAGGTCCAGCTTCATCAGGATGTTGGAGACGTGGGTCTTCACCGTCTTCTCGGACAGGTGCAGGCTGCGCGCGATCTCCCGGTTGGAGCGGCCGTCGGAGATGTGGCCGAGAACCTCGCGCTCGCGCTCGGTGAGGGTGCCGCCGCGGCCCTGCGGCGGGCGCGGGCCGTCGTCGGCGAGCAGTGCCTCGGCCAGCTCCGGCTGGAGCAGCACATGGCCGGCGTGGACCGAGCGGATCGCGCCGGCCAGTGCCTCCGGGTCGACGTCCTTGTAGACGTACCCGGCGGCGCCGGCCCGCAGCGCGGGGACCATGGTGCGGTGCTCGGTGAAGCTGGTGACGATGAGGATCCGGGCCCGGCTGCCCTCCTCCTTGAGCGTGCGCAGCGCCTCGATGCCGTCGACGCCGGGCATCTTGAGGTCCATCAGGACCACGTCGGGGTCGAGCGCGCGGGCCCGGGCGACGCCCTCGGCGCCGTCGGCGGCCTCGCCGACCACCTCGATGTCGTCCTGCACCTCCAGGAAGGTGCGCAGGCCGCGGCGGACGACCTGGTGGTCGTCGACCAGCAGGACGCGGATCGCGGTCAGGGTGTCAGGCACCGGGGACCTCCATCTCGACGATCGTGCCCGTTCCGGGGGACGAGTCCAGGGTGAGCCGGCCGCCGACGGCGGCGGCGCGGTCGCGCATCGAGGCCAGGCCGAGGTGGCGGCCGGCCCGTCGGACGGCCCCGGGGTCGAAGCCCCGGCCGTTGTCGCTGACCCGCAGCACGGCGCCGCGTTCGGGCGTGCCGGCCAGGGTGACGGTGACGCGGCCGGCGCCGGAGTGGCGCAGCGCGTTGTGCAGGGCCTCCTGGGCGACCCGCAGCAGGGCGGCCTCCTGGGCCTGCGGGAGGGCGCGGACGCGGTCGGCGGCGAAGGCGATGTCGGCGTTGTGGGCGCGGTCGAGGACCTGCACCTGGGAGGCCAGGGTGGCGCTCAGGCCGTCCTCCTCCAGCGCGGCGGGGCGCAGTTCGACGACGACGGCGCGCAGTTCGTCGGCGGCCTCGGCGGCGAGCCGGGCCACCTCGGCGAGTTCGGCGCGGGCGCGGGCCGGGTCGCGGTCGACGAGCTTGGCGGCGGCCTTGGCGGTGAGGCGCAGCGAGAACAGCTTCTGCGAGACGGCGTCGTGCAGGTCGTGGGCGATCCGGGCGCGCTCGCCGGCCAGGGTGAGTTCGCGGCTGCGCTCGTAGAGGCGGGCGTTGGTCAGGGCCAGCGCGGCGTGCGCGGCCAGTATCCGCAGCAGTTCCTCGTCGTGGTCGGTGAAGCCGCCGCCGCCGCGCTTGTTGGCGAGGTAGATGACGCCGAGCACCTCGGGTCCGTCCTCGTCGCCGTCCCCGTCCTCGTCGTGGTCGGCGTCGACGATGGGCATGCCGAGGAAGGCGCCGAGTTCGGGGTGGGCCTCGGGCCAGCCGCCGAAGGCGGGGGCGCGGCGGACGTCGTCGAGCCGGATCGGGCCGGTCTCGTGGAGCATCGCGGCGAGCACGCCGTGCTGGCGGGGCAGCGGTCCGATCGCGCGCCACTGCTCGTCGGTGACGCCGTCGACGACGAACTGGGCGAAGCCGCCGTGGTCGTCGGGGACCCCGAGGGCGGCGTACTCGGCGCCGAGCAGCCGGCGGGCGGAGGCGGTGATCCGGCGCAGGACCTCGCGGACCTCCAGGTGGCGGCTCATCCCGAGCAGGGCCTGGCTGACGGCCTCGATGCCGGCCAGGCAGGGTTCGCAGGCGGGCAGGGTGCCGTCCGACGGCGGGCCGACCGGGATCCGGTCGGCGGGCAGCAGTCCGGCGTGCCGGTGGTCGCTTGGCACGGTGGGCATGACGCCAACCTACCGCCGTCCGCGGGGCGCGCGCGTCGGTCCCCGGCCGGGCGGGACGCAGGTCCAGCGACCTAGGTCGTGCCCTGCGGACCTCGCCGTTCCGGAGCGCCGGACGGGGCCCCTGGGCGGGCCCGGGAACGCCGCGGGGGCGGCCCGCCCCGGTCGGGGTGGGCCGCCCCCGTGCTGGCGGCGGTGCCGGGCGTCAGCCCTTCTGCATGACCTCGGGCTCGTGACGGCGCTGGAGGCGGGTGACGATGACGCCGATGAGGACGGACATCAGGATCAGCACGCCGGCGTCGAACCAGAACTGGCCCGAGTTGTGGCCCCAGAGCGCGTCGTACTCGGGGTTCTGGAAGTCCTTGTTCCAGGGTCCGAGCAGGTGCGACAGGTCGAGCGTGGTGGCGACCATGCCGGTGCCCCAGCGGGCCGGCATCAGCCAGGCGAACTGCTCCAGGCCGGGCTTGGAGAAGATCTGGAACAGGCAGCCGGTGAAGACGACCTGGATGATCGCGAACATCACCAGCAGCGGCATGGTCTTCTCGGCGGTCTTCACCAGTGCGGAGATCGCCAGGCCGAACATCATCGAGGCGAAGCTCAGCAGGATCAGGCCGAAGCTCATCTCCAGGATCGGCAGGTCCTTGATCACCAGGCCGTGCGCGGGCAGCTTGCGCGGCAGGAAGCCGACCGCGGAGATGATCGCGCCCTGGATCACGCTGAAGAAGCCCAGCACGATGATCTTGGACATCATGTACGCCGACCGGGACAGGCCGGTGGCCCGTTCCCGTTCGTAGATCGCCCGTTCCTTGATCAGCTCGCGGACCGAGTTCGCCGCGCCGGAGAAACAGGCGCCGATCGCCAGGATCAGCATGATCGTCGCGGCGCCGCTGTTGAGGCCGAGCTGCGACTTGGGGTTCGGCGCCAGCCCCGGTTCGTTGGGGATCAGCACACTGACCGCGCCGAGCACCGCCGGGAGCAGCACCGACAGCGCCAGGAAGCCCCGGTCGGAGGCGAGCACCGAGGCGTAGCGGCGGATCAGCGTCCACAGCTGCGAGCCCCAGCTCTGCGGCTTCGGCGGGCGGACCGCCTCCTGGACGATCTGCGCGGACTGCACGGCGCCGGACTCCACGTCCGCCGAGTACTGCTGGTGGTGCACCGAGCTGCGGTAGCGGCCGGCCCAGTCGTGGTCCGGGTAGTTCTCGAAGGCCTGGAAGACATCGGCCCAGGTCTCGTACCCGAAGAAGTGCAGCGCCTCGTCCGGCGGACCGAAGTAGGCCACCGAACCGCCCGGCGCCATCACCAGCAGCCGGTCGCAGAGCGCGAGTTCGGCCACCGAGTGGGTGACGACCAGGATCGTGCGGCCGTCGTCGGCGAGGCCGCGCAGCATCTGCATGACCTCGCGGTCCATGCCCGGGTCGAGGCCCGAGGTGGGCTCGTCCAGGAAGATCAGCGAGGGCTTGGTGAGCAGCTCCAGCGCGACCGAGACACGCTTCTGCTGGCCGCCGGAGAGGGCGGTGATCCGGTTGTCCGCGCGCTTGTCGAGCCGCAGCTCGTAGAGCACCTCGTCGATCCGCGCCTCGCGCTCGCGCGGCTCGGTGTCGCCGGGGAAGCGCAGCCGGGCCGCGTACTTGAGGCCGGTGCGGACGGTCAGTTCCTTGTGCAGGATCTCCGACTGCGGCACCAGGCCGATGCGCGAGCGCAGCTCGGCGAACTGCTTGTAGAGGTTGCGGCCGTCGTAGAGGACGTCGCCGCGGTCGGCCGGGCGGTAGCCGGTGAGGGCGCGCAGCAGGGTCGACTTGCCGGAGCCCGACGGGCCGATGACGGCGACCAGGGACTTCTCCGGGACGCCGAAGCTGACGTCGTTGAGCAGGACCTTCTTGCCGCCCTTGAAGTCGACCTCGACGGTCAGGTGGCGGGCGGAGAAGGAGACGGCGCCGGTGTCGACGAACTCCTGCAGCTGGTCGCCGACCAGCACGAAGCTGGAGTGGCCGACCGTCAGCCGGTCCTGCGGGCCGATCAGCTGGCGCTCGACCCGCAGGCCGTTGAGGAAGATGCCGTTGTGGCTGCCGAGGTCGACGATCTCGTACCGGCCGTCGGGCAGCTGGCGCAGCTCGGCGTGGTGGCGGGAGACCTGGAGGTCGGAGACGACGATGTCGTTGTCCAGCGCACGACCGATCCGCATGGTGTTCATGCCGGCGGTCAGGTTGCGGATGACCGTCGGCTGCGGGCCGCCGTCGTGCGGGGCGGGCGCCTGCTGCGGGAACCCCTGCGGGGCGTGCTGCCCCGGGAAGCCCTGCTGCTGCGGGAAGTGCTGCGGCTGGGCCTGCGGCTGCGGCTGGACCTGCGGCTCCGGCTGCCACTGCTGCTGCGGCGGGTAGGGCTGCTGCGCCGCCGGGGGCTGCCACTGCTGCTGCGGGGCGGCGCTCCGGCTGGTCGCGGCCTCGTGCCAGGCCGGCTGGGCGGCCTGCTGGGCGGCGGCCGGCGCGGAGAACGCGAGCCTGGGGCCGTTCTCGGCGTTGCCGAGGTTGACCACGGCGCCCGGGAACAGCTGGGCCTGCATGGTGCGGGCACCGCCCGTGTAGGTGCCGTTGGTGCTGCCGTGGTCGTCCAGCTGCCAACCCGCCCCGTTGAAGGAGATGGTGGCGTGCTGCCAGGACACCCGCGCGTCGTCGAACTGGAAGTCCGACTGCGGATTGCGACCGATGGTGTAGGACCGCCCGGGTTCCAGGACCCGCTGCTGTCCGTTGATCTCGATGACGAGTTGCGGCACTCTCGCCTGCCCCGCTCTCTCGGTTCCCCCGATGGTGCGCCCCGGCCAGGTGGGGCGAAATGATCGTGAATCTGACGGGGGAATCATTCCAGCCCGTCGGCCGTGGGTGAAAGCCGCCCCCGCGGACTGTGACCAGGCGGCAACGATTCGCGGACCGCCCTTGTACGACCTGGTACGGCCCGGTCCGGCCGGACGGCGGGCCCGTCGTCCGGCGCGGGCGGCGGGCTCGTCCACGAACCGGACGGGTGCCGTCGCGGTGTCCGGCTCCGGGTAGCGTGGGACGCACCATGAACGCATCGCCCTTGGCCGCCGAGCCGTTCCCCGCCCCGCAGCCCCGGACCGAGGACGGGCGCACCCTGCTCGTCAAGGTGTTCGGCAAGGACCGCCCCGGCATCACCGCCGGGCTCTTCGCCACCCTGGCCGGGTTCGGCGTCGAGGTCGTCGACATCGAGCAGGTGGTCACCCGTGGCCGGATAACGCTGTGCGCCCTGGTCTCCGCCCCCGCCGTACGGGGCGCCGAGGGCGACCTGCGGGCCGTGGTGCACCGCTGGGCCGAGGAGCAGAAGCTCCAGGCCGAGATCATCTCCGGCATCGGCGACAACCGGCCGCGCCGCGAGGGCCGCTCCCACGTCACCGTGCTGGGCCACCCGCTGACCGCCTCCGCCGTCGCCGCGCTCACCGCGCGGATCACGGCCGCGGACGGCAACATCGACCGGGTCTTCCGGCTCGCCAAGTACCCGGTGACCGCCGTCGAGCTGGCCGTCTCGGGTGTGGCCACCGACCGGCTGCGGGCCGAGCTGGCCCAGGAGGCGGCCACCCAGCGGGTGGACGTCGCGGTGGTGGCGGCCGGGCTGGAGCGGCGGGCCAAGCGGCTGATCGTCATGGACGTCGACTCGACGCTGATCCAGGACGAGGTGATCGAGCTGTTCGCCGCCCACGCGGGCTGCGAGCAGGAGGTCGCCGAGGTGACGGCCGCCGCGATGCGCGGCGAGCTGGACTTCGCGGAGTCGCTGCGCGCCCGGGTGGCGCTGCTGGCCGGGCTGGACGCCGCGGTGACCGAGAAGGTGCGCGCGGAGGTCCGGTTCACCCCGGGCGCCCGCACCCTGATCCGCACCCTGCAGCGGCTGGGCTTCCAGGTCGCGGTGGTGTCCGGCGGTTTCACCCAGGTCACCGACCACCTGGTGGAGCAGCTGGGCCTGGACTACGCGGCGGCGAACACCCTGGAGGTGGTGGACGGGAAGTTCACCGGCCGGGTGGTCGGCGAGATCGTCGACCGGGCGGGCAAGGCGCGCTGGCTGAAGCGGTTCGCCGAGCAGGCCAAGGTGCCGCTGGAGCAGACGGTGGCGATCGGCGACGGCGCCAACGACCTGGACATGCTGAACGCGGCCGGGCTGGGCGTGGCGTTCAACGCCAAGCCGGTGGTGCGGGAGGCGGCGGACACCGCGGTGAACGTGCCGTTCCTGGACACCGTGCTGTACCTGCTCGGGATCACCCGCGAGGAGGTCGAGGCGGCCGACGTGGTGGACGTCCTGGACCACCCGGAGGCCGGCGCCCGGGCCTGACGGGCCCGGGAGCGGCGCGCGGGACCGACGGCGCGGAACCGGCGCGCGGGACCGACCGGACGCACCGAGGGGCGCGCGGACATGGTCCTCGCGCCCCTCGTCGTCGGTCCGGTACGCTGCCGCCGCTCAGTCCTGCGGCGTGAAGTACGAGACCAACTGCGCCACACCCGGCTCGACGCCCTTCCACGAGCCCGAAAAGCTGAGCACCGCGACGGCCGCGGTCGGGAAGCCGCCCAGCCGCAGCCGCTCCAGCGCGTCCCGGTCGCCCTCGTCGCCGGCCAGCACCTGGGTCAGGCCCAGCACCCCCGGGTTGTGGCCCACCAGGACCACGTCCGCGTACTCCTCCGGGGTCTCCTGGAGGACGGTGATGATCTCGCCGGGGCTGGCGTCGTAGACCCGGTCCTCGTAGACGGTCCGCCGCACCCGCTTCGGCAGCTCGTGCGCGGCGAGCTTCCAGGTCTCCCGGGTGCGCAGCGCGGTGGAGCAGAGCACGTAGTCGGGGTTGATGCCGGAATCGGCGAGCCAGCGGCCGGATTCCGGGGCCTGGTGGCGGCCCCGGTCGGCCAGCGGCCGCTCGTGGTCGTCGACGCCGTCCGGCCAGTCGGCCTTGGCATGGCGGAGAACGATGATCCTGCGGGGCGTGTCGGCGCTCATACCCAGCAAGCTTGGCAGAAAAGCCGGCCGCGGGCGCGATGCTGCCCGATGGCGCCACCCCCGGCGTCGGGGAGTGCCATCATGCGGGGTTCACCGGGCGTCCCCCCGGGGTCAGCCGATGTTCCGGGCGACGATCGCGACGATCACCAGCAGGACGACGATGCCGACGATGATCGCGGCGAGCTGGCCGAGCTTCTTGTGGCCGTCGGTGGGGTTCGGTTCGAGAACGGGCATGCCCGGATTCTCCCACCCCGGACACGCCCGTCCCCCACCGGGACCCGTTCTCCCCCGACCGGGACCGGTCAGGCCGCGACGGCCCCGGAGGCCGTCGCCACCGCCTCGTCCTCGATGTGCCGGGCCCGGGCCGCCCGCAGGCCGAACAGCATCTGCGGCACCAGCAGCACCGCCAGGAAGCCGAGCGGCAGGTACCACTCGCCGGTGGCCTGGTAGAGCCGGCCGATCAGGATCGGGCCGGGGATCGAGATCAGGTAGCCGACGCCCTGGGCGAAGGCGGACAGCTGGGCCACCCCGCCGGCCGTCCGGGCGCGCAGGCCGATCATGGTCAGCACCAGCGGGAAGGCGCAGTTGGACAGGCCCACCAGGACCGCCCACAGCCACGGCGCACCGGCCGGGGCCAGCGCCAGCCCGGTGTAGCCGGCGATGCCGAAGGCCGCCAGGACCACCACGAAGAGCCGCTGGTCGCCGCGCCGGGCGGCCAGGTTGGGCAGCACGAAGGAGACCGGCACACCGATCACCATGGTCAGCGCCAGCAGCACGCCCGAGGTGCCCGAGGAGACCCCGGCGTCCTGGAAGATCGTCGGCAGCCAGCCCATCACCACGTACGCGCCGGTGGCCTGGAAGCCGAAGAAGATCGCCAGCGCCCAGGCGGTGCGGCTGCGGGTGATCGGCAGCCGCACGGTGTCCGCCGCGCCGGCCGCCGGTCCGGCGGAGTCCCGCCGCCGGCCCACCAGCACCGGGATCCAGAGCAGCAGGGCGACGGCGCCGAGCCCGGCCCAGACCCCGAGGCCGAGCCGCCAGTCGCCGCCGAGCCCCTTGGTCAGCGGGACGGTGACGGCGGCGGCCAGCGCGGTGCCCGCCGAGAGCGCCATCGAGTAGAGGCCGATCATCGGCCCGACCTTCTCCGGGAAGTACCGCTTGATGACCACCGGGATCAGCACGTTGGAGACCGCCACACCGGCCAGCGCGAGCGCGGTGAGCAGCAGGAAGACCGCCGTGCCGCCGGCGAAGGAGCGGGCCAGCACGCCCGCGGTGATCGCGCCCATGCCCGCGGTGACCACCGCGACCGGGCCGAGCCGCCGGGCCAGCCCGGGCGCGGCGAAGCCGAACAGGGCGAAGCAGAGCGAGGGGACGGCGGTGAGCAGGCCGGCGACGGTCGGGCTCATCCCGAGGTCGGTGCGGACCTGGTCAAGCAGCGGCCCGAGGCTGGTGACCACCGGGCGGAGGTTGAACGCGGCGGCGGCGATCGCGAGGGCGAACAGCCAGCCGAGGTGGCGACTTCTGGGCGGGGCCGGCCGCTCGGTCTGCGGCCGGTCGGCACCCCGGGGGTCGACCCGGGTGGAAGCGGTGACGGGATCTGCGGTGTCTGCTGCGGACGACATGCGGGCCATCATAGAATGATGGGATGAATTAGCGCATCCTCGAATTGGCATGATGGCCCGACCCACCCGACCCAAGGAGTCCCCCGTGGCGCTGTCCTCGCCGAGGCGCACCCCGCTGTCCGACCAGGTGATCGCCCAACTGCGCGCGCAGATCACCTCCGGGGAGTGGCCCGTCGGCTCGCGCATCCCCACCGAGGCCGCCCTGGTCGAACAGCTGGGCGTGGCCCGCAACACCGTCCGCGAAGCCGTCCGCGCCCTCGCCCACAACGGACTGCTCGACATCCGCCAGGGCTCCGGCACCTACGTCCTCGCCGCCAGCGAACTCGCCGGCGTCATGCACCGCCGCTTCGCCGACGCCGACCGGGCCCAGGTCGCCGAACTGCGCACCACCCTGGAGACCGCCGCCGCCGGCCTCGCCGCCGCCCGCCGCACCGACCGCGACCTCGACCTCATGGACTCCGCCCTCGCCCGCCGCGAGGACGCCTGGCACTCCGGCAACGCCGAGGACTTCGTCCAGGCCGACGCCGCCTTCCACCAGACCGTGGTCGCCGCCGCCCACAACGACGTGCTCTCCGCCCTCTACGCCGACCTCGGCGAGGTCACCCGGGCCCTGCTGCGCCACGACGTCGGCCCCGAGATCGTCCCCGAGCGCTACCTCGGCCACGACGACATCATCGACGCCATCCGCGCCCGCGACGCCCAGCGCGCCTCGCACGAGGCCGGCCGCGCCATCGGCGCCTGCGACCGGGAGGGCTGACCGGGGGGCGGCCCGCGGGCGCTCGCGCCAGCACCCGCACCGGCGCCCGCGGGTGCACCGACGCGGGCACGCGCCTTGCGGGAGCCCGCTTTTGGCGTGCTAACGTCCCGTGAAAATTCGCGAACGGCCGGTCTCCGGCCGGATGTGGACCACAACGGGGAGAAGTGATGGCGGATCCGGACCTGAAGCTGGGCCAGGGACCGGGCGGGGGGCCCACCAAGGTGTCGACCGGCGCGCTGGACAAGGCGGCCACCGCGCTCGACGGCATCGCGACCGACAGCACCGCGGCCGGGAAGACCGCCGACGAGTCGACCGAGGCCGCCGCCGGCAAGCTGAGCGGCTGGGACACCGCCGCCGCCCTGCGCGGCGCGGTCAAGGAGTGGCACGAGCAGGTGTCGCAGCTCAACGGCCGCCTCAACCAGGAGGCCGGGATGATGCGGCAGACCCACACCAACTACCTGAACGTCGAGCACGGCATCGCCTCGTCGTTCGGCGGGAACGGCACGCCGTTCGCCGGGAACGGTGCGGGCGGATGAGCCTGCTCGGTTTCGAGGACGTCATGAAGGCGGACCCGTCGGCGATGGCCAAGGCCGTCGCCGACTGGACCGAGATGGCCCGCAAGTACCAGGGCGTCCAGCAGCGGCTGGAGACCGAGGTGCTCCCGGTCACCGGCGGCCAGAACCTGTGGTTCGGCTCGACCGCCTCCGCGGCCAACCTGCACATCAGCATGACCCGGCAGCAGAGCGTCGACGCGCAGACCGAGGCCAAGGCCGTCGCCTCGATCATCAAGGACGCCCAGGGCGACTTCGAGTCGGCGCAGAAGAAGCTCAAGCAGACCGTCGCCGACGCCCAGGCCGACGGCATGAAGGTGACCGGCACCGGAAACGTCCTGTTCGACGTCGGCGCCCTCTCCAAGGAGGAGCGCGACTACTACCACCACGACCCGGACTACCAGCAGTCCCGGCACGAGGCCGCCGGCCAGTGGTCGCGGAAGATCACGATCTTCCTGGAGGAGGCGACCGCCGCCGACCAGCGGGCCGCCCTCCAACTGCGCCGCGCCGCCAAGGTCGGCGACCCGCTCGACCAGTTCAACGGCCAGGCGGTCGGCGGCGGCGACGAGGCCGACGGCCGGCGCGCCGCCGAACTCGCGGCCCGGCTCAAGGACGGCAAGACCCTCAGCCCGGAGGAGCTCGCCGAGCTCAACAACCTGATGAAGGCCAACTCCGGCAGCCCCGTCTACGGCCAGACGCTGCTCAACACGCTCGGCCCCGAGGGCACCCTGCTGCTCGCCGACGAGCTGGAGCTCCGGCTCAACGACCGCGACGGCAAGCTCAAGGGCGAGTACGGCGAGCTCCAGACCAACCTCGCCAACACCATCGCCGGCGCCACCAGGGACCCGAACACGAAGTTCTACCAGGACTTCCGCAAGGGCCTCCAGGAAGCCGGCGTCAAGAACATCAACGCCCGCCACTTCGGCGGCAAGACCGAACCGATCTACGGCTACCAGACCCTCGCCACCCTGCTCCAGCACGGCAACGCCGGGTACGGCAAGGAGTTCCTGAACGACCTCGGCACCGACGTCCTCGCCGCCGAGCGCGCCGACAAGAACCGCTGGTCCGCGCACCAGTTCAACGGCCCGCGCCCGGACCTGGTGTACGACCCCGTGGACGGCGTGCTCAAGCTGATGGGCCAGAACCCGGACGCCGCCACCATGTTCCTGGACCCGAAGTCGCCCGGCGCCGAGGACCGCCTCAAGTACCTGCTGCGCGACCGCGAGTGGCCCACCACGTACACCAACACCCTCTTCGGTCCGCCGATGAACGACAAGGGCACCCACCAGGACGGCCTGGCCGCCGCCCTGGAAGCCGCCGCCACCGGCGACGTCCCCGGCGAGGGAAGCCACAACGGCGGCCCCCACACCCCGGCCCAGGCCCGGGTGATGCAGGGCGCCATCGACGCCCTGGACGGCGGGGGCAAGGGCAGCGAGATCCACGACGATCTCAAGATGCCGATCGCCAACGCGCTGTCGGACTACGTGGACGACACGCACCTGATCCTGAGCGAGGACGTCAGCAACGTTCAGCACAACGGCGCCTGGGAGAAGAACGGCGAGGGCCACCTCGGCGGAAGCTCCGACCACCTCGTCCGGGTGATGCGCGGCGTCGCCGACGACCCGGAGGCCTACGCCACGCTGTACGCCGCCGAGCGGGCCAAAGCCGCCGACGCCCTGGCCGTCCTCCCGCCCGATCCTCAGCACGCCCCGGAGGACCGGGACATCCCGGCTCGGCAGGTCGGCACGGCACTCGGTGCCTACGACGCGATCCGGACCTCCGTCATCCTGGACGAGAAGGACGACCGGATGGAGTGGGCCGAGAAGACGGGCGAGTTCGCCTCCACGGTGAACGGCAGCGTGACCGGGTTCATCCCGGAGGTCGGTGACATCGCGGGCGGCCTCGTCGATCTCGGCATCTCCGAGTGGAGCGACCACATCAAGGAGGACGCCCAGAACGCGGGCAACTCCAAGTCGGCCGATGCCCACTACGCCGCGCTCACCCAGGGCAAGGCCATGGCCGCAGGCTGGGGCGACGCGCACCACGCGGACCCGAAGACGACCAGCGTGGTCTCGCAGGAACTGGGCACCGGCCACACCACCGGTCATGCGAACGCCATGAGCGCCCTCGGACGGAACGGCCAGAAGTGACCATCTCCCGACGGACCTGGGCCGTCGTCGTGGGCGTGCTGGTCCTCGCCCTCGGCGCGGGCGGCTTCGCGACGTGGCAGTACACCAACCTGTTCCTGCCGGACCGCCTCTGCGACGGCGCCGTCGCCGCGAAGGACGTCCAGCAGGTCCTGGGCGACGGCAGGATCGAGGTCGTGCAGAGCCGCCTGCCGAAGGACCTCGCCGAGCCGGCAGGCCGTTGCGTGATCCAGGTAAGGGGCGGCGCCGACCTCACCCTCCAGAGCCACGGTGTCGAACGTGCCGACAAGCGCAGCTTTGTCGATCCCGCGATGTCCCAGCCGGACCGGGGGCCGCTCGGTGCCTTCGCCAACGACACCGGCTGGCTGGTGCTCCCGGCGGGCTGCCGGAGGGCCACCACTGGCAGCACGGAGGATTTCCCGGACCGGGACGCCGACATCCTCGCCGCGGACGTGCGCCATCGCGGCAAGCACGAGCTCATGTGGCAGGACGACCCGTCCAAGGAGACTCCCGACCAGGAGGCTCGCGCCGCCCTCGCCCGGCTCGCCGCGGACTTCGGCGCGGCCCTGGCCAAGTCGTCCGGCTGCGGCTCCGCCGACGTGCCGGACATGCACCTCACCGCCCCCGGCCCGGCCGTCACGCCCGCGACCGACGGGCAGCTCTGCGGCCTGCCGGGCGTCGGGACCGGCCGGAACCTGCCGGAGCTGGCCCAGCGGGTCAGCGATCCGGCCGCGCCGCTCCAGTCCTGCTGGGTCTACAGCCAGATCATGTCCGAACCCGCGCTCCGCTTCACCGTCACCACCGACACCCGCTATCCGACCTTCGTCGCCACCAGGAAGAGTCTGGACACCCCGCTGCCGACCGGTTGGCGAGGTGCGGGCACGGACCGCGCGGTCCACGCGCAGTGCGGAAAGGACGACCTCTTCCTCCACCTGTCCGGACGGTCCGACCTCGTCGCCCCCGAACCCAGCGCCTTCAGCACTCCGCTGTTCGCCTCCTGGGCGAACGCCGTGGCCGCGCAGCGCGGCTGCGAGCCGGTCGCCCCCAAGTAACACCGAAACGCCGCTGCCCGGCACCCCTCCCACGAGAAGAGGGGTGCCGGGCAGCGGCGTTCGTACCTACCGGAGGCGTCAGGCGCCGATGGCGTGCAGGCCGCCGTCGACGTGGACGATCTCGCCGGTGGTCTTCGGGAACCAGTCCGACAGCAGGGCGACGACGCCGCGGCCGGCCGGCTCCGGGTCGCTCAGGTCCCACTTCAGCGGGGAGCGGTCCTCCCAGGTGGCGGCCAGGTCGCCGAAGCCCGGGATGGACTTGGCGGCCATCGAGCCGATCGGGCCCGCCGAGACCAGGTTGCAGCGGATGTTCCGCTCGCCCAGGTAGCGCGCCAGGTAGCGGTTGGTCGACTCCAGGGCGGCCTTGGCCGGGCCCATCCAGTCGTACTGCGGCCAGGCGTACTGGGCGTCGAAGGTGAGGCCGACGACCGCGCCGCCGTCCTGCATCAGCGGCAGCAGCGCCGTGGTGAGCGACTTCAGCGAGTACGCCGAGACGTGCATGGCGGTGGCCACGGACTCCCACGGCGTGTTCAGGAAGTTGCCGCCCAGGGCGTCCTGCGGGGCGAAGCCGATCGAGTGGACGATGCCGTCCAGGGTCGGCAGGTGCTCGCGCACCTGGTCGGCGATGCCGGCCAGCTGCTCAGGGCTGGAGACGTCGAGCTCCAGCACCTTGACCGGGTTCGGCAGCTTCTTGGCGATGCGCTCGGTCAGGCTCGGCCGCGGGAAGGCGGTGAGGATGATCTCGGCACCCTGCTCCTGGGCCAGCTTGGCGGTGTGGAAGGCGATGGAGGACTCCATCAGCACACCCGTGATCAGAATGCGCTTTCCCTCAAGGATTCCGCTCATGACTCAGTGACCCATGCCCAATCCGCCGTCCACGGGAATGACGGCTCCGGTGATGTACGCGGCCTCGTCCGAACCGAGGAACCGCACGGTGGAAGCGACCTCGGCGGGCGCCGCGTAGCGGCCCAGGGGCACGCCGGCGACGATCTCCGCGCGGCGCTCGTCGGTGAGCACCGCGGTCATGTCGGTGTCCACGAAGCCGGGGGCGACCACGTTGACGGTGATGTTGCGCGGGCCCAGCTCGCGCGCCAGCGAACGGGCGAAGCCGACCAGGCCGGCCTTGGACGCGGCGTAGTTGGCCTGGCCCGGCGAGCCGGAGAGGCCGACGACCGAGGAGATCAGCACGATCCGGCCCTTGCGGGCGCGCATCATCAGCTTGGACGCGCGCTTCACGACCCGGAAGGTGCCGGTGAGGTTGGTGTCCAGGACGGAGGTGAAGGCCTCCTCGGACATCCGCAGCAGCAGGGTGTCGTTGGTGATGCCGGCGTTGGCGACCAGCACCTCGACCGCGCCGCCGTGCGCGGCCTCGATCTCGGTCAGCGCGGCGTCGACCTGGGCACTGTCGGTGATGTCGCAGCGCACCGCGAGCACGTCGTACTTGGCCAGTGCCTCGGGGACCTCACCCGAGCGGCTGGTGATGGCGACCTTGTCGCCCGCCTCGGCGAAGGCCAGGGCGATCGCGAGGCCGATGCCCCGGTTGCCTCCGGTGACGAGAACCGAGCGGCTCAACGATCCACCTCTCTCCGTTGTGTGCGCACGCCGTGTGTCCGCGTACCACTCCGTGATGATGTCCGCGCACGTCGAAACGATGTACGCGGTGCGACGCTATCGGTCGGCCCGGCGCGGCGACGAATCGGGCTCCCACAGCGCAGCACCGGTGGAACTGTCGGTATCCGACAATCCGGCCCGGGGCGGAATTCCCGCCGTTCCCCCACGTGGCGGGGCCGTATTGTCGTGTCCACTGAGCCGCACGTCCGGGAACCCGGCGGCGGGGCACGCCCGTTGTGCCCCCTGGTGCGGCACGAGCCGGGGCCGCCGCACCGGGGCCGACCCGGGCCCCACGGCCGGACACGGGCCCCGGCGACGACGATGCGGAGCGCGGAATGAGCGAGGCACAGGCCGGGACGACCCACCGGCGCGGACGACTGGCGGCCCTGGCCGCACTGGCGGCCGGCGCGGGAGCGGTCGCCTGGGCGCTGCGCGACCTGCCGGCGGCGTTCGGCCGGCGGCCGGACGGCGAGCGGGAGGAGCGGCTGCGCAACTCCCCGCAGTACCGCGACGGCGTCTTCCACAACGCGCCCTCCGAGCTGGCCCGGCCGACCGCCCAGGCGGGCATCGACGTGGAGACGGTGCGCCGGGCGCTGTTCCAGCGCGACGGCCGCACGCCGAGCCACCCGGTGCCGACCGTCCGCCCCGCCGAGGGCGCCGGGCCGGCCGCCGAGGGCGTGGCGGTCACCTGGTACGGGCACGCCTCGGCGCTGGTCGAGGTCGAGGGCGCGCGGGTGCTGCTCGACCCGATCTGGAGCGAGCGGTGCTCCCCCGCCGCGCAGGTCGGCCCGCGTCGGCTGCACCCGGTGCCGGTGGAGCTGGAGGAGCTGCCGCAGGTGGACGCGGTGCTGATCTCGCACGACCACTACGACCACCTGGACATGGCGACCGTCCGGCGGCTGGTGCGCAGCCAGTCCGCGCCGTTCGCGGTGCCGCTCGGCATCGGCGCCCACCTGCGCCGCTGGGGCGTGCCCGAGCACCGGATCATCGAGCTGGACTGGAACGAGACCTGCACGCTGGGCGAGCTCACGGTCACCCTGACCGCCGCCCACCACTTCTCCGGCCGGGGCCTGACCCGCAACACCACGCTGTGGGGCTCCTGGGTGATCGCCGGCCCGAACCGCCGGGTCTACTACACCGGTGACTCCGGCTACTTCGAGGGCTATGCGCGGATCGGCGCCCAGCACGGCCCGTTCGACGCCGCGCTGGTGCAGGTCGGCGCGTACGACCCGGCGTGGGCCGACATCCACATGACGCCGGAGGACGCCGTCCTCGCGCACCGCGAGCTGGACGCCGGGCTGCTGGTCCCGGTGCACTGGTGCACCTTCAACCTGGGCCTGCACCCGTGGGCCGAGCCGATCGAGCGGCTGCTGGTGGCGGCCAAGGAGCACGGCGTGCCGCTGGCGGTGCCGCGCCCGGGCGAGCGGGTCGACATCGACAACCCGCCGGAGCCGGACGGCTGGTGGGAGGGCGTCGCCTGAGCCGGACGGGACCGGGGCGCGCCGGGCCCGCGCCCGCGGGGCCGCACTGCGGGCCACGCCGGAAGGAATGCGCTGGCCGAAACCCCTGCGACGGGCCATGATGCCGTGCGGGTACCCCCGTTCACCCGGGGGTCCTGCACCACCGTCCCCCCGACCAGGGAGCCCGATTGCCTCCGCTGCCCCCGACCAGCACGCCCCCGGCCCCCGGCGGCGCCGCCCCGCGCACCGTCGACCCGCTCTTCCTCGGCCTGCCGCTGCGCGCCCTGGCCGACGCCGCCCTCACCCGGGCCCGTGAACTCGGCGTCGACCACGCCGACTTCCGCCTGGAGCGGGTGCGCAGCGCCTCCTGGCGGCTGCGCGACGCCCGCCCGGCCGGCACCTCCGACAGCGTCCAGCTCGGCTTCGCCGTCCGGGTGCTGCTGGACGGCGCCTGGGGCTTCGCCGCCGGGGTGGACCTCACCCCGGACGCGGCGGCGCGGGTGGCCGAGCAGGCCGTCGCGGTGGCCCGGCTGTCCGGCGGGATCAGCCGCGCGGCGGGCTCGAAGGAGCGGGTGGAACTGGCCGCGGAGCCGGTGCACCCGGACGTCACCTGGGTGTCCGCGTACGACGTGAACCCCTTCGAGGTGCCGGACGCCGAGAAGACGGCGCTGCTCGCCGGGTGGAGCTCGCGGCTGCTGGCCGCCGAGGGCGTCTCGCACGTGCAGGCGACCCTGCTGACCGTGCAGGAGAACAAGTTCTACGCGGACACCGCCGGCACCGTCACCACCCAGCAGCGGATCCGGCTGCACCCGGAGCTGGAGGCCACCTCGGTGGACGGGCGCACCGGTGCCTTCGAGTCGATGCGCACCCTCGCGCCGCCGGTCGGCCGCGGCTTCGAGTACCTCACCGGCACCGGCTGGGACTGGGAGGCCGAACTCGCCGAGCTGCCCGTCCTGCTGGCCGAGAAGATGCGGGCGCCGAGCGTCGAGGCGGGCCGCTACGACCTGGTGATCGACCCGTCCAACCTGTGGCTGACCATCCACGAGTCGATCGGCCACGCCACCGAACTGGACCGCGCGCTCGGCTACGAGGCCGCCTACGCCGGCACCTCCTTCGCCACCTTCGACAAGCTCGGCTCGCTGCGGTACGGCTCCGAGCTGATGCACGTCACCGGCGACCGCACCGCCGAGCACGGCCTGTCCACCGTCGGCTACGACGACGAGGGGGTGGCCGCGCAGTCCTGGGACCTGGTCAAGGACGGGGTGCTGGTCGGCTACCAGCTCGACCGGGCGATGGCCGCGCTCAAGGGCCTCGGACGCTCCAACGGCTGCGCCTTCGCCGACTCCCCCGCGCACGTGCCGGTGCAGCGGATGGCGAACGTCTCGCTGCAGCCCGCCGCCGACGGCCCGTCCACCGAGGGCCTGTTCGCGGACGTCGAGAACGGCCTGTACATCGTCGGTGACCGCTCCTGGTCGATCGACATGCAGCGGTACAACTTCCAGTTCACCGGCCAGCGCGCCTACGCCATCCGCAACGGCGAACTCGCGGGCCAGGTCAAGGACTTCGCCTACCAGGCGACCACCACCGACTTCTGGGGCTCGATGACGGCCGTCGGCGGCCCGCAGACCTATGTGCTGGGCGGCGCCTTCAACTGCGGCAAGGCGCAGCCCGGCCAGGTCGCCGCCGTCAGCCACGGCTGCCCGTCGGCGCTGTTCCGGAACGTCAATGTGCTCAACACCCAGCAGGAGGCGGGTCACTGATGGCCGCGACGCAGCCCCACGAACTCGTCGAGCTCGCGCTCGGCCTCTCCCGCGCCGACGGCTGCGTGGTGATCGCCGACGAGGAGTCGACCGCCAATCTGCGCTGGGCCGGCAACGCCCTCACCACCAACGGCGTCACCCGGGGCCGGCGGCTCACCGTGATCGCCACGGTGGACGGCGCCGAGGGCACCGCCTCCGGCGCGGTCTCCCGCGAGGCCGTCGTCCCGGAGGAGGTGGCCGCGCTGGTCCTGGCCGCCGAGGAGGCCGCCCGCGCCGCCGGGCCGGCCGAGGACGCCCGGCCGCTGGTCACCGCCGCCGAGCAGACGCCCTCGCCGGACTTCACCGCGCCACCGGCGGAGACCTCGATCGAGGTGTTCGCGCAGTTCGCGCCCGCCCTCGGCCGGGCCTTCGCCGAGGCCGCCGGGCGGGGCGAGCTGCTGTACGGCTTCGCCCGGCACGAGCTGGTCACCAGCTACCTGGGCACCTCCACCGGCCTGCGGCTGCGGCACGACCAGCCGACCGGCATGGTCGAGCTGAACGCCAAGGCCGCCGACCTGTCCGACTCGGCCTGGGTCGGCGCCGCCACCCGGGACTTCGCCGACGTGGACGTCACGGCGCTGCACGCCGAGGCGACCCGGCGGCTCGGCTGGGGTGCCCGGCGGATCGACCTGCCGGCCGGCCGGTACGAGACGCTGCTGCCGCCGTCGGCCGTCGCCGACCTGATGATCCACCTCAACTGGTCGTCCGGCGGCCGGGACGCCGTCGAGGGCCGGACGGTGTTCTCCCGGCCCGGCGGAGGCACCCGGATCGGCGACAAGCTGGCCGCGCTGCCGCTGACGCTGCGCTCCGACCCGGCCGAACCGGGCCTGGAGTGCGCGCCGTTCGTCCTCACGCACGCCAGCGAGGACGAGTCCTCGGTGTTCGACAACGGCCTGCCGCTGACCGCCACCGACTGGATCCGCGACGGCGAGCTGGCCTCGCTGGTCACCAGCCGTCACTCGGCCGCGCTGGGCGGCCTGCCGGCGCGCCCCGCGGTCGACAACCTCGTCCTGGAGGCGGCCGGGCAGGAGTCCGCGCCGACCCTGGAGGAGATGATCGCCGGCACCGAGCGCGGCCTGCTGCTCACCTGCCTCTGGTACATCCGCGAGGTGGACCCGGCGACGCTGCTGCTGACCGGTCTGACCCGGGACGGCGTCTACCTGGTGGAGAACGGCGAGGTGGTCGGGGCGGTCAACAACTTCCGCTTCAACGAGTCGCCGGTGGACCTGCTCGGCCGGATCACCGAGGTGGGCCGGACCGAGCGCTGCCTGCCGCGCGAGTGGAGCGACTGGTTCACCCGGACGGCGATGCCGCCGGTCCGGGTCACGGGATTCAACATGAGTTCGGTCAGCCAGGCCTCGTAGCCGGGCGGCCGTTGGGGGGGATCGATGGGGATGGACGAGAAGCGCACGGTCAGGACGAGCAAGATGCTGTCGCGGATCCTGCGGCACGAGCCGGAGCGGGTCGGGGTCGCCCTGGACCCGGCCGGCTGGGTGCGGGTGGACGTCCTGCTGGCCGCGCTGGCGGCCAGGGGCACCCGGCTGACCAGGGCCGAGCTGGACCACGTGGTGGCGACCAACAACAAGCGCCGCTTCGCCTACTCGCCGGACGGCCTCTCGATCCGGGCCAGCCAGGGGCACACGGTGGCGGTCGACCTCGGTCTGGCCGCCACCGAGCCCCCGCCGGTGCTGTTCCACGGCACCGCGACCCGGAGCCTGGACGCGATCCTCCGGGAGGGGCTGCGCCCGATGGCCCGGCAGGACGTCCACCTGTCCGCGGACTCCGAGACCGCGACCCGGGTGGGCTCCCGGCACGGCCGCCCGGTGGTGCTGCTGGTGGACGCGGCCGCGATGGCCGCCGCGGGCCACGAGTTCCGGGTGAGCGCCAACGGGGTCTGGCTGACGGACGAGGTCCCGCCGGAGTACCTCTCCCGGCGTCTTTGAGGCGTGTCCGCCGACCCGGTCTCGTCGCCGGACCCCTCCGGGCGTACCGTGAGGTGGCCGTGCGGCGAGGCGCGCGGGAGCGTGGACGAGGGCGGTAGGGACATGGGCAAGAGCACCGGGGCCGGACAGGTCCACCGGATCACGGGGGCCCGCAGCAGCCTCACCGAGGACGTCCGGGGCCGCCAGCGCCGCTACGTGGCGTCGATGCTGCTGCGGACGGTCTGCGTGCTGCTCGCGGTGGTGCTGTGGGACGTGCAGCGGTGGCTGGCGCTCGTGGCGCTGGCGGGCGGGGTGCTGCTGCCGTACTTCGCGGTGCTGGTCGCCAACGCGGGCCGGGAGCGCGCGCCGGGGCTGCCGTCCACCTTCGACGTGCCGCCGGAGACGCCGCTGATGCTGGGCCCAGGGGGCACCGGTGGCGGCGGGGCGAATGTGACTCACGGTACTGATGGGGCGGGCCGTGTGCCCACCGATCCTTCACAGTCCCGGAACTGAGCGCCCGCTTTGCCCGACTTTCCCTCGTTTGCCTGAGCGGAAAGCTCAAAAGAAGCTCAGATTAATCATGCAAGACCTCCCCATACCCGGTCCCTACCGTGACATACTGCGTACGCGCTCCGCATCCCCCGTCGGAGCGACGGACCGACGCCGGGCGGCTCCCCCCGTGGCTGCCCGGCGTCGCCATGTGTTCTCCCGGACCGGCTCCCCCGCCCTCCTCCGGTCCTCCGCCCCGAGGAACGGCTCCGGAGCGTGACAGACTGGCGGTGACCATCCCCCGCCGATCGCCCACGGATCGCCCGGCGATCACGCGCCGATCCGCTGCCGATCCGCCGCCGACCGCCCCGAGGACGACTCCGATGCTGCTCCCCGACGCCCCCCAGCCGCAGACCCCGATCTGCTCCGCCAAGGGCTGCCGCGCGGACGCCGTCTGGGTCCTGGTCTGGAACAACCCCAAGCTGCACACCCCGGACCGCCGCAAGACCTGGCTCGCCTGCGACGAGCACCGCGAGCACCTCTCCCAGTTCCTGGGCGTCCGCGGCTTCCTCAAGGAGGTCCTCCCCTTCGCCGGGTGGACCCCCGACGCGGGCTGAGCCTCCGCCGCACGCTAGCCGCCGATCGCCGACATCGGGCGGTCGGGCTGGTGGAACTCCGGGCTGTCGATCCCGGCGCCGGCCTTCTTGCCCCACATCGCCGTGCGCCAGCGGGCGGCCAGTTCGGCGTCGTCGGCGCCGGAGCGCAGCGCGGTGCGCAGATCGGTCTCGCCGGTGGCGAAGAGGCAGTCGCGGACCTGGCCGTCGGCGGTGAGCCGGGTGCGGTCGCAGGCGCGGCAGAACGGGCGGGTCACCGAGGCGATCACCCCGACCCGGCCCGGCCCGCCGTCCACCAGCCAGCGTTCGGCGGGAGCCGCGCCCCGGGTCGCGGAGGGCTCGGGGGTGAGGTCGAAGCGGGCGGACAGCCGCTCCAGGATCTCCTCGGCGGTGATCATCGAGGAGCGGTCCCAGCCGTGCTGGGCGTCCAGCGGCATCTGCTCGATGAACCGCAGCTCGTAGCCGCGCTCCAGGCACCAGGCGAGCAGCGCGGGCGCCTCGTCCTCGTTGACCCCGCGCATCAGCACCGCGTTGAGCTTGACCGGGGTGAGCCCGGCGGCCTCGGCGGCGGCCAGGCCGTCCAGGACGTCCTGGTGGCGGTGGCGCCGGGTGAGGGTGTGGAAGGTGTCCGGGTCGAGGGTGTCGAGCGAGACGTTGACCCGGTCCAGGCCCGCCTCGCGCAGCGCCGCCGCGGTGCGGGCGAGGCCGATGCCGTTGGTGGTGAGGGAGAGCTCTGGGCGCGGGTCGAGGGCGGCGCAGGCCTGGACGATGCCGACCAGTCCGGGGCGCAGCAGCGGCTCGCCGCCGGTGAAGCGGACCTCCTGGACGCCGAGGTCGCGCACCGCGACCGTCACCAGCCGGACGATCTCCTCGTCGGTGAGCAGGTCGGGCTTGGCCAGCCACTGGAGGCCCTGCTCCGGCATGCAGTAGGTGCAGCGCAGGTTGCACCGGTCGGTGAGGGAGACCCGGAGGTCGACGGCGCGGCGGCCGAAGGTGTCGAGCAGCACGGCGGTCCCTTCCCGAGTGAGGTGCCGCCTGGTGAGCGGCCGGCCCGGCCACCGTCACGACGGGGCCGGGCCAGCTTAATCGTCGCCTGTCCGTCAGTGGGCGCCCAGCCCGGTCAGCGAGCGGACCTCCAGTTCAGCGTACTTCGCCGGGTCGGCCTCCTCACGCGAGAGCACGGTGCCGATCCAGCCCGCGAGGAAGCCGACCGGGATCGAGACCAGGCCGGGGTTCTCCAGCGGGAACCAGTGGAAGTCGGAGTGCGGGAAGAGCGAGTTCTTCCCGCCCGAGACCACCGGCGAGAAGAGCACCAGCACCACCGAGGTGACCAGTCCGGCGTAGACGGAGCTGACCGCGCCGACCGTGTTGAAGCGCTTCCAGAAGAGCGAGTAGAGCAGGGTGGGCAGGTTCGCCGAGGCGGCGACCGCGAAGGCCAGGGCGACCAGGGCGGCGGTGTTGAGCTTGTCGGCGAACAGGCTGAGCGCGATCGCCACCGCGCCGATGCCGGCGGCGGCCCACTTGGCCACGTACACCTCCTGGCGCTCGGAGACCTTGCCGCGCCGGATGACGTTGGCGTAGAGGTCGTGGGCGAAGGAGGCCGAGGAGGCGAGGGTGAGCCCGGCGACCACGGCGAGGATGGTGGCGAAGGCGACCGCGGAGATCACCGCGAGCAGCACGGCGCCGCCGGTGGTGCCCGCGCCGCCGCCCAGGTTCTCGGCGAGCAGCGGGGCCGCGGTGTTGCCCGCCGCGTTGGAGGCCTTGATGGTCTTCGGGCCGACCAGTGCGGCGGCGCCGAAGCCGAGCGCCAGGGTCATCAGGTAGAAGCCGCCGATGATCCCGATCGCCCAGAGCACGGACTTCCGGGCCGCCTTGGCGGTGGGCACGGTGTAGAAGCGGACCAGGATGTGCGGCAGCCCGGCGGTGCCCAGCACCAGCGCGAGGCCGAGGCTGAGGAAGTCGAGCTTGCTGGTGCCGGTGGCCCCGTACTTCAGCCCGGGCTCCAGGAAGGCGTTGGCCTTGCCGCTGGCGTCGGCGGCGGCGCCGAGCAGGCTGGAGACGTTGAAGTGGTACTTGGCCAGCACCAGGAAGGTCATCAGCGCGGTACCGGCGATCAGCAGCACGGCCTTGACGATCTGCACCCAGGTGGTGCCCTTCATGCCCCCTATGGCGACGTAGAGGACCATCAGCGCGCCCACCGCGACGATGGTCCAGCGCTTGGCGCCGTCGCCGCTGACCCCGAGGAGCAGGGCGACCAGGGAGCCGGCGCCGACCATCTGGGCGAGCAGGTAGAAGATCGACACCACGATGGTGGAGATGCCGGCGGCGGTGCGCACCGGGCGCTGGCGCATCCGGAAGGCCAGTACGTCGGCCATGGTGTAGCGGCCGGAGTTGCGCAGCGGCTCGGCGACCAGCAGCAGGGCGACCAGCCAGGCGACCAGGAAGCCGATCGAGTACAGGAAGCCGTCGTAGCCGAACAGCGCGATGGCTCCGGCGATGCCGAGGAACGAGGCCGCGGACATGTAGTCGCCGGAGATGGCGAGGCCGTTCTGGAAGCCGGAGAAGCCCCGGCCGCCGGCGTAGAAGTCGGCGGCGTCCTTGGTCTGGCGGCCGGCCCAGACGGTGATGCCGAGGGTGGCGAGCACGAAGATCCCGAACAGGGTCATCGTGAGGCCGCGGTGGTCGGTGGCGGATGTGGCGAGCAGGTTCATTCGGCGGCCTCCCGGGGGGCGTGGACGACGGCGCCGCGCGCCTCACGGATGGCGGCCGCGGGCGGGTCCAGCCTCCGGGCGGCGTAACGCGCGTACCAGGCCGCGATGGCGAAGGTGGTGACGAACTGGAGCAGTCCGAGGACGAGGGCGACATTGATGTGCCCGACGACCTTGGTGCCCATCAGGCCGGGGGCGTAGCTGGAGAGCAGGACGTAGAGCAGGTACCAGAGCACGAAACCGATGGTGACCGGAAACGCGAAGCTCCGGAACGATGACCGGAGGCCGCGGAACTCCGCGCTCTCCTCAATGAGTTGGGTTTCGGTGGCGGTGGTGTCGATCGGCGGCGATTCCACTCTGACTCCTCACTCGTTCGGCGTAGTGGTCGCACCAGTGGAACGATCGGACGTGAGCGGCGTCACAGTCCGGATGCGCGCCGCGCAATGCTAGGAGGGTGGCGCGTAAGCCGAAAGGGTTTGACCGTGACCAGCCAGACGTTCACCCCTCTGCACTAATCGATTGGCCGAAAACCACCGTATCCGGGCAAACGAAAGGGGCGGCACCGGCCATTCGGTGCCGCCCCGACCTCCCGTCAGGACCTCTTCGCGACAGGCCCCCCGCGGAGGGCCCGGGATCAGAACGCGATCCGCACCTTCAGCGCGGAGCGGTCGGTCATCGCCCGGTAGCCGTCCGGAACGCCGTCGAGGTCGACCGTGCGGTCGAAGACCAGACCCGGCTCGATGGCGCCGGACAGCACGTCCGGGAGCAGCTCGGGGATGTAGGCCCGGGCCGGCGCGACGCCGCCGTTGAGCGAAACGTTTCGGCCGAACATCTGACCGATGTCCACGCCCGCGCTGCCGCCGTGCGGCACACCCACGTAACCGACCGCGCCGCCGTCCCGGGCGATCGACACGGCGGTGCGCATCGACTCCTCGGTGCCGACCGCCTCCAGCACGGCGTGCGCGCCCTGCCCGCCGGTCAGCTCCCGCACCGCCTCGATCGCCGCCTCGTCGCGCTCGGCGACCACGTCGGTCGCGCCGAACCGGCGGGCCAGGTCGGTCCGGGCGGTGTGCCGGCCCAGCGCGATGATCCGCCCGGCGCCCAGCCGGTGCGCGGCCAGCACCCCGCACAGGCCGACCGCGCCGTCCCCGACCACCGCCACCGTGGAGCCCTCCCGGACCCGCGCCGAGACCGCCGCGTGGTGACCGGTCGCCATCACGTCCGACAGCGCCAGCAGGCCCGGCAGCAGCTTCTCGTCGCCCAGCGCCTCCTTGGGCAGCTTCACCAGGGTGCCGTCCGCGAACGGGACGCGCACCGCCTCGCCCTGCCCGCCGTCCGAGCCGACCTCGCCCCAGAAGCCGCCGTGCGGGCAGGAGGTCTGCAGGCCCTCGCGGCAGAAGTCGCACGTGCCGTCCGACCAGACGAACGGCGCCACCACCAGGTCGCCCGGGCGGAAGTCGCGGACCTCGGCGCCGGCCTCCTCGACCACACCGAGGAACTCGTGCCCGATCCGCTGCCCGGCCACCCGCGAGGCGACGCCGCGGTACGCCCACAGGTCGCTGCCGCAGATGCAGGCGTTCACCACCCGCACCACGACGTCGGTCGGCTGCTGGACGACCGGGTCCGGCACCTGCTCGATCCGGATGTCATTGGGGCCGTGGATGACGGTGGCGCGCATGAGGGTTCGTCCTTCGCAGAGGTGTCCGCAGGGGTGGCGCGGACGACCGGAAAACAATCGACCAGATGTACGACGACTGCACCGCCCACTCTATTCCGGCCGGTCCCGGGCAACATTCCGGACCGCGGCGGACCGGGGCCGACCTGCCCGGAGCGCCCTCCGCGACCGCCGACGGGCCGTATTCTGTTGCACCATGTACGCGATCCAGCCCGAGACCCCCGGCGCAGCTCCGCGGACCGCCCCCCTCCCGGCACAGCGGTCCGCCGCGCCCGCCGCCGGCTTCGCGGTGGTGGACGTCGAGACCACCGGCCTCGGCCGCACGGACCGCGTCATCTCGGCGGGCGTCTACCAGCTGGACGAGGAGGGCGAGGTCACCGACCACTGGTACACCCTGGTCAACCCCCAGCGCGACCCCGGCCCGGTCTGGATCCACGGCCTCACCGGCGACCAGCTGGCCGACGCCCCCACCTTCCCGGAGATCGCCGGCGAGTTCGCCGAACGGCTGCGCGGCCGGGTCCTGGTCGCCCACAACGCGCTCTTCGACTGGAACATGATCTCCCGCGAGTTCTCCCGGGCCGGCCTGCACGCCCCGGTCGACCACCGGCTGTGCACCATGGTGCTCGCCCGCGACCTGCGGCTGCCGCTGCCCAACGGCAAGCTCTCCTCGCTCGCCGAGTACTTCGGCGTCCAGCAGCGCCAGGCGCACAACGCCCTCGACGACGCCCGGGTCCTCGCCGAGGCCTTCCGCCCCAGCCTGCACCTGGCCCGCTCGGGGGGCGTCCCGCTGCCGCTCCAGTCCTGCGTGGCCGTCACCGACCTCGGCGAGGACGCGCCCGCCTCCCCCTCCCGGGCCTCCTGGACCGGCGCCGCCTACCGCCAGGCCAAGAAGCGCCCGCCGTGCCCCTACCCCAACCCGGGGCGCTGGGAGGACGGCAGCCCGCTGGTCCAGGGCATGCGGGTGGCCTTCACGGGCGACACCGCCACCGACCGGGAGCTGCTGGAGGACCGCGCCGTCGAGGCCGGCCTGCACATCGCCACCTCGGTGAGCCGCCTCACCAGCCTGCTGGTGACCAACGAACCGGGCAGCTGGAGCGGCAAGGCCCGCCGCGCCCGCGAGCTCGGCACCCCCGTCGTCGGCGAGGACGCCTTCCTCCAGCTGCTGCGTGAGGTCGCCCCGCACCCCGGTGCGTGAGCCCGTTGTGAACAGGGCGTACCGTGCCCATGTGTACCGTTTTCTGCTCTCCCGGCGCTGGCTGATCACCCTGCTGATCGCCCTGCTGCTGATCCCCACGACCGTCCGGCTGGGGTTCTGGCAGCTGCACCGCCACGAGGCGCGGGTGGACCGCAACGAGCTGATCGCCCGGTCCCTCACCGACCCGCCCGTGCCGTTCGACACCCTGTCGGCGGCGCCCGGCTTCGCCGTCCCCAAGGACCTCACCTGGCGGACCGTGACGGCCACCGGGCAGTACGACCCGGCGCACGAGTTCGTGGTCCGCAAGCGGACCGACTCCAGCGGCGACAAGATCGGCTACTTCGTGGTCACCCCGCTGGTGCTCGCCGACGGCGCGGGCACCGTGCTGGTCAACCGGGGCTGGGTGGCCTCCGGCAACTCCGCGATCGAGTACCCCGCCGTGCCGGCCGCCCCGGCCGGCCAGGTCACCCTGACCGGCCGGCTGCGCGCCGACGAGGCCGCCGGCGGCAGCATCAAGGACCGGGCCGGACTGCCGGACCGGCAGTTCAACCTGATCAGCTCCACCCAGCAGGCCAAGGACACCGGCGCCGCCCTGCTCGGCGGCTACCTGGAGCTCACCGCCACCCAGCCGGCCCCGGCGGACCAGCCCGAGCTGCTGCCCGAGCCCAACCACTCCGACATCGGGCCGCACATGGCGTACGCGATCCAGTGGTGGCTGTTCACCGCGCTGATCCCGGTCGGGTTCGTGGTGATGGCCCGGCGCGAGGCCAAGGACCGCCGCAAGGAGGCCGCCGAGGCCGAGGGCGTGGCGGTCCCCGTCCCGGCCTGAGCCCGCGCCTGTCCCTGTCCCTGTCCCTGTCCCGCAGCTGCTAGAGCACGTCCTCCAGGTCGCGCAGCAGCCGGGCCTTGGCCCGGGCGCCGACCACCGCCTTCACCGGCTCGCCGCCGCGGAACACCATCAGCGTCGGCATCGACAGCACCCCGTAGGCCGCCTGGGTCTCCGGATTGTGGTCCACGTCCAGACTGACCACCGTCAGCCGGTGCGCCTCCTCCCGGGCGATGTCCGCCAGGACCGGCGCCATCTGGCGGCACGGCGGGCACCAGTCCGCCGTGAAGTCCACCAGCACCGGCCCCTCGGCGGCCAGCACCTCGGCGGCGAAGGTCCCGTCCGTCACCGCCGTCACTCCAGCGATCCGCATCATGCTCTACCTCTCCCCTGTGTTCCGGTCGGGGGCCGCGGACGCGGCCCACTCGCACTGCGGCGGCTCCGCGGCGGCCCCGGCCGCCAGCGCGTCGCGCTCCCGCTCCGCCCGGGCGAACTGCTCGGACACCTGGGAGCGGACCTCCTGCAGCCGGGCGATGCACTCGTCCAGCTCGGACAGCTTCTTCCGGTAGACCTCCAGCGAGGCCGGGCAGGAGTCGCCGTGCGGATGCCCCGCCTGGAGGCACTCGACGAACGGCCTGGTCTCCTCCAGCCCGAAGCCGAAGTCCTGGAGGGTGCGGATCTGCCGGAGCAGCCGCACGTCCTCCTCCCCGTACGCGCGGTACCCGTTGCCGGCCCGACGGGCCGGGAGCAGCCCGAGCTGCTCGTAGTACCGCAGTGCCCGGGTGGTCGTCCCCGCCCGCTTCGCCAGTTCACCGATCCGCATGTCCGGACCCTGCCCTTCCGGCAGCCGTCCGAACGCCGCCGGGACCGACGGTAGACCTTGACGCCGACGTCAACGCCAGTGGCCGCGTCCGCGTCCGCCTCTGCCTCCGCGTCGGCGGACCGCCTCGGCGCGGGCGCCGGTGGCCGACCCCGCCGCGCCCGCTACCTCCGGCCCGGGCCCACCCGGCAGGATGTCCCCATGGATCTTGGACTGCAGCACAAGGTGTACGTGGTCACCGGGGCGACCCGGGGCCTGGGCCTGGCCACCGCCCGCGAACTCGCCGCCGACGGCGCCCGGGTGCTGGTCACCGGTCGCGGCGCCGCCGCCGTCGACGCCGCCGTGGCCGAGCTCGCCGCCCTCGGCGACGGGCCGGACGCGGTGCACGGACTGGTCGCCGACAACGCCGACCCGGGCACCGCCGAACGGCTGGTCAGCACGGCCGTCGAACACTTCGGCCGCCTCGACGGCATCCTGATCAGCGTCGGCGGACCGCAGGCCGGACCGGTCGCCACCGCCCCCGAGGACGCCTGGCGGGACGCCTTCGAGTCGGTCTTCCTCGGCGCCCTGCGGATCGCCCGCGCCGCCGCCGCGACCCTGGGCGAGGGCGGGGTGATCGGCTTCGTGCTCTCCGGGTCGGTCCGCCAGCCCATTCCCGGCCTCGGCATCTCCAACGGCCTGCGCCCGGGCCTGGCGATGGCCGCCAAGTCGCTGGCCGACGAGCTCGGGCCGCGCGGCATCCGGGTGGTGGGCCTGCTCCCGGCCCGGATCGACACCGACCGGGTCCGGGAGCTCGACGCGCTCGGCGGCGACCCGGAGGCCTCCCGCGCCCACCACAGCGCCGCGATCCCGCTCGGCCGCTACGGCACCCCGGAGGAGTTCGGCAAGGTCGCCGCGTTCCTGCTCTCCCCCGCCGCCTCCTACCTCACCGGGGTGATGGTCCCGGTCGACGGCGGCGCCCTGCGCGGCCTCTGAGCCGCCGCCGGGCGGACGGTCCCCGGCGGATGTCCCGGCGGACGTCCCCGGGCGGTCAGAGCACGCGCGGCCGCTTGTTCCGCCGGTGCTGACGCCCGGTGACCTCCGGCCGGGCCGCGACCACCCGGATCCGCAGCTCCGCCGGCAGCTCCGGCAGCCCCAGACTGGCCCGCGCCCCGGTGCGCGGGCCGGTCTCGAAGTGCTCGGCGAGCGCGGCCGGATCACCGCCCGGGGTCATCCGCACGGCCGCCCGCAGCCGGGGGTGCCGCCGCCCGCGCACCAGCCGGACGCCCACCCGCTCGACCTCCGGCAGGACGACCGCGCCGCTCTCCACCGCCTCCTCCAGGGCCCTGGTCCGCAGCCGCAGCCGCAGCCCGGACACCCCCGGCGTCGGCAGCAGGACGGTCGCCGGGCCGCTGCGGCGCAATTGCGCCAGCAGCCACCAGCCGATGCCCAGGACGAGCAGGGAGAGGCCCCCGATCACCACCGGCCACCACCAGGACCGGTCCTCCCAGCGGGTGCGCGCGCGGACGCCGAGCACCGGCCGGTCGGGCGAGGCGAGCGGCCACCGGGACGGTGGGTCCAGGCCGAGGCGCCGGTAGAGATCGAGCCCGCCGAGCAGCACCAGCAGCCCGGCCACCAGCAGCACCGCCCCCACCACCCCCAGCAGCAGCCGGTTGACCGCGGTCCGGCTCACTCGCCACCACCGCCCCGCGCCGGACCCTCGGGCGCAGTGCCCTCGGGCGCACCGCCCTTTGCCGCACTGCCTCTTGCCGCGCTGCCCTCCCGCACCGGCTGCTCCTGCGGCACCGACTCCTCCTCCGACACCGGAGCGGCACCGGCCCGCCGTCCGCGGCCCGCCGTCCGCACGTCCAGCCGCAGCGGCCCGGCCAGGGTGACCGCCGCGAGCTCCGCGCGCAGCTGCCGCTGCACCGAGGCCGGATCGGCCGGCCCGACCAGCGCGATCCGCACCCGGCGCCGGTTGATCCGCACCTTGAGGTGCTCGACACCCGGCAGCACGGCCGCCCGGTCGGCCAGCAGGGCGGCCACCCCGGCCCGGTCGATGGCCGCCGCGGTGTCCCCGTGCGGGCGCAGCGGCAGCCAGCGGCCGAGGCCGGGGGCCAGCGCCAGCCACAGCAGCCAGCCGCCGAGCAGCGTCGCCGCCCCGGCGCCGAGCAGAACCGCGAGATCGTCCGGATGCCGGGCTGCCAGTTCGTCGGCGAGGTCGGTGCGCCACTGCCGGGCCGGCTGCCCGGCCCGGACGGCCACCACGTCGTACAGCAGCGCCACGGCCAGGATCAGCAGCACGGTGGCCACCACGACGGCGGCCGTGGTGCGCGGCGCGCGCAGTCGGGGCACCTTCGGCGCCGGTTCGGCGGCCGGGTCCGCCGGGGTGTCCCCGGCCAACGGCTCGCCGCCCCCTCCGCTCATGCCCGCCCCTCCGGGCCCTGACGGCCGGGCCGTCGCGCGACGAGGTCCGCCCGCCGCACGGCGGGCCCGGTCATCCAGCAGCCGCCGTGGCAGGCCGCTCCGCCGCCGTGCCCCGGCCGGCCCCGGCCCCAGCCCGGTCCGGTGCTGCCGCCGCAGCGGCCGCCGCCGGCGGCCCAGACCTCGCGTCGGCCCACCCCGGCACTCCGCCAGGTGCTCATCCCGCCACCTCCGGCACCAGGTGCTCGACCACCACGACGACCTCGGCCACCCGGGTGGCGGTCAGCGCGCGGACGTCGGAGACGATCCGGTCGCGGACGGCGCGGGCCAGGGCGGTGAGATCGGCGGGGAAGGGCAGGTCGACGGCGACCCGTACGGTGACCGGGCCGCCCGGCGCGGACGGGGTGTTCACCGAGACCGCGGGCGGTCTGCCGCGGGCGGTCCGGCCCTCCCAGGACTCGGCGAGCGCCTCCCGGGCGGCCCTGGCGGCGATCCGGGCGTAGACCCGGTCGGCGATCCGCAGCCGGCCACGCGTGCCGGGCTCCCCGTGCGTCGGCGCGGGGACGAGGGCCGCCATCAGCGGCGCCGGTCGCGACTGCGCAGCAGGTCGCCGAGCTCGCCGAGCTCGATGTCGCCCTCCAGCAGACGGCCGACCACGAATCCGACCACCCCCAGCGCGGCCACCAGCAGGAAGGCCGCGAACCCGCCGAAGTATCCGGCGAAGCCCAGGGCCATTCCCACCACCAGGCCGACGATGGCCAGGTTCATGCGTTCCACCTCGTCTTCCGCGGGGGCAACTTCAGCCGGGCACTACTTCAGCTTGGGGCGCTGGCCGGAGGAGGGGGGCTCCTCTTCCTCCTCGACGACATCGGGCTCGTCGGGCAGGTGGACGTCGTTGACGGCGATGTTCACCTCGACGACCTCCAGACCCGTCATCCGCTCGACCGCGTCGACGATGTTCTCCCGCACCTGGCGGGCGAGTTCGGGGATGACGACGCCGTACTCGACGACCAGCGCGATGTCGATGGCGGTCTGCTTCTCCCCCACCTCGGCCTTGATGCCGCGCCCGATGCTGCTGCGCCCGCCGGGGACGCGGTCCCGCATCGCCCCGAAGGTGCGGGCGAGGCCGGAGCCGAGGGCGTGGATGCCGCTGACCTCGCGCGCGGCCATCCCGGCGATCTTCTCGACCACGCCGACGGCCAGCGCGGTGCGGCCGCGCTCGGCGACCGACGTCGCGCCGTCGGCGCCCGTCGAGGACGCGGCGGCACCGGCCGAGGGGTTCTTGTGCAGGGTGGCGGGTGTCGGAGTGTCAGGCATGGCTCATCTCCCGTTGTGCGGCTCCAGCTATATCGCAAATCGCTCCAACTCTGGCATTTCGCCACGGTTCCCGCCCCCGGAGCAGCCGGACGGGCGGACCTTGCGGACGGACAGACGGATGAGCGGATGAGCGGATGAGCAGATGGGCGGAGACACGGAAGAGCCCGGCCCCGTGGGGCATCCCACGGGGCCGGGCCTCTCCGGTCGCCGTTCGCCAGGCCCGTCCGGATCCGGCGGGACTTTGCAAAGTGCGACTTTGCAAAGTCCCGCCCCCGGCAGGTCGGCCACCCGCCGGAAACGCGAAAAAGCCCGGGCCCGTGGGAGTTCCCACGGGCCCGGGCCCCTCGAGCGACTCTTTGCAAAGTCCGATCGGGCCCCGAGGTGACTTTGCAAAGTCGCACTTTGCAAAGTCACCGGTCACCCGCACGGGCGCCCAGCCGCCCGATTGCCCGATTGCCCACTTGCTCGGTCCGGCCGCGCGGCCGCCCGGTCACCCGGGCGGCCGGACCCGGAACACCCCGGTCAGTCGCCGAGGCCGGCCAGGTCGCGGAGCCGGCGGGCCTGCGCCGCCCGTTCGGCCGAGCGCTGCTCGTCGTAGGAGCGGGCGGCGGCGCCCTGGAGCAGGGCCTTGGTCTCGATGACGGCGTTGCGCGGCGCGGCGAGCAGGGCGGCGGCGAGGTCGCGCGCGGCGGCGTCCAGCTCGGCGGCCGGGACGGCGAGGTTGGCCAGGCCGATCGAGGTGGCCTCGTCGGCGCCGACCCAGCGGCCGGTGGCGCAGATCTCCAGCGCCCGGGCGTAGCCGACCAGGTCGGTCAGCGGCTTGGTGCCGCCGAGGTCGGGGACGAGGCCGAGCGAGGTCTCCTTCATGGAGAACTGGACGTCCTCGGCGACCACCCGCAGGTCGCAGCCGAGGGCGAGCTGGAAGCCCGCGCCGACGGCGTGGCCCTGGACGGCGGCGAGGGTCACCAGGTCGGGGCGGCGCCACCAGGTGAAGGCCTCCTGGTACCCGGCGATGGTCGCGTCGAGCTCCTTGTCCTCGGCGGCGGCCAGCTGGAGGAAGCTGGGCTCGCCGGGGATGCCCTCGGGGCTGAACATCGCGCGGTCCAGGCCGGCGGAGAAGGAGACGCCCTCGGCGCGGAGCAGTACCACCCGGACGTTCCCGGGCAGCTCGCGGCCGAAGGCGGCGAGGGCGCGCCACATCGCGGGGGACTGCGCGTTGCGCCGCGCGGGCTGACAGAGGGTGACGACGGCGAGGTCGCCGTCGAGCTCCAGGCGAACGCCGTCCTGCTCCCGGCTCGGGGTCTGCGGATCGGTGGCGGGAGCGGTCATGCGGGGACCTCCGGTGGCGAGGGTGCTTGGCTACCGGAGAGTAACAAAACTGACGGCGCAGCGGCAGGGGCCCACCGACGATCGTCGTGCGGCGACCGGTGACCGGGTCACGGCCTGGCCGCGACATGACGATCGGCGGCCGGTTCGCTCTGGCCGGGGGCGGGCGATCGACGGTCGCCTTCCCGGTCGGCGCCCTGCCGCCGAGTCATCCGTCCGATGAAGTGACGGGGCGTCAGGAACCGGCCCCGGCTGCGGCTTTGTTCTTGCCCCGCGTGGCACCGCCGCGGCCCCGGAGGATCACCCCGGATTCGCTCAGCATTCGGTGCACGAAGCCGTACGAGCGACCGGTCTCCTCCGCGAGGGCACGAATGCTCGCCCCGGAGTCGTACTTCTTCTTGAGATCGGCCGCGAGCTTCTCACGCGCGGCACCGGTTACCCGGCTGCCCTTTTTCAGAGTCTCGGCCACCCGTGCCTCCTCGTAGCGTTGCTCGGTCAGATTCCCATGATCACCCATCCACCGCGTCCTGGCCACCCATTCGACAAGGTCCATGTCTGGAATGGGCGGTCCTGCGGTGGTGATCCGAGCGCACAAGGGCGCTCACGCTGAGTGCACGCCCCCGTCGGTCTACCGCCGTTCGGAGCGAATGGGCTGATCAGCAGCGTGGGCCCGCCCACGATCGAGTGGTGGGCTGACGGAAGCTCCTCAAACGGAATGCGCGACCCCTTCATTCCCGGACACGCCGGAAGGAGTAGTTTTTCTCGCGCAGAAAATGTAGGGGGTGTCTACCGCCGGCCGGACGGGAACACGAAGGCCCGGTCGTCCGTACGGACGACCGGGCCCTGACGTGGCGGAATCAGGCCAGCGAGACCAGGTCGGCGTAGGCCGGGCTCCAGAGGTCCTCGACACCGTCGGGGAGCAGGATGATCCGCTCCGGCTGGAGCGCGTCGACCGCGCCCTCGTCGTGGGTGACCAGGACGACGGCGCCGCTGAACTCGCGCAGCGCGCCGAGGATCTCCTCGCGGCTGGCCGGGTCCAGGTTGTTGGTCGGCTCGTCGAGGAGCAGCACATTGGCGCTGGAGACCACCAGCGAGGCCAGCGCGAGCCGAGTCTTCTCGCCGCCGGAGAGCACCCCGGCCGGCTTGTCGACGTCGTCGCCGGAGAACAGGAACGAGCCGAGGATCTTGCGGATCTGCACCAGGTCGGTGTCGGGGGCCGAGGAGCGCATGTTCTCCAGCACCGTGCGCTCCGGGTCCAGGGTCTCGTGCTCCTGGGCGTAGTAGCCGATCTTCAGGCCGTGGCCCGGGATCACCTCGCCGGTGTCCGGCTTCTCCACCCCGGCGAGCATCCGCAGCAGGGTGGTCTTGCCGGCGCCGTTGAAGCCCAGCACGACGACCCGGGAGCCCCGGTCGATGGCCAGGTCGACGTCGGTGAAGATCTCCAGCGAGCCGTAGGACTTGGACAGCCCGCTGGCGGTCAGCGGGGTCTTGCCGCACGGGGCCGGGTCCGGGAAGCGCAGCTTGGCGACCTTGTCGTTCATCCGGACCTGCTCCAGGCCGGAGAGCAGCTTGTCGGCGCGGCGGGCCATGTTCTGCGCGGCGACGGTCTTGGTGGCCTTGGCGCGCATCTTGTCGGCCTGGGCGTTGAGGGTCGCGGCCTTCTTCTCGGCGTTGGCCCGCTCGCGCTTGCGGCGCTTCTCGTCGTCCTCGCGCTGCTGCTGGTACTGCTTCCAGCCCATGTTGTAGACGTCGATCGCGGAGCGGTTGGCGTCCAGGTAGAAGACCTTGTTGACGACCGTCTCGACCAGCTCGACATCGTGGGAGATGACGATGAAGCCGCCCTTGTAGGTCTTCAGGAAGTCCCGCAGCCAGACGATCGAGTCGGCGTCGAGGTGGTTGGTGGGCTCGTCGAGGAGCAGCACGTCGGAGTCGGAGAACAGGATCCGGGCGAGCTCGACGCGGCGGCGCTGGCCGCCGGAGAGGGTGTGCAGCGGCTGGTTGAGGATGCGGTCCGGCAGGCCCAGCGCGGCGGCGATGGTCGCGGCCTCGGCCTCGGCGGCGTACCCGCCCTTGGTGAGGAACTCGGTCTCCAGGCGCGCGTACTTCTTCATCGCGTTCTCCTGGGTGGCGCCCTTGCCGTTCGCCATCCGGTCCTCGTTCTCGCGCATCTTCTTCAGCACGGTGTCGAGGCCGCGGGCGGAGAGGATGCGGTCCTTGGCGAGGACGTCGAGGTCGCCGGTGCGCGGGTCCTGCGGCAGGTAGCCGACCTCGCCGGAGCGGATCACGCTGCCGGCCGCGGGGATGCCCTCACCGGCCAGCACCTTGGTCAGCGTGGTCTTGCCGGCGCCGTTGCGCCCGACCAGGCCGATCCGGTCGCCGGCGGCGACCTTGAAGTTCGCGGACTCGATCAGGATCCGGGCGCCGGCGCGCAGTTCGAGGCCGTTGACGGAAATCATGGCTGGGCACTACTCCTGGGACGTGGGCGGGCGACCGGACGGGCTCGGGCCGGGGCGGCGGGAAGGGGCGTCGTCGACGGGGTTCGGCGGACCGCCCGGGGCGGTGCCGCGCACCCGCTAGTGCCCGGAGAGAACAGCCATGGCGGCAAGTCTACCGGGCCGCGCGCGCGGCCCGGTAAGAGCTGCCCGCCGGGGGCACCGGGGGCCCGGACGGGACGCCTCAGCGGGCCTGCGGGCTGTCCGCGTCCGGCGCCGTGCAGCCGCCGGCCGGGGGGACGGCGGCGAAGGGCTCGGCCGCGCTGCCGCAGGCGGCCTCGGGGGCGGCGGCCCAGGTGTCGAAGACCCGCGGGGTGACGATCGGTCCGTCGGAGATCAGCACCCGGCGGCCGTCCAGCGCCTTCATCGAGACGCCGGGGCCGGAGTTCAGCTGCCAGCCGGTGCTGTCCAGCCGGTAGCCGGAGATGCCGCCGGAGACCTGCTGCCCGGTGCTGTTGGCGCAGCTGCGCGGGACCAGCACCGCGTAGTCGGTGGCGACGGTGCGCTCCGGGTCGTAGACGCAGTTGCCGGCGGGCTTGGAGTTGTAGCGCAGGTCGCCGTCGGCGTCCCGGAAGCCCATGGTGAGCTGGGGGGTGACCACCGCCACCCAGGGCGTGGACTGCTGGACGGTGCGCAGGGCGGCCGAGGCCCGCTCGGTGGCCTGCTGCTTGCGCTGCTCCTCGGTCCGCTTGTCGGCGCCGGGCTCGCCCGCGCCGCGCAGCCAGTCGGCGAGGCCGGGTACCGCGCGGTGCCAGCGGACCTGCTGGTCGCCGGGGCGCACCGAGGTGACCAGGCCGTCGTCCCAGACGACCACGGCGTTCTCGCCGGCCATCGACAGGTAGAGCGCGGTGGCGCCCTCCCGCTGGTAGGACCAGGCGTGCTCGCCGGTGGCCCGGTGGTAGGCCTCCAGGCCGGGGCCGACCCGCAGGTCGAGGTCGGCGGCGTCGAGGGTCGCGGTGGCGTCGGCGCTGGGGTCGGCGGCGCTCCGTGCGGCCACCCGGTCGCCGAACGGGACCGGCTTTTTTGGGTGCGCGGGGGGGCCCCCCCCAAAGACCAGCAGTACCCTCCGGCACCCGCCCGGCGACCTGCGCCGTCGGGCCCGGCGGGGCCCCGGGCGGGGCCGTGCGGTAGGGCCTCCGGGGCGGTCAGGACTGTTACGGAGGTGATACACGGCACACCGCCGGACGGCGTTCGAATATCGCCCACTTTAGGGTGACATTCGGCTTTTCCCCGGCCGGGCGGCCCTACTGTCGGCAATCGGGACACCACTGTGCGTGCCCCTGCCCGCCTCCGCCCAGCCTGCTCCGCCCCGCGCGTGGCACCGACCGGGGAACCGCCCGAGGAGAGACCATGCGATTCGGCCGCCTGGCGCTGGCCGCCGCCACCCTGCTGCTGCTCACCACGGCCGGCGTTCCCGCCGGGACGCCGCTGAGCCAGACCGAGCGGCACGCGCTCTCCTCGGACGGGATCTCGCCGCGCGGGGCCGCGCCGCGTCCGGTGGTCCAGCGGCCGCCGCACGAGCCGCCGTTCGGGGCCTTCGTCGGCTCCTGGGACAAGTACATCCCGCAGATCGGGCGGTACTCGCAGTGGCTGGGCAACGCGAACCTCCAGGTCGGGCACACCTATCTGGCGGGCAACGGCTGGGCGGACGTCGAGGGCGAGCCGGTGGTGCTCGGCATGTGGTCGCAGTGGCGGCTGGCGGACCCGTCGCGGATGCTGATCCTCGGTGTGCCGATGCTGGTGCCGAACGAGGCCAACGTGCCGGACGGCGAGGTGGCCCGGCTGCTGGCCCAGGGCGCGCGCGGCGACTTCGACCGGCACTTCCTGAAGCTGGCCCGGCGTCTGGTCGCGCTCGGCGGTGCGGACACCGTGCTCACCCTCGGCTGGGAGATGAACGGCGTCACCTACACGCACCGCTGCAAGCCCGACCCGGCCGCCTGGAAGACGTACTGGCGGCGGATCGTCACGGTGATGCGCTCGGTGCCGGGGCAGCGCTTCCGTTTCGACTTCACGCCGAACCGGGGGCTGGACGCGATCCCGTGGACGAAGTGCTACCCGGGGGACGACGTGGTCGACATCCTGGGCATGGACAGCTACGACCAGCCGGCCGGCGGCACCTTCGACGACTACGTGCGGGAGCCGTACGGGCTGCAGGACCAGGTGGAGTTCGCGGCCAAGCGCGGCAAGCCGGTCTCGTACCCGGAGTGGGGGCTGTTCCGGAACGGGGACAACCCGGAGTTCGTGCAGCGGATGGTGGAGTGGATCCGCACCCACGACACCGCGTACCAGACCGTCACCGACTACTGCCCGCACGGGTTCTGGCAGTGCGACCGGAACCCGCGGGCCGGTGCCCGGTTCAAGCAGCTGATGACGGGCTCCAAGGGGGCCCCGGCCGCGCCGACGCCGCCGCCGGCACCGGTCGTACCGGTGGCGCCGGGTGTCCCGGCGCAGCCGACGCCGCCCGGTGCGCCGACCGCGCCGGCCTCGCCGTCCGCCACTCCGACGGCGCCGCCGAGCCCCGGGGGGCCGGGCGAGCCGTCGCCGTCGGCGGCCCCGACGGCCCCGGCGAGTCCGACCGCCCCGGCGGCTCCGGCGTCACCGTCCGCGGTGCCCTCCCCCGCGCCGACCGCCCGGCCGGGGTGGCACTGGTGGCCCTGGTGGTAGTGGCGGCGGGGCGGGCGGTCAGCTGCGGCGGCGGGCGGCCAGCGCCTCCTTGAGCCGCGGCATCCGGGTGGTGAGCAGGTGCACCGTCGCCCGCCGGGCGCGGACCGCGCCGCCCCGGGCGGCGGCCGCCGGGGCCGCACCGCGCGGGCCGAACAGCAGCCGCTGGTTCGGCAGTCGGTCCGGGCGCCAGCGCTGCTTGTACGGCTCCTGGCCGCGCAGCAGGCTTATCACCGGGATCCCCGCCGCCAGCGTCTCGTCCAGCGCGGCGCCGAACAGCAGGCCGGCGATGTCCAGCCGCTCCCGCAGCTTGGGGTGCGCGCCGTACAGGTAGAGGCCGCTGTAGGCGGGGCAGAGCAGCACCAGGTTGACCGCCAGCAGCTCGCCGTCCAGCCAGAACCGGTGCACGGCCGCGCCGCCGGAGGCGACCAGTGCCGCGGTGGACTCGCTGAGGTGCCGGGAGAAGCGCTCGGTGCGGTGCTCCGGCGTCACCCCGCGCTCCTCCCACTGGACGTAGTGCAGCCGCAGCAGCGCCTCCAGCGCCTCCGGGACCTCCTCCGGGCTGGTCGACCGCACCTCGACGCCGGATTCGGCGATCTTGCGCTGCTTGACCCGGCTGCGCTGGGCGGTCTTCCCCGGCAGCCGCTTGAGCAGCTGCTCCATCGGGACGGCGGGCAGGTACTGGCAGAGCGAGTCGGCGAAGCGGTGGCGCCGGCCGCGCCACTGCTCGAAGACCCGCTGGACGGCCGCCTCCGGGTGGACCTCGCGCAGCTCCAGGCTGTGCCAGGGGCGGGTGAGCGGGAGGGCGGCGGCGAACTCGGCGGCGGCCCGGTCGGCGCAGGCGTCGTCGAGCAGGATGTCGGTGAAGTCGACCAGTCCGGCGCCGAGGCCGGTCAGTCCGCCGAGCGGGCCGCCGCGGCGGCGGAACGCGCCCGCGCCGACGAGCAGTCCCTCGCGGCGCACCAGCAGCACCACCAGGGCGCCGGGGCGGCCGTAGTGGCGCCACCAGGAGCGCTGCCAGGCCGAGGTCTGGAAGGTGGTGGCCGTGCGGCAGCGGGCGGCCAGGTCGTCCCACTCCTCGGCGAGGGTGTCGAGGGTGTCGTCCTCGCGGCGCAGTTCGGTGGTCCAGCGGGGCGAGCGGGCCTGGGCGGGGAGGCCGGCGGTGGGGGTGACGGCCTCGGTGCTCATCGGCCGCCCCCCGCCGACGCCTCGGCCCGCGTGTCGCTCCGGGGGCCGCTCTTCGCCCCGGCGGGCCCGGCCTTCGCCGTCGCGGACCTCGCGGCTTCGGGCTTCGCGGCTTCGGGCTTCGCCGGGTCGCCCTTCTCGGCCGCGGGCTTCGCGGAGCCCGCCTTCGCGGCCCCGGACTCGACCGCCCCGGCCTGCGCGGCCCCGGCCTTCGCCGGCCCGGCCGGGTCGGCGGGGTCGGGCTCCGGCTCGGCGGCGCGCGGGCGCGGGGTGGTCGCCGGCCCCGTCGCGGCGGGCGCCTCCTCGGCGCCGCTCCCGGTGCCCCGGCGGCGGGTCATCATCACCAGCGCGCCGATCAGCACCCCGGCCGCGCCGCCCACCGCGACGTCCAGCTTGCCGGAGGGCGTGGTCGGCTTGTCGGGCTCGGCGGCGCCGGCCAGCGGGACCAGGCGGACGCCGGTCTCCTTGCTGCTGTTGTTGGCGAACGCCACCAGCGAGCGGGCGACCGCGTCCGCCGCCCGGACGGCCTCCCCGGGCTCGGCGCCGGTGCCGGTGATCTCGATCATCGGGGCGTCCGGCGAGGTGGTGCCGTGCACCAGGCTCTCCAGCTCGCCGCGGCTGTGCCCGGTCTCGGCGGCGGCCGCCGCGAGCACCTGCGGCTGGCCGGCCAGCCGCCCGTACGCCTGGGCGAAGTTGACCGCGGTGGCGGCCTGGCCCTGGGCGTCCGGCACCACGATCACATAGGAGTTGGCGGCGTACGAGGGGTGGGCGACGACGGCGTACCCGGCGCCGGCGGCGGCGCCCAGCGGCACCGCTAGGGCCATCGGCCACCATCGGCCGACGAGCCGACGGGCGCTACGGCGCGATTCGCTCATGGGGACTCCTTGGGTATGAGGGCCGCCCGGCCGGCGGCCCGGTGTCTGCGGGGGTGCGGCCGGCTCAAGCCCGGGCCAGCCGGTCGTAGAGCGCACCGAGGTCGGCGGCGACCCGGACGATGTCGTAGTGGCCGACCGCGGGCGGCCTGGGCAGCGGGTCGGTGCCGAGGTCGTCGAGGTGGCGCAGGTCGCGCAGCGCGGCCGTGTAGGCGGCCGCCTCGGAGGGGATCCGGCGGGCCTGCGGGGCGGCGCTGGGCGGCAGTTCGTCCAGGGCCGGGCAGGCGCTGTGGCGCACCGGCAGGCCGGCCGCGAGCCCCTCCAGCACGCCGAGGCCGAAGGTCTCCTCGGTGGAGGGGGCGGCGAGCACGTCGAGTGCGGTGAGCAGTTCGGGGACGTCGTCGCGTTCGCCGGTCAGCACCAGGCGGTCGCGGACGCCGAGTTCGTCGGCCCGGCGTTCCAGGGCGGCGCGTTCGGGGCCTTCGCCGATCAGCACCAGGCGGGCGGCGGCGTCGAGGGCGGCGAGTGCCTCCAGCAGGACGGCGAAGCGCTTGCCGGGGACGAGCCGGCCGATCCCGCCGATCACCCAGGCGTCCGGCGGGAGGCCGAGTTCGGCGCGCAGCCGGGCGCGGGTGCCGGCCCGGTCGGCGGGCGGGTGGTGGTAGCGGGCGGCGTCGATGCCGTTGGGGATCAGTTCGACCCTGGCCGGCGGCACGCCCCAGGCGTGCAGGGTCTGGGCGACCTGCCGGGAGACCGCGACGGTGGTGGTGCCGAGGCGTTCGGCGGCCAGGTAGAGGCCCTTGACGCCGCGGGTGACCGGGCGGCCCTCGATCACTCCGGCGTGCAGCGAGTGCTCGGTGGCGACCACGGCCCGGACGCCGGCGAGCCGGGCGGCGAGCCGTCCGTACAGTCCGGCCCGGTAGAGGTGGGTGTGCACCACGTCGTAGCGGCCGGCCCGGACCAGGCGGGCCAGTCGGGGCAGTGCGCCGAGGTCGCGGTTGCCGCGCATGCCGAGGTGGTGGACGGTGACGCCGTCGGCGCGCAGCGCGGCGGCCACGGTGCCGGGGTTGGTCAGCGCGAGGACCTCGCACTGCTGGTGGGCCGGCAGGTGGCGGAGCAGCAGGTGGAGCTGGCGTTCGGCGCCGCCGGAGGCGAGGCCGGTGACGATGTGCAGGATCCTCACGGCACCCTCCGGAGGCGTCCGGCGCGGGCGGCGAGGCGCTGGCGGCGGAGTTCGGTGACGGTGTCGCGCAGGCGGTGGCGGCCGCGTTTGGCGCGCAGCCGCCAGGCGCCGTCGCGGTCGCCGACGTAGCAGCGGGGCAGCGCGTAGCGGCCGGTGAGCGGGGAGTGCGCGATGGCGCAGGCGTAGTCGTAGCCGGCGTCGCGGACGGCGAGGGTGGCGGCCAGGTCGACGGCTCCGTAGGGGTAGCAGAAGCCGGTGACGGGGCCGCCGACGACCTCTTCCAGGAGGCGCCGGCTGTCGCGGGTCTGGGCGGTCAGGACGTCGGCGGGCAGTCCGGGCAGGGCCTGGTGGCCGAGGCCGTGCGAGCCGATCTCCCAGCCGGCGGCGGCGAGGTCGGTGACCTCCTGCACGGTGAGCAGGGTCTTGCGGGGGCCTTCGGTGTCCCAGTCGTTGGCGCGGCCGAGCAGGTCGGCGACGACGTAGGCGGTGGCGGTGAAGCCGTAGGCCTGGAGGATAGGGACGGCGTGGCGGGCGAAGTCGGCGTAGCCGTCGTCGAAGCTCAGGCCGACCAGCCGGTCGGCCCGTCCGGCGGCCCGGGCCCGCATCAGTTCGCGGACGGAGACGCCGCGCTTGCCGCGCCGGTGGAGCCAGGCGATCTGCTCGGCGAAGCGTTCGGGGCTGACCGTGAGCCGGTAGGGGTCCTCCTTCTCGACGGCCACCGAGTGGTACATCAGGATCCACGGCGAGGTGGTCTCGGCGGTGGGAGGGTCGGCGAGCGGGCGCCGGCTCCTGGGCAGCCGTGCCGGTGGTCGACGGGTGCCGGGGTGCGGCGGGTCGGCGCGCGGCGCGTCGGCGCGCGGGGCTTCGGTGCGCGGCGCGTCGGCGCGCGGGGTCTCGGTGCGCGGCGCTTCGGTGCGTCGGCCGTCGGCCGTCGGCGCGGCCGGGCGGCGTGCGCCCGGCGGGGCCGACCGGACGGTTCCCCGTTCAGCGTCCATGAGGAGGGTTCCCTTCATCGGCGACAGGTGACGGGTCGGGGACCGGTCCCAGGACCCGGACGGCGGCGCGGACCGGGCCGCGCACCTCGTGGGCGCCGAGGACGGTGCCCAGGGTGGCGAAGGCCAGCGCGACGGTGAGGCCGCCGAGGACGGTGGAGAGCAGCGGGTCGGCGGCGAGGCCGGCCACCGGCATGCCGAGGGCGGCGGCGCCCGCCGCGGCGGCGAGCAGCCGGGCCTGGCCGCCGAGGACGCGCCGCAGGCGCAGCGGGATGCCGCGCAGGACGAGGCCGCGGAGCAGCAGCGCGGCGGCGGTGGTGATGCCGGCGGCGTTGCCGGCGGCCAGGCCGAGGGCGCCGAAGCGGGGGGTGGCGAGCAGGCCGACGGTGACGGTGACGACGAGGCCGAGGGCCATCGCGGCGGCCGGGTACCAGTCGAGCAGTCGGCGGCCGCCGTCGTCGGGGCTGGGGTCGCCGGCCCGGCGGACCACCGGGCGCAGCGAGAAGTAGGGGCGGATCATGACGCCGATCAGTGCCTGGGCGAGCAGGCCGAAGCTGTAGACGCGGATCACGGCGGCGGTGGCGGAGGTGTCCTTGGGGCCGAAGGCGCCGCGTTCGAAGAGCAGGGCGACCACGGAGGGGGCGCAGGCCATCAGGAAGGCGGTGCCGAGCAGCACGACGGCGGCGGCCTGGCCGAGGTCCTTCTCGACCCGGTCGCGGGCGGCGGTGAGGTCTCCGGCGGCGAGGGCGCGGGCGACCAGCGGGAAGGTGACGGTGCAGATCAGGATCCCGGCGGTCATGGCGAGCTGGGAGACCTTGGCGGCGTAGTTGAGGTGGGAGATGGTGCCGGGCGGCAGTGCGGAGCCGAGGTAGCGCTCGATGAAGACCTGGGCCTGGCGGGTGAGGGTGAACGCGCCGACGGGGAGCAGGGCGAGCGGGATCAGGACGAGGGCGTTGCGGGAGCGGCGGGCGCGGGCGGCGCGGCCGGGGCCGGTGCGCAGGGCGCGCAGGAACGGGCCGATCAGCAGGCCGGCCATGAGGAGGCTGCCGAGGGCGACGCCGATCGCGGCGGAGCGCACGCCCCACAGGGCGTGGCAGCTGAGCAGGACGACCAGGATGCCGAGGTTGTAGGCGACGTAGATGCCGGCCGGGGCGGTGAAGCGGTGGTGGGCGCGCAGGGCGGCGGCGAGGTAGCCGGCGACGCCGAACGGCAGCACGGTGATCGCGGTGATCCGGGTGCAGGTGACGGCGAGCCGGGGGTCGGCGAGGCCGGGGGCGAGCAGGTCGACGAGTTGGGGGGCGCCGAGGGCGGCGCCGAGGGAGAGGGTGGTGAGGGCGAGCAGCAGCCAGGGCAGGGTGGCGCGGACGACCTGGCGGACCGGGTCGGGGCCGTCGGGGCGTTCCTCGCGCAGGACCAGGGCGAGGGCGAAGGCGGGCACCATGAGGAAGGACATGGCGTCCTCGATCAGCAGGGGTGCGGCGGTCTCGGGGACGGTCCAGGCGACCAGGAAGGCGTCGGTGCCCTGGTTGGCGCCGAAGTAGCGGGCGAGCAGGAGGTCGCGCAGCAGTCCGAGGGCGGAGCCGGCGGCGCTGAGGACGGCGGTGACGCCGAAGGCCCTGGCGAGGAAGCGGCTGCGGGGGGCGGCGGCGGGTCCCGGTCCGGGCGGGGCGGGTCGGGGGGCCGGCAGGGTGGTGGGCACGACCGTCGGTTGGTCCGTCGTCATGGCGTGCCCGCCGGGGGTCGGGCGGCGCGGGCGGCGAGGCCGAGGACGATCGAGGTGAGCACGGTGGTGGTGCCGCCGATGTCGGCGTAGAGGAAGTCGATCAGGACCCAGGTGAGCAGGGCGAGGGCGGCGAGGGCGGGGCCGCGGCCGCGGGCGTGGCGCAGGCAGCCGAGCAGGAGGCCGAGGAAGAGCAGGCCGTAGGCGACGATGCCGATCAGGCCCTGTTCGCTGAGGACCAGGAAGTACATGTTGTGCGGGGAGAGCAGGGGTTCGCGCTGGAAGCCGATGGTGGCGTCGGCGGCGTCGCTGCCGGAGGAGAGCCGGAGCGGGGCGTGGCTGTCGCGCAGTTGCTGGAAGGCTTTGGGGCCGGCGCCGGTGACGGGGTGGTCCTGCCAGATCCGGCCGGCGGTGGCCCACAGGTCGTAGCGGTCGGAGACCGACTGGTCGGGGGCGGCGGAGACGGAGCCGATGGAGCTGAGCCGGTCGGTGACGCCGGAGCCGCCGAGGCCGAGTCCGCCGACGAGGACGACGGCGGCGGCCGCGCCGAGCAGGGCGCCGCGGACGGCGAGTCTGGCGTCGGCGCGCAGCAGCAGGACGGTGGCGGCCGCGGCGGTGGCGATCCAGCTGCCGCGGCTGAAGGAGACGGCGAGCGGGAGGGCGAGGAAGGCGGCGGCGGCGAACATGGCCCGGCGCAGGCGGGGGTCGCCGTCGGGTCCGCGTTCGCCGAGGGCGAGGGCGAGGGCGGCGAGCAGGCCGTAGGCGACGACGGTGGACATCGCCATGATGTCGAGGGCGCCGAAGGTGCCGACGGCGCGGATCGGGCGGCCGGTGTAGGAGGCGCCGGTGCCGGTGAGGAACTGGTGGACGCCGACGACGCCCTGGATCAGCGCGGCGGCGACGAAGGAGCCGAGGACGAGGCGCTGGTCGGTACGGTCGCGCAGGGAGCAGAGCACGGCGGCGGGGACGAGCACGAACACCTGGGTGAGGCGGACGAAGCCGGTGAGGCTGGTCGACGGGTCGATGGAGCCGACGGTGGCGACGGCGGCGGCGGTGACGATGGCGCCGAAGCGGACGGCGTCGGCGCGGCCGAGGGCCGGGGTGCGGCCGCGCAGCAGGTTGACGGCGGTGAGGGCGACCAGGGCGAGGGAGGCGAGGTCGGCGGCGGTGATGTGGACGGCGGCGGCGACGTCCTTCTCCCCGGTGGGGACGCAGACCAGCAGCACGGTGGCGGCGGCCAGCAGGCCGGGGCGTTCCTGGAGGACGCCGCCCGCACGCCGTAACAGCCGGGCGGGGTGCGGTGGTGCGGCGAGGGGCAGGGCCACGGCGTTTTTCAGCTCCCGTCCGGGTGGAGCATGAGGGCCGCGGTGCGGCACAGGATCTTGACGTCCTGCCAGAGGCTCCAGCTCTCGATGTAGCGGTTGTCGAAGCGGGCCCGGTCCTCGATCGAGGTGTCCCCGCGCAGGCCGTTGACCTGGGCGAGGCCGGTGAGGCCGACGGGGACGCGGTGGCGGTCCGCGTACTCGGGGTAGGCCTGGCTGAACCGCATGACGAAGTAGGGGCGTTCGGGGCGGGGACCGACGAGGCTCATGTCGCCGCGGAGCACGTTCCACAGCTGCGGGAGTTCGTCGAGGGAGCTGCGGCGCATCAGCCGGCCGACGGCGCCCATCCGGTGGTCCTGGGAGATGTTCCAGCGGGTCGCGGACTCGTGCTCGTTGCTGGGCCGCAGGGTGCGGAACTTGAGGACGGTGAAGACCCGGCCGTCGAGGCCGGTGCGCTGCTGGCGGAAGAGGACGCCGGGGCCGGTGTCGAAGCGGACGGCGAGCGCGCAGAGGGCGAGCACGGGGGCGAGCAGCAGCAGTCCGGTCGCGGCGGCGGTGACGTCCAGGGTCCGCTTGACGGCCCAGCCGGGGCGACGGGTGGCGGCGCGGCCGACCCGGACGCAGGGGTAGCCCCAGAGGTGGTCGGCGCCGGTGAGGCGTCCGGCGGCGAGGGAGCCGTACTCGCGCAGTGCGGGGACCAGCCAGACCTGGCAGCCGAGGCGGGCGGCGTCGCGCAGGGCGGCGGCGGTCTCGGCCTCGTCGGCGGCGCCGGCGGTGGCGACCACGTGGTGGACGCGGTGGCGGCGGACTTCGCGTTCGAGGACCTCGCGGCCGCCGAGCACGGGCAGGTCGGTGTCGCCGGCGAGCAGCGGCGGGTCGGGGTCGAGGAAGCCGATCGGTCGCATCCCGTACTCGCCGCGCTCGTTGAGGGCGGCGGCGACGCGGCGGCCGAGCCGGCCGGCGCCGAGCACCAGGACGGGGCTGGGCCGGCTGCGGCGGATGCGGCGCACCAGGTGGTAGAGCAGGGCGCGGCCGCAGACGGCGAGCAGCAGTTGGGTGCCGAGGAGGACGATCAGCCGGGCGGGGGTGGCGGGGCCGGTGTCGGGCCAGTGGCCTTCGAGGCAGCCGGCCAGGCTGATGGCGAAGGCGGAGGCGACGAGCGCCCGCGCGGTGAGGGCGGGCAGCTCGTCGAGGACGGAGAGGGTGAGGCGGGTGCGGTAGAGGCCGCCGGCCAGGTTGAGCAGGAGGAGCAGGGGCAGCAGGGCGGCGACGCCGAGCAGGGGTGCCACCCGGACGGCGGGGTCGAGGGCGCGGTTGGCGACCCCGGTGGCGGTGCAGAGGGCGAGGGCGTCGACGGCGACCAGGGTGACGGGCAGGGCGAGCCGGGCGCGGACCGGGCGGCGGTGCCGGCGGGACGGGGCGGCGCTGCGGGTCTGGGCGGCGCGCTCCGGGCGGTCGAGCAGCCCGGTGGCGGGCCGGGGCGGGCCTGACAGGGACCGCCCGGGCCTTGGCACGCTGTCGTGGTCAATGGTCATCAGCGCACGAACTCCCCTGCTGTGTGCCCGGGGTGACGGCGGCCCGGCACCGGTTGGCCCGGAGCGGCCGTCCCGGCCCGGTGGGCGCGGTCCTGACAGCACCTGCTGCCGCTGGCGGCTTTCGATTTCCTCGCAAATTTCCGGCGTGAAATCGAAACGAAGCAGGCAAAATCAGACGTTACCGAACGCTGGCTTGAATGCTGGAAGTTGACTTGCCGTTTCATTCCAGCCGCCCATTAATAGGTATTTCTGATTTCACCCCTCATCCACAACCGGTTGAGGGTGCGAATACGACGGCGCCGTATCGGCGGGTCATTCACGGCATGTGAAACGATCAGATCCGCTGCGGGACACGGGCGCGGCGTCGCCCGGCCGCCGGACCGGCCCCCAGCAGGTCGCGGTAGAGCGCGTCCACCTGTTCGACCACCGAGCGAACATCATGGCGAGCCGCGGCGTGCTCGCGCAGCCGCAGACCGCGCCGCTCGCACTCGATCGGATCGGACAGCGCCTCGGCCATCCGGGTGACGAGCGCGTCCACATCACCGGGCGGCACCACGGCGGACACGCGTTCGACCGGCGGCAGGCACTCGCGCGCGCCCGGCACATCGGTCAGCAGCACCGGACGCCCGGAGGCCATCGCCTCCAGCGGGGCCAGCGCCATGCCCTCCCAGCGCGAGGGCAGCACCACCAGATCGGCCGCCGCCAGCCACGGCCGGGGGTCCGCGACGTCCCCCACCAGCTTGACCCGGGACGGCTCGGCGCCCTCCCGGACCGTCGCGGCCAGCCGGGCCTCCTCCGGTCCGCCGCCGACCAGCGCCAGCCGGGCGGCCGGCACCAGGCGCCGCACCTCCGGCCAGGCGGCGAGCAGCACGTCCTGGCCCTTCTGGCGGCAGAGCCGGCCCACGCAGACCGCGAGCGGGGCGTCGAGCTCCAGGCCGAGCGCGATCCGGGCGGCCCGGCGGTCGGCGGGCGCGTAGTGGCGCACGTCCACGCCGTTGGGCACCACCGCCCAGTCGGCGTGCAGTCCGGCCGCGATGCCGTCGGTCCGCTCCTGGACCGAGACGCAGAGCAGCCGGTGCGCCCAGCGGGTCGCGTACCGCTCCCAGCGCAGGGTGGCGGCGGCCAGCGCGCCGTCCACGGCGGCGAAGGACCAGGCGTGCGGCTGGAAGACCGTGGGCACCGCGCCGCGCACGGCCAGCCGGCCGGCCAGCCCGGCCTTGGCGCTGTGCAGATGGAGCATGTCGGGCGCGGCGGCCCGGACGATCCGGCGCAGCCGCCAGGCCTCGGCCGCGGTGGCCGGGCCGGGCGAGCGGTCGGCCGGCCAGTCCTGGACCAGCGCGCCGACGGCGGCGGCCTCCTCGGCCAGCCGGCCGCCGCGCGGACAGGCGACCAGCACCCGGTGCCCGGCCTCGCGCTGGCCCCGGACCAGGTCGACCACGACGCGGGCCACTCCACCGTCGACGGGTTGGGAAATGTGAAGGATCGTCATATGCACGGCGGCGAGCCTAGGGTGGCCGCACCGTGCCGCGGGGGCCCCGTCACCCGGAGGTGGCGGGGCGTCCACCCGTACGGCGTGCCGCTCGCACGGGTGGACGAACTCCTCGAATCCCTGAACGAGTTGGCGGGGCGGGCGAGCCGGTCGGCCCGGGCCCGGCCGCGCCCCGGACGCTCCGGCTCAGCGCACCTCGGCGGCCAGGTTGGCGAGCACCTCGTCGTGGATCCGGTTCAGGCCCTTGGGCGCGAAGGTCCGCTCGAAGAAGCCGCCGATACCGGTCGCGCCCTGCCAGGTGGCCGTGACGGTGACCCTGGTCCGGCCCTCGCCCGCCGCCGCGACGGTCCAGGTGACCACCATGCTGGAGTTGGCGTCCTTCTCCACCAGCTGGTCCGGCCGCGGCGCCGAGACGGTGAGCAGGCAGTCGCGGACCCGCTTCTCGGTGGCCTGGAGCTTCCAGTGCACCTGGGTGCCCGCGCCGGTGCCGCCGACCCGGACCTCGTACTCGCTGTACTGCGCGGGCAGCAGCTTGGGGCGGATCACCTGGTAGTCGGCCAGGGCCTCGTACACCCGCTCGGGGGCCGCGTCGTAGACCCGCTCGGTGGTGGCCTGCACCTGTCCCATGGTCCTGCTCTCCTTCGTCGGTCGTCCGGCGCCGGGTTCCGTCCGGCCGGTGTCGCTCACCGGCCAGCAAATCACAGCGAACGGGGTGCGCCGGGCGGCGCCCTCCGGTCCGGGCGGACAACCCCCTAGAGTGGCGGGTGTGCTCGAACAGGTGACAGCAGTGCGCTACGTCGACCCGCTGCGGGCCGGCGGTTCCGTGCCCGGCGTGGTGGAGACCGACGACCTGGGCACCTATGTGGTGAAGTTCACCGGGGCCGCCCAGGGCCGGAAGGCGCTGGTGGCGGAGGTGATCGTCGGCGAGCTGGCCCGGCGGCTCGGTCTGCGGGTGCCGGAGCTGCGGCTGGTGGACTTCGACCCGGCGGTGGCCGAGGACGAGCCGGACAGCGAGATCCAGGACATCCTGCGGGCCAGCCGCGGCGTCAACCTCGGGATGGACCTGCTGCCCGGCGCCCGCGACTTCCGGCCCGGCATGATCGACGTCGGACCGGCCGAGGCCGGCCGGGTGGTGTGGCTGGACGCGCTCACCGGCAATGTCGACCGGACGGTGCACAACCCCAACCTCATGGTCTGGCACGGCCGGCTCTGGCTGATCGACAACGGCGCCGCGCTGATCTTCCACCACCGCTGGTCCGCGGCCGGGGCCTCGGTCGGCAAGCGGTACGACCTGAGCGCCCACGCCCTCGGCGGGTACCGCCCGGACGTGCGGCTGGCGGACGAGGAGCTCGGGCCGCTGGTCACCGCCGGGCTGCTGGAGCAGGTGGTGGCACTGGTGCCGGACGCCTGGCTGGCCGACGAGCCGGGGTTCGACTCGGTCGGGGCGCTGCGCCGGGCCTATGTGGAGCACCTGGCGGAGCGGGCGGCCCGTTCGGCGGAGTGGCTGCCGGAGGGGTTCTCGACCCCCGAGCAGCTGCTCGACGCGGAGCGGCGGCGGGCCGCGCGGACCAGGGCCGGGCGGCCGGCCTGGCTGCGGGAGGTGCCGGACCTGCACGGCAAGCCGTCGGTGGAGACGGTGTGGGAGCAGCACGTCGAGTGACCCGCCGGCCGGACGCGGCCGGGGTACGGAGAAGGGCACGCGAACGGGGGCGGGACTGGTGTCCCGCCCCCGTTCGGCGACTCAGGGGTTCAGCAGCCGGTCAGCCGTGGCTCAGCGCCACCACTGGACCGCCTTCTCGGCGTTGATGATGCCCGCGCCGTAGAAGCCGTTGTCGTCCGCGCCGCCCTCGCAGGTGGCGGTCCACTCACCGGCGCCGCCCGGGTTGTACGGGGCCGACGGGCAGGCGTGCGACTCGGCCTGGTTGGTGAGCAGCTCGGTCAGCTCCTCCGGGCTGGCCCACGGGAAGGTGCTGGCCAGCAGGGCGAGCACACCGGCGGCGTGCGGGGAGGCCATCGAGGTGCCCTGCATGTAGCCGTAGCCGCCACCGGGGATGGTGGACAGCGTGCGGCCGTTCTTGTCCGGGGTGTCCGGGATCTGGTAGCGGCGGTCGCCGCCGGGGGCGGCCACGGTGACCTTGTTCTTGCCGTAGCTGGAGTAGTACGACTTGTCGCCGTTGACACCCACGGAGGAGACCGCGACGACGCCGTCCAGCTCGGTCGGCAGGTTCAGGCAGTCCTGGGTGATCGGGCGCTCGACCGGGGTGGTGTCGTCCGGGCTGGCGACGTCCTTGGTCTTGTGGGCCAGGTCGATGTTCTCGTTGCCCGCGGCGGCGACGTTGAGGACGCCCTTGCGCTGCGAGAACTCGACGGCGCGGCGGACGGCGGTGGTGATCGCCTCCTGGTCCGCGTCGTTCTGGCAGTTGAACATCCACGGGTCGACGAAGTAGCTGTTGTTCGTGACCTTGAACTTGTGCTCGCCGGCCCAGACGAAGCCGCAGATGGCGTACTCGGGGTAGATGAAGCCGCCGTCGTCGACGACCTTCACCGCGGCGAGCTTGACGTTCGGGGCGATGCCCTCGATGCCCTTGCCGTTCTTGGCGGCGGCGATGGTGCCGGCCACGTGGGTGCCGTGGGCGCCGTCGACGCCCGGCTGCCACGCGTCCCAGGCGGTGTTCGGCTTGCCGCCGTCGATGCAGGAGACCGACTGCGAGGCGTCGATGTTGGCGGCGAGGTCCTCGTGCTTGCCGTCGATGCCGGAGTCCAGCACGCCGACGGTGACCTTGTTGCTGCCGAGGGACAGCTTGTGGGCCTTGTCGACGCCGATCTGGCGCATGTCCCACTGGTTGGCCCAGTAGGGCTCCTCGCCGGCGGCGGGGGCGGCGGTCGGGGCGGCGGCGACCTCGGCGACCTTGTCCTCGGAGGCGGTGATGCCCTTGGTGCGGCTGGCGCCGACCGACTCGACAGCCTTCGCCTTGCGCAGCTTGGCGGCGAACTGGGTGTCGGTCGAGCGGGCGATCACCACGCCGATCTGCTCGTAGGAGTAGACCACGGTGCCGCCGAGGGCCTTGACCGCGGTCTCGACCTTCTGCACCTGGCCGTGGTTGGCCTTGGTGTTGACGACGTAGCTGAGCAGCGGACCGGTGGTCGTCTCCGCCCCGGCGGCGAAGGCGCTGCCGGCCGGGAGCGCGAGGGCTCCGGCGGTGGCGAGCACAACGCCGACCGCCGCGATCCGGGTCCGGCTGATCCGAGGAACACTCATAGGGGTTGGCCCTCCCGAGTCGTCATGCTGCAGCTGCGGTTGGCAGATGCGCTTGGAATGATCGGGACGCTAGTGAACAAGTGTTGCAATCCGCAAGAGGTAGTCATCTAATCGTCACAAGTCATCCACCGACGGAAGGTATGACTCCGCTCCTGCTGGGCAAGGGTGGCGATCTGACGATCGGACGAGCACAGAGCTCACTGGCGGGTGATCCTAGTAACCCGGACCTGGGGGGCGACAGGCATTCGGAACGGCCGAAAGCGGCCAGTGGCGAGTGCTCGCCAGTGGCGGCGGGCCGACGCTCAGATCGCGTACAGTCGGCGGGCGTTGTCGGCCGCCACCAGCCGGGCCAGCCGCTCGGCGTCGGCCGCGGTGCAGGCGCCGTCGGCCCGCCAGCCGCCGAGCAGGGTGCCCAGGCCGTGGCGGAACTGCGCCGCGCCGACCAGGTGGAGCTCCGGCAGGCCGTAGCCGTCGGTGGAGAACAGCAGCTTGCCGAACGGCGCCAGCTCCAGCATCTCGCCGAGCACCGCCGCCGCCCGCGGGCCGACGTAGGAGGTCGTCAGTCCGAGGTCGGTGTACACCAGCGGGAAGGCCTGGGCCAGCCAGGCGGCCTGCCGGTGGTAGGGGTAGCCGTGCAGCAGCACCAGCGGGACGCCGGACGGCTCGGCGGCCCGGACGAAGTCGGCGAGCAGCGACGGGTCGGCCCGGTGCAGGGTGACGTCGGGATCGCCGAAGCCGGTGTGCAGCTGGAGCGGCAGCCGCAGCCCGGCGCAGACCTCCAGGGCGGTGTGCAGCAGCTCGTGCAGCAGGACCGGGTCGGTCAGCCGGCCGCCCCCGGCGCGCTGCCGGGCGGCGGCGGCCGCCGTCACCTCGGCCGGGGAGGGCCGCCGCGCGGGCACCGCGAGGCCGGCCCGGTAGGCCACCACCGACTTGAGCGCGACGGCGCCGGCGGCCGCGGCGGCCAGCGCCTCGCGCACCGCCCGCGCCCAGTCGCCGGGCGGTGCGTCGACGGCCTCGGCGACCGGCTCCAGCCGGACCACCTCGCGCACCCGGGCGCCGGACGCCCCGGCGAACCCGTCGAGCGGCAGCAGCGGGAAGCCGGCGGCGCCGGTCAGCCCGGTGTCCACCAGGCAGGTGTCCAGGCCGGCGGCGGCCAGCAGTCGGCGGGTGGCCTCCGGGGCGCCCAGCTCGCGCCGCCGGGCGAGGTACTCCTCGGCGGGCGCGTGCGCGGGCAGCCCGAGCGCGGGCGGGCACCAGCGGCGCACGGCGAGGCCGAGCGCGCTGTCGAAGGGCGAGGTACCGGGCGCGGGCGGGCGGTCGGACTCGGTGAGCAGCCCCGCCAGGGCCTCGTCGTCGAGCTCGGCCGTCACCACGCTGTGGCAGTGGTGGTCGACCAGCGCGGGGACGTCCAGGTGAGACACGCCCCTAGGGCCTCTCTTTCGGATCACGTCGGACGAGCGGGCGTCTCCCCCAGCCTTCGGCCGGGAGGTACCCCCATGCGTGCGTGCATCGGCGGTACGGAGGAGGGAGTCCATGCGGTGGGGGTACCTCCCGGCCGGAGGCTGGGGGCCATCGGCGACAGACGACAAGCCGGCGTGGGGGCACCTCCCGGCCGGAGGCTGGGGGCGTGCGTGCTCCGGCGGCGACCGCCCGGCGTGATCCGAAAGAGAGGCCCTAATACCGCCAGCGGGTGACGGCGGCCAGCCGCTCGGGAGAGGCGCCGGCGTACTGCTCGGCCTCGGCCTGGCGGACGGCCAGCACCGCTTCGAACAGCGGCTCGCCGAGCGCCTCCCGGAGCACGGCGGAGCCCCGGTAGGCGGCGAGCGCCTCGGCCGGGTCGGCCGGCAGCCGGGGGACGGTACCGGGCTCGGCCAGGGACGGGTCCCCGGTGGACTCCGGCGGCAGCGCGAGCCGCTGCTCCCGCCCGGCGAGGCCGGCGGCGATCACCGCGCCGACCGCCAGGTAGGGGTTGGCGGTGGCGTCGAAGCACTTGATCTCGGCGTTGGCGGCGGAGGACCGCTCGCCGGTGGAGCCGGTGACCAGGCGGAGCGCGGCCTCGCGGTTCTCCAGGCCCCAGCACTGGTAGGCCCCGGCCCAGTGCGAGGGGACGAGCCGCAGATAGCCGGCCGGGCTGGAGCAGCCGAGCACCAGCAGCTCGGGCAGCGCGCCGAGCACCCCGGCCAGGAAGCCCTCGGCCTCGGCGGTCAGCCCGTGCGGGCCGGGGCCGCCGTGCGCGAGGTTGCGCCCCTCGCGCCAGAGGCTGAGGTGGAGGTGGCCGCCGTTTCCGACCCCGCCGGCCTCGACCGCCGGGGCGAAGGAGACCCGCAGGCCGTGCCGGGCGGAGACGGCGCGGACGGTGTGCCGGACCAGCACCGAGGTGTCGGCGGCCTCGACCGGGCCCTCCGGGGCGACCGAGACCTCGAACTGCCCGGGCGCGTACTCGGGGTGGATCTGGAGCACGGTCAGGCCCTGCTCGCCGAGGGCACGCAGGACGTCGCGCAGGTAGTCCGAGAGGTCGGTGAGCCGCTGCATGCCGTAGGCCGGGCCGGCCGTCGGGTAGCGGGGCTCCTCCCCCTCCGGGCCGGCCAGCGCGACCACCCACTCGATCTCGATCCCGGCCTTGAGGGTCAGGCCCTGCTCGGCCGCGGCGGCCACCGCCCGGCGGGCGAAGAGCCGCTGGCACCCGGGGTGCGGGGCACCGCCCTGGGTGTAGCGGTCCCCCGGGGCCCAGGCCCAGCCGGGCTGGGCGGCGAGCGGGACGATCCGCTCCACGTCGGGGTAGAGCCGGAGGTCGCCGGTGGGGCCGCCGATCAGCCGGCTGGTGACGATCGAGTCGTCGGCGAGGAAGACGTCGAAGCAGGGGGCGGCGCCGACGCCCCACTGGGCCGCGTGCACCAGGCCGCCGAGCGGCACCGCCTTGACCCGGGCGATGCCGGCGTTGTCCACCCAGGTGACGGCGACCGCCTCGACCCCGGAGCCGCGCAGCCGGTCGACGGCGGCCTGCGCGCGCTCGCCGCGCTCGGCCCGGTCCGCCCGCGGCGGCAGCACGGCTCCGGCGCCGGCCTCGACATGCCCGGCCGGGCCGGGGGCGGGCCGGGCGGCGGACCCGGCGGCGGGCTCGGGTCGGTCCGTGGCAACGGTTCCAGTGGTCATGCCCCCATGGTCCCCAGCGCCGGCGGGCCGCGTAACTCCCCTATCGGGTGGTCCGAACGGACGTCCGTCCACATCCTCACCCGCACGGGTGATCGCCCGGCCGTGAGCAGCGGAACTCCCGGCCCCCACCCCCTTCCTACTCGCCGGTAGCTTCGCTACAGTGTCCGCACGCACCACTGCCGGGCTTCGGGAGCCGCACCGGCGGGGCGCCGTCCGCCGCGCCGGGAACCGCGGGGCCGACGGCGGACGACGGTGCGTTCGTTCACCGGCCGGTGCCGCGGATCGCGGCCGGAGCCGGATTTCTCTCCTCTGTGTTCAGAGCCGCTTCCTTCACCTGAGCGCCTGAGTACCACGGCACACCCGCAGCACCGCCGGAGCGGACCGGCGGCTGCGCGGTGGCCGCAACCGTCATCCCCCCGCACCGCGCGCGGACCCTCCTCCGGAAGGGCGCGCCCTTCCGGAGCGCGCGCGGGCCTTCCATGACAAGGAGTCAGGACAGATGGAGCGTCCCTTTCCCACGGTCGCCGTGGTCGGACTCGGCACGATGGGCACCGGTGTCGCCGTCGCGGTCGCCAGGAGCGGCCGCCGGGTGATCGGCATCGAGGCCGACGAGAAGTCCGCCGCCCGGGCCCTGGCCCGGATCGAGGAGTCCACCGCGCACGCGGTGGCCCGGGAGCGGCTCACCGCCGAGGAGCGGGCCGGGCTGCTCGCCCGGCTCACCGTCGGCCACGCGCTGGACGCGGCCGCCGGGGCGGACCTGGTGATCGAGGAGGTCCCCGAGCAACTGGAGCTGAAGCGGGAGGTCTTCGCCGAGCTGGACCGGATCTGCCCGGCCGGCACGGTGTTCGCCACCGGCACCACCGCGCTCTCGGTGACCCGGATCGCCGCCGCCACCGCCCGCCCGGACCGGGTGCTCGGGCTGCACTTCTTCAACCCGGTGCACACCATGAAGCTGGTCGAGGTGGTGCGCACCGTGCTCACCGCCCCGCAGGTCGCCGAGGACGCCGCGGCGCTCGCCCGGGACCTCGGCAAGGAGCCGGTGGCGGCCGGCGACCGGGCCGGCTTCGTGGTCAACGGCCTGCTCTTCGCGTACCTCAACCAGGCCGCCGCGATGTACGAGTCCAAGTACGCCACCCGGGAGGACATCGACGCCGCGATGCGGCTCGGCTGCGGCCTGCCGATGGGGCCGCTGGCACTGCTCGACCTGATCGGCGTGGACACCGCGCGGACCGTCCTGGAGGCGATGTACGAGCAGTCCAGGGACCGGCTGCACGCGCCCGCGCCGATCCTCGGCCAGCTGGTCGCGGCCGGGCTGCTGGGCCGCAAGACCGGCCGGGGCTTCTACACCTACGAGGCGCCCGGCTCGTCCAGGGCCGTCGACACCACCGCCGGCGCGGCCCGTCCGGGCGTGCCCGGACGGGAGGTGCGCAGCATCGGCGTCTGCGGCTCGGGCACCATGGCCACCGGCATCGTCGAGGTGTTCGCCAAGGCCGGGTACCCCGTGCTGCTGGCCGCCCGCAGCCTGGAGAAGGCCGAGCGGGCCAAGGCGCAGCTGGCGAAGTCGCTGGAGCGCTCGGTGGCGAAGGGCCGGCTGACCGAGGAGCAGCGGGACGCCGCCCTGGGCCTGGTGACGCCGGTCGGGCAGTACGGCGAGCTGGCGGACGTGGACCTGGTGGTCGAGGCGGTGGCCGAGGACCTCGGGGTGAAGCGCGAGCTGTTCACCGCGCTGGACGCGATCGTGAAGCCGGGCGCGGTGCTGGCCACCACCACCTCCTCGCTGCCGGTGGTCGCCTGCGCCTCGGCCACCCGGCGGCCGCAGGACGTGGTCGGCATGCACTTCTTCAACCCGGCGCCGGCGATGCGGCTGGTCGAGGTGGTCTCCACGGTGCTGACCGCGCCGGACGTCACCGCGACCGTGCTGGAGCTGTGCGCGAAGGTCCGCAAGCACCCGGTGGAGTGCGGGGACCGGGCCGGCTTCATCGTGAACGCGCTGCTCTTCCCCTATCTCAACGACGCGGTGCGGATGCTCCAGGAGCACTACGCGACGGTGGACGACATCGACACCGCGATGAAGCTCGGCTGCGGCTACCCGATGGGGCCGTTCGAGCTGCTGGACGTGGTCGGCCTGGACGTCTCGCTGACCATCGAGCAGGTGCTGCACCAGGAGTTCCGCGAGCCGGGTCTGGCCGCGGCGCCGCTGCTGGAGCACCTGGTGGCGGCGGGCTGCCTGGGCCGCAAGACCGGCCGCGGCTTCCGCGACCACGCGCGCCGATGACCACGCCGCCGTCCTACGGGGGAGCACCCGACCGGCCGCCGTTCCGGGCGGAGCGGGCCGGCTGGGGGGCGGGCTCGGTGTCCGCCCACTGGCCGAGACCGGCGGTCGGCGGGCCGGTCGCCCCGGTACGCCGCGCAAGGCCCCCTGCTCCGGCGCCGGGGACGTGTAGCGTTCCGGGCATGGATCGGGTTCAGTCAGTCTCCCCGCAGCAATCCGCCCCGCAGCAGTCCGCGCCGGCGCGTGACGGCCGGTCGGCCGGGACCGGCGCGGAGGGGGGCCAGGGCAGCCGCCGGGCGGCCGCCCAGCGCCAGCAGATGCGCCAGGACCTGGCCACCGCCGCGATGGAGCTGTTCGCCTCGCAGGGCTACGAGGAGACCACGGTCGACCAGATCGCCGCGGCCGCCGGGGTGGCCCGGCGGACCTTCTTCCGGTACTTCCGGTCCAAGGAGGAGGCGATCTTCCCGGACCACGACGACACCCTGGTGCGGGTCGCCGATCTGCTGGCCAGCGCCGAGCCGGAGGAGCACCCGCTGGACGTGGTCTGCCGGGGCATCAAGGAGGTGCTGCGGATGTACGCCTCCACGCCCGGGGTCTCGGTGGCCCGGTACCAGCTGATCCGCCAGGTGCCGACGCTGCGGGAGCGGGAGATCGCCGTGGTGGCCCGCTACGAGCGGCTGTTCACCCGCTACCTGCTGGGCCGGTTCGACACCGCCGGGGAGATCCCCGCGGGCTGGCAGCACGGCGGCGAGGACGACTCGATGCTGGCCGAGGTGTCGGCGGCGGCGGTGGTCGCGGCCCACAACCACGTACTGCGGCGCTGGCTGCGGGCGGGCGGCCGGGGCGACGTGGAGGCCCAGCTGGACCACTCCTTCGAGGTGATCCGGCAGACCTTCTGGGGCTCCAGCGCACCGGGGGCACGCCGGCGCGGTGCCGTGGTGGCACCGGGTGCCAGTGGGGCGGAGGCGGAGACCTCGGCCGCGCGCGCACTGAGTGCCAGCTCCGGAGGTGAGGTGCTCATCACAGTCACCCGGACGGACGCCCCGCTGGAGCTGGTGGTGGATGCCGTGCGGGCCGCCCTGGAGGGCGTCAAGCAGGCCTGACAGTAAGCGTTTTCGCAGGTCATAGAGGGTTCGAGGGCCCGTGCCGGAGTGTCGGCACGGGCCCTTTCCATGCCCTCCGCAGGCCCTCGGAAGGCACCTCCGGACCACTCGAATTGGTGGCACCGCGTGTCTTTACGAGTGGCACAGGGTGCCACTACCTTGTTACCCACCAGTCGCGGCGCCGCGGCTCCCCACCTCGGCGCGCCGTCGAACCGGCGCCCCCAGACCCCGGGGGCGACCCACCGCAGTACCCCGGCCCACCAGCCACCGGCCCGACAGCCACCCCGGCCCAACGGCCACCTCGGCCCACCAGCCACCCCGGCCCACCAGCCACCCACACCCACCACCCCGTTCAGCGAAGCCGGTGTCCGCTCCCGGCTCCCCCAGACGCCCTGTGCCCTCACACAGGTACGCCTTCGGAGGCAGCCATGAAGGAAATCCTCGACGCGATCCTCAGCTCCGACAGCACCTCGGCGGACTTCGCCCATGTGAAGCTGCCGGAGTCCTACCGGGCGGTGACGCTCCACAAGGACGAGGAGCAGATGTTCGCGGGCCTCGCCAGCCGCGACAAGGACCCCCGCAAGTCCCTCCACCTCGACGACGTCCCGCTGCCCGAGCTGGGCCCGGGCGAGGCGCTGGTCGCCGTGATGGCGAGCGCGGTGAACTACAACACCGTGTGGAGCTCGATCTTCGAGCCGGTCTCCACCTTCGGCTTCCTGGAGCGCTACGGCCGGCTCTCCCCGCTCACCAAGCGCCACGACCTGCCGTACCACGTGCTCGGCTCCGACCTGGCGGGCGTGGTGCTGCGCACCGGCGCCGGGGTCAACGCCTGGAAGCCGGGCGACGAGGTGGTCGCCCACTGCCTGTCCGTCGAGCTGGAGTCCTCGGACGGCCACAACGACACGATGATGGACCCGGAGCAGCGGATCTGGGGCTTCGAGACCAACTTCGGCGGCCTGGCCCAGCTGGCCCTGGTGAAGACCAACCAGCTGATGCCCAAGCCCGCCCACCTGACCTGGGAGGAGGCCGCCTCCCCGGGCCTGGTCAACTCCACCGCCTACCGCCAGCTGGTCTCGCAGAACGGCGCGGGCATGAAGCAGGGCGACAACGTGCTGATCTGGGGCGCCAGCGGCGGCCTCGGCTCGTACGCCACCCAGTACGCGCTGGCCGGCGGCGCCACCCCGATCTGCGTGGTCTCCAGCCCGGAGAAGGCCGACATCTGCCGGGCGATGGGCGCCGAGGCGATCATCGACCGCTCCGCCGAGGGCTACAGGTTCTGGAAGGACGAGCAGAACCAGGACCCGCGCGAGTGGAAGCGCTTCGGCGGGCGGATCCGTGAGCTGACCGGCGGCGAGGACGTCGACATCGTCTTCGAGCACCCCGGCCGGGAGACCTTCGGCGCCAGCGTCTACGTCACCCGCAAGGGCGGCACCATCGTCACCTGCGCCTCCACCTCCGGCTACATGCACCAGTACGACAACCGCTACCTGTGGATGTCGCTCAAGAAGATCGTCGGCTCGCACTTCGCCAACTACCGCGAGGCCTGGGAGGCCAACCGCCTGGTGGCCAAGGGCAAGATCCACCCCACCGTCTCCAAGGTCTACACGCTGGAGCAGACCGGGCAGGCCTCGCTCGACGTCCACCAGAACCGCCACCAGGGCAAGGTCGGCGTGCTCTGCCTCGCCCCCGAGGAGGGCCTGGGCGTGCGCGACGCCGAGCTGCGCGCCAAGCACCTGCCCGCGATCAACCGCTTCCGCGACATCTAAGGCGACCCGATGACCGACCAGAAGCGCGACCGGCCCTGGCTGATGCGCACCTACGCCGGGCACTCGACGGCCGAGGACTCCAACGCGCTGTACCGGCGGAACCTCGCCAAGGGGCAGACCGGCCTCTCGGTGGCGTTCGACCTGCCGACCCAGACCGGCTACGACTCCGACCACATCCTCGCCCGCGGCGAGGTCGGCCGGGTCGGGGTGCCGGTGGGCCACGTCGGCGACATGCGCACCCTGTTCGACGGCATCCCGCTCGAGCAGACCAACACCTCCATGACGATCAACGCCACCGCGATGTGGCTGCTGGCGCTCTACCAGGTGGTCGCCGAGGAGCAGGGCGCGGACATCGCCAAGCTCACCGGCACCACCCAGAACGACATCGTCAAGGAGTACCTGTCGCGCGGGACGCACGTCTTCCCGCCCGGCCCCTCGGTGCGCCTGATCACCGACATGATCGCCTACACGGTCGGGAACATCCCGAAGTGGAACCCGATCAACATCTGCAGCTACCACCTCCAGGAGGCCGGGGCCACCCCGGTCCAGGAGATCGCCTACGCGATGTGCACCGCGATCGAGGTGCTGGACGCCGTCCGCGAGTCCGGCCAGGTGCCGGCCGAGCGGATGGGCGAGGTGGTCGCCCGGATCTCCTTCTTCGTCAACGCCGGGGTGCGGTTCGTCGAGGAGATGTGCAAGATGCGGGCCTTCGGCCGGCTCTGGGAGAAGGTCACCCGGGAGCGCTACGGCATCGAGGACCCCAAGCAGCGCCGGTTCCGCTACGGCGTGCAGGTCAACTCGCTCGGCCTGACCGAGGCCCAGCCGGAGAACAACGTCCAGCGGATCGTGCTGGAGATGCTGGCCGTCACGCTCTCCAAGGACGCCCGCGCCCGCGCCGTCCAGCTGCCCGCCTGGAACGAGGCGCTCGGCCTGCCCCGGCCGTGGGACCAGCAGTGGTCGCTGCGGATCCAGCAGGTGCTCGCCTTCGAGTCCGACCTGCTGGAGTACGGGGACATCTTCAACGGCTCCGAGGTGATCGAGGCCAAGACCGCCGAGCTGCTGGCCGGCGCCGAGGCCGAGATCGCCAAGGTGCTGGAGATGGGCGGGGTCATCCCGGCCGTCGAGTCCGGCTACCTGAAGTCCAACCTGGTCGCCTCGCACGCCGCCCGCCGGGCCCGGATCGAGTCCGGCGAGGACAGGATCATCGGGGTCAACTGCTTCGACACCACCGAGGAGAGCCCGCTCACGGCCGACCTCGACACCGCGATCATGGTCGTCGACCCGGCCTCCGAGCAGTCCGTGCTGACCGCGCTGGAGGCCTGGCGCGGTCAGCGCGACGAGGCCGCCGCGCTGCGCGCCCTGGAGGAGCTCAAGACCGTCGCCGGCACCACCGCGAACCTCGTGCCGGCCACCCTGGCCTGCGCCCGGGCCGGCGTCACCACCGGCGAGTGGGCCTTCGCCCTGCGCGAGGTGTTCGGCGAGTACCGCGCGCCCACCGGCGTCGGCGGCGCCCCGGTCGCGGTCCCGGCCGAGCCCGGCGGCGAGCTGGCCGCCGTCCGCGAGGCCGTCGCCGCGACCGCCGCCGAGCTCGGCGCCGGCAAGCTGCGGCTGCTGGTCGGCAAGCCCGGCCTGGACGGGCACTCCAACGGGGCCGAGCAGATCGCCGTCCGGGCCCGCGACGCCGGGTTCGAGGTGGTCTACCAGGGCATCCGGCTCACCCCCGAGCAGATCGTCTCGGCCGCCGTCGCCGAGGACGTCCACTGCGTGGGCCTGTCGATCCTCTCCGGCGCCCACTCCGAGCTGGTGCCGGACGTGCTGCACCGACTGCGCCGGGCCGGGGTGGAGGATGTCCCGGTGATCGTGGGTGGCATCATCCCGGCAGCGGACGGCGAGGCCCTCAAGGCCGCCGGCGTCGCCGCCGTGTTCACCCCGAAGGACTTCGGCATCACGACCATCATCGGCCGGATCGTGGACGAGATCCGGCTGGCCAACAGGCTCCAGCCCTGGACGCCCGCCCCCGCCACGACCACCGGCTGACCCGGAAGGAACACCCTCTTGTCCCAGAACCGCCTCCGCCCGCGCCGCTCCTGCCTCGCCGTGCCGGGCTCCAACCCGCGCTTCCTGGAGAAGGCCCAGGGCCTCCAGGCCGACCAGGTCTTCCTCGACCTGGAGGACGCCTGCGCCCCCCTGGTCAAGGAGAGCGCCCGCCACACCGTCGTCGACGCCCTGAACAACGGCGACTGGACCGGCAAGACCCGGGTCGTGCGGGTCAACGACTGGACCACCCACTGGACCTACCGCGACGTGATCACCGTGGTCGAGGGCGCCGGCCCGAACCTCGACTGCATCATGCTGCCGAAGGTCCAGGACGCCGAGCAGGTGAAGGCGCTCGACCTGCTGCTCACCCAGATCGAGAAGACCATGGGCTTCGAGGTCGGCCGGATCGGCATCGAGGCGCAGATCGAGAACGCCAAGGGCCTCATCAACGTCGACACCATCGCCCAGGCCTCGCCCCGGCTGGAGACCATCATCTTCGGCCCGGCCGACTTCATGGCCTCGATCAACATGAAGTCCCTGGTGGTCGGCGAGCAGCCGCCCGGCTACTCGGCCGACGCCTACCACTACATCCTGATGCGCATCCTGATGGCCGCCCGCGCCAACGACCTCCAGGCGATCGACGGCCCCTACCTCCAGATCCGCAACCAGGAGGGCTACCGCGAGGTGGCCGGCCGCGCCGCCGCGCTGGGCTTCGACGGCAAGTGGGTGCTGCACCCGGACCAGATCGGCGCCGCCAACGAGATCTTCTCGCCCTCCCAGGAGGACTACGACCACGCCGAGCTGATCCTCGACGCCTACGACTGGTGCACCTCCGAGGCCGGCGGCTTCAAGGGCTCGGCGATGCTCGGCGACGAGATGATCGACGAGGCCAGCCGCAAGATGGCGCTGGTCGTCTCCGGCAAGGGCCGCGCGGCCGGCATGAAGCGCACTTCCTCGTTCGAGCCCCCGCAGGCCTGAGACCGGTCAGGAGTCATCGACCATGCAGTTCGGACGCACCTACGAGGAGTTCGAGGTCGGCGCCGTCTACCGGCACTGGCCCGGCAAGACGGTCACCGAGTACGACGACCACCTCTTCTGCCTGCTCACCATGAACCACCACCCGCTCCACATGGACACCAACTACGCGGAGCGGACCACCGACTTCGGCAAGAACGTGGTGGTGGGCAACTACATCTACTCGCTGCTGCTCGGCATGTCCGTCCCGGACGTCTCCGGCAAGGCGATCGCCAACCTGGAGATCGAGTCGCTGCGGCACATCGCGCCGACCTTCCACGGCGACACGATCTACGGCGAGACCACCGTGCTCGACAAGTGGCCGTCCAAGTCCAAGGACGACCGCGGCATCGTGTACGTCGAGACCAAGGGCTACAAGCAGGACGGCACGGTCGTCTGCATCTTCCGCCGCAAGGTGATGGTGCCGACCGCGACGTACATCGAGGCGCGCGGCGGCGAGCAGCCCGCCCGGCCGACGCCGCTCGCCTGAGGACCCGTTCCCGCAGTCCCACCCCCCAGGACCCCGGACGGGCCGGCCGCCGTCATCGGCCGTGCCCCGCACCGGTTCACGGGGGCTCCGCGGAGCCACGCCCGCGGAGCCCCCGTCCACTCCCCCCACCCTCGTTTTTCCAGGCATGACAGGAGCCGCACGATGGGACGCCTCGCACAGACCGACGGCCTCACCGAGATCCAGCGGGACATCCTCGCCACCGTGCGCGAGTTCGTCGACAAGGAGATCATCCCGGTCGCGACCGAGCTGGAGCACAAGGACGAGTACCCGACGGAGATCGTCGAGGGCATGAAGCAGCTCGGCCTCTTCGGCCTGACCATCCCCGAGGAGTACGGCGGCCTCGGCGAGTCGCTGCTGACCTACGCCCTGGTGGTCGAGGAGATCGCCCGCGGCTGGATGTCCGTCTCCGGCATCGTCAACACCCACTTCATCGTCGCCCACATGATCAACGCGCACGGCACCCAGGAGCAGAAGGACCACTTCCTGCCCCGGATGGCGGCCGGCGAGATCCGCGGCGCCTTCTCGATGTCCGAGCCCGGGCTCGGCTCCGACGTCGCCGCGATCAGCACCAAGGGCGTCAAGGACGGGGAGTTCTACGTCCTCAACGGCCAGAAGATGTGGCTGACCAACGGCGGCACCTCCAGCCTGGTCGCGGTCCTGTGCAGGACCGACGAGGGCGGCTCCACGCCGTACAAGAACATGACCACCTTCCTGATCGAGAAGACGCCGGGCTTCGGCGCCAACCCGACCGTCCCCGGCCTCACCGTGCCCGGGAAGATCGAGAAGATGGGCTACAAGGGCGTCGACACCACCGAGCTGGTACTCCAGGACGTCCGGATCCCGGCCGACCGGATCCTCGGCGGCGTCCCCGGCCGCGGCTTCTACCAGATGATGGACGGCGTCGAGGTCGGCCGCGTCAACGTGGCCGCGCGCGGCTGCGGCGTCGCCCGCCGCGCCTTCGAGCTGGGCATCTCCTACGCCCAGCAGCGCTCCACCTTCGGCAAGAAGATCGCCGAGCACCAGGCGATCCAGTTCAAGCTCGCGGAGATGGCCACCAAGGTCGAGGCCGCGCACCAGATGATGGTCATGGCCGCCCGCAAGAAGGACAGCGGCGAGCGCAACGACCTCGAGGCGGGCATGGCGAAGTACCTCGCCTCCGAGTACTGCAAGGAGGTCGTCGAGGACGCCTTCCGCATCCACGGCGGCTACGGCTTCTCCAAGGAGTACGAGATCGAGCGGCTCTACCGGGAGGCCCCGATGCTGCTGATCGGTGAAGGTACTGCGGAGATCCAGAAGATGATCATCGGGCGCCGGCTGCTCGAGGAGTACCGCATCGCGGGCTGACCGGCCCGCTGCGGGGCTCGCGGCCGGCCCGCGAGACCGCCGGACGACGGGCGTGCGGGCCCGTCCCGGCACCGCGCCGTGTCCCGCCCCGGAGGCCTGGTCCGCCCCGGGACGACACGGCCGTTCCGGAGCGGCCGCAGGGCGTACAGCTGCTGTCACGCGCCCCGCGGCCGCTCCGGCATACCGTTCCGCGCCCTCGACGGGCAGCTCCGCAGGGCCGACCGGGCAGGGTTGAGACAAGAGTCACCAGCTTCGCCGGGTCCCTTGGGAACCGGACCGGGGCGAGCTACGGTCGTATACAAGGGGGCGCACCGGCGCCTCCCGCAGGTCACATGAACGAGCAGGCGGGTTGCCCACCCACCGTGTGCTCCCGATAGCATCCACCGGGACAGCAGACGTCCCTCTATTACCCGATCCCGCGGTGGCCCCCGTCCAGCGGCCATGATCCCCCGCGACAAAGGTCTTCGATGCCCATCAGCCCGTCCCCTCACACCTCCGTCACGGACCGCGATGCCCTCGCCGCCACGACGGCCGGTCGGCGACCCCGCGTGACCATCGCGCGCGGAGCCACCCCCTGGTTCGTCCCCACCCTCGCCACGGCCGCCGTGACCACCGCGCTCACCCGGCGCAGTGGCAAGTGGGCCCTCGCGGCGGTACCCGCCTGTGCGCTCGGCGCCGGCATGCTGTGGTTCTTCCGCGACCCCGAGCGTGAGATCGGCACGGGCAGAGTGATCTCCCCCGCCGACGGCGTGGTCCAGAGCATCGACGCGTGGCCGGACGGCCGGACCCGCGTGGCGATCTTCATGAGCCCGCTCAACGTCCACGTCAACCGGGCGCCCCTGCCCGGCACGGTGACCTCCGTCGAGCACGTGCCCGGTGGCTTCGTGCCCGCGTTCAACAAGGACAGCGACCAGAACGAGCGGGTCGTCTGGCACTTCGACACCGAGCTCGGCGACATCGAGATGGTCCAGATCGCGGGCGCCGTGGCGCGCCGCATCGTGCCGTACGTCGACGCCGGTACCAAGGTCGAGCAGGGCGAGCGGATCGGTCTGATCCGGTTCGGGTCCCGGGTCGACACCTACCTGCCGGCCGGCGTCGAGGTCGGCGTCGAGGTCGGCCAGAAGACCACCGCCGGGGTGACGCGCCTTGACCGTGACTGATCCTGAGACGATCGTCGGCCTGGACGACGAGGAGACGGCCCTGCGCCGTCGTCGCTGGGCCCGCGACCGCGAACTGCGGGCGCCGCGCTCGCCGCAGCACCTGTCCACCGCCGACTTCCTCACCCTGGGGAACGCCGTCTGCGGCTTCCTGGCGATCTACTCGATCACCACCGGGGTGCTCGTCCCGCACATCACCAACCCGGACGCCGCGCCGGACAAGCACAGCGCCGCCACCGCGGTGACGCTGCTGCTGATCGGCTCGATGTGCGACCTGTTCGACGGCCTGGTGGCGCGCAAGCTGCGCTCCTCGGCGCTCGGCGCAGAACTCGACAACCTGGCCGACCTGATCAGCTTCGGCATCGCGCCGGCCTACTTCGTCGCGGTCTGGGGCATGGTCTCGCCCGGCTCCAACAGTCGGCTGTCGGCGCTGATCGCGCTGACCGTGCTGCTCGCGGTGGTACTGCGGCTCGCCCGCTTCTCCACCGTGAAGATGCGGCCGGGGGTGTTCCAGGGCATGCCCTGCCCGATGGGCGCGATGACGGTGATCGCCATCGTGCTGCTCGACCCGCCGTTCCTGCCCGGTCTGCTGGCGATCTTCGCCGTCGCGTACCTCATGGTCAGCCGGATCGAGTACCCGAAGCCGCAGGGGCTGCTGGCCACCGCCACGCTGTGCTGGATCGTGGTCTCGATCGGCTGCCTGGCGGCCTGGGCGACCGGTCTGCCGGGAGGCGACAACCTGCTGCACATCGGCGCGTTCGCGCAGATCGCGCTCGCCGCGATGGCGCCGCTGCTGGTGATCCGCCGCAAGGTCGGCCAGAAGGTCGGCGACGTGCGGGCCCGCCGCGCGGAGTCGCGGATCGGCTGACGACCGCCGCAGGACGAACGGAAGGGCCCGGCTCCCCGAGGGGAGCCGGGCCCTTCCGCATGTCCGGGTGCGTGTCCGGGCTCGTGTCCGGGTGCCGGGTGAGGCTCAGGCGCCGCCGCGGTGGACGCTGAACGCCGAGCGGCGGGCCGCCCGGGCCACCGCCGGGTCCGGGTGGACGCCGGAGACGGCCGTCAGCACCGAGGCCGCCCGGGGGTGCCCGGACTGCCGGGCCCGGGCGAACAGCCGCACCGGGTCGCCGGCCGAGGCGCCCTCGACGTGGCCCACCAGAAGTTCCGTTTCCCCGTGGTCCAGCACGGCCGCGGCGGTGTCCACCCAGAGCCAGGCGGCGTCCTCCGCGCCCAGCACATCGGCCGGGGAGACCCCCTCGTCCGAGCGCTCGGCCAGCCACAGCAGCGCGTACGGGCGCAGCACCGCCTCGTCGACGGCGGCCCGCACGGCCTGCTCGGCGGTGGATCCGGCCACCCGCAGCGCCTCGAAGGCCAGGCCGCGCACCAGGGCGTCCTCGCCCTGCGCGGCCTCCAGCAGCTCGGCCACCGCCCGGTCGGCGGGGCGGGCGGCCAGCCAGGCCCGGTACTCGGCGCGGGCCGGGCCGGGCGAGTAGTCGGCGCAGGCGCTCAGCAGTTCCATCGCGCTCTGCTCGATGTGGCCGGCGGCGGTCTGCGCGACGGTGCAGATCTCCTCCAGCTTGGCCCGCACCGCCCAGTGCCCGAGCGGGGAGAGCTCGGCCGCGTTGTCCTCGCGGACCAGCGCGCCGACGGCGGCGAGGCCGTCCAGCATCCAGTCCAGGACGGCGGCGACGTCGGCGGGCGAGGCCGGGGTGTCGATCTGCGGCTCGCGGCAGGTGCCGCGGACGGCGGAGACGGCGGAAGCCGCGTGCGGGACGGGCGAGAGGCCGAAGGCGCCCTCGCCGCCGCCGACCCGGCGCTCGTCCAGTCCGCGCCGGAGCAGTTCCAGCAGCTCGATGTCGGCGACCGGGCCGTCCACCAGGTGCAGGAAGGAGAGCAGTTGGGGTGCCTGGTCGACGGCCTGTCCGGCGAGGACGGCGAACACGCCGCGCAGGGCGGCGGGCGGCACCGGGGCGAGCAGGGTCCAGGCGTCGAACAGGGTCGACCAGCCGCGGATCACCGCCTCGTCGTCGTGCTCCCAGGCGTGCAGGCGCCAGCCGGGGACGGCGCCGCCGTCGCGGGGCTCGACCAGGCCGACCAGCAGGGCCTGGCCCCAGGCCTTGGCGGCGGCGCCCACCGTCATGGCGAGGGCGCGGCCGGCCGCGCGGGCGTCGTCCGGGAGCAGTTCGCCGCGCTTGTCGACCTCGTCGAGGTCGCCGGCCCAGCGGGCGATCCGGACGGCGTCGACCAGCATCCGGCGGGCCAGCGGGGCCAGCTCGGCGGGTGCGGGGAAGCCCTCCGGTACGGGGACCCGGCCTCGGCCGGGGGCGGGGGCGGGGCCTCGTCGGCGGGGTACGCCCTGGCTCCCCGGCCTCGCGCCGGCGGGGCGGTGGGCCGTTCCGGGGAGACGGGTCACCGTCGCACCGGAACCGTTGGTCGGCGGGAGCGGGGCATCACGGTCGCGCGGATTCCGAGACGTCACGTCGAGCAGTCTTCCCCTTGTACCGGCCTTCTGTCACATCCGGTTGTCCGCGCGGGGCGGGGCGGGGGTCCGGGGGGATCGACAAGATCGGGCAACAGAGGCCAAACCGACTGGCTTGATCTTTGTGGCGGGTGCATGCCAGGTCGGACGGGTGGAAGGGGCCGGTGGTCCGGGCGGGACCCCGGGCGGCCCGCGCGCCGACCGCCGTCCGTCGGCCGCTCACCCGGTCCTCCCGGCTCCCCGGCCCCGCGTGGCGCGGCGGGGAGCACGCGGCGGGGCCGGAGCCGGGGTCGGGGAGCGGCGGCTCAGCAGAAGGGGGTGAGCCAGCGGCGCAGGGTCTCGGAGTAGCGGTCCGGGTCGGTGTTCCACAGCGCGGCGTGGTCGCCGCCGGGGAAGGCCTGGAGGTTCACCAGCGACGGACGGCTCGCGGCCAGCCGCTCGGCGGCCCGGAACGGCGCCACCGGATCGTCGGGGCCGTGCAGCACCAGGGTGGGCACCCGGAGGTCGGTGCCCTCGGCGAGGCGGGCGAAGTCGGCCAGATCCACGCCGGTGCGGCCCTGGGCGGCCAGCGCGCCGAGTTCGGCGGCCGCGCCCCGGTACCCGGCCCTGACCGCGTCCCGGCGGGCGGTGGCCGGCCAGTCCAGCACCGGGGAGTCCAGGACCAGGCTGCTGACCGAGGAGGCGAAGTCGGAGCGGGCGGCGGCCTGCAGGGCGATCGTGGCGCCCAGCGACCAGCCGTAGAGGACGACCCGGCCCGCGCCGCCGTCCAGGGCCAGCCGGATCGCCGCCTCGACGTCCCGCCACTCCGTCTCGCCGAAGTGGCCCAGGCCGTCCGGGGAGGCCGGCGCGCCCGCGTCGCCGCGGTAGGTGACCGCCAGCGCGGGCAGGCCGAGCCGGCCCAGGACGGGGAGGACGGGCAGGACCTGGCTGCGGTCGGCGTCCGGGCCGTGCACCAGGATCACCCAGGTGCCGCGCTTGCCGTCGAGCCACCAGGCGGGCAGCGCGCCCAGCTCGCCCTCGACGGCGGTCTCGCCGAAGGTCAGACCGAGCGCCGAGGCCGGGTCGCCGAGGTACACCCGGGGGGTGAAGCGGACCTCGGTACCGGGGGCGAGGGTGCCCCGGTCGGCCCGGACCAGGCGGCGGGTGACGCCCCGTTCGTCGCGGTGCAGCACCTCCTCGACGACGGCGTGCCCGTCCTGGCCCCACTCGACGGCCCAGCGCCCGGGGCGCTCGCTCGCCGCGCTCCGGGTGAAGGTGATCCGCCCGGCGCCCAGGCTCTGCACCACGACCGGGCCGGTCCGCTCCCGGGCGGCCCCGGCCGGGCGGACCATCCGCTCCGAGGCCCGGCGGCCGATCACCAGGACGGCCGCCCCGGTGCCGACCGCGGCGGCCGCCACGGTGGCCGCGATTCCCCAACGCATACTCGCTCCCCGCTGCTCGGTTCTGGGCCGACCGGTGTCCGGACCCACGTCACAGCCCAGTCCACTGGCCGGGACCCGGCCGGGCCAGCAGGACACGGCCGTACGGGTTGCCACGCGAGCAAGGTCACACCGGGATCGTCAGAACGAGAGTGCCAGAACGAACGGGGGATCACACGGGTATCGCGGGCTCCCGTCGGGCGAGCAGCTCCCAGAAGCGCTCGGCCGGCGGGACCACCGCCGCGGACGGCGCGGCCGCCCCATCGGCGGGCCCCCAGCCGCCGGACCCCCAGTGGGCGGGCACCTGCCGCTCGTCCTGGAGCACGGGCAGCACGGCGTCGAGGTCCGCCCGGTCCACCGGCACGATCCGGACGATCGCGCCGACCTGCGCCTGCCAGCGGCCGTCGACGCAGCGCCGCAGCCGCCGGTCCAGCTCCTCCCGGCGGCCGGTGGCCGCGACCAGCTCCCGCAGGGTCAGGCCCAGCACGTGCGCGAGCGCGGCCGTCGGCTCGGCGTCGCCGTCCCACTGGCCGGTGGCCTCGGCGCGCCGGTAGTCATCCGTCGGGACGCCGATCCGGCGGGCCGCGCCGTCCGGGCTCAGCTCGCGGGCGAGCCGGAAGTCCCGCAGGCTCGCCGGGCGCACGCCCATCAGCTGCTCGGGCGGGCACCACAGCGCCCGGGCCAGGGCGAGGAACTCCTCCTCGCCGGGGGGCGGCCCGCCGTTCTCCCAGCCGAGGACGTGGGCGGGGAGCAGCCGGACGCCGTGCGCGGCCATGCCCTCGGCGACCTGCTCGGGGGTCAGGCCGAGGGCGGCGCGGTGGGCGCGGACGGCGGCGGGCGAGAACGGCACCGGGGGCGGCGGGGCGGGCGGGACGGACCGGGCCGGACGTGCGAAGAGGTGGGGGCGCTGGGGTCGCATGGGTCCCGACGGTAGGCGTGGCGCCGGGTGCTGCCCCAGCCGACGAACGCACGAAGCGGGGCGGGCGCGCCGCCCGGCGGGAGTGGAGGATCGCACAGCGGGGCGCGGTCCGGCGGCGGGCGTCCTCGGAGGTAGCGACGGGGAACGGGGGGCGCCGGGACAGCTGTCATCAGGGCGTCGGCGTGTGACCAACCCCTCCGCGACCTCGGTTGACTCCCCCTTCGGGCCCGTGATGGGATCCTTCAGCCATTACGGAGGCAAGCAGAGGAAGCCGGTGCGAGTCCGGCGCGGTCCCGCCACTGTCACCGGGGAGCACGACCGGAGTTCAGCCACGGAGGGCCGTTCGCGGCCGCCGGAAGGCCCGGGAGCGCGTTCGACCCGGGAGCCAGGAGACTCTCACCCCCGGTACGTCGATCCAGGGCGCGGACCCTGAGTGAGGACACGCACGCGATGCAGGCTGCCCCGCCGGGCCGGGACCTCCCCCCGAGCACTCCCCTGAGCTCTCTGCCGAGCCCTCTGCCGACCACGCCGCGAACCACACCGCCCGCCTTCCCGTGCGCCCGCTGACCCGGGCCGCCGCGTTCGGCGCGGGCGCCGTCGCCGGGTACCTGGCCGACGCCCGGTTCGGCGATCCGCGCCGCGGCCACCCGGTGGCCGGCTTCGGCGCCGCGGCCGGCCGGCTGGAGCGGCGGCTGTGGCGCGACGACCGCGCGGCCGGCACCGCCTTCACCGCGCTCTGCGTGGGCACCGTCGCGGCCGGCGCGGTGGCCGCCGACCGGCTGCTGGCCCGCCGTCCGCCCGGCCGGGCCGCGCTCGCCGCCGCCGCGACCTGGACGGTGCTCGGCGGCACCTCGCTGACCCGGGAGGCGCGCACGATCGGCCGCGCGCTGACGGCCGGTGACCTGACGGCGGCCCGGGAGCGGCTGCCGCACCTGTGCGGACGCGACCCGAGCGCCCTGGACGAGCAGCAGATCGCCCGCGCGGTGGTCGAGTCGGTGGCCGAGAACACCGCCGACGCCGTGGTCAACGCCCTGGTCTGGGGCGGCCTGGCCGGCACCCCGGGGCTGCTGGCGTTCCGCGCGGTGAACACCCTGGACGCGATGGTCGGTCACCGCTCGCCGCGCTACGCCCGGTTCGGCTGGGCCTCGGCCCGGCTGGACGACGTGGCGGGCTGGCCGGGCGCCCGGCTGACCGCGCTGCTGACGGTGGCCGCCGCCCCCGAACCGCGCACCGCCTGGCGGGTCTGGCGGCGGGACGGCTCCGCGCACCCCAGCCCCAACGCCGGCCAGGCCGAGTCGGCCTTCGCCGGCGCGGTCGGCGTCCGGCTGGGCGGGACGCTCCAGTACGGCGAACGCACCGAGCACCGGCCGGTGCTCGGCGAGGGGCTGCGGCAGGTCGGGGTGGACGACATCGAGCGGGCCTGCGTGCTCTCGCGGCGGGTGGGCGCGCTCGCCCTGGGTACGACGGTCGCCGGGCACCTGCTGCTGCGGGCGGCGCTGAACAGGAAGCGGAGGTACCGGGCATGAGCAAGGCACTGCTGGTCGCCGGGACGACCTCGGACGCCGGCAAGAGCGTGGTCACGGCGGGCATCTGCCGGTGGCTGGCGCGGCAGGGGGTCGCGGTCGCGCCGTTCAAGGCGCAGAACATGTCGCTGAACTCCTTCGTCACCGCCGACGGCGCCGAGATCGGCCGCGCCCAGGCGATGCAGGCGCAGGCCGCCCGGGTCGAGCCGGAGGCGGCGATGAACCCGGTGCTGCTGAAGCCCGGCGCGGACGGCCGCAGCCAGGTGGTGCTGCTGGGCCGCCCGGTCGCCGAGGTCGGCGCGCTGGACTACCGCGAGCGCAAGCCGCTGCTGCTGGAACGGGCCCTGGAGTGCCTGGCGGACCTGCGCGCCCGCTTCGACGTGGTGGTCTGCGAGGGCGCGGGCTCGCCCGCCGAGATCAACCTGCGGGACCGGGACATCGCCAACATGGGCCTGGCCACCGCGGCCGGCCTGCCGGTCGTCGTGGTCGGGGACATCGACCGGGGCGGCGTGTTCGCGGCGATGTACGGGACGCTGGCGCTGCTGTCGGCGGAGGACCAGCGGCACGTGGCCGGCTGGTTCGTCAACAAGTTCCGCGGCGACGCGCGGCTGCTGGCGCCCGGGCTGGAGATGCTGCGCGAGCTGACCGGGCGTCCGGTGCTCGGCACCCTGCCGATGCTGCCGGACCTGTGGCTGGACGCCGAGGACTCGCTCGACCTGTCCACCGTCGTCGACCGGACCGCCGCGCGCGGCCCGCTGGGCGCCGATGTGCTGCGGGTGGCGGTGCTCCGCTTCCCCCGGCTGTCCAACTTCACCGACCTGGACGCGCTCGCCCAGGAACCCGGCGTGCTGGTGCGCTGGGCCACCCGGCCGGAGGAGCTGGCCGACGCCGACCTGGTGGTGCTGCCCGGCACCCGGGCCACCGTCGCCGACCTCGGCTGGCTGCGCGAGCGCGGCTTCGAGCCGGTGCTGAAGGCCCGGGCGGCGGCCGGGCTGCCGGTGCTGGGCGTCTGCGGCGGCTACCAGATGCTGGCCGGCCGGATCGTGGACGAGGTCGAGTCGAAGGCGGGCCCGGTCGAGGGCCTCGGACTGCTGCCGACGCAAGTGCGGTTCGGGGTGGAGAAGGTGCTCGGACGGCCCGTCGGCGAGGCCTTCGGCGAGCGGGTCGAGGGCTACGAGATCCACCACGGGATCGTCACCGTGGAGGGCGGGGAGGCCTTCATCTCCGATGACGACGGGCAGAGCCTCGACGGGTGCCGGGTCGGTTCCGTCCTGGGCACCACCTGGCACGGCGCGCTGGAGAACGACGGCTTCCGGCGCGCGCTGCTGCGCGAGGTCGCGGCGGCGGCCGGCCGGGCGTTCGTCGCCGCGCCGGACACCTCATTCGCCGACGCGCGGGAGGCCCGGCTGGACCGGCTGGGCGAACTGATCGAGGAACACGCCGACACCGACGCGCTGTGGAAGCTGATCGAGGGCGGGGTGCCGGCGGCCGGATCGCTGCCGTTCCTTCCGCCCGGAGCCCCTGGGGAGCATGCATGAGTGACGTCCGATACCCGTTCACCGCGATCGTCGGCATGGCCGACCTGCGGCTCGGCCTGCTGCTGAACGCGGTCTCCCCGGCGGTCGGCGGGGTGCTGGTGCGCGGCGAGAAGGGCACCGCCAAGTCGACCATGGTGCGCGCGCTGGCCGGGCTGCTGCCGTCCATCGCGACCGTCGACGGCTGCCGCTTCGCCTGCGACCCGGCCGGCCCGGACCCGCAGTGCCCGGACGGCGCGCACGACGGCGGGGCGTCCTCGCGGCGCCCGGCCGAGCTGGTCGAGCTGCCGGTCGGCGTCTCCGAGGACCGGATCGTCGGCTCGCTGGACCTGGAGCGCGCGCTCTCCGAGGGCGTCAAGGCGTACGAGCCGGGGCTGCTGGCCCGGGCGCACCGCGGCGTGCTCTACATCGACGAGGTCAACCTGCTCCAGGACCACGTGGTGGACCTGCTGCTGGACGCCGCCGCGATGGGCCGCTCCTACGTGGAGCGCGAGGGCGTGTCGGTGCGGCACGCGGCGCGGTTCCTGCTGGTCGGCACGATGAACCCGGAGGAGGGCGAGCTGCGGCCGCAGCTGCTCGACCGGTTCGGCCTGACGGTGGAGATCGCCGCCACCCGGGAGCCGGTGGAGCGCGCCGAGGTGGTCCGCCGCCGGCTCTCCTACGACGCCGACCCGGCCGCCTTCGCCGAGCGCTTCGCCGCCGACGAGCGGGCGCTCGCGGAGCGGATCACCGCCGCCCGCGAGCTGCTGCCGAGCGTGGAGCTGACCGACACGGCGCTGCGCCAGATCACCGCCGTCTGCGCGGCGTTCGAGGTGGACGGGCTGCGCGCGGACATCGTGATGGCCCGGACCGCCGTCGCCCTGGCCGCCTGGGCGGGCCGCACCGAGGTGCTGGCGGAGGACGTCCGCAAGGCCGCCCAGCTGGCGCTGCCGCACCGGCGGCGGCGCAACCCCTTCGACGCCCCCGGGCTGGACGAGGAGCAGCTGGACCAGGTGCTGGAGGAGCACGCCGAGCCGGAGTCCGAGGAGCCGCAGCAGCCCCAGGAGCCGGAGGAGGACCCGGACCCGGAGGGCGGCCCCGAGGGCGACGGTCCCGAGGGTGACGGCCCGCAGGACGGCGGCCCCGACGGCGGCGGTGGCGGCGCGCCCGAGCCGTCCGGCCAGGACGGCCCCGACGGCCCGACGGCCGAGGCGACGGACGCCCCGGCCCAGGACGACGCCCCCGCCCCGCAGCCGGTCCCGCTCCAGCCCCCGTCCCCGGCCCGGGAGACGGCCCCGGTCGCGGCCGGCGACCCGTACCGGACCCGGCTGTTCGCCGTGGACGGCACCGGGCGCGGCGCCCAGGGCCGCCGCTCCCCCGCCGAGACCGACAGCGGCCACACCATCCGGGCCCGCCGCCCGCGCGGCCGGCTCGCCCGGCTGCACCTGAGCGCCACCCTGCGCGCCGCCGCCCCGCACCAGTTGGCGCGCGGCCGGTCCTCGCGGGCCCTGGTGCTGCACAAGGACGACTTCCGCGAGCAGGTGCGCCAGGGCCGGGAGTCCAACCTGGTGCTGTTCGTGGTGGACGCCTCCGGTTCGATGGCGGCCCGGCAGCGGATGACCGCCGTCAAGGGCGCGGTGCTGTCGCTGCTGATGGACGCCTACCAGCGCCGGGACAAGATCGGCATGATCACCTTCCGGGGCGCGGGTGCCGAGCTGGCGCTGCCGCCGACCTCCTCGGTGGAGGTCGGCGCGGCCCGGCTGGAGTCGCTGCCCACCGGCGGCCGCACCCCGCTGGCGGCCGGACTGCTGCGGGCGCACGAGGTGCTGCGGGTCGAGCGGCTGCGCGACCCGGACCGCCGTCCGCTGCTGGTCGTGGTGACCGACGGCCGGGCCACCGGCGCGCGGGACGCCGTCGCGCAGTCGCACCGGGCGGCCGGGCTGCTGGCCGGGCAGGGCGTGGCGAGCGTGGTGCTGGACTGCGAGTCGGGCCCGGTCCGGCTCGGCCTGGCCCGCACCCTGGCCGACCGGCTGCGGGCCACCGCCGTGACCCTGGACGAGCTGCGGGCCGACGGGGTCGCCTCGCTCGTCCGCGACAGCCGCGGCGGGCACCGTTCGAGCGCCTCTGCTTCGGCTACTTCCTTTGCTACTTCTTCTGCTTCGCGAAAGGCGGCCTGAGCCGACATGCCCAAGGGTGTCCCCGAGAGCGTTCCCGACGACGGCCTGACGACCCGCCAGCGCCGTACCCAGCCGATCACCGCCGTGCACACCGGGCCCGGCAAGGGCAAGTCCACGGCCGCGTTCGGCATGGCCCTGCGGGCCTGGAACCAGGGCTGGTCGGTCGGGGTGTTCCAGTTCGTGAAGTCCGCCAAGTGGAAGGTCGGCGAGGAGAACGCGCTGCGCGTGCTCGGCGCCTCCGGCGAGGGCGGCACCGTCGACTGGCACAAGATGGGCTCCGGCTGGTCCTGGATCCAGCGCACCGGCGAGATGGAGCTGGACAGCGAGGCGGCGGCCAAGGAGGGCTGGGAGCAGGTCAAGCGCGACCTCGCCGCCGAGACCTACCGCTTCTACGTGCTGGACGAGTTCACCTACCCGATGCACTGGGGCTGGATCGACCCGGCGGAGGTGGTGGCCGTGCTGAAGGACCGTCCGGGCAGCCAGCACGTCGTCATCACCGGCCGGTACGCGCCGGAGCTGCTGACCGACGCCGCCGACCTGGTCACCGAGATGACCAAGGTCAAGCACCCGATGGACGCCGGCCGCAAGGGCCAGCGCGGTATCGAGTGGTAGCGCGCCGGGTCGGTCGAACCCGCCGGACGTCCTGGTAGTACAGCGAGAGAAGAAGCAGCAGCACCGTGAACATCCCCCGTCTCGTCGTCGCGGCGCCCTCCTCGGGCGCCGGCAAGACCACGATCGCCACCGGCCTGATCGCCGCGCTCGCCGCCCGCGGGCTGGCCGTCTCGCCGCACAAGGTCGGCCCGGACTACATCGACCCGGGCTACCACGGCCTGGCCGCCGGCCGTCCGGGCCGCAACCTGGACGCGTTCATGTGCGGGCCGGAGCGGATCGCGCCGCTCTTCCTGCACGGCGCGGCCGGGGCGGACGTGGCGGTGGTCGAGGGTGTGATGGGGCTGTTCGACGGCGCCTCCGGGCGGGGCGAGCTGGCCTCCACCGCGCATGTGTCGAAGCTGCTGCGGGCGCCGGTGGTGCTGGTGGTGGACGCCTCCTCGCAGTCCCGGTCGGTGGCGGCGCTGGTGCACGGCTTCGCCTCCTGGGACCCGGAGGTCCGGCTGGCCGGGGTGATCCTCAACCGGGTCGCCTCCGACCGGCACGAGCGGCTGCTGCGCGAGGCCCTGGAGGAGGGCTCCGGGGTGCCGGTACTGGGCTCGGTGCGGCGCTCGGCGGCGGTCGCCACGCCCTCCCGGCACCTGGGGCTGATCCCGGCCGTCGAGCGCTCGGCGGAGGCCCTGCGGGCGGTGGCCGACATGGGCGAACTGGTCGCCGCCTCGGTGGACCTGGACGAGGTGCTGGCGCTGGCCCGCACCGCCCCGCCGCTGACGGCGGAGCCGTGGGACCCGGCCGGCGAGGTGACCCCTCTGGCCGCCGGTGCGGTCCGGCCGAGGATCGCGGTGGCCGGGGGCGCGGCGTTCTCCTTCTCGTACGCCGAGAACACCGAGCTGCTGACCGCCGCCGGCGCCGAGGTGGTGCCCTTCGACCCGCTGCACGCCGACGCCCTGCCGGAGGGCACGGCCGGCCTGGTGATCGGCGGCGGCTTCCCCGAGCTGTACGTCCGGGAACTCAGCGCGAACGGGCAACTGCGGGCGGCGATCGCCGCGTTCGCCGCCGCGGGCGGACCGGTCTCGGCCGAGTGCGCCGGGCTGCTCTACCTCGGGCGGGAGCTGGACGGACTGCCGATGTGCGGGGTGCTGGACACCTCGGCCCGGATGACCGAGCGGCTGACGCTCGGGTACCGGGAGGCGGTCGCGCTGGAGGACTCGATGCTGCTGCCGGGCGGGGCCCGGCTGCGCGGGCACGAGTTCCACCGGACGGTCTGCGAGCCGGAGCACGGCGAACGGCCCGCCTGGGGCTGGCGGCTGCCGACCGGTCTGCACCTCGAAGGATTCGCGGGCGCGGCGGGCGCCGAGAATGTTCACGCTTCGTATCTGCATCTGCACTGGGCGGGATACCCGCAGCTCGCCGCCGCCTTCACCGCGGCGGCCGCCGCGCACCGGGCCGGCTGAGCGGGCCGGCGGCGGATCCGACGACCCTTCGGGTCTGGTGCTTTGGCCGTCCGGAGCGTCAGAATGGGACAAACAACCGCATATCGGACTTCTCGCAACCGGTACCGGCCAGACCCGACCGCCTTTCGGCGAGCCGACCGATTGCCGGCGACCGCCTACTCGACGGGGCGCCGAACACGCCCCCGCGGCGCCGCACACGCCCCGGCGGGGTGAACAGGCTCGAAGGAGCCGTCACCATGCGTCACACCTTAACCCCGCTGCATCACCACCCCACCCCCGTCGACCTCCCCCACGACCGTCCGCACTCCTGCCCCGTCCCGCTGTCACCGGACGCGCTGGACATGCTCCGCCAGGAGTACCGGGAGCTGATCACCACCGGACGGCTGCCGGAGACCATCACCTTCACCCAGTACTACCTGGTCTGGCGCTCCCGGCGGCGCGGCGAGAACGTCGTCGGCCTCGACGACGGCGCCGTCCGGCCCGGCGCCCGCACCGACGCCCAACTGATCAGCCACCCGTCCGAGAAGCTCGCCGGGGTGATCCCCACCGTGGTCCTGCTGGTCGACTTCCCCGACCAGCCGCACGACCCGGCCCACACCAAGGAGCACTTCGAGGACCTGCTGTTCAGCACCGGCACCTCGCCCGGCGGCTCGATGCGCGACTACTACCGCGGGGTCAGCGGCTTCGACCCCGCCGCACCCGACAACGGCGGCATCGACGTCCAGGGCGAGGTGCACGACTGGTTCACCCTGCCCCACCCGCTCTCCTTCTACGCCGACCACCGGTCCGGCCAGGGCAACCGGGACGGCCGCAACGAGCCCGGCATGGCCTTCGACGCCCTGGACATCGCCCTCCGTCAGGGCATCGCGTTCCCGAAGGAACTGGACGTGCTCGGCGAGGGCATCGTCACCGCGCTGTTCGTCGTCCACGCCGGCTCCGGCGCCGAGGCCCTCCCGCCGGACCTCCAGCCGGGCGCCCTGTGGAGCGCCAAGTGGACCCTCCCGCACGGCTTCCCCGTCCCCTCGGGCCTCACCGTGCCGACCTTCCTGACCGTCCCCGAGGACTGCAAGGTCGGGGTCTGCTCCCACGAGTGGGGCCATCTGGCGGCCCGCTGGGCCGACTTCTACGACACCGGCGACCCGGAGGTGGAGGACGTCTCCAGCGGCCTGGGCGACTACTGCCTGATGGCGTCCGGCTCCTGGGGCGGCCCGCGCAACGACCGCGGCAGCAAACCGGTCTACCCGAACGGCATGCTGCGGATGTTCCACGACTGGACCAGACCCCAGCTGATCAGCGCCACCACCAAGGACATCACCCTGCGACCGGTCTCCGAGGGCGGTGACATCCTGGTCGTCAAGAGCCCGCGGATGACGCCGCAGCAGTACCTGGTGATCGAGTACCGCCGGCAGAGCGGCCAGGACCAGTTCCTGCCGTCCCAGGGCATCGCCACCTACGTGGTGGACGAGGCGATCGACAACGTCAACGACGAACGCCACCTGGCCATCGAGCTGATGCAGGCCGACGGCCGGCGCGACCTGGCCTCCTTCCTCCGCGCGGGCAACCGCGGCGACCGGACCGACCTCTACCCGGCCCTCGGCAACAACACGATCGGCGAGCACAGCACCCCGGCGCTGAACGAGCCGGACGGCCGCTGGAGCGGCATCACCGTCGAGGTGGCCGGGACCCCGGGGGAGGACCGGATGGAGGTCAGCGTCACCGTCGAGTGAGGCACGGCGCGAGCCACCCGCTCCGCTCCGGAGGCGTCCGGAGCGGAAGGGGACGACCGCCGCCCTGCCCGCCGTTCCGGGCAGCGGCCCCCCGCCGGTGGCTCCGGCGGAGCCGCCCCGGTACGGACCGAGAGGCCGGCCCGGGCAGCGGCGGCGGTCCCGTCCCCCTGATCCCTCCCGCCTCCGGGACGGATCAGGGGGACGGGTCTTCGTCGGGAGCGGGGTCGGGGTCGGGGGCCGGGGCCGTCGGGAGGTGGAGGATGGCCACGGCGCCGCCGGTGGGGTGGTTGGTGAAGGTCAGGGTCGCGCCGATGACGCGGGTGTGGCCCTGGGCGATGGTGAGGCCGAGGCCGTGGCCGCGGCCGCGTTCGCGGACGCTGGTGCGGAAGCGCTGGGGGCCGTCGCGGAGGAGTTCGTCGGGGAAGCCGGGGCCGTGGTCGCGGACGGTGAGGCGGTGGCCGTCGACGTGCAGCAGGATCGGGCCGCCGCCGTGGCGGTCGGCGTTCAGGAGCAGGTTGCCGAGGATGCGGTCCAGGCGGCGCAGGTCGGTGCGGACCGAGGCGTCCGCCGCCATCTCCACCTCGACCTCCAGGCCGGTCAGCGCCACCGTGCGGCGCACCGCGCGCTCCAGCGGCACCGCCGAGAGGTCGGGCAGTTCGACGTCGGCGTCCAGCCGGGAGACCTCCAGGAGGTCCTCGACCAGGGCGCGCAGGGCCTGCACCCGGTTCTGCACCAACTGGGTGGGCCGGCCCGGCGGCAGCAGTTCGGCCGCCGTGACCAGTCCGGTCAGCGGGGTGCGCAGCTCGTGCGCGACGTCCGCGGTGAACCGCTGCTCGTCCTCCAGCCGCCGGTGCAGCTCCCGCGACATGAGGTCGACCGCCGCCGCGAGGTCGGCCACCTCGTCCCGCCCGTCGACGAGTTCGCCGATCCGGGTGTCGGTGCGCCCGGCGGCGATGCCCCGGGCGGCGGTCGCCGCCGTCCGCAGCCGGCGGCTGATCCGGTCCGCGACCAGTACCCCCGCCAGCACCGTGATGAAGACGGAGGCGACGACGGCGAGCAGGATGATCCGGTCCAGGTCGGCGATGGCCTGCCGGTCCTGGGCGAAGTCGATCCGTACGGACAGCACCTCGCCGTCGCTGCGGACCGGGACAGCCGCCCACACCGACTCGCCCTCGGGCCCCTGGGCCAGCAACGACCCGCGCCGCCCCTCGGCGACCAGGGCGCGCAGCCGGGCCGGCAGCGCCGGGTCGTCCACGGCGGCCTGCCGGCGTCCGCCGCCGGTGAGGTCCTCGTTGCGCTCGAAGGAGCCGAGCGCCGCGTCCAGAGCGGTGAGCGCGGAGCCCCGGGCCTGGTCGACGTGCTGGCGGACCATCGCCTGGTGGACCAGCAGCCCGACCGCCACCGCGACCAGGACGGAGATGGCGGCGACGGCGGTGGCGATCTGGCGGCGCAGGGTCATTCGGCCCGCCTGAGCTTGTAGCCGAAGCCGCGGACGGTCTCGATCCGGCCGCCGCCGATCTTGGCGCGCAGGCGCTGGACGTGGACGTCGACCACGCGGGTGTCGGCGCCCCACTCGTAGTCCCAGACGCGTTCCAGCAGGACGGCGCGCTCCAGCACGATGCCGGGGGCGGCGGTGAACTCCAGCAGGAGGCGCAGTTCGGTGGGGGTGAGCGGGACGAGGGCGCCGTGCACCCGGACCTCCATGGAGTCGGTGTCGACCTCCAGGCCGTCGAAGCTGCGGACGGGGGTGCGGGGGGCGGGAGCAAGGGGGGCG
>NZ_JODS01000048.1 GCF_000718025.1 Kitasatospora purpeofusca
GCACTCGCACTACCCGTGAACCGGAACGACGGGTCCAGCGTGCTCCAGGCCGCCCACGCACCGCCGCCGGTACTGTAGGTGTGAGCCATGATCCCGTCGGCCCCGACGGCGAAGGCCTCCGTCGTCCCGGTCTCCGGGTTGTACACGGTCGCCGCAGCCGGCGACGTACCCGAGGGGGTGGGGGTCGGGGCCGGGGCCGTCAGGTCGTCGACGATGCTGTTGTTGCGGACCGGCTTGTAGCTGGTGCCTGCGGGGATGGAGCCGGGAAAATAGGGATAGGGAATCGTCCGGTGGTGGACGCCGCTCCCGCTGAACTCGTAGCCCACGTAGGCGCTGTGGGCGGTGTCGGCCCAGCGGTCGAACAGGACGACATGGCCCAGGGCGCCGGCGGCTTCGTTGAGGAGCGCGTCGCCGGGCCTGAGTTCCTCCTTGGAGATCTTCGACGCGACGCCCGCGGGGATGAAGCTGGTGGTGTCCAGGCCGGGCGTGCCCAGCTTCCAGGCCATCGAGACAAAACCGGAGCAGTCCTGGCGATAGCCGTTGTGGTACGTGGACCAGCTGTAGTCGAGGCCCAGCGACACCCACGAGTTGGCCCGGGCGGTCGCCTCGGAGCGGCTGACCTGCGGGGCGGCCGCCCGGGTCAACGGGCCGGCGGCGGGTGCGTCCTGCGCCTTGCCCGGGTCGGGTGACCCCTGCCCCGGGCTGCCCTTGTCGCCGGCGCCGGGTATGGGGGCGCCCGACGCGGTGCCTGACGGGGCGTCCGACGGCGCGTTCGTGGTCGGCTGGGCGTGCACCGGGGCGGCGCCCAGGGCGAGGGCGGACAGACCGGCGGCGAGCAGGACGGAGGCGGCGCGGACGGCGGGACGGGTCGAGACGGACATACGTGTGCTCCATGGCTGGGTCGTGGGGTGGAGGCCTGCTCCAAGGCGTGCGGAACCGCCGGGCGGCCGGAGAAAGGGGCCCCGGACCCGGGAGAGGTCGACGCGGGCTGTTGGTGCGGCGTTGACGGTGGGCGATACGCGACGCGAGGTGCGCGGAGTTGACGGTGCGCGGCGCGGGGCGGCGCGGCGGAGTCGCCGGGCGGCTACTCCCAGATGATGTTGTCGAGCTGCGGCGCCGGAGCGGCGGCTGCGACGGTGGTGCCGGTGGAAGCGCGCCGGTCGGTGTCGACCACCTGGGGGCCTACGGCCGCCACGGCGGCGAGGGCGAGCGAGGCGACCGCGGCGGCCCGGACGAGACGGATACGCAGCATGTGGGGTGTCCTTCAGGAGAGTAGGGATGGCGGTGGTTCACCGGCTGCGCGCCCCGCGGTGGCCCGTCAACCGGTGCTGTCCTCCGGGTCGGTGTTCCCCGGCGGCACGCACAAGCTTCGTCGCCGCCCAGTCCGCCTGGAAGGCCTGTCAGGTGGACGGAAGGGGTCCTGGACCGAATCGGCCAGGGCCGGTCGGGGACGCTATCAGCCGCTCGTAGAGCGCTGCGACCAGCGGGGCCGCGGCCTGCCCGGCCGTCCAGCCGCGCAGTGCGGGCAGTGCGGGCAGTGCGGGCAGTTCGTCGAGGGCGCGCCGGACGAAGGCAGCCGCCTCGGCCTCGGCGTGCTCCAGGGTGGGGGCGACCAGGTACAGCCCGACTACCGGGCCGGCGTGGCCGTGCCGGTGCACCGAGATGTGTTCCAGCTCCTTCGGCGGCGCCGTCCCGGAGAGCAGCAGTGCAGCGAGCTCGGCCGGAAGCTCGGCACCCGGCCCGAGGGCGGTGAGTGGAATGTGGACGAGATACACATGCGGCGAGCCTCCCAAACCGTTCAACTCGCGCACAGGGGGCCAACTTGTACGATTCCGGCCGTGGCCGGTTCAGGGTGGACTCCGTGCCGTTCCACCGGAGATCGGCATGGAATTACTGATGGGCCGCCAGAAGGCCGAGCTGGCGGCTCAGCAGGCGCGGATCGATTCCTCGCGGGTGGCGGCGGCCCAGCTCATCGCGGAGTTCGCGGAGCTGGGCCCGGCCACAAGCCGTCCGGGGATCGAGCAGTTGCTCGGGCTGGACCAGGTCCGGGACCGGCTGGCGGCCCTCTCCCACGGTCTGGACCGCGTTCGCGCGGTATCAAAGCCGTCATCCCGGAGAAGCGGGACCAAGCCGCCCACCGCAAGCGCAGAGGCAGCAGGGGCGGGCGGCCCGTGGGGCACGACGCCGGTCTCTACAAGGAGCGGAACACCGTCGAACGCCTGATCAACAGACTCAAGACGTGGCGCGGCATCGCCACGAGGTACGACAAAACCCCCGCGAGCTACCTCGCCGGCCTGCATCTCCGCGGCTCGATGATCTGGCTCAAGGACCTCGCCCGAGCCACCGATTGATCAGAATTGAATACGCGACCTAGGCAGCGTGTACGGCGGCGGACACCCCCTCAGGGGGTGTCGCGCGGCCGTACTCAGGAGGCTCGGTCCCACCTCGACGCCCTCGAGGAGCGGCGTGACGGTGAGGAGGAATGGGCTCCTTCCTGACCACGACCGCCGCTCATGACCGACCACGGCCTGCGCGACGAAGCCATCGAGCAGACCCGGGCATACCCCGAAGGCGGCACCTACTCCGGCTCGGGTGCGGCGCCCCACTGGCCGCCGGTGAGATGGTGGACCAGGGCCGTGCCGCGGCCGCACTCGGCGGCGGGGCCGGCGTCGATCAGGCAGAGCGGAATGCGGGAGCCTTCGCGGACACCGATCCGCGCACACCGGTCCGTGATGCGCTCAACGGTGACTGCATCTCCGGCAGCCGGTCTTCGCCGAATTGCCGCCGGACTGGCTGACTCCGAAGGGGTGCGTCCGCGAGGTCAGCGTCGGGGCGGCCGGGTGGCGGTGTCGACGTAGAAGGCGTCGATGCTCTGGACGGCCTGCTCGAAGTCCGCCAGGTTGACGGGCTTGGTGACGTAGGCGTTGGCGTGGCTGCTGTACGCGCCGGTGACGTCGTCGGGCGCCGAGGAGGTGGTGAGGACGACCACCGGAATGGTCCGCAGGTCCTCGTCGCTCTTCAGGACCTTCAGCAGGTCACGGCCGTTCATGCGGGGCATGTTGAGGTCGAGGACGATCAGGTCCGGGCGCGCGCTCGCGGGGTCGCGCAGGTGCTCCAGCGCGGCGACTCCGTCCGTGACCTGAACGAGGTTGCGGGTACCCCGCTCGCTGAGGGCCTCCTCGATGAGCATGGCATCGGCCACGTCGTCCTCGACAAGCAGGACGTCGACGGCCCGGCCAGGGCTGGTGGTCATCACAGGTTGCTCCGCAGGTTTCTTGTCGGATCGGTCGAAGAGTCCCGGCCAGCGGCGCCGTGCGCCCTGACGGGTCATGCCGCACGCTGCTCCCAGCTGCGGGTAACCCGCGCCCGCCCGCGCGGCCGTCAGGGCGGCTTCGTACTGGAGGCGCTCGGTGGCGTGCTGGAGGTGGTCCAGGACGTGCAGCAGGCTCAGTGCGCCCGCCGGCCCGCCGGTAGCGGCCAGCGAGGGGTCCTCCAGCAGTTCCAGTGCAAGCCTTCGCGCCAGCCGGCCCACCGCCGCGTCCGCGACCGCCGCCGTCTGGTGCTGGGTGGTCCGCAGGACGAAGTTCTTGCCAGGCACACCCGCACTTTAGGCCGCCGCAGGACCCCGCGACAACAAACATTGTCAACGACCCTCTACAGTGTGCGCTGCGCCTCTTGGGCGGCGGCTGTCTCAGTGGAGGGTTTCAGACGATGACCGGCGATGAGGGGACTCACCGTGCAGGCGGGCACACCGGGTGGACGACCAGGTTGTGGCTGCGTGTCGGGGCCTGTGTCTCGCTGGCGGTCCTGGGCGTACTCGGCGTGAGCGGGGCGTGGGTGCTGGACCGCACCGCCGAGATCAGCGACGGCCTCGTGGACAAGAAGTCGCCCGCCGTCACCACCTCGTTCCGCCTGGAGTCGGCCGTCCTCAACCAGGAGACCGGTATTCGCGGCTACGGGCTCACCGGCAACCCGGAGTTCCTGGAGCCCTACCGGCAGGGCCTCACCGACCAGACCACCCACACCGACCGGCTCTCGCAGCTGCTGGAGGGGGACGAGGCCGCGCTCGCGGACCTCTCGACGGTCCGGGCGGCGATATCGCGATGGCAGGACCGGATCGCCCGGCCGATCGCCGCCCAGCCTCCCGGCGCGCCCGTGCAGCTGGCCGCCGAACGCGCGGCCGAGAGCAAAGCCGCCTTCGACGAACTGCGCGCCGCCCTGCGCGACCAGCAGGGCAGGCTGACCGCGGAGCGCGCGCGGGCACGCGAGGACCTGGCCGGCGTCACACGGCTCAGGAACGGGCTGTTCACCGCGATCGCCGCACTTGTCGCCGTCCTGACCGTCCTGGTCTTCGAAGGGCTGCGCCGCGGTATCACCACTCCCCTGGAACGCCTCGGGACCGACGCCCGCACCGTCGCCGGCGGCGACTTCGACCACCCCATCACCCCTACCGGCCCCGCCGACCTGCGGCTGCTCGGCGCCGAGATCGACCTCATGCGCCGGCGCCTGGTGCGTGAGCTGGCGTTCACCGAGGAGGCCCGCACCCGCCTGGACGCCCAGGCCGCGGACCTCCAGCGGTCCAACACCGAGCTGGAACAGTTCGCCTACGTGGCCTCCCACGACCTGCAGGAGCCGCTGCGCAAGGTCTCCAGTTTCACCCAGCTCCTCCAGCGCCGCTACGGCGGGCAACTGGACGCCAAGGCGGACCAGTACATCGCCTTCGCGGTCGACGGCGCGAACCGCATGCAGACCCTCATCAACGACCTGCTGGACTTCTCCCGCGTGGGACGCCTCCACCACACCCACCAGGACGTCGACCTGGAGCAGGTCCTCGAACAGACCCTGGCCGCGCTGAGCGTCCCCATCGAGGAGGCGGACGCGCACATCACCCACGACCCGCTGCCGACCCTTGCCGCCGACCCCACCCAGATGGGCATGCTCTGGCAGAACCTGATCGGCAACGCCGTCAAGTTCCGCCGCCCCGACCAGGCCCCCCGCATCCACATCACCGCCGAACGCGACGACCACGGCGACGACGACGGGTCGTGGCGGTTCTCGGTGACCGACAACGGCATCGGCATCGCACCGGAATACGCCGAGACGGTCTTCGTGATCTTCCAGCGCCTGCACACCAAGGACGCCTATTCCGGTAGCGGCATCGGCCTGGCCATGTGCAAGAAGATCGTCGAGTTCCACGGCGGCACCATCCATGTCGACCCCGACCACCACGGCGGCGCGCGCATCCACTTCACCCTCGCTCCCCACCCACCGGAAGTCCTCCCGCCCGCCGAGCACACCGGGGAGGCCGCGGCGTGACCGTCACCGCAGCCGCCGTACCCGCGGCCACCGCCGACGAGTCGCTCTACCGCATCCTCCTGATCGAGGACGACGCCGCCGACGCCCTCCTCGTGGAGGAGCTCCTCCACGACACCGGCCTGCACGTCGAGCTGACCGTCCGCCCCACCCTCGCGCAGGCCCGCACCGCCCTCGCCACCGCACGCGTCGACTGCATCCTGCTCGACCTGCACCTGCCCGACGCCGCGGGAACAGCCGCAGTCACCGCCGTGCGCACCCTCGCCCCCCACACCGCCGTGATCGTCCTCACCGGCCTGTCCGAAGCGCGGGCGGGTGCCGACGCCATGGCCGCCGGCGCCCAGGACTACCTCGTCAAGGGCAAGGTCGAAGCCGACCTGTTGAGCCGCAGCGTGCGCTACGCCGTCTACCGCAGTCGCACCGAACGCGCCGGCATCGAGGCCCAGGCCACCCAGCTGCGCGCCGAGGAGAACGCGCGCCTGCAACGCGGCCTGCTGCCCCCACCGATCCTCGACACCTCCACCGTCACCGTCACCAGCCGCTACCTGCCCGGCGGCGCCCGAGCCCTGCTCGGCGGCGACTTCCTCGACGTCGTCGACGACGACGGCCTCCTCCACGCCGTCGTCGGCGACGTCAGCGGACACGGCCCCGACGCCGCCGCCCTCGGCGTCCTGCTGCGCATCGCGTGGCGCTCGCTGATCCTCGGCGGCCACCGCGGCGAGGACCTCCTCCACCTGATGGAACGCATCCTGGTCGCCGAACGCGGCAACCTCTCCATGTTCGCCACCTGCACCCTCCTCACCCTCGACCAGAACGCCGCGACGGCCACCCTCCACCTCGCCGGCCACCACGAACCTCTCCTGACCACCACCGAGGGCACCCGCGAGGTCGCCGCCGCCCACGGCATCGCCCTCGGCATCCTCCCCGGCCTGCGCAACTGGCCCCACACCACCGTCCCGCTACCGCCCAGCGGATCCCTGACCATCTACACCGACGGCCTCACCGAAGGCCACAACGGCACCACCGGCACACGGCTCGGCGTCGAAGGCCTGCTCACACTGATCGGCAACCTGCCGCCCTGTGACCCGGCCACCCACGTCGACCTCCTCATCAAGGAGACCCACACCCTCAACGCCGGTCGGCACACCGACGACCTCGCCGTCCTGCGCCTGGACTGGGAGGGCCGACAGAAGCGATGACCGCCCCCGCCTCACCGGCACCGTGGTCGTCGTCGCCGGCAGCGGCCACGACGTCGGCCCGACCGGTCGCTCAGACGCTCAACGCCACCGGGATCGTCCACAAGCACACGCTCCCGTATCGCTCGCAGACGAACGGCAAGGTTGAGCGCCTGAATCCCACTCTGCTCGACGAGTGGGCGTATGTGCGCCCGTACTCCAGCAATGCCGAACGCACTGAACCCCTGGCCGACTTCCTCCATACCTACAACTACCACCGGTGCTAGCCGAACAGTACGCAGGCTTGAACAGCGCAACTCCCCCGGCGTGGCCGGAACGAGGAAGGCAGGAGCCGAGGGGCTCGGCCGGGCGCAGGCACGCGAAGGCGGCCTGGAACGCGCGCGGCGGAAGTCAGCCGGCTGCTGTCGAACGGGCGCGCAGGTCGGCGTGGACGGTCTTGCCGTAGGGCTCCGGGGTGACCCCAGTGGCCGCCGGTGAGGTGGTGGACCAGCGCCATGCCGCGGCCGGACTCGGCAGCGGGGCCCGCGTCGATCAGGCTCGGCAGGATCCGGGAGCCGTCGCGGACGCCGGCCCGCGCGCAGGGGGCCGAACACCCCCAACACGTCCAAGCAAAGGTCCAGACAACATGACATGAGGGCCAAAACACGCCCACAGAGCACAACACGTCACACCAGGCGGCCCCCTCGCCGGGCAGAGCCTCGCGTGCAGCACCCGCTACTCCCACCACGGATCCGTCCGGAGCGGAACCCAGCGCGGCCACCGACTCGCGCCAGGTCGGGACCGGCAGCACCAGCGGACCCAACTCCTCTGCCGCGCAAGCCTGTACGCACTCGGGGCCCTCCGGCCCGTCCGGGCCGGCGTCATGGTCCCGGGGGCATTCGGAGGGCAGACTGGGACGAAGGACATCGCGACGGGGGCTGCGGATGAGGAAGCCCGCACGCGGCCGGACCCGTCCGTCCATCGGCTCTCACCGAAGGCGGGCAGCGGAGGGCTGTGCCAGCGTGGGAGCGTTCAGTGGGTGAGCCCCGTCAACGGGTGCGCAGGTGCTCGGCGGGACGTGGCCGACCCGCCACAAGCGGCCGCCCTACATCACCGACCGCCCCCTGCTTGGTCAGGAGAACAGGAGCCCGACGTGGTCACGTTGCAGGGAAGGACTGTCGCTTTTCTTGTCGCGACCGAGGGTGTGGAACAGGTCGAGCTCACCGAGCCCTGGCAGGCCGTCCAGGAGGCGGGCGGCACCCCGCGTCTGGTGTCCACCAGCAGCGGCAGCATCCAGGCGTTCAACCACCTCGACCGCAGCGACACCTTCAAGGTCGACGCCGTGGTCGCCGACGCCTCCGTGGACGACTACGACGCACTCGTGCTGCCGGGCGGCGTCGCCAATCCCGACGCCCTGCGAATGAACCCGGACGCGGTCACCTTCACCAAGTCGTTCTTCGACAGCGGGAAGCCGGTAGCCGCCATCTGCCACGCCCCGTGGACGCTGATCGAGGCCGACGTGGTCCGCGGGCGCAACCTCACCTCCTGGCCGAGCCTGCGCACCGACCTGGTCAACGCGGGGGCGCACTGGGCCGACGAACAGGTCACGGTGTGCACCGACGGACCCAACGTCCTCGTGAGCAGTCGCAAGCCCGATGACCTGCCTGCCTTCAACGACACGCTGGTCTCCGTCTTCGCCGCGGCCTGACCGAAGCCAACGCCCTCCGCGGCGATCCTCTCCCTCTAGCTCCGCCAACGCGGATCACCCGAGTCGAAGCCGGTCGGCGCCGCCCACACCTCCACCGGCGTCGAAGGCTGAGCCACCGACCGCCGACGCGGGGCCTCATGACGGACAGGGCGTCTGCGGGCCGAGTCGGCTCTTCTCCGTTGACCGGGGCGCCGTCGGGCGTCAGGTGGCGGAAGCCGCGCCCGTGCCTGCTCCGCCGGTATCCCGCCGTGTGCGGGTCGCACGTTCGGAGACGCCTCGGGCGCCTGGTGCGGAGGGCCTCGGGTTCGGACGGGGTTCGGCGAACCGGGCGCCGGCCCGGTCGCCGAGGGCGGTGACCCATGCGGGCAGGCCCGACGACTCGGCCGCGTCGGCGCCCTCGACGTCGTGACGCGGCTGGTCCCCGGCGCCGGGCATGATCCGGGCGACGCGTGCGAGCAGCCGGGCGGTGGTGGCGGGCGCCAGGCCCTGCACCCGGACACCGAGCTTCGCCGCGGGCGTGAGAACCAGTTCGGGACGGCGCCGCTCGGCTGCCCGCACGATCGCGCGGGCCGCCCGCTCGGCGTCCATGGACAGCAGCGGCAGGCTGGCGGCGGCAGCGAACCACCTGTACTCGGCCCCGGGACGGCCGTGGAAGCGCGCCGCGGTGTGCGATCCGGTGCGCATCAGGCCGGGCAGGACGGTGGTGACGCTGATGCCTGTGCCCGCGAGTTCCGCGCGCAGGCCCTGGGAGAATCCCGCGGCGGCGAACTTGGCTGCCGCGTACGGGAGCAGGTGGGGTGCGGGGATCCGCCCGCCGACCGACGAGACGGTCACCACTGTTGCGGCGCTGCTGGCCCTCAGGTCGGGCAGTGCCGCCAGGGTGAGGCGCAGCGGCGCGAAGTACATGGTCTCCATGGCCTGGCGGAAATCCTGTTCACGCAGGGCTTCCAGGGGGCCGACCTGGATGATCCCGGCGTTGTTGACGAGGATGTCGAGCGGTCCGAAGCGTTCGCGCACCGCTCGGAGGAGCCGGCTCGGGGCGTCGGGGTCGGTGACGTCGCAGTTGCACGAGGCGACCTCGTGTCCCTCTGCTCGCAGGCGCCGCTCTGCTCGGCGCAGGGGCTCCGGGTCGCGGGCGCAGAGCATCACACGGGCGCCGTGGCGGGCCAGTTCCCGGGCGACGAGCAGGCCGAGCCCCCGGGACGAGCCGGTGACCAGGGCGGTGCGGCCCGCGAAGCGGTGCGGTGGTGCGGTCATGGTGGACTCCCGGGTTTCCGGAGCGGTCGTCGTAGGTTCGGCACGGGCCGGCCGGCATGGCGGCTCAGGGCTTGAAGAGCACCTTCACCGCGCCGTTCCGCTTCTTCTGGAACATCTCGTACGCCGCAGGGGCGTCGTCGAGCGGGACGTGGTGGGTGGCGAAGGTGTCGACGCCGAGCGGGTCGTCGTCGGTGAGCAGCGGGAGGATGTCGCCGGCCCAGCGGTGCACGTTGGCCTGGCCCATGCGCAGCTGGATCTGCTTGTCGAACATGGTGAGCAGGGGAAGCGGGTCGGTCTGGCCGCCGTAGACGCCGGACAGGGAGATCGTGCCGCCGCGCCGCACGATGTCGATGGCGAGGTACAGGGCATGGAGGCGATCGACGCCGACGTGTTCCATCAGCTTCGCGGCGACGGCACTCGGCAGCAGGTTGGTGGCTTGCGCGGCGAGCTTCGCGCCGGGTGAGCCGTGGGCCTCCATGCCCACCGCGTCGATGACGGCGTCCGGGCCGCGTCCGCCGGTCAGTTCACGGATCGTGTCAGCGAGGCCCTTACCGTGCTTGTCGAGATCCAGGACCTGGACGCCCCGGCCGCGGGCGCGCTCCAGACGCTCGGGGACCAGGTCGACGCCGATGACCTGGGATGCGCCGCGGTGCAGGGCGATTCGGCAGCTCATGTCACCGATCGGCCCCAGGCCCAGGACGACGAGGCTGCCGCCCTCGGGGACGGCGGCGTACTCGACGGCCTGCCAGGCGGTGGGCAGCACGTCGGAGAGGAAGACGAAGCGGTCGTCCTCGGGGCCGTGCGGCACCTTGATCGGCAGGTTGTTCCCGAACGGGACGCGCAGCAGCTCGGCCTGGCCGCCCGGGACCTGCCCGTAGAGCTTGGTGTAGCCGAACAGCGAGGCGCCACTGCCGTACTCCCGCGCCTGCGTGGTCTCGCACTGCGAGTGGAGTCCCTGCTCGCAGGTGTGGCAGGTCCCGCAGGAGACGTTGAACGGGATCACCACCCGGTCACCCACGGTTACGGCAGTGACTTCGGGTCCGACCCCCTCGACGATGCCCATGGGCTCGTGGCCGAGGATGTCGCCGACGTCGAGGAAGGGGCCCAGCACCTCGTAGAGGTGGAGATCGGACCCGCACAGTCCGCTGGTGGTCACCTTGATGATCACATCGGTTGGATCCTTGATCGCCGGATCGGAAACGCTGTCGACACGGACATCTCGCCTGCCGTGCCAGGTCAGGGCCTTCATCATCACTCCTCGCCGGGGTCGCATCGACGCTCTTTCGGGCGTGTGTCCACACCCTGGTGCGCGAAACGGACCTACGGGCCGCGCGTTTCCTCACGGCGTCGTCAGCAGCGCCGACGTTGCCCCGGGGCCGGCCGAAGCGACTGCTTCAACCGGCCCCGGGCGGACGGAAGGCTCAGTGCGCGCCTGCCGGGAAGCGTTCCCAGACCCGGTGCGTGCCCAACTGCTCCGCCAGGGCCGAGACGGCCCTGGCGGCCTCGGGCTCGGTGAGAACGCCGGGGGCCTGCGGGTCGACGCCCGCCGCCGCCCACAGTGCGCGGGCATCCGCGAGGCCGGCGATCGGCTTCGCGTGCCGGTAGGCCTCGTTGATCAGCAAGGCGATCCGGGAGTCGAGTACCGGCTGGCCGCCCGCGACCGCACCGGACTTGGCGTCCCGCGCGCCGCGGTCGTCGGCGCCCGGCGCCCGGCGCAGGAGCGTCGGCCACCAGCAGCGCGTCGAACTCGACGGACCGGGCGGCGGCGAAGGTCCGCTGCACGCCGAGGTCATCGGCCAGCGGCGCCCCCGTGGGGCCGCTGATCAACGGCGACAGCCCTGCGGCCAGGGCGGCGTCACGCATCGCCCGCACCGCCCCGGGGTCGCTGCCGGCGCCGGTGATGATGCCGAGCACGCGGCCCGTCGCCGGCCAGCGCTGCCCCAGCTGAGACAGGGCCGCACTGGCGGCGGTGTCGGCCTTGGCCGTGGCGGTCGGTGCCGGCAGGCCCAGGCCCGAGGCGACCTCGCGGCACAGCGCTTCGTCGATGTGCGCCAGCACGGTCAGGACCCGTTCCTTGATCGCCCGCTCGTAGACCTTGGACAGTTCGAAGGTGTAGGCGGCGATGACGTGTTCGCGCTCCACCGGGCTCAGGCTGAGCCAGATCAGGCGTGGCTGGCTGAAGTGGTCGGCGAACGAGGCGGGCGCCTCACGCACCTTCGCCGAGGCTGCGACCGGGGTCGGGTACTCGACGAAGGCGTGCTCGCCGGCACCGGCGAAGAACGGGCAGCCGCCGTCCAGCAAGTTCGGCTTGTACGGAGCGACACCGCTGTGCACGGCGTCCTGGTGGAAGCCGTCGCGCAGCATGTCGTTGACGGGGGCATGGGTGCGGTTGATCGGGATCTGGGCGAAGTTCGGTCCGCCCAGGCGGGTGATCTGCGTGTCGAGGTAGGAGAAGAGGCGGCCGGAGAGCAGCGGGTCGTCGGTGATGTCGATCCCGGGCACCAAGTGACCGGGGTGGAAGGCGACCTGCTCGGTCTCGGCGAAGTAGTTCGTGGGATTCGCGTTGAGAGTCATCAGCCCGATCGGCCGCACCGGGGCGAGCTCCTCGGGGACGAACTTCGTCGGATCGAGCAGGTCGATCCCCTCGAACATCTGCTCGGGAGTGTCGGGGAAGGTCTGGATGCCGAGCTCCCACTGCGGGAAGTTGCCCGCCTCGATGGCATCGGCCAGGTCGCGGCGGTGGAAGTCCGGGTCCATTCAGCTGCGCCTCCTCCCACACCAGGGAGTGCACGCCCAGCTTCGGCTTCCAGTGGAACTTCACCAGCGTGCTCGCGCCCTCGGCGTTGACGAGGCGGAAGGTGTGGACCCCGAAGCCCTCCATCATCCGGTAGGAGCGCGGGATGCCCCGGTCGGACATGTTCCAGATGGTGTGGTGGGTCGCCTCGGTGTGCAGCGAGACGAAGTCCCAGAACGTGTCGTGCGCGCTCTGCGCCTGCGGGATCTCCCGGTCCGGATGCGGCTTGCCCGCGTGAATGACGTCGGGGAACTTGATCGCGTCCTGGATGAAGAACACAGGGATGTTGTTGCCCACCAGGTCGAAGACACCCTGGCCGGTGTAGAACTTCGTCGCAAAACCGCGGGTGTCCCGCACCGTGTCGGCCGAGCCCCGCGACCCCAGCACCGTGGAGAACCGCACGAACACCGGCGTCTCCACCCCCTCGGCCAGGAACGCCGCCTTGGTCACCGCGCCCGCGGCGCCGTACCCGAGGAAGACACCGTGAGCCGCCGCGCCCCGGGCGTGCACGACCCGCTCCGGGATCCGCTCGTGGTCGAAGTGCGTGATCTTCTCCCGCAGGTGGTGGTCCTGCAGCAGCACCGGGCCGCGCGGACCGGCCTTCAGCGAGTGGTCCGAGTCCGGCAGCCGCGCTCCCAGTGCGGTGGTCAGGTAGCCGCCGTTCTGCGCCGCCGCGTCGGCCGGCACGCCGGTGTCACGGCCGGTGGCCGACAGCGGCAGAGGCGCCTTCTGGTCCGGCTTCGGGGGCAGCGGAGCCCTCGGCTCGGTCGGCTCCGCCGGCTTCGGCGGCTTGCTGCTCGGCGCGCCGGGCGCCCTGGCCGGCGACCGGTCCTCGTCGCGTACCGCCTCGGTGAGGGCGTCCACGATCTTCTTCACGGGGCCGGGCTGCTTGTCGTCCATCGTTCCGCCGGCATCGGGTCGGGTACATGGGGGCGGGAGCGACCGGACCGGCGCCCCGGGCCCATTGATGCTGCACGAACGACTATCCCGGCGACAGGCGGCCGGCCCGGCACGACACACCCCGCGCCGGGCCGGCGGCTGCGGTCGACGCGCTCGTGTCGTCCGCCCCGCCTTAGAGGCGTACGCCCCTGTCCCTTCGGTGCCGGCCCATCGGACCGGGCCCGCCCTCGTCTGCTCGGTGTCCCATCCGTACGCCGCAAAGCCCGGGTACGGGTCGACCGCCGCGTTCCACGGGGCCGACCGCGATGGCGTCCCTCGAGCAGGCAGCCCGTCATCGTGGCGGCCGCAGGATGTCGCGCAGCAGTTGAGGGCGGCAAGGACGGCTGCGTCCCGGCCACCGGTACAGCGGCCTCATGGCGGCGGCTGGAAGGTCAGGAAGCGAGGAGGTCGGTGAGATCATCCGCGTGTTCCTCCTCCTCTTCGAGGATGGATTCGATGAGGCGCCGGGTGGTGGGGTCGTGGTCACCGAGCCAGCGGGCGATCTCCTGGTAGGTGGAGATGACGATCCGCTCGGCCAGCAGGTTGTGCTCCAGCATCGCCTTCAGGTCCTTCTCGTCCGGCGCGGTGTAGTCGGTGTGGGCGCGCCGGGCGAGTGTGGCGGGGTCGAAGTCCGGTTCACCGCCGAGCTGGGCGATCCGCTCGGCGGCCCGCAGGGCGTGCTGCATCTCCTCGGCGGCGTGCTCGGTGAACTCCGCCGCCACCTGGGCACGGTCGATGCCCGTGGCCGAGATCGCGTGCCGGGTGTACCGCAGCCAGCAGACCACCTCGGTGGCGACCACGTCGTTCAGGACCGCGATCACTTTCCCGGTGTCCAGGCCGTACGTGCTCGTCACCGCGCCCTCGGCCATCTTCTGCCGGGCCTCGTCCCGGATCCGGCTCACGTCGATCACGAAGTCGTCGCCTGTCATGCTGTGCTCCCAACGGTCGGGGAAGGACGGTCCGCACACGTCTTCCCGACCGCCGGCGACGTCATGCCGGATTGCTCACGACACCACCCGGTTCGCACCGGCGTCGGCCTTCTGCCGACGGCCTGCCAGAGTTGACGTGGTCCTGCTCAGCCCGCGTCGGGCAGGCGGGCCTGGAGGTTGCCGTCGGTGTCCGTGCGGGTGGCGAAGACGGGCTGCGGGGCGGTGGCCGGGCCGCCCACGTTCCAGCCGTCCCGGAGGCGGAAGACGCTGCCGTGCCAGGGGCACGTCACGCAGCCGTCGGCCACCTCGCCCTGGGAGAGGGGGCCCGAGGAGTGGCTGCAGCGGTCGGCCAGGACGTGGAAGACGTCGTCGGATTCCCGCACCACGAGTACCGGCACCTCTCCGACCGTCCGGCGCGCTCCCTCGCCCGTCACGAACTCCTCGACGTGTCCGAGCGAGTGCCAGCCGGGCTCCACCAGGTGGGGAACAGGCTCCGCCTTGTTCGCGCCGGCGGCCTGGCGGTAGGCGAGGTGGCCGCCGATCGCGGCCCCGGCGCAGACCGCCGCCAGGCCGGCGAAGCCCAGCGCGCGCCCCGGCCCGTTCCGGCCGCGCGAGCGTGCGGCCCACGACGCGCCGTAGAGACCCACCGCGGCGGCGATCGAGGATGCGTGCAGCAGACCGGTGCGCATCTTCTGCTCGTGCTGCTCGGCCCAGTCGACCCAACCGGCCCAGGCCGCCGGAGCGGCGGTGACGACGCCGACCGCGACCAGCAGGCGCGCAGCGCGCTCCGAACCGGGCACGAGGTCGAGAACGCCCGCCGACAGCCACGCGCCGAGCGGAACCTGGACCAGGGCCGGATGCAGCGGGTGACCCAGAGGACGGCCCTGCAGCACACCGCGCAGCGGTCCCAGCGGCACGCCCTGGACGATGCGCTTCAACGGCTCGGTGACCGCGTCCAGTTCCTCGGCATTCCCAACGGCGTCGAGCGCCTTCAGGGTCCGGACACCGATGCCGTCATCACCTCCCGAGCGGGCGGCGGCGGTGATACGGCCGATCAGGGATCGCGTGGGGATCACGCTGTTCTCCTTCCTGCATTACTGCGAATCGGGCTGGGCGGGGCGGGCGGGCATCCGCGACGGGTGCGGGTGCGGCGCCTGCGCTGCGGTCAGCCGGTCAGCTCGTCGAGGTCGCGGAGGAAGTCGCCGAATCCCCCGCGGGCTCGGGGATCGCGCCGTGCCGAGGTGGTGACGGGACTCCGGCTGGTGCGTTTCACGCCGAAGCCGGCGGCCTCCAGGGCGGCGACCAGCGTCCGGTCCTCGCTGACGGGCAGCGGCTGGAAGCCGCCGGCCGCGAGGTAGGCGTCGGCCCGCACGGCGAGGTTCGCCCCGTGGACGTGCCGGTGCGCGTCGGCAGGCTTCTCCTGCTGGTAGAGCAGTCGGAAGGCCGCGGCGGTGCTCCGCGGATGAGCGCCCCAGTCCGCCACGCGGACCGTGCCCACGACCGCGTGCCAGCCGCACGCCGCGTGGACGAGCTGCCGTGCGAGCCAGTCCGCCGGAACGCGGGAGTCCGCGTCGGTGTGGGCCAGCCACACACCGTCAGGGGCGAGGCTCGGCCAGGAGGCGAGGACACTCTCCAGGGCATGGCGACTGCCCGCCGCGCGGGCCGCCCCGACGTTTCCCTCGGTCACTTCCAGCAGCTGCGCGCCGTGGCGTCGTGCGATGGCGGCGGTCGCGTCCCGGCATGCGTCGGCGACCACGATCACCCGGCACGGCACGTCCCGCACCAGCGGGTGCCGGGCAGCCCGGTGCAGCGTGCCCAGGCAGCCGGCCAGCAGGTCCTCTTCGTCGCGGGCCGGCACGACGACGGCCAGGGCACGGATCACGTCAGCCCCTCCATGGCGGCCACCGACAGGCGCTCCGCCGCGGTGCCGGGCTGCTCGGGTCGGGTGAACACGTCGAGGAGGAAGTCCGGTTCCGTGTGTGCGGCGATCCGCACCAGGGCCGGATGACTGCGCGCCTGCTCGTGGACTGCCCCAGCCCTTCGAGCGTGGTCGGCGACCGGGTGGCGCCAGTGGACGAGTTCCAGGGTTCCGCCCGGCTCCAGGGACCGCACCGCGCGCTCCAGGATGTCGGCGGTGTCGACGGCGGTGAAGTAGTACAGCAGCTCGGAGAGGACGACGAGGTCGAAGGTCTCCCGTGGCCAGTCGTCAGGGAGCACGCGCCGCTCGACGCGCACATGCGGCAGGTGACCGAGTCGGCCACGGGCTCGGCCGAGGGCGCGTTCCTCCCGGTCGCAGGAGAGCAGGGCCCCGCAGCGACCGGCGAGCAGGCTGGACAGGACGCCGACCGAGCAGCCGGGTTCGAAGGCACTGCGGTAGACCGGCTTGGGCAGAGCGGCGAGCGTGAGAGCGTACTTGCGCCGCTCGTACCAACGCTCCTCGAGCCGCCACGGATCGTCGGCGGCGGCGTACATGCGGGTGAAGTACTCCCCCGGCGTGCCGGCTTCCCTGTCCGCGGCGCCGTGTCGACAGGTGCTCATCGCCAGATCACCTCGAAGTCGCGACGGAAGTGGGCGAGTTCGGCGGGCGGCAGGATCGCCGCGTCCTCGGGCCGATCGCCGAGCGGCTCGATCTGGCTGCGGAAGCACGCCAGCGCCGCCCGCTTGCGGTCCTGGGCGGCGAACGGCAACGGGAGACGGACGGCGCGGTGCCACGGCAGCCGCCCGTCCCCGGGCACGGCCCAGTGCCAGGCCCAGACCGGGTACTCCCACACCGCCACGCCCCGTGACGCGCCGGCCGCCAGGGCGGCACGCCCTGCCGCCTCGTGGTCCGGATGGCGGTCGTGGCTGTACGGCGCCACGCACAGGTCGCAGTCCCGCAGCAGCTCGGTCAGCCGGCCGGACACCTCTCGCTCGTGCCGGGCGACCTCGCCGTCGGGCACGGCCAGAGCCACGCGCTGCACGTCGGCGGCGCCCAGCCGGGCCAGCGCCTCGTGCAGTTCCCGGTTGCGGACGGCTGCCAGGTTGCGGGCCACCGATGCCCGGCTGTGCGGGTGGGAGGCCTCCCCCGCCGTGACGGACACCAGGCGCACCCGGACCCCGGACGCGGCCAGGACGGCGAGCGTGCCGCCGAAGCCGAGGACCTCGTCGTCCGGATGGGCTGCCACCACCAGGACCCGCGGCCGGCGGTCCGGGCGGGCCGGCAGGACGGCGAGCGCGTCGACGGTGGGAAGGCCCTTGAGCCCGGACCAGGACTCCCACGCCTGTTCGGGGGTGCCGGGTTCCTGGATCGGGTCGGCCGGAACCGCCCGCGGGCCACGGGCGGAGAGGGGCTGCGCTTGGCGGTGCGTCACGCGTCCTCCCAGTCCAGGTGGGTCGCGGAGGCGGCCTTGCCGAGCGCCGCGAGGTCCCGTTCCGCGTGGTGCTGGCGCAGGTAGACGGTCAGGTCCGCGACGGCGCGGGCGTGAGCGGCGTCGTGGCCCAGCGGGGTGGCGCCCAGCGCTCGGCCGACCCGGACCAGCACCTCGGCGGCCGCGTCCTCGACGGCCGCGCGTACCCGCATCGTGCGCAGGTGCGCGGTACCGTCGTGGTCGAGCGGGTCGGAGTCGACCGCGGCGGCGGCACAGTCCAGCAGCGCTTCGACAGCAGCCAGCCGGGCGTCGACGGCGCCGAGATGAGCCAGCGCGTGCGGGTCCAGGTCCCACTTCCGTGAGGCGGACAGGAGCGTGCTCGCGACCGCGCGGGCGCCGCCGTACCAGCACGCCGCGACACCGAGCCCGCCGTGGTGGAACCCCGGACGCTCCAGATAGGCGCCCGGGTCGCCGACCGGTCCGGCCCGGACACCGTCGAGGTTCACATCCAGGGTGTCACTGCCGGCCATGCCCGGACCCGGCCAGCTGTCCGGCAGCGGTTCGACACCGGGCTGGTCGACCTCGAGTGCGAACAGCCGCCGCAGCTCGCCTTCGCGGGCGGTGACGAGCGCGTGCGTACACACCCGGGCACCGGAGCAGAACGGCTTCACCCCGAACAACCGCCAGCCGTCCGCCGCCGGACGCGCCTCCAGCGAGTAGCCCGGGGGTTCGGCCGCCCACACTCCCCAGCGAGCCCCGTCGGCCCCCGTCGGCAGGTCGCGTGCCCCCTCCGCGTCGAGTTCGGCGAGGATCGCGACAGCGTCGGTGTGCCCTTCGACGAGCCGGGCCAGGGACAAGTCCTGTTGCGCCCATCGCGTGAGCGATTCCCATCGGGCGCGGGTCCGACCGCCGCCGGGCAACGGCAGATCCAGGTCGCCGCAGGCCGCCATTCGTGTGAACGCCTCGGCGACGCCCGCACGGTGTTGCACCGCACCCGCGATACCCGCACGGTGTTGCACCGCACCCGCACCCGCACCCGCACCGGCCTCCGGGCGCTCGCCCGCCATGGCGCTCATCGTGCGCCCTCCCCCTGAGGACCAGGCCGACCCCGCAGCTCCGCAGGCCCCGGGACCAGGGCAGGCGAACGGACGGACACCCCAGCGGTCATGATCTGCTCCTCACCATCGGGCCGGACGTGCACAGCGCAGACCTTCGCCGTGACTCCGACACGGCACCGTGCTGGACGCCCGGACAGACCCGACGACCACCTCGGGCCCCGTTCGTGAACAGTTGGCCACAGGCGGACCCGTCCCGCCTGTTACCACCGGTACCGGCGGCTGCGGCCTCCCGAGCCGCTGGTGCCGCGCGCGAAGAACCCGATCAGCCGGATCACGAGGACGGCGATCGCCACCCACCAGAGGATCTTCAGCGCGAATCCCGCGCCGAAGAGGATCAGGACCAGCAGCAGGACAAGGAGAGGAGGAACCACGGTCGACCTCCGAGGCCAGTGGTGATGTTGAACCGTCCGCCCACCTCCGCCCGCAGCGCCCGCTCGGGCGCGGTGCGACTGCCCGCCATAGATGTCACCAGTCGTGCCCTCTGACCTGGGATGGTGTCAGTTGCTTGCGACACCGTTGCGTCTGGGTTGGCAGGTCTTGTTGTCACATACGTACGGGTGGCGCTCCAGCAGGGTCGAAGTCGCGTGCACCGGATTCCCGGAATCCCATCCCTGAGAAGGGATCTTCGCCGTAGGTTCGTCCCACGTGATCCGGTCGCCAGGGAAGGGCATTGGGGCGTGGCTTCGGCGTTATCTGGCGGCTCTTCAGCAGAGCCGGATGCATGTACTGGCTTATGGTCCGATGCCTGTGACCTGGGCGATCTCGCTCGCCTCCACACGAGGTTCGACGCCTACAGGAAGACGCTCAAGCTTGCAGCCGGCTGGAGCGACCGGTGGACCGCGACATGGCGCTTCGGCCGTACCCCGGTCACCTGCTCGGTACGGAATCTCGCCGAGGTCGAGGCGGCCCGGAGTCGGCCGGTGCGCCGCTTCACGTGGCGGACGGGCCAGTGGCACAGGCCGGGCCTGGAGTACCTCGTCAGTACCGACCGGCACCACGGCTTCGAGAGCTTCGAGGAGGAGCTGCTGCTCCTCATGGCCGACTTCGTCGGCGATCTGGAGGAGGCGCTGGCCCAGCCCTTTCGGCTGCAGTTCCTCACTGCGGACGGTGGGAGGGTCGAGCACACCCCGGACTTCCTGCTGCTGACCGGCTCGGGACCGTGGCTGCTGGATGTCCGGCCGGCCGGACGCATCCGGCCGGAGGACGAGGTGAAGTTCGCGGCGTCGGCCGAGGCCGCGCTGGCCGTGGGCTGGAACTACAGCGTGGTAACCGGCTGGCGCAGGCGCGTGGTGAGGATCGTCGATGCTCTGTCGGCGGGCCGGCGGGAGTTAACCGATCAACTCGGCCTCCAGGACCAGTTGCTGCGGGCCGCCGCGTCGGGGCCGCTCGCGTTCGGTGAGCTGGTCGAGCAGTGCAGTTACCCGGCGATCGCCCGGGCCCACGCTCTCCACCTGCTGTGGCATCGGAACCTGGGCATCGACATGTCCGCACCGCTGACCGATACGAGCCTGGTCCGCCTGGCGCCGGACAACCACCTGCGCGGAGGAGAGCGGTGACGGCACCCGCCGCGGCTGCCTGGGATCTGGCGCCCGGCAACGAGCTGATCATCGACGGCTCCGAGTGGATAGTGGAGACGTTCGAGCCCCAGGTGGGCAAGGTGGTCCTGGTCCCGGCCGACGGGCCTTCCTGGCACACCTCGGTGCGGGAGCTGATGCACCACCCCGGGTGCCGCCAGTCGACCCGCACGCGCAGGGACCTGCCAGCCGCGAGCCGGGGCCGCCAGCCGAAGACGATGACCGACCTGACGCCGGAGAAGCAGCAGCTGACCCTGTTGCGGCTGGCCCACCTGAACGAGGTGGAGACCGGCTTCCTCAGCGGTGACCCGCTGCTGGCGGGACCAGCCGAACCGCGTCCGCAGTACGACCCGGACGCCACCACGCTGACGCAGCGCCGGCAGGCAAAGGCGGAGGAACTGCGCCTGGCCGCGGTCGAGAACCCCGACCAGGCCGCTGCGCTTGGTCTGAAGCGGGCCGGGTACCGGACGCTGATCCGCTGGGACATGGATCGGCGCCGGTTCGGCCCGGTCGGTCTGGCGGACGACCGGTGGCTTCGCGAGGCGACCGGGCGCCGGATCTCACCGGCGGTCCGGGAGGCGTTGTTCGCGGTCCGGGCGGAGACGCTGCACCGTTCCAAGCTCAGCGCGAAGGACCGCGAGCGTCTGATCCACCAGTACGTCCGGGAGACCTTCGGTCCCGACGAGCCGGTGCCGAGCTACACGACGCTGCGGACGGTGTGGAAGGAGTGGTTCGGCTCCAGCGGAGCACGGCAGCGGTACCTGCGCTCGGCCGCCCGCGCCCAGGAGGTCGCGACCGGCAGGCACGTCGTGGTCTACCGGCCGGGCCAAGTGGTGGCGCTCGACACCACGATCCTGCCGGTCAAGGTCCGCGAGAACGTCTTCGGCGACCCCGTTTCTGTCCACCTGACCCTGGCCCTGGACGTGTACACGCATTCGATCGTGGCGTTCCGGCTGACGCTGGTCTCCGACACCTCGGTCGACGTGGCCATGGTGCTGCGCGACGTGATGATGCCGCTGCCGATGCGGCCGGACTGGGGCGAGGACATGGAGTGGGCCTACCCCGGTGTCCCGGCCACGCTGGTGGCCGAGTTCGCTGGCCACAAGGTCGCGGGCCTGCCGTTCTTCGCGCCCGAGACCGTCACCACCGACCACGGCTCGGTCTACAAGAACCATCATCTGATCGAGGTCCAGCGGGTGATCGGGGCGAACATACGCCCCAGCCGGGTCCTGCGTCCGACCGACAAGCAGGCCGTGGAGCGGGCGTTCGGGGCCGTCCAGTCCCTGCTGTTCAGGATCCTGCCGGGCTACCAGGGGGTGGACGCGGCCGACCGCGGCGTGGACCCGGAGGGCGACGCAGTCCTGACCGTGGCCGAGATGGAGCACCTGGTTGCGACCTGGGTCGTCTCGGTGTGGCAGCGGCGCCGATTCGGGACCTATGCGCCGAGCTGGGACCCGGGCGGCGACCACAGCCCGAACAGCCTGTTCGCGGCCTCGATGGCCCAGGGCGGCTTCGCGCTGCAGATCCCTCGCCCGAAGCTGTACTACCAGCTGCTGCCGACCCACCGGGTGGTGATCCACGGCAAGCGCGGCGTGAAGATCAAGAATCTCTGGTACAACGGCGCCGCGCTGGACCCCTACCGGTTCACGCCCTCTGGGCGGGGCGGGGCTGCCAAGAACAAGTACGTCTTCCACCGCGACCCGCGCGATCCGTGCCTGGTGTTCTTCCAGGACCCGCGCACCCACGACTGGCACACCCTGCGCTGGACCGGCCTGCCGGAGGAGGGCGAGGTGCCCGCGTTCAGCGACGCGCGGGTGCGCGAGGTCATGCGCGAGGTCCGCAGCCGCGGCCTGGCCCCGAAGACCGATGCGGAACTGCTGCCGCTCCTGCTCGAGTTGATCGGCGGCCACATCCCCGTCGAGCAGTGGCCGACCCGGCTGACCAAAGGTCAGCGCACCGAGCACGCCCGCGAGGTGGCACAAGCCGCCGCGGCGGCCGCCGACCGCCCACCGGGCGCAACCGGCGCCGCCGGGCGGACAGCGACCGGGGAGGCGGCCAACGTCGTGCCGCTCAAGTGGCGGGAGCGGGCCCGGCAGGGGCAGGCGGCGGTGGACGACGAGCGCCGCCGCCGGCGCCAGAACGCGGTGCCCGAGCGACCCGCCCCGCCCCCGGCGCTCGGGCAGCGGCTGCGCGAACGCAGCCTGCTCGCCCTGCCGGACGACGACGAGTACGAGGACACCGAGGGGGAACTGTGAGCGGCGCCGGAAACACACCACCGTGGGCCGGCGCGGCCACGTTCCTGCCCGGGCCGCCACTGGACCGCACCTGCCACGACGGCTGGCAGCGCTGGCGCACCACACGCGCGAGCTTCATCCCGGCACCGGTGATGTCGGTCGAGGAGTACAAGCGGCTGAGCCCGCGCCAGCGCCGCATCTACGACCTGCACCGCCTGGCCACCCACAGCAGCCTGCCCGTTCAGGCCACCCCGATGAGCGAGGCCGTCGCCTGGCTGGTGCGCACGCGGATCGAGGACGGCGCGTTCAGCCACAAGTCGGGCACCCGCACCGGGGTGATGGTCAACGGCGGCGGCGCCCAGGGCAAGACCGAGACCGTGTGCGAGGCGGTGGCCGCCTTCGAGGACGAGTGGCTGACCCTGAACCAGCAGGTCAACCCGGACGCGATGCCCGGCACCCGCGACCTGTTCGCCCCGGTGGCGTACGTGCGGTGCCCGGTCAAGGCCACCCCGATCTCCACCTGCCAGCGCATCCTCGACTTCTACGGCGAGGACTACAAGGGGATGCGCCTGGAGGACCTCGTCCGCACGGTGAAAGCCGCGATCGCAGACCATGCCACCAAGGCGCTTGTAATCGACGATATTACGAGGCTCAAGCTCCACCGCGAGGCGGACCAGGATGTGCTGGACCTGATCCGCGAGATGATGAGCATGCCGGTCACCCTGATCCTCGTCGGTGTCGGCATCCCCACCTCCGGTCTGCTGCGGGACGGCCGGCGCGACCCCGTCACCAAGCAGTGGGTCTTCCCGCCGGTCAAGGACCGCGGCCGCAGCCCCAACTCGGATGCCGCGACCCAGCACGAACGCCGCTTCGAGCTGATCGACCTCGATGCGTTCAGCTACGACACCCCCGCCCAGATCGAGGCCTGGACCGCGCACCTGCGGGGCCTGGAGAGCTGTCTGCGGCTGCTGAACGACACCGATGGCATGCTCACCGCCGGCGGCATGCCCGAGTACCTGTTCCGGCGCACCAACGGCGTGGTCGGCCTGCTGGAGAAGCTGGTCCAGACCGGCTGTCGTCACGCCATCGAGACCCGGGCCGAGAGTCTGACGGTCGACCTTCTGCAACGGTGCACGGTCAGCCCCACCGACCTGCCCGACCTGGACGCCGCCTCCGGCGAGCAGCCCGAGATCCCGCAGGTGCCGAAGAAGAAGCGGCCGGGCCGCAACACCGTTTTCGACGACGACGGCCCGACGGGAGCGGTGGGTTGACCAGGGCACCCGGCCCGCTGGCCCGCAGCCTGGCCCCGTTCCCCGAGGAGTCGCTGCCGGGCTTCCTGTTGCGGCTCGCCCACCGGCTGAACCGTTCACCGGCCCGGATCGCCGTGCTCACCGGTCTCGCCCCCTACCGGCTCGGCCACACGGTCAAGCTGCCCGCGCACCTGCTGGTCGCCCTGCGGCCGGAGTCCGCGGCCCGCTTCGCCGCCGCTACCCGCCTGACGACGGCCGAGGTCCAAGCGCTGGGGCTGCGAGCGCACCAGGTGGCGTACCCGCCGATCGCGGACACCGGGGAACGCCCAGACGGCCGGTTCGGCTCCAACGTGTGGGCTTTCACCGCCGCCAGCCGCTTCTGCCCCCTGTGCCTGGCAGGAGACGGCACCGCGGTCCAGGACGCCCACGGCGGCCCCTGGCGCCTGCCGTGGCACCTGCCGGTCGTCTTCGCCTGCCCCCGCCACCGGCGTCTGCTCGACCACCTGTGCCCGAGCTGCCGCCGGCCCCTGAATGTGTCCGTCCAGGGCCGGGCGGCCCTGATCCTGCACCCGACCGGTCACGTACTGCACCCCGCCCAGTGCCGCAACCACGCCCTCGACGCCGGAACCCGTAAACCCAAGCCCGCATGCGGCGCCGACCTGACCGCGACGGCCGCGGACACCGGCGCCAGAGGGGACGCCGACCTCGGCACCCTGCTCGATCTCCAGAGCAGGCTGCTGGCGCGACTGGCCTCGCCGGATCCCGACGAGCCGCTGTTCTTTCCGGACCTGATCGCCGTCAGCCAGCTGATCACCATCTCGTGGCCGGCCGCCGTGGACGACCTCAGCCTGCCCGATGTGCAGGTCGACGCCCTGGACGAGCACGTCCACGCCATGCGCCGCCGCACGGCCGACCGCCCCCACGGGGACAACGGCCGCATCGTCATCGGACCGCCACCCGCGGCCGCCGCCTGCGCGGGCCTGCTCGCCATGAGCGAGCGCCTGGTCACCCACCCGGATCCGGCCGGAGCCCGCGAAGCCGTCCAGACCCTGGCCCGCCGGGCCGTCGAGCGCGACCGCACCCGGTTCGTCGGCATCATCCGGCGCGGACAGTTCTCCCTGCCGCTCGCCCGCGCCCTTGCCGTCCAACGGGGCGGCTTCCACGCCACAGTCGGCGCCGGCACATCCGCCGCGCTGCGCGTGCCGACGCGCACCTGCCTCTTCACCGCCCGCGAGATCCCCCAGCTCCTGCCGGCCGCCGCCTACGAGCGCCACCTGGCCCACTTCACCACGCGCCTCACCGTCGACAGCCGCAACAACGCCCGCCTGGTGCGGCGGGCCGCCGCCCTCAAGCTCGCCGAGATGACCGGCGGCGGCGCCCTGGCCGACGGCGCCCGCCTGCTCGGCATCCCGCGCGGTCACGCCCTCTCCGGCCTTCAGCAGCTCCGGTTGCGCACGGACAGCGAGGGCGCCTGGCAGCGGTTCCTCCACGGGCTCGACGCGATCGCCGCCGAACTCGACGACCAGGAAGACCGCATCGACTACCAGCGCCGCCGAACGGCGCTCGAGGACTGGACCATCCCACCGGCCGACTGGGCGCATCTCACCGACGGCCTACCCATGCTCGACGCGACTCCCGGGCTGCGGATCTGCGCGTCGGTCCTGGTGTGGACCCAAGTCACCGAGGGCGACTACCTGTTCAGTCCGCTCGTCCGGCACCGCGGCTGGGGCGGGCGACTGCCGGGCGGCCCGAGCCTCGTCTGCGAGCTGCCCTCCCTCACGGGCGCCCGCCGCGGCGACAAGGCCCGCCTCCTGGCCCGGCTGGCCGCCTACACGCAGCGGACGGCCGCCTGGTGCGACAACGGGGCGCTGGCCGCTAACCCACGGACGACGCCATGACCGCCCGGCCGCTGGCCCGCAGCCTGGCCCCGCTGCCCGACGAATCGCTGCCCGGCTTCCTGCTGCGACTGGCCACGCGCCTTGGCCGCTCCCCGAGCCGCCTCGCCACCCTGTGCGGCCTCACCGAACGGTCCGGCCGCATCCCCATCGGCCTGCTGGAGGAACTGCCCGGCACCACGGCACGGGCCTTCGCCCAGGCAGCGGGCCTCAGCACCGCCGAGGCCCACGAACTGACACTGCAACGGTTCACCACCGCCTACCCGCCGCTACGGGCCGTGCACGGCGTCCCGCAACGGACCACCGTGATGCTCCAGGCCCAGTGGGCACTCGACGTCTCCACCCGCTACTGCCCACCGTGCCTGCACGGCGACGCCAGCTCGATCCAGCGCGCCTTCGGCGGAGCCTTCAAGCTCCAGTGGCATCTGCCCGTCACCTTCGCCTGCCCGATTCACCACCGCCTGCTGGAAGCCGCCTGTCCGGCCTGCCGCCGACCCCTCAACACCGCCACGCTGGACCGCCTCAACCTGGTCGGCAGCCCCCGCGCGTCGCACCTGCACGCGCTGCAGTGCCGCAACGAGGTCGCCCCCGCGGGGGCCGGCCGCCCAGGCAGCCGCCACTGCGGAGCCTGGATCGACGGCCGCGACGTTGCAGGCCAGAGCTCCGAGACCCTCGTGTCCCGGGCGGATCTCGACCGGCTCCTCGACGTCCAACGCATCATCGACCACCACCTCCACCACGTCCCGGACACGGCGGCGAAGTACGAGTCGTCACCCCCGTCGTACTTCACGGACCTGATCATGGCCGCGCACGTGATCAGGCTCAGCTGGCCGCTCGGCGCCCATCTGCTGCCCTCCGCCCCTCTTCAAACGCTCCTCGACGCCCACGCCGCACCGCTGACGGCCCTGGTCCGGCGGCAGACCACCGGAGGGCACCAGCCCAGGCGCACCGGCGCCCGGGCGGCGCCCACCGACACCGCGCAGTGCGCGGCGCTGTTGCTCGCCGCCGACACCCTGATCGGCGAGTCCGACCCGAACCTGCTGCGCGAGCAGGCCCAACCGCTGATGCGCGCCGCCTACAGCAGCGCGCCGATGTACAGCGGCCAGATCTCCAGGTCGCTCGACATCTCACCCCGCCTCGCGCGGGCCCTTGCGATCAGGAGCTACGGCAGCCACGGCCACCGGAGTCTGCGAGCCACGGGACGAAAGCGCGGCTACTCGGCGCAGGAGGTGCCGGCCTACCTGCCCCGGGCCTGGTTCGACGCGTACTTCGACGGCTTCCTCGACCGCATCCCGCAGGCTCATCGCCCCAGGGCGCGCGCCGTTCGCCGGGCGGCGTCTTTGAGACTGGCGGAACTCGCCTGCGGCGCCCCGTGGACGGAGTGCGCCGAGATCCTGGGTCTTCCGCCGGGGATCGCGGCCAAGCTCCTCACGATTCTCGGCGCCCGCCTCGACGCCACCAGGATGTGGCCGGACTTCGAACTCAGGGTCGACCGGATCGCGGACCACCTCGACACCACCGACGACCGCGTCAACTACGCGAACAGGCGCCGCAGGCTTGCCACCTGGCACATGCCCGGCCCGGACTGGTGGGCCCTGTCCGACGGCATTCCCCGTTTGACCAGGCTCCACCAGCAGGGCGACCCGGCCATCGGCACCGTCCTCGTGTGGAGCGAGGCCACCCGGGGCGAGCCCGTCCACAGCCCCCTCATGCGCGAACTGCGGCGCCGCGGCGGCGACTGCGCGACGCTCAGCCTGGAGGCCAAGCACCTCCAGGCGGAGCACCTGCGCGGCGCGCGGCTCCACCTGCGCCAGCGGCTCGACACCTACGCCTGCCTGCTGGCCGCGGCCAGCGACCGCGGGAAGGTCCTCCAGGTGAGCACCGACGTCGTCCTGGCGAGCGTCGAGACGGGCACGGCGCCAGTGCCGAGTGCTGCCCGGTGACGCCTCCACGCGCGCTGGCCCGCAGCCTTGCCCCGCTCCCGGAGGAGTCCTTTCCCGGCTACCTGCTGCGGCTGTCCTTCCGGCTGAACCGCTCCCCGATCCGCGTCGCGGAGCTAGCCGGGCTCGGCCCGGCGAAGACCAACCGGCTGAGCACCGACCTCCTCCTCGGCCTCCTCCCGGAGGCGGCCGCCGCGTTCGGTGCCGCCGCCCGCCTCAGCCCCGCGGAGGTCACCGCCCTGGGACTGCGGCGCCACCAAGGCGCGTACCCGCTACTCGGGTTCGCGCACCGAAGCCGCACGGCGGGCTCCTTCGCCGGCAGCTGGGCGTTCACCCTCTCCACCCGGTACTGCCCCGCCTGCCTCGCCGGGGACGGCAGCCCGGTCCAACTCACCCTCGGCGGAGCGTGGAAGAGCACCTGGCACCTGCCCGTCGTGTTCGCCTGCCCGATCCACGGCACGCTCCTGGAGCACCGATGCTGGAGCTGCGGAGCGTCCTCCAACCCGATCCACCGCGGTCGCGCCACCCTGCTCCACCGCCCGAGCGCCACGGGAATCCACCCGGCCGGCTGCCGTGCCGACGGCCCGAACACGGCCGGCGAACCGCCGACGCAGCGGCCACCGTGCGGCGCCCGACTGGACGAGACGCCCTGCCACAGCCGGGACACAGCGCTGAGCGCCGACACCCTGAACCACCTGACACGCCTGCAGCAGCGGCTCCTCGGGCGGCTGCACGACCCCGAAGCCCGCGATCCCTGGTTCTTCCCGGACCTGCGCGCCGCCAGCCAGCTGATCAAACTCAGCTGGCCCCCACCTCCAGGCATCCTCCCCCTGCCCGGGCCGCTGCTCGACCTGATCGACGACCACGTGGAGGCGGTCCGGCCTGGAGCCGACGCCCGCCCCGCCGGCGGAACACCGGCCCTGTGGTCCGCGCCGCCCGACGCAGGCCAGTGCGGCGCCCTTCTGCTGGCCGCCACGACACTCCTGACCGCGGACGACCGCGCCCACCTGCGCGAGCGCATCCAGCCGCTGGCCCAGGCCGCGTTCGCCCGGCACCCGGGTCCGTACACCGCGCTGCGGCGCCAGAACCTCTCACCAGCGCTTGCCCGCGCGCTCGTCCGCCAGGTCCACGGCTTCCACGCTGCCGGCCGCACCGAGAAGGCGAGCGTGCGTGTGCCCTCCCGCGACTGCCGCTTCGGCATCGAGCACGTCCCGCCCTACCTGCCCAGGCACTGGTACGACGATCACTTCGCCGACTTCGCCGACCGCCTTGACAACCCGACCGGCTACACGGTGCGGCACCTGCGCAGGGCCGCCAGCCTCAAGCTCGCCGAGATGACGGCCGGCGGCTCCTACCCCCAGTGCGCGCGCCAACTCGGCGTCCCGGCCGAGAAGGCGATGAGCACGATGAACAAACTGCGTCCCCAGATGGCGGGAGGGACCCTGTGGGGCGACTTCGAGACCCGGATCGAGAACATCGCCCAACGTCTGGACGACGACGAGACCCGCATCGACTACGCCAGGCGCCGCACCGCGCTCGCCGACTGGCAGATGCCCGCCGCCCACTGGGCCGAACTGTCCGACGACCTGAGCCGGCGGTTCGTCCGGATGGCCGGCCAGGACGGGCGGCTCACGGCCACCGTGCTGGTGTGGACCGAGATCACCCAGGCCGAGTACGCGCACAGCCCCGTCCTGACCGGGATGCGACGCTCCGGGTACGACACCAGCAGGCTCGTTGACAATCTCGCCCAGGCCTACACACCGGTCAATCGGACGGCCACTGTGCGCCTCATCCTGCGCGGCCGCCTCGACACCTACGCCGCTCGGCTCGCCGCCCTCGTCGACCACGGAAGGCCCCCGTCAGTGCGATGAGATCGCCACACGGCGCCCTGAGGTGGGCGGCCTCGATGCCGCCGACGATGAACGGCGGGCCCAGCTCGGAGCCGCCAGCACATGGGCGGGGTCGTGGTCGCAGGCCGACAGCGACACGCGGTGGTGGTGGCGCCGGCCCGCCCGGCGGTCCACCCCGACGATTGGCCTTCGCTACTGATCCGCCCGGACAGACACGGAAAACGGCTGCGCGGGCGGTTCCGGGTGCTGGCGGGCGGTCGGGCATACAGTGGCGTCACCCACCCAGCGGTGCCGTCGAGAGAAGCAGTGTGGCCTGGCCGGATATCGATTTCGCGGCGGTGTTCGAGGCCCTGCCCACCCCGACGATGATCATGACCCCGGACCTGGTCATCGCCGCCGCCAACACGGCCTACTTGCGCGTCGCCCGCCGGGGCCGGGAGGAGCTGATCGGCCGCAACGTCTTCGACGCCTTCCCCGACAACCCCGCCGACCCGCAGGCCACCGGCACCCGGGCGCTGCGGGCCTCCCTGGAACGGGTGATGCAGACAGGCCGGCGCGACAGCATGGCGCTGCAGAAGTACGACCTGGAGGTACCCGACCGGCCGGGTGTGTTCGAGGAACGGTACTGGAGCCCGGTCAACACCCCCGTCCTCGACCAGGACGGGAACGTCACGCTGATCATCCACCGCGTCGAGGAGGTCACCGCCCTGGTCCGCCAGCTCATGGCCCACCGCCCCGGGGAGGCGCCCGGCGGGACCCTGACCCATGAGGAGCAGATGGCCGCCGACCTGCTCACCCGCGCCCAGGAACTGCAGGACCTCAACGATCAGCTGCGCCAGGCCCACGCCCGCGAACGCGAAGTGGCGATGACGCTGCAGCGGGCGATGCTGCCCACCATGCCCGAAGCCTGCCGCTCCACGGCCGCCGTGCGCTACCGGCCCGCCACCGCGGCGGCGAACGTGTGCGGGGATTGGTACGACCTTATCGACCTTGACCAGCAGCACCTGGCGGTCGCCGTCGGCGACGTGGTCGGCCACGGCGTCGAGGCCGCCGGGGTCATGGGCCAGCTCCACGCCGCACTGAACGCCGCGATCCGCGCGACCCCGCAGCCCGCGCTCGCGCTGAAGACCCTCGCCCGGTACGCGCTCACCCTGGAAGGGGCGCTGGCCACCACCGCCGTGCAGACCGTCATCGACCGCGCCGCCCGCCGCATCACCTACAGCAGCGCCGGCCATGTGCCGCCCGTTCTGGTGGAGGCCGACGCGACGGTGCGCCTGCTGGACGCCGCCACCGACCCGCCGCTCGGCGCATGGACGGAATCCGCCACAAGATCCGAGGCCGCGGTGAACTACGCGCCCGGGGCCACAGTGCTGCTGTACACCGACGGACTCGTCGAACGCCGCGGCGAGGACATCGACACCGGACTCGCCCGGCTGACCGCCAGCGCGGCCCGGCACCGGTTGCTCGCCCCGCAGGCGCTGGCCGACGCCGTCCTCGCCGACCTCGGCGTGGCGGATGGCCGCAGCGCCGGCGACGACACCGCCCTGGTGGTCGTACGCCTGTAGTGGGTGGTGCCGACGGACGTTCGTCTCAGCGCGGGGCGGACTCCATGGCCTGTGCGACCAGTGCGATGCAGGGCGGGCAGTACCGGTCGGTCGGCGCGTCCTGTGGCTTCGCCACGGCCGGGCTCGGTGGCAGCAGACGGCCGCACAGCGTCAGGCCGCCCGAGTCCTTGGGCAGCGCGTGCCACATCAGCACGAAGTCGGGCTTCGCCGGATCGCATTCAGCACGCATCTCGTACATCGGGACCTCCCAGGAGGCGGGCCTGCCCTGCCAGGCAAGCCCCGCGCCGCCCGCGTCGCCAGCCCTGGGCTCTTCGCGGGTGAACCCCGTCAGTCGTCCGGTCACTGCACCGAACGGGTGGATCCCGCCGCTGTCACGCGGCGGGCGCTCCAGCCCGGGTGGGATGCGAACGGCACTCTGTGGAGGACCGGCGGCCGTGCGAGCTATGGGGGGCGATCACGGGCGTTGAAGCGGGCAGCCGGCCCATCCGGCCGTGCAAGGCGGCGGATGGGGACCAGGTGCTCAACCTGATCGAAGCCGACCGGCTGCCCGACCAGCCCCACATCACTCCGGGCGCCCTCGACGCGGCGATCCGCGCACGCGGAGACGCCGGGCGGGACCTCCCCGCCTCGCGCTGGGAGGTCGCACAGGACGCTGCCGGTCGCATCGTGGGAGTCGTCGTCTTCGCCTCGCCGCCCGGCGACGGCGCGGGGCAGATCCTGGCGCTGCACTGCCGTGAGGTCCATGCCGTGGCCGCGGCGCTGATCGGCAGGGCCCTTACGGCGCTCGGGCGGACCAGGGTCGTGGAGGCCTTCGCCGGCCCGCCGCCGTTCAACCCCCAGAGCCCCGCCGGTCTGGCCGTACGGCTGCGGCCCGCCACCCGCACCACCCTTGAAGCAGCCGGGTTCTCCACCCGCCACACCTGGCACGGCTTCCACCACGCGCTCAAAAATCGGCCGAGCCCTACCACCTACCCCATCGCCTGCGTCACCGGGCGAGGCGACCCGCCCGGCTGGCACCTGGAGCTGCGCCAGGTCGACGGCTCGATCGTCTGCGAGGCCACCGTCGACCGGGCGGCGGACCGGACGGCTGTCCTGACGTCGATGACCACCCATCCGGACCACCGCCGCCGAGGGCTGGGCCGCCACCTGCTCGGACAGTGCCTGAATGTGGCAGCGGAGCACGATGCCCGGGAAATGACCGCCTGGGTCCGCGAGCCCGACGCCGACTCCGAGGAGGACGACGGCGGTGCGATCCAGCTCCTGGCGGCACTGGACTTCCGCCCCGGTGAGACGCTGCGGTCCTTCCGCCGACGGCCATGACCGATCGTGGATCCGCTGGCGCACGTCGCGAAGCGACACTGCCCGCTGATTCCGGCCGTCACTGGACGGGCACCGCCCGTAGGTACGACCGCCGCTCTGCTGGCAGCCATCCAGATCCGCGGCACTGGCGTCCTCTGACCTCGGGCGCCGCCGGGCGCCGAAGCGCCTCGTGCCGCGGGGGATGCCGACCGGCTGATCGGCTGGCATTCGCGCCGAGGCCGTCATGGCAGCGGGTGGGCATGCAGGCACGTGTGCCGACCTGGGCCGGCAGGGGCGTCGATGGGTTCGGCCACCCCGCGGGTGATCGTGACGCGCAGAGTCCCGGCGGCGTCGGCATACACCGTCTCGCCGTTCCTGGTGGTCTCGCCGGTGGCATGGACGACGATGACCTGCGGCGGGGCGTGGCAGCCGGGTGGGCCGGGCAGGGTGATCGCGTAGCACCAGGGCGTGTCCATGGTCGCTCCTCAGCCGGGCGATCCGGTGGCGGCGAGGGCGGCTCGGACACTGCCGCAGATGGTGAAGACCTCGTCGGTTCCGGTGATCTCCGGCAGACACCGGACCGTGGGCGAGGGTGCGGCCAGGACCAGCCGTTGTCCGGCCGCCTCGGCGTCCTTGCGGGTCTGCAGGAGAGGATTCAGGCCGGTGGAGTCGCGGGCGACTACGCGTGCCCGCTGGCCCCGCTCGCCCAGGTGCTGTCGCTCGAAAACGAGACGCGGTTGGCCGGCCTTGACCACTTCGGCGAGATGGGCCTCCAGCATCTCCTTCTGGTCCTGGCCCACCTCGCCGTCAAGGCGGCAGACCACGGCCGTGCCGGGAATCCGGCGGGCAGTCGTCCTCAGGACCGGTGGAGTGGCGCCGGTGTTCTTCGCGTGATGACCATGCCGGTCGGACATGAGCGTTCCCCCTTCCGGTACGGGGACTGTCCGACTTCGATCATGCCGGGGCCGAAGGGGCCCGGCTACCGCCCGCCGGACTGTCGCAGGGATGACCGCGGCGAATCCGGCGTCCGAGGGGCACTGCGCGGGGCCATTGGACAGCCTCCGTACTATGCCGGGCCGGTGCGCTCGGAGGACGACGATCCGGAAGCCTGCTGGTCCGGATGGGGCTGTTCGACCGCTACCTGGGCCGGGCGCAGGAGGATCTCGCCGAGCCGGTAGCCGGGCCGCAGGATGTGGGTGCAGGTGGGGTGGTCGGCCCGGTCGGATTCGGTCGAGCTGAGTGCCTCGTGGAGGGTGGGGTCGAAGGGTTCGCCTTCCGTGCCGAACTGCTGCAGCCCGAGCGCGGCCAGCTGGTTCTGGAGGCTGGCGGCGACGGTGTCGAAGGCCGCCGCGGTGTCCTGGTGGGTGCGGGCCCGGTCGATGGTGTCGAGGACGGGCAGGAGCGTGCGGAGTACCTCGGCCATGACGCCCTCGCGGATGGCGAGGCGTTCGCGCTGGACGCGCCGGCGGTAGTTGTCGTACTCGGCCTTCACCCGCTGCAGGTCTCTGGTGCGCTCGGCCAGCGTGGCGCGCAGCGACTCGCCGCCGGCTCCCGTGGGGGCCTGGTCGGGCGTGGAAGTGGCGCCGCCGCCGAGCAGGGTGCCTGCGGTGCTGCCGGCGCCCTGCTCGCCCTGGCCGCTGGGCTTGTGCGTGGCGGGTCGTTCGACGCCGGGTCGCAGCTGGAGGGTTTCCGGGTCGATGCGCCGCTTGTCGCGGATGACCACCGGTGGGCGCCGGTCTTCGGTGTTCTCGCCCGGCCTGGATGGGGTGGTCATGCGGTGCCTCCTTTGTGCTCGTCCTCATCCACGATCTCGGCGTCCACGACCTCCTCCTCCGAGCCTTGGGGGCCGCTCGCGCCGCTTGGTGCGCCGGGCGCGGTCTGGGCGTAGATGGCCTGGCCGAGCTTCTGGCTGGCCTGGGCGACGTGGTCGCTGGCCGCGCGGATGGCGGCGGTGTCCTCACCCTTGAGCTTGTCCTTCAGGTCCGCCAGAGCCGCATCGACCTCGCTCTTCACGTCGGCGGGGACCTTGTCCTGGTTGTCGGTGAGGAACTTCTCGGTGGTGTAGAGGAGTTGCTCGCCCTGGTTGCGGGTCTCGGCGGCCTCCTTGCGGCGGCGGTCCTCCTCGGCGTGCTGTTCGGCTTCCCGGATCATGCGGTCGATGTCGTCCTTGGGCAGGGCGGAGCCGCCGGTGACGGTCATCTTCTGTTCCTTGCCGGTGCCGAGGTCCTTCGCGCCGACGTGCATGATGCCGTTGGCGTCGATGTCGAAAGTGACCTCGATCTGCGGCATCCCGCGCGGGGCGGGTGCGATGCCGGTCAGCTCGAACATGCCGAGCTTCTTGTTGTACGCAGCGATCTCCCGCTCGCCCTGGTAGACCTGCACGGTCACCGAGGGCTGGTTGTCCTCGGCGGTGGTGAAGACCTCCGAGCGGCGGGTGGGGATGGTGGTGTTGCGTTCGATGAGCTTGGTCATGATGCCGCCCTTGGTCTCGATGCCGAGGGACAGCGGGGTGACGTCGAGCAGCAGGACGTCCTTGACCTCGCCCTTGAGGACGCCGGCCTGAAGTGCGGCGCCGATGGCGACGACCTCGTCCGGGTTGACGCCCTTGTGCGGGTCCTTGCCGGTGAGCTTCTTCACCAGGTCGGTGACGGCGGGCATCCGGGTGGATCCGCCGACGAGGATGACGTGGTCGATGCCGGAGACCTTGATCTTGGCGTCCTTGACGGCCTGGTGGAAGGGGCCCTCGCAGCGTTCCAGCAGGTCTGCGGTGAGCTGCTGGAACTGGGCGCGGGTGAGTTTCTCGTCCAGGTGGAGAGCGCCCTCGGCGGAGGCCGTGATGTAGGGCAGATTGATCGTCGTCTCGGTCGCGGCGGACAGCTCGATCTTGGCCTTCTCCGCGGCCTCGCGCAGGCGCTGGGCTGCCATCTTGTCCTTGGACAGGTCGATGCCGTAGCCGTTCTTGAACTGCGTGACCAGGTGGTCGACGATCCGCTGGTCCCAGTCGTCACCGCCGAGGTGGGTGTCGCCGGAGGTGGCTTTCACCTCCACGACGCCCTCGCCGATCTCCAGGAGCGACACGTCGAAGGTGCCGCCGCCGAGGTCGAACACGAGGACGGTCTGGTCGCTCTCCTTGTCGAGCCCGTACGCGAGGGCGGCGGAGGTCGGCTCGTTGATGATCCGCGCCACCTTCAGGCCCGCGATCTCCCCTGCCTCCTTGGTCGCGGTGCGCTGGGAGTCGTTGAAGTACGCCGGCACGGTGATCACCGCGTCGGTGACCTCCTCGCCCAGGTACGCCTCCGCGTCGCGCTTCAGTTTCTGCAGCACCCGCGCCGAGATCTCCTGCGCGGTGTACCGCTTGCCGTCCACATCCCCCTTGTCCGGGAAGCGCCAGTCGCTCTCGCCCATGTGGCGCTTCACCGAGCGGGCGGTGCGGTCCACGTTGGTGACGGCCTGGCGCTTGGCGACCTCGCCGACGAGCACCTCGCCGCCCTTGCCGAAGGCCACCACCGACGGGGTGGTGCGCGCGCCCTCGGCGTTCGTGATGACGGCCGGCTCGCCGCCCTCCAGGACGCAGACCACTGAGTTCGTCGTTCCGAGATCGATACCGACTGCGCGAGTCATCTCCGACCTCCTTCATCGCATTCACCTACAGAACTTCCCTACATCGACACATAAAACTTGAGCCTCCTCATGTCAAGTCTGTGTTTGGGGGTCCGCCGGTCGCGTTGCTCGATGCGAAGGGGCGCGCGGGTCGCTGCACAACGCGTGGCTGGGGATGGAGGAAATCTGTAGCGTGGAGGTGAGGTTTCGTGAGCGGCGAGGTGAGGCCGTGGTGCTGCCGATCGACGATCCGGACGCGGCGCTCTACGCGGTGGGACAGGTCGCGGCCATGCTGCATGTCCAGGTGGCCTTCCTGCGGCGGCTGGACGAGCAGGGCGTGGTGGTGCCGGGTCGTTCGGCGGGCGGCCAGCGCAGGTACTCGCGCCGGGAGATCGACAGGGTCGCGGCCCTGGTGAAGCTGATCAGCGAGGGACTGACGCTCGAAGGCGCGCGCCGGGTTCTCGATCTCCTGGTCCGGGTGGAGGAGCTGGAGGCCGACCTGGACCGGGCCCGCGGCCAGTGATGCCGGGCGCATCCGCGTAGCGCGGGCGCGCGTCCTTGCGCGTCCGGGTGCCGCCGCTTGATCCCCGCCCTTGGGCAGCTCTCAGGCGGCGGCGGTGGCGGTGAGGTCGGCACGGCCGAACAGGAGCGCGTAGCCGCGGGGCAGGCGGGCGAGAAGACGGTCGGTGAGCCGCTCGCCGCCGAGGGATGCCAGGGCGGCCAGGACGGAGGAGGCGTCCCAGCGAGCTGCGGTGAGGCTGGTGTTCAGGGCTCGGGCGACGGCTTCGACGAAGGCGGGGGCGGCGACGGGCTTCGGCAGGGGGATCTGCGAGGCGAAGACGGCGCGGGCCCGCTCGGGGAGCGTGGCGGCCAGCTCGCAGCGTTCATCGCCGGTGAGCTGGGAGCCGAGGACGGCCAGGACGGTGTCGAGGACGCGTTCGGCTTCCTCGTCGCTGGGGTAGCGGCCGAGGGTGCGGACCTGCTGGATCAGGCGGCGGTGCCGGGTCATGACGGGTGGCCTTCCAAGGCTGGCCGCCGCCGTGTGGGCGGCGGCACGAAAGCGGGTCAGGGTCGGTGGCCGGGGGCAGGGCGGCCGAACAGGACGTCGTAGCCGGGCGGCAGCTGGAACAGGACACCCTCCATGAGGTCGTCGCCGGCGGCGTCGGCCACCGTGGACAGCACGGCTCCGATGTCCCACACGGCGGTCTTCTCGGTGGCGCCCTCGATCCAGGCGGCAGTCGCGCGCACGAACCGTTTGGGACTGAGCGGTTCGGCGGCTTGCAGGGGGTTGAGCAGGATCAGGGCGAAGGTCTCGGGCAGACGGGCCGCGAGCTTCGCGCGCACGTCGCCGACTAGGTGGGCGCCGAGCAGGGCCAGCACGACACGGGCCGCGCGCTCGGCGTCCTGGGGTGTGTCGTACTCTCCGCGTTCCTGGACCCGGTCCAAGAACGCCTCCCATCGAAGAGTCACCGCGCATTCCTCCCTTCCTCCCGGCAAGGACCAGGTCCCTGCCGGGGTGCGGGCGCGGGGGGCCGATCAGAATTCGCCGGCCAGGCGGCGGCTGAGGCCGGTGAGCTTGAGCAGCCGGGCCACAGGCCGGCCGACCCCACGCAGGACCAGGCGCTTACCGCTGCGGTCGGCCTGGTTGCGGGCCCGTACGAGGACGCCCAGGCCCGAGCAGTCCATGAACGTCACCTCCGACAGGTCGAGCACCACCTCCCGGCGCGCCTCAAGCACGGTGGTCAGCCGGCGGCGAAGCCGCGGGGCGGCGGCGAGGTCGATCTCACCGCCGACCCTCACCACCAGCGGTGCCGGCCGCCCATCGCGCACGGCGTCGCCAGTCGCGATGGCGCGGGCCCGACCGGGGGTTGCGGGGCCGGATACGGGGATGTTCCGCGCCGTCCCCTCGGGGGGGCGGGGACGGCACGGAACGGCACAGGGACGCGGTCAGGCCTTGATCTCCTTGCGGCCACCGCTGTGGCCGATGGCGATCTTGCGGGGCTTGGCCTTCTCGGCGACCGGGACCTTCAGGGTCAGCACGCCGGCGTCGTAGTCGGCGCTGATCCCCTCGGGGTCGAGCGTGTCGGAGAGCATGACCTGGCGGGAGAACACGCCGAGCGGACGCTCGGACAGCTCCCACTTCACGTCCTCGCCCTCGTGGCGGGGACGGCGCTCGGCCTTGACGGTCACCATGTTCCGCTCGACGTCGATGTCGATCGCCTCCGGGTCCACACCCGGCAGGTCGAAGCAGATCACGTACTCGTCACCGGCGCGGTAGGCGTCCAGCGGCATCGGAGTCGGCCGCGACCAGGTGCCGGTCGTGTTGAAGAACTGCTGGGTCAGCCGGTCCAGCTCGCGGAACGGGTCAGTGCGCAGCAGCATCGCGAAACACCTCCACTGATCGAATGGGTGCCAGTGCGCTTCACCTGACACCGTTGTAACACGTCATCCATCCGATGACAAACGTAGAGCGTCGTCCGTAGAATGACAGCATGAGCAAGAAGCCCCCGAAGTCCGCCGCCAGGCCCGATCCGGTCTCCTTCCTCGCTGCCGCCGCGGCGCTCGCCGCCATCGACGACGCCGTCCGCACCGCCCGGGAACCCGGCCGTCCCGCGGACCAGGACACGCGGGAAGGCGGTGCCGAACAGGCCCTGGCCGCGCTGGTACTGCTGCGGGAGCTGCGCACCCAGCTCGCCGACTGGGAGGCCCCACTGGTGGAGACCGCCCGCGCCGCAGGCGCCACCTGGGCTGACCTCGCCCAGCCCATGGGCGTCGCCAGCCGCCAGGCCGCCGAGAACCGCTACCTGCGCCTGCGCCCCACCAAGAGCCCCTCCGCCGGCGCGGAGACCGGCGCCGAGCGCGTCAAAGCGGTCCGCGACCGCCGGGCCGCGGACCGCGCCGTCACCGCCTGGGCCCGCAACCATGCCGCCGACCTGCGCGTGCTCGCCGCCCAGGTCGCCGCACTCGCCGACCTCTCCCCCCAGGCTCGCCCTGCACTCGCCGACCTCACCACCGCCCTCGGCACCCCCGACCCGGTCGGCCTGATAGCTCCGCTCGCCGCGATGCGCCCCCACCTCGGCACGGGCCACCCCCACCTCGCCGCCCGCCTCGACGACCTCACCCGCCACACCGACCAACTCCGCCATGACAGCGACCAACGGCGCACCTGACCCCGTCGCCGCCGCCGAAGAACGCTGGCAGAGACTCCAGGACCAGCTCGAGACCGTGGGCATCCGCATGCGGACCGAGACCGGCTCCGCCATCGCCTCCATCGACGCCTGCCTGCGCAGGCTCGACACCGTGCGCCAGGACCTCGCCGACCGTCTCGGGGTCCCCCCGTCCGAGACCTGGCCGCCCGATCCCCGACGACCGGAGTGCGCCACGTGCAGCCACGGTCACCTACCATGCCGCTGCCGCAGGCGCGAGCCGTCAGGGCTCACGCCGAACCCGTTCCCCACACCTCACCCGGAAAAGGAGACCCAGAGTGGGTAGCACTGTCGAGACGCTGGAATTCCAGGCCGAGACCCGTCAGTTGCTCCGGTTGGTGATCCACTCGATCTACTCGAACAAGGACATCTTCCTGCGCGAGCTGATCTCGAACGCCTCCGACGCACTGGACAAGCTGCGACTGGAATCGCTGACCGACTCCGGCCTCCAGGCCGACGCCTCCGACCTGCACATCGCCCTCGAAGTCGACCGGGGCGCCCGCACGCTGACCATCCGCGACAACGGGATCGGCATGAGCCGGGACGACATCGTCGAGCTGATCGGCACGATCGCCAAGTCCGGCACCGCCGGCCTGCTGGACAAGCTCAAGGAAGCCAAGGACGCCGCCGCCGCGCAGAGCCTGATCGGGCAGTTCGGCGTCGGCTTCTACTCGGCGTTCATGGTCGCCGACAAGGTCACACTGCGAACCCGGCGGGCCGGCACCGACTCCGGCACCTTGTGGCAGTCCGACGGCCAGGGCACCTACGACATCCAGGCCGTCGACGGCCTGCCCACCGGCACCTCGGTCACCCTGCACCTCAAGCCCGCCGACAGCGAGGACGGCCTCGCCGACTACCTGTCCGAGTGGAAGATCCGCCAGATCGTCAAGCAGTACTCGGACTTCATCCGCTGGCCGATCCGGATGGCCACCGAGCGCACCGACGCCGACGGCGGCGATGCCCTGGAGACGCTGAACTCGATGAAGGCGCTGTGGGCCCGGCCGCGCAGCGAGGTGACCGAGGCCGAGTACCACGAGTTCTACCAGCAGATCAGCCACGACTGGCTGGAGCCCGCCGCAACCGTCCACATGCGCGCCGAGGGCACCTTCGAGTACGAGGCGCTGCTGTTCATCCCCTCGCAGGCACCGTTCGACCTGTTCTCCCTCGACGCCCGGCGCGGCGTCCAGCTGTACGTCAAGCGGGTGTTCATCATGGACGACTGCGACGCGCTGATGCCCAACTACCTGCGCTTCGTCAAGGGCGTCGTCGACGCGCACGACCTGTCGCTGAACATCTCCCGCGAGATCCTGCAGCACGACCGGCAGATCCAGGGCGTGCGCCGCCGGCTGGTCAAGAAGGTCCTCGGCGCGATCAAGGACATGCAGGGCAAGGACGCCGAACGCTACGCCAAGCTGTGGGCCCAGTTCGGCCGCGTGCTGAAGGAAGGCCTGATCGAGGACACCGACAACACCGACACCCTCCTCGAACTGGTCTCGGCCGCCTCCACGCACGATCCGGAGAAGACCACCACCCTGCGCGAGTACGTGGCGCGCATGAAGGACGGCCAGGACGCCATCTACTACCTCACCGGCGAGAGCCGCGCGATGGTGGAGAACTCCCCCCACATGGAGGCGTTCGCAGCCAAGGGCTACGAGGTCATCATCCTCACCGACCCCGTCGACGAGGTCTGGACCGACCGGATCCCGGCCTTCGACGGCCACCGCCTGCAGTCCATTGCCAAGGGCCAGGTCGACCTCGACGAACCCGCCGACGCCGACCAGGAGGCCAACGCCGACAAGGCCCAGCACGAGCAGGACTTCGCCGCACTGCTGCCCTGGATGACCACCACCCTGTCCGAGCACGTCAAGCAGGTCCGCCTGTCCTCCCGGCTGACGACCTCGGCGGCCTGCATCGTCGGCGACGCCCACGACATGACCCCCACCCTGGAGAAGATGTACCGGGCGATGGGACAGGAACTGCCCTCCGTCAAGCGGACCCTGGAACTCAACCCCACCCACCCGCTGATCACCGCCCTGCGCACGGCACACCAGGCCAACCCCGACAACCCCGCGCTACCCGAGATCGCCGAACTCCTCCACGGCAGCGCCCTGCTCGCCGAAGGCGGCGACCTTCCCGACCCCACTCGCTTCACCCGCCTGCTCGCCGACCGACTGACCCACACCCTGTAACGGCACGGGGTGCGGCCGGCCGCGGCACGACGCGGCCCCGGCCCGCCGCACCCCACCCCGGACAGGAAACGTCACCCAGGCGGGCCAACACCGCACAGGGCGCCACCGGATCGCGCACCGTCAGGCCCGATCGAGCAGGCGTGGCGCGGTGGCGTGCCCATTCCAGGAGTCATGAGCAGAGCACCGCTGTCCTCGCCGGCATGAGGAGCCCCTGTGGCTGCACCTCACCCGGCCGCTTCGGCAGCAGGCAACGGGAACCGGCCGCTGCCGACGGCCACTCGAACCGACCAAGGAGACCCCAAGCGTGTACGAGTACACCGACCGCAGGAACCGCACCCTGGCCGACCGCATCCAGGCCGCCGCCGAGCGGCACCCCCAAAACGGCACCGAGCAGGACAAGGCCGCGGCGACCGCCCTGCTGGCCGACATGCTCCAAGCCGCCGCCCAGCACGACATCAACCTCGACACCCTCGACCTGGTCACCGACCTCCCCGGCAGCTGCTACCGCACCGTCTCAAGGAACCGCACCCCGGAAGACCGGATCAACGCCGCCGCCGAGCGACGCCCCGACCAGGGCACCGAGCAGGACAAGGCCGCGGCGACCGCCCTGCTCGCCGACATGCTCCAAGCCGCCGCCCGGCACGGCATCACACTCGCCAGCTTCGACTGGGCCACCGACCTGCCCGGCAGCTGCTACCGCGCCGTGGCCCGCAACCGCCACCTGCCGGACCGGATCGACGACGCCGCCGAACGGCGCAGCAACCCGGGAACCGAGCAGGACAAGGCCGCGGCGACCGCCCTGCTCGCCGACATGCTCCAAGCCGCCGCCCGGCACGGCATCAGCCTCGACGCCTTCGACTGGGCCACCGACCTGCCCGGCAGCTGCTACGCCGCCGTCGTCTCCAAGAGCCGCAACGAGGCCCGCCGATGGGCTGCGGCCCGGTGAACGATGGCAGGCCGTGCGCCTGACCCACACCCGGTAGTCGAGGGCACCTTGAAGGCCTGCCCTCCGGATCCTGGCGCCGGGTGCCGGACGCGCCGTTGTGGCACGGGCGGCACCCGGGCCACGTTCACTGTGCCGAGACAGGTCGCCGACGTCGGCCGCGAGCGTCCCGCCGCCGATCTCCGCTGTCGGCCGCTCGTCCGTACAGCCCCATTTCGGACATCTTGACAAGTGCTGGCCAAGGTTCTATCCAGGTCAATGAGGAGGTTTGCCGGGGTCACCCGGGAGGTGGTCCGCCATGACAGGATCGCAAGACCGACGCGATCACTACGCGGTGCTGGGACTGGAGCCCACGGCGTCCGCTCGGCAGGTCACCTCGGCCTATCGCAGCCTGATCCGGCTGCTGCACCCCGACACCCGCCCCGTCGAGCCGGGATCGGCGCAGCGACTCGGCGCGGTGGTCGCCGCCTACGCGGTCCTGCACGATCCCGAGCTGCGGGCCGCATACGACGCCGAACATGAGACTGCCCGGCCCCACCCGGAGGCCGGCCGCGCCTCGGCCCGCCCCCCGACCACGGGCCGGCGGGTGTCCGTACGCATCATCCGGGAACCCGGTGGCGCAGCGCCCTGGCACGCGGCGCCCACTCCCACCGGCGCAGTGATGCGGCGAGGACCGGAACCGCTCGTGCGGGTGGGCCCGGTGCGGGTCGCACCGCCGGGTGCGTCGGCGTGGGCGCGGGATGGTCCCGTCGACCTCTGGGAGTGGATGGTGCACCGGCTGTGGGAGGTGGAGCCATGGCTGTGAACGGCAACGACTTCCGTACCGCCGTCTCCCGGTGGGACGGCGAGGTCACCGTCGCGGTCACGGGCGAGATCGACCTCGCCACCGCACCCGAGCTCGAGAGCCGCGTCAAGGAGTGCCTGGCGCGCCGGCCCAGGCGCGTCGACCTCGACTTCGCGCAGGTGAGGTTCTGCGACTGCTCGGGCGCGGACGCCCTGGAACGGCTCCACCGCCAGGCACAGGAGGACGGCGTCGTCCTGAAGGTCACGGATGTGCGGGCCCCGCTCGTCGCCCGGCTGTTCGACCTTCTCGGCCTCACCGACCTGGTCGAACCCCGCCGATCTGGCTGAACCCGGACAGGCTGACGCCGGGTGCCGCGCACCGCGGGCGCTGCCACGACTCGCGCGTAAGCGCGGCAACCGGCCGCCGGTCAGACTCGCCGCCGGTCAGACTCCTGGGACCGGTCCGGTGTAGACCAGCTCCGCGGCGGTGTGTTGCGCTTGGCGCAGATGGGTTCCGGCGCGTTCGATCGCCGCGATCGCGCATCCCAGCTCGTAGGCGACGTCGGCCTGCTTCTGCACCGGAGTCGGCGGATCCTCCAGGACCGCGAGATGTTCCGGGTCGATCGCGTTCAGACCCGCCGCGAGCTGGTGCAGTGTGCGGGGAAGCTGCTCCAGCAGGCCCGCCAGTGCGCCGACCGTGTGATGGACATCCGTCGGATACGGATAGGCGCCGGGCCGGCCGGTGCACTCGTTGAGGCGGCGGATCTCGTCGGCTGCCGCTACCGCGATCTCACGCGGCATTCGCTCCGTCGGCATCACGGCGACCTCCTTATCGCCCGCGCCCCATGCGATGCAGGCCGGTGTTCAGGCGTGGGCCGGAACGCCCGCCCATCGGCCGCCGGGCCGGGCCAGCGGCTTCTCGGGCTCCGGCATCGCCCCGGGGATGTCCTCATCGCGCCCGTCCGCCGCGACAGCGGCCCGGCTCACCGCCGTGCGCAGATCGGCCACCGTTTGCGGCGCCTCGGTCGAGTGGACCGCGATGCGCGCGAACGGAGAAGGCCGACGCAGGTCGACGCTCACCACGACGTCCGTGAACGGGCGCAGGGCCACGAAATCCCGGCCGCCGGGATGGCGCCACACCCCCAGGCACAGCCGGCCGGGCACCAGCACGCCGCTCTCGCGTACCCCGCGAACAACCCTCCACGGCTCCCGGGTGACCGTGACCTTCTCCACCGCCGCAAGCGGCACCCGAACCGGTCCCGAGCGCGCCACGAGCCGCTCCCACCAGATCAGCCGCACCACCAGGTCCGCACCTTCGACCGTCAGCCTCGCCATCGCCTCACACCCCCTCACCGGCGCCACCCTGCGACTCCACCTTCCGCACGGGCGAGGCCGCCTCGACCGCCCCGGAAGCGGGCGGGCCGAGCTGGTCCGGCTGACGGTGGGCCCGCGCAGCGAGCATCGGCGCGCCGCGCCGCTCCGGCCGGTGACCCGCCCCATCCATGATCGGCTGGCGGGGCGTGTCGAGCGCACCCGGCGGCGTGGGGATCAGACGGCGGGCCGCACAGCGCCCCACCCAGTGGCGCCCGCACTCGGGACACGGCGGCGCACCCGCAGGGGTGTAGGGCGAGTCCACAGCGATCCCGTCCCGGGAGAAGTACTCCCAGTCACGCCCTTCGCCGTCGCGGTAGTGCTGGACGTCGTAGTCGATGCTCCACTGATGCCAGCAATGGCCGCAGGTGAACTCCACACGCTCCAGAGTCAGTTCCGTGATCACTGCCGACACCTCCTCGGCCGACACTTCACCCTATTCAGCTCCGGGTCCGCCGTAACGGCCTCGGCCCGTTGGTACCCGGAGACCCCTACCAGTCCGTATACCCCCGAATGGCCCATCAAGGCAACCCGAGCTCCAGGTTCTCTCGGAACCGACCTGGAGGTTTTCCGCTGCACCGCCACTGCGGGCTTCGGCGCCATCGGGAGAACCGCCGGCCGTGGACAGAGGACTCCAGGCCCGGACCGGTGCCGAGGCGCGGTAATCCGATAGGCGGCGCCGGGATGTTCGCGTTGCGCAGCTGCGGCGACTACCAGCCGCACCTCCACGTGCCCGCCGCCCCGGGCAGAGAAACACCCCGGTCCAGGTGCTGTCGGTGGACGGCATGCTGGGCCTGGATGGTGGACTCCGAGCAGTCCACCCGTCCGCTGGACCGATTGCTCGGCATGGGCGAGCAGGACTCACGTGCCACTACGTGCCAAACGCCCTGCGGGCCAGCCCGGGTAGCGCGGACCGCCCGCAACCTGACCCGCGGCCCACTCGTTAAGCCGGTTGTCGGGCGGTGCACGACACACCCCCACGGGCGTGCGCCGCCCTGACCGTCACAGCGTCGGACGGCACCCAACTGGCGGTCGGTCGGCAACGTGTCGATACGGGCGGCAGCTTGGCTACTCTTCGCGCCTCAGCTCATTGCCAGCCTTCCGCTCCACTCGCAGTTGATCTTGGTGACAACTATCCCCGCTATGTGTCAACCAAAGGCACCAGCCGCACGCGGTCGGATCCACGCTGTCGCTGCCGGTCCACCGGGTCAGCTCCGTCCGTTGCCGGGCAGGAACTCCTGGATCTTCGCCTTCACGCCCTGCTGGACCACCGATCCCCGGTCGCTGTCGCCCTTGAGGACCGACATGGCGGCGGCCTTGATCTGGTCCCAGGTGGCGTGCGGCGGGATCGGCGGCACCGCCGGGTCGGTGCGGAAGTCGATGACGAACGGCCGGTCCGCCGCGAGCGCCCGACGCCACGCCGTCTCCACGTCCTCCGGCCGCTCCACCCGCACCCCCTGCAGCCCGAACGACTGGGCGATGTCGGCGTACCGCACGTCCGGAAGGCTCTGCGACGGCTCGAACTGCGGGGCGCCCTGCATCGCGCGCATCTCCCAGGTGACCTGTTCAGGTCGTGGTTGTTCAGTACCGCGACGACCAGGCGCGGGTCGGACCACTGCCGGTAGTACTTCGCGGCGGTGATCAGCTCGGCGAGGCCGTTCATCTGCATGGCGCCATCGCCGACGATCGCGATGGCGGGCCGGTCGGGACGGGCGAACTTGGCGCCGATCACGTAGGGCACGCCCGGGCCCATCGTCGCCAGCGTCCCCGACAACGAGCCGCGCATGTCGCCGCGCATCCGCAGGTGCCGGGCGTACCAGTTCGCGGATGAGCCGGAGTCGGCGGCGAGGATCGCGTTGTCGGGCAGCAGCGCGTCGAGGGCGTGCACCACGTACTCGGGGTTCACCGGGTCCGCGGACACCTCGGCGCGACGTTGCATGACCTCCCACCAGCGGGCGGCGTTGTCCTCGATCGTCTTGCGCCACGCACCGTGAGCCTTGCGGTCCAGCATCGGGAGCAGCCGGCGCAGTGTCTCGCCGGCATCGCCGACGAGGTTGACCTCGAAGGGGTAGCGCAAGCCCACCATGGACGGGTCGATGTCGATCTGCACGGCCCTGGCCTGATCGAACTCGGGCAGGAACTGGGTGTAGGGGAAGCTGGAGCCGACCACGAGAAGGGTGTCGCAGTCGCGCATCATCTCGTAGGACGGGCGGGGGCCGAGCAGGCCGATCGACCCGGTCACGTACGGCAGGGTGTCCGGCAGCGCGTCCTTTCCGAGCAGCGCTTTGGCGACGCCGGCACCGAGGAGGTCAGCGATCTGCTCGACCTCCGGGCGGGCACGGCGCGCGCCCTGCCCGATCAGCATCGCGACCTTCTCGCCGGCGTTGAGGATCTCCGCCGCCCGCACGAGGTCGTCCTCGGCGGGGACCGGGGCGTACCGGGGAAGGCCGAGACTGGACGGAACCTGCTTGAAGGCGTGCGCCGGGGGCTCGTAGTCCAGCTCCTGCACGTCGGCCGGGACGATCACCGCGGTCACGGTGCGGCGGGTCGCCGCGATGCGCATCGCCCGGTCCAGCACGTTGGGCAGTTGGGCGGGGACAGTGATCATCTCGCAGAACGCCGAGGCCACGTCCTTGAACAGGCTGACCAGGTCGACCTCCTGCTGGTAGGAGCCGCCCATCGCGCTGCGATCGGTCTGCCCGACGATCGCCACCACCGGCACGTGGTCGAGCTTGGCGTCGTAGAGACCGTTCAGCAGATGGATCGCCCCCGGCCCAGAAGTGGCCACGCACACCCCGGTGCGCCCGGAGAACTTCGCGTACCCGACCGCCTCGAACGCGGCCATCTCCTCGTGCCGGGCCTGCACGAACTGCGGCTTGTTCTCAGCGCGGCCCCAAGCGGCCAGCAGGCCGTTGATCCCGTCGCCGGGGAAGGCGAAGACGTGGTCCACCTCCCACTCGCGCAACCGCTCCAGCACGTCGTCGGAAACCTCCATCGTCCATCTCCTCCGCAGCGCCCCGGCCTCTCGATCTCCGGAGAGGCCTCGCCAGCACGGCTACTGAGGCTTTCAGGGTGGAGTCGGTGGGGTGAGTCGCAGGCCGGTGCCGGCCAGGCATCCGTCGATAAGGGCGGGTCGAAGTTGGATGTGCCGTA
>NZ_JODS01000049.1 GCF_000718025.1 Kitasatospora purpeofusca
GGGGGGGGGGGGAGGAGAGGGGGGGGGGATCTCCAGGTTGGTCTAGACCTTGAAGCGGTGCCGTTCGTTCCTCAAAATGATCGACTGTTGCTGAACAACGGGGAGGACAGCATGCGAAGGGCGGATCGGTCGGACGACGTGGGGATTCTGGGAAGACGTACCGGGAGGAGTCCGGAACTCTCCCGGGACCAAACCTCACTCGCTCTCCCGGCACGGCTCCCGATCGACGCGTGGATGCGCATCGGGCAGGCTCTCGGGGCCGCGGCGGATTCCGCCACCTGGTGGCTCGGCGACTGGCTGGTCTACGGCCAGGACCGTTATCCGGAACGCTACCGGAGGGCCATCGACGAAACCGCGCTGGATTACCAGACGCTGCGGAACTACGCCTGGGTCGCCCGGAAGTTTCCGGCGGTCCGCCGTCGGCCGGCCCTGAGTATGCAGCACCACGCCGAGGTCGCCTCGCTCGATCCCGAAGTGCAGGACAACTGGCTCGACCGGGCCCAGCAGGGCGGCTGGTCCCGCAACGAACTCCGGCGCCGGATCCGCACCGCGGCCAATCCGGGCACGGGCGCGCGATCCATCGCCGTCGAACTCAGGCTCGCCGTGACACAGGCCCGGCGCGGACTCTGGGAGGACGCCGCCGACGCCGCCAACCGCGATCTGTCCGCCTGGGTGCTGGAAGTCCTGGACGCGGCCGCCCGGCGGGGTACGGAGGAGCGCGCGGAGCGCGACCGGATGCGGATCGCCGAGGCGGGCTGACTCCGCCCGCCACCTCGACGGATGTTGACGCGGCGAATTTCCCGGCCATTCGACGAATCGGGTCGGAGGGCGGCGGAACGGCGAACGCCCGGTCGTCCTCGGGCCCGTGAATCAGGAATCAGCAATACGGGATCCGGATTCAGGGATCAGGCGCAAGGGATCAGGAACAAAAAACCAGCCGCAAGGAATCGTGACGGCGGGACGCGCGGTGGAGCGGCGGAATGGATCCGCCTTGGTCCGCCGTGATCCGCCGTGTCCGCGCCGTACGGGCGTGGTGAATTCCCGTGGCCCCAGGGATCCGGTCGTGAAAGTCGGCGCGGACCCCGATCCGGTCGGTATTCCGGACCCACCGGACCCACCGAAACCCCAACCCCCCACAGCGAGGTACTTCGATGGATGATGCCAGTAACGCCCCGGCCCAGGTGCGGCTGAGCGGCGCGGTGATGAGCCACCCCCGGCGCGCGGAGGAGGCCCGGCGGATCGCCGAGGCCGACCCGCTGGGCCGCGTCCTGGTGATCACGGACCCCGAGCCGGACGGCCGTCCGACCGCCCTCCGGGTGGCGCCGCTCTCGTGGTCCTGCGTGGCGCCCGACGCCACCCACCACCTGGTGCTGCAGGACGACGTGGTGTTCGCCGAGGGGTTCTTCGAGCACGCCGAGCGCGCCGCCGCGGCGGCGCCCGGTGAGGCGATCTCCCTCTACGCGGGCTGGGACTCGCGCAACGGCGCCGTCGCCCGGCTGGCCGCGCTGGTCGGTGCGCCCTGGGCGTACACCCTCCAGGAGCATGTGCCCTGCCAGGCGCTGATCCTGCCCGCCGAGGCCGCCCGCGGCTACGAGGCCTTCCAGAAGGAGCACGGCGGCGGCTGGCCCTACGACGTGGTGGTGCAGCGCTACTTGAACGCGATCGGCATGCCGGTGCGCTTCTGCACCCCCAGCACCGTGCAGCACGACGACCTGCCCAGCCTCGCCGGCAACACCTACCACGGCTTCCGCCAGGCGACCCTGTTCACCGGCGAGGCCGGACCGGTGGACGCCGAGGAGCCGTGCCCGCGGTTCCCGGTGGTGCCCTTCTACCAGTACGGCGAGGCCCGCTGCGCCGTCCTCCGGGGCACCGAGTGGGAGTACCTGGAGACCGAGCGGCAGCTCGCCCGCACCGGGCTGCTGGACGCCTGCCTGGCGGCGCTGGACGCCGCCGGGCCGGACGCCGCGGCCGGGCTCCTGGAGGGTTCCGGTCGGCCCGTGTGGCTGACCGCGTTCGCGCTCGGCGTCGTCACCGCCGACCGGCCGGAGCCGGACCCGCGGATCGCCGCCGCCGTCCTGGAGAGCCTCGGGACGGGCGGGCTGTGCCAGGAGTACACCGTCGCCGAACTGCTGGCGGTGGTCCCGGCGGTGCGCGACTTCGCGCTGACCGCCCTCGCCGCCGGCCGCCGCGCCGGGGCCGACCCGGCCGTCCGCACGCCCCGTCCGGTTCCGCTCGCCCGGGTGGCCGTCACCGGCGGCGACGCCGACTTCGCCCGGCAGTTGGCCCGGTTGCTCGCCGACGGGGGCCACGACGCGGTGCACCCGGCCGGGCGGCCGTCCGCCGGGGACCTCGACGGCGTCCGGTACGTGGTGCACCTGGGCCGCCCCGAGGACGAGGAACTGCTGGCCGAGGTGCTCGCCGCCGCCGCCAAGGCCGGGGTGGAGCGGGTGGTCTACGCCGGTTCCTCGGCCGTCTACCGGGGCAGCCGCGAACGGACCGTCACCGAGGAGCTCCCGGCCGCCGCCCCGGCGGACCCGGTGGCTTTGGGCTGGTGGCGCGAGGAGCGGGCCGTCCTGGCCTGGGGCGCGGAGCACGGCGTCGCCGTGCAGGTCCTGCGCCTCGCCGACCCGGTCGGCCGGTACGCGCCGGAGGACAGTCCGCTGGTGCGGTGGGTGAACCTGGCCTGGACCCGGCGCCCGCTCGCCCTGAACCCGCTGGGCCGCCACCAGGTGCTGGACCACCGCGACCTGGCCGACGCGCTGCGCGCCGTCCTCGCGGCCCCGCCCGCGCAGCCGGTGCTCAACGTCGCCTCGGCGGCCTTCGACGAGCAGGAGCTCGCCGGGTTCCTGGCCGATGTGTCGCGCCGCACGCCCTGGGAGTGGATCCAGGACCCGACGGTCGACCGCTGGACCATGGCGACCGGGCTGATCGGGGCCGAACTCCACTGGCAGCCCTCGGCGGAGCTCCGCGAGAGCATGCGCGCCCTCGCCCAGTGGTGGGCCTGCGACATCCACGGCGACTACACCGTGCCCGCCGACCGGACCGCCTCCGCCGACCGGACCGCCCCCGCCGCCCCGAGCGGGTCCGACGCGCGGGCGTGACCGTACCGGCCGGCGGCGCCCCGTCCGGCGCCGCCGGCCACCCCGCCGCCCCCGCAGCCCGCCCCCGCAGCCCGCCCCCGCAGTGACCACGGCACTGGCCGGGCGCGGCCCCGACGGCGAGGGGCTGTGGAGCTCCGCGCACGCCGCCCTCGGCCACCGCCGCACCGCCCGCGACCCGCACCCGCAGCCGCTCACCGCCCCCGGCGACACCGGCCCGCTCGCCGTGCTCTCCTTCGCCGGCCACCTCACCAACGCCCGCGCGCTGCGCGACCGCCTCACCGCCGCCGGGCACCGCGCCGTCACCGGCGGTGAGGCCGAGGCCGTGCTCCAGGCGTACCTGGCCTGGGGCGAGGACTTCGTCACCCGGATCGAGGGCACCTACGCGCTCGCCCTCTGGGACCCGCGCCGGGAGGAACTGCTGCTGGTCCGCGACCGGATGGGCGTCAAGCCGCTCTTCTGGGCGGCCACCCCGGACGGCGTGCTCTTCGGCTCCGAGCCCAAGGCCGTGCTCGCCCACCCCGGCTTCCGGCGCGTCCTCGACGCCGACGGCCTGCGGGACATCCTCTCCGTCGCCCGGGTGCCCGGCCACGCGGTCTTCCGCGGTCTGCGCGAGGTCCTGCCCGGCGCGCTGCTGCGGGTCGGCCGCTCGGGCGCGACCGAGCGGCGCTACTGGCAGCTGCGGGTGGCCGGCCACCCCGACGACCTGGGCACCACCGTGGACACCGTGCGCGCGCTGCTGGAGGACGCGGTCGCCCCGCACCTGGACGGCGGGGAACCGCCCTGCTCGCTGCTCTCCGGCGGCCTCGACTCCAGCTCGCTCACCGCGCTGGCCGCCGCCCTCGCCCGCCGCCGGGGCAGCGGCCCGATCCGCTCGCTCGCCGTCAACGACCAGGAGCCGGGCGCGGACGGCGCCGCCGCGCAGGGCAACGAGGACCACCGCTACGCCCGGCTGATGGCCGAGCACGCCGGCACCGAGCACGGCGAGATCTCCCTGGCCGGCCTGGACCTGCTCGACCCCGCGCTGCGCGCCTCGGTGCTCGCCGCCTACGACATCCCGATCAACAAGGGCGACCAGTACGCCTCGCTGCGGCTGCTGTTCGGCGAGGCGCGCGGGCACGCCGCCGTCGCGCTGTCCGGCGAGTGCGGCGACGACGTCTTCGGCGGCTACAACTGGAACCGGCTGCCGGAGTGGATCGCCTGCCCGACCTTCCCGTGGGTGGCGGAGAACCGGCCGCGCTTCCTCGGCACCGACGTGCTCTTCGACGCCGGACTGCTCGGCAAGCTCGACCTGGCCGGCTACGAGCGGGACTGCCACCGGGACGCCGTCGCCGAGATCGCCGCCGCCGAGGTGGTCGCCGACCCGGTCGAGGCCCGCTACCGCGAGGTCACCTACCTCGCGCACACCCGCCACACCCGGGTGCTCTTCGACCGGCTGGACCGCCTCGGCAGCGCCGCCGGGCTCGACATCCGGGTGCCGTTCGCCGACCCCCGGCTGGTCGAGTACACCTTCAACATCCCCTGGGAGATGAAGGCGTTCGACGGCCGGGAGAAGAGCCTGCTGCGGGCGGCGATGAAGGACCTGCTGCCCGAACCGGTGGCGATGCGGATCAAGACGCCGTACCCCAACCTGCGGGACGCCGGCTACGACCGGGTGCTGCGGGAGCGGCTGGCCGGGGTCGCCCTGGACCCGGACAGCCCGGTCGCCCCGCTGCTCTCGCCCGGGATCCGGGCCGCGGTGGCCCGCGACGGCGCGGACGCCCTGGTCGCGGGGGTCGGTCGCGCCGCGCTGGAGACCGCCCTGCAGACTGACGCCTGGCTGCGCGCGTACCGGGTCGAGCTCGCGCTCTGAACCGGCGCCGACGCCCCCCGCCCCCCCGCCGCCTCCCGGCGCCCGCAGCCCCCGGAACAGCGCCCCCGCCCGACCCCGGGTACCCGCCCGACCCCGAGCACCCGCCCGCCCCGGCGGACGTCCCGAAGGAGCCCCATGGCCGCGACCCTGGCCGCGCCGACCGCCCCGCCGGCCCGCCTGTGGACCCGCAACTTCGGGTTCTACTTCACCGCCCGCACCATGGCGGTGCTGGGCGACACCATGATTCCCGTCGCGACGGCCGTGGCGATGCTCTCGCTCGGCTTCGGGGTGGGCGCCGTCGGTGTCGCGCTGGGCGCCTGGATGGGAGCGTTCGCCCTGTTCGTGGTGTTCGGCGGGGTGTTCGCCGACCGCTTCCACCCCCGGCCGCAGATGATCGCCGCCGACGGGGCGCGCTGCGCGATCCAGGCCGGCCTGGCGCTCTGCCTCTGGCTCGGCCACCCGGCGCTGTGGCTGCTGGTCCTCGCCTCGGTGCTCGGCGGGCTCGCCACCGCGATGTTCCAGCCCGGGCTGACCAGCCTGGTCCCCCAGGTCGCCACCGACCCGCAGCAGGCCAACGGCGTGCTGCGGGTCAGCCAGGGCGTCGCCACCATGGCAGGCCCGGCCCTCGCCGGCACCCTGGTCGCCGTGGTCTCCCCGGCGTCGGTCTTCGCCGCGACGGCGGTCACCTTCGTGGTCAGCGGGCTCTGCCTGACGGCCCTGCGGCTGCCCCACGTCGAACCCGACCGCAGCGCCTCCACCCTGCAGAACCTCCGCGAGGGCTGGACGGAGTTCCGCTCCCGCTCCTGGCTGTGGTCGGTGATCCTGATCTGGTGGGTCCTCGGCGTCGCGGTCTGGGGCCCGATCACCCCGGTCGGCGCGGTCTCCATCATCGACGCCCACGGCAAGGCGGCCTTCGGCTGGGCGGAGAGCGCCTTCGGCGTCGGCTGCGTGCTCGGCGGCCTGGTCGCGATCCGGCTGCGCCCCTCCCGCCCGCTGTTCGGCGGGGCGGTGGCGATGCTGCTCTTCCCGCTGATGCCGCTGTCCGCCGCGCTGGTGCCGCCGGTGCCCCTGCTGATGGCGGGCTACCTGGTCAGCGGCATCGGGTGGGCGTTCTGGGGCGTCCAGTGGGCGACCTCGGTCCAGACCCGGATACCGGAGGACAAGCTCAACCGGGTCGCGGCCTACGAGATCGCCGGCTCCATCCTGGCCGTCCCGCTCGGCCAGGCCGTCGCCGGTCCGGTCAGCGGACTGGTCGGCGTGCACCGGCTGCTGTTCCTCGGCGCGCTGGTCGGCCTGGGCTGCGCCCTCGCGCTGCTCGCCGTCCGGCCCGTCCGCCGGTTGACCCGGGCCGTCGGCTGACCCGGGCCGTCGGCTGACCCGGGCCGTCGGTTGACCCGGGCCACAGCCCCCCCGGTCGGCCGGCCCCGTCCGCCGCCCCCCTCCGTCGGCCGGCCTCCCTGCCCCGTCCGGCAATGCCACGCACCCCACCAACGACAGGAGACCGACCGTGCGACACCGCCTGACGGTGATCGGCAGCGGCTACCTCGGCATCACCCACGCCGCCTGCATGGCCGAACTCGGCCACGAGGTCCTCGGACTGGACATCGACGAGGACCGGGTCCACTCCCTCAACCAGGGTGAACTGCCCATCCACGAGAAGGGATTGGGAGAACTGCTGCGCCGCAACCTGGCCGCCGGCCGGCTGCGCTTCGGCACCGACCCGAAGGAGGCCGCCGCCTTCGGCGACCTGCACTTCCTCTGCCTCGGCACGCCCCAGCGCAAGGACTCCGGAGCCGCCGACCTCTCCCAACTCGACGCCGCCGTAACCGCCCTGGCCCCGCACCTGGACCGGCCCTGCCTGGTCGTCGGCAAGTCCACCGTCCCGGTCGGCACGGCTGCGCGGCTGGCCGAGCGGCTCACCGCGCTGGCGCCCGCCGGGGAGGCCGTCGAACTCGCCTGGAACCCGGAGTTCCTGCGGGAGGGCCACGCGGTGGAGGACACCCTGGCGCCCGACCGGATCGTGCTCGGGGTGCGCCCCGGCCGGGCCGAGGGTCTGCTGCGCGACCTGTACGGGCCGCTGGGCGACATCCCGACCGTGGTCACCGACTACGCCACCGCCGAGTTGGTCAAGACCGCCGCGAACGCCTTCCTGGCCACCAAGATCTCGTACATCAACGCGATCGCCGAGGTGTGCGAGGCGGCCGGGGCCGATGTGGTGCGGCTGGCCGAGGCGCTGGGACACGACGAGCGGATCGGCCGGCGCTTCCTCGCCGCCGGTCTCGGCTTCGGCGGCGGCTGCCTGCCCAAGGACATCCGGGCCTTCGTCGCCCGCGCCGAGGAGTTGGGCACCGGCGAGTCGCTGGAGTTCCTGCGGCAGGTGGACGCGATCAACCTGCGCCGCCGCAGCCGGGCCGTCGACCACGCCCGGGAGCTGGTGGCCGGCTCCTTCGCCGGCCGGAAGGTCGCTGTGCTCGGCGCCGCCTTCAAGCCCGAGTCGGACGACATCCGCGACTCGCCCGCGCTCGCCGTCGCGGCGGCGATCGCGCGCGAGGGCGGGCAGGTCTCGGTGTACGACCCGGCGGCCCTGGACAACGCCCGCAAGGCCTTCCCCGACCTGGCCTACGCCGCCTCCGCCGCGGCGGCCGCGCGCGGGGCCGAGGTGGTGCTGCTGCTGACCGAGTGGCGCGAGTTCGTGGAACTCGACCCGGCGGCCCTGGGCGAGGAGGTCGCGGTCCGGGCCGTCGTCGACGGCCGCAACGTGCTGGACCCGGAGGCGTGGCGCGCGGCCGGCTGGACGTACCGCTCCCTCGGCCGCCGCTGACCGGAGTGGGGGCCGAACCCGGTCGGACCCGGTCGGCCCCCACTGCGCCCGAACCGCCCGCGACCTACGGGAGGTACTCGTTGCTGAAGGCCTCGGCGGGGGTGGCGGGCTTCTCGATCAGGCCCTGCTCCTGCATGAAGGCGGCCATCCGGTCCCAGGTGGCCGGGTCGTTGAGACCCGGCTTCCCGGTGGCGGGCGGCTGCATCAGCGGGGCGGTGGCGCGCAGGACGGCGAGGGCGGAGTCCTGCTGCTTCTGGTCGTTCATGCCCGGGATGTAGCTCTTGCTGATCGTCACCGCCTCGTCCGGGTGGTCGACGGTGTACTGCACACCGCGCAGCGTGGCCGCCACGAACTTGCGCACGTCGTCGCCGCGCTTGTCCAGGGTGGCCCTGGTGGCGCCGAGGCCGGCCGCGACCAGGGGCAGGGCCGAGGCGCCGCCGGTGCCCTCGACCGGGCGGACGGCCAGGCCGGCCTGCTGGAACTGGACGGCGTCGTTGTTGAGGTAGCCCATCACGGCGTCGACCTTCTTGCCGACCAGGGCGGCCTGCTGGGTGAAGCCGATGTGCTGGACGTCGACGTCCTTGGTGGTCAGTCCGCCGGCCTTCAGCTGGGCCAGCAGGCCGAAGTAGGTCTCGCCGTACGGGCCGGGGGTGCCGACGCTGTGGCCGCGCAGGTCCGCGATCGTGTGGATCGGGGAGTCCTGCGGCACCAGCATGGCCACCGGGTAGGTGTGGTAGAGGGTGGCGATGTCCACGACCGGCACGTCCTTGGCCCGGGCCTGGAGCATCTCGTCGCCACCGGCGTACACCACGTCCTCCTGGCCGGCGGTCATGGCGCCGAACAGGTCGTCGGTGAAGCTGTGGTGACGAAGCGTCACCTTGAGTCCGGCCTCCTTGTAGAAGCCCTTGCTCTCCGCCACGTAGAAGGGGGCGAACTGGATGTTCGGGATGTAGGTGAGGCCGACGGTGACGGCGCCGCCGGACTTGCCGTCCGAGGACTTGGCGGCGGTCGGGTCGGAGGCGCAGGCCGAGAGCGTGGCGCTGCCCGCGAGGAGGAGGGCGAGCGCCCCGGCGGTGCGGGCGGTGGTCTTGGGCATGCGACAGTCCTTGTTCATAGGGATTCCGACGGGAACAGGAGCGGGAACAGACACGGGAACAGGAGCGGGAGGCGGTACCGGAGGAGCGGAGGAGCGGGCCCTACGGGGAGCCGGCGCTCAGCGGTCCACGGTCAGCTCGACCAGCCGGACGCTGCCGTAGGTGGCGGCGGCCAGCAGGGTGAGGGTGAGCAGCGAGACGAACAGGCCGGTGGAGTCGGCCTGGCCGCGCTGGACGGCGAGCAGTTGGCCGAGGCCCTCGCCGCCCATCACGAACTCGCCGACCACCGCGCCGGTGATGGAGAGCGTGCACCCGGTGCGCACCCCGGCGAGGATGCTCGGCAGTGCCAGCGGGAACTCGATGTGGCGCAGCATGCCCCACCGGCCCACCCCGTCGACCCGGGCGGCGTTGAGCACGTCGCGGTCGAGTTCGCGCAGGCCGAGCATGGTGTTGACCAGCATCGGGAAGAAGACCAGCAGCGCGCAGAGGATGGCGATCGGCAGCAGCCCGTAGCCGATCCACAGGGCGAGCAGCGGCGCGAGCGCCACCGCCGGCACGGCCTGGGAGGCGGCGAGGTAGGGCTGCAGGGCGCGGGCGGCGACGGTGCTGCGGGCCATCAGGTAGCCGAGCGGCAGGGCCGCCGCGATGCCCAGGCCGCTGCCGGCGGCGCTCTCCACGACGGTCTGCCAGGCGTAGCCGAGCAGTCCGCCGTCGGTGATCGCGTCGACGAAGGCCTGGCCGACGGTGCCGGGGGAGGGCAGGAAGAACGCGGAGACGGCCTTGGTCCGGGTGACGATGTCCCAGGTGCCCACCAGGACCAGGCCGAACACCAGCGGCGGCAGTACCGTCGCCAGGCGGCCGGTGGCCCTTGCGGACCGGCCGGGGCCGGTGGCCCGGGGCGCCGGTGCGGCGGCCGGTTCCGCCGGTGTCCGGTGGGCGGTCTTCAGCTCTGACACGGAAGCTCCGTTCGTCTCCCCGTACGCAGGGTGGGTGGTTCTGGCGCCGGGCTGCGGCCGGCTCGGTGCGCTCCTCATCGGGCCGCGCGGCGCAGCAGGAGGGTGACGGCCAGGACCGCCGCGGCGCCCGCGGCGAGAGCGAGCCAGCCGGTGCCGGTGCCGGTGGCCGTCACGACCGCGATGCCCAGCGGTGGCCCGACGGCCGTCCCCGTGCTCCAGGCCAGCGAGGACAGTGCACTGCCCCGGCCGAGCGAGGCGGGGCCCGAGAACCGTACCAGCAGCGGAAAGAACGCCGAGGAGTAGGCGATCTCGCCGATCGCGAAGAGCGCGGCGAAGGCGGCCAGCAGAGCGGTCCTGGCGGTGCCGTCGGTGGCCGTCGCGAGGGCGCCCGCGCCGAACGCGGCGCACCACAGCAGTGGCGCCGCGATCAGGGCGGCCTCCTCGGCCAGCGCTTCGAGGCGCCGGGCGACGGGGTGCTGGAGCAGCAGCAGGACGAGGGCGTTGCCGGCGGTGACCGCGCTGACGCCGGCCAGGCCGATGCCCATGCCGTGGTGCAGCAGCAGCGGGACGGTCGCCTCGATCTGGGTGAAGCCGGCGGTCGCGAAGAGCGCCTGGGCGAGCATCAGCAGGGCGATCGGACGGCTGCGCAGCAGTGCCCGGTAGCCCGGCGGGTCGGGTTCCCGGTCCGCCGCACCGCTGTCGGGCGCGGGAGGCACCTCGGACACGGCCGGCCGGCGCCGGTGGACCAGCAGGAAGAGCACGGCGAGCGGCACCGAGGCGGCGGCCGCCGCCTCGTACAGCCAGGGCAGCGTGCCCGCCGGGCGGCCGGCGGCGAGCAGCAGCCCGCCGCCGGTGGCACCCAGGCCCATGCCCGCGTTGGTCATCACATGGCGCAGCACGAAGGCGCGGCGCTGCCCCGCGGCCGGCACCAGGGCGGTGACCACTCCGGTGATGGCCGCGTACTGCAGGCCGTAGCCGACGCCCGCGAGCAGGCCGGCGGCCGTCACGGGTAGGCTGCCGCCCGCGGCGCCGAGCAGCGCGTAGGAGAGGACCAGCGAGCTGGTGCCGACCGCGCCGACCGCCGCCGCGCTGCCCCGGTCGGCCCGGGGGCCGCCGAGGACCGCGGCGGCGCACCCGGCGGCCGCCATCGCCACGAAGTAGGTGCCGGCGCCGGTCCCGCCCAGCCCCAACTGGTCGCTGATGTAGATGCTGGTCAGCGGGAAGACCAGGCCGATGCCGGCGCTGGACGCCAGCAGGGCGGCCATCAGGCCGTGGAACCCGGCGCCGGGACGGCCGTCCGGCTGCCCGGTTCCGCTCATCGGCCGGCCAGGCCGTCGCGCAGGGCGAGCAGTTCGCGGACCGGGGCGAGGTCGAACGGGCCGGGGACGGAGACGATGATCTCGGTGGCGCCGGCCGCCGCGAACGCCTCGGCCAGGCCGGTCTGCGGGGCGTCGATCATCACGGTGCGGCCGATCTCGCGCGGGTCGCGGCCGAGCTTCTCGCACCAGTCGTCGAGCAGGCCGCTGCGGCGGGCGAACTCGGCGACCGGGTCGGTGGAGTCCCAGCCGTACCAGTTCCACAGGTCGGCGTAGCGGGCGACGGCCTGGAGGGTGCGCTTCTCGCCGCCGCCGCCGATGAGGATCGGCAGCGGGCCGACGGGCGCGGGGTTGAGCCGGGTCAGCCGGTCGCGGATCGCGGTGACGGCTTCCTCGAAGGCGTCGATCCGGCCGCCGGGGCCGGGGAAGGGGTAGCCGTACTCGCGGTGCTCCTGCTCGAACCAGCCGGCGCCGACGCCGAGCACCAGGCGGCCGCCGCTGAGCAGGTCGACGGTGCGGGCCTGGTCGGCGAGCAGGTGGGGGTTGCGGTAGGCGGTGCAGGTCACCAGGGAGCCGATGGTGGCGCGGCTGGTCTCGACGGCCATCGCGGCCAGCAGCGACCAGCACTCGTAGTGACGGCCGTTGAGGTCGCCGGTCTGCGGCATGAAGTGGTCCCAGGTCCACAGCGAGTCGACGCCGAGTTCGTCGGCGGCGCGCCAGGCGGCCCGCAGGTCGGCCAGGTCGCAGTGCTGGGGGTGGAGCTGGGCGCCGATCCGCAGGGTGGGGCGGGTGGCGGCGGGGGTGGTGCTCATGGGGGGTCTCCTGGGTGGTGCGGGTGCGGGTGGGTGTCCGACGCCTGGAGGGCGCCCGACGGTGTGTCAGGAGGGTGTGCGGGCAGGAGAGTCAGCGCGGTTCGACGAAGACCCGGAAGACCGGCGAACCGGAGCTCTCGGTCAGGGCCTTGTCCGTGTCCGCCAGTTCGTGGCGGGAGGTGACCAGCGGGGCCAGTCCTTCGGCGAGCGCTCCGCTGCGCAGCAGGGCGGCGGCGGCACGCCAGTCGGCGGGCTCCTGGCTGTAGGAGCCGGTCACGGTGAGCTGGCGGCGGTGCACCTCGTAGCCGGGCAGGACGGCGTCGGGGGTGTCGTGGGAGCCGCCGAAGAGGACCAGCCGGGCGCCGTCGGCCGCGGCGCGGAAGCCGGCGGCGATCGCCTCGCGGGAGGCGATGGTGACGAACACCACGTCGGCCTTGGGGAGTTCGGCGAGTTCCTCGGGCGTCACGGCGTGGTCGGCGCCGGCCAGCAGGGCCGCGCCGCGGCGGGCCTCGTCGGTCTCGATCACGGTGACCGAGCGGGCCTGGTGGTGCTGGGCGAGCAGCAGGTGCAGCCGGCCCATGAAGCCGCCGCCGATCACCGCGACCCGGTCGCCGGGCTGGAAGGAGCCGCGCCGGAACGAGTGCACCACGCAGGCCAGCGGCTCGCCCATGGCGGCGTGCAGCGGGTCGGCGTCGCCGACCGGCCAGGCGTGGGCGGCCAGCACCCGGACGTACTCGGCGAGTCCGGCGCCCATGCTGATGCTGCCGTCCGGCAGCAGACTGCCCTGCGGCGCCGCGCAGATGGCGCTGTTGCCGGAGCGGCAGTGGCGGCAGGTGCCGCAGCGGGTGAGCAGGTCCACGGTGACCAGGTCGCCGACGGCGGGGGCGTCCTCCAGTGCGGCGGCGCGCGCGCCGACCTGCTCGACGCGGCCGGAGACCTCGTGTCCGGCGGCCACGGGGTAGACGGGCATGGCGCCGGTGTAGAGCTTGGCCTCCATGGTGCACAGCCCGCAGGCGGCGATCCGGACGAGTACGTCGTCCTCGCCGATCTCGGGGCGCGGGGTCTCGCGGATCTCGACGGAGCCGGGGGAGGTCACCAGGGCTATGCGCATCGGTCGTTCCTTTCGCGGTGCTGTGGTGCTGCGGTGCTGTGGTGCTGATGCAGCGGTGTGGGCTGCTGCGGTGCGGACTGCCGCGTGCGCGCCGGCGCGGCATCGGGGTGCCGCGGTGCGGTGGCGCCGCGCTGTCGCGCTGCCGGGGCACGGGTGGTGCCCCGACGGGCCCGGGCGGTCGGGTGGACCGTCGGACGGCGGGGGTCGGCTCAGGCCGAGGGAGGGGGAGCGGTCCACCGGGCGGCGGGTCGCCAGTGCGTCCACCGCTCGGTCCACCAGGTGTCGCCGCGGTCGATCCGGGCGGCGAGCCCGGCGGCCTCGGCGCGGACGGCGGCGGCCTGTGCGGGGGTGAAGCCGCCGGTGCGGGCGCGCTCCTCGAAGGCCTCGACGTCCTTCCAGCGGTACGGGCCGCCGTCGGCCGGGATCCAGAGGTCGAGTTCGTGGTCGAGGGTGTCGACGCCCTCGGCGGTGATCCGGTACGGGTCCTGGAAGTTGACGTACCAGCCGGAGAGTTCGTCGGTCTCCGGGTCGCGGATGGCCCAGACGGCGTGGGCCTCGCCGGGGCGCTGCAGCTGCAGGACGCCGGGGCTGCGCCAGCGGTCGGCGACGGTGCTCCAGCCGTGCGGGCCCCAGCTGAAGTCGCCCTCGCCGAAGGAGAGTCGGGTGTCGTGGGCCAGGTACACGGCGAGCAGGTCGGGTTCGTGGGCGACGACCCGGACGGGGTAGCTCAGCCAGACCCGCCCGTCCAGGATCTCCCGGCGCAGCACGATCTGACCCGGTGTCAGCAGCTTGTCCCCGGCTGCGGGCAGGGCTGTTCCGAGGCCGGTCGCCGGCCCGGCCGCGCCCCGGCCGGACGCGTCACCGACGGACGCGGTGGACGCGGTGGACGCGGCTGACGTGGCTGACGCGGTGGGCGCGGCGGGCACGGCAAAGCGCCTCGGACCGCTCGAAGGATCGTGCATGAACGTCTTGCCCCCGTTTCGCAGTGCCGCCCCCGGAACGCGGGCGGCGAGACTCCGGCCCCCGCCGGAGTGCCGTGCGCCTGCCCCTCGGACCCCTTCCCCAGTGGTTCGACGCAGGTCGAACGGGGGTCGCTACTCGTGGGTAGGCATCGGCGGTCCGGATCTTAGGCACGCCCCCGGCGCATTGGCAATGCCCGCCGAACGGCGGGGTCGGGAACCCCCGATCGGCGGTGTGATGCAGCCCACGGCGCCGCCGGTTCACCGACGCCTTGTCAAGATCGCGGCAAGTGTGCGAGGTTGACGAGCGTTGTTCAAGACGTTTGCGCACTCCGGGGTCGGTGAAATTCCGAACCGGCGGTCACAGTCCGCGACCCGTCCGCCGCCAGCGGCCGGTTGACCAGGTGAAATTCCTGGACCGACGGTTAAAGTCCGGAAGGGAGGCAGTGCGCGGCGGGCAGGTTTTACCGATGGCCGGGGGGATTCCCGTCGGCCGGTCGGTCGCGGGCCGCTTTCCGCCGGAATGCGGTCGACGACCGCCCCTGCACGCCCATCTCCATCAGCCCCGGAAGTCCGCGCCCCGAGCGCGAGGAGAGTTCCGATGGGCCGCACCACGGGCACCACCACCACGGGCACGACCACCGCCGACGCGACCTCGTACGCGGTCGGCGACACCGGGCAGCCGTTCGACTCCGTCGAGTACGCGGTCGCGCAGATCGCGGCCGGCCGGGCGGTCGTCGTCGTCGACGACGAGAGTCGCGAGAACGAGGGCGACCTCGTCTTCGCCGCCGAGCGCGCCACCACCGAACTGGTCGCCTTCGCCATGACCGAATGCCGCGGACTGCTCTGCGCCCCGATGACCGGCGCGGACCTCGACCGGTTGGAGCTGGACCAGATGGTCCGCGACAACACCGAGCACCACCGCACCGCCTTCACCGTCTCGGTCGACGCCGCGGCCGGCATCAGCACCGGCATCTCGGCGGCCGACCGGGCCCTGACCCTGCGCCTGCTGGCCGAGCCGGGCACCCGCCCGGCCGAGCTGGTGCGCCCGGGCCACGTCTTCCCGCTGCGGGCCGTCGACGGCGGTGTGCCGGCGCGTGCCGGACACACCGAGGCCGGGGTGGACCTGTGCCGGCTGGCCGGTCTGCGTCCGGCGGCGGCCATCTGCGAGATCGCGATGGCGGACGGCGCGATGGCCCGGCTGCCGGAGCTGCGGGAGTTCGCCCGCCGGCACGGCCTGGCGCTGATCTCCATCGCCGACCTGATCGAGCACCTGCGCACCGCCGGTGGTGCGGTCGAGGTCGGCGCGGCGCGGACGGCCGTCGTGGCGGTCGCCGGCTGATCCTGCCGGGAGACCGGCCGCAGGGGGGCGGTTCCGCCGGGAATTCCATTTCCGGGGCGGTGCCGTGATTCGCCCTGCCCGCAGGAATTCCGGCACCGACTCCGGTTAACCCGCTGTTCTCCCGGAATTGACAGTTCCGCAATCCTGCTCCAATAATCGATTCACGGATGCACGCCGACGGGGAGAGGCCTGGTATGTCCGACACCAGCACCACAGAAAAACTCAGAAGTATTTGGGAAGAAGTCCTCGGTACGCCGGTCGACGACCTGGACGCCGATTTCTTCGATCTCGGCGGGGATTCCCTGCTGGCCCTCGCGATTTCCACCCGGGCCATTGAATCCGGTCTGGACATGCCCCGGTCGGCGGTGCTGCGCCGCAGCACCCTCCGGCAGCTGGCCGAGGCCGTCGAGGACCCACGACTCTTCGATCGCGCCTGAGCGATGGCCATCGTCGTCGTCTACGACCAGGGCTCGGCCTCGCCGCGCGAGGTGATCGCCCTGGGGCGCACGGCTCCGGTGCTGGTCGCGCTGGCCGACTCCGAGCACGCCCGGCAGGTCGCCCCGCTGTTCGAGGAGAACTGCGCGGGCGTCGTCACACTGGCCGAGGGGGACGGGGCGGTCGTCGCCCGGCTGCGCGAGTACGGGGCCGCAGGCATCCTGACGTTCAGCGAACGGATGCTCGCCGACACCGCCCGGCTCGCCGGACTGCTCGGCCTGCCGTTCAACACCCCGGAAACCGTAAGGGTGTTGACCGACAAGGCGGCGCAGCGCCGGCGGCTCCGGGAGGCCGGGGTGGACGGCGTGCGCAGCGCGCTGCTCACCGACGCCCACGGCTGGCACGCCGCGCTGACCGAGGTGGGCCTGCCCGCCGTGGTCAAGCCGGTCCGCGGGGAGGGCAGCCGGAACACCGTCCTGGTGACGGATCCGGAGCACGGCGCCGCCGTGGTCGAGGAGTTCCTGCGCGCCGAACCGGCCCTGGTGGTCGAGGAGTTCCTGCAGGGGGCGGACTGCGCGCCGTTCGGGGACTACGTGTCGGTGGAGAGCGCCGTCACCCCCGGCGGGATCCGCCACTTCGCCGTCACCGGCAAGCTGCCGCTGGCACCGCCGTTCCGGGAGTCGGGGCAGTTCTGGCCCTCGCAGCTGGCCCCCGGGCCGGAGGCCCAGGTGGTCGAGCTGGCCGACCGGGCGCTCCGGGCGCTCGGGGTCACCCACGGTCTGGTGCACACCGAGATCAAGCTGACGGCCGCCGGGCCCCGGCTGATCGAGGTCAACGGCCGCCTCGGCGGCGACCAGACCGATCTGGCCGCACGCTCCCTCGGGCTCGATCTCGTCGCGCTGGCAGGCGAGTTGGCGCTCGGCCGCGAGGTCGGGCCGAATCCGGCCCGCCCGGAGCGGGTGCACTTCCAGTACTACACCCCCGGTCCCACCGGGGGCGGCCGGCTGACCCGGGTCGACGGCCAGGCCGCCGTCCGGGCGCTGCCCGGGGTCGACTCGTACCGGCTCTCGGTACGGCCCGGCACCGAGCTGGCCGCCGGGACGGCTACCACCCTGCTCGACATGCTGTGCGGCTCGGCCGCCGACCACCGGGGCATGACCGCGCTGGTGGAGCGGGCGGTCGCCCTGCTGGCCTACGAGTTCGTCGTCGACGGCCGGCCCGTGACGCGCACCGCCCGGGACCTGCTCGACCACCTCTGAGGCGTCCCGTCCGCGGGCGCCCCGGTGGGCCGTCGGTGCCGCCCCGGACCGCCGGGATCCGAAGGCCACGGCCTCGACGTGCTCACCTCCGCGAACCACCCCCTGGATGACTCATGCCTACCATCGGCTCGGCCGCCGCCGGGTTCCTGAAGGAACTCGTCCCGGCGCCCGGGGCCGAGCGCCGCATGGGTGTGCTCACGCTCACCCAGTCGCTCGGTACCGGCCTCTTCCTGACCTCCAGTGCCATCTTCTTCACCAGGACCGTGGGCCTGTCCGCCGAGAGTGTCTCGGTGGCCATGTCGGCGGCCGGACTGTGCGGGTTCCTGGCCACCGTCCCGGGCGGGCGGGTCGCCGACCGGTTCGGTGCGCGGCGGCCGCTGGCGGCCAGTTACGGTCTGCTCGCGGTGCTGTTCGTCGGCTACGCCTTCGTCGAGGGTGTGGCCGCGTTCACGGCCGTGGCCTGCGCGATCGCGGTCTGCGAGACTGTCGGCAGCCCGCTGCGCGCGGCCCTGACGCACGCCCTGTTCGGCTCCGCCCGCTCCGCGGGGGTCCGGGCGAGGATGCGCAGCCTGTTCAATCTCGGCTTCACGGCCGGCGCCGGTCTGGCCGGGGCCGCCCTGGCGACGGACTCCCGGATCGCCTTCCTGATCGTGATCGCGGTCAATGTGGCGCTCCAACTGCTGTGTGCCATCATGGCGTTGGGCCTGCGGCCGGACGGACCCGAGGTGGTCCCGGCCACCGCGGGACGCTCCTGGGAGGCCTTCCGGGACCGCCGGTTCCTGCTGGCCACCGCGCTCTCCGGGATCCTGGAGCTGTTCCAGCCGGTGCTCGCGGTGGGCGTGCCGCTGTGGATCGTCAACCGCACCAGCGCCCCGGGCGCCCTGGTGGCGGCCCTGACGGTGGTCAACACCGTTCTGGTGGTGCTGCTCCAGGTCGCCGCGGGCAGGGGCTCGGACACCGTGTCCGGCTCCGGCCGGCTGCTGCTGCGGGCGGGTCTGCTGATGGCGCTGGCCTGCTGCCTGTTCGCCGGGTCCGGCGCCGCCGACACCTCGCTGGCCGTCGTCCTGCTGTTCGCCGGCACGGTCCTGATGACCCTGGGCGAACTCGCCCAGTCCGCCGGCGGCTGGGGGCTGTCCTTCACCCTGCCGCCCGAGGGCCGGATGGGCGAGTACCAGGGCGTGTTCGGGCTCGGCCGGGGCCTCCAGCAGTTCTTCGGGCCCGCCCTGGTGGTCATGCTCCCGCTCGGCATGGGCGCCGCGGGCTGGCTGCTGCTGGCCGGGGTGTTCGTGGTCTGCGGCCTGATCGCCCTCCGGGCCTTCGTCCGGGACGCCCCGCCGGCCGGCGTGTCCGACGAACCGTCGAATGAACCATCACCCATGACGTAGGAGCACCACGTGAGTCCCACCCCCCACAGCTACCCCTCCTTCCGCAGCGTCCTCGCGGACCACCCGCTGGTCCGGATCGCCGGCGCGCACTCGGCGCTCGGCGGCGTCATCGCCGAGCAGGTCGGCTTCCAGGCCGTCTGGGCCTCCAGCTTCGAGATCTCCGCCGCCCGCTGCCTGCCCGACGCCAGCCTGCTCAGCATGAGCGAGTACCTGGACGCGGCCGCGCACATCCAGAAGGCGCTCTCCGTCCCGGTGGTCGCCGACTGCGACACCGGCTTCGGCAACAGCATGAACGTGGCGTACATGGTGGCCGAGTACGAGCAGGCCGGCATCACCGCCGTCTGCATGGAGGACAAGATCTTCCCGAAGATGAACAGCTTCGCGGCGGCCGACCACAGCCTGCTCGACGTGAACGCCTTCGCCCACAAGATCGAGACGGCCAAGAAGTCCCAGCGCAGCGAGGACTTCTTCGTCATCGCCCGCACCGAGGCGATGATCAGCGGGCTGGGCGTCGACGAGGCGCTCAAGCGCTGCGCGGTCTACGCCGACGCCGGGGCCGACGCCGTGCTGGTCCACTCCAAGCAGGCCACCAAGGACGAGGTGCTCTCCTTCCTCGACCAGTGGGACGACCGCCTGCCGGTCGTCGTGGTGCCCACCACCTACCCCGACTGGCACGCCGACGAGGCCCGCGCGGCCGGCGTCTCCGCCGTCATCTACGCCAACCAGGGCCTGCGCGCCACCATCACCTCCCTGCGGTCCGCCCTCGGCTCGATCTACGAGACCGGGCACTCGGCCCACCTGGAGGACAGCATCGCCGGGGTCAAGGACGTCTTCGCGCTCCAGCGCCTGGACCAGTGGCAGGAGTTCACGGCCTGACCGCCGGGACGACCTCGACCACGACCCCGACCCACCGAAAGGATCAAGACTTGTCGTCGCAAGACGTGGCGCTGGTGCGCCGCCGGGCGGCACGGGCCCGAGCACTCGCGCTGACCACGGTCAGCACCGCCGGGACCGGCCACATCGGGGCGGACCTCTCCGCCATGGACATCCTCTGCGCGCTCCACTTCGGCGTGCTGCGCGGCGGCCCGGACGACCCGGACCGCGACCGCTTCATCCTCAGCAAGGCGCACGCCTCGGCCGCCATGTACAGCGTGCTCGCGCTCCGGGGCATCCTGCCCGAGGAGGAGCTCGCGACCTACGGAGCGGCTGACTCGCGGCTCAGCACGGTGGTCTCCACCCGGGTGCCCGGCATCGAGTTCAACACCGGCTCGCTCGGCCACGGCCTGTCGCTCGGCGTCGGCGCGGCGCTCGCCGCCCGGGTCCAGGGCTCCGGCCGCCGCACCTTCGTGCTCACCGGCGACGGCGAGCTCCAGGAGGGCAGCAACTGGGAGGCCGCGATGCTGGCGGCCTCGCGGGGGCTGGAGAACCTGGTCGTCATCGTCGACCGCAACCTCGCCCAGAAGGGCGCCAGCACCGAGGACATCAACGCCCTGGAGCCGCTGGACGAGAAGTGGCGCTCCTTCGGCTGGGCCGTGCGCACCGTCGACGGCCACGACGTCGAGGAACTGCTGACCGTCCTCGGCGGCGCGCCGCTGGAGCCGGGCCGGCCGACCTGCCTGATCGCCGCCACGGTCAAGGGCAAGGGCGTCTCCTTCATGGAGCGCAACCTCGAATGGCACAGCCGCCGACTGACCCCCGACCTTCTCGACCAGGCACTCCGGGAGCTTGAGCATGGCACCGACGACTGACTGCGCCGCCGCCTTCTCGGCGGCCCTGCTCGAACTGGCGCGCACCGACGAGCGGATCTGCATCGTCAACAACGACTCGGCCGAGACCCACTCGGCGCTCGGCTTCCAGGCCGAGCTGCCCGACCGCTTCGTCGACGTCGGCATCGCCGAGCAGAACCTCGTCGGCGTGTCGATCGGCCTGGCCAACGCCGGCCTGCGCCCGTTCGTCTACTCGGCCTCCTGCTTCCTGACCGCCCGGGCGCTGGAGCAGATCAAGAACGCCGCCTACACCAATGCCAACGTGGTGTTCTGCGGCTTCGTCAGCGGCCTCGCCTACGGCGCGCTCGGCGGCACCCACCACGCCGTCGAGGACCTCGCCTGGATGCGGTCGATCCCGCGGATGACCGTGCTCGCGCCGGCCACCCCGAACGACACCGTGGCCGCCCTGCGCGAGGCGATGACCCACGACGGCCCGGTCTACATCCGGATCGTCAGCAAGCTCGACACCCCCGAGCTGTTCCCGGCCGACCACACCTTCGCGTACGGCGGCTCGGTGCAGCTGCGCGAGGGCGAGGACGTCACCCTGGTCGGCACCGGCCTGCTCACCACCCGCCTGGTGGAGGCCGCGGAACTGCTCGCGGCCGACGGCGTCCGGGCCGGCGTACTGCACCTGGGCTCGGTCCAGCCGATCGACGCGGAGGCGATCGGACGGGCCGCGCGCCACAGCGGACGCCTGGTCGTCGCGGAGGACCACGTGCTCAACGGCGGCCTCGGCGGGGCGGTCGCCGAGACCGTCGTCCGCACCCACCCGGTGCCCGTGCTGCAGCTCGGCGTACCGAACGAGTACGCGCCGATCGGCCCGGCCGAGTTCCTCTACGAGCACTTCGGCCTGACCGCGCAGGGCGTGGCGAAGCGGGTGGCGCAGTGGCTGGCATGACCGTCACCGTGGCCGACTACACGGCCCGCTACCTGCACGCGCTGGGCGTGCGCACCTGCTACAGCCTCTCCGGCACCGGCTCCATCCACCTCGACCAGGCCTTCAGCCAGCAGTCCGGCCTGGTGACCATCTGCGCCCGGCACGAGACCGCGGCGGCGCTGATGGCCACCGGCGCGGCCAAGCTGACCGGCGAGCTCGGGGTGGCACTGGTCACCAGCGGCCCGGGCGCCGTCAACGCGCTGGCCGGACTGGTCGACGCCTATGCCGACGGTGTGCCCGTCCTGGTCGTCTCCGGCCAGGTCGAGACCCGGCACATGGAGGAGGGCGTGCGCTCCTTCGGCGTCCAGGGCTTCGGCGTGGTGCACAGCGCCCGCAGCATGACCAAGTACTCCGCGGTGGTGGAGCGCCCCGGCGACATCCGCCGCCACCTGGACGAGGCCGTCCGGCACGCCCTGGAGGGCCGCCCGGGCCCGGTCTGGCTGGACATCCCGCTGGACGTCCAGGCCGCGCGGGTCGACCCGGACGCCCTGGAGGGGGCCGAGCCGCCCGCCGCCGAACCGCGCGGCTCCGGCGCCCGGCAGACCGCCCGGCAGCTGATGACCATGCTGCGCTCCGCCGAGCGCCCGCTGATCGTCGCCGGCCAGGGCGTCCGGCAGGCCGACGCCGTGTCGGCCTTCCGGGCCGTGGTGGAGAAGCTGCGGATCCCGGTGGTCACCTCCCGGCTGGGCACCGACCTGCTGCCCTACGACTCGGAGTTCTGCTTCGGCCAGGGCGGCATCCGCGGCCGGCTCTACCCGGGGCTGATCATGGGCCGCTCGGACCTGGTGATCTCGCTCGGCTCCAGCCTCTCCACCGCCTTCGTCGGCGAGGACGCGGACGCCTTCGACCCGGAGGCCACCGTCGTCGCGGTCGACATCGACCCCTCGCAGCTGACCAAGAAGGGCGTCCGGGTGGACTTCCCGGTCTGCATGGACGTCGGCCGGCTGGTCGAGGCGCTCCAGGAGGAGGCGGCCGAACCCGCCGCCCCCGCCCACGAGGACTGGCTCGCCGAGTGCGCCGCGCTCAAGGCCGCCCACCCGACCGTCGGCGAGCAGCGGCCGGACGGACCGATCAACTCCTACCGGTTCGTCGACCGGCTGGAGGCGCAGACCGGCCCCGGCCACGTCTTCGTGGTCGACACCGGCAGCGCCTACTACGTCACCGGCCAGACCCTGGAGTTCACCGCCTCCCAGCGGGAGATCACCTCGGCCGCCTTCCTCAACATGGGCGCGGCCGTGCCGATGGCGGTCGGCGCGGCCTTCGCCCGGCCGGACGCCCAGGTGCTGGTGATCGTCGGCGACGGCGCGATCGAGCTCAACATCCAGGAACTCGCCACCATCAGCCAGTACGGGCTCGGCATCAAGGTGTTCGTGCTGAACAACGGCGGCTACGCCTCCATCCGCGAGTCGCAGGCCGCGCTGGTCGGGGGACCGGAGCTGGAGGAGCCCGAGACCCTCGACTTCTCCGCCGTCGCCACCGCGTTCCGGCTGCCGTACCGCACGCTGCGGCACACCGGCACCCTGGACGCCGACATCGCCACCGTGCTCGCCGAGGACGGACCGGCCCTGGTCGAGGTGATCTGCGACCCGGCGCAGCTGCTGCTGCGCCCGCTGCGGGCCGACGGCGGGCGCCGGGCCCACGACGGCGCCTCGATGGTCCGGGCCGGCGCGCCGGACGGGCTCCCGGCCCTCACGGACCTGGTCCGGGAGCGGGAGCTGAACCATGCGTGAGACCCTGCGGGCCTCCTGGAACCACCGGCACCGGCTCGGCCAGACCCGGGAGGACGCCGAACGGGGCGTGTTCAACCCGCACCACAGCACCCTGCCGCTGGTCCTGCACGGCACCCTCGACACGGCCGCGCTGAACCGCGCCTGGCACGCCGTGCAGCGCCGGCACCCGGCCCTGCTCAGCGGCTTCGACGCCGACCGGGCGCTGTGGCACGTCGGCGCCGCCGAGCCGCAGGACCTCCGGCGGCTGCCCGCCGGGGCGGACGAGGAGGCCGACCGGGCCGCGGTCCGTGACGCCGTGATCGAGCCCTTCGACCTGGTGAACGGGCCGGTCGCCCGGCTGGTGGTGCTGCCGCGCTCGCCGCGGGAGACGTACTTCGCGCTCGTCACCGAGCACATGGTGAGCGACGGCTGGTCGCTGAACGCCCTGATCCGGGACCTCGCCGTGCTCTACGGGCAGGAGGTGGGCGCGGCGGTGCCGCCGCTGCCGCCGGTCGAGCTGCCCTTCCAGGAGTTCGTCCGCCGGCAGAACCTCGCCGTCGACTCGCCGGCCGGGCGCGCCGCGCTCGCCCGGCTGGCCGCCCGGCTGGACGGCGTCGGCGCGATCCCGGCGATGCCTGTCGAGGGGTTCAGCGGCGCGACCGGCATCCGGTACGAGGAGAACGAGGACTTCGTCCGCCGACTGCCGGGCGAGCTGTGCCGCGACCTCGCCGCGGCGGCCCGCCCGCTGCGGATGACCGGCCTGAACCTCATGCACGCCGCGCTCCACCGGGCGCTGTACGAGCGCTCGGGCCGCCCGGTGGTCGCCACCACGCTGTCCACCGCCAACCGGGAACTGCCCGGACTCACCCACACCGTGGGCTGGTTCGCCAGCAAGACGGTACTGGCCAGCGAGCCCGGCCGGCACCCCGACCCGGTGGGGTACCTGCGGCACTTCCGCGAGCGGATCCTGACCACGCTCGACGACAGCGACCTGCCGTGGCCCGCCCTGATCGACCTGATGGACCCGCCGGCGCTCGGCCGGCAGGCCACCGTCCCGTACGTCACCTTCAACGCCCGGCCGCTCGCCATGCGCCGCAGCGTCGGCGAGATCGAGATCCCCGGCGTGCGGACCGCACCGCTGCGGATCTCCAACGGCTGGCACGACGCCGCGATCGCGACCTTCTGGGACGAGGACGAGGACGGCGTCACCGTGAACGTCATGTTCAAGACCGACTGGTACACCGCCCCCGACGTCCTGGCCCTGTGGGACGCCGTGGAGGCCCGGCTGCACCGGTGGGCCGAGGAGCTGCGCCCGTGACCGGCGCGCCCGTGCCCACCAACCCGTCGACGAGGGAGAACACCATGCAGGACACCGGCATGCACATCGCGACCGTTCGCGAGTCGACCGTCGAGACCGCCGTCGAGCGCGACTGGACGCCGCTCACCGACGAGCAGTTCGAGAGCTACGAGCAGAACGGCTACCTCCACCTCAAGGGTCTGTTCAGCCCCGAGGAGGTGGAGCGCGGCCTCGCCGTCATCGACGAGGTGGTCGCCGACGGCGCGCGGACCATCGAGAACCACGCCAGCTTCACCGACCGCGCCCACACCGTGCGGGTGCGCGACGCGGTGGCCCGCACCGCCGGCATGGACTACTTCCTCGACCACCCGAAGCTGGTCGGCCCGCTGATGTCGCTGCTCGCCGGCAGCGTCCAGCTGCTCGGCACCGAGATCTTCGTCCGCTCGCTCCAGGACGAGGCGCTGGAGTACTGGCACACCGACGGCGGCGAGTACCTGCAGCAGCTGCGGCTCGTCCACGGCAGCCCGAGCCTGCAGATCAAGGCGCAGGTGTTCTTCACCGACACCACGAAGTCCGACAGCGGCAACTTCCTGCTCGTCCCCGGCAGCCACCGCAAGGTGCCGACCGACCGGACGGCGCTCTGCTACATCGAGGAGCTCGACGAGCCGCTGCGCCAGGGGGTGCTGCCCGACGACGCCCTGGAGGTCAAGGCCGCGCCGGGCGACGTGCTGATCTTCCCGTACTCGCTGTGGCACGCGGTGGCGCCCAACAAGGTCCAGGAGCGCAAGACCTTCATCCTGCGCTACGGGCACCTCTGGCACCGTCCGCACGACTACCTCCAGCAGCCCGCCGAGGTGCTGGACCGGATGTCGCCGCGCCTGCGCCGGATGTTCGGCGACTTCGGCGATCAGGTCCACCCCACCGACTACTACAAGCCGGTCGACCAGGGTGACGTGATGGCGGTCGGTGGCAACCATGCAGCTGTCTGACCAGCCCGACCTTGTGGCCGGCGCCCGGTCGCTGCCGGAGCTGTTCGCCCGCGTCGCCGCCGTGCGCGGCGACGCGGCGGCGGTGGCCGGCGGCGGCGAGCGGCTCGGCTACGCCGAGCTCGACCGGCGGGCCGGGGCCCTCGCCGCCCGGCTGACCGCCGCCGGTCTGGGCCGCGGCGACCTGGTGGGCGTGCTCCTGGAGCGCTCGCACCGGGCGCCCGCCCGGATCCTCGGCATCCTGAAGTCCGGTGCGGCGTACGTGCCGCTCGACCCGTCGTACCCGGCCGAGCGGCTCCGGTTCATGGCCGCCGACGCCGGCCTCGCGGCCCTGGTCGGCGACCCCGACCGGGCCGCGGCCTGCGGGCTGGACGCGCTGCCCGTGATCGACCCGGAGGCCGTCGAGGCGGAGCCGGCCCGACCCGCCGAGGCCGGTGGGACCGTCGCGGCCGCACCCGGCCCGGACGACCCGGCCTACGTGATCTACACCTCCGGCTCCACCGGCGTGCCCAAGGGCTGCGTGGTCACCCACGGCAACGTCCTGGAACTGCTGCGGGCCACCCTGCCGCTGTTCGAGCTCGGCACCGACGACCGCTGGACCCTCTTCCACTCCGCCTCCTTCGACTTCTCGGTCTGGGAGCTGTGGGGCGCCTGGGCGACCGGCGCGACCGCCGTCCCGGTGCCCGCCGCCACGGCGCAGGCCCCGGAGGACTTCCTGCGGCTGCTGGCGGACGAGCGGATCACGGTGCTCAACCAGGTCCCGTCCGCCTTCCGCCACCTGGCCCGGGAGTACGGCGACTCGGGCGCCCCGGCGACCGCGCTGCGGTACGTGGTCTTCGGCGGCGAGAGCGTCGACCTCGACGTGGTGCGCGGCTTCCTCGCCGCCGCGGCCGCCGCACCCGGCCCGGCGCCCGTGATGGTCAACATGTACGGCATCACCGAGACCACCGTGCACGCCACCCACCTGGTGCTCACCCCGGAGCAGCTGGCCGGCGGCGCCGCCTCGCCGATCGGCCGCCCGCTGCCCCATCTGGCGATCGAACTGCGCGACGACGCCCTCCAGTCGGTCCCGGACGGCGAGGTCGGCGAGATGTGGGTGGCCGGGGCGGGGGTCGCCGACGGCTACCTGAACCGGCCCGAACTCACCGCCGAACGCTTCCGCACCCTCGACGGCCGCCGGATGTACCGCACCGGCGACCTCGCCCGCCGGCTGCCCGACGGAGCCCTCGCCTACCTCGGCCGCAACGACCAGCAGGTCAAGCTCCGCGGCCACCGGGTCGAGCTCGGCGAGGTCGAGGCCGGTCTGCGGGCCGCCCCGCAGGTCCGCGACGCGGCCGCGCTGGTCGTCCGGGACGGCGCGGGCAACGAACTGCTGACCGCGCTGGTCGTCCCGTCCGGCCCGGGTGAGCCGGACCTCGCCGCCCTGCGGCGGTTCGCCCGCGCCACCATGCCCGCGCAGCTGGTCCCCAACCGCTTCCACCCGGTGGCGGAGCTGCCGCTCACCTCCTCCGGAAAGCTCGACCGGAAGGCGCTGGCCGAGCTGGCGCCGCGGGCCGGGGCGCTGCGGGTCGGGGCGCAGCGGGTCGGGGCGCAGCGGGAAGAGGCACAGCGGGAAGAGGCGCCGCGCACCCGCGTCCTGGTGCTCGACCCGATCGACCCGGGGGCGCTGGACGAGCTGCGCCGACGCTACGACGTCACCGTGGCGCTGCGCCCGCCCGTCGACGAACTGCTCGGGCTGGTACGCGACCAGGAAGTGATCGTGCTGCGCAGCGGGGTCCGACTGGACGCCCCCGTCATCGCGGCGGCCGCCCGGCTCAAGGTGATCGCCCGGGCGGGTTCCGGGATCGACAACATCGACGTCGGGGCGGCCCGGGCGGCCGGCGTGACGGTCTTCAACATCCCCGCCGTCTCCGCCCCGGCCGTCGCCGAGCTGGCCCTCGGGCTGATGCTCACGGTCGGGCGCCACCTGGCGCTCGCGGACCGCCAGGTGCGCTCCGGGATCTGGAACAAGGCCGCGCTCTCCGGCGTCGAACTCGGCGGCAAGACCCTGGGTCTGGTCGGCTACGGCCGGATCGGCTCCCGGATCGCGGCGCTCGGCCGCGCCCTCGGCATGCGGGTGCTGGTCGACGTGGCCCGTCCCGACGACGACCGCCGAAACGAACTGGAGCGGCTCGACTACGAGTTGGCGCCACTGAAGACGCTGCTGCCGGCCGCCGACGTGGTCTGCCTGGCCGTCCCGCTGACCGACCGGACGCACCACCTGATCGACGCCGCCGCGCTGGCCGCGATGAAGCCGACCGCCTTGCTGGTCAATGTCTCCCGCGGCCTGGTCGTCGACGAGGACGCGCTGTACGAGGCGCTCGCCGAGGGCCGGATCGGCGGTGCCGGGCTCGACGTGGTGGCCGAGGAGGGCCGTCCGAACCGGCTCCACGAGCTGGACAACGTGGTGATCACCCCGCACATCGGCGCTATGTCGGTGGACTCGCAGGTCCGGATCGGCCGCATCCTGGTCGACTCGGTGGTCGCCGCCCTGGCCGGCCAGGAGGTGCCGAACCAGTGCTGACGACCAGTCAGGACATCATGGACAGTGCGGTGCTGGCCGACTACGGCCGGATCGAGCACCGGCGCACCCCGCTGCCGCCGGTCGCCCCCGGCGAGCTGCTGGTCCGGGTGCTCGCCACCGGCATCTGCGGCTCCGACCTGGCCACCTACCGCGGCGCCCATCCGTACAAGACCGCGCCGACCGTGCTCGGCCACGAACTGTGCGGCACCGTCGTCAACCCGGCCGGCGGGTTCGCGGAGGGCGAGCTGGTGTGCGCCGCCGCCTACGCGCACTGCGGCGACTGCCCGATGTGCGTCCGGGGGCGCACCAACCTGTGCGCCGCCAAGGCCAACCTGTGCCACCTCGGCTGGGACGGCTCCTTCGCGCAGTACGTGACGCTGCGGCCCGCCATGACCTACCGCCTGCCCGCCGGCACCGATCCGGAACTCGGGGCGCTGGTCGAGCCGTTGTCGATCGCCCACCACGCCGTCGCCCTGGCCGGCCCGGCGGACGGGCGGGCCGTGCGGATCATCGGCGCGGGCAACATCGGCCTCGGCTGCCTGCTCGCCGCCAAACGGCTCGGCTTCGGCACCGTCGTCTGCTCCGACCTCGGCCCGGACAAGGGCCGCCGCGCCGAGGCCCTCGGCGCCGACGGCTACCTCGACGTACTGGCCGGCGAGGCCGCCCCGGGCCCGGCCGCACCGGAGGCCGACGTGGTGCTCGTCGCCGCCGGCCACCCGGGCGCGGTGGACGAGGCGGTCCGGGCGGTGCGGCCCGGCGGGACCGTGGTCGTGGTCAGCTTCTTCGACCGCCCGCCCGCCGTCGCGGTCAACGCCCTGGTCGGCAAGGAGGTCCGGGTGATCGGCTCCTCGCTGTCCACCGCCGAGGACTTCCACGCCGTCATCGGCTGGCTCGCCGAGGGCAGCGTCGACCCGCGGCCCATGGTCACCCACCGCTTCGGCCTCGCCGACGCCGGCGCCGCACTGGCACTGATGGCGGCCGGCGAACCGGCCACCGGAAAGATCATCATCACCCCGTGAGGACACGCATGACGCTCACCATCGGCATCGTCGGCGGCACCGGGCACGCGGGCGGCGAACTCTGCCGCCTGCTGCTGAACCACCCCGGCGTCGCCACCATCCTGCCCACCGCCCGCGGCGGCGAGGACCTCGAACGGGTCCACCCCAACCTGCTCGGCAGCGGGCTCGCCTTCACCACCGTCGAGCAGCTGCGCGAGCGGGCCGCCGAACTCGACGTGGTGTTCTTCTGCACCCCCTCGGGCGAGGCGATGCGCTCCGCGCCGTACTTCCTGGAGCGCGGCGTCAAGGTGGTCGACGTCAGCGCCGACTTCCGGTTCGCCGAAGCCGACCGCTACCGCGAGGTCTACGGCGAGGAGCACGCCAGCCCGCAGCTGCTGGCGGAGGCCGTCTACGGCGTCACCGAGCTGTACCGCGACCGGGTCGCCGCGGCCCGGCTGGTGGCCAACCCCGGCTGCTACGCCATCACCACCGTGCTCGGCCTCGCCCCGCTGCTGCGCTCCGGGCTCGCCGACCTGGACACCGCGATCCACCTCGCCGCCGTCAACGGCACCTCCGGCGCGGGCAACAAGCCGAAGACCGAGATCATGCACGCCGAGGCCTTCGCCTCGATGCTGCCCTACAGCCTGGAGGGCCACCGGCACGCCCCCGAGCTGGAGACCCAGCTCGCCCCGCTGGCCGGCCGCGAGCCCGTCGTCGACATGACCACCGCCCACGGCAACTTCGTCCGCGGCATCTACATCCAGGCCAGCGTCGCGGTCCGCGCGGAGGCCCGGGCCGGCCTGGACCGCGCCGCCCTGCTCGACCTCTACCGCGAGCACTACGCCGACGAGCACTTCGTGCGCGTCAACACCTTCGCCAAGCAGGGCAAGCTCAACGCCAAGGAGTACGGCGTCTACCCGAGCCTCACCTCGGTGGCCGGCTCCAACTTCTGCCACATCGGGGTGGACTACGACCCGGTGCGCGGCTTCGCCAAGGTCGTCGCGGTGACCGACAACCTGGTCAAGGGGGCGGCCGGTTCGGCGATCCAGAACATGAACCTGATGTTCGGCCTGGACGAGCGCGCCGGCCTCGGGCACTACGGCCTGTGACCGGGATGCGGCTGCTCGCCGACCACACCCCGGCGCCCGGCGAGCGCTGGATCTACTCGGCCGGGTTCAACGCCGGTCCCGCGCTCGCCGACACCGGCCGGATCGACGTCGAACTGGCCGACCTCGCCCGGCTGTCGGACGCCGGCGCGCGGACCGCCCTGCTCAGCCACCAGGGCAGCGCCAAGGACGGCAGCGCCCGCCACCTGGACTACCTGGCCGACTACCTCTCCCGGCGGCTCGGCCGCCCGGTGCGCTACCTGCCGGAGAACAGCACGGCCCGCGCCCGGGCCTGGGCCCGGGAGTTGGGCCCCGGGGAGATCGCGCTGTTCGGCAACACCCGCCTCGACCCGGGCGAGGAGCGCGGTGACCCCGAACTCGCCCGCGCCCTGGCCGGTCTGGGCGACCGGGTGGCGATCGGCGGCTTCTCCAAGGCGCACCGGCGGCACGCCTCCAACACCGGCCTGCTCGACCATCTGCCCGGCTGGGCCGCGGCCGGCCTGGTCGGGGAGGCCCGCGCCCTCGACCCCTGGGCAGCCGGCGCCCGTGACAGCGCGGGTGGCGGCGCCGTCGCCGGCGACGGCCCGTCGGTCGCGGTGCTCGGCGGCGTCAAACCGGAGAAGACGCTGATCGGCCTGCGCGGCCTCACCCGCACCCACCACCTGGTGATCCCGGGCGGCGTCGTGCTCAACACCCTGCTCGCGGTCACCGGCCACCGGATCGGCCGCTCCGAGCTGGGCAGCGACCCCGAGGGCTGCGCCCGGGCGGCGCGCGAGGTCCTGGCCCGCACCGGCGGGGCGGGCATCCACCTGCCGCGCGTGGTCGTCGCGGCCGGCCCGGACGGCACCGTCCGGCACCTGCCGCTCGACCGGGGCGTGCCGGACGACCACGCCATCGTCGACTTCGAGGTCCAGCCGGGCGCGATCGAGCTGCTCCGCCGCGCCGGACGGGTCCTGGTCGCCGGCACCCCCGGCCGCCACGCCGAGGGCAACCGGTACGCGGCGGCGGCCGTGCTCGCCGCCCGGGCGCACGCCCCCGGCGGCACGCTGCTGCTGGGCGGCGACACCGTGGCCGAACTGCCCTGGGACGGGCCGCGCTCCACCGGCGGGGGATCGGCCCTGCAGTACCTGGTCGAGGGCACCTGCGCGGTGTTCGAGGCACTCGCCGCCAATGCCGCCCGCACCGACCCCGAGCACCGGCCCTGAGCACCGGCCTGAGCACCGGCCCGAGCACCGGCCCTGAGCACGGACCGCGCACAGACCCCGCACCGACCCGACCCCGCACCAGCCCCGGCGAGGAGCCGCCCACGATGACCACCGACCCGCACCCCGGCACCGTCGACCTGGACGACCTGCCCGTCCCCACCCGGGTGGTCCTCGGCCGGGGCGTGCTCGACCGGCTCGGCCCGCTCGCCGCCCCGCTGGGCGGCCACGCCCTGCTGGTCTGCGGCCGGACCGCGATGCGCCGCACCGGCATCCTGGACCGGGCGCTCGGCTCGCTCACCGCCGCCGGCCTCGCCGTCACGGTCTTCGACCGGATCAGCGCCAACCCCCGCTCGGACGAGATCGACGAGGCGCTCGCGCTCGCCCGGGCGAGCGGCTGCGACCTGGTGGTCGGCCTCGGCGGCGGCAGCGCCATCGACGCGGCGAAGGCCGTCGCGGTCGCCGGTGACGCCGACACCGTGCGCGAGCTGATCGGCCGCACCCTGCCCGGCTCCGCCGCCGCGCTGCCGGTCGTCGCCGTCCCGACCACCGCCGGCAGCGGCTCGGAGGTCACCCAGGGCGCCATCGTCACCGACGTGGTGCGGGGCTTCAAGTCCGGCATCCGCGGCGAGGACGTGGCCCCCAGGATCGCGCTCGTCGACCCGGACCTCACCGACCGGCTGCCCGTCGCCGTCGCCCTGGAGAGCGGCTTCGACGCCCTGGCCCACGCGGTCGAGGGCGCGGTCGCCAGGCGCGCGACCGCGCAGAGCCGGGCGTACTCCCACCGGGCCCTCGCCCTGGTCCGCGACCATCTGCCCGGGCTGGCCCGCGGCGCGGCCACGCCCGAGGCCCGCGAGGCGATGGCGCTGGCCGCCCTGCTGGGCGGGGTGAACGTCACCACCGTCAGCACCTGCCTGCCGCACCGCCTCCAGCAGGCCATGGGCGCCGTCGCCGGCAACCCGCTCTCGCACGGCCGCGGTCTGGCCCTGCTCTACCCCGCCTGGCTGCGCAGCGCCCGCCCCTTCGCGGACGAGGCCTTCGACGCGATCGGGGACACCCTGGGCCACCGGGACGCCGCCACCGCTGTGGACGCGCTGCTCGCGAGCACCGGCCTGGCCACGTCGCTGGCCGAACAGGGCTACACCGAGCGGGACATCGACACCTTCGTGGCCGGACTCAGCGGCAACCTGGAGAACGACCCGCACCCCGAGGTCGACACCGAGCTGGTCCGCTCGCTCTACCGCGCCAGCCTGACCCGCTGACGCGTCCGGCCCCGGGCGCCCCGGGTGCCCCGGTGCCCCGGCCCCGCCCCGGCCCCCCGACCCGCCGACGGGTCAGGGGGCCGACGTGTCCGCCGGGGCAGGGTTCGGGGTGGCGGTCGCCGCGCCGCGGCGGAGCAGCAGGACGGCCAGCACACCGATCACCGCCGCCAGCAGGGTGGAGCCGATGGTGATCGCCGCGAAGCCCCGCCCGGAGGCGTGGGTCGCGGTGCCGACGAAGCTCGCGAAGAGCGAGCCGAACATCGACACCGCGATCGCCTCGCTGCCGAGGCGGACGGTGTTGATCCAGCCCGCGCCCATGCCGGCCTCGTGCTCGGGCACCTGGGCCAGCGCCTCGCCGTCGACCAGTCCGGCCTGGAGGCCGAAACCGGCGCCGACGACGACCAGCGGCAGGGCCATCCAGGCGAGCCCCTGCGGGGCGGCGGCGCCCGCCAGGACCAGACCCACCACCAGCAGGCCGATGCTCCAGGCGAGGATCCGGTCCATGGCGGCGCCGCGCGCGACCAGCCGGCCGGCGAGCAGCGGGGCGATCAGCACCGGCATGGTCATGAACATCAGCAGGGCGCCGCTCTCGCCCGGCGAGGAGCCGTAGGCGCCCTGGAAGAACACCGGGATGTAGGCGACCGCGTTGGTGAAGGTGAACGACGCCACCGCGATCACCAGCGTCATCCCGGAGAACCGCGCGTTGCGCAGGGTGCGCAGGCTCAGCAGCGGGGTCGGCGCGGTGGCCTCCTGCCGGGCGAACAGCCCGTAGCCGGCCAGGCCGGCGGCCGTGCAGAGCAGGAACTGCGGGGACAGCCAGCCGGTCTGCGAGCCGAGCACCAGGCCGCCGAGGAGCAGGCCGGTCGCCGCGCAGAACAGCACCGCGCCGGTCACGTCGATCCGGGCGGTCCGCCGGGTGCCGTGGGCGGTCGCCCGGCGGATCAGCGGCATGGCGGCGCAGGCGACCACCAGGCAGGCCAGTTGGAAGCCGAACACCAGCCGCCAGCCGACGAGCTGGGTGAACAGGCCGCACAGCGACGGGCCGAAGGCCAGCGACAGGCCCGCGACGGCGCCCAGCAGGGCGAAGGCCCGGGTGCGGCGTTCGCCGGTGAAGCTGGTGGAGATGATCGCCGAGCCGACCGAGAAGACGGCGCCCGCGCCGACCCCCGCGACCAGCCGGGAGGCGTCCAGCAGCAAGTAGCCGGAGGACAGGACGCTGAGCGCGGAGCCGGCGCCGAAGGTCAGCAGGCCGATCAGCAGGGCCCGCCACCGTCCGATGACGTCCGCGACCGAGCCCCAGACGAGCGTGGCGCAGGCGAAGGTCAGGTTGTAGCCGTTCAGGGCCCACTGCTCGCCGGTGGACGACGACCCGAGGTCCGCGGCGATGTCGCCCAGCGCGACCGCCGTCCCGGAGACGGACAGCGGGACGGTGAAGACGGCGAGCATGACGACGGGCATCACCAGGCGCAGGCCGGGCGGCCCGGTGGCCGGGGCCGGCCGCGTTGTGTCGGAGGTCATCGAGGTCATCGTTCTCCTCTACCCGACTTCCGCGCGCGGAAGTCGAAGGAACAGCAACGGAAAACGGCCGTTCCACGCCGGCAGGCATCGGGGCCGGCGTGGAACGGCGGTTCGGGGGACCGGGGCGGTGGCGCCTCCGCGACGGGACGCCACCGCCCCGGTGGTCAGCGGCCGGCCTTGACGGTCCGGCACTCGTCGAGGAAGTCCACGATCGGACCGAACACGTCCAGCGCGGCGTTGCGGCCGATGAACGTGTCCAGGTGGCCGTAGCCCGGCACCTCGACGTAGCGGACGTCCAACTGCGGGTACCGGGCGGTCAGGATCTCGTGGCAGATCTTGTTGGAGTCGAACCAGAAGCGGTTGTCGCTGCCGGACAGCAGCATCAGCGGCGCCTCGATCTTCCCCGCGTTGTCCAGCGCGTTCTTCGGCAGCGCGTCGTAGCGGCCGTCGTTGTCGTTGAACCGCAGCATGGTGTGGGCGAGTTCGACGCTGCGCAGGTGCGGCAGGATCCACATCGGCACGGTGCCGTACAGGTCGGCGAGCCGGTCGTGGGTCCGGGTGTCGAGGTTGTCGTGCTCGAACAGCGAACCGCCCACGCCCCAGGAGTCGTTGTGCAGGATCTGGCAGGTCGGGTCCTTGCACTCGGCGCCGATCGAGACCTCCGCGAAGATCAGCGAGTGCTTCGACCAGAGCCCGACCTTCTTGAAGTCGGTCGGGATGTTGACGAAGCGCGAGCGCAGCAGCTCGCCGCCGAAGTGCAGCCGGGCCCGGGTCTTCCAGGACAGCTTGGGCGTCAGGAACACGCCCTGCGCGACGATCCCGTCCAGTCCGGTGACCAGGCCGGCCGCCAGGCTCATCGACAGGCAGAGCGCGCCGATGCAGTGGGCGACGCAGAGCAGTTGGCGTCCGCCGATCCGCTCCCGGATCAGCGCCACGGCCTCCGGGATGTCGTACAGGGCCACGTCGTCGAAGCTGTACCGGACCCGGCCCTCGTTGTACGGCAGGCGGCAGCTGCCGCGCCAGTCCAGCAGCCAGGGCTCGTAGCCGGCGTCCAGCAGCACGTCGACCAGGTTGCGGGTCTCCGGCAGGGTGAACATGTCGGCCGAGGCGGTGAGGCCGTGCAGCACGAGCACGGCCGGACGCTCGCCGGCGCCGCCGTCGGGGACGACCCGGGTCAGGCCGAGCCGGGTGCCGTCGGACGCGGTGAAGGGGATGTCCTCGACCCGCTCGCCGAGGCGGTGGTGAAGGGGCCTCAGGGTCATCGGTTCTGCTCCCTCTGGATCATCAGCTTCCTGATCTTGCGTGCCAGCTTGTCCTTGTCCCGGTCGATCGCGTCCCGGCGCAGGTCCAGCAGCTCGGCGGCGGCCCGCAGCGACGGCTCGGCCAGGCCGGCGCCCATCTGCAGGAAGAACCACGACAGCCACGCCAGCTTGGCGAGCCGCTGCTCCTGCGAGGACAGCCTCGGGTCGACCTGGATCCCGTCGATCTGGTCCGGGAGGAAGCTGCTGCCCGGCACCTTCACCACACCGGCCAGCACGGCCGGTTCGCCCTCGCGGCCGATCGCGATGTCCAGGGTGCGGGTCTGCTTCCAGAGGTCGCGCCGGGCGCGCGCCGTCTTGAAGCCCTCCAGCCACCAGCGGTTGCCGTCCCGGTCCTCCAGGACCAGCCGGTACCGCAGCAGCGGGTGGTCGTTGCTGTGCAGGCGCGGGACGCCCTCGTCGGGGCGGACCTGGATCTCGCCCTCGACCACGGTCAGCGGCTCGGGGTGGATCCGCTCGCACACCACCTGGCCGCGGACGTCGATCCGGCGGTGCCGGACCACCTGGTACATGCTCGCGATGGACAGCGTGAACGCCAGCCGGCAGCTGCTGTCGCGCTCCTCGCCGACCGGGCCGACCTGGCCCTTCATCCGCTCGCGGAAGGACAGGTAGGGCGGGTCCTCGCGGCTGGGGAGGCGGGCCACGCCGTTCTCCGCCATCCGCTCGAAGGCCTTCAACTGGGCCTCGGATCCGTAGCGTTCGGCCGGTGGCAGCCGGTGCCGGGCGACGAACGCCTCGGTGCGCTCGGAGCCGGCCTCCGGGCCGAACATCAGCGCCTCGAACAGCTTGACGGCGGTCGGGCTGCTCAGGATGCGGACCAGGAAGTCGAGTTCGGGGACGGGGTCGGTCTCCTGGCGGCGCAGCAGGTCGTCCCGCCAGTCCTTCCAGCCGGCGATCCGGACGTTCATCCCGGCCAGCTTCATGTCCTTGACCAGCTCCGGCAGCGTCTCCGCCCGGCCGGTCAGGTTGTAGTTCTGGCCCCAGGCCTTCGGGTCGAAGACGATCGCGGCCGTGATCCGGCTGATCCAGTCCACCGGGGCCAGGTTGAGGAACTTGAACGCCGGCACCGTCCGGAACCGGGAGATCGCGCCGATCAGTCCGGTGCTGAGGTCGGCCGGGTTGTAGACGCCGGTGCGGGTGTGGCCGCCGATCGCGCCCGGCCGCAGGAAGGTCACGGTCAGGCCGTGCTCCCGGGCCCGCCGCAGCACGGCCTCGGCCGCCCACTTCGACTTGTCGTAGCCCGCGAACAGCCGGTCGATGTGCGCGACCGGGTCGTCCTCGCCCATCTTCTCGATGCCGACCTCGTTGAACACCGCGACCGAGGAGACGTGGTGCAGCGGCTTGGGCCGTCCGGTCATCGCCAGCTCCGCCAGCAGCAGCGGGCCGAGCACGTTGGTCTGCCGCAGCGAGGGGTAGCCGCGCAGGAAGTCGACGGCGGCCGCGACGTTGACGATCGAGTCGACGTCCCGGGCCAGCTCCTCCCAGCGCTCCTCGGACAGGCCCAGCCGCGGCTGCCGGATGTCGGCCGCGAGCACGGTCACCCGGCGGCGCACCTCGAAGGACCACGGCTGGTCGTAGCCGGCCAGGGCCTCGGCGAGGCGCTGCTCGGCGGCCGCGTCGTCGGCCGCGCGCACCAGGCAGACCACGTGGGCGTCGCCCGCGCGCAGCAGGTCCAGCAACAGGTGGCTGCCGAGGAAGCCGGTGGCGCCGGTGAGCAGGATGCGGCGCGGCTCGGCCGGCTCGGCCTGGCGGCTGAACGGCAGCCGGTCGGCCAGCGCCAGGTCGGCGAGGATCGTCGCGATGTCCTCGTGCGCCTGGGGGGCGGACGCGCGGTGGTCGTCGGCCGGCAGCAGGCCGGACCGGAGCGCCAGGGCGGTCCCGGTCGCCGCCGGGGCGGCGGCCTCGGCCCCGGTGACCGGCAGACCGGCCGCGGCGGCCCAGCGCTGCGCCAGCCGGCGCGGCCGGGCGTCCGCGAACAGGTCGTCCAGGCTGACCCGGACGTCCAGTTCACGGGCCATCAGGGCGACCAGCTCGACCGCGTCCACCGAGGAGAGGCCGGCGTCGAACAGGTCGGTCTCCACCCCGGTGGACGCGCCCGGCAGGAAGCGGGCGGCCTGCGCGGCGATGTCCGCCGCGACCTGGTCGACACCGCGTGCCCCCGCCGCTCGGGCCGCCGCCGGGGCCGCCGGGGCGGTCGCGGGCACGGCCGGCTTCCGGAGCCGGGCCAGCAGGTCGGACGCCTGGGCCCGGCCGGGCCGTCGCCGCTCGATCACCTCTTCCTCGGGACGGCGGTTGACACTGGGGTTGCGGCTGCTGCCGCCTCCCGCCTCAGGCATTGCTGACCTCCGCTGCGATATCGGTTCCGAGGTCCCAGGAGCGGAACGCCCGGAGTTGGTTCAACGCCACGACCGTCTCCAGCCGCGGTGCCTCGACCTCGCCGCCACCGAGGCGGGAGACCAGGCGCCGGGCCGGGATGTTGCGGGGCGTGTGGTCGGCGACGAGCCGCACGGCGTCCAGGCCGAGGGCCTCCGCCCGGTCGGCGAGCCACTGCAGCAGCCGGTCCTCGACCCCGCGGCCGAGCACCCGGCAGCTCATCATCCAGGCCACCAGTTCGAGCGCGTCCCCGTCCGGCCGGACCGCCAGGACGCCGATCTGCCCGTACTCGCCGAAGCGGTCGCGGGCGGTCGCCGTCCAGACCTCGCCGCCGTCCTGCCGCAGCCGGTCCAGCCCGGCCGCGTCCAGCGGCTGCGGCCGCAGGTTGAACTGGTTGGTGCGACGGCTGAGCTGGACGGTCCGCTCGGCGCTCTCGGCGGACACCGGCACGATGTCGAGTTCGAGCTTCAGGTTCTCCAGGAACTCGGCGAAGCCCAACTGGGCGCGGGCCTCGTCGCGCACCTGCTCCTGCTGGTAGAACGCAGCCCGGGCGGCGTCCTCGGCCGTCGCCGCGATCGGCGTCATCGGCCACAACCGGTGCACGAACCCGTCGAGTTCGGCCGCCGGCGGGCAGGTGAGGCAGAGCACCTCGGGCAGCTGGGCGCGCACCCCGGCGATCTCCACCGGGTTGTCGTCGAGGAACAGGAAGCTGTCCAGGCCCAGCCGCAGCTCCTCCGCGATCCGCGCGATCCGGGTCCACTTGGGCTCCCAGGCCGCCGAGATCGCGGCGAAGTGCTCGCGGCGCAGCAGGCTGTCCGGCCGGTCGAGGACGGCGTGCACCGTCGCCTCGTCGTTGTTGGAGACCAGGGCGAGCAGCACCCCGGCGGACCGCCACTGGAGCAGCCGCCGGGCCAGCAACTCGCGGGCCCCGGTCAGGTCGACGTTCTCCGGCCCGGCCTCGCCGGCGATGCCGCTCCACAGCGTCTCGTCGCCGTCGACCACGATCACCTTGGGCGCCCGGCGGCGCACCGTCCCGACCAGGTCGGCCAGTTGGAGCGCCACCACGGCCTGGAACTCCTCCTGGAACGGCAGGTGGGCGAGCTGGTCGGTGTGGTCGTCGAAGACCTCGTCCGGCGGGAAGTCCTCCAGCCAGAGGTCCGAGTCCAGCACCGCGACGCCCGGCCGGTCGGCCAGCCGCTCCGCGACCCGCCGCTCCCACCCGCGCAGCCGCTCGTCCGGCGACCGCTCCGGGAGGAAGGCCACCACCAGCGGCTTGCGGGTCCGCTCGGCGAGGGCGGCCAGCGCGGCCGGGTACTCCTCGGCCAGCTGGTCGAGCAACTGCTCGTCGCCCGGGGCGAAGCGGACCAGGTCACCCGGGCGCAGCAGCACCAGCCCGGCCACCGTGGCCGGCTCGGCGAGCACGCTGCCCGGGTCGTGCAGGCTCGCCAGCACCTGGTGGTAGGGCGCCTCGGCGACGGCGAGGGGGCCGCCCTCGGCGGCGCCGTCCTCCAGCGCCACCCCCAGCATCGCCGGGAGGTTGCCGAGGGCGAAGGTCGCGGCGACGGCGACCTGTCCGGCCGGAACGGGTTCGGTGCTCACGTCGGTGCTCTCCGGTATCGCGACGAGGGTGTCGGGGGACTCGGTGATGTCGGCGGCGAGGGCCAGCAGACCCCGGCCGAGCTCGGCGCAGCTCGCGTCGTCGAGGACGTCGGCGTTGTACTCCAGGCCGACCTTGCCCAGCCCCGGCATCACGGTGACCATCAGGTCCAGGTCGGACCAGCCGGTGCCGGCCGGCAGGATCCGCAGGCCCCCCGACGCGCCGGCCTGGGGCGGCATGTAGTTGAAGTAGACCTCGACCAGGGGCGCGTCCTTGCGGTACAGCCCCTCCTCGACCAGGGCGGACATCACGTCGAAGAAGGTGACGCCCTGCTCCAGCACCCGGGTCAGCCGGCCGTCGGTGCGCCGCAGCACCTCGGCGGCGGACTCGCCGGCCCCGACCTCGGCCGCGTACGGGATCGGCAGGCCGAAGTAGCCGACCGCGTCGAGGGCGCCCACGTGCAGCCGGGTGTCCACCGGCACGGCCAGCACGAAGCGGTCGCGCTCCCGCAGCCGGGCGAGGTGCACGGTCAGCGCGCCGAGCCAGAACGCGGCGGGCGTGATGCCCAGCCCCGTCGCGGCGGCGGCCACCCGCTCCTGGAGCTCGGCCGGCAGCTCCACCAGGTGGGTGGCGGACCGGTAGGACCGCTGTGCCGGGCGGGGGTGGGCCAGTTCGAGGTCCAGCCGCCGCGCGCCGGTGAAGTCGGCGCGCCAGTCGGACGAGGGGTTGCGGTCCCCGTCCGGGCGCGCCGCCTGGGCGCGCAGCAGCAGGTCGATGTCCCGGTTGGAGACGACGGCGGGCGCGGTGTCCGGGCCGGTGTCCCGGTCCGTGCCGAGGCCCGCGTCCAGCTCGTGCGCCACCACCATCAGCGACGCCAGGTCGGAGACCGCGTGGTGCGCGCCGAAGACCAGCACCTGCTCCCCGGAGGGGCGGGCGAGCAGTTCGAACCGCCACAGCGAGGCCGTCGCGAGGTCGAACGGCGACTCCATCAGCTCGCGCAGCCGGTCGTCGACGCTGGTGTCCTCGGCCACCGCCGACCAGCGCAGCAGCCCGTCGGGGACGCCGCGCCGCACCTCCAGCTGCTGCCCGTGCTCGGCGTCCGGCACGATCGCCGTCCGCAGCGCGGCGTGCCGTCCCGCCAGGGCGGCGACCGCTGCGGCGAGCCGCTCCGGCGTGGTCGGGGCGGACAACTGCACGGCCAGCCCGATGTGGTGGGTGACGCCCGGGGTGCCCTGCTGCTCCGCGCGGAGCAGCCGGACCACGTCCCGGGTGGCCGGGTGGCGGACGAGCTCCGGCGCCTCCCGGTCCGCCTCGCTCCCCTCGGCGCCGGCCGGCCCGGCCTCGCCGGCCCCGGCCATCAGCCGGTCGGCGATGCTCTCCACGCTGGCGCCGTTGAACATCGAGGCGACCGGCAGCGTCTGCCCGAAGTCCGACTCGACGAGGCCGCGGATCTGCATGGCCATCACCGAGTCCAGGCCCTGGCCGACCAGCGACGCGGCGACGTCCAGCTCCGCCGTGTCGAACCCCATGGTGCGGGCGAACCGGTAGCGCAGCCGGTCCACCGTCGCCTCCCGGGAGTCGAGCGCCGGACGCCCGGCGGATCCGGCCGACCCGGCGGCCCGCCGCGCCCCGGCCCGCCGGCGCGGCGGGAAGAGCCCGGCCAGCAGCGGCGGCAGCAGGTCCGGCCCGGTCGCGCGCAGCACCGGCTCGTTCAGGGCCACCGCGAGCAGCAGCCCGTCGCCCGGGTCGCCGGTCAGCGCGGCGTCCAGCAGACCGAGACCCTGCGCGGTGCCGAGCGCGGTGATCCCGCCGCGGTTGATCCGCTCCAGGTCCGCCTCGTCGAGGTGCCCGGTCATCCCGGTGGCCTCGGCCCACAGGCCCCAGGCCACCGACAGACCGGGCCGGCCGGTGCGGCGGCGCTGCTGCATCAGGGCGTCGAGGAAGGCGTTCGCGGCCGCGTAGCCGCCCTGCCCGGCGCCGCCCAGCACACCCGCGACCGAGGAGAAGGCCACGAACGCGGACAGCCGCGCCCCGGCGGTCAGCTCGTGCAGGTGCCAGACCGCGTCGACCTTCGGCCGCAGCACCGCGTCCAGGTCGTCCGCGCCGATCGAACCGAGCAGCCCGTCGCGCAGCACACCGGAGGAGTGCACGACGGCGGTCAGCGGGAACTCCTCCGGGATCTCCCGCAGCGCCGCCGCCAGCTGCTCCCGGTCGGCCACGTCGCAGGCCCGCACGGTGACCCGCGCCCCGGCGGCCGTGAGTTCCGCCCGCAGCTCCTCGGCACCCTCGGCGCCGGGGCCGCGCCGGGAGAGCAGCAGCAGGTGGCGGGCGCCCAGCGCGGCGGCGTGCCGGGCCACCTGCGCGCCCAGACCGCTCGTCCCGCCGGTGATCAGCACGGTGCCGGTGCCCAGCGCCGCCGCCGGGTCGCCGGCCGGCTCGGCCCTGCCGCGGCGTAGCTCCGGCGCGTACACCCGCCCGCCCCGCAGGGCGAGTTCGGGGCGGCCCGACCGCACGGCCGCGTGCACCGCCGCCTCGTCGACCGGTTCCGCGGCGTCCGCGTCGACGTCGACCAGGACGATCCGGCCCGGGTTCTCCGCCCGGGCCGCCCGGGCCAGACCCCACACCGGAGCGTGGTCCAGGTGGACGGCGGCGTCGTCCGGTTCGGCGCCGGTGGGCACCGCGCGGCGGGTCACCACGACCAGGCGCGCCCCGGCCGGCCTGTCCTGGGCCAGCCACTCGCGCAGCTGCTCCAGGGTCCGGTCCAGCACCGCCCGGGCCCGGGCGGGCCCGTCCGCCTCCGCCGGGCCGTCGCCGACCACCAGCAGCGTCGGCTCCTCACCGGCATCGGCATCGGCATCGGTGGCGGTGGCGGTGCCGTGGGTGTCGGGCGCGGTGTCCAGCGGGGACCAGGCGACGGACAGCAGCGCCGTGCTGCCGCCCTCCCCGGTGGCGAGCTCACCCGCCGTCACCCGACGGACCAGCAGCGAGTCGATCCGCACGAGCGGCGCCCCGGAGCGGTCGGCCAGCTCCACGGTGAAGGTGTCCGGACCGGCGGGCGTGATCCGCACCCGCGCCTCGCTCGCCCCCCGGCCGTACAGGGCGACCGACCCGAAGGAGAACGGCAGCGGCGCCGGGCCGTCCGCCGTGTCCACCGCCGCCGCCTGAAGGGCCGCGTCCAGCAGGGCGGGGTGCACGCCGAACGCGGCGGCCTCCTCCGCCTGCCGGCCCGGCAGGGTGACCTGCGCGAGGATCGCGTCCCCGGACCGCCAGACGTCGGACAGGCCCTGGAAGGCCGGGCCGTACTCCAGTCCGAGGGCGGCCATCGCGTCGTGGTGGGCGTCCACGTCCAGCCGCTGGGCCCCGGCGGGCGGCCACGCCGCCTCGGGCTTCGGGGTCTCCGAGGTCTCGGCGGCCTGGTCGGCCTCCTCGCCGGTCAGGAGGGCGCTCGCGTAATGGGTCCACTCCGGCGCACCGTCGGAGCGGCGCGGCCGGGCGTAGACGTCGACCGGCCGCACACCGCGCCCGTCCGCCGCGCCCACCTGCACCTGGAGGTCCACCTCGCCGTGCTCGGGGAGCGGCAGCGGCGCGTGCAGGGTCAGCTCGCGCACGGCCCGCAGGCCGATCTCCTCGCCCGCCCTGAGCACGAGTTCGACGAACGCGGTGCCGGGCAGGAGGACGGCCCCGAAGACACCGTGGTCCGCCAGCCAGGGGTGGCCGGTCCGGGAGATCCGCCCGGTCAGGACGAGGTCGTCGCCACCGGCCAGCGGCAGCGCGGCGCCGAGCAGCGGGTGCCGCACGGGGCCCAGCCCGGCCGTGCCGACATCGGTGGCCGTGGCGGCGGCGGGCTGCCAGAACCGCCGGTGCTGGAAGGCGTAGGTGGGGAGGTCGGTCAGTCGGCCCGCACCGGTCCAGGGCGTCCAGTCGACGTCCACGCCGACGGCGAACACCTCCGCCGCGCTCCGTAGCAGTTGCGCGGGCTCGTGCTCCTGGCGGCGCAGCGTGCCGACGGCCGTCACTCCGGCGATCCGGTGGTGGCCGGCGTTCTGGGCCACCGCACCGAGCAGCACCGGGTGGGGGCTGGTCTCGACGAAGACGCGGTGGCCGGTGGTGAGGAGAGTGGTGAGGGCGGTGTCGAAGCGGACGGTTTCGCGCAGGTTGGTGAACCAGTAGGCGGCGTCCATGGTGGCGGTGTCGATGGCTTCGCCGGTGACGGTGGAGTTCCTCGGGGGTGCCGGAGACGACGACCTGTTCGGGGCCGTTGACGACGGCGATCTGCAGACCGGCGGTGAGGTAGGGGGTGATCTGTTCCTGGGGGGCGAGGACGGAGAGCATGCCGCCGCGGCCGGAGAGGCGGACGATGGCGCGGCTGCGTAGGGCGACGATCCGTGCGGCGTCGTCCAGGGTGAGGGCGCCGGCGACGTGGGCGGCGGCGATCTCGCCCTGGGAGTGGCCGACGACGGCGGCGGGCTTGACGCCCAGGGAGCGCCAGAGTTCGGCCAGCGAGACCATGACGGCGAACAGCACGGGCTGGACGACGTCGACCCGGTCGAGGGCGTCCTTGTTGTCGTCGCGGACCACGTCGAGCAGCGACCAGCTGTCGGTGAACGGCTCCAGCGCGAACGCGCACTCGGTCATCTTCTCGGCGAACACCGGTGAGAACTCCAGGAGTTCACGTGCCATGCCGATCCACTGCGAACCCTGGCCCGGGAACACGAACACCGTTCCGGTCGGGGCGGTCCGGCCGGTGACGACACCCCCGGAGTCGCCGGTGGAGACGAACTCCTGCAGTCGCTCGGCGAGTTCGGCGGCGGTACGGCCGACCACGACGGCCCGGTGGTCGAAGAGGGCGCGGCCGGCGGTCAGGGTGAACGCGACGTCGCGCGCGTCGGGTCCCGTCCCGTCGGTGATCCGCTCCAGCAGATGCGCGGCCTGCTCGGTCAGCGCGGCCTCGCTCCGGGCCGACAGCACCCACGGCAGCGCACCGCCGCCCGGGTCCGCCGAACCCGCCGCGGTCCCGCCGGGTGCGGCGGCCGGCTCGGGGGCGGCCTCCAGGATGACGTGCGCGTTGGTGCCGCTGTAGCCGAACGAGGACACGGCGGAGCGGCGCGGCCGGTCCAGCTCGGGCCACGGCCGGTTCTCCTCCAGGAGCCTGACCTCCCCGGCGGTCCAGTCGACGAACCGGGTCGGCTCGTCCACGTGCAGGGTGCGGGGCATCACGCCGTGGCGCATCGCCTGGACCATCTTGATGACGCCCGCGACGCCGGCGGCGGCCTGGGTGTGGCCCAGGTTGGACTTCAACGAGCCGAGCCATAGCGGGTGTTCGGCGTCGCGGCCCTGGCCGTAGGTGGCCAGCAGGGCCTGCGCCTCGATCGGGTCGCCCAGCGTGGTGCCGGTGCCGTGGCCCTCGACGAGGTCCACCTCGGCCGGCGTCAGCCGAGCACCGGCCAGCGCGTCCTGGATCACCCGCTGCTGGGCGGGGCCGTTGGGCGCGGTCTGGCCGTTGCTCGCGCCGTCCTGGTTGACCGCCGAACCGCGCACCACCGCCAGCACCCGGTGCCCCAGCCGCTCGGCGTCGGCGAGGCGCTCCAGCACCAGCACGCCGACGCCCTCGCCCCAGCCGGTGCCGTCCGCGGCCGTCGCGTAGGACTTGCAGCGGCCGTCGGCGGCGAGCCCGCGCTGACGGGAGAACTCGACGAAGACGCCGGCGGTCGACAGCACCGTCACCCCGCCCGCCAGCGCCAGCGTGCACTCGCCCTCGCGCAGCGACTGCACCGCCTGGTGCAGGGCGACCAGCGAGGAGGAGCACGCCGTGTCCACCGTGACGGCCGGACCCTGGAGCCCCAGGTGGTAGGAGACCCGCCCGGACACCAGGCTGCCGACGCTGCCGCCGCCGGGGTCGTAGTCGTGGTGGAACGACCCGGCGAAGACACCGGTCCGGGTGCCCTTCAGGGTCTGCGGGTTGATCCCGGCGCTCTCCAGCGCCTGCCAGGACGCCTCCAGCATCAGCCGCTGCTGCGGATCGATGCCGTGCGCCTCGCGCGGGGTGATCCCGAAGAACGCCGGGTCGAAGTCGGCGGCGTCGTGCAGGAATCCACCGGAGCGGGTGTAGGTCCGCCCGCTCTTCCCCGGCTCCGGGTCGTACAGGGCGTCGACGTCCCAGCCGCGGTCGGCCGGGAACTCGCCGATCACGTCCTCGCCCTTGACCACGATGTCCCAGAGGTGGTCGGGGGAGGACACGCCGCCGGGCAGCCGGCAGCTCATGCCGACGATCGCCACCGGCTCGTGCCGCCGGCTCTCGGCCGCCTGCAACCGGCCCCGAGTGGCGTGCAGCTCCTCGGAGACCGCCTTGAGGTACTTCAGCAGTTCTTCTTCGGTGGGCATGGGCTCACTCTCAGATCAGGTCGGTGGGGGCTTCGTCGCCGGACACGGAGATGCCGAGGCTGTTGGTCACGAAGTCGAGGACTTCGGCGGCGCTGGCCGAGGCGAGGCCGGCCGGATCCTCGACCGCGGTCCCGGACGGGCCGCCGCTCCACGGCTCCGACAGGTCGCGCAGGGTCTCGGTCAGGGTGGTGCGCTGGGCGCCGGTGAGGTCCAGCGCGGCGAGGTGCGTGCGGATCCTGGCCAGGTCGGCCAGCACCCGTTCGTAGTCCGGCTCCCCGGCGTCCGCGGCTTCGGCGGGCGGCGGGGCGAGGCGGTCGAGCAGATGGTCCGCCAGTTCGCGCGGGCTGGGGTGGTCGAACACCGCCGTCACGCCCAGCTTCAGGCCGGTCCGGTCGTTGATCCGGTTGCGCAGTTCGACGGCGGTCAGCGAGTCGAAGCCGAGATCGCGGAAGGCACCCTCGGGGGAGACACCGTGGGCGTCCCCGTAACCGAGGACATGTGCCACGTCCGCCAGGACCAGACCGAGCACCAGCTCGTGCCGCTGCTCGGGCGAGAGCCCGCGCAGCCGGTCCGCGAGGGTCTCCTCGGCGACGGCGGCGGCTCCCGCCGCGGCCGCCCGGCGACGGGGCGCCGGTACCAGGTCCCGCAGCAGCGGTGGCGCGCTGTCCGCGTCCAGCGCCGCCGGGTCGACGGCGACCGGGACGACCACCGGCCGGGTGCCGAGCAGGGCCCGGTCGAACGCCGCCAGCCCCTCCTCGGTCGAGGTCGGCCGCAGACCCGTCCGGGCGATCCGGCCCAGGTCGGTCGCCGCCAGGCCCTCCGTCATCCCGCTCGCCTCCGCCCAGAGGCCCCAGGCGAGGGAGGTGGCGGGGAGTCCGGCGGCGTGCCGCTGCTGTGCCAGGGCGTCGAGGTAGGCGTTGGCGGCGGCGTAGTTGGCCTGTCCTGCGGAGCCGAGGACGCCGGCGGCGGAGGAGAAGAGGACGAAGGCGGCGGTGTGGACGACGGCGGTCAGCGGGAACTCCTCCGGGATCTCCCGCAGCACCGCCGCCAGCTGTTCCCGGTCGGCGACGTCGCAGGCCCGTACGGTGATGTGCGCCCCGGTGTCCAGGAGGTCCTGGGGTGCGGCGGTGCCGCTGCGGCTGAGCAGCAGCAGGTGGGGCGGAACGGCTCAGCCGGGGCACCAGTACCTGCCGGCCGCGGACGGCCACCTGGGGCTCGCCCGAGTCGACGGCCAGCGCGAACGCCTCCTCCGACCAGGTGTCGACGTCGATCAGCAGGATCCGGTCGGGGTTCTCGGCCTGGGCCGAGCGCAGCAGGCCCCAGACGGCGGCGGTGACCGGGTCGGGCCGCTCCGCCATCGTCCCCTGGGTGACCACGGCGAGCCGGCCGTCGACCGACCCGGACACGGTCAGGAACTTCTGCGTCTGCACCAGGACCTCGGTCAGCCTGGCCCGCAGGTCGCCGCCGGGGGCGACCATGGCGACGGTGACGTCGGCCGGCGCGGAGCCCGGCCGCCCGGCCGGGACGGCCCGCCAGCGCAGGTGCAGCCCGCCGTCCCGGTCCGGGGCGGTCGCGGACATCCGGCGCAGCGTCAGGGCGTCCACGGTGATCACCGGCCGGCCGGTGGTGTCGACGGCGGTGAGCGCGACGGTGTCGTCACCGGCGGCGGCGAGCCGCACCCGGACCGCCGTCGCCCCGGAGGCCTCCAGCGAGACCCCGGCCCAGGAGAACGGCAGCAGCGGCCGCCCGGCGCCGGCGGCGCCCGCGGTGCTCTCCGTCCCGCCGAGCGACGGGACGCCGAGCGTCACGGCGTGCAGGGCCGCGTCGAGCAGGGCCGGGTGGATCCCGAACCCGTCCGGCCGGGAAGGGAGTTCGACCTCCGCGTAGAGGGCGTCGGAGGTCGTCCAGGCGGCCCGCAGGCCCTGGAACACCGGGCCGTAGCCGTAGCCGCGCCCCGCGAGCTCCTCGTACAGCCCCTCGACCGGGACCGGCCGGGCGTCGGCCGGCGGCCAGGGCCACGCCCCGGCGGGCTGTGCGGGCGCGGAGGACAGCACACCGGTCGCGTGCCGGACCGAGGGCTCGGTGGCCGAGGCCGGCGAGGCCGAGGAGTGCACGGTGACGGACCGGCGGCCCGCCTCGTCCGCGGCGCCGACCGCGACCTGGAGGTACACGGCGGCCTCCGTCGGCAGGACCAGCGGCGCCTCCAGGGTCAGTTCCTCCACCAGCCGGCAGCCCACCGCGTCGGCGGCGTGCAGCGCGAGGTCGAGGAAGGCCGTGCCGGGCAGCAGCACCGTCCCGTCGACCGCGTGGTCGGCGAGCCAGGGGTGCGAGCCGGGCAGCACCCGGCCGGTGAGCACGGCCTGGCCGTCCGGCAGGTGGACGGCGGCGCCGAGCAGCGGGTGCCGGGTGGCGTGCAGGCCGGCGGCCTGGAGGCCGGCCGTCGAGCCGACCGCGTCCTGCCAGTAGCGCTGCCCCGCGAAGACGTGTCCGGGCAGCTCGACCAGACGGCCGCCGGGCACGGTCCGCTCCCACGGCACCGGCACGCCCGCCACGAACTGCCGGGCCAGCGCCTGGGTGAGCGCGAGCGGCTCCGGCCGGCCGGCGGTGAGCGCGGCCACCGCGACGAATCCGTCCCGGCCGAGCTCCTCGTCGAGGGTGGCGTGCACCATCGGCGTCACCACGGCCTCGGGCCCGACCTCCAGGAAGGCGGTGATGCCGTGTCCGGCCAGGCAGCGCACCCCGTCGGCGAAGCGCACCGCCCCGCGGACGTGGTCCACCCAGTACTGCGGCGTGCCGAACCGCTCGGCGTCGATCAGGCCGCCGGTGACGTTCGACACCACCGGGATCAGCGGCGCCCGGAAGGTCAGGCCCGCCAGCACCTCGGCGAACCCGTCGAGCATCGCGTCCATCCGGTGCGAGTGGAAGGCGTGCGACACCGACAGCCGCCGTACCCGGTGCCCGGCGGCCCGGAAGTGCTCGGCGACCGCGACGGCCGCCTCCTCGTCGCCCGAGACCACCACGGCCAGCGGCCCGTTGACGGCGGCGATCCCGACCGCGTCGGCCAGACCGGCCCCGGCGATGTGCGCCTCGGCCTCCTGCTCCGAGGCCTCGATCGCGACCATCGCCCCGCCCGTCGGCAGGGCCTGCATCAGCCGGCCGCGGGCGGCCACCAGGGCGCAGGCGTCGGGCAGCGTGAGCACGCCCGCCGCGTACGCCGCGGTGATCTCGCCCAGCGAGTGGCCCATGACGTAGTCGGGCGTCACCCCGCGCTCCTCCAGCAGCGCGAGCAGCGCCACCTCCAGCGCGAACAGGCCGGTCTGGGTGTACATGCTCTGGTTCAGCAGCGCCGCCACCGGGGTGCCGGCCTCGGCGAACACCACGTCGCGCAGCGGGTGTTCGGCGTAGCCGTGGAGCTGCTCGTCCACCGCCCGGCAGACGGCGTCGAACGCCTCGGCGAACACCGGGTACCGCTCGTACAGCTCCCGGCCCATCCCGGCCCGCTGCGAGCCCTGGCCGGAGAACACCATCGCCAGGCCGCCGGCGCCGGCGGCACCCGTGCGGCCGGAGACGACGGCGGGGCTCTCCTCGCCGCGGGCGAGGGCGGCCAGCGCGCCGGTCAGTTCCTCGCGCCCGGTGCCCAGGAGCACGGCGCGGTGGTCCAGCACCGCCCGGCCCACGGCCAGGGTGTGCGCGACGTCGCGCGGGTCGGGGCCGGAGCCGTCGGTCCCGTCGGTGAGCCGCTCCAGCAGGCGGCCGGCCTGCCGGCGCAGCGCGTCCGGGGACTTCGCCGACAGTGCCCAGGCGACCGCCGGGGCGGCCTCGGGCCCCTCCTGGGCCGGCGTGCCCGCCGGCTCCTCGGGGGCGGCTTCCAGGATGACGTGGGCGTTGGTGCCGCTGATGCCGAAGGAGGAGACGGCGGAGCGGCGCGGGCGGTCGAGTTCGGGCCAGTCGCGCTGCTCGGTGAGCAGGCTGACGGCGCCGGACTCCCAGTCCACGTGGTGGGAGGGGGTGTCGGCGTGCAGGGTGCGCGGCATCACGCCGTGGCGCATCGCCTGGACCATCTTGATGATGCCCGCGACGCCGGCGGCGGCCTGGGTGTGGCCGAGGTTGGACTTCAACGAGCCGAGCCAGAGCGGGTGTTCGGCGTCGCGGCCCTGGCCGTAGGTGGCCAGCAGGGCCTGCGCCTCGATCGGGTCGCCGAGCGCGGTACCGGTGCCGTGCGCCTCCACGACGTCCACGTCCGCGCCGGTCAGCCGCGCACTGGCCAGCGCGTCCTGGATCACCCGCTGCTGGGCGGGCCCGTTGGGCGCGGTGAGGCCGTTGCTGCCGCCGTCCTGGTTGACGGCGGAGCCCCGGACGACGGCCAGCACCTGGTGGCCGTTGCGTCGCGCGTCGGAGAGGCGTTCGACGACGAGCATGCCGACGCCCTCGGACCAGCCGGCGCCGTCGGCGTCGTCGGAGAAGGCCTTGCAGCGGCCGTCGGGGGACATGGCGCGCTGGCGGGCGAACTCCACGAAGGTGGTGGGCGTGGACATCACCGTCACGCCGCCCGCGACGGCGAGCGTGCATTCGCCGTTGCGCAGCGCCTGGGCGGCCAGGTGCAGGGCGACGAGCGAGGAGGAGCAGGCGGTGTCCACCGTCATCGCCGGGCCCTCCAGGCCCAGCAGGTAGGAGATCCGCCCGGACGCCACGCCATCAGGCCGGCGAAGACACCGGTGCGGCTGCCGCGCAGGGTGGCGGGGTCGATGCCGGCGCGCTCCAGGGCTTCCCAGGAGGTTTCCAGCAGCAGGCGCTGCTGCGGGTCCATCGCGGTGGCCTCGCGCGGGCTGATGCCGAAGAACTCCGGCTCGAACACGGCGGCGTCCTGGAGGAATCCGCCCTTGCGCGTGTACGTGCGGCCGACGGCGTCCGGGTCGGGGTCGTAGAGGTTGGCGAGGTCCCAGCCGCGGTCGGTGGGGAAGTCCGAGATGACGTCCGCGCCGTCCAGGGCGGCCCGCCAGAGGCCCTGGGGGGAGGTGATGTCGCCGGGGTAACGGCAGGCCATGCCGACGATGACGATGGGGTCGTGGTCGGTGGTGGGGGTGTGGGTGGTGGGGGTGTGGGTGGTGGTGGTGCCTTGGATGTGTTGGTCGAGGTGGTGGGCGAGGGTGGTGAGGGTGGGGTAGTCGAAGACGAGGGTGGAGGGGAGGCGGAG
>NZ_JODS01000050.1 GCF_000718025.1 Kitasatospora purpeofusca
GTCGAGCACGACGGTGTCGACCCGGCGGGTGTTCTCCAGCACCTCGGGGCCCTTGATCAGGATGCCGAGCTGGGCGCCGCGGCCGGTGCCGACCATCAGCGCGGTCGGGGTGGCCAGGCCCAGGGCGCACGGGCAGGCGATGATCAGCACCGCCACGGCCGCGGTGAAGGCGGCCGTCCAGCCCTCCCCGGTGGCGAGCCAGTAGCCGAGGGTGGCGAGGGCCAGCGCGATCACGATCGGTACGAAGACGGCGGAGATCCGGTCGGCGAGCCGCTGGGCGGCGGCCTTGCCGTTCTGGGCGTCCTCGACCAGCTGGGCCATCCGGGCGAGCCTGGTGTCGGCGCCGACCCGGGTGGCCTCCACCACGAGCCGGCCGCCGGCGTTCACGGTGGCGCCGGTGACGGTGTCGCCGGGAGCGGGCCTCGAACCAGCGCCCGGCCAGGATGAAGGCGGTGACCCCGGCGGCGGCCTCCAGGTAGATGCTGGACGAGCCGTCGCCCCGGGCGACGGTGAACTCGAAGCCGTGCCGCATCCCGGGCATGCCCGCGTGGCCGAGGAACAGCGCCCACAGGGACCACAGGAACGCGGCGCCGGTGCCGAGCGAGACCAGGGTGTCCATGGTCGCGGCGCCGTGCTTGAGGTTGGTCCAGGCGGCGCGGTGGAACGGCCAGGCGGCGTAGGTGACGACGGGCGCGGCGAGGGTGAGCGAGAGCCACTGCCAGTTGTCGAACTGGAGGGCGGGGACCATCGCCATCGCGACCACGGGGACGGCCAGGACGACCGCGGTGATCAGCCGCTGCCGCAGCGGGGCGAGCTCGTCCGCGGCGGAACCGTCGGCGTGGTCGCCGGCATGGTCGTCGGCGCGGTCGCTCACGGGGCCGGCGGGGGCGGTGGTGGCCGGTCGGGGCGGGGCGGCCGTGTAGCCGGTGGCCTCGACGGTGGCAACGAGGTCGGCGACGCTCACGTCCGGCCCGAACGCGACCTTGGCCTTCTCGGTGGCGTAGTTGACGGTGGCGGTGACCCCGTCCATGCGGTTGAGCTTCTTCTCGATCCGGGCGGCGCACGAGGCGCAGGTCATGCCGCCGATCCGGAGTTCCACCTCGGTGGAGGCGGGTGCCTGGGTGGTCATCTGAGCTCCTCGTGCTCGTTGTCCATCGGATCCGGGTCCGGGGCCGATACCCCCTGGGGGTTCTAACCCCGGACCCGCCGGGATTTCAGGCCCGCTGGGCGGGAACGCGGTCGGCGTCGGCCTCGGCGGCAGGGGCATCGCCCTGGGCGACGGCGTCCACGGCGACATCGACGGCCTCGGCGCCGGTCGAGCAGGTGCCTTCGGTGGAGCAGCAGGACATGGGATTCCTCCATTGGTGTCGGCGGCAGTTCCGGATACCCCCAGCGGGTATCCCTGCGCCACGAGCCCATTTATACCCCTAGGGGGTATCCAACGCAAGCACTGCCCCCGTAGGCGCAGACGCGACAGGGCCCCGCACCGGGAGTCGCTCCCCCGGTGCGGGGCCCTGTCGCGCGCGGTCGCGCGCGGTCGCGCGTCCGTTCAAGCGCTCAGGCGCTCAGGCGCTCAGACGCTCAGACGCTCAGCCGAAGTAGCCCAGCGCACCCACCGCGCACAGACCGCCGGCGCCCATGAAGACCGGCATCAGCACCTTGAGCTCCACCCAGCTGCCGGCCCGGAAGCGCATCCCCTTCGGCGGGCCGATCGGGTACCAGCGCTTGCGGCCGATCGGGATCGGCCACAGCACCGGGCAGCCGGAGACGGTGAGCGCGTCGCCCAGGCAGTGCACCAGCGCGCCGAGGGTGATCGGCAGGCCGATCCACAGGTACTCCTGCCCCGGCTGGTCGAACAGCCAGAGCGCGCCGTTGCCCGGCTTGTCCAGGACGTCCGTCAGCATCCAGGCGCCGGCCGCGCCGAGCAGCCAGACCAGGACGTCACTGGAGACCCGGGCCTGGCGCCACAGCAGTCCCTCGATCGCCAGCACCATGTGCACGAAGAGCACCCCGAGCACGCCCCACCGTCCGCCGTAGACGGCGACGGCCGACGCGCCCGCACCGCAGAGCGCCGCCCAGACCCAGGTGTGGGTCAGCGTGCGGTGGCCGCCGGTGCGGCGCGGGTCCCGCTTGCCGCGGGTCGACTTGTAGACGGCGTAGGAAAGCTTGTCGATCACCTCGCAGAGGATCCGCGAGACCGGGCCGAACGCCCGGGATATGGTCGCCGCCTTGTGGTCGAGGTCCGGCGCCAGGGCGGCGCCCGCACAGATCAGCGTCCCCGCGAGCAGCACCGGCCAGGGCATCGGTTCGCCCATGCCCGCCGCGATCGCTCCCGCGCCCAGCCATGCCGCCGCGCCGGACAGTGAATGCGCCGGTCCCATCATCTTGTCGGCTCCCGCCCTCGTTCCGTACCGCCCGTCGCGAGGGCTTCGCGAGGGCCTGACGGGGCGGCAGCATATCCGTCCAAGATCGGAAACACCCGGAGGCCCTCCTTCACCCGACCGGCGGTAGCGGTTCACCGATCCGGATCAAGCCTCCGGATACGGACGGTGACGTCCCTTCACCTGTTGGAGCGAAGGAGCGGCCCGGGCGGGTCGCGGCGGCCGGATCCGCGAGTGGCCCAGGAAAACCGCACCGGACCGGCCCTTCCGAGCGGTCCGGCACGCCCCTAGGCTCGGCCGGGTGACCACTACAGCTGCCAATGCCGACGCCAATGCCGATGCCAACGCCGACTCCGGTACCGCCGCCGACTCCGGTACCGCCGCCGGTGCCGGTGCCGCGACCAACACCGTGGACTTCTACTTCGACCCGATCTGCCCGTTCGCCTGGATCACCTCCCGCTGGATCCTGGAGGTGGAGAAGCACCGGGACCTCGACCTGACGTTCCGGGTGATGAGCCTGTCCGTGCTCAACGAGGGCCGCGAGGGCCTGCCCGAGCGCTACGAGCGGCTGCTCACCACCGGCTGGGGCCCCGTCCGGGTCTGCATCGCCGCCGCCGAGCAGCACGGCGTCGGGGTGCTGCGCGACCTCTACACCGCGCTCGGCACCCGGCTGCACGTCGAGGACCGGGAGGTCGACGACAAGCTGCTCCGCGAGGCGCTGGCCGAGGCCGGCCTGCCGGAGGAGCTCGCCGAGGCCGCGCACGGCACCGAGTGGGACGAGGCGCTGCGCCGCAGCCACCACGCGGGCATGGACCCGGTCGGCGAGGAGGTCGGCACCCCGACCATCCACGTCGACGGCACCGCGTTCTTCGGGCCGGTGCTGAACGCGATCCCGCGCGGCGAGGAGGCCGTCCAGGTCTTCGACGGCGTCCGGCTGCTGGCCGGGCACAAGGCGTTCTTCGAGCTCAAGCGCACCCGGACGGGCTCGCTCGACTTCGGCTGAGGATCCGGGAACGGGTAAGGCGGTCGCCTGCCGACGGGTACGACCGACCCGTCGGCAGGCGACCGCCTTACCCGTTCGGCCCAGCTCCGATCGTGGCGGCGGCCCGCAGTTCGCAGACTCGGACGCGGGGGACCGAAGAACGGGGCGGGTCCAACCGGAAGAGGCATCCTCATGAACAACGGGCTTCGCCGCACGCTCGCGGCCGCCGCAGTGGTTTCCCTCGGTCTCGCGCTGTCCTCGTGCGGCAGCGCCAAGGAATCCTCCGGGGGCGGCTCGTCCGGCTCCGCGAGCGGTTCCGCCGGCGGCGGGAGCACGGTCGGCGCGGTCCGGATCGGGCTGCTGCTGCCCGAGACCAAGACCACCCGCTACGAGCAGTTCGACCGGCCGCTGATCGAGCAGAAGATCAAGGAGCTGGCACCGCAGGCGCAGATCGACTACTACAACGCGAACGAGAACGCCACGACCCAGCAGACCCAGGTCGACACCGCGCTCACCAAGGGCGACAAGGTGCTGATCCTGGACGCCGTGGACGCGAAGTCGATCCAGTCCTCCGTCCAGAAGGCGCACGACGCGGGCGTCAAGGTGATCGCCTACGACCGCCTGGCGCAGGGCCCGGTCGACGCCTACGTCTCCTTCGACAACAAGAAGGTCGGCCAGCTCCAGGGCGAGGCCCTGGTCGCCGCCGTCGGCGACAAGGCCGGCTCCGGGTCGATCATCATGATCAACGGCTCGCCGACCGACCCCAACGCGGCCGACTTCAAGGCCGGCGCGCACAGCGCGATCGACGGCAAGCTGAAGATCGGCAAGGAGTACGACACCCCCAACTGGGACCCGAACAACGCCAACCAGGAGGCCTCCGCCGCGATCACCGCGATCGGCGGGCCCAATGTGGTCGGCGTCTACTCGGCCAACGACGGCATGGCCGCCGGCATCGCCACCGCCCTCAAGGCGGCCGGCCTCAGCGTGCCGCTCACCGGCCAGGACGCCCAGCTGGACGGCGTGCAGCGGATCCTGGCGGGCACCCAGACGATGTCGATCTACAAGCCGTTCAAGCCGGAGACCGACATCGCGGCGCAGATGGCGGTGACCTTCGCCCAGGGCAAGCCGCTGGACGCCGCGCTGGTGCCGGTCACGGTCACCAACGGCAGCGGCAACCAGGTCCCGGCCAACCTGATCACCCCGGTCGTCCTGACCAAGGACAACATCAAGACCACCGTGGTGGCCGACGGCCTCTACACCGTGGACCAGATCTGCACCCCGGACTACGCGGACGCCTGCAAGGCCGCGGGCCTCCAGTAACCGTGCCCGTCAACCCGTTCGAGGGAGTTGGTCACCGTGACGGGTGAGACCGTCCTGGCCCTGCGCGGGGTCTCCAAGCGGTTCGGCGCCGTCCAGGCGCTCACCGACATCGAGCTGGAGGTCCGCGCCGGCGAAGTGCTGGCCCTGGTCGGCGACAACGGCGCCGGCAAGTCCACCCTGGTCAAGTCCATCGCCGGGGTGCACCAGCCGGACGAGGGCACGATCGAGTGGCAGGGCCGCCCGGTCAGCGTCCACCGGCCCCAGGACGCCCAGCAGTTGGGCATCGCCACGGTCTACCAGGACCTGGCGCTCTGCGACAACCTCGATGTCGTCGGCAACCTCTTCCTCGGCCGGGAGATCCGGCGCTTCGCCGTGCTCGACGAGGTCGCGATGGAGAAGCGGTCCCGCTCCCTGCTGGACACCCTCTCCATCCGCATCCCCAGTGTGCGGATCCCGGTCGCCTCACTGTCCGGCGGTCAGCGCCAGGTGGTCGCGATCGCCCGCGCGCTGGTCGGCTCGCCGAAGGTCGTGATGCTCGACGAGCCGACCGCCGCCCTCGGCGTGGAGCAGACCGCCCAGGTCCTCGACCTGGTCGAACGGCTCCGCGACCAGGGCCTCGGCGTCATCCTGATCAGCCACAACATGGCCGACGTGATGGCCGTCGCGGACACCGTCGCGGTGCTGCGGCTCGGCCGCAACAACGGCGTCTTCGACAAGCGCCGGACCAGCCAGGAAGAGATCATCTCGGCCATCACCGGCGCCACGGACAACGCGGTGACCCGCCGGGAGGCCCGCGGTACGGAGGGCTCCCCATGACCGAGCAGACCCCCGGCGGCGACGAGCACCGCCATGTCCCGCTCCCCGAAGACAGCATGCCCAAGGGGGGTGTCAACGCCCCCGTGCCGGTCGCCGCCGAGGCCACCCCGGCCGTCGACCCGCGGCTGATCGTGCGGCAGGAGGGCGTCAAGGGCTACCTGGGCGAGTTCCGCCGCCGCATCACCAGCGGCGAACTGGGCTCGCTCCCGGTGGTGCTGGCGCTGATCGTGATCTGGGCCGTCTTCGGCAGCCTGAACAGCTCCTTCCTGTCCGCCCAGAACCTCTCCAACCTGTCGCAGCAGATCGTCGGCACCGGCATGATCGCGATCGGCGTGGTGTTCGTGCTGCTGCTCGGCGAGATCGACCTCTCGGTCGGCTCGGTCAGCGGCCTGTGCGCGGCGATCTTCGCCGTGCTGAACGTCACCCACGGCGTCAACCAGTGGGTGGCCCTGCTCTCCGCCCTGGTCGGGGGCGCCGTGGTCGGCCTGATCCAGGGCGTGTTCTTCGCCAAGGTCGGCGTGCCGGCCTTCGTCGTCACCCTGGCCGGCAACCTCGGCTGGAACGGCCTGATGCTCCAGGTGCTGGGCGCCAACGGCACCGTCAACCTGTCCGGCAAGGACATCGTCTCCCGGCTCTACAGCACCATCTACAGCTCACAGGCCGCCGCGTACGGGGTGGCCGTGATCGGCGTGCTGCTCTTCCTCGGCGCCTCGGTGCTGGACGCCCGGCGGCGCCAGGCCGCCGGGGTTCCGTCCCGTCCCGTGCTGGACATCGCGCTGCGCACCGCGGCGATCGCGGTGGTCGCCTTCCTGGCCGCCTACACGCTCAACCAGTACAAGGGCCTGCCGCTGGCCCTGCTGATCTTCCTGGTCTTCATCGTGGTGCTGGACTTCGTACTGCGGCGCACCACCTACGGCCGGCAGGTGTTCGCCCTCGGCGGCAACATCGAGGGCGCCCGGCGGGCCGGTATCAACGTGTCGTGGATCCGGATCAGCGTGTTCACCATCTGCTCCACCATGGCGGCCGTCGGCGGCCTGTTCCTGGCCGCGCAGATCCAGTCGGCGAGCCAGACCTCCGGCGGCGGCAACCTGCTGATGAACGCCATCGCGGCCGGCGTCATCGGCGGCACCAGCCTGTTCGGCGGACGCGGCTCGACCTGGTCGGCGCTGCTCGGTGCGCTGGTGATCGGCTCGATCCAGTCCGGGATGAACATCCAGGGGCTGAGCAACGCCATCCAGTTCATGATCACCGGTGCGGTGCTGCTCGCGGCCGTGGTCGTCGACTCCCTGGCCCGCCGCACCCAGCGGGCGGCCGGCCGCGCCTGAGGGGCGGGCTCCCCGGCCGGCCGCCGCGTGACGGGCCCGTCCGGTCGCAGGACGGGCCCGTCCGGGGTCAGCCCAGTCGCTCGCCGTAGACGTGGTCGACGGCGAGCACCATCAGGACCCTGCGGTCGGCGACCATCACGGACCGGTACTCGTCCCAGTCCGGGTGCTCGCCGGCCGCCCGGCGGTAGTAGTCGACCAGGGCCTCCACCTCGGGGCCCTTCGGGTCGTTTCCCGGCCCGATCAGGGTGACGGTGCCCTCGGCGGTGGCCCAGGCCCGGCCGTCGGCCCGGGTCACCTCCAGGGCGGCGCGCGGGTCGCGGCGCAGATTGGCCGTCTTGGCGCGGCCCTCGGTCACCGAGACGTACAGCCGCTCGGCGGCGCGGTCGTAGAACGGCATGACCGGCGACAGCTGGGGCCGCCCGTCGGACTTGATCGTGGCCAGCACACCGAGGCGGGCGGCTTCGAGCAGGGCGCGGGGATCGAAGGTCGTCATGGGGCCATCATCGACCTTCACACCGGTGTGAAGGTCAAGTGACGCACGCGGATCGGCGTTTCACGCGCGGATCGGCGTTCCGGCTGGACCGTGCGCGGATCGGCGTTCCACGTGGGCCGCGCGCGGATCAGCGTTCCAGGTGGGCCAGGACGGCGAGGACCCGGCGGTTGTCGTCGGCCGAGGACTCGATCCGCAGCTTGGCGAAGATGCTCGCGGTGTGCTTGGCCACGGCGCTCTCGCTGATGTGCAGGGCACGCGTGATCGCCGCGTTGGAGCGGCCCTCCGCCATCAGCCGCAGCACCTCGTGCTCGCGCGGCGTCAGCTCGGCGGTGCTGCCCCGGGCGTCGCCGCGCGCCAGCAGCTTCGCGATCACCTGCGGGTCCATCACCGTGCCGCCGCCCGCGACCGTCCGCACCGCGTCCACGAACTGCTCGGTGCGGGTGACCCGGTCCTTCAGCAGATAGCCGATCGCGCCCCGACCGTCGGCCAGCAGCTCCCGCGCGTACAGCCGGTCCACGTACTGGGAGAGGACCAGCACCGGCAGGGCCGGGCGGGCGCGGCGCGCCTCCAGCGCGGCCCGCAGCCCCTCGTCGGTGAAGGACGGCGGCAGCCGGACGTCCACCACCGCGACGTCCGGCTCCTGCTCGTGCAGCGCGCGCCGCAGGTCCGGACCGTTGTCCACGGCCGCGACCACCTCGAAGCCGTGCTCCCGCAGCGTCCGGATCAGCCCGTCCCGGAGCAGGAAGAGGTCTTCGGCGAGGACGACGCGCACGGTATCTCCAGGGTCACGGTGGTCGGGCCGCCCGGCGGGCTGTGCAGGACGAGGGTTCCGTCGACGGTACTCAGCCGGCGCGCCACCCCGCGCAGCCCGCTGCCCCCGCCGGGGTCCGCACCGCCGCGGCCGTCGTCCGCGACGGTGGCGGTCAGGGTCCCGCCCGCGTGCGCCAGCCGGATCGTCACCTCCCGGCCGCCACCGTGCTTGGCCGCGTTGGCGAGCAGCTCGGCGACCGCGAAGTAGGCCGCCGCCTCGACCGGCGCCGGGAAGCGCCCCGGCAGTTCGACGGTCACGTGCGTGTCCAGGAAGCAGTCCAGCGCGAGGGAGCGGACGGCGTCGCCGAGGCCCCGGTCGGTGAGGATCGGCGGGTGGATGCCGTGCACCAGGTCCCGGAGGTCCTGGAGGGCCCGCGCCGAACTCGCCCGCACCTCCCGCAGCAGGTCGCGGGCGGCGGCCGGGTCGGAGTCCAGCAGCCGGGTCGCGGCGTCCAGGGTCATGCCGAGGGCGACCAGCCGGGCCTGCGCGCCGTCGTGCAGATCGCGTTCGATCCGCCGCAGTTCGGCCGCCTGCGCGTCCAGCACCTCGGCCCGGGTGTCGGTGAGGTGCTCGACCCGGCGCACCAGTTCGGTGGTGTACGGCGCGGCGAGGACCTTCCGGGTCCACCGGGCGTGCAGCCCGAGCACCGCGGGCGCCAGCCGCAGCCCGGCCGCGACGAACAGCAGCCCGAGCACGGCGGCGGCCAGCATCGAGGGGGTGGAGTCGACGAGCACGAAGGCGTACCAGTTGTCGGGCCCGAGCAGGCGCCACACGAAGGGCTGGACCAGCGCGCCGAACAGTCCGAAGCCGGCCAGCGTCGGCGGGACGGCGACCAGCAGCCCGCCCACCCACGGCTCCAGCCAGGACCAGCGGACGTCCTGCCAGAAGCCCTCGTCGGCGAGGACCGCGCCCGCCCGCTGTCGGCCCTCCCCCTCCGGCAGCGGGTCGGGCGGGCTGATCCGGGTGCCCGTCCAGTCGGTCGCCCAGGAGCGGTAGCGGTCGGACAGCCGGCGCAGGCGCCTGGCCGCGCCCGGCAGCAGCGAGCGGCCGAGGCCGACCGGGAGCAGCAGCATGACGCCCACCACGAGGGCGCCGAGCGCGGTCACGGCGAAGGCGTAGAGGGAGAGCAACTGGCAGCGGAGCAAGGCCCGCACCGTGCCGTCCGGCCACCCGCCCGCCTGCCCCCGCACCGCTGTGTCCGCCCGTCGTTCCGTCACCTCAGCGCGCCCCGTGCGGCGCCGCCGGGATCCTACCGGGCGCGGCCGACGGCTGCCCTCCACCGTCCCATCGGGCCCGCAGCACCCACGGCACGGCCGCCAGCAGGCAGGCGCCGCCGAAGAGCACCATCGGCAGCACCGTGCCGTCCTCCTCGTCCATCGTCAGCAGCATCCCGAGGTTGACCAGGGTGTGGAAGCCGCCCGCGAGCAGCAGCCGGTGGGCCCGCACGCCCTCCAGGCCGAGCCCGAGCACCACCGACATCGCGACCGTGGCCAGCAGGAACCCGGCCGCGTACCCGGGCCGCTGCGCGAACACCTGGACGTGCCAGGCGCCCCAGAGCAGCCCCACCGCGACCGGGGCGGCGAGCGGCCCGAACCGGGTGCGCAGCAGCGGCTGCAAGTAGCACCGCCAGCCGATCTCCTCGCCGCAGGCGCCGACCAGCTGGGCGAGCACGATCAGCGCGAAGGGGTGGGCGAGGGAGCGGGGACCGGTCAGCCGCGCGTCGCCGTCGAGCAGCGCGTAGGCGCCGGCGGCGAGGGCGATGATCAGCGGCGCGGTGAGCAGCAGGAGGAGGCCGGCGCGGTTGCGGCCGGGGCCCGCCCAGGCGGTGTCGCGGGCCGCGCGGACGGTGCCGGCGAGCCGGGCGCGGATCCGCTCCGACCACAGCAGGGCGACCGCCAACACGCCTGCGGCGGGCCCGAACTGGGTCAGCTGCACCACCTCGGTCGGGACCCCGGTGGCCGGCTGGACGACGCCGAGCGCGCCCGCGCCGAGGAAGGCGACGGCGAGGAACACCCCCGCCTCGGCCTTCCAGGGCACCCTCCGGTCCTGCCCCGCCGTGCCCGTGTCCCAGTACTTTCCGTTTCTCATGTCGTCCGCCTCCGGTCCGCTCGTTCGCGTGCTTCCGTCGACGACGACTCTTCCGGGGCGCGGGCTGCCGGACATTGCGTCCAACTGCCCGGCGGGGGTGTATCCAGGTACACCCCCGGCTCGGTCAGGACTGCTTCTGCTGCTGCCGGGGCGGTTCCTCCTCCTCGACCGGGTCGGGCGGCCGGATCTCCGCGGGCAGGTCGCCGAACAGCGGCACCGTGGGCGGCTCGGAACCGGTGATGTCGGTGAGCGTCTCGGACCGGCCGGTGCCGAGGTCCTTGGCGGACACCGAGATCCTGCCGTTGGCGTCGATGTCCGCGGTGACCTCGATCTGCGGCAGCCCGAGCGGTGCGGGCGGCAGTCCGGAGAGCCGGAAGCTCGCGAGCAGGCTGTTCCGGGCCGCGAGCTCGTGGCCGCCCTGGTACACGTTGATGTTCATCCCCGGCTGGTCGACCGAGGAACTGGTGAAGATCTCGCTCCTCTTCGTCGGGAGGCTCGTGCTCGCCGGCACCAGGACTCTCATCAGCCCGTCCTCGGTCTCGATGCCGATCGCCCGGGGAGCGATGTCCACCCCGAGCACGTCGCGCGCCGCTTTGGTCATCATGCCCGCGTGCAGCATCGCTCCGGTCGCCAGTTGGGTGTCGGCCGTGATAACGGCGTTGACGTCCTGCCGTCCGACGGCCCGGCGCGCCAACTCGCCCACCCCAGGGATTCGGGCGCCGGCGCCGACCAGCAGGACGTGCTCGATGTCCTCCCGCCACGACTCCGCCAACGCCCGATCGACCGTTGTCGCGCAGGCGGTGAGCAGGTCGGCGGTGATCCGGTCGAACCGCTCGCGGGTGACCGGGGTTTCGAGGGCGGCCGGGCCCGCTGGCGTGTCCGCGAGGTAGGGCAGGTGGACGGTCGTCTCCCCGACCGACCCGAGTTCCGCCATCGCCGCTCCCGCTGCCTCCTGCACCCGTCGGCGGACGTCCGGATCCCTGTCGAGACGCACTCCGTGCCGGTGCTCGAACTCCGTCAGCAGATCGTCGGCGAGACGGGCCACCCAGCGGTCGCTGCCGATCCCCTCCCCGAGTGCGATCGCGTTCACGAACGTCATGCCGTAGCCGACCTCGACCACAGCGACCTCCAAGGATGTCGCCTCCAGCCCCACCACGAGCAAGGTCGACTCCCGGTCGCCCAACTGCCGGTCGAAGGCCATCCCGGCGGCGAGCGAGGTGGAGATGAATCGCAGCGGCTCGATGCCCACGGCCCTGCAGGCTCGACGGATCCGGCGCCGCTCCGCCTCGCTGGTGGCGGCCGGGACGACGAATGTGGCCCGGGCGACCCGCTCACCGAGCCGGTCCTCGGTGTCCCGCTTCAGCTTGGCGAGCAACGCGGTGCAGACGCGGTCGGCGATGACCGGGTCCACATCTGCTCCGGCCAGCCGGTAGGTGCCCTCCGGGTTGAGCAGTTCCTGCCGCAGGGCCGGTTCGCCGACCAGCACCCGGTCACCGGCCGTACCGGTCAGGGCGACCACGGACGGGGTCCGCTCCGCGCCCTCGCCGTTGGGGACGATCTCGATCCGGGCGCCCTCCTGTACCGCCACCGAGCAGAAGGTGGGTCCCAGGGCGATCCCCACCGTCCGGAAGCCGGTCAGCGGGGGCTGCTCCGGCGGCGGGGGGACGGCGGCCACGACCGCCGCCCGGCGGGCCGCCCAGAAGGCGCGGCTGCGCTGGGCGGCCTCGGCGAGTTCGTCCTTGGGGCCGAACAGCCGGGCCAGCACCTCGGCGACGGTCGCGTAGCCGTCCGCCGCCTCCTCGTGCCCGCCGACGTGCCCGGCGCGCTCCTCCTCGTCGAGCAGCAGCCGGCCCTCGCGCAGCGCGGGGTGCCCCGCGTGCCCGGACCGCTCGGCCCGCCAGTTGCCGGTGTCGGGGCGGTAGCCGCGGTTGCGGGCGATCACCAGCCGGGCGGCCGTGTTGGTGGCCGTCCTGGTGGGCCGGGGCCGGCCGGCCGCGGTGAGTTCGTGGAGCAGGTGCTGGTAGACGTTGTCGAGCGTCAACTCCGGTCCGAGTCGGGACGATCCGTCCTGGAGGAGCACGATCAGCTCCTTGGTGAACGCGGTGAACCGCTCCCCCACCGGCGCCAGCGAGGTGCTGTCGTGCTCGGAGGAGGCCAGCACGAACGCGCCCTCGATCGCGGTCTGGGTGCGCAGCCGCTCGTGGCCGCCCGCCATGTGGGCGGTGGTGGCCATCCCGGACCAGCAGGCGTCGATGATGACGACCCGGTTGCGGGCCCTGGCGCCGAGCACCACCTTGCGCAGCGTGCGGTACGGGAGCGCGCTGATCGACGGCTCCTCGGGGTCGGTCTCGGTGACCGCGAGGTAGTAGTCGGTGTCCTCGACGATGCCGTGGCCCGCGTAGTAGACCAGCAGCAGGTCCTCGGCCGCCAGCACCGACGGCCGCAGGGCCCGGACGACGTCCGCCGCCGTACCGGGATCGGGCACCAGTGTGCACTGGGCCTCGTCGAGCCAGCCCTGCTGCGGGTCGGTGAGCGCGGCGGCCAGGTCGGTGAGGTTGTTGCGGACGGCGGGCAGCGGCGGCAGATCCTCGTGCCGGTAGGCGGCCGAGCCGATCAGGACGATCCGCGAGCCCGGTCCGTCAGGCAGTGCCATGCTCGGTGACCCGCTCCGGCGGCTGTACGTGCTGCTGCTCCTGCTCCTGCCGTCCTTGCTCCTGCTGACCCTGCTCCTGCTGGCCGTTGACGAAAGCCTCGAAACGGTCGAGCAGCACGCCCGCGTCCTTGACGTTGTCGAGTTCGAGCTCGTACGTCTCGTGCTCGGCCCGGCTGACCTTGATCACCAGATGGCTGCGCTGCCCGCGCAGCCAGTCCGCCACCACCCGCACCAGCACCGTCCCGGCGCCCCCGGAGGCGAGCGCCACGGTCACCAGCTGGACCACCCCGGCGTTCATCTCCCCCGCCGCCGGTCCGGTCCCGCGCAGCGCCACCCGGCCCCGCAACTCGTCCTCGGCCCGCAGCCGTTGCGCCAGCGCGCGCACCGCCGCCGGCACCGCCGCCCCCGACCCGCCGTCCACCAGCGCCAACCCGATCTCCACGACGCGCGGTTCCCCTTCCCGTCCCCCGTCCGACCCCGGTGTCGGTGTCGGTGCAGATGTCGGCCAACCTATTCCGGGTCACGGTCCCCCGTCCCCCGGATCGCGGGAATCCGGCGGACGGCGGCGGTCCGGCGCCCGGGCGGGAAACCTGGTTGCGGACGGGGCACGAGGGCGGTTAGCGTCCTGCGACTTGTCGCCTTCGGGCGCATCCGAACCCGGTTCATGGAGAAGATTTGTCGATTCGCATCACTGCTCTGACCGACCCCGACCACGGCACCCACAGCCGACGGCTGGTGTGGCTGGCGGCGGACGGGGAGGGAAACCCGGTCGGGACGGCCTCGTTGCGGTTGTTCACCGACCCGGGGCAGGCGCACCTGGCCGAACTGGCCGTGCGGGTGCACCCGGCGGAGCGGCGCCGGGGCTTCGGGGCCCGACTGGTGGACGCCGCGGTGGAGGCGGCCGGCGCCGACGGGCGGCGGGCCGTGGTGGTGGCGGTCGACAGTGGGACGCCGGGCGAGGAGTTCCTCTCCGCACGGGGCTTCCGGAAGGCGCTGACACTGCTTCACTCCCGGCTCGACCTGGCCGAGTCGGGCGACGCCGGGGCGTCCGGTGGAACGGAGCACCCCTACCGACTGGTGACCTGGGACGGCGCCGTCCCCGACGAGCTCGCCGCCCCGTACGCCGCCGCCCGCCGCGCGATGGACGACATGCCGATGGGCGAGATCGACCACGGCACGGTGAGCTGGGACGTCGACCGGCTCCGGGCGGTGGCCCGGGTGGTGGCGGAACGCGGCGAGCACCTGCACACGGTGGCGGCGGTGGCCGCGTCCGACGGCTCGATGGTCGGCTTCACCGAACTGGTGGTCCCGGCCGACGGCACCGGCGACGGCCAGCACTACGGCACCGCCGTCCTGCCCTCCCACCGCGGGCACGGGCTGGCCCGGCGGATGAAGGCCGAGGCGATCGCCCTGGCCCGCCGCCGGCACCCGGCCCTCGGCGGCCTGCTCACCGACACCGCCGAGGACAACACCGCGATGCGGAGGGTCAACGAGGCCCTCGGGTACCGGCCGACGCACGAGACCTACCAGTACCAGCGGGTGCTGTAGGCGGCCCGCCGGAACGGGGGTGCGACGTCAGAGGTCGAGGAGTTCGACGGTGACGGTGGCGGTGTCACCGGCGTCGAGGTCCTCGGCCTTGCGGACGGCGCGTTTGACCGGGAGCACGTAGGCGCTGTCGGAGGCCGGGAAGATCGAGGTCTGCCAGCTGCTGGCACCGATCGTGACCCGCACCCGCAGCGAGCCGAACCCGCGTCTCGGCCCGGCGGCGGTCAGGTCGTGGATCTCCTCGGAGGCCTCGACGGGCAGCTTGACGAAGGTCCAGTTGTCGGAGCGCCGGGCTTCCCAGATCCAGAGCTCGGCCTGGAATTCGAACTTCATCGGACAAGCATCCCACGCGTCACATCGGCAACGAGTGCAACCGGAGGGCGCCTCCGGGCCACTGGGCACCGTCGTGCAGCGGGAACCACATCGTGCGCAGCGGCATCGTCGCCGGGCCGGTGGGCTGTTCGACCTCGACCGGGCCCGCCAGCGGCTGCCAGCCGAGGCGGGCGTAGAGCTCGGCCTTGTCCGGGCGGCAGAACAGGACGGCGAAGCGCGGCCCGAGGGTTCGGGCGTGGGCGAGGGCGCCGTGCACCACCGTGCGGGCGAGGCCGTGTCCGCGCAGGTCGGCGGCGACGGCCACGCCGCCGAGCCCGATGATCTCGGTCGGGCTCCCGTCGATCGACACCGGCAGGACCACCAGTCCGGTGTGTGCGACGAGCCGGCCGTCCGGTTCGGTGCGGATGCCGAAGTGGAGGTCCTTGGGCCGCCAGACCATCCCGTGCTCGGCGACCTGGAAGGGGTCCGGCCCGTCGCCGAGGATCTCGGTGTGGGTGTACTCCTCCAGTGGGACGACTGCGCTGAATATGCTGATCTGATCATCACTCATTCCCGCATCATGCCAAGGTCCGCCCGCGGCGGCAGGGCCTGCGGTCCCGAGGAGGAAGCGTGGGCACTCTCCCGAACGGGCCCGGACCGGACGGGCGCGGACCGGACGGGCGCGGACCGGACGGGCCCGGAGCGGACGGCGACGGGCCGGGGCACCTGCCGGTACCGCCGGTTCCGCTGGTTCGGGTCGACGGGCGGTGGCTGCTGGGCGACCACCGGGACCGCACGCACCTGGAGTTCGCCCCCGAGGGCATCGTCCCGCACGCGGACGGGCAGGCGGGCGAGGTGGTGCCGTGGGCCCGCTTCATGGCCCTCGGCCTCCAGGTCACGACCCACCGGTGGATGGGGTCCCGGCGGACGGCCTTGCTGTCGCTCGGCCAGATGGCCCCGCTCGGACTGACCGGTCCGCACCTGGCGGCGACGGTCCGGCACCCGTACACGTACTGGACCGGCCGGTTCAGCCACCACCGGGGCCTGCAGTACGCACCAGCCGGACTGGTGACCCTGGGCGTACTGCTCGGCGTCACCGTCGACGCCGGGGAGGCCGCTCTGCTCGGCGACCGCGCGTGGATGGACGAGGCCGTCCCGGCGGTCCTCGCGCTGCGGCGGGACGACGAGGCCCGGGCGGCCGTCACCAAGCTGGTGGCGGGCGCCCGGGCGACCCGGGGGCTGCGCGAGGCGTGACCGTGCGGGGCCGCGGCGGACTGCGCGTCAGCGGACGACGTCGAAGACCTGCTTCTGGAGGCCGTTGGCGTAGGCGGCGTACTCGACCAGCTTCAGCTTCTGGGTGTCCTTGTCGGCCTCGCTGAAGAGGCGCTTGCCGGCGCCGAGCAGCAGCGGGAAGACCAGCAGGTGGTAGCGGTCGATCAGGCCGGCGTCGGAGAGCGCCCGGTTGAGGGACGCGCTGCCGTGGACGATGATCGGGCCGCCCTCGGTCTCCTTCAGGGCCGCGACCTCGTCGAGCGAGCGCAGGATGCTGGTCTCGCCCCAGTTCGGCACCAGGTCGTCCTCGGCGAGGGTGGTGGAGACCACGTACTTCGGCAGGGTCTTGTAGCGGGCGAAGTCCGCCATGTCCGGCCAGACGGGGCTGAAGGCCTCGTAGCTGACCCGGCCCAGCAGCATCGCGGTGGCCTCCTCCTGCTCCCGGCCCTTGATCTCGAAGGCCTCGGGGAGGAAGTCGATGTCCTTGAAGGTCCAGCCCGCGTTGCGGTAACCGGACTCGCCGCCCGGGGCCTCGACGACGCCGTCGAGGGAGACGAAGGCGGTGCTGATCAGCGTGCGCATGATGGTTCCTCGGGGTGCTTGTGCGGGGGTACGGGCTGTCTGAGGGGGCTGCTCGGCGGGGGGGGTTGTCCGGCTGGGGGGTCGTCCGGCAGGGGGGCGGTCAGGCGAGGACGCCGGTCAGCCACTGCTGCCAGGCGGTCTCGGCGCCGTCGGTGTCCGGTCCGAAGAGGTGGTGGAACATCAGCACCAGGCCGGCGCTGTGGTGGAAGCCGTACAGGCCGTCGGCGGTGCGGATCGCGAAGCGCTCGTCGTCCGCCCACACCACCTCGCCGTCCAGCGGCGGGAGCCCGGCCGGGCGGGCCGCCACCCGGGTGCCGGTGGTGGGCGGGGAGGGCAGCGCGAGCGCGCCCGCCAGCACGCCCCGGAGTTCCGCCGCCGGGCGGCCGGACACCGGCGCGACACCGAAGACGGGTGCTCCGGTGCGGCCCCGGAAGTGGGTGAGGTACTCGACGAGCGTGTGCAGGTGGAACGGCCAGCCGCGCCGCAGCGCGTCGTACTCGTCCTCCCAGTCGTCGCCCAGCAGGCCGCTGTGGACGACGCGCAGCACGGTGGCGGAGCCCTCCCGGCCCTCGACGAGGTACTCGAAGGCCATGAAGCGGCCGTTCTCGGCGGTGGCGGTCCGGGTGGCCAGGCGCTTGCCGGGCTCGTAGACGGTGATCAGCGCGTCCTCGCGGTGGCCGCCGATCTCCATCGAGGCCGTGCCGCCCTCGCGCGGGTCCAGCTCGTTGCGGCCCATGAACCAGGAGTCGATGCCCGGTCCGGTGGCGATCGCCTCCCAGACCTCGTCCGGGCTCGCCGGCAGCACCGTCTCCAGCTCGATCTCGAACGGGTGGGTCATCGTGCGTTCTCCTGTCCGGGCCCCGGATCGGGGGCGGTGTCGGTGTCGGGGGCGGTGTCAGGGGCGGAGCCGGGAGCGGCGGCGGCACCGGTGTCGGTCCCGGTATCGGCGGCCGGAGCGGGGGCGGCGGGGATCTGGTGCAGGCCGACCACCACCCGGTGGCTGCGTCCGCCGGGGGCCGACTCGTCGTGGTAGCGGGCGACCAGGCCGGCGACCGCCTCCGCGAGTCCGTCGGCGAAGGCCGTGCGGTCGGCCGCCGAGGCGAACCGCACCTCCGCGTCGATGCCGAAACTGGCGACCCGCCGCTGCGCCCGGGCGGCGCCGGTCAGCAGCGCGCCGACCTCCTGCACCAGCCGGGAGCCGAGGGCCAGCAGCCAGCGGGCGGAGAGCTGGTCCGGCGAGCGGGTCGGGTCCGGGCTCACGGCGGCCAGGACGGCGGGCGAGATCACGTAGGAGCCGGCGGTGGCCCGGTACACCCGTTCGGTGACGTTGCCCTTACGCCGTTCCTCGGCGAGTTCGACCAGGCCGTGCCGCTCCAGCTCCTTCAGGTGGTAGTTGACCTTCTGCCGCGCCAGCCCCAGGCGGGCGGCCAGTGCGGCGGCCGAGCCGGGCTCGGCGAGGGCGGCGAGGATGCGCCGCCGGATCGGGTCCAGCGAGGCCTCGGCCGCTGCGGGTTCTTCGATCACGGCGACGTCCAACATGCTTCAAGGATTGTGCCGACAAGAAAAATTGTCAAGGAAAGATTTCTTGTCGGTGAGGCGGGAGGGAGGGAAGGCAGGACCGGGGATGCGGCAACGCCAGCGGCCGGCGGCAGGGGAGGTGCCGCCGGCCGCTGGGTCCGGGGTGGGTCCCGAGGTGGGACCGGGGTGGGGCGATCAGGAGGCGGGCGGGGTCCAGTCGGCGGGCAGGCCGGACTGGGTGAGCACCTCGGCCAGGCTGTAGTGGTCCTGGTCCGAGGCGATCCGGCCGTGGCCGTCGAGGTCGAGCAGGGTCGTCATCGGCACCGCGAAGGCCTCGGGCGCCCCCTTGAGGTGGCCGGCGTAGACGGCCCCGACGGTGATCCGGCCGCCGTCGCGGTGCGCGGCGCGCACGGTGACGTGGATGCCGTCGATCAGCCGGTCCGCGCGGGCCTTCCAGCCGGATATCTCCTCCCGGCCGCGGAAGGTGACGCCCACGCCCAGGTCGGCGTAGACGCCGCGGGCGGTGAACAGGGCGCCGAGCGCCCGGGGGTCGGTGCCGTTCCAGGCCCGGGCCCAGTCGGCGACGATCCTCGGCGGGTACGGTGCGACGCCTGCCGAGGCGGTGGCGGTGACCGCGGTGGCGCCGGAGAGTGCCGCGGCGGCGACCAGCGGGATCGCGACGCGGGTGACATGGGACATCGTGGACTCCTCGGGGAGTGAGGGTTCGGGGAGTGACGGTTCGGGGAGAGGACGGTCAGCCACGGTCGGCGTCGGCGTCGCTGTCGGCGTCGGCGATCCAGGAGCCGTGCAGGCCGGCGGCCACCCGGTGGGGCAGGTGCACGGTGGCGACGGTGTCGAGCCCGGCCGCGTCGAGGACCAGCAGCTGCGAGGCGTCCTGCTTGAGGTCGGAGACCACGGTGAGCAGGTAGCCCTCGTCCTCGCCGGTGGACCCGGCGGCCGGGACGAACAGGGCCTCGCTCGGCATCCGGGCGTCGCCGACCCGGCGGATCCGGCGGGCACCGGTGACCCGGTCGTACTTGACGATGCCGTAGCTGCCGAAGCCCTGCTGGTCGGGGAAGGCCACCGCGTACTGGTAGCGGTTCTCGGCGCCCAGGTACGCCTCGTTGAGGCTCGGGAACTCCACCGGCAGGTCGTCGACGATCCGCTCGTCCACGCTGCCGGTCGCCAGGTCGACCACCCAGCGCCGGGTGTAGGAGTGGGAGACCGGCTCGGAACCGCGACCGGGCGCGCCGATCCACCAGTTCCAGGAGAGCCGGAAGCCCTCCCGGTCCACCGTCGGACCCTCCAGCACGATGCGGCCGCGCTCGTCCTCGTAGGCGTTCGAGACGTGCAGCATGTTGCCCGGCTCGATGGAGAACCAGCGGATCCGCGCGGCGCCGTCCGCACCGCGCGGCATGACGCCGATCCGGGACGGGTGCTCGTCGTTCCAGCCGTAGGGGATGCCGGAGTGGTCGGTGGGGTCGAAGGTGACGTTGCCCTCGACGAAGACCACGTGGTTGCGGGTGATCGCGAAATCGTGCTTGAGCGCACCGGTCGCGTCCGGCACCTCGGCACTGTGGACGATCGCGCCGGAGGCGTCGGCGACGTAGTAGGTGAGGAACGGCGGGAGGGGCGAGGAGGCGAAGAAGTGCAGCTCGCCGGTGACCGGGTCCTCCTTCGGGTGGGCGGTCATCGCGGTCCGCAGCTTGCCCTCGAAGTCGTAGGCGCCGACCGTGTCCAGCTCCCGGGTGAGCTCGAACGGCAGGTTGGCCTCGCACAGGGCGAGCAGCCGGCCGGCGTGCTCGATGACGTGGGTGCCGGCGGCGGAGGCGGTCAGGTCGGGGCCGCGCTCGGTCATGTACGGGGCGCCGTCCAGGGCCGGGGTCTTCACCCAGCGGTTGCGGTACCACTCGGCGCGGCCCTCGCGCAGCTGGATGCCGTGCACCATGCCGCTGCCCTTGAACCAGTGGGTGGGGGTGACGCCGGGCTTGGGGTTGTGGCCGTTGCGCAGCAGCCGGCCGCTCAGCTCGGGCGGCAGGGTGCCCTCGACGGTCAGTTCGGTGGCGGTGACCTCGTCGACGACGGGGGTGAAGTGGCCGGTCAGGTACGGGGGCTTCTTGGGGGTGCTCATGACATATCCCTTTCGGTGAAGGTGAGGAGACGGTGGTTCGTGGTCCGCCGTCAGACGGCGGGTCCGGTCCGGACGGCGTGCCGTCAGACGGCGGGTTCGGTGCGCACGGCGCCCGGCGCGGCGGTCGCCTTCCGGCGGCCGGTGCAGCGGGCCAGCAGGACCGCGAGGACCGCGGTGCCCGTCAGGACGGCGGCGGAGACCGCGAAGGCGGCGCGGTAGCCGGCGGTCAGGGCCTCCAGGTGGGACCCGTGGGCGGCGGCGGCGCCGGTGACGGAGCCGGCCAGGGTGGTCAGGACGGCGAGTCCGATCGCGCCGCCGACCTGCCGGGTGGTGTTCACCAGTCCGCCGGCCAGCCCGGCCTGCCGCGCCGGGACGCCGTCCACGGCGAGTGCGGTGAGCTGGACGAACGCGATGCCGAGGCCGAGTCCGACGAGCAGGCTCGGGCCCAGGATGTCCGTGACGTAGCCGCCGTCGGCGTCGATCCGGGACAGCCAGAGCAGGCCGAGCGCCTCGGTGAGCAGGGCGGTCACCGTGGTCGCGGTGGAACCGGCCCGCCGGGCCAGTCGCGGTGCCAGCGTGGCGCCGAGCATATTGGCGGCGGCGAGCGGGAGTTGTCCCGCACCGGTGGCCAGCGGCCCCGAGCCGAGGACCTGCTGCTGGTAGAGCGGGAGGAAGAAGAACAGGGCGATCCAGACCGAGCCGAGCAGCGCCATCAGCACGTTCCCGGCGGCCACCCGGCCGGTGGCCAGCAGCCCGGGCGGGATCAGCGCGTCCGGGCGGCGGCGCTCGATCGCGACGAAGGCGGTGAGGAGGAGGACGGCGGCGGCCAGCGCGCCGAGCACGCCGCCGTCGCCCCAGCCGGCGCCGCGTGCGGTGGTCAGGCCCCAGACCAGGCAGGTCAGGGCGAGGGTGACGGTCACGGTGCCGGGAAGGTCGAACCCGCCGCCGGCCCCTGCGGCCCGCTGCCCGGGCGCAGAAACGGTCTTGCGGAGCGACGGCCGGGCGGCCTCCGGCGGCACCAGGACCACCACCGCCGCGAGCACCAGCGCCGAGCCCAGCGCGACCGAGTGGAAGATCCACGGCCAGCCCCAGGCCTGGGTGAGCACTCCGCCCAGCAGGACGCCGCCCGCCCCGCCCGCGCCGGAGACCGCCCCCCACACGCCCAGCGCCCTGCCCCGCCCGGCCCCGCCGGGGAACTGCGTCATCGCCAGGGCCAGCGCCGCCGGGGCGATCGCCGCCGCCGCGAGGCCCTGGACGGCCCGGGCCACGATCAGCGGCGCCGGGGCGGTGGCCAGGCCCGCCGCCAGCGAGGCCGCCGCGAACAGCGCGAGCCCGGCGGCCAGCACCCGGCGGCGGCCGAGCAGGTCGGCCGCCCGCCCGCCGGCCGGGAGCAGCGCCCCGAACGCCAGGCCGTAGGCGTTGACCACCCAGGTGACGGCACCGTCGGAGAGGCCGGTCCCGGCCCGGATCTGCGGGAGCGCCACATTGACGATCGAGGTGGCGAGCATGACGGTGAACTGGGCCCCGGCGAGCGCCGCGAGTGCCGCTCCCGGGGAGCGGGGGCGGCCGGCGGCCGGGGCTTCGGGTATTGGTGCCTGTGGTGTCGGTGCAACGTTCATGGCCACAGATTCGGGCCGGTGACTGTCCACTTGCCAGGCCCGGCGGGGTCCGGGGACTGTCCACCGCTGTCCGCGACTGTCCACTGTCCGGCCCCCGAGGACGGCGCAGGGCCCCGCACCCGGAGGTGCGGGGCCCGTGACCGTGACCGTGGCAGTGGCAGTGGCAGTGGCAGTGCCCGTGCCCGTGCCCGTGGCAGTGGCAGTGGCCGAAGCCGCTCCCGTCAGCGCGAGCCGTGCAGCTCCTGCTCCCACAGCGTCTCGCACAGCAGGTCGAGCCCCTGCCGCAGATGCCGCCGGTACGTCCCGTACGGCAGGCCCAGCCGGCGGGCTGCGCCCTCCTGGGTCGGCGCGCCGGAGAAGTAGCCCGCCGTCAGGGCCTCGCGGGCGCGGGCGCCGCGCGGGTCCTGCGCGAGGTCCTCCACGGCCTGGCGCAGCAGCGCCCGCAGTTCCTCGACCGGCTCGTCCAGGTCGGCCGCGAGCCGGGTCCGCAGCAGGGCGCAGGCGGCGAACGTGCCCGGGTCGCGCCAGTGCGTGAACGCCTCCCGCACCGCCTGGTCGAACGCGGTCCGGGAGACCCCGGACGGGCCGGCCTCGGTCGGCACGGGCGTCGAGGTCATGAAGTGGCGCAGCCAGGTCTCGACCGGCAGTTGCCGCCAGTCGACGCCGAACACGCCGTAGGTGTGCGCGCCGACCCGGGGCCGGGCTCCGGTGTCGGTGAGGCTGCCGCTGACCCGGGCGGCCCAGGTGTCGGCGTCGCGCCAGACCGCGAAGCCGTAGGCGCGGGCCCGGGCGCGGGCGGACTCGGCCTGGGCCCGGGAGGAGCTGAGGTCGATCACGCGCGAGGGCACCTGGTAGCGCTCGGGGTAGACGGTGAACCGGCTGACGCCGATGTGCTCGCCGGGCCGCACCGGCGCGGTGGCCTCGGTGTACGCCCAGGCGGCGGCGACCACCGGGTCGGTGGCGAGGTCCTCGGGGTCGGCGGGGGCGGGCAGGGCGAGCCGGGCCGTGAACGCCACCACCCGGCCGGTGCTGACCAGCCGGTAGACGCTGAAGGCCTGCGGTTGGCGCCGGGCCCAGTAGCGGACCAGTTCGGCGGACTCCGGTCCCTCGGTCTCGGTGGCCATCCGCAGCACCGTGTCGAGGTCGCCGGGGTGCAGCGGCCGGTCGTGCACCTCGTCCTCGCGGGACCAGGTGCGCAGCCGGGCCACCAGTTCGCCGTCCCGGAACAGGTGGAAGAGCTCGTCGGTGACGGTCCACACCTGTTCCTCGGGGGCCTCGCGCAGCAGCCGCAGGTACTCCTCGGCCAGCCGTCGGCGCATCTCGACGAAGGCGTTGGGGGCCCGCCAGCGAAGGTCGGCGGCCAGGGTCTCGCGGGCGGCGTCGTGCGGGTACAGGCCCCGGTGGCTGGACTCCATGAACGGCAGGCTGCGGAGCCAGCCGAAGAGGAGGTGGGCGTCCTCGTCGGGCAGGACGGTGGCGAGCAGTTCCTCGGAGGTCGACCAGGCCTGCGCCGCCACCTCCAGGGCCCGGCGGTGGGCGGCCGTCGGCACCTCGCCGACCAGGCCGGACAGCAGGGTGCGCAGGACGTCGGCGGAGGGGGCCCAGACGCCCTCGCGGCTCCAGTCGTCCTCCCTGGCGGCGGCCGCGAGGGAGAGCGCCAGCGGGTTGCCGCCGGCGAACCGCAGGACGCGTTCGCGCAGTTGGGGCGACACCTGGGCGGTGCTGAGCAGGCTGCGGGCCTGCGTCTCGGAGAACGGTCCCAGTTCGAGCACCCGCAGCAGCCCGGACCAGGCGGGGTCGGCGGTCCACTGGGGCTGCGGGGCGAGGCGTCCGGCCAGCACCACCAGGGTGTCGTCGGCGGCGCGGGGCAGGAAGCGCTGCCACAGCCAGCTCTCCAGCCACTGGCAGTGCTCGAAGGAGTCGACGAACAGGACCGTGCCGGGGATGTCGAGGAACGGCGCGGCGGCGCGTTCGAAGTCGGCCGGGTCGCGGCCGACGAAGCGGCCGTCCAGCTCCAGCAGCAGCCGGCCGGTCGACCTGGCGTGGTCGGCGAGGCGGCGCAGCAGGGTCGACTTGCCGATGCCGCCCGGGCCGACCACGTAGAAGGCGAACGGCGCCTGCGGGTCGCCGGTCAGTGCCCGGGCGAAGCCGTCGAACTCCTCGTCGCGGCCGACGAAGGCCTGGACCCTTGCGGTGCTCAGTCTCTGCTTGACGGAGGCCATGTGACGGCTCCCCTCCCCTCGTGCCGGTGCCGGTGCCGGGCCGCGGCGGCGGCCGTTCCCGCTCCTGCGCCCGTTCCCGCTCCTGCTCCTGCTCCCGTTCCCGTTCCCGCTTCCGCTTCCGTTTCCGTTTCCGTTTCCGCCGTGACGGGGCCGCGCTTCCTGTCGTCGCGCTCCGGTCCGCGCGGGCTCACCTGATCGAGCCCAGGTCGCGGTCGTCCTCGTCGCCGGAGAGGAGCAGGGTGGTCTCCTCGACGCGCGCGAACCGCCCGTCGGGGGCGAGTTCGGCGAACAGGTACACCTCGATGCGGGAGGTGTGGCCGTCGTGCTTGGTGACGGTGACGGTGTGGCGGTCGGCGTAGCGGGTGCCGTCGCGGAGTTCGTCGTGGACCTCGACCCGGCCCTCGCGGACCAGGGAGCGCAGCTTGGCGATGTGCTCGACGAAGCCCGCCCGGTCGCTCCACTCGCCGTTGGTGCGCTGGCGGTAGTCGGGGGTGAAGTGCCGGGCCACCACCTCGTCGAGCGGGAGGTCCGGGTCCGGGGCGAACAGCAGGTCGTCGAGTGCCCTGCGGATGTCGGTGGTGGTCATCGCGGTCTTCCTCCAGGAGGGGTCCGGCAGGGGATCAGTGGTGGTGCGCGAGGGCTGTCGGGCTGCGGACGGGGGTGAAGTCCAGGGACAGCGCGGCGGGGCCCCGGGTGTAGAGGCCGGTCTCCCGGTAGCCGGAGCCCGGGGTGAGGCGGACCTCGTCCAGCAGCGGCAGCAGCAGCGCGGCCACCGTCTCGATCTCCGCGCGGGCGAAGGCCGCGCCGACGCACTGGTGCAGGCCGGTGCCGAAGGCCAGGTGCTGGGCGGCGGCGGTGAACGAGCGGGCGGCGCCGAGGTCGGGGCGGTGGAGGTCGAAGCGGTCCGGGTCGGTGAAGGCCTCGGGGTCCCGGTTGGCCGCGCCGATCAGGCAGAAGACGGTGGCGCCGGCCGGGACGACGGTGCCGGCGAACTCCGCGTCGCGCTCCGCCTGCCGGGGCACCAACTGGACAGGCGGGGTGAACCGCAGGGTCTCGGCGATGGCGGCGGGCAGCAGGGACTGGTCCCGGCGGACGTCCGCGAGCTGCTCCGGGTGGTCGATCAGGTGCTTGAGGAGGAGGCCGAGGGTCTTGTCGGCGGGCTCGACGGCGGCCACCAGGACGTTGACGATCAGCGCGACCACCTCGCGGGTGCTCATCGCCACGCCGTCGAACTCGGCCGTGCAGAGCGCGGATATCAGGTCGGCGCCGGGGTGGCGGCGGCGCTGTTCGACGATCGGGGCGAGGTGGGCCTCCAACTCCCCGGCGAGCTCCAGGCAGACCCGGCGGCGGTCCTCGGTGAGGGTGACGGCGGTGATGAACTCGCCGACCCCGGCGAGCCGTCCGGCGACCCACTGCCAGTCCTCGCGGTCCAGGCCGAGGACGTCCAGCGCGGCGCGGACGGCGAAGGGCTTGCCGAACTCGTTGACGAGGTCCATCCGGCCCCGGGCGAGCAGGGGTGCGAGGAGTTCGACGGAGTTGGCGCGGAGGGTGCGGACCTGGTCCTGGAGCGCCGCGCCGGTGAACGCCCGCACGACGATCCTCCGCTTGGCGGTGTGCTCCGCCCCCGTCATCTGTGCCAGCACCGGGCCGCGCATCACCGGCTCGGCACGGACCTGGAGGGTCGCGGTGCTGAACGCCTCGTGGTCCGTCAGCACTCGGCGGACGTCGCGGTGGCGGGAGAGGAACCAGGCGTCGGCGGCCGGCTCGTGGTGCACCGGCGCGTGCTCGCGCAGCCGACCGAAGTACCGCTCGGGCGCGGCGGCGAACTCCTCGGACAGGATGCTGAAGCGGGACTCGGCCATGGACGGGGCGGACCTCTCGGGGGAACGGGCAGCCGGGGAGCGCGGGGGCGACGGAGGCTTCGGTGACGTGGTGCTCGGGGACGAATGCGGTGCTCGGGGACGAACATGGTGCTCGGGGACGCCGAGACCCCTGGGGGACGCGGGACGTCGGTGACGTGGAATCAGTGACGTGAAATCAGGGGACGCGGGATCGGGGGACGAATCCGGGTGACGGTGAATGTCGCTCGACGACGCTCGACGACGCTCGGGGGAGCGGCGGAGCGGCGGGCGCTGGGGCCGGCGGCGGGATCCGCGGGCGGGGCACTCAGGCCGGCGTCAGGGGGAACGAGGATCTCCGGCGGCCGGGCCGGCCGGAGGCCGTGAGAGGCCGTGGAGGACGACGTCCCGGGGCTCCGCACAGCGCGACCCGGCCCCGGAGCGCTGGGCTCCGGGTCGCGGCCGTGCCGGCAACTCGCTCTCGGGGCAACGTCGTCGGTTCCTGTCTCGGGACGGTCCCGGGGCTGGTCCGGGGCTGGTCCAGCCCGGTCCGCTCAGGGTCCGCCGTGGGGACGGCAGCCCTCGGCCGGCCCTCCCCCGGGCATTTGACGTGGGCACTATAACCCGAAGCCCGAGCGGCGCGACCTGCGGGTTTCGGTGCCAAGGATGGTTCGTACCTTGCCTGTTCCGGGGGCGCGGACGAATCGTTCGACGACCCCCGGGGCGGACAGGTCCGGACATCTGCGGACAGCGGTGAACAGCCGTGGGCAGCCGGCGGACAGCAGTGGAAACCCGGGCGCGGCAACGCTCGCACCTGCGCCGTCGGTGGTCCGAAAGGTTCCCGGTCCGGTTCGTACCACTCGCACGAGTGAACTCCCGGGGCTGGGGAATGCGCCTGTGGCTCCGGAGCGTTGGCGGTGTCGAGGGAACGGACGAACGGGGAGGTCGGCATGGCCGGAGCAGTGATCGTCGGAGCGGGACCGGGGATCGGACAGGCAGTGGCGCTGCGGTTCGCGCGGGAGGGCCTGCCGGTCGGCCTGGTCGCACGGAGCGGGGCGACGGCCGAGGCGGTGGCCGAGGCCGTCCGGCAGGCCGGGGGCAAGGCGGCGGTGCGCACCGCCGACAGCACGGACGAGCAGGCGCTGCGGGCCGCGCTCGACGGGCTGGCGGAGGAGCTGGGGCAGCCCGACGCGCTGGTGTACAACGCGGCACTGATCCGGCCGGACGCCGTCGGGGAGTCCTCCGCCCGTGAGCAGTTGGACGCCTGGGCGGTCAATGTGGTGGGCGCGCTCACCGCCGCCGCGCACGTCGCACCGGGGATGGCGGAGCGCGGCCGGGGCACCGTGCTGGTGACGGGCGGCATGCCCGAGCCGAAGCCGGAGTACGTCAGCCTCTCCCTCGGCAAGGCAGGGGTACGCACCCTCGTCACCCTGCTGCACCAGACCTACGGCGCCGCGGGTGTGCACGCGGCCAGTGTGACGGTGGCCGGCGCGGTCGCCCCCGGCACCGCCTTCGACCCGGACGACATCGCGGAGCACTACTGGCGACTGCACACCCAGCCGCGCGGGGCGTGGGAGCAGGAGGTGGTCCACGGGGGCTGACAGCTGATCACGGGGTCTCCTGCCGCAGGGCATCGCGCAGGAGCAGCAGTGCGCGGTGGCGGGCCCGCGCGCGCCGCAGCGCGAGCCCGGCGGCGGCAACGAGGGCGGCGATTCCGGCGGAAAGGTTCGCGGTGACACAGCCAGCCCCAGCGGTCGATCGCCTCCGAAATCCGTCCGGGCTCAGCGGAGTTGATTGACTGTCACCCATGACCTCAACAGTGTTCGAGACCGCCACCCCCGACCCGATCGCCTACCTCGATCGGGTAGCCGCGACCGACCTCGGCCGCTCCTACAAACGGCGCATGCTCGACGAGCTCAACATCCGCCCGGGCCAGACGGTGCTCGATCTGGGCTGCGGTCCCGGCACCGATCTCGCCTCGCTCGCCGAGGCCGGCACCGGGACGGGCACGGTGATCGGCGTCGACCGCGACCCGGCGGCGGTCGAGGCCGCGAGGGAGCGCACCGCCGACCGGCACACCGTCACGGTGCTGCTCGGCGACATCCACGACCTGCCGCTGCCGGACCACGCCGCCGACCGCGCCCGCACCGACCGGGTATTGCAACACGTCGCCGACCCTGCCCAGGCGCTCCGGGAGTTCCACCGCGTGCTGCGACCCGGCGGGCGGCTCGTCATGGGCGAGCCGGACTGGGACACCCTGGCCGTCGACCACCCGGACAACGACCTCTCCCGCGCCTACACCCGGTACGTCGCGGACAAGGTCGTCCGCAACGCCCGCATCGGAAGGCAACTCCCCCGGTTGGCAGCAGACGCCGGATTCGCCGTGCCCGCGGTCGTCCCCATTACCTCCGTGTTCCGCGATGCCCGGGAGGCCGACAAGATCCTCGGACTGGAGCGCACCACACAGCGCGCCGTCGCCGCCGGACACCTCACCGAGGAAGGGGCAGGACGCTGGCTGGACCACCTCTCCACCGGGCCCTTCCTCGCGGCGGTGACGTTCTACATCGTCGTCGCCGAGTCGTAGCCGCGTCGTCGCCGCCCCGCCAGGGACGACGAGCCGGGGACGACCGAGCGCCCGGAGCAGCTTGCACCGGGCCCGGACAGCGACCGACGCGCCGCCACTCGTCCCGGGCTCGCGACACTTGTAGACGCGAGCCCACCAGCACCGCGGTCGGCGAACGCCCGGCCGGATGCTTCCGGCCGAGCGTCTCGCGTCCGCAACCGGGATGCAGAGTCGGAGAGGTGGCCGCTCAGGCCACCGGAACCATCCCGAGCAGTTCGCCCAGCCGGCGGACCGTGGCGGGCGACTCGCGGTGCAGTCCGGCGATGTCGAGGCCCTCGTCACCCAGGACCATCAGCAGCGCCCGGTCGCCGATCGCCAGCACCACGACGTAGCCGCCGTCGCAGCGGGTGACCACCTCCCGCAACCCGCCCACGCCGACCTCGGCGGCGGTGCGGCGGCCGAGGCCGAGCATGGCAGCCGACAGAGCGGCGGCCGACTCGGGGTGGACGGCGGCCGTGTCGGCGGCCACCAGCAGGCCGTCGGCGGTGGAGACGACGCTCTCCGAGATGCCCATGACCCGCTCGCGGAGGGACTTCAACTCGTCGACCAGCACGGCGGTCGGCGTCTGGCTGCTCATGGTGTGCTCTTCTCGGTCGTCACGGTCGTGTCGGTTGGCGCTGTCGTTGCGGCGGGCCCGGTGCCGTCGGCGCGCCGGGCGGGCGGTGGACCGCCGGGAGCGGCCGTCGCTCCCCCGGTCCCGGCTCCTCCGGTCACGACTCCCCCGGCCGCTCCGCCCGGGGTCCGTGCGCCGGGGACGCGGCGCGGCAGGGGCTGCCCGTTGTCGGTCGGAAGCGGTGCGCCCGGCGCTGTCCGGGGGGCGACGCTCGGCGCCATCGGGACGGCGTCGGCCGTTTCCCGGTGGAGCAGCTGCCGGGCGTCCATTCGGACGAGGTCGAGCAGCACCGCGAACACGCCCCGCCCCAGCGCGAAGCTGATGTCGCGCGCGGTGCGGCGGCCGGTCGCGGCGGCCAGGATCTCCCGGTGGCGGGCGGGTATCCGGGCGGCGCTGGGCCCCGCGGCCCCTGCCGGCGCCGCGGCGGGCCGGATCCGGGTGCGGGCCAGCTCGCCGGGCGGGCCCCAGGCGCGGGTCAGCAGGGCTGTCCGGCGGGCGGTCTCCTCGAAGAGCCGCTTCGGCTCGATCCCGGGCCGCAGCGCGAGCCCGGCGGGCGGGGCCGCTGCGACGGTCTCCCACTCCCCCGGCGGGCTCAGCACCAGGGCGAAGGCGCCGTCGAAGACGGCGGAGGCGCAGACCGTCTCGAGTTCGGCGGCGCCGATCGAGCCCTGGGCGACCAGGGCCGCGCCGAGGTCGCCGGCCCCGGTGGAGGAGGCGGCCGTCTCCGCCGCCGCCCAGTCCGGCTGGCCGATGCGCCCCGACTTCAGCAGCAGGGTCTCGGCGGTCGGGGCGCCGGGGGTCTCGATCGCCGTGATCAGGCCGCGCTCCAGGTGGATCGTGCCGCCGGGTGCGCTGGAGACGACGACCGCGCCGGTGAAGTCCTCGTCCCGCAGTGCCAGCAGGTGCGCGGGCACATTGCGGGCCGGGCGCGAACCGGCCTGGGCCTGGTCGTGGTCGTGGGCATGGGCGGTGCCGTGGGTGTCGGGGGTGTCGGGGCTCATGACACAAAGCCCCGCGCACCGTCGGCGGTCTGGCGCAGCGCCAGTGCCAGGTTGACCCGCGTCCGGTCCAGCACGGTGGCCAGCAGCAGTGGATCGCCCTGACGGGGCAGCACCTGGACCACCTCGTGGTGCCGGGTGCTGGTGACGACGACGCTCTCCAGTTCCCCGTCGGCCCCGGCCTCGCACAGCCGGTCGCCGATCAGGGCGGCCAGCTCGGCCAGTTCGGCCCCGGGGCCGAGCAGCCGATGGTCCCCGCCCGCCCCGTAGGTGAGGCCGGTGGCGGCGTCGACGAGCGCGGCGCCGACCACGCCGGTGGAGCCGAGCACATCGGAGAGGGAGGCTTCGAGTGCGCGCACCGGTACCCCTTCGTGTTCTGAACTGTTGGCAGCGTACTTTATTCCATCATTTCCGCGACGGGGCCGATGCGGGGGACTTCTTGCTACTTTGTTCCCGCACACGGGAGTTCTGCCCCGCAGTTACGCAAAGGACGAACAGCGCATGAACATTGACGACGCACTCAAGGACGCGATGGCCATCGAGGGCGCGATCGGCGTCGCCGTGGCCGACTACGAGAGCGGTATGTCACTCGGTTTCCTCGGCGGCGGGCCGAAGCTGGACCTGGAGGTCGCGGCGGCCGTCAACACCGAGGTCGTGCGGGCCAAGGTGCGGGCGCTGGCCGCGCTGTCGATCGACGACGTCATCGAGGACATCCTGATCACCCTGGGCACCCAGTACCACCTGATCCGCCCGCTCGCGAGCAGCCACGGCTCGCTCTTCCTCTACCTGGCACTGGACCGCTCGCGTGCCAACCTGGCGCTCGCCAGGCACAGCCTCAAGCGCATCGAGACCTCGCTCCAGGTCTGAGCGGCTCCCTGAACCGCCCCCGGTCCGGCGCCGTTCCTTCGTTCCGGAATTCCGGTCCGGACGAACGCGAAGCGTGATGAACCGGCCACAGTGCCACAGCCGTAGGAATTGATCCGCGAATAGCCGCAGGTACACCTCAATCATTGAATGGCGTAATCCTTCGGTGACTGGGCGTCATTCTCGCGCCGGCCGAGTCGGCCCCGCGGAGTGGAATGTCGGCGCCGTCGACGTTCCACTCCGAGCGGCGGTCGGCTCGGAATTCACCGGGCAATTGACCGGCTTCGTGGAGTGACCGAGCGGCGCGGCTCCCCGGACCGGCACGTCCCGCCGCCATGTCCCGCCCGCACCGCAGGACTTCCACAACTCCGTCACAACACCGCCGAGTTGCTCCCCGTCGACCGACGGCCCTGGCAGCATCCCCACTGGGGGCCGGGGCGGTGCCCGGGGCGCGATCGTGGGGGCAGCGATGGAGACGTGGATGAGAGACCCGGGAGCGTCCGGCCGCAGCCGGCGGACGCGGGCCTCCCTGCCGACAGGTGCCCTCCTGCTCCAGGGGCTCTTCGTCCTGGCGGGGCTGGCCGTCACCGCGCTCGGCTTCGGGCTGTTCCTCGACGCCCACGAGGAGATGCACGGCTACCGGACCGCGCCGGCCTGTGACACGGCCGCCGAGCCGGGGCCGGACTGCAACCGTTACGAGACCGGCAGGGTGACGGCCCGGAAGAACGACGGCGAGTACCGGCTGACCGTGGCGCGCGAAGCAGCACCCAAGGAGACGTACAACGTCGACCAGGACTTCTACGACGACGTGCAGATCGGTACGGAGGTACGGGTGACGGTCTTCCACGCGCGAGCGGTCGAGATCTCCGAGCGCGGGCACCACGCCGACAGCCTCCAGGACCCCCACCTGCCCGCCCTGGAGGTGGCGGCCCTGATCGCCGTGGGGTCGGCGCTGACGGTGCACGGCCTGGCTCGGTCGCGCGACAGTGACGCCGGTCTGCTCTCCGGACTCGGGATCGGGTTCCTCGCCTTCGTCGTCGGCTCGATGCTGCTGCAGCTGCCGTTGCCGCTCGCCGTCACCCTGGGCATCCCCCTCGTCGGCTGGGTCACCTTTGTCGCCATCGCCGCGACGCGCGCCTGAGCAGCGAGGCCGCCCAACACTTTCTCAGGCTCCGGGCAGCAGCCGGACCTCCGCGCCGTCCGTCCGCGCGCCCGGCTTGCTCCACCAGTGGTCGTACCGGCGGTAGACGTGCGGTTCGCGCCCGGCGAGCAGCGCCGTCAGCGAGCGGGCTTCCGCGGCGAGCTGCTCCCACGCCGCGTCCGGCAGCGGGTGGAACGCCGTCGCCTCGACGCCGCCCTCGACCGTGCGCCACACCCCGGCCACCCGGCCGTCCACGAGCAGGGTCGGCAGCACATCGCCGTTGCGCCTGATCACCAGGGCGCGGTACTCCGGCGGGATGACCCGGCTCCGGTCGGCGTAGGCCAGCAGGACGCTGTCCCACATCGCCATCAGCCGGGCCGGCACCGGCAGGTCCTCGTCCGGCACCGTCGCCCCCGGGAGGTCGTACAGCTCCGCGCCGCCCGGCCCCTCCAGGCGCTCGACCCCGCCCTCGGCCGCCAGCACCCGCAGCGCCTCCTTGGCCCGGCCCCGCTGCACCAGCGCGAACTGCGCCACGTCCGCCACCGAGGCCGGACCGAAGCCGGCCAGGTACCGCCGCACCAGCGTCCGCAGCGAGGCCGCGTACACCTCCGGATCGCCGAGCACCGGCCGGACCGGCGGGGCGACGTAGGAGAGCCGGTGGCCGAACGACCAGTGCCCCTCCCCCGGCGCGCGCAGCAGCGGCGCCACCTGCCGCAGCCCCCACCAGGCCGGCGCCGCCGCCTCGGCACCGATCCGCCCGGCGAGCCAGGTCTCGAACTCCGGGGCGGCGCGCGGACGGTCGCCGAAGTCCAGCACGTCCGCGACCAGCGCGTCCCCGTCGGCGGCGGTCAGCCCGGAGGCCGTGAACCGGTCGTCGCCCAGCCGGGCGCCCCGCACCGAGGGGTGCACGGCCTCCCGGAACGTCGCGAAGTCGTCGACGTGCACGGCGTGCAGGGTGATCCGCATCAGCGTGGACCGCACGATCCCCAGCTCCGCGAAGGCCCGGTCCAGCTCGGCGGGGTCGAAGCCGGCCACCCGGTTCCACAGCGCGAGGTAGGGCGAGGCCGGCTGCTGCGCCTGGAGCGCGACCACCCGCCGCACCGCCTCGGCGACGCCGATCTCCTCCCGCTGGACCAGCAGCTGCCGTTCGAGCGTGGCCCGGTTGAGCTGCCCCGCGGTGATCGTCACGTCCATGCCCTTCTCGTCGTCCGCCCACCCGGTGCGGCCGCGGTGAATGTCGGATCTGGAGCCTAGCCCCAGGGTCCGACAGTCCCGCCGCCGCCGAACCCCGTCGGCCCGGGGACGGGATAAGTGGACGTCACTGTTCGCCAGCGAATCATTGCGCCCCGGAATCACGGATTTCTGTACACCGGACCGGGAGTTCAATGGCATGGGCAGGTCACATGGCACCCCATCAGGGATCCACTGCCCAGCTCCCGGTTCCAACAGGGGGGGCCGTTCCACTCCGTGACGCCCCGGTGACCGGAGCGGGGCATCGGCCGGTAAGGGCCAAAAGGGCACGGAATCCGCGGCTTGACGATAAGTCAACGGAACACGGATACTCCGTTTGCCCTCGACGATCATCGCCTGCGGCGGGTGGGCCCTCCACCGGATCGCGGGGCCTTCCGACCGCTCGACCGAAACGGGGTTGTCCATGAAGATCCGCAACAAGGTCGCCGCCGGGGTGCTGTCCATAGCCGCCCTCGGCTTCGCCGTCGCCACCGCCGCGCCCGCCTCGGCGTCCAGTGGCGGGTGTGCCGACTACGACGCCTGCCTGTACTACAGCCCCAACTTCCAGGGCGCCTACTTCGGCGACGGTGACGGCAGCAGCCAGGGCTACGAGACCTACCAGTACAACTCCACCTACACCTTCGGTGGCGGCGGCGCCGGTGACGGCCAGCAGGTGCGGAACAACGCGGCGTCGGTGTTCAACAAGAACCGGAACAACAGCGTGACGATCTACTACAGCCCGGGTGGCTACGGCGTCAGCCAGTACATCAAGCGCGGCACCGGTGCCAACCTGATCCCCCAGCTGCGGAACAACAACGCCTCGCAGTGCTTCGACGTCTTCGCGCCCTGCCGCTGACCTCGGGTCGGCCTGCGATTCCCTCGGCGGCGGTGCCGCGCAGCCCCTGGCACGCGGCACCGCCCCTGTTCCAGTTGGAAGAAGAGTTCACCATGCGCAGTGCAGCCCTCGCGTCGACGCGGTCGGTACGGCGGTCGGTCCGGTCGATACGCCCGGTCGGCGCGCCGGTGATCGCCGCCCTGGTCGCACTGGGCGCCGCCGCCGCGGGCTGCGCGGGCGCCGACCCGAAGGCGGGCCCGGCTCCGGCGGCGGCCCCGCCGGTGGTCGACGCGATCCCGACCCTGGCCACGGCCGACGGCCGGGCGCTGCCCGTCGCCCAGTACCTGATCAGCCCGGACGAGGACCGCCGGATCGAGACCGCCAGGACGGCGCTCATCGGGGCGTGCATGAAGCGCTTCGGATTCGACTACGCGCCGGCGGCGAACGGGACCAAACCGGACCTGATGGTCCGCCGGTACTACCTCACGGACGCCGCGAGCGCGGCCGTCCAGGGCTACCACTGGGGCTCGCCGGCGGACCGGACACAGCAGTCCGCCGCCCCGCAGCCCCCCGCACCGGAGCTGCAGGCCGTCCTGGGCCAGGGCCGGGGTGCCCCCGCCGATCCGGCGGCGCCCGCCGACCGCAGCTACAACGGCATCGCGATCCCGCCCGGCGGCTGCCTCGGCGAGGCGGACGACACCCTGACCCGGGGCGGCGGAATCCTCCAGGACGATGCCGGGGCCCTGGAGATCAACGGCCGGAGCTTCGCGGACTCCATGGCCGACGGGCGGGTCAAGGCGGCCTTCGCCGCCTGGTCGCGCTGCATGAAGGAGAAGGGGCTGACGTACGCCAGCCCCGTGGACGCGGTGGGCGACGAACGCTGGTTCTCGTCGCCGACGGCGACCGCTCCCGAGATCGCGGCCGCGACGGCCGACATCGAGTGCAAGCAGCAGAACAACGTCGTCGGCATCTGGTTCGCCGTCGAGACCGCCTACCAGAACCGGTCGGTCCAGGCGGATTCGAAGCGCCTGGAGCAGGCCCGGAAGGCGATCGACGTCACCCTCGCGAACGCGGCGGCCACCAAGGCGCCGTGACGTCACTGCATCGCTACGTCCCTGCGTGCTTGCGACCTTGCGACCTTGCGACCTTGCGCTACGTCGAGAGCGGCTCGGCGAGCACTCGTGCGAAGCCGTCCAGCAGCGCCCGGTTGACGTTCCCGGCCTCCGGGGTGTCGGCGTGGATGGTGTTGACGAACAGGCCGTCGTCGGTGCGGTGCAGCCAGTGCAGGATCCCGTTGCAGCCGGACACCCACACATGCATCCGGGCCTGTTGGGCGGCGTGCCGGTCCGCGCCGGGGAGCCTGCGGCAGTCGATGTAGGAGAAGAAGTTCACCGCGTACGGCCAGTAGCGCAGTGACGCGTACTCGGCCGGGGCCAGCAGCTTCCACGCCTTGACGAAGTGCACCGCCGCGTGGGCCTGCACCTGCGCGTAGGCGTCCTGGGCCTCGGCGAGCACGTCACCGAGGCCGGCCTGCGGCCCGACGGGGAACTCGATCGGCAGGGTGTTGATGAACCACCCCATCGACTCCGCGTAGTCACCCCGGCCGCGTTCGTTGAACGGCATCAGCCCGCGGTACACCGCCGGCCCGCCCAACTCCCGGAGGGCGAGCGCGACGCTCGCCAGCAGCCCCATCGACAGCCGCCCGCCCAACTCCCGGCAGGCGGTGCCGAACTCCTCGACCTGCTGGGCGCTCAGCAGCCTCTCGGTGCTCGCCACCGGCGCGTACAGCTGCCCGGGCCGGACCCCGAGGTCGAGCGGAAAGCGCGGGAAGAGGCCGCCGTTGCGTTCGCAGAACGCCCGCCAGTGGTCCAGCCGCGCGTCGTCGGCGCGCATCGCCCGGTTGGCCCGGCGCTGGGTGCGGCTGAACTCCAGGTAGCTCCCCGCGCCCGGGGCAGTGGCGGGGGCGGCCTGCGGCGCGGGTTCGGCCTCGGAGGTGAGATTCCGGTACGCCGTCGCGATGTCGTTGATGGCGATCGCGCTGGAGAGGCCGTCGGTGACCAGGTGGTCGCAGGAGAACCAGACGGTGGTGGACCCGGGCCGCACCACCGCACCCATCGTGATCAGCGGCCAGGAGAGGGTGTCCACCTCCTGGAACGCCTCCTGGAGGTGCCGGGTCACCTGCGCGCCAGTCTCCAACGGGCCGCCGTAGACGTGCTTGAGGGCCACCTCGTCCGGGGTGAGGACCTCGCAGCCGAGGTCCCCCGCCAGCGGCTGGTAGATCGCCCGCAGCACCTCGTGCCGCTGCACCAGGTGGAGCAGCGCGGCCGCCAGGGCGTCCAGGTCCACCTGGCCGGTGAGTTCGAAGCTCGCCGCGACGTACGACCGGATCGGGTCGTCGACGCTCTGCGCGTACTGGGCGACGGTGAAATGTTTCGCCTGGTTGTAGCCGGTCATCCGGCGCGGGGCGGGTCCCTCCGCACCGGTCAGGGGGACAAGATGCCACCGGTGGGCCTCACCTGGGCCGATCTCGGAGTCCTCGACTGAGATCTGGAGCATGCTGCCCTCTTTTGCTGCTGTCGTGATCAGATGCCGTCGGGAGCGGTTGAGCACCGCCCTGCCACTCGGTGCCATACCAACGCAGCTTCTTGGCCATCGGATACGCGCAGCGGCCGATCGGGTGACGTGCCCCCCGGTGGTGGCGCGCTGTCCGCCGCACGCCGGGCCCGTGGCTGTCGGACCGGGCCGTCCGGTCCGACAGCCACGGAGGTCAGGACAGCGCCGCTCCCCCGTCGAGGGTGAGCACGCTGCCGGTCGCGTAGCCGTTGTCGAGGAGGTAGAGGTAGGCCGCCGCGGCCTCCTCCGGGGTGCCGACCCGCTGCACGGGGAGGCCGCTGCCCTGCGCCTGGAGGAAGGCCTCCGGATCCGGCACGGTGCTGTCCCAGAGCTCGGTGCGAACCGCCCCGAGGCGGACGGCGTTGACCCGCAGCGGGGCGAGTTCCAGGGCGAGGGCCCTCGTCACGCCCTCGACGGCCGCGGTGATGCTCGCGCCGAGCAGGGCCCCGGGGACGGGCCGGGTGGCGAAGGCGCCGGAGGTGAGGGTGATCGAACCGCCGGAACGGAGCTTCGGCGTCGCGTACTTGGCGGCGAGCAGGGCGCCCCAGAACCGGCGCTCGAAGAACTCCCGGGACTCCCCGGTGGTGAGTTCGGCGAGCGGCTTCAGCAGCAGGGGCTCGCCCGCCGTGTAGACGAGGTGGTCGAACTCGCCTACCCGGTCGAAGAAGGCGACGATCGCGGCCTCGTCGGCGACGTCCAGCACGATGCCCTCGGCCTGGTCACCGATCTTCTTGACCGCCAGGTCGACCCGGTGCTGACTGCTGGAGGCGACGACCACGTTCGAGCCCCGGGCCGCTGCGGCCTGCGCGATGGCGAATCCGACGCCGGAGGTACCGCCGATGACGACGACGCGCGGGGTGTCTGCTGTGTTGTTCATGCCGAGGACGCTACGGCTCACGACTGGAGACAGTGAATGACATAAAGTCTCGATTCTCTGCCCGATCGTCTCAGTACTGGCGCGCTAGGGTGGGCGAATGGACATCCTCAGCGACACCCTCGCCGCTCTGCGCACCGGGCGTCCGTCCGTCGTCCGCACGGACGCGCGGGCGCCGTGGGGTGTGCGCTTCCAGCCCATCGCGGGGGCCGGGTTCCACGTCGTCGTCGAAGGGCGCTGCGTTCTGCTGCCGGTCGGCGGCGATCCGATCGAACTGGGCCCCGGTGATGTGGTGTTCCTGCGGCGCGGAACCGATCACGCCATCTGCGACGCTGTCGCGAGCGAGCCGGTGGCCTTCGTGCCCGACCGCGTCGACAGGTCCTCGCCGATCGGGTCCTTCACCGTCGGGGACGGCGGCGCTCGCAGCGTGCTGGTGTGCGGGGCCTACCACCTCGACATCGACCGGCCGCATCCGCTGCTCGGCGACCTCCCGGAAGTCATCCACCTCCCGGCCGGCCCGGGCCGCCATCCGGCGCTGCGCTCGGCGGTCGACCAGCTCTGCGCCGAGATCCACCGGCCGCAGCCGGGTTCGGACTCGGTGGTCACGGCGCTCGTCGACCTGCTGCTGCTGTACATCCTGCGGTCCTGGTACGCCGAGTTGCCGAGGGAGCAGACACAGGGCTGGGCGTCCGCGCTGAACGATCCGTTGATCGCGCCCGCGCTGAAGGCGATCCACGACGACCCCGCGCATCCCTGGACCGTCGAGTCGCTGGGCGGCCGGGCCGGACTGTCCCGGGCGGCGTTCGCCCGGCGGTTCAGTGCGGTGGTCGGCGAGCCGCCGTTGAGCTATCTGACGACGTGGCGGATGGCGATCGCGGCGCGGATGCTGCGCGAGACGGGGGCGTCGTTGAGTGATGTGGCCGAGAACGCCGGCTACATCTCGGAGTTCGCGTTCGCGAGGGCGTTCAAGCGACACTTCGGCGCCCCGCCCGGGGCGTATCGACGGGAGCGGCGGGTGGCTGCGGCGCCCCTGTGATGTGTCAGACGGTGCCGAACTCGCCTGCCTGAATGGCGGCGACGAACGCGTTCCAGGCTTCGGAGGGGAAGGCGAGGACGGGACCGGAGGGGTCCTTGGAGTCACGAACAGGGACGAGACCGGGGACGTCGGGTGCGACCTCGACGCATTCGCCACCGTTGTCGCTGTAGGAACTCTTGCGCCAGCTCACATGGTTCATGGCACTGACGGTAGCGCGGACCCATCAACACATCGGCCCCGACCGGGAATCCGGTCGGGGCCGATGGTGAGTTCAGGTCAGGCGGTGCCGAACTCGCCCGCCTGCACGCCGGCGACGAAGGACTGCCAGGCATCGGAGGGGAAGAGGAGAGCGGGGCCAGCCGGGTCTTTGGAGTCGCGGACCGGGACGAGGCCCGGGAAGTCGGGGGTGACCTCGATGCAGTTGCCGCCGTTCTGGCTGTAGCTGGACTTCACCCAGGTGGCGCCGGTCGGGTCTAGAGGGAGGGTGCGGCTCATGGTCGGAGATCCTTCCGGGCTGCGCGGATCATTTCGAGGGATGCCACATCCGAACTGGCTCCCACTTGGAGCCGATCGTAGTCCCTCGCCCAGAGGGTGACCCGGTGGGATTCCCTGGTGAGATAGCCGCGTTCCTGGGACTCCGTGTACCCCAGCATGCTGCGATCGGCCAAGGTCAGTAGAACCACTGGCAATGCGAGGGATCTGCGCTCACCCATGGAGAACGGTGCCACCTGAATGATGGTCCGGGGGCGGTTCGCCAGCTCGGCGAGATGATCGAGCTGCTCGCGCATCACGCCTGCGCCACCCACCGTGCGACGAAGGCAACTCTCGTCGAGCACGGCATGGACCAGTGGTGATTCCTTGCCGTTGAGCCGCTGTTGGCGGCTCAGGAGGTAGGCAACCCTCCCGTCGGCTTCCTCCTCGGTGATGGCTCCTCGCCTCACATCCGCAGAAGCCAGCGTCTCTGCGTAGGCCTTGGTCTGGAACAGTCCAGGAATGACACCGAGTTCGAACTGCCTCAGCTCTACGGCCTTCGCCTCTTGCGCCACGTACTCGGGAAATCCCTCCAGAAGGGCCGGTCCGGCGAGACTCCAGAACATCAGTTCCAGAGTCCCACCAGTCTCCAGTACTTCGTCGGCCAGGCGCACCCAGTCAAGTGTGGGAACGCGCGTACCTCTTTCGAGGTTCGAAATCTGACTGTCACTCAAGTTCGTGAGGCGACCGAGCTGCACCTGGTTCAGCCCTGCCGCCTTGCGTGACCTGCGGAGTTGAACGCCGAAGGCTGCAAGGGGAGATGTTGAAGGATCGAGCTTTGTCTCTCGCATGATCAGACCTCTTTGATCCCTGAATCCCACAGGGAAATCTGTCAAGTGGGGATGCCTTCCGATCCTAGGGTGCGCAGGTCCACCATGGCTACACCCCGTGAGAAACCGGGGACCCAGCGCAACCAGTGGAGCCCCCATGCCCATCTACACCCCTGCCATCGGCGAGGTCGTCCGCGACCTCGCGCACCTCGACACCTCCGGCAAGCCCCTCGAAGCCGTCTACATGGACACCCTCGCCGGGCTCGTCTACCTCCGCCAACCCCGAGAACTGACTGACCCAGGAGCCCCACCGTGCTGCACCACCTCCCCTCCCTCCACACGACGCCGCCCCGCCGACGGCACCACCACCACGCCCTGATCCTCAACCGCGACGGCGCCCTCCTCGTCATCGGCACCACCCACACCACCG
>NZ_JODS01000051.1 GCF_000718025.1 Kitasatospora purpeofusca
TCAGCGGTCAGGCCCCCACCCTGCGCATACCGCATACCACCGGCATACCGCAGGGATCACTACCTGTCACCACCGACAACAGAACGAAAACCTCAGTAAGTGGGTACGAGAGCTGAACACTCATGCGTCACTCGACGAATTCACCGGTCGCGTGCGGACGAACACGAGCAGTGATCGATCTACCGGCGGGTAGAAGTGGCCGCCACATACAATCCCGCTGGTCACAGCCCGATCACCCTTCCCCCGCGTCTCCCTGTCCCGGCTCGGCCGCAGGGATGTCCAGCCTGGTGATCTACCTCACACCGAATGGCCGAAGGATCCCCTCAACTCGACCGCTGGCTGTGAGGCTTGTACATGGAGTGGGCCTCGAAGAGGCGGCCCCGCTCTCGGGCTGCGTCGTGCCGGCGCGGTCCGGGTTCGGTAACGACTCGAACGAACCTCGGCCGCGCCGGGGCGGCGGTGGAAGAGTCCACTGTCGTGACCACCAACACGGGCGCACCGCCCTGGCCCGCGTGCGGCTTCGGACCCGCCCCCGTCAACACCGGCTGCCGGGGCCGTTCGGTGGACCCCTACGTCGCGTGCCTCGAACACCTCACTGACCAAGAACGCGCCGCCTACCTCACCGCCCTCGCGCCGGGCAGCGCCCTCGACCATCGCGGCACCGTCATCACCTCTGTCTGTCTGGTCGAACTTCTGGCAGCGGTCGTCGACCAGAACACCGACACGCCCTGCCCTGGCGACTCCTACTTCGGGGGCGTCACGTTCGCCGGTGACGCCGACTTCGAGGGTGTCACGTTCGCCGGTAACGCCGACTTCGGGGGCGTCACGTTCGCCGGTGACGCCGACTTCGAGGATGCCGCGTTCACCGGTAACGCCGACTTCGAGGGCGTCAGGTTCTCCAGCTACGCCAACTTCGAGGATGTCGCGTTCGCCGGTAACGCCGCCTTCATGAGTGTCGCGTTCACCGGTGACGCCGACTTCGAGGGCGTCAGGTTCTCCAGCTACGCCAACTTCGGGGGCGCCACGTTCGCCAGTGACGCCGCCTTCAAGGGCGCCACGTTCACCCGTCACGCCGACTTCGACGGCGTCAGGTTCTCCAGCTACGCCGACTTCGAGGATGTCGCGTTCGCCGGTAACGCCGCCTTCGCGAGTGCCACGTTCACCGGCGATACCAACTTCGCGGGTGCCACGTTCGCCGGCTACGCCCGCTTCTGGAACGCCAGGTTCACCGACGCCCAGTTCCTGAGCGCTACGTTCACCGGCCGCGGTGACTTCGGGTACAGCAAGTTCACTGGCCGTGCCGACTTCCTCGGCGTCACGTTCACCTACGACGCCGACTTCAGGAAGGTCACGTTCACCCGCGGCGCCCACTTCGAGGACGTCACGTTCACCGGCTACGCCCGTTTCATGGATGTCACGTTCACCGGTGGCGCCGACTTCGGGAATGCCACGTTCACCGGTAACGCCGCCTTCGCGAAGGCCACGTTCTCCAGCGACGCCGACTTCGTGGGTGTCACGTTCGCCGGCTACGCCCACTTCGTGGGTGTCACGTTCGCCGGCGACGCCGAGTTCGGGAGCGTCACGTTCACCGGCGACGCCGACTTCCGAGGCTCGGTGTTCTCGAAGAACGCGAGTTTCAGGCGGGCGCAGATCCAGCAGGCCGGCGAATGGGACCTCGTGTGCGACGGTGTACTGCAGTTCGACGAGGCCGTCTTCCAGCGGCCGGTCCTGGTGCGGGCGGCCGCCCGCACCGTCGAGTTCCGGCGTACGCACTTCGTCTCCACCGCCCACCTCAGGCTGAAGTACGCCACCGTCGACCTGACCGACGCCGTCCTCGAAGCCCCGACGACCGTCGCTCCCGCCAACACCCGATTCATCACCCCGCCCGGCACCGCCTCCACCCTGCTCGATCCGCCGCGGGGCGCCGCCCTCGTCTACCCGGCGGTGAAGGTGGCGTCCGTCAGCGGAGTGGACGCCGCGCACCTGGTCCTGGCCGACGTCGATCTCATCGACTGTCACTTCGCCGGCGCCGTCCACCTGGACCAGCTGCGGATGGACGGCCACTGCACCCTCGCCCAGCCGCCCACCGGCCTACGGCGCCGGCGCCTGCTCCCGGTGCGGCACACCCGCCGCTCGGTGATCGCCGAGGAACGGCACTGGCAGCACGCCCGGTCGGCCGACGGCGGCGGATGGCCGGCACCCGCCGCCGGGCCGACCGGTGCAGGCCCGGCGGCGCTGGCGGCGGTGTACCGGCAGCTGCGCAAGTCGCTGGAGGACGGGAAGAACGAGGCGGAGGCCGCGGACTTCTACTACGGCGAGATGCAGATGCGCCGCCACAACCGGGCCCGCCCGGGCGGGGAGCGGGCGCTGCTCGCGTTCTACTGGGCGGTGTCCGGCTACGGGCAGCGGGCCTCGCGGGCGTTCGGCTGGCTGCTCGCCGCGATGGCGACCACGCTCGCGGGGATGGTGCTGTGGGGTCTGCCGGTGGACGACCCGAAGCCGCTGTCGCAGGGCGACGTGGTGGCCGGGCACGTCACGCTGGTCACCGACACCCCGCCCCCCGTCAACCCCAAGGGGCCCCTCACCGGGCGGGTCACGGGCAAGCGCACGGAGAAGGCCGGCCGGGTGGTGGTCAACTCGGTGATCTTCCGTTCCTCCGGACAGAACCTCACCACCGCCGGCACCTACCTGGAGATGGCCTCCCGCCTGACCGAACCCGTCCTCCTGGGCTTCGGCCTCCTCGCTGTCCGCAGCCGCGTCAAACGCTGACCGCGAACCCTGGTCGGACCGCGGCCGCGCACCCGGCCGAGGTCCGACCGGCCCGGGCCGGGCGAGAGGGGTGTGCCCAACCAGCCGGGCGTGTTCTCGTGGTGAGCAGCAGCACTGCACGGCGAGAGCGAGGCCGGGGCGCAGCATTCGACCATGGCCGACTCCCAGCCTGCCGACCTGTCGAAACGAGCGGAAGCCACACCCGGGCGCCTTAGCTCCCGGCATAGTGCTGGGATGACCGTGACACCGGACCCCCTCTGCCTCCCCGCCCGACGCCGCCGCCACGCCAGGCTGATCCTCGGCCTCACCACGCTGATCGGCGCCTGCGCCGAGGCCGCCGGCGAGGTCTACCGGCCGATCGCCCACGCCCCTGCCGGGCAGGAGGCCGTGGAGGTGACGCGTTGGCCGGTCGTCCAGGTCAGCGGCACGGCCGCGAGCCTGCTGGACATGGCCCGGGCCGAGGACGACGCCCGCTGGCCGGCCGCCGTCGCGCAGGAGCGCGACGCCACCCGCCGCACGTATGCGGCGCGGTGCGCGGTGGCCACCGCGCAGGCCCTCCTCGAGTCGGCGGAGAGCGGGTCGGGCGTACCGCTGCCGACGGTGGAACAGGCGGCCGCGATGCAGTTGGCGGGCGCGGGCGACGAGGTCGCCGCGTGCTGGCGGGAGGATCCGCAGGAGGCCGTCGCGCTGGTGAGCGACCTGGTGGCCGGCGGAGAGCTCGGCGTCGACGAGGTCCTGGACCAGGCCGTCGACTCCGCTGTGCTGGCCGGACTGATGGCACTGCAGGCCGCCCGCGCCGAAACGGACCCGACCATGACGGCCGAGCTGTGTCTGGCCGCTGTGCCCCACCTCGTCCTGGCCGTCGCGCTCGCGTCCGCGGACCTCGACTGAGCCTCGGCCGGAGTCCGGCGCCCGGATCCACCACCGGGACCGTCACGGGCGGCAGATCCTGCCCGAGCATCGGCGCCCCGACACATCGACCGGCCGATCGGACCCGCACGCGCCCGGCGGCGGGACGCCGGTGACAGTGGCTCGGCCGGCGCGGTCCAGCCCCTCGCCCGGGTGCGGAGCGCGGCCGGACGCGGCCCCCTCCCCGTGTCCGGCCGTCCCGGGCCGGGGCGAGGCTGCGGCCTTGCGCAGTTCCGGGACCCCTCAGTCCCGGTAGCGTGGGCGGCATGGTGAAGAAACGACCCATCCCGCCGCAGGGCCGCCGCGTCGGTGTCCTCGGCAAGGGCGGGACCACGAAGTCCACGACGCTCGGACACCTGCTCGCGCACTGGTCGGACCGCGGGATCCCCGTGGCCGCCGCGGACCAGGACATCCCCGGTGACGGCGAGGTCGGCTCGCTCCTCACCTGGGCCCGGACCCAGAACCTGGGCGGCACCGTCCACCCGCCCATCCCCCACACCCGGCTGCGGGAGGAGACCCGCCGTCTGACCCCGCCCGGCGGCATCTTCGCCGTCGACACCGAGGCGTGGAAGAAGGTCGCCGGCGGCCCCCACTTCTCTGTCCTGGCCGCCGTCGACCTCGCGGTCTGGTTCATGCAGCCCACCGACACGGAGATGGAGCGCTCCGGCTCGGTCTTCGGTGCCATCGACCACCTCACGGCGGTCGGGGCGGCCAACGTCCCCCGCCTCGTGATCGTCCTGTCGATGGTCAACCGCCAGTCCAAGGCGCACATCGAGACCCGGGCCGCACTCACGGACGAGGGCTACCACGTCCTGGAGACGATGATCCCGTTCACCCAGGCCAGCCGCGGCTACGCCCACGCGGTCGGCAAACCCGTGCGCCTCGTCGACAACAGCCCCATGGACCTCCTGGCGGCCGAACTCCTGGAAGAGATGAGCAAGTGAGCACCGCGAAGAAGACCGGCACCGCGAAGAAGACCGGCACCGCCTCGGACAAGGCGGCGGCCCTGCGCTCCGGGCGCACCAACCGCTCCCGCACCCTCACCGGCGGACCCTCCGCCGCCGCGCCCCAGGGCAGTGCCCCCACGGGAACCCCCGCGACGCCCGAGACGGACCGGACCGCCGCCGCGCCTGCGGCATCCGGGCGGAAGGCTGACGGGGACGGGCGCCGCGGCCACTTCCGCAAATTGAGCGTCGAGATGACACCGGAGGAGCACCGCGACCTCAAGCAGTGGCTGCTCAACGCGTTCGACTCCGACACCAAGGCCACCCCTGTCATCAAGGCCCTGCTCGCCGAGGCCTACCACGACACCGCCTTCACCGACCGGGTCCGCCGACGCCTCCAGCGCGAGGCCGGCCCCCGGCTCTGACGCCGAACCGGTGAGGGCCCGGAGCGCCGAAGCGCTCCGGGCCCTCACCGGTCTTCCGCACCTCCGGGCGACCGGGAGGTCACCACCGGGCGAGGCCGCCGGCAGGCCTCGGCCGACCGATCGGGAGTCAGGGCACGAGCCCCATGATCCGCTCCCGTTGTCCGAGCAGCACCTTCCTCGCGTACCGCCGGTGCGAGCGCACGGTGGCCGGTTCCAGGTCGAGCTTCTTCCCGATCTGGGAGTCGGTCCAGCCGTCCGCGGTGAGGACCAGGACCTGCGCCTGCCGCTGCGGCAGGGACCTCAGGAGGTCGCGGGCGAAGTCCGCCGTCACGATCTCCTCCGGGCTGCGTTCGAAGCCGCCGGCGGGCGCACTCTCGAAGAAGGCCAGCAGGCTGCTGGACGAGACCGCGAACTCGCGCAAGGACTTCCCCATCGCGCGGTACGCCTTGTTGACCGCCACCGTCCGCAGGTACCCGCCCGGCTCCTTCATCCTGCCGATGCGGGGCCAGTTGAGGACCGCCAGCTCCAGGGTGTCCTGGACGATGTCCTCCACGTCGACGCCGTCGTGCCAGCCCTGCTGCACAAGGACCGTGCGCACCAGGGCGATGAGCCGCTTGCGGTGCTCGGCGTGGAACTCGTCGAAGTCGGCGACCGGCAGGTGCTCCGCCCTGTGGAACGGGACCCCGTCGACATCGCCGTAGGCCTTCTGCCGGGCCCGGTCGCTGCCCGGGGCGGGCGGGGCGGCGCCGTCGGCCTCGCCGGCCGGGTCGGCCGGGTCGGCCGGGTGCTGCGCCTGGTCGAGGATCTCGTACATCCGGGCGCGGACCTGCTCGCTCTGGCCGTGGTCCGGGCCGTACGGCCGGACGTCGACGGAGACGGTCAGGCTGTACGGCTCGCGGGTCTCAGCGGTCACCGTCGAGGTCCTCCCCGCCCCCGGTCCCGGAGGGCGCGCCGGACGCGACGTCCGGACGGTCGGTCCCGGCGTCGCGCTGGCGGGGCACGGACGCCGCCGCGGGCGCGGCCTGACGGGCCATCCGCGCGGCCCGCCGCTGGCGGAACCACCTGACCACGGCCAGGAGCGAGGTGGCGACGATCGAGACGATGGTGAGGACGGGCGCGAGGTCCTTCGCCAGCGCGGTCACCAGGGCCCACTGGGTCCACAACAGGGCCGCGGCCCCCGCGCCCAGCGCGAGGAGCATGGTGACGACCACCCCGACGTGGTGGTCCTGGATCCACACGTCGACCGCCTCGACGGCGCGACGCAGGACGGTCCGGACGCGGTGCGTCCGGTGAACGAGGCGCCGACGCATCTCGCGGATGCCGGCGCGCGCAGAAGAACCCATGACGGTCTCCCTGTTCGGGGGCCATCCCGAACCCCGGCAGGGTGCCGCGACCGCGCAGGCGGTCGCGGCACCCTGCCACTGGGCGACGGAAGCCCGCACCCCACTGCTCTCGCCAAAGATCTCGTGAAGTGACAGGCCCTGCTTGGCCCTTGTTGAGTTGTGCCAAACATTGAATCAGAGCCGGTCTGACGGGCACTCACCCGAAGCCCCTCGCCAGATGTGACATGGATCACGGGGGGCGGGAATCGGTTCGGGCTGCACGGTTTGTGCCCCAGGTGGTCTCTACTGGGTGATGGCGCCCCTGTATCCGGGGGTTCCTGAATTGTCATACCTCCCCGGTAGGGGGGCTGTGACCTCACCCGATGGGTGATGGAAGGTCTGGGAGCGACCTGCTCTCGCCAAAGATCTCGGGATCTCCCAGGCCTCTGCGAATGAAGTACGACGAGCCCCGGCCGCTGTGTGCGGCCGGGGCTCGTTGCGTTCGGCGCCGGAACCGTTGCGCCGGCACGCCCCACCGGCGACCCGGGGCTCGCGCCCGTCCAGCCCGTGCGCGGTGTGCGGTGGGTCAGCGCACCGCGTAGGCGCTCTCGGTCACGACGAGCGGGGCCCCGGCCGGCCCCTTGATGTACGGGCCGCGCCAGATGATCCGGTGCACTCCCTGGCTCGGGTACCACTGGCGGACCTTGTGCATCCGCACCGGGAAGCGGTGGTGGTACACCCGGTGCTCCTGCCCCGCGTCCTCGACCTCCCCGGCGGCCCGGGCGGGCGCGCCCAGCTGCACCACCCGCACGTCGGGCACGGCCGCGGACCTGGTGGCCCGGCCCTGGCGCGGAACCAGGCCGACGGCCGACGGCCGGTGGAGCGAGACCTCCATCGACTTCTGCGCGGCCAGGCGCCAGAACGCGAACATGTACCGGCGCACGAAGTCCTGCGTCGGGTCCTCGACGACCTGGCCGCCCGTCCACTCCCCGACCTCCTCCACCTGCCCGCGCACCTCGGTGGCACTCTGACGCAGATTCAACTGGACCTGCTGCGCGCTCCGGGAGACCTCGTGGAGCTGGGCCCTGTCCAGGTGCGCGAGCCGACCGTCGCCGCTCATGCCCACCACGCCGTCGGGAACGAGGAGCGGCAGCGGCATTCCCGAGGTGCGGGCCAGGGCGAGGGTGGCCCGCCACTCGTCGGGCTGGATGGGCCCGTCCCGGTCCATGAACGAGGTCACCCGTACTCCGGGGATCCCACCCTTCACCGGGGGCCAGGCGTTGAACAACTGGACCGGTGCCCATCCGAACGCGGCCGTGTCGGACAGCGCCCCGTTCCGGTTCGCGTGCACGATCGGCTCCGGCAGCATCAGCAGACCGGTCGGCGCCGGCAGGTCCGCCTCGCGGTCCAGCGTCGCGGTGTCGGCGATCTCCAGCGTCGCGGCCGCCGCCATCACCGCGGCGTGCGCCGCCGGCGAGATGACGAAAACCTCCGCGGTACGCAGCAGTTCCTGGTGGCGCCGGATCTCCCGCTCGGTGTGCCCGTTCAGGTCCCGGCTCCACGGAGGTGCGTCGCCCATCGCGCCGACGGTGATCGACAACGCGTACTGCCACGCCTGCTCGTCACTCAGCCCGCCGGCCACCAGGGCCATCCGGTAGCTGTCGCCGATGCCGTTGCTCGTGTTCTGGTGCATCATCGCCCGCACGAACGGGTGGTCGACCGTCTCCACGGTCTGGCGGATCATGTCGTGGCCACGTCGGGCCGCGCCCGCCGCCGACCACTCACCCACCCGGTCCCGCGACCTTTCCCGCTTCCCGCGGCTGGCCTTGCCCACGTGCGCTCCCTCCCCGGAGACATCAAAGATCCAGGGGATGCTGCCCAGGCGCGGCTCCCACCACGCCGACCACGCACAGTGAGGCCGAGAACGGGCACCGGCGCGACCCCTTCCCCGCGTCGAGTCGGTGCGCGAGGCCCGACCTGACCTCGACCCTGCCGATTTTTCTCTCTCACGTACCTTCAAAAAGAACGGGAACTACGGGAACTACGGGAACCGTGCAGGTCAGAGGCCTGAAAATCACGGAGGTCCCGTGACGGCCGAAAAGAACGGGAACTGTGCAGGTCAGAGCCCCTTTGACCCCTCCCGAAGCGGGTGGCTGCCGGGAGCCCGCAACGCTCTGACCTGCACAGTTCCCGTAGTTCCCGTTCTCGGAAGTGAGAACGGGAACCGGATCGGGAACCGCGACCCTGCTTGACAGCCCGGATAGGATCGCCACCAGGCACGCAAAGCGGCCGACCAGGCGAGTACCGGTTCCCGATCCGGTTCCCGATCCGGGGTCGCAGACGGACAGGGCCACCCCCGAGAACCCCGAACGGGGACGAGAACCCTGCTGCGCCTGGGGAGACCCCACGCCGGCCGTTTCGCAGGGTCCGAAGCGAAGAACCCACCCCCGTGAGCGGTCGATTTGACACGCGGGATAGGATCGCCATAGCTGACGCACCGCGTCGCCCACCGCGATTCCCCGCCAGCACAAGAACCCGGCACACCAAGAGGGCCCGCACCGTCGCAACGGTGCGGGCCCTCTTCACGTCCGAAGCCGGCGCGGGCTGTCCCGCCCTCAGGTGACAGACAGTGAAATCCGCCGAGCCTCCCCTGTCACCCGTCGACCGGGTCCACGGCCACGCCGGTCAGCCAGACCAGGTACTCCTGGCGCAGATAGGCGCGGCCGGCGTCGGGCCCGCCGCGCCACTCCACCGAACCGGGCGGGTACACGCCGGCCACCTCGTCGCCGTACTCCAGATCGTGCGCCATCAGCCGGCCCGCGGAGTCCCGCGCCGCCTCCAGGTCGCCGTCCTCGCGTGTCGTCCACCACCGCCGGTCGTCCACCGCGGCCAGGCGCAGCAGCACCTCCCGCTGCTCGGCCGCGGTGACGGGCGGGCAGAAGGCCGGCCGGTGCCCGGGCTCCAGCTCCTGGACCAGCTTCGTCACGGCCGTGGCCTCCGCGCCGAACTCGGGCGCCTCGGCGTAGGCCTCGTCGGCGCTGGGGGCGTCGAACACGATGTACGTCATCATGATCTCCTTGTCGTCCGCGGTTCAGGCGCGGCGCAGCTCGCGGCTGTGGCAGAGGACCGGGGCGATGAGCAGCCCGAGCCCGTTGACGGTCCATCGGCCCGCGGTCAGGGGGCCGGGCTCGACCTCGTCCACGATGTACCCGGTCCGGCCGACCGCCCTGGGGTCGTCCTCGCACGCGACGATTTCCACCTTGTCACCGGCATTGAACATGGGATTCCTCCTTGAAAGGTGAGATCGGGGGAGCCTGCCCGGCACCTCCGAGGTGTTCAGCAGTTCCGCAGTCCCGGGATCAGGCAGCGGAAGACCGGGAGGCGGGCTCGTCCCGGGCCGCCTCGTCCCGCAGCCGCAGCTCGGCAAGGGTGATCCGGTGGACTACGCCCTTGCGCTGCTCGCGCAGGATCGTCACGTCCTTGCCCAGGTGGTCCCGGATCTCCTGCTCGCGCCGTTCGGCGTACGCGAAGGCCTCCGGATCGGTCCGCAGGGTGCGCAGGAACGCGCCCTTGCCGCCCCGTACGCACAGGCCTCGGCAGTTGTTGTGGCCGTGACCGTCGCGGTACAGCTGCGGGATCTCGATCCCGCAGGCCCGGGCTTCCCCGAACAGTTCCTCCTTGTCGGCTGGCCGCTCGTCCCACTCGGCGAGGGGGAAGACCACCGGCCAGGGCGACCAGCCGCGCACGATGGACGGCATGCGGGCCCGGTCGTGCCGGGTACCTTCGATGCCGACGTAGAGCACGGTGTCGTCCGCGTCGCAGTTCGCCTCGATCCAGTCCCGGCAGGGCTTCTGCTTGAGCCAGTAGCTGCACGGCGCGAGCCGGTTGTTGCCCAGGTACCTGACGTTCAGGAAGACGTCCCACGGATCGCGGCCCTGGGGGTCGGAGACCACGGTCAGCGGGGTCCGGAAGTGTGCGGCGACGTCGCCGGCGAACCTCCACAGGTCCGGGTGCTCGGCGCGCGCGTCGGCGATCAGCAGCACCATGTCGCCGGTGCCGTACCGTTCGGCGACGCGGAGCGCGGCGGCGAACGACCCGATCCCGCCGCTGAACTGGACCACGTGCTTCATCTGTTTCCTCCTGTGGTCGAGGAGTCCCGCAGTCCCGGGACTCCCTGATGGGGTTTTGCCCACCCCGATCACCGGTGGGCCTGCGCTGATCAGCCGCGCGGCGAACATCCCGCAATCCCGGGACACGTTCTAGAAGAAGGCGAGGAGCAGCGAGCCGACGGCCCGTAGCACGGCGCCGACGACTCGGAAGGGCGAGCGGACCAGGACTACGAGGATCGAGCAGCCGGTCGCCTTCGCCAGCAGCGAGGCGAGCACCGCGTAGGCGACGCCCGCCGCGTTGGCCGGGGGGATCGTGCCCGAGCTCGCCGCCCACAGGCCCGCCAGAGCGGCGCCGAGGACGGACAGGACGGTGATCATGCTCAGGGTCTGCCGGTCGATGTTCACTGCCCCTCCTCAGGGTTGATCCTCAATCCCGCGATCCCGGGACTCCGCAGTCGAGATCAGTACTCGGTCACGAGGTCGTGGTTGTCCTCGCACCAGCGGCACGGGATGCCGGCCTCGTCCAGCTCGTCGTGCAGCCGGCCGCCGACCCATCCGGCCGAGAACAGCACGGCCGTCAGCGGGAGCGCTGACACCCCCAGCCAGTCGGGTACCAGCCGACCGGTCGTCGCGATCACGCCCGCAGCGAGCAGTGGGAGCGGGCGCACGTCCGGGTGGTGCGCCAGCCACATGAGCGCGGCACGAGTCCGCCACGATCTGATCATCAGTACGAGACTCACAGGATCCCCTCCAGTGCTGGACATCGACTGGCTGCTGTGGAGCGACGTGCGGAGTTTAAAGTCCCGGGATCCCGGGACTAAGTCGCCGAATGATGCGATGTAGCGACCCGGGTAGGGCTGCTTGTTGCCTCCCATGACTAGTGAGAAGCTGTTCAGGTGGCTTGTCAGCGTTGTCAGGCGAGCAGCAATAACAAGTTAGCACTCATGTAGTGCTCTGTGAAGGGTTTCGGTGTAGCGTCATGGCTAAGCGAATCAATCAGGAGGACACGATGCTGGACGAGGCGCTCGACGCGAAACTCAAGGAGAGGGCGGACGCCCGGGCGTCGTCCGATGACCTGCCGACGCCTGAGGAGAGGGGGCGGATTCGGAAGGCACTCAAGCTCAAGCAGTCGGATGTGGCCGAGATTCTTGGGGTGCACCGTCTGACAGTCGGCGCTTGGGAGAGGGGTGAGTACGAGCCGAAGGGCGAGACGCGAGCCACCTACATCAAGTTGCTGCACAAGATGCAGCAGCGACTGGGGGAGTCCGAGTAGGGGGACTGACGATGTTGGTCGAGGAAGGACGGACCGCTGTCTATCGGTTTTACGACGCGGCCGACTAGCTGCTCTATGTCGGGGTGGCGAAGGATCCTTGGCAGCGCTGGGTGGTCCACCGGCAGGAGAAGGAATGGTGGCCTGGGGTCTCCACTCGAGAGATTGAGTGGTACGACACGCGAACCGAAGCGCTTGCTCAGGAGGCGCGGGAGATCGCAGGAAGGAGGCCGCTGCACAACATCCACGGCGGTTGGCAATACCTCATCGAGGACCAGTGGGTACTCGCGGACGGTGAGTCGAGTGACCTGTTCATCCCAGAGCAGTACAGGCGCAGGGAAGCCGCTGCTCAAGTCGCGAAGCAGATCTCGCAGGTCCCTCACCTACCCCGGATTACCCTTCCGTCGCCAGCCGAACGACTCCGCATTCGTACTGACTTCGGGATCTCGAAGGCGGCGCTGGCTCGGCTGCTCGGTGTCTACGACCTCACCTTGTCGCGCTGGGAGAACGGGAAGAGCACACCACAGGGCGACAACCTCCTCCGGTACGCACAGGCGTTGCAGTCGATGGCCGACCACGAGCAGCCATAGGTACAGGCAGCAAGCGAGGGCAGGCACTGAATAGCCAGTGCCTGCCCTCGCTTGCTGCCTGATCGCGGGTCGCTCAGCTCCGCTTCGCGGTACATCTCTGGGCCTGAGCAGACCATTCGTCAGCCAGGAGTGAGTACAAGACGCTGTCTCGCCAGGCGTTGTTGGTGAAGACGTGATCGCGCAGTACGCCTTCCCTGGAAAATCCAAGACGTTCCACGACGGCGATGGAGGCTGCGTTGTCAGGGCCGATCGCTGCGCTCACGCGGTGGAGCCCCAGTTCCTCGAACCCGAGCCGGATGATGGCCCTGGCCGCGTCCGTTGCGTACCCGAGCCCCCAGTGGCCTGCGGCGACGGCGTAGCCGAGCTTGCCCGCTTTGACGCCGGCGAGGCCGATCCGTACGAACCCGACGACCCGTTGCTCGTCCTCCAGGGGCGTCACCGCGAGGTAGTACTCGTCGCGGGGCTCCAGCCGGGCCCGTTCGACTGCTCCGTCGAGCATGGCCCGGGTCTGCTCGGGCGTGCGGCTATCGAACGAGAGCCATCGGGTTACCTGGTCATCACCGACGATCAGGAGTGCATCGGCGACGTCATCGGCCCTGAACTCGCGGAGGGCGACCCGTGAGCCGGTGAGGTGAACGGGGTACGGCACGGCATCTGTCTCTCTGTCAGCGGGGCAGTGCTTTGAGCGGGATGCGCGCGAACATCTCGATCTGTTCTTGCAGATCTTGCCCGGCGATGGCCAGGGGGGAGCTGGCCAGGGTCTTGTGGACCCGCAGCACGCACGCCATGATCCCGTTGTTCCGCTTCTCCGGGGCAAGGTCCAACACGGGCGCGATGGCCTCGACGGCGCCCTCCAGTTCACCGGCATGGACTCGGGCGATGGCCAGCGACGCGTGACTGCCCGCCTGATCGCCGAAGGCCCAGTCGGGGTGCGACGGATCCGCGTACGCGCTCACCGCTCGGGCTGAGTAGTCCTGTGCTGCGTCGGCTTCGGCCGGCAGCCAGGCCATCGACTCGGCCGCGTAGTACAGCTGGCGGGAACGCCCGAAGGTTGCGAGGCCGCCGAGTTCGTCCAGGTCGTCGGGCTGGACGGAGTCCCAGGCCGCCTCCGCGCGCTGGATTGCCTCCCGGGCTTTTGCTGCGTTGCCCACGGTTGCCCAGGCACGGGCCTCGCTGACCGGTAGCCAGACGCTCGTGGTGTTGCGGCTGAGCGCCGCGGCTTCGCCGCCGGACTGGGCGTAGCGAATGGACTCGTGAGGGCGCCCGGCCCAGTAGGCGACGAGCGACTGGAGCCCGCGGATCCAGGCGCGCAGGCCCGGGTGGTCAGCCTGTTCGGCGCACATGTACGCGGTGCGGGCCTGGGTCATGGCCGCCTGGGGGTCGCCGAGGTCGTGGCTCGCCTTGGCCAGCAGGCCACCGGTGACGCCGGCCAGGAGGTAGAGCTGCCGGGCCTGGGCGGGAGCGACACGTCGCTCCAGCAGACCGTAGACGTTCTCCTGGGTGGTGACCAGGTTGCCGAGCAGCCCCCCCAAGGGCCGCTGAGGGTAGTCGAGCGTGAGCTGTCGTACGTCCTCGTACACCAACTCCATCGCCTCACCGGTGAGGCCGTCCTGTCCGGTGAGGAGAGCGAACTGCCGTGCTCGCTGCGCCGCCATGGTGATCAGTTCCTGTTCTGTTTCCTTGCTGCCGTGGGCGATTGCCAGGCCCGTCGAGCTGTCGATCGTCGCGGCATCCCACGACCGCAGCAGCTCCTCGATGGGCTTGCTGAACATCGCTTGGAGGACTCGGCGGGTCACCGGGGTTGTTCCGGACCTCTCGCCGGCCGCAAGCCTCCGCAAGTGCCGGGGGCTGAGGGTGGCGTCTTCCTTCAAGCTGCGCGCCAGCGCATCGAAGTCGGAGCTGAGCTCTTCGTAGGTGCGGTTGCGCTGCCTGATCAAGAACTCCAGCACGGTGCGCGGCTCATGGGCTGTGCCAGCCACGAGGCCCTCCCCACAGTGTCTTTGCTGCTGCTCATACGGCCAGTGTTCCCGGCCTCGAGGTTCAGCGACGAGCTGGTCCTCTTCTGGTCCGGGCGCGGTCCTCCCATGGTCCCTCGCCGGACCTCGTCCGGTCAGCTGGTTGGCTGAATGATCGTTGCCAGGAGGTACTGGCGATGAATCAGAGCACGTCCTCGGGCCTGTGGGCCATGAACGGCAGGGCCGTCGACCTGCCGCGCCGGGCGTCTTCGTCGGCGACACCGTCCCGCTCGCTGAGTCGGCTCCTGCGGGAGCGGCCCATGGCCGACCTCCTCCCGTGTCGGCCGTCTGTGTAGCTAGTGAAGTAGCGATGAGCAGCAAGAAGGTGAAGCGTGACGAAGTAGCCATGAAATGTAGTGTGTAGTGTTGCCATGTAGCGCCACGGTGTTGTAGCTTGAGTTAGGCAGACAAGCAGCGCAATAAGCTGTGCGTCCATGGTGGACGGCGCGAACTTGAGGAGAAGCAGGATGATCAGCGATCGGATCGGAGAGTTCGCTTCGGCGAATCCCTGGCCGACGGCCGTTGTGGCGGTGGTGCTGGGCCTGGTGGTCCTCGCCGCTGTGGCGCGGTTGGGCACGCGGGCCGTGGTGTTCGTGAACAAGCGGCGCAGGGACGGCCGGCTGACACCGGCGCAGATGGTGACGACGTTGGGCGCCCTGGTGTCCACCGCGGTCGGGGCCAACACGGCCTGGCGATTCGCCGGGAGCCACCTGCACATCGAGGACACGCTGGAGCGGGGCGCCCTCTTCATGGCGGGTGAGATCATCCTGTTCGGTCTCGCGCTGGCGGCTCGCCAGAACCTGACGGGCGAGATGAAGCGGACCGGGGCGCCGGGGGTGCTGGTCTGGGTGATCAGCGCGTTCCTGGCGGTGCCGGCGTGGACGGAGGCACAGGACGCGGCCGGGAACGTGAGCGTGGCCGGGGCCGCGTGGCGGATCGTGCTCGGTCCGCTCGGTGCCGCGCTGATGTGGCACTTCGCGATGAACATCGAGCTGCGCCATGCCGAGCCCAGCGCGGAGAACAACGGCTTCGCCGCCCAGGTGACCCGTCGTCTCCAGCACAAGGTGATGGCCGCGATGGGGATCCGGCTCGGTCAGGACGCGGAGGAGGCGCTGCGGGAGCGGGCGCGGACGAAGGCGGCCGATCTGATCGACCGGTACAACGCGCTGGCGAGCGACGAGGAGCGGAAGGGCCGCAGGGGCCGGCGTCTGATGAAGCGGCTGCGCGAGCAGCTGCGGGTGGCCGAGGTGTCGCGCAGCGAGGTGATGAAGGCGGCGCTGATGGCGGACCTGGCGGTCTCCTCCCACGCCACGTCGCTGGCCAGGCTCCAGCACGTCTCGCCGTGGCCGGACGCCACGGTGCTGCTGCCCTCCGCCGAGCGCACCGCCCTGCCGGGCCCGGACCCCCTTCCCGCGTCGACCGGGGCTTTGTCCCTTGATTCCGCAGTCCCGGGACTGACGGAGTCCGGGGTCGCTGACTCCCGGGACACCGTGACGGAGGAGTCCGGGGACGGTCCGGACGACGACGGCCCGCGGGGTCCGGGCGGTGGCGGCCCCGCGCCGGTCGATGCCGGTGTGGCGGAGCTGCTGCGGAAGCTGGAGGCCGACCTCGCTGCTGAGCAGCAGGCGGAGCTGGACCCGCAGCACGTGACAGCGCTGGCCGAGCGGAAGACCGGGGCGGACAGGGTGCGCTACGCGATCACGGTGCTGCACACGCACCAGAGCCCGGAGCTGTCGCGCTGGTTGCGGCAGTACGGCTACGAGGTCAACCGGGGCACGGTGCACAGCGTCGCGAAGGCAGCGCTGGAGGCGTCGATGCGCAGCAATGTGGTGGAGCTTCGCAGCGGCACCGGCACGGCGGATTGAAGGCCTGTCGATGAGTCGACGCTGGGCGGACGACAAGTCGACACCGACGGTAGGCGCTGCGGGGTGCTGGGCGAGCGGGAGGGCGCAGCACCCCGCAGTCCCCGGGGTCCGCCGGGTGAGCAGCAGGGCAGCAGAACACGAGGTCAGACCCCGGTGGCCACCGGTTGCCGGGCAGGGAGAACAGCGCAGAGAAGACATGGATCAGGGGAGAGGACAGCACCATCCGGCGGGCTCACAGCCTGGCAGCGTCGCGCCCGCCGGACGGCAGCGGTCTCTCCGAAGGGAGAGGGGACCGCGATGGACATCATCGCAGCACCGCAGCCCCGGGGCAGCAGCACCCGGGACGGAGAGCAGCGCAGCAGGCAGCACCAGCAGCACCGCGAGCAGCACGACGGGCAGCGCAGCGCGCAGCACGGCAGCACGAACGGCAGCGGCAGCAGCGACCGGACGGGGGTGTGAGCGGCATGGCGGCTTGGGAGATCATCGCGGTGGCGCTGCTCGTCGCAGCGTGCGTGCCCCGCCGCAGCGGCGCCGGGTCGGTGAAGCGGCTGGTGCGGTTGATGGCGCGCCAGCAGCGGCAGCTGGCCCCGGCCGAGGCGCCGGAGTGGATGCCGGGCGGCTGGACCACCGCGAAGAAGGCCCACTGGCTCACCCTGGTGCCGCGCCCGGTCAAGGTCCTGGCGCTGCTCCTGCTCGCGGCCTCGGCCGGCGGGGGGACCTGGGCCTGGTACCACTACCAGGCGCAGCTGCTGACGGGCCTGACCCTGGTCCTGGCGCTGGGGATCACGGTCTGGCGCCGCGGTCGGGTGCGCCGGATGCACCGCCGGCTGGTCGTGAACCCGTTCTTCGCCGCCTACAGGAAGATCTTCCGGGAGGACCTTCCGGTCGACGCGGAGGCCCGGCGGTGGATCGACATCCCGGTCCACGTGATGGGCCGCAGCGATGCCCGCCGGACCCTGGGCGAGCGCCTGCCGAAGAAGGTCGCGGCGCGTCTGGACAGTGCCCGGTGGGTGGAGTGGCTGCGTCGGACGAAGGAGCGGCTGCTGGCGAGGCCGATGGCCTGGTACGACGCGGTACGGGCCTGGAAGCCGGTGGCGTGGTGGCTGGAGCGCCGGGCCGCTGCCGTCGAGGACGCCAGGGTGGTCCTGGCCTTCCCGCCGGAGGCGGAGCTGTCCGACGGCGAGCAGCTGCGGGTGCTGAACCTGGTCAACCGGCGCATCCCCGGTGCGTGGGAGGCGTCCTGGGACCACCAGGGCTTCAAGGTGACGTTCAAGCACCCGCCGCGCCCGCCGCAGAAGGTGCTGTTCTCCGAGGTGCGGGACATCATCGAGGCCCTGCCGGCCTCCCAGGTCCTGATCGGCCTGGGCACCCGCAACGAGAAGATCGTCATCGACTTCGACGACGAGACCCCGCACGTGGGCCTGTCGATCGGCACCGGCGGCGGCAAGTCCGCGACGCTGCGCAACATCATCGTCCAGCAGATCCGCAAGGGTGCCGAGAAGGTCGTGATCATCGACCCGAAGCTGATTTCCCAGGACTGCCTCGACGGGATTCCCGAGGTCGAGATCTACACCGAGATCGGTGAGCAGTGGGACGCCGTCGCGAAATTCGCTGCGGAAATGGAGCGGCGCTATCAGATCAAGAAGGCCGACAAGTCCGCGACCTTCCCGCGCTGGTTCCTCATCATGGAGGAGCAGAACGATTTCGCGGAGGAGTCGTACCAGACCTGGACCGACGTGAAGGAGAAGGGCGACCCGGCCCGGCCGCCGGTTTTCGGGCAGGTCGCGAAGACCCTTTTCAAGGGTCGCCAGGCGAACATGAACGTGATTTCGGTCTATCAGCGCCTGACCGCGCGCGCGGCGGGCGGGACGGAACTGCGTGACCAGTACGGTGCGAAGATCCTGGCGCGTTTCTCGCCGCAGGCCTGGAACTCCCTGGTGGCGACGACGCCGCGCCCGAAGTCGAGCCGTCACAACGGTCGGGCGATCGTCGTGATCGGCGGCTCCGAGCGCACCTGCCAGATGGTGTTCGTCGGCGAGGACGAGGCCCGCGCGTACGCGCTGAACGGCCGCGAGCCGCTGCGGCCGGCCGCCTATGTGCCGATCGCGGAGCGTGAGGCCGAGGCCATGTCCTCTCCGGGGGACGTGGAGGACATCCCCGGGATCTACCTGGGGAGTGTCCTGGGACAGTCCATGGACGAAACGGGACGTAACGGTGCAGACCAGACTGTTACTGACGGTGATGTCCACCTGGCTCCGGTGGTCCCGCTGACCAAGCCGGTGCCCGCGCAGGCGGCGCCGGCGGTCGAGCCGATCGTCGGTCTGGAGGCCGCCGCCGCGTTCCTCGGCTACGAGGGGGCGGCCGGCAAGGCGGCCTTCGTGAAGGCCCGCCAGCGCCACCAGAAGCAGCACGGCCCGATTCCCGGGGAGTTCCAGGTCGGGGCGTTCCCGGCCTGGTGGCCGAAGGACCTCGCCCGCTGGGGCGCGCGGCGCCCGAGGGCCGGGGTGAAGGAAACCGGCTGACCTCGGCCGTAAATGCCGGACGGCGGCCCGGACCGGAAACAGATTCCGGGCCGCCGACTCGGCGAGGGAAATAAGAAAGAACCGAGATCCGGAATACAGCCGACGGGACACCCTTGTCCCGAAAACCGCCCGAATTCAGGGAGAAGAAATGGCAACCGTCTCGATCGTCGTGCTGATGGCCGCACTTTCGGTCCTGCTCCTGCGGCTGGGCGCCATCAAGGTGTGGCAGCTTCTGGTCGGTGTGGTTCTCGGATTCGTCCTCGCCTCCACCGGAGCCGGGCCGTGGATCCAGAACGTCATCGACAACTTCTTCGCCTGGGTCGGCCACTTCAAGTTCTGACCGGCCGCCCCCGCCGGTGACCGGAGCGCCCACCGCGCACCGGGCTCCGGCGAGGACGGCCGGCCACCCGGCCCGCCGCCCGACCCGACACCCCACCACCGAAGGGACCCCCGCCATGGCGCACAACCACGAGCCCGAGTACTACACCGCCGGCGAGAAGGCCCGCGCGGCCGGCCTGATCGGCCTGGGCGCCCTGACGTCCGCGCTGGGCCTGGGCACCGGCATCGCCGACCGGCGCATCGCCCGCCTCCAGGCCACCGCGGTGGCCCGGGAGGACCAGGAGGCCGAGGACCGTGCCTGGGCCGAGAAGCAGGAGCGCGGGCGCAAGGACGCCGCGCGCCGCGCCGCCCGCTACCCCGACGCCACGAAGAACTGACCGGCGAGCACGAGGAAGGAGGAGGCCATGGACTGGACGAGCGTGTGGTGGACCGTCGCGGTCCCGCACCGCCGGGACGAGCCGGCCGCCGACGGCGAGCACGTCGCGGAGGTCCCCGGCGTCCAGTGGTTCGAGATCAGGGCGCTGAACGCCCAGGACGCGATCGACGAGGCGCGGACGGAACTGCTCTCCCCGGCGTCGGTGCGTCACCGGCGCGGCGCCCGTGCCGACATCGCGGCGGCCACCGCCCAGGTCAGCGACCGCCAGACGTAGATGCGCCCCGGGGCGGCCGTCACAGGCCGCAAAACCAGCCGGCCGCCCCGGGCCCAACTCCCCGACACCGGCAGAGCCGATCCGAAGAGAGGCACCCATCATGTCCTACGACCCGTTCGAGCAGAACTCCCGGGACTGGCGCCGGCACACCGCCCGCCTCGCGCCGGGCCTGAGCACCACCACGATCCTCATCGCCGCCCGTGTCTGGTCCGAGCAGGGCGCCCGCCACAGCTTCGGGGACGCCGTGCTGATGGGCGCCCTCACCTTGGGCGCCGCCGCGGCCGGCACCGTCTCCGCCAAGCACGCCAACGGCCACTACCTGCTGACCACCACCTGCTACGCGGCGGCCGGCACCACCGCGGTGTGCGGCGCTGCCGCCTACTCCGACGGCCTGGCCCTGCCGATCCTGCTGTGGCTGCTGGCCACCGTCGCCGTCTACGCCCTGGCCGCCCGCTACTGGCGCGAGGACCGGCGCACCGCCACCGCCCACGCCAACACCTACGAGCTGCGCTCCATGGAACGCGGCACCGACCTCCAGATCGCGCGCACCACCGCGAAGGCGAAGGTCGAGGCCGCCCACGAGGCGAGCGCCTACATGGCCGCCCTGGCGGACGCGGTGCGCGAACGCCGCCGCCTCGCCGACACCGGCGGCGTCCCCGCCCTCGACGTCGACGTCCTGCTCGCCGCAGGCCTGCCCGGCGGCCTGCCCGAGGTGCCCGACACCCCCGCCGCCCTCCTCCAGGGCCCCACCCAGCGCTGAAAGGGCCCCCGATGAACCCGACCACCCCGCCGCGGCCCGCCACCGGCACGGCCGGCGCCGCCCGCCGCAGCACGGACGGCCCCGTCCACACCCATTTCGGCCTCAGCTACGCCGCCTACCTCGTCGTCCCGCGCACCCTGCTCCAGTCGATGCCCGAGCCGTGGCAGCAGCGGCTGGCCGACTGCCTCGCCGAACTGCACGAGGCCTTCGCCCACGTGCCGCAGGCCGAGGCGTACGAGGTGACGGCCGTCGTCGAGCGCGACGCCTGGCTGCTGGACGACGACCAGGCGAGGGCTGCCGGCGTCGCCGTCGTCGAATCCGAGCCGGGCGGCTTCCTGCGCTACTTCCGCGACGGCCGCGAACTGGGTCTCGACGAGACCGTCCCCGTGCCCGTCGCGGACCCGGTCCCCCACTACGACCGCGGCCGCACCTACATCCGCCCCGCCGACCACACCCGCTGAACGACGCGGGGCGCGCCCCATCGCCTGGACAGCACGGGCGCGCCCCACAACCCCCAGATGGGAGCACAGCCGAGATGACCACACTCTTCGAGCCCCCCGCAACCTCCACCGACCCGTCCGAGGATCCGCGGGAGGCGGTGAGCGGCCTGGTCGGCGCCTACACCGGCGCCCTCGCCGATATCGCCGACCTGATCCGCAGCCGCAGTCGGCTGTCGGAGGACCTGGACACCGCCCGCCTGCGCCTGGAGGCCGCCGCCCGCCGCGAGAGCGAGCTGGTGGTGGAATACGGGGCCGCCGTGCTGGAGCGGGACGCCGCCCGCGCCGAGGCGCGGCGCACGCGCGGCCAGCTCGCCGACCTCCTTCCCGCGTCGTTGGCCGGCGTCGACCTGGGCGAGATCCGCACCATCGTCGCCCGCGCCCACCGGCCGGAGCGGGACGAGGAGCAGGAGCAGAGCGAGCTCGCCGACCTGGCCTGGGCGGTGACGGTGCTGTTGCCGCTCGCCGAGGCCGTGATGGAACCGCGCCCCGCCACCGCGGCCGCCCACCGGGCCGCGTCCGCCCAGCGGGAGTGCCCGACCGCCACCGAGGCCACCGCCGGTGCGGAGGTGGCCCGGTGACGACGACCGTCGAGCCCTGGGACCGGGCGCGCACCGCCGCCGACCTCGGCGAGCTGACCGCGCAGTGGTTGACGGGCGCCATCGCCTCCCGGCCCGGCTACCAGCCCGGCCGGGGGCCGGACGAGGAGACCACCACCCGCCCGGAGTTGATGGACGCCCTGCTGCTGTGCAACCGCTCCGGGTTCGTCACCAGCTGCTCGCAGCCCGGATACGCGGGCCTGGAGGCGCCGGCGCCGACGGGCGGCATCTGGAGCCAGCGCGCGGCCGTGACCGGCTACGTCACCGACGAGGAGGTGCTGGCACGGTTGTGCGAGGCGGCTGACGACCACGCCTTCCTGCTCGCCCTCCACCACCCCGCCGGCCCCGGCCCGGTGCGCGAGGGCATCGCGGTCACCACCCGCAACGGCCGCCCGGTCACCTGGTTCGGCCGTCCCCTCAACGCGCAGGGCGTCGACCACGAATGGCACGGCGCCGACGCGCGGGCCGTGCGCCGGATGCGGGGAGCCTGGCAGGTCACCCTCGTCGACCCCCGCTTCGAGGACCGCACCCTGCTGTGGGACGCCCTGGCCGAGGCCCTGTTCGCGTCCGCCGCGCCGTGCCGCGGCCACCTGCCGGCCACCGCCGCCCAGGACGCCGACCTGGTGCTCGACCTCGGCGAGACCCTGCCCGACGCCGCCACCGACCGCTCCCGCGCACTGATGTGGGACGTGCCCCGCTACCTGGAGGCGATGGCCGCCCGGGGCAGGCCCGTGCTCGCCGGGGTGGTGGAGAACGTCATCGACGTCCGCGCCTGGGACCTCTGGGCCTCGTGGGTCGGCGACATCCGGGCACTCGGCTACCGCACCCGCCTCGTCGCCCTGAACTCCATGCACGCCCGTCCCGCCGTCACCCCGGTCGCCCCGCAGTCCCGCGACCGCCTCTACCTCGCCTACTGGCGCGCCGGCCTGCGGCGCGACCCGGACTGGGACAAGTGGCTGCGGCCGACGGCCTGGTGCGAGGGCTGCGAGCGGGTGGTGCGCGCGGTGCAGGCGTTCAAGAAGCCCGGGGTGGACATGGGCCGCTACCGCCAGCAGTACGTCTACCGCTGCCCGAACGTGGCCTGCCGCAACGCCGTGGTCGAGCCGCCCGTCGTCCCGGCCGCCAGCATCATCGACTGGTCGCTGACCGGCCGCCGGATCGGCGACGGCAAGCCCACGAAGAAGTTCACCCCCTACGCGCCGGCGACCCGGGAGCGGATCCGCGCGGGGATCCGCAAGTTCGGGGCGCCGCTGCTGGCCCCGGCCGGCGGCACCTGGCGCACCGAGGCCACCCCGGTCACCGTCCCGGCGCCGACCCGCACCACCCGGGAGAACGACGGCCTGGCCGTGCCGCCGCTTCTGGTGCCCACGGAGGGTCGCGACGGCAAGGCGGTGGGTCTGGTCGGGGAGCCGATGCGCACCCAGACCGCCCGCAACGAGACCGGGCTCGCCTGGCTGCCGTTCATCGCCGAGCTGCGCGGCGGGGGTTCGGACGCGCGGCCGGTGCTGGAGGCGCTGGCCACCGTCACCGCCTCCGGCAACCACCACGGCCTGACCGTGCCGCCCGCGGCGGGCGCGGTCGACTGGCGGGCGCTGCTGACGCCGTACTACGGCAACAGCGGCGCCCGCCCCGTCGCCGAGCCGGTCGGCACCCTGACCACCCGCGACCGCTACGGCCTCGCCTCCGGCCACGACGCGGGTGCCGGGACGGATGTGGACGAGGTGCTGTTCCGGATGCTGGAGCCGCACGAGATCGGCGCCGCGATGGCCTTCGCCCGCGACTACGTCGTGATCGGCAACAAGCGGGAGAAGGTCCGCCAGTTCGGCAACGCGGTGACCTCCAACGTCGCCGAACTCCTCGTCTCGGCTCTCGTCGAGGCCATCACCGGCCAGGACCTCGCCACCGGGTGGACCTCATGACCGCCCGCACCGCCCCGCTCGCGGACACCGGCCTGTGGCAGGCCGTCGTCGCGGCCGCCGCCGGACGCTGCCAGTGCCGCGGCACCTGCGGCAAGACCCACAAGGCCGACGCCGGCCGCTGCCCGCGCGAACACCGCCCCGGCGCCGAACTCACCGCCGCCCCCGCCGAACCCGCCCAGCTCCTCCTGCCCGCCCACCAGGCCGCCGCCCTGCCCAAGCACGCCCTCGCCGCCTGGTGCGCCCCCTGCCACGACGCCTCCCGCACCCGGGCCCGCCGCGCCGCCGAGGCCGACACCCCGCCCGCCCAGCCCACCACCCTGTTCTGACCGGAGGAGACAACGCCGTGTCCATCGTCATCACCGACCTGCCGCGCTTCATCGGCCAGCTCGCCCCGCACATCAGCCCCGACACCACCCTGCCCCCGCTCACCGGCATCCACCTGGAGGTCACCGGAACCCAGCTCGTCGGCGCGGCCACCGACCGCTACACCGTCGCCATCACCCGCCGCGACGTCGAGGAGAACGCCGAGCCCGCCACCTGGTCGGCGCTGCTGGACAGCGCCGACCTCAGGGCCCTGCGCGCCCTGGTGCCCGCCCGCACCGCCGCCGCCGGCGTGCGCCTGGCCTACGAGGCGCCGACCGAGCAGGACCCGGACGGCGGGCTGGCGTTCACCCACCAGGGCCGCACCCTGCGGCTGTCCGCCAACCTGCGGCGCGACGCCAGGTTCCCCCGCTGGCGCCAGATCCTCTCCACCGCGCTGGAGGGCGAGCCCCGGCTGACCGAGCCGGCCGCCTTCGACCCGCTCTACCTCGCCCGCTGGGCGAAGGCCGCCGAACGCCACACCCCCGTCACCCTCTGGTCGTCCGGCCCCGACAAGCCGCTGGTCGTCGCGGTCGGCGGCGACTTCGTCGGCCTGCAGATGCCGGTGCGCATCGACATGCGCCACGGCGGCTGGGCCCAGTGGGGCGGCAGGTCCGCGGTACGGGCGGCCTGGGCGCCGCTCCTCGCCCCCGCCGAGGAGAGCGTCCCCACCGGCCTGCGGGCCGCCTGACCCACTCCCTGCCCGGCCCCGACCACATCCCACCGAGCGACCCACGAAGGACACGATGACCGGCCACCGCCTCTCCCCCGCGTCGTCCCGCAGGGACAGGGACCCGTACGCGCCCGCCGACCTCGGCGGCTGCGCCTGGGACTTCCTGTGCGACCCGCACCTGCTCGTCGCCGCGCCCGGCGGGGACGTGGCCGGGCGCCTCGTCGCCCGGCTCGCCCGGGACCTGGCGGACCGGGGCCTTCGGGTCGAGGTCGCCGACCCCGACGCCGAGCCCGGGTTCGTGGAGGAGGCGGTGGCCGCCTTCCACGCCGGGCACCGGGCCGAGTTCGACGCCGACCGGGTCCACCTGGCCGGCCACCGCTTCCTCGCCGTGCCCGACATGCCCGCGCTCGCCGCCACCCACCCGCACCTTGTGGCGCTGGTGGCCGACGTCGCCCGCAACGGCTTCGCCACCGGCCACCACCTCCTGCTCGCCTACCCCGCGCGGCCCCTGCCCGGCCTCGACGACGACACCGCCCTGGCCGAGTTCGCCCGCCTCACCCTCGCCACCGCGCTGACCGCCCCGACCCCCGACCCGCGCCCGGCCATCGGCTGGCTGGCCACCACCGCCGCCGCCCGCCCGGTGCGCATCGACCCGGACCCCGCCGGCTGACCCCGGCCCGCGGCACGGTCCGCACTCGCCCACAGCGAAATCCCGGACGTGTGCGGACCGTGTCCGCAACCCTGCTGACCGTCACCACCCTGGAGGAGAACCCGCGATGACCGACACCGCCGCTCCGACGCCCGCGTCCGGGGCCGACCCCGCCGACGACGTCTGGGAGCAGATCGCCCGGCAGGTCGCCTGGCTCGACCACCACAACGGCGCAGGCGAGCACGAGAGCGCGATGCGCCTGATGAAGCTCTCCGAGGGGGTCGGGGAGGTCATGCGCGCCTACACCGGAACCACCGGCCACAACCCCCGCAAGGGCGTCACCCACGAACGCTCCGACGTCGCCGACGAGCTGTGCGACGTCGTCGTCACCGCGCTGGTCGCCCTGCACCGGTTCACCGACGACCCCCGCGCCCACCTGGACCGCCACCTGGTCCGCCTCACCGACCGGCTCGGGGTCCGCTCCGGGCGCCCGACGTTCCGCCAGTGGCTCACCGCCCAGAACCAACCCGGCCGGTGGAACGCCGCGACCGGCGTCGGCACCTTCCACGGCCCCAGCGCCCTCAACCGCGGGACCCGGACCCTGACCGGCTGGACCACCGCCGAGGACCTGCGCCCCCTGCTCGACGACCGCCACCTGCTCCTGCTCCTGGACGACGCCGCCCAGGAGTACGAGCACGCCACCACCCCCCGGCTCGCCTTCCGCCCCGCGCCCACCCAGGAGACCCGCCCGTGAACGACGACCACGACAACGTCACCCCCTTCCCGCACTCCCGCGCCGCCCACCAGAACACCCCTCAGACCGAAGCCGAGGAGCAGGCGGTGCCCCCGCAGTGGACCCCGCCGGCCCCCGGCGCCCCCGACGCCCCGCAGCCCGCCCCGGCGGCGCCCAGCCGTGGCGACCGCGCGCTCGAACTGCTGCGGACCGCGGGGTCGGCCGCAGCCCTCGGCCTGCTGTGGGCGGGCGAGCGGATCCGCGAGGACGTCCCCGACGCGTTCCGCTACGGCTGGTCGCTGACCGCGGCCTGGATCAAGGCCCTGGTCATCATGGTCGGCGCCCTTCTCGTCGGGCTGGTCCTGAGGGCCTTCGTCATCGCCGTCGCGGACGCCGCCGACTCGGCGTCCTCGGTGGAGGTCGAGCGCCCGGACCTGCCCCGCCACACCGGCATCGTCGCCGCCGTCACCCAACCGGTGCGCTCCTACCTCTTCGAGCACACGTCCGGTCTCCCGGTCTCGGGCGCCACCGCCTACGGGCTCTGGCTGGTCGCCGGGGCCTCGTTCCTGGGCTGGGCGTGGCTGTTCCGGGCGTTCGGCGCGCGGCTGGGCTGGCTCGCCTACGGCGGGGCGACCGTGGTGATGGTGTGGCAGGGCAGCCCCGCCGGCGGGCGTCCGGTCGCGGCCGGCATCGCGGTCCTCGCCTGGTGCGCGCTGTCGGTCCCGGCCCTGCGTGGCCTGCGGTTCCTCACCTTCACCAGCCACAGCACCCACCACAGCAACCCCGAGATCAAGGTGGAGCCGAGGATCGAGGTGCAGGTCGCGCCGCCGGTCGTCGAGATGGTCGAGGTCACCGCGGTGGTCAAGCGCGAGGGCGACTGGGGCTGATCCGTCACCAGGTGCCCGGCCACCGGCCGGGCACCGCCGTGGAGGGCCGGACCAGGCGGATGCCGGACCTCTTCAGCGGTGCCCAGCGAAAAGTTCGTGTCGTGCGTTGCAAAAGCGCCTCACGGTGCTTCAGCACCCACTAGAGTCTCCGTTGCTGAAGCTACGTATGTTCCGACAAAGAGAGAGTGGTGGGGAGGATGACCGAGATGGTCGCCGAGCCCAAGGTCAAGGGGATGACCGTCGTCGAGATCGCCGACGCAGCCGGCGTCAGCCCCTACCTGGTGAGCACCGTCACCCGGATCGCCAAGGTGCCGCGCCTCGGGAAGCGTTCCGGACTCGACCCGGAAACGGGGGAGCGGGTGGTCGCGGTGATCCGCGCCGGCCTGCTCAACGAGCGCACCGCGCGCGCGGTTGCGGAGGACATCGACGCCACGATCGCGGCGAGTCGAGAACTGATCGCGCTCCTGGAAGAAATGAAGGCGACGCAGGGGGAGCAGGCCGCATGAGGTAGCCGCAGACCTCCCCCAGACAGGCAAAAGCCCCGGTCTCATCCGCCAAGATTTCACCGGGGCCCCACCCGGTCCTGTAACAGGACCGTCAATGTCACTGAGAGGGTACCCAGTGGTTTGGGGTCCGCACCACATCACAGCTGTAAATGTCCTGATCATCACCTTCCTGAGTGTCTCCGTTCGGACTCCGTTCGGCGGTGAGCACCGATGACCGCCCCGGCGCAGTCCTCCCGCGACACGTTCGACCGCTCGTCCTACGAGCGGGTCCTGAACGCCCTGGACGTCCTCGGCTGCGCGCCGACGACCCGGGGCAGCGACCACATCGACGCCCGCTGCCCGGCGACCGGCCACGAGGACCAGTCCGCGTCGTTCTCCGCCGACTGGCGCCCGCCGACCGGCGACAAGGCCGGCCGCATGCTGCTGAAGTGCCACACCGGGTGCGACTACACCGACCTCCTCGCCGGGCTCGGCCTCCAGGCCCGGGAGCTGTACGACGGCCGCTCGCCCGGCTTCCAGAGCCGCTCGACGGCCCCCGTCCCGCGTCCCGCGAACCGCCGCTCCGCCCAGACGGCCCCCGCACCCGTCCCGAGCCGACCCGCACCTGCGCCGGGAACGGCGGAGCCGAAGCCCGCGGCGGACCACGCGCACGACTACGCGGAAGAGGCCCGGCACCTCTACACCGACGTCCAGGGCACCGTCCTGGCCACGATCATCCGCCGCCGCTGCTCGACCGAGGGCTGCGCGGAGAAGACCTTCGCCACGCACTACCCGGGCCGCAGGAAGCCCGAGGGCGCCAAGCGGCTCGTCGACTGGCTGGGCCTGTACCGCCTGCCCGAGGTCGCGGCCGCCATCGCCGCGGGCGAGAGCGTCTACGTCGTCGAGGGCGAGGGCGACGCCGACCGTCTCGCCGGCCTGGGCGTCGCGGCGACCTGCAACCCGACCGGTGCCGGGAAGTGGCGTGCCCTGCACACCGAGCAGCTCGCCGGCGCGCACGTCGTCGTGGTCGCCGACTTCGACGAGGCCGGGTACAAGCACGCCCTGATGGTGAGCGCCGAGCTGGCCTCGGTCGCCGCCTCGGTGGCGGTGGTGCGCGGCGCGGTTGCGGCCCGCAAGGCCGACGTCTCCGACCACCTCGCCGCCGGCCACGCCCTGGACGAGCTCGTGCCGGTGCCCGCCGCCGATCTGGAGGCCGGCTGGCCGGGAGCGCGGCCCGCCCCCGCCGCCCCCGCCCCCGCCGCCCCTGCTGCGGTCGTCGAGGCCCCGCAGGCCCCCGCCGGCACCCGGGAGCCGCAGGAGGACGACCCGGACGCCGACGACGCCGACCAGGCCCCGCTGCCGGGCCGCCCGGTGCACGGCTCCGACGGCTGGCGCTTCGACCCGGCCGAGGGCGTCAACGGCGCGATCTGGAAGCGCCAGCGCGGCCCGAAGGGCTCCACGGTGTGGCGCAAGTCCCTGCACTGGTGCCCGAAGGTGACCGTGCGCCTGGTCGTCCTCGGCGAGGACGGCAAGGTCCGCGACCGCTACTACGAGGTCACGATCGGCGAGGACACCATCACCGTCGCCCTGTCCGACCTGCGGGCGGTCGACGGCTGGAACACCTTCGCCGACGCGTCCGGCACCGGCACGAAGGCGATGCGCGAGGTCCTCGTCAACATCGTCGAACAGCAGGGCCTCGACCTGCCCAGGACCCTGGTCGTCAAGCGCACCGGCTGGCACGACATCCCCGGCTACGGCCGCACCTACGTCCACGCGGACGGCCGCACCGTGCCCGACGGCCGCCCCGTGCACGTCGACGGCGCCCGCGAGCGCATCCGCAAGGCCGCCACACCCCTCGCCCGCACCGCCACGACGCAGGAGTGCCGGCAGGCGGTCGAACAGATCGCCGTCCACGGCTGGGCCGGCCTGTTCGGCCTGGGCGCGGGAGCCCGCTCGCTCGGCTTCTCCCCGCGCCCGGTCCACGCGGGCCTGGCCTTCTTCGGCGAGCGCAACTCCGGCAAGACCTCCGTCGGGGCGCTCCTGCGCGGCCTGATGTTCACCAAGCGCCCCGAGGCGTTCCCCCCCGAGCCCACCCGCGCCTTCCACCACACCAAGACCAGCATCGAGATCGCCGTCGCCTTCGAGGCGGACTCCCCGCTGCTGATCGAGGACATGGCGCTCACCCTCGACTCCTCGCCGGCCGAGGTCCGCGAAGCCACCGACAAGCTCGAGATGCTCTTCCGCTCGGTCGGCAACGACGAGGAGATGCGCGGCCGCTCCACCCGCAAGCTCGGCCACCAGGAGGCCAACTACGTCCGGGGCATCCCCGTCGCCACCGCGCAGATGATGCCCCCCACCATGCAGGCCTCCCTCTACCGCCGCGCCGTGTGCATCCAGATGTCCGAGGAAGGCGGCCAGTGCGACTGGCGCTGGTACCGCGACACCGGCGGCGAACTGCTCCAGGTACCGCTGCGCACCATCGGCGAGCTGATCGTCGACCACCTCTACGCCCAGGGCGACGAGGCGGCCGAGTACCTGGAGGACCTCGACGCCAGGGCACTGATGATCCTCAAGCCCTACGTCAACCGGGCCCTGCCCGACTACGGCGGCCCGATGGAGGGCGTCATCAAGGCGGCCGGGGCCATGCTCGCCGGCATCCTCCTGATCGCCGACGTGCTCGGCCTGGACGGCGAGGCCCTCGCCCACACCGTCTGCGAGCCGCTCGCCCAGTCCCTGGCCCAGCAGTCCGAGAAGATGGACGACCGCCACGCCGCCCAGGACGACCTGCCCACCGCTGTCGCCGCGGTCATCCGCAACGCCCTGCTGCGCAACAAGGCCCACGTCCGGGACGCGGGCGGCACCGTGCGCCCGGCCGTCCCGTACGAGGTCGAGCAGGCCCAGGGCCTCATCTACAAGGGCACCGACGAAAACCGCCAGCCCGTCTGGGAGGGGCGCGGCTCCGCGTTCTACTGGTTCCCCGACCGCGGCCCGGCCCTCGGCGTCACCTCCGAGCACCTGCACGACCTGCTCCAGAACAGCACCGACAGCAAGGTCAAGGGCACCACCAGCCGCTCCCTGCCCAACGCCCTGCTCCGCGCGGGCATGACGTACCGCAACAACACCCAGAAGGGTCGGGAGGCCACCTGGCGGGTCGACGTCGCGGGCAAGAAGCCCCGGCTCATCCTCATCAAGCCCGAGTTCCTGTGGGACCTCGGCGAGGAGAACCCGCCGCCGACCGGCGACGGCCCCGGTGACGAGCCGGGTGCCGGCGGCCCCGGCCAGCCGGGCGCCGGTGACGGGACCCCGCAGCAGGACGGCCCGGGCGAGCGGGACCTGCCGCCGGCGGGCGCGACCCTGTTCGACAAGACCGCCACCGGCTCCGGCCAGGAGCCGGCCGCCGGCACGCACGGGACCACCGAGACCGAGGACGAGGAGGCTGAAGTGCCCTTCCTGGAGACCGAGTTGCCGTGCGTGGAGTGCGGCAGGCCCACCCCCCGGCGGGAGACGGACGGCACCCCGCGCCACCTGAACGTCCCCGGCCTGTTCTCCTGCACCACCGGCATGGCACCGGCCGCGCCCGCGCCCGCCGCGAGCCCCCTCCCCGCGTCGAAGGTCCCGGCCCAGCAGGCCCCCGCGCCCGCCGCACCCACGGCCCCGTCCCCGGCTGCGAGGCCGCAGTCCGCCCGGCCCGCCACCGCGGCCCGCACGGCACCCGCCGCCGACCGGGACGAGCCCGCCGCCACGGTCTACCCCAACGGGCCGCTCGCGGTCCTGGAGGCCGCCCAGGACGGCACCCTGACCGGCCACCTGGTCGACGGCCGCACCCTCGCCTGCCCCGCCAAGTCCCTGCCCGCCATGATCACCTGGGCACTGGGCGCCGGCCTGGGCCAGGCACGCCTCCACAAGTGGGGCACCGACGCCGACCCCATGATCGTGCTCACCGCCTCGGCCGCGAAGAAGCTCGGCCTGCCCGACACACTGGCCGACCGCGGCCAGCTGCGCCTGCCCGAGGACCACAAGGTCGTCAAGGCGCTCACCAAGGCCGGCTGGCAGCTCACCCGCCGCGGCTTCTCCTCCTGGACCCGCATCTACAAGCCGGTCAAGGACGGCGCCCGCCAGTGCGTCCAGATCGCCGTGATGCCCTGGGACGCGCTCGGCCCCTCCAACGGCTGGGCCATCGACCCCGACACCGCCCCGGCCGACGTCGCCCGCACCCTGGGCACCTACGCCCAGCGCGTCATCGCCCCGCGCGGCTCCATGGGCACCAACGGCATCGAACTGCTCCTCCAGCTGCGCCCGCCCACCCGCGCGGTGTGGGACGAGGCCCAGCAGCGCTACGTCTCCGGGCCGGTGCCCGGCAGCTTCACCCGGGCCGTGCAGCCTGCCCCGCCGGACGCCCCGGAGGAGCACCCGCTCGCGCACGGCCGCGACGAGGAGACGGACGCCATGCACGAGGAGGCCTGGAACTGGCACCGGCCCCTCACCCCGCAGGAAGAGGCGCAGGGCTTCACCGTGGCGGTCGGCCTCGACACCAACACCTCGTTCCTGTCCGGCTCCAGCCGCCTGCTGGTCGGCGACGGCGACCCCGTCCACCACGACCACCCCGTCTTCGACAAGAAGACCCCCGGCAGCTGGCGCCACGACTTCTCCCAGGTGGAGTGGGACCCCAGGTTCCCCTGCCCATTGACCCCCAACGGCCGACCGCCGACGGGCCCCGCCTGGTACACCACCCAGACCCTGGCCTACGCCCTCGAACTCGGCCTCGCGGTCGAGCCCTCGGAGGCGTGGCTGCGCCGCCCGGCCGCCGCCGCGTGGCTGGACCCGTGGCAGGAGCACCTGGCCCGCGCCTACAAGGACACGATGGCCGCGCTCGGCATCGTCCAGGGCATGGAGCCGGAGGAGTTCCTGGCGGCGATGGAGGCCTACAACCAGGGCGCCGGCGACCCGGTCGAACGCCAGCTCGCCCGCTACATCAAGCAGACCGTCAAGTCGGGCATCGGCAAGCTGCGCCAGTCCCCGGCCCGCTACATCGGCTACACGCCGGGCGAGCCGTGGCCGGAGCTGGAGCGGCTGTGGTGGCGCCCGGACGTGCGGGCCGCGGTCATCGCCACCGCCCGGGTCTCCCAGCACCGCAAGATGCGCAAGACCTACGAGGCGACCGGGCTGGCGCCGCTGGCGGCGTACTCGGACTGCGTCATCTACCCGGCGACGCAGGCCTCCGCGCTCGCGGTGGTCCCGCGCACCCCCGACGGCGGCCAGGTGCCCGGCGCCTTCCGCCTCGGCGTCCAGCCCGGCTGGTGCAAGCAGGAGGGCGTGCGCCCGCTCACCTGGTACACCGAGCGCCACGCCGAAGGCATCAACCCCGCCCGCTACATCGCCCCCCGCGCCAACGAGCGCGACACCGAAGGAGAGTAGGACCCATGGGCAAGATGATCGAAGCCCTGGGCGAGGCCGTCCGCTCCAGGCTGACCGAGAAGCAGTCCGAGATCCACAGGACCACCAAGGGCCGCGTCGGGTTCCTGCTGAAGAAGGAAGGGACCGTCGCCAAGGTCGCCGAGCGCCTCGGGGTCAGCGCGCGCTCCGTCCACCGCTACCTCAAGGGCGAGCGCAAGACCCCGCCCGACGACATCGCCGCGCGGATCGAGGCCGAGGTCCGCAAGGACTGGAAGCCGGGCCTCCAGCGACAGGCCGCGAAGGAGGCCCGCCGACGCCCGGTCACCGTCAACACCCGCGCCGCCTTCGGCTACCAGGCCTCGGCCACCGGCACCACCAGCCCCGACGGCAGGCTGCGCAACTTCCGCAAGACACTCCCGGCGGAATACGCCGAGCGCCTGCTGGAGGCGCAGGAGAACGGGGACGAGGCCGAGGCCCAGAAGGTCCTCGCCGAGTACCTCCAGGACGAGTACTTCCGCGAGGGCCGCGAGGGAAAGGCCGGCGAGGTCGAGGTGTCGATCACCGACATCGACTTCATCGACGTGACCCTGCACTGACCACCCGCCGCGCGCAGTCCCGGGACACCGTGACCGCGCAGTCCCGAGATGAGGATGCCGTGCCGTACGAGCGGAGTGAGCAACTGCTCGACGCACTGGGGGTTCGTCAGGCATGTACGGGATGTCAGTGACGTCGCGGTCTGCCGGGCCGCCGCGATCTCAGTCCTCGTTCAGCTGGTTCGCGGTGGGGATGTCGGCCGGCCCCACCCTCGGCTCGCCGTGGGGGCACGTCGCGTCGGGGTCGATCAGAAATCCCCGGATCTCGGGCTGCCTGCACTCCGGGGTGCAGTCCGTCGTCGTGATGCTCATGTCCTGTCCAACGACTGCCGCCCGGCCGGGCTACGTGCGACTCTCCGGACGCCCCGCGTGCTGGGACGTCCTGGAGGAAATGGAGCCGATCGCGACCCCGTAATCCCGGGACTGCGCGGTCCCGCACCCGCGCACAACCGGAAGGGGTGCCCAGCCACTGCGGCCGGGCACCCCTTCCCCGCGTCGATTACCGCTGCTGCGCCTCGGTCTGCTCGCGGATCGCTGCGGCAACGTCCAACAGTGCGTACGCGACTGCGGCCAGGCCCTCGCCGATCGCGTCGGTCTGCTTCTCCTCACCCTGCCGACCGCCCGCGTCGCTGGCGTACGACGCAGCACGGTCTTCGTATCTCGACACTCGGTCCTCCCCTGGTGTTGATCGGTAACGTGCTGGAGCCTCCCCGGGGCCAGGCCGCTTCACTCCACCGAAGAGTCGGGGCAGAGATCGGGGGTGGCACTCTCGGCGGTGCCCTCGTAGGACGACACCGGGTTTTCTCCTTGGACGGGTGCGGAGTGTTCGATTTTCCGTGCGACAGGTGGTAGTCACGCCTCAGCGGACAGAGCGGAGAGCTGAGTTGAACGCGCACGGGCCGAGCCCCTAGGCTCTGCTCGGGCCCTGCCCTGGTGTGCCGTGACGCGATCCCGACGGCCTCCTCAAAAAAAAAGCCTGCCAGATGTGACCTCTTTCACACTCGTTTGTGATGGTGAAACTTCTTCGCTATACAGATCGGTTCGAGTGGAGCTGGCAGGCCTGATCCCGCGCTTCTGCGGATTGAGGCTGGCTGTTCGTTGAGTTCCGTGATTGTCCGGCATGCGCTTCTCGGACTGAGGGTCCTGCCCGTGCTCGTGGTGGTGGTGCTGTCGGCCCCCGCCTGGCTGTCCTGGCCGTTCCTGTCGGAGCAGCGCCAGCGGATCGTGATCGAGATGGTGAAGGCGCTGGCGGACTGGACCCAGGGCGCCTCGCCCCAGGACTTCCCGGTGGAGTCGACCGTCGACCCCGGAGGGACGGGCCCCGCCATCGAGACCGGCGCCGATGAGCTCCGGCCGCCGGGCCAGCCGCGGGCAGGTGCCTGACGGGGCTGCGGCGGGCGGCTTCCAGGACTCCGCTGGGGCCCCGTAGGTGTGCCATGGACGGGTACACCTACGGGCTGGCGGATCGACCCCTTGGCACGCGCGAAGCCCCGGAGGGCAGAGCGAACAATCCGATTTGCCTGTCGGCGTGAACCGGTAACCTCCCGTCATGACGACGGTGTGGAGGCGGTTCTCGGCCCGCCAAGCAGGGACGGATGAGCCCGAGGCGCTGTACGAGGGAGTCCCGGACCACCTGGACCCGTTCCTCCGGAACTGGCTCATGTCCACACTGAGCCGGGCGGAGTTGGGGACGATGCTCGCGCTTCAGCTCAGGCTGCCCTCGAGATTCACCACCTCAGGACATGGAGTCGCTGTGGTCCTGGCGGATGAGGCGGACGCCGACCTGCTGCTGGACGCCATCGACGCCACCCTCTTCCTGCTGCCGAAGTCGGAGGTGTTCGGGTTCGGCTTCTCCGGGTTCCTGGAGCAGCTGGAGACCGTTCTGACCGACGGTGGTTCGGCGTTCCGGATCGCCGACGACGGGCGGTCCCTGGAACGGCGGGTCGACGAGACGGTGCGCGACGCCGTGCTGCTCGCGGGGAACAGTGCGGCCTCGGCACCGGCCGGTTCGGCGTCGGAGCATCTTCGGGATGCCTGGCAGGCCGTCTACGGCCGCACGCCGAACCCGCCGGCGGCCTACAGCCTGGCGATCAAGGCGGTGGAGGCGGCCGCGCACGCCGTGCTGGAGCCGAACAACGCGAAGTCCACGCTCGGCACGATGATCCGCAACCTGCGCGACGCACCGCAGAACTTCCGGGTCGCGATCGACGGCCCGTCGGAAGGCGACCCGACACCGGTGATCGGCATGCTCCAGATGCTGTGGCAGGGGCAGACGAGCCGACACGGCGGCCAGACACCCACCCGGCCGGAGACCAAGGAAGCCGCCGAGATGGCCGTGCACCTGGCCGCGACGCTCGTGCAGTGGTTCACCGCCGGCGCGGTCACCCGCCGCACGTAGCCGCCGGCGCCGCCCGGGCGCGGGCATCGGCCGCAAAACACGTTGGCCCGGGCGGCCCGGTGATCGGTAGCGTCCCGGCATGGTCATCGACATCTCGGTCCGCGACGCGTGGGACGTGCTGCGCGGCGCCCGGTCCGCGCCGCCCGGTCTGGCCGCGAGGACACCGCGTCGGCGGCGGGTCTTCGCCGCCTCTCTGGAACAGGCGGAGCAGTTCTTCCGGGCAGCGCTCGCCGTGGGGCCCGCTACGCAGCCGGTGCTGGTGTTCTACGGGCTGAGCCAGGCGGGCCGAGCGATCGCGGCGAGCGCAACCGCGCTGGCGGGAGAGGACCAGTGGGGCCTGAGCGGGCACGGCATCCACACGAAGCAGGCCGACGGCCCGCTGACGGACGTCCGGGCGCGCACCGACGCCGAGGGGAAGCGGGCCAGCTTCGTGCGGCTGTCCGAACTCCTCGACTCCCCGGTATGGGGCGACGAGCCGGTCACGCTCGCCGAGCTGTGGGACTGCCTGCCCGTGAACTCGCGTACGCCGCTGGACCCGGGCCGCACCATCCGGGTGACGCCGCTGCTCGTCGACCACCGCGGCGTCTACGACGAGCCGCATCCAATGGTGAGCGTCCCCGTGGCCTACTTCCCGCCCCGCGTGCTGGACGGGGACGACACGGTCGCGGCGTTCACCGACTACCTCACCCACTTCCCCGAGGCCCAGGGCTACGACAGCTACGTCCTGGCCTGTGCCGGCCGACCCGAGCCGGACTTCACCAGGCACCACGACGGCTGGGGAGAACTGATGATGAACTGGGTCTCCGTAGAGGGACGGCACGCCACCAGGGACGAACACCTCGACCATCTCCGACGCATCACCCGCCGGGACAACGGCAGCTGGTACCTCACCCCGACGGTCGGAGGATCACCGCGGGGGATACACCCGCTGATGGCCTGGTGGGCGGTCCTGCACACCTTGTCCAACCTTGCCCGCTACCAGCCGGCCGAATGGGCCCGCCACATCGACGTCGACCAGAGCATCCACGCGGTGCCCGTGGAGCGGTTGCTGGCCGAGGCATGCCGCCTCCTGCCCGTCCTCATAGCCGAGACCCTCGACGAGGTCACGGCCTGACGCTGGAAGCCCTGCAGCCCGACGCTCAGCGGTTGAGCGCCGGGCTAAAGGAAGCAAGTCGGCGGCTGCTTGACGGTGCACAGCACGATGGCCAACGCAAGGCTGTGGATAACCCGCTTGCCTTAACAGGGTGGTGCATGGTTACTGGCAGTCAGCAGAACGAAGTCCTCGATCCGGCAGTCCCGGAATCGCGAGATGGAGCGCAACAGTGCCAATGAACCGCGAGTGGGCAATCACCAGGCTGAAGAAGTTCCTCTCCATCGCCTGGCTCAAGTACGTGCCGAACACCCGTGGCTTGGCGCACTACAGGCTGGGCAACACCAAGGATATGGTGCAGGGCGAGGCGCAGATCGCCGAGCAGATCCTTGACAGGGTCCTGCCCGACTGGCGCACCGCCGACTGGGAGCAGCCCAGCAACCAGCCTCTCTGGCGACACCGCGAGGCAGCGAACCGGGCCATCGCGCTGCTTGAAGCGGAGCAGGAGCTGCTCGACAACCTTGGCACCGGGGCGCCCGAGCTGGATGCCTCCACGATGCACCCGTGGGTATGGGGGAGCATCCAGGGCCTTTGGAGCAGCGGCCACTTCCGAGAGGCGGTCGGGGCCGCTGCCCGTGCCATCAACGCCCAAGCCCAGACCAAACTCGGCCGCCGCGATGCCTCCGAGGCCAAGCTGCTCTCAGACGCGTTCTCCACCAACGTACCCACCCCCGGCCATCCCCGGCTGCGCCTCGGTACGGACGACGGCGGCGACACCTTCAGGAACGTCCACGACGGGGCCGGGAACCTGGCCCGGGGACTCTTCTCGGCGATCCGCAACCCGCTCGCCCACGAGAACGAGATCGAGTTGGAGGAGAACGAGGCGCTGGAATACCTGGCGGCCTTCAGTATCTTGGCCCGCTGGGTGGACAAGGCCACCGTCGAGACCAGCGTCTGACCCGCGCCCGTCGGCCGGGGCGCCGGATCGTCCCGCTGCCCCGGCCGACCTGCGCTAGCCTCAAAGCACCGACGCCCCGGCGAGCTTGGAGGTCACGATGCGGATGGTGTTCGACCCCACCGAAGCCGAAGGGCTGCGAGCCACAGCCCGCGATGCCGCGTTGGAAGACCCCACCCTGGCCTACGTATTGCTCGACCTGGCGGACCGCGGCGTCGACCTGAACAGCCGCCGCACCTGGGACGACATCAAGGCCGAGCGAGGCATCGAGACCGCTCCGCCGACCGAGGGCGAGCAGCGCGTTGCCTGACCGCCCGCCGCGCCGTGCGGTCATCACCTTCCACGAAGTCGCCGAACGGCAACTCGCCGAGATGGACGACGCCACGCTCGCCTGCCTTGACCCGCACCTGGACACCATCGCGCTGAACCCGAAGACCGCCGGCGTCCAGATGAGACCGGAAAGCCCGGTCCGCGACTACATCAAGGATGGCGTACGAATCGCCTACGTCTCCACCGTGCTCGGTACGATCGTCCTCGTCGCCTACGTCGAGATCGACCCGCGATGACCACTAGCGCTCCCAAGACCGGCGATATCTACATTTCCTGCGCCGAAGGCCGCTTCATCCGCGTCACCGCCTATACCCCCGGCGACACCGAGGCCACAGTCGAAGACGCCGAATTCGGCTACCGCCTTGCCCCCGTACCACTACGACTTTTCCATGACAGCATTCGCACCACCCGCGGTCAGCTGCGCCGCATCGGCTATGCCCCACAGCCCGACGGCGTGCCACCGTGGACCGAGCGGCTGCGCTGCATTTGGGGCGACGTCCATGCAGCCCGTCGCCTGCTCACCCGTGGCTTGGTCACGGCCTGCGGCGCCGCCACGGACCACCACACCGGGCTTGGCCCCGATGCCGGCGTCACCTGCCATGGCTGCCGCCAGAAGATCGACGCCTGACCACCACAGGTTCGTCACGTCACGGACCGGGAAGAAGGCATGCTCTGTCTCGACTGCCCAGAAGACCAGCCCATCGGAACGCGGCCGAAGGCTGAGAAACGGCAGCTAAAAGAGAATCGGCCGAAGAACCCAGGAAGCAGACCATCTGGGTCCAACGATTCTTTAGAGAACTGACGGCTACCCGCTCGCTCACCTCTGACAGTTGCCTGCGACGCAGGCGCGGTGCTCACCGATCATCTCAACTGAGGCTGGCTGCGGGCCCCTGTCGCACCCACTCGGCTGTTGCTCCCTATCAAGGCCCTGAACAGCAACAACCCCCACGTGTCACCTCAACGCGACAGCACGACAGTTCACCTTGATGACGCCCCATTTCTTGACATCCTGCCAACAGACCGTCACGAAGTTCGGGCATCAGACCACCCAATAATCCCGCTGACGAAACAGATGTGACCCCAGGTCGTTTGCGGCCGGCCTAGGTTGCTGATGGAACAAGTCTCAAGTCGTGGCCAGGAAGAACCTTCAGGCGACCTCAGGTCTAAGCTAGAACGCGCCAGATATCTTCCTTGGCCGCATTGTTTGAGCGGAATCAAAAAGCAATGATGATCTGCCGATGGAGGAATTGAACTGAGCTTGACGCGCCAGCTTGCGTGCCAAGGTGACGGGCTTTCCATGCGTAATCTGGGAGCCCGTCACCTTTCATTGTTACTTCTTGAAGTAATCTGCAATCTGAACTAGTAATTGCAGGATTCCGATTCCTAGTAATATGATCTCCATTGCTTCCACCTCCTTTCCTGCCCGACTTGTAAGTTGACCTTTCGTTGGCTGATGCCATGTAATAATTATATCACATTCTGGGTTTGTAAATTACGCAGCCTGGGGCTTCAAAATGAGAGACCGCCCGCTCTGGAATTCCGTTGAGTGGGCTTTGATTGATGAATTCTTATTCCCCCGGAGCTTCGCCCAGCTTGTCTCCTGCGTCGCTTGTTTCATCAAAACCGCAGGTCAGAAGCTTACTTGACTCTACGTTACAGAATTGAGTTTGGAGGGCGCGAAGCGACCGACTGTCGTTGGATCGGCGCAGCGC
>NZ_JODS01000052.1 GCF_000718025.1 Kitasatospora purpeofusca
GCGCCGCCGCCAACTCACCGATCGAATGGCCCGCGACGAAGTCCGGCCGCACACCCCACGACTCGAACAACCGGAACAGCGCCACCTCCACCGCGAACAGCGCCGGCTGCGTCCAACCCGTCTCGTCCAACCCCTCACCCGAGGCGATCACCTCGCCCAACGGCAGCCCCAACGCCCCCGCCACCGCATCGAAAGCCTCGGCGAACACCGGCTGGGAAGCGTACAACTCACGCCCCATACCGACCCGCTGGGAACCCTGACCCGAGAACAGGAACGCCAGCCCGCCCGAACCCGCCACCCCACGCACCACATCCGCACCCTCCGGATCACGCAGCGCCGCCGGATCACCCAGCACCACCGCCCGCTCCTCCAACGCCGCCCGGCCCACGGCCAGCGACTGGGCGAGGTCCACCGGATCGGCGGCGAGGGCCAACTCGGCCACACGAGCGCCCTGTTCGCGCAGCGCCTCGGGCGAACGCGCCGACACGACGAACGGCAGCAGCGCAGCGTCCACCGACGGCCCGGCAACCTCGACCGGCGCGGTCTCCTCCACCGGGGCCTGCTCGACGATGACATGGGCGTTGGTGCCGGAGACACCGAACGCGGACACCGCGGCGCGGCGCGGACGCTCCAGCGCCGGCCACTGCCGCTGCTCGGTCAGCAGCTCCACCGTGCCCGCCGACCAGTCCACGTGCGGAGACGGCTCGTCCACGTGCAGCGTGCGCGGCAGCACACCGTGCCGGATCGCCAGCACCGACTTGATCACACCCGCCACACCGGCCGCGGCCTGGGTGTGACCGATGTTCGACTTCACCGAACCCAGCCACAGCGGCTGTTCGGGCGAACGCTGCTGCCCGTAGGTCGCGATCAGCGCCTGCGCCTCGATCGGGTCGCCGAGGGTGGTGCCGGTGCCGTGGGCCTCGACCGCGTCGACCTCGTCGGGCTTCAGGCCCGCGTTGGCCAGCGCGGCCCGGATCACCCGCTGCTGCGAAGGACCGCTGGGCGCGGTGAGGCCGTTGGAGGCACCGTCCTGGTTGACCGCGCTGCCGCGCAGCACCGCCAGCACCTCGTGGCCGTTGCGACGCGCGTCCGAAAGACGCTCCACCAGCAGCAGGCCCACACCCTCCGCCCAGCCCGTCCCGTCGGCACCCGCCGCGAACGCCTTGCAGCGCCCGTCGGGCGACATCGCGCGCTGGCGGGAGAACTCGACGAAGGTGGTCGGGGTGGTCATCAGCAGCACGCCGCCGGCGACGGCGAGGTCCGACTCGCCGGAGCGCAGCGACTGCGCGGCCAGGTGCAGCGCCACCAGCGAGGAGGAGCAGGCGGTGTCCACGGTCACCGCCGGGCCCTCGAAGCCGAAGGTGTAGGAGATCCGGCCGGAGGCGACGCTGCCCGCGTTGCCGATGCCGAGGTATGCCTCCAGCTCCGCCGGGACCTGCTGGGCGCCGCTCGCGTAGTCGCGGCCGGAGATGCCCGCGAAGACGCCGGTCCGGCTGCCGCGCAGGGCGGTCGGGTCGAGTCCGGCCCGCTCGAAGAGCTCCCAGGTGGTCTCCAGCAGCAGCCGCTGCTGGGGGTCGATCGCGGGGGCCTCGCGCGGCGGGATGCCGAAGAACTCGGCGTCGAACTCGCCGATGCCGTCGAGGAATCCGCCGTGCCGGGAGTAGGAGGTGCCGGGCCGGTCGCGGTCCTCGGGCGAGTACAGGGCGTCGAGGTCCCAGCCGCGGTCGGCCGGGAACTCGGTGAGCGCGTCGACGCCGTCGGCCACCAGCCGCCAGAGGTCCTCCGGCGAGGCGACGCCGCCGGGGTAGCGGCAGGCCATGCCGACGATGACGATCGGATCGATGTCGACGGCCGTGCCGGGGGCCGGGGCGGCCGTCCGGTCGGCCTGCGGGTCGGCGTCGGCCGCGCCCCACAGCTCGTCCGCCAGCCAGTCCGCGAGCGCGGCGGGCGTGGGGTGGTCGAAGACGGCGGTCGCGGGCAGCCGGCGGCCGGTGACCGCGCCCAGGCGGTTGCGGAACTCGACGGCGGTCAGCGAGTCGAAGCCCTGTTGCTGGAAGGCCCTGGCCGGGTCGACGGCGTCCGCCGAGCGGTGCCGCTGCACGGCCGCGGCCTCGGCCCGGACGACGCCGAGCAGGCTGCGGCGGCGCTCGGCGGCGGGCAGCGCGCCGAGCCGGGCGACGAGGTCGGCCTCGGCGGCCGCACCCCCACCGTCCTGCTGGGCCGAGCCGGCGCCGTCACGGGGCAGCAGTTCGGCCACCAGGCGCTGGTCCCGGCCCCGGAACAGGGCCGCCCAGTCGACGTCGGCGACGACCAGGTGGCTCTCGCCCTGGTCCAGCGCGGCGCCGAGCAGTTCGACGGCCTGCGTGGGAGGCAGCGAGGCGAGCCCGTGCCGGAGCAGCTGCCGCTCGGCGCCGTCGGCGGCGATGCCCGCGCCCGCCCAGTGGCCCCAGGCGATCGAGGTGGCCGGGAGTCCGGCGGCCCGGCGCTCGGCGGCGAGGGCGTCCAAGTAGGCGTTGCCGGGTGCGTAGTTGGCCTGGCCGGGGATGCCGGCGACGCCCGCGAGCGAGGAGAACAGGACGAACGCGGTCAGCGGCAGGTCCGCGGTCAGCTCGTGCAGCAGCCGCGCGGCGCCCGCCTTGGCGCGCAGGGCGGCGGCGAGCCGGTCGGCGCCGAGGGTGGGGAGCAGCCCGTCGTGCAGGGCGGCGGCGGTGTGGACGACCGCGCCCAGCGGCAGTTCGGCGGGGATCCCGGCGAGGACGGCGGTGAGCTGCTCGCGGTCGGCGACGTCGGCCGCGGCGAAGCTCACCCGGGTGCCGAGGGCGGCGAGTTCGGCCTCCAGCACCGCGGCCCCGGGGGCGTCGGCGCCGCGCCGGCCGACCAGCAGCAGGTGCTCGGCACCGCGTGCGGCCAGCCAGCGGGCGACATGGCCGCCGAGCGCGCCGGTGCCGCCGGTGATGAGGGTGGTGCCGCGCGGCTCCCAGGGCCGGCCCGCCGGGGCGGACGGCGCGGCGGGGGCCAGCCGGCGGGCGAAGGCGCCGGCCGGGCGCAGCGCGAGTTCGGTCTCCCGGTCGGGCGAGCGGTCGGCGATCAGGGCGGCGGCCTGCTGCCAGGTGCGCCGGTCGGGCTCGGCGGGCAGGTCGATCAGACCGCCGTGGAGGGCGGGCTGCTCGGCGGCCAGGATCGCGCCGAAGCCCCAGGTCAGGGCGTGCTCGGGGGCGGTGACGGGGTCGGTCGCGGAGTCGGCGGGCCCGGTGCCGACGGCGCCCCGGGTGAGGTACCAGACGGGGGCGGGCGCGGCCGCGTCGTCCAGGGCCTGGGCCAGGGCCACCTGGGCGGCGTGCGCCCAGGGGAGTTCGGGGTGCTCGGGGTGGGCGCCGGGGCGCAGGCCGAGCAGGGAGACGACGCCGGTGAGCGGGCCGTCCTCGGTGGTGAGCCGGGCCAGTTCGGCGGCCAGGGCGGGCCGGTCGACGCCGGCGGTGAGCGGCCGGACGGTGGCGCCGTGGGCGGTGAGGGCCTCGGTGAGGGCGGTCGCCCAGGGGTGGTCGGCCGGGGCTACGCCTTCCGGGAGGACGAGCAGCCAGCGGCCCTCGGCGGCGGTCGCGGTCGCCGTCGGGGTGCCGACCGGCCGCCAGACGACGCGGTGCCGCCAGCCGTCGGCGGCGGTCGCGGCGCGGCGCCGGTCCCACCAGGAGGCGAGCGCGGGCAGCACGGGGACCAGCCGGTCGCCGTCGACGCCGATCGCCTCGCCGAGGCGGCCCGCGTCCTGCTCGCCGACCAGGTCCCAGAACAGGCTGTCCCCGGCGGATCCGCCGGGGGCGGCCGTCAGCTCCGGGGAGCGGCTGGCGTCCAACCAGTAGCGCTGCCGCTGGAACGGGTAGCCGGGCAGTTCGGCGTGCGCGGGCCGGGCGTCGGCGAAGGCCGCCGTCCAGTCGACGGCCACGCCGCGCACGGACAGCTCGGCGACGGAGGTGAGCCAGCGCTCGCGGCCGCCCTGCCCGCGCCGCAGCGAGCCGGTGACGACGGCGGACGCGGTGGCGGCCGGGCCCACCGCGTCGAGGGTGTCCTCGATCGCGCCGGTGAGCACCGGGTGCGGGGAGACCTCGACGAACACGGTGTGCCCGGTCTCCGCGAGCCGGCGGGTGGCCTGCTCGAAGCGGACGGTGTGGCGCAGGTTGCGGTACCAGTAGCCGGCGTCCAGTTCGCCGGTGTCCTGCCACTCCCCCGTGACGGTGGACAGCAGCGGCACGGTGCCGGTGCGCGGGCTCAGGTCGGCCAGCAGGCCGAGGAGTTCCTCGCGCAGCGCCTCGGTCTGCGCGGAGTGCGAGGCGTAGTCGATGTTGACCGGTCGGGTGGTGACGCCCTCGGCGGTGTAGGCGGCGGTGAGTTCGGCGAGCGCGTCGAGGTCGCCGGAGACGACGGTGGCCTGCGGGCCGTTGACGACGCCGATGGAGAGCCGGCCGGGCCAGGCGGTGATCCGGCGTTCGACCTCGGCGAGCGGGCGCGGCACGGAGACCATGCCGCCCCGGTGGGAGATCCGGGCGAGCAGCTTGGCCCGCAGGGCGACGATCCGGGCCGCGTCGGCGAGGTCGAGGCCGCCCGCGACGTACGCGGCGGCGACCTCGCCCTGGCTGTGGCCGACGACGGCGTCCGGGCGGACGCCGTAGGTCTGCCAGAGTTCGGCGAGCGAGACCATCACCGCCCACAGCACCGGCTGGACGACGTCCACCCGGTCCGGGTCGGGGCCGTCGGCGGCGCCGCGGACGACGTCGAGCAGCGACCAGTCGGTGTGCGGGGCGAGGGCCTCGGCGCAGCGGGTGAGGGCGGCGGCGAAGGCGGGTTCGGTGTCGAGCAGTCCGGCGGCCATGCCGGCCCACTGGGAGCCCTGGCCGGGGAAGACGAAGACGGTGCGGCCGGGGGCGGCGGCCCGGCCGCGGACGACGCCGGGGCCGTCGAGCGCGCGCAGGGCCTCGGCCGCGTCGGCGGCCGGGGCGACGACGACGGCGCGCTCGTCGAGCGCGGCCCGCCCGGTGGCCAGGGTGAACGCGGCGTCGACGGGCCGGGTGCCGGGCAGCCGGTCGGCGATCCGGGCGGCGTGGGCGGTGAGCGCCTCGGGGGTGCGGGCGGAGAGCACGTACGGGAGGACGGCGGGGGCGGGGGCGGCCTCGACCGGCGCGGTCTCCTCCGCCGGGGCCTGCTCGACGATGACATGGGCGTTGGTGCCGGAGACGCCGAACGCGGACACCGCGGCGCGGCGCGGACGGTCCAGCGCCGGCCACTCGCGCTGCTCGGTCAGCAGCTCCACCGTGCCCGCCGACCAGTCCACGTGCGGAGACGGCTCGTCCACGTGCAGCGTGCGCGGCAGCACCCCGTGCCGGATCGCCAGCACCGACTTGATCACACCCGCCACACCGGCGGCCGCCTGGGTGTGACCGATGTTCGACTTCACCGAACCCAGCCACAGCGGCTGTTCGGCCGTCCGCTGCTGCCCGTAGGTCGCGATCAGCGCCTGCGCCTCGATCGGGTCGCCCAGCCGGGTGCCGGTGCCGTGCGCCTCGACCACGTCCACGTCCGCGGCGGTGAGCCCGGCGGAGTCGAGCGCCGCCCGGATCACCCGCTGCTGCGAGGTGCCGCTGGGGGCGGTGAGCTGGCTGGAGCGCCCGTCCTGGTTGACGGCGGAGCCGCGCAGCAGGGCGAGCACCCGGTGGCCGTTGCGGCGGGCGTCGGAGAGCCGCTCCAGGACCAGCAGACCGGCGCCCTCGCCCCAGCCGGTGCCGTCGGCGGCGGCGGCGAAGGGCTTGCAGCGGCCGTCGGCGGCCAGGCCGCGCTGGCGGCTGAACTCGATGAACATGCCCGGCGCGGCGAGCACGGTGGCGCCGCCGGCCAGGGCGAGCGAGCTCTCGCCGGAGCGCAGCGAGCGGGCGGCGAGGTGGAGCGCGACCAGCGAGGAGGAGCAGGCGGTGTCGACGGTGACGGCCGGGCCCTCCAAGCCGAGGGTGTAGGCGATCCGGCCGGAGGCGACGGAGGTGGTGGTGCCGGTGAGGACGTAGCCGTCGGTCTGCTCGGCGGGCAGGTGGTGCATGCTCGGCCCGTACTCCTGGGCGATGACGCCCGCGAACACGCCGGTGCGGGTGCCGCGCAGGGCCGCCGGGTCGATCGCGGCGTCCTCCAGGGCCTGCCAGGCGGTCTCCAGGAGCAGGCGCTGCTGGGGCTCGGCGGCGAGCGCCTCGCGGGGCGAGATGCCGAAGAAGTCGGCGTCGAACTCGCCCGCGTCGTAGAGGAATCCGCCCTCGCGGGCGTAGCTGCGGCCGGCCCGGTCGGGGTCGGGGTCGTAGAGGTGGTCGAGGTCCCAGCCCCGGTCGGTGGGGAAGGGGCCGACGACGTCGCGCTCCTCGGTGACCAGCCGCCACAGCTCGTCGGGGGTGTCGGCGCCGCCGGGGAAGCGGCAGGCCATGCCGACGATGGCGATCGGCTCCTCCGCCCCGGTCCCGCCGTCGGCGGCGGGGTCGGTGACGGCGGCGCGGGCCTCCGCGTCGCGCAGGCGGCGGCGGGTCTGGTGCAGCTCGGCGGCAACCTTGTTGAGGTAGTCGCGCAGCTTCTGCTCGTTGGTGCTCATATCTGCGGTGCCTCTCTCAGGAAATGCCGAGCTCGTTGTCGATGAAGTCGAAGATGTCGTCGTCGCTGACGTCGGTGATGCGGGTGGCGAGGTCGCCGTCGCCCTCGGTGTCGGGCGGGCCGGTCAGGCCGGCGAGCAGGGCGGTGAGCCGGTCAACGGCCTCGGCCCGGGCGGCCGGGTCGGCGGCGAGGGCGCTCAGGGTGCGCTCCAGCCGGTCGAACTCGGCTGCCGCGTCGACGGGTTCGGATCCCGAGGCGGCTTCCGGCGCTCCGGCCGGGGCGGCCGGCGGCGGGGCGAGCCGCTCGCGCAGATGGGCGGCGAGGGCGGCCGGGGTGGGGTGGTCGAAGAGAGCGGTGGTGGGCAGTCGCAGACCGGTCGCGGTGTTCACCCGGTTGCGCAGCTCGATCACCCCGAGGGAGTCGAACTCGCTGTCCATGAAGCCGAGTTCCGGCCGGATCGCGGTCGCGTCCGGGTGGCCGAGCACGGCCGCGGCGGTGGCCAGGACCAGCGCCAGCAACTGCCGTTCCTGCTCGGCCGGCGGCTGCCCGGCCAGTCGGGCCAGCAGCGCGGCCGGGCCGTCGGCACCGCCCCGGGCGGACGGGCGGGCCCGGTGCCGGGCGAGTCCGCGCAGCACCGGCGCCAGCCGGTCGGCGGGAACGGCCGCCGGGTCCAGCCGGGCGGCCACCAGGGCGGCGTCCGGGACACCGGCGGTGCCGGGGGCCCCACCAGGGATGCCGAGCGCGGCGTCGAACAGCGCGAGCGCCTGCTCGTCGGTCATCGGCGCCAGACCGGTGGCGCCGAGGCGCTCCCGCTCGGCGGCGCTGAGACCCGCCGCCATGCCTCCCTCGGCCTGCGCCCAGTGGCCCCAGGCGAGCGAGACGCCGGGCAGGCCGCGCACCCGCCGGTGCTGCGCCAGCGCGTCCAACTCGGCATTGGCGGCGCCGTAGTTGGCCTGGCCGGGGTTGCCCAGCAGGCCGACGGCGGAGGAGAACAGGACGAACGCGGCCAGGTCGTGGGAGCGGGTCAGCTCGTGCAGGTGCCGGGCACCGTCGGCCTTGGGCCGGCCGACGCTGCGCAGCCGTTCGGCGGTGAGCGAGCCGAGCACGGCGTCGTCCAGGACCCCGGCGGTGTGCACGACGGCAGTCAGCGGCCGTTCGGCGGGGACGGCCGCGAGCAGCGCCGCGACGGCGTCCCGGTCGCCGACGTCGGCGGCCCGCACGGTCACCTCGGCGCCCGACTCGGCCAGTTCGGCGACGAGTTCGGCGATGCCCGGGGCCTGCGGTCCCCTACGCCCGGCGAGCAGCAGGTGCCGGACGCCGTGCCGGTCGACCAGGCGGCGGGCGACGAGCCGGCCGAGGGCGCCGGTGCCGCCGGTGACCAGGACGGTGCCCTCGGGGTCGAGCGGGGCGGGCAGGGTCAGTGCGAGCTTGCCGGTGTGCCGGGCCTGGCTCAGCCGGCGCACCGCCTGCGTGGCCTGCCGGACGTCCTGGGCGTGGACCGGCAGCGGGCGCAGCGCGCCCTTCGCGAAGAGTCCGGCGAGTTCGGCGAGGATCTCGGCGATCCGGTCGGGGTCGACGTCGAACAGGTCGAAGGCCAGGTAGGCGGCGCCGTCGTGGTCGGCGGCGACGGTGGCCGGGTCGCGCGGGTCGGTCTTGCCCATCTCGACGAACCGGCCGCCGGGGGCGAGCAGGCGCAGCGAGGCGTCGGTGAACTCGTGGGCCAGCGCGTTGAGGACGACGTCGACGCCCCGGCCGCCGGTGGCGGCGCGGAAGGCCGGCTCGAAGTCGAGGGTGCGGCTGGAGGCGACCCGGTCGCCGACCAGGCCGAGCCCGCGCAGCACGCCCCACTTGCCGGGGCCGGCCGTGGCGAGCACCACCGAGCCTCCGTGCTGGGCGAGTTGGACGGCCGCCTGGCCGACGCCGCCGGTCGCGGCGTGGATCAGGACGGATTCGCCGGACCGCAGCCGGGCGAGGTCGTAGAGGCCGTGGTAGGCGGTGAGGAAGGCGACCGGGGCGGTGGCGGCCTCGGCCCAGGTCCAGCCGTCGGGGACGGGGAGGAGCAGCCGGTGGTCGGTGACCGCGACCGGGCCGAGGGTGCCCTGCACCAGGCCCATCACCCGGTCGCCGGGCCGCAGTCCGGTGACGCCGGGGCCGGTCTCCAGGACGGTGCCCGCTCCCTCGGCGCCGATCCGGGCGCCGCCCGGGTAGAGGCCGAGGGTGATCAGCACGTCCCGGAAGTTGAGGCCGGCGGCGCGCAGGGCGAGCCGGACCTCCCCGGCGGCCAGCGGGCGGCGGGCCTCGGGGGCGGGCAGCAGGGCGAGCGAGTCCAGGCTGCCGGGGGTGGCGGTGTCGAGCCGCCAGGTGTCGGCGGTGCCGGGGCCGACGGCACCGGGGGCGACGGCGTCGGGGACGAGCCGGTCGCCCGGGCGGGAGCGGGCGATCCTGGGGACGAGGATCTCCCCTGCCCGCAGGGCGAGTTGGGGTTCACCATCGGCGGCGTTGTGCTGCGCCGCGGCGAGGGCCCCGCCGAGGGCGGCACGGCTCGCGGGGGTGGTGTCGGTGTCCAGGAGGACGAAGCGGTCGGGGTGTTCGGCCTGGGCGGTGCGGACCAGGCCCCAGACCGCGCCGGCCGCCGGTTCGGGGACGTCCTCGCCGGGGTGGGTGGCGACGGCGTGCTCGGTGAGCAGCGCCAGGGTGCCGGTGTGCGCGGCGTCCAGCCAGTTGTGCAGCAGGGCGAGCGCCTGTTCGGCGGTGCGGACGGGGGCGAGCACGCTCTGCCCGGGGGCGGCCTCGGCGAGGGAGGCGAGCACGGGTCGCTCGTCCACCGGGTCGGCGGCTCCGGCCGGGTCCACGGCTCCGGCCGGGTCGGCCAGCAGGGCCCAGTCGACCGGCGGCGCGTCGGCGGCCGTGAGCGGGAGCCAGTCCAGCCGGTACAGCGAGTCCGGACCGGCGGCCGCCGGGGCCCGCAGGGTCAGCGCGCCGACGGTGGCGACCGGCAGCCCGGCCGGGTCGGTCAGCTCCAGGGCGACGGTGTCGGGCCCGGCCGGGGTGATCCGGGCCCGCAGGGCGCCGGTCCCGGTGCCGGTGCGGTGCACGGTGACGTCCCGCCAGGAGAACGGCAGCACCGTCCGCTCAGCGTCCAGGACGACGGCGTGCAGCACGGCGTCCAGCAGTGCCGGGTGCAGGGCGTAGGACTCGGCCTCGGCGGCGGGCAGCACCGGCGGCGCGGTGACCTCGGCGTAGCGCCGCTCGCCGTCGACGGCGGCCGCGGTGAGGCCCCGGAAGGCGGGACCGTAGTGGTAGCCCCGCTCGGCGAGGCGGTCGTAGGCGTCGGCGAGGTCGAGCGGCACGGCGGCCGGCGGCGCGGCGGCGACGGCGGACCCGGCGGCCTCCGCAGGCTCCACCGGCGCGACGGCGACGGCCCCGGTGGCGTGGGTGGTCCAGTCGGAGTCCCCGACCTCCCCGGCCTCCGGCTGGGACCGGATCCGCAGCGGTCGGCTCCCCTCCTCGTCGGCGGCGCCCAGCAGCACCTGGAGCCTCACCCCGGCCCGGGCGGCCGCCGGCAGGGCGAGCGGCGCGGCCAGGTCCAGGGTCTCCACCCGGGCAGCACCCGCCCGCAGCGCGGCCTGCACGGCCAGCTCCAGGAAGGCGGTGCCCGGCAGCAGGACGGTCCCGGCGACGGTGTGGTCGGCCAGCCACGGGTGGGTCCGCAGGGAGAGCCGGCCGGTGAACAACCAGCCATCGCCGTCCGGGAGTTCGGTGACCCCGGTGAGCAGCGGGTGTCCGGTCGGGGCGAGACCGCCGGGGCCGTCGGCGGTGTGCCCGGCCGGAGTGTCCAGCCAGTGCCGGCGGCGCTCGAAGGGGTAGGTGGGCAGCTCGGGGCGGTCGGCCCCGGCGGCGGCCGGAAGGGCGGCGGCCCAGTCGACCGGCACCCCGTGCACGTGCAGCCGGGCCAGCGCCTCGGCGACGGTCGCCCGTTCCGGCCGATCGGCGCGCAGCAGCGCGGCGATCGCCCGCGCGGGCGGGGCGGGGAGGGCCGTGTCGGCGTCGGCGAGCGCCTCCTCGGTGAGGGCGGTCAGCACGGGGCCGGGTCCGAGTTCCAGGTAGGCGGTGGTGCCGAGGCCGTCCAGGGTGCGCACGCCGTCGTGGAAGCGGACCGCCTCCCGGATGTGCCGCACCCAGTACCCGGGGTCGGTCAGCTCCCCGGCCCGGGCGAGGCCGCCGTGCAGGTTGGAGACCACGGGGGTGTGCGGCTCCCGGTAGTCGAGCCGCTCGGCGACCGCGCGGAACTCGTCCAGCACCGCGTCCATGTGCGGTGAGTGGAACGCCCGGCCGACCGTCAGCAGCTTGACCCGCCGTCCGCGCGCCCGCCACTCCTCGGCCAGCCGCCGGACCTCGGCCTCGTCGCCGGAAAGGACGACGGAGGACGGGCCGTTGACGGCGGCGATCGCCACCCGGTCGGCGAGCGGCGCCAGTTCGGGCGCGACCTCGGCCTCGGTGGCCCCGATCGCGGCCATCGCGCCGTGCGCGGGCAGTGCCTCCATCAGCCGGCCGCGGGCGGCGACCAGCGCCACCGCGTCGGGCAGGGTGAGCACACCGGCCAGGTGCGCGGCGCTCAACTCGCCGATGGAGTGGCCGATCAGCCGCTCCGGGCGCAGGCCGTACGCCTCGACCGCGAGCCGGTGCAGGGCGACGTGCAGGGTGAACAGGGCGGGCTGGGTGTAGGCGGTGGTGTCCAGCAGGGCGGCCGGCGCGGTGCCGGGCTCGGCGAACAGCACCTCGGTCAGCGGCGTGTCCAGATGCGGGGCGAACAGCTCCGCGATCTCGTCCACGGCGGCCCGGAACGCCGGCTCGCCCGCGTACAGTTCACGGCCGGCGCCCGGCCGCTGGCTGCCCTGGCCGGAGTAGAGGAACGCCGGTCCGGACGGGCGGGCGGCCTCGGCCCGGAGCAGGCCGGGGGCGTCCTCGGCGCCCTCGGCCAGCGCCCGCAGGGCCTCGGTACGGGCCTCGGCCGCACCGCCCAGGACGGCGGCCCGGTGCGCGAAGTGGGTGCGGCCGGTGGCCAGGGCCCTGGCGACGCCGGGGGCTTCGGGCGCGACCGCGTCCAGCAGCCGGGCGGCCTGGGCCCGCAGGGCGGCGGGCGTCCGGGCCGACAGCAGCAGCGGGGCGTCGGACAGCGCCGTGCGCTCCTCGGAAAGCTCGGGCTCCTCGGAAAGCTCGGGCTCCTCCGGCGCGGCCTCCAGGATCAGGTGCGCGTTGGTGCCGCTGATCCCGAAGGAGGACACCGCCGCGCGGCGCGGCCGGTCCGTGGCGGGCCAGGCGCGCGTCCCGTCGAGCAGCTCCACGCTGCCCGCCGACCAGTCGACGTGGGGCGAGGGTGCGTCCAGGTGCAGCGTGCCCGGCAGTTCGCCGTGCCGCAGCGCCTGCACCAGCTTGATCACCCCGGTGACCCCGGCCGCGGCCTGGGTGTGCCCGAGGTTGGACTTCGACGAGCCCAGCAGGACCGGCTGTTCGCCCGGGCCCCGCTGCCCGTAGGTGGCGAGCAGCGCCCGGGCCTCGATCGGGTCGCCGAGCGCGGTGCCGGTGCCGTGCGCCTCGACCGCGTCCACGTCGGCCGGGGTGAGCCCGGCCGAGGCGAGCGCCTGGCGGATGACCCGCTCCTGCGCCGGGCCGTTGGGGGCGGTCAGCCCGTTGGAGGCGCCGTCCTGGTTCACGGCGCTGCCCCGCACCAGCGCCAGCACCCGGTGCCCGTTGCGGCGGGCCGCGGAGAGCCGCTCCAGCAGCACCAGCCCGACGCCCTCGGCCCAGGCGGTCCCGTCGGCGGCGGCCGCGAAGGGCTTGCAGCGGCCGTCCGGCGCCAGGCCGCGCTGGCGGCTGAACTCGGTGAACATGCCGGGCGAGGACATCACCGTGGCACCGCCCGCGAGGGCGAGGTCGCACTCCCCCGCGCGCAGCGCCTGCGCGGCCAGGTGGATCGCGACCAGCGAGGAGGAGCAGGCGGTGTCGATGGTGATGGCGGGCCCCTCCAGCCCGAGCGCGTACGCGAGCCGGCCGGAGGCGACGGAGGTCAGGGTGCCGGTGAGGGCGTGCCCCTCGTACCCGGCGGGCGTCTCGTGCAGGCGCGGCCCGTAGTCCTGCGGCATGACACCGACGAACACGCCGGTGCGGGTGCCGCGCAGGGCGGCCGGGACGATGCCGGCCCGCTCGGTCAGCTCCCAGGCGGACTCCAGCAGCAGCCGCTGCTGGGGGTCGGTCGCGGCGGCCTCGCGCGGCGGGAGGCCGAAGAAGGCGCCGTCGAACTCGTCGGCGTCGTAGAGGAATCCGCCCTGGCGGGTGTAGGAGGTGCCGGGGCGCTCGCCGTCCGGGTCGAACAGCGCGTCGAGGTCCCAGCCCCGGTTCTCCGGGAACGGGCCGATGGCGTCCCGGCCGTCGCGGAGCAGCTCCCACAGCTGCTCGGGGGTGTCGGCGCCACCCGGCCAGCGGCCGCTGAGGGCGACCACGGCGATCGGGTCGTCCGCCTCCTGCGCGGTGGCGGTTCCGTGAACGGCACCGGCGGCGGCACCGGCTCCCGCACCGGCGGCGTCCGGCCGCTCGGCGAGGAAGGCGGCGACGGCGCGCGGCGTCGGCCGGTCGTACACCAGGCTGGTCGGCAGGGCGCGGCCGACCGAGCCCGCGAGGCGGTCGCGGAACTCGACCGAGGCGACGGAGTCGAAGCCGAGGTCCTTGAAGGTGCGGTCCGGGTCCACGGCCTCCGCCCCGCCGGACTCGCCGAGCACGATCGCCGCACCCGCGCGGACGGCGGCCAGCGCGGTCGCCTCGTCCAGGACGGGAGCCTCCGGGACGTCCGCCGGGAGGACCGTGTTGTCCGCGGTCTCCTCGACCGCCGTCTCCTCGACCGCCGCGCGGCCCGACCCGGCCGCCGGCGCGACCGGCCCGCCGTCCGGCAGCCAGAGCCGGCGACGCTGGAAGGCGTACGTCGGCAGACCGGTGAGCCGCTGCCCCGGCCCGGACCAGGCCCGCCAGTCGACCGCGCCGCCGCGCACGAACAGCTCGGCGACGGCGCCGCCGAACTGATCGAGGCCGCCGTGGTCGCGCCGCAGCGTGCCGGTGACCGCCGCCGCGCCGTCCGTCAACTCGCCCAGACCGAGGGTGAGTACGGGGTGCGGGCTGCTCTCGACGAAGGCCCGGTGCCCGTCGGCCAGGGCGGCCCGCACGGCCCGGTCCAGCCGGACGGTGCCACGCAGGTTGCGGAACCAGTACCCGCCGTCCAGCCCGGCGGTGTCGAGACGGCCGCCGGTGAGCGTCGAGTAGAAGGCGACGTCGGCGGTGCGCGGGCGGATCCCGGCCAGCAGCTCGGCCAGGGACTCGCGCAGCGGCTCCATCTGGGCCGAGTGCGAGGCGTAGTCGACGGGCACGAGCTTGGCCCGTACGCCCTCCGAGCGGTACACCTCGACCAGTGCCTCGACGGCCTCCCGCTCGCCCGAAACCACCGTGGAGGTGGGGCCGTTGACGGCGGCGACGCCGAGCAGGTCCGGGTCCGGCGCGGCCGCGATGGCGGCCTCCACCTCGGCGACGGGCAGCGGGACGGCGGCCATCGCGCCCCGGCCGGTCAGGCCGAGCCCGGCGATCGCCTGCGACCGCAGGGCGACCACGGCGGCCGCGTCCTCCAGCGAGAGCGCGCCCGCCACATGGGCGGCGGCGATCTCGCCCTGGGAGTGGCCGATCACCGCGTCGGGCCGCACGCCCGCCGCCTCCCAGAGCGCGGCCAGGGACACCATGACGGCGAACAGGGCGGGCTGGACGACATCGACCCGGTCCAGGCCGGGCGCTCCCGGCCGGCCGCGCAGCACCGCGTCCAGCGACCAGTCGACATGCGGGGCGAGGGCCTTCTCGGTCTCCTCGATCTTCGCCGCGAACACCGCTGCGGTGTCGAGCAGTTCACGCGCCATGGCGTCCCACTGCGCGCCCTGGCCGGGGAAGACCAGCACGGTGCCGGCGCCGCCCGCGGACACCGCCCGGCCCTGAACCAGGCCCGGCAGCTGGCCGCCCCCGGCGAGGGCGTCCAGACCGGCGAGCAGCTCGGACCGATCGGTGCCGGTGACGGCCGCCCGGTACTCGAAGGCGGTCCTGGTGGTGGCCAGCGCCCGCCCGAGGTCCGTCGGCGCGAGCTCCTCCCGCTGCTCGGCGAACTCCCGCAGCCGGGCGGCCTGTTCGCGCAGACCGGCCGGCGTCCGGGCGGACAGCGGCCACAGCGCCGGCCACGGCGCGGACTCCGTCGCCGCGTCGTCGTCCGCACCGATCACGGCCGGGGCCGTCTCCGGGGCGTCGGCGACCAGCACATGGGCATTGGTACCGCCCACACCGAAGGAGCTGACCCCGGCGATCAGCCGCCCCTCCGGGTCCGGCCAGGGACCGGACCCGGTACGGACGGCCAGGCCGAGCCCGTCGAAGTCGATGTCCGGGTTCGGCGTACGGAAGTTGAGGCTCGCGGGCAGTCGGCGGTGGCGCACCGCCAGCACCGTCTTCAGCAGGCCGACCAGGCCCGCCGCACCCTCCAGGTGGCCCACATTGGTCTTCGCGGAGCCGACCTGCAGCGGACGCCCAGCCGGACGCCCAGCGCCCAGCGCGGCACCGAGACCGGCGGCCTCGAGCGGGTCGCCGACCCGGGTACCGGTGCCGTGCAGTTCGACGTACTGCACCAGGGCGGGGGCGACGTCCGCGCGCCGGGCGGCGGCGCGGATCACGGCCGCCTGGGCCTCGGCGCTCGGCACGGTGAGCCCGTCCGTCCCGCCGTCGCTGTTGACGGCGCTGCCGAGCAGCACGGCGTGCACGGGGTCGCCGTCGGCGACGGCGCGGGCGAGCGGCTTCAGCACCAGCAGCACGGCGCCCTCGCCGCGCGCGTAGCCGTCGGCACCCGCGTCGAAGGTGGCGCAGCGGCCCTCGGGCGACAGGGCGCCGAACCGCTCGACGGTGAGGGTGGACTCGGGGGCGAGGTTGAGGTTCACGCCGGCGACCAGGGCGACGTCCGACTCGCCGGTGCGCAGGCTCTCCAGCGCGAGGTGGACGGCGACCAGCGAGGAGGACTGCGCGGAGTCGACGGTGAGGCTGGGGCCGCGCAGGTCGAGGGCGTGGGAGACGCGGTTGGCGATCAGACCCCGGTTGACACCGGTGAGGCTGTGCCGGGTGATCGCGTCGGCCCCGGTGGTGAGGGTGCTCCAGTCGCCGGCGATGGCCCCGACGAAGACGCCGGCCCGCCGCCCGGCCAGGGTGGCGGGGAGGATGCCCGCGTCCTCCAGGGCCTCCCAGGCGAGTTCGAGCACGAGCCGCTGCTGCGGGTCGGCGGCGGCGGCCTCCCCGGCCGCGAGGCCGAAGAACTCGGCGTCGAAGCGGTCGACCTGGTCGAGCCAGCCGGCGGCCAGCCGCGGCCGCGCCGCGTCGGCGAACCGGCCCGGCGGGACGGTGCCGACACTGCTGGTGCCGCTGTCGAGCAGCCGCCAGAACGCCTCGGGGTCCGCCGCACCGGGCAGACGGCAGGCGGCGCCGACAACGGCCACCGCCTCCGGCGGGCCGGACTGCGGTGCGGACGGGTCGAGGGGTTCCAGGGTCGCCATGGTGGTTCCACTCCTGAGGGCCGGCGGCTGGGGTGACGAACCTCAGCGTTCCGTGGCACCCCCGCCCACCGGCCCCCTAGCCAACCCCTGTCGAACCCCTATGGCACCCCCGACGACCTCGGCAATCACCGCCCCGGACGTCTCTTCGCGCCCGCCTTCCCGACGGTCCGTCACCATTCCGTCATGACCGACCGACGGACCGTCACCACGGTGAGTGGATGACATCACCCGCAGCAGGTCGACCACGGCCACGGGACCGTGTCCGGGCGGCTCCTTGCGTGAAGCAAGGAGCCACCCGAGCCAGGTGAGAGCCATTGAGCGGTACCCCGTCCGGGGTGGACTAGTGGGAAGTCGAACGGGCCGACTTCCCACTCGGCCCCGGGCCGGGCGACTCACGGTCCAGCGCGTATCTGCATGAGCGTGCTGCCACGAATCTCCGGTGGGCCCTTGCCTGGGCAAGGGCCCACCGGAATGCCGCTGCTTGTACGGGCCTCCCCATCAGTGGGTCGAGGGTGGCTTCCCCTCGCCCTGTCGCCAAGGGCTGTCCCATAAATGATCTCCGCTTCGTCCCGGGCACAAGGGGTTGCCGTACGGCCCGCTGGCCTGTCCGGCGAGGGCGAGGTTGTGCATCCGGGCGATGCCCAGCGTGGCGTGGTGGACTCCGTCGCCTTTCAACCGGCAGTCGCGGAGGAGCTTCCGAGTCTTCATCCGGGCGACGACGTGTTCGACGCTCCACCGGCAGGCTCCAGGGACGACCTTTGCGGACTGGATCCGCACCCTCCCGACGCAGCGCAGTGACCAGCTTGCCGAACTACCGCAGGCTCAGCCCGGTGAACGGGGCTGCCCGGGACGGCTCCGACGCCGTGATCACACCAGCCACGCCAAGATCATCCTGGTCCGCCGAGGGGCACGTAAAGTCGCACTCTCACTCCAGATACACACGGAGTTGGGGGGTGGGGACACGGCAAGCTATCTCCAGACCCGAGCCAACGCCGGGGCCTGTCCGACCCACCCCCCATGGCCGCGAATCCCTGGCGATCTCCGTCCGGCCCATCACGGCGCACCGTACCCCGAGTCACTGACAACACGGTCGCTGCGTAGGCGAGGATCACGAGGCACCTGCAGGGCAGCCAGGCATCGAGCCAGATCCCCCGACCAGTAGATACGGGACAGCCCTTGGCGACGAGAAACCACACCGAAGGCCAGGCGGAGTGGGAAGTCGATGCCGCCGACTTCCCACTCCTGGGCAGACCGTGAAAGCTGCCTCCGGTGGCTCCTCGCTCCACGCAAGGAGCCACCAGAACAGCGAGGGCCGTCGAGCAGTACCCCCAAAAGCTCCGGGGTGGAGCAGCAGGAAGTCGCACGGGCCGACTTCCTACTACTCCCCGGAGGCCGGTCGACTCAAAGGTCGGCGCGTATCTGGATGAGCTTGCCGCTACGAATCTCCCAGGGCCCCCTTGCTGCGCCGCAGGGGTCACCGGAACGCTGCCGTTCTGTGGGCTCCGCCACTCTCTTGACGACTGTGGCCGCCATGCGCTGACCATGGCGGCCCGAGCTCGGGCCGCTACTCACCACGAGCCGGGTGAAGCCGAGACCCGCGATCAGGAAGTCGATGCCGCCGACTTCTCACTCCCGGGCCCTTCCCCTGTGGCTCCCTTGCAGCTCGCAAGGGAGCCACCGGAACACGGCAAGGGCCCTTGAGCAGTCCCCAATCCTCGGAGTACGGAGTGGAAGGAGGCCGGCCAGCTCAGATCCAGCGCGTATCTGTGGGAGTTTGCCGCTCTGCATCCCGGTCGCCCCTCGCACCGCGAGACGGCCACCGGACAATCGATGATCGCGCGGCCTCCCATACCCTCCCCTCGGCCGGTCCGGGCGAGGGCAGCGGCACCGGTCGAAGGCCAGGCGGAGCAGGAAGTCGACCAGGCTGACTTTCTGCTCCTGGGTCTTCCGTTCCGGTGGCTCCCTTGCTGTGTGCAAGGGAGCCACCGGGACCGGGATTCGCCGCCAGTGGAGTGGGAGGCCAGAGCGGCCGACTTCCCACTCCGGGACAGAGCGTGAAAGCTACGGGAACACAGTGGGGGTCGTTGAGCAGTACCGCGCAAGCTTCAAGGTGGAGTAGTGGGAAGTCGAGAATGCCGACTTCCCACTACTGCCAGGAGGCCGGTCGACTCAAAAGTCGGCGCGTACCTGGATGTGCTTGCCACTACGAATCTCCAGTGGCCCCTTGCGCCAAGGGGCCACTGGAACACCGCCGTTGTGTGGGCTTCCCGCTCCCTTGAGGGCTGTGGCCGCCATGCGTTGACGGTGGCGGCCCGATTTCGGGCCGCCACTTGCCACGAGATGGTGAAGCCGGGAGTGGGAAGTCGATGTCGCCGACTTCCCACTCGCGGGTCTTTCCCCGGTGGCTCCCTTGCAGCTCGCAAGGGAGCCACCGGAACCAAAACGCACCACCGGTGGAGTAGGAAGTCGGACCGACCGACTTCCCACTTCACATCACCCGACTCCGCAGGCTGCCCCTCGCTCCGCCCGAGCAAGGGACAACCGCTTACCAAGGCTGTTCCTCCTGGTGAGATCAAAGAGCAAGCGGAGTAGGAAGTCGATATCGCTGACTTCCTACTCGCGGGTCTTCTCCGGTGGCTCCCCTGCGGCGTGCAGGGGAGCCACCGGGAGCGAGGTTCGCTGCCGGTGGAGTAGGGGTCGGAGCGGCCGAATTCCCGTTCCGGGTGGCCACCGGGGCGCCCGGTGGCCGCGGACGGGGGGCGTCCTGCACCTCAGGAGGCGGCCCGTCGCCTCAGCGTAGAGCGCCGCCGCTCATGACGGCGCCCCGGACACCCCCGGCGGGGTGTCCGGGGCGTCCGGGGCGGCGGTCCGACGCGCGAAGCGCCGCCCTCAGCCGGCGACCAGGTCCGCGCGGCGGGGGAAGGCCGGGCGCGGCGGGGTGCCGTCGGCGGCGCCCGACGGGACGGGGCCGAGCAACCGGGCGAGGTCGACCCGGCGGCGGACGCCGAGCTTGCGGTAGACCCGGGTGAGGTGCTGCTCGACGGTCGAGACGGTGATGTAGAGCTTGCGTGCGATGTCCCGGTTGGACAGGCCGCGCGCAGCGAGCTCGGCGACCCGGCCCTCGGCCTCGGAGAGCCCGCCGGCGGTGCCCTCCGGGGCCGGGACCGAAGTGGCGACCGGAAGCGGCCGTCCGACCACCGGCAGCGGGGACGCCGGCAGCGCAGACGCCGACAACGGGGACACCGGCAGCAGCGACACCGGCGCGGGCGCCTGCGGCCGTACCGGCACCACGGCCAGCGCCGGCGTCCGGCGCACCCGGCGGTCGGCCCGGCGGGCCCGGCCCGGGTCGCCGTCGTGCTGGTGGGCCTCGCTCAGCTCCCCCAGCGCCGCCGCCAGTTCGGATTCCGCCCCGGCCTCCTCCAGCAGTCCGACGGCGCGTTCCAGCAGCTCCGTGCGCTCGGCCGGTCCGCCCGCCGCCGCGCGGATCCGCAGCGCCAGGCCGCGGATCCTGGGGTGGCCGACCGGTCCGAGCCGGGCGAGCTGCTGGTCCGCGAGGGCGACGGCGCTGCCCGGCCGGCCGAGGGCGAGCTGGGCGCGGGCCGCGCCCAGCCGCCAGGGTGCGATGGCCGGCAGGTGGTCGATGCCCCAGCGGGCCATGGTGTCACCGCAGGCGCGGTAGTCGGCGAGGGCCTGCTCGGCCCGGCCGAGGGCGAGCCGGTGACCGGCCAGCGCGTAGCGGTGGTGCAGTCCGGCGGGCGTGTGCTCCAGGCCCGCCGGGGTGGGCAGCTCCAGGAAGTGCGCGGCGTCCTGGTGCAGGCCGAGCGCGGTGCGGGCGGCCGCCATGGTCGCCAGCGGCAGCCCCACGGCCACCCCCCAGGCCTCCGGGCGGACGTGTGCGAACGCGGCGCGCCCGGCCTCGTCGGCGCTGCGCAGGTCGCCCTGGCGCAGCGCCGCCTCGGCGCGCAGCGCGGCCAGCAGGGCGTTCCAGTGGGCGCCGCAGCGGGCGCCGGCGCGTTCGGCGAGCGGGGCGCACCAGTGGGTGGCCCGGTCGGCGCGGTCGGCGTAGAGCAGGACGGTGAGGGCGGCGGTGAGGGATTCGGTGCGCACGCCGCCGAGGCGTCCGGCGCGCAGCACGAGTTCGGCGTGGACCACGGCGTCCTCGGGGGACACGGTGCCGGCGAGGAGCGCGGCGAGCAGCCGCATGCCGTCGCCCCGGTCGGCGGTGGCGCCGTCGTGCGGGCCGGTCCGGCGGGCGGGGTTGGGGAGCAGTGCGGGGTACCAGTAAGCGAGCCAGTGGCGCAGGGGCTCGGTGTGCACGGCCTGGCCGGGGACGGCTTCGAAGCGGGCCAGCGCGGCGGTGCCCTCGTCGATCCGGCCGTGCCAGAAGTGGTGGCGCAGGCGCTTGAGTTCGTGGCGCAGCGCGGTGTCGGCGTCGGTGACGGTGCCGGGGAGGGTGGGGACGCATTCGACGGCGGGGCCGGTCGGCGCCGGGCCGGACCACAGTTGCAGGCCGTGGGCCGGGACCGGTCCGAAGCCGCCGGTGGCACCGGCCTCCTCCTCCACCGCCTCGACCGCCAACGCGTCGGCCGCCACCGCCTCGTCCTCCGCCTCGACGTCCTCCCCCACGGCGTCCGCGACCACGGCGTCCGCCACCACCGCGGACTCCGGGCCGGGCACCTCCCACACCCCGCCGCCGCCGAACTCCGGCAGCACCGCACCGGGCTCCCCCGCACCGGCGGCGGGCGCCGGTCCGAGCGAGCTGCGCAGGTGCCCCTCGGCGACCCGGGCGTGCCCGTCGACGGTGGCCGCCGTCGCGCCGGCGGCGCGCAGGAGCCGGCCGGCCCGCTGGTGCAGGGCGGCGAGTTCGAGCGGCCGCATCGCGGCGAGCAGGTCCCCGGCGGCGGTGGGGTGGCGGAAGCCGCCGTCGCGGAACAGCCCGGCGGCGTGCAGCAGGTACAGCGCCCGGGGCAGCGCGTCGGGGGCGAGCAGCAGCAGTTCGGCGAGCAGTTCCGGGGTGGCGCCGGCGCCGAGCACGGCGACGCCGCGCGCGTAGTGCAGGGCGAGCGGGTCGATCCGGTGCAGGCAGTGCATCAGGCCGCGCCGGTAGCCCTCGCCGACGACCAGGGTGCCGGGGTTGCCGGCCCGTTCCTGGTCACCGACGAGGCTGTGCACCAGCAGCGGGTTGCCGCCGGTGAGGGTGTGCGCCTCGGCCGCGTGCCGTTCGGCGGCCGCGGCGCCGAGGCGGGTGCGCAGCACCTCGGCGACGAGTTCGGTGCTGAGCAGGTCGAGCCGGATGTGCTGGTGGTGCGGCTGGCGGGCGAGTTCGACCTCGAACAGCGGGTGCGCCGGGGTCATGGTCTCGCGCGAGCTGAGGACGGTGAGCACGCCGGTGCCCCGGGTGCGGCGGACCAGGTAGAGCAGGAACTCCAGGGACTGCGGGTCGGCGTCCTGCCGGTCGTCGACGGCGATCAGCACGGGGGCGCGTTCGGCCAGGCCGCGGACCAGCCGGAACAGGCCCTCCAGGACGCGCTGGGTGAGCCGTCCGGCGGGGCGGTCGGAGGGGGCGGGGACGGTGCCGGAGGCCGCGCCCTCGGCGAGCAGGGCCTCGGCGGTGGCGGCCTCCTCGGGGGCGAGGTCGGCGCCCTGGAGGAGCTGGCGGGCCAGGCCGAGCGGGAACTCGCGTTCGAGCGGCGAGCCGGTGCCGACCAGGACCTGGACGCCGCGCTCGGCGGCGGTGTCGGTGAAGGCGTAGAGCAGGTCACTGCGGCCGCTGCCGACGGAGCCGTGCAGCACGATCACGCTGCCGGCGCCGGCCGCGCAGCGGTCCAGGGCGTGGTGCAGCCGCCGGTACTCGGACTCGCGGCCGGCCGGCGAGGTTCTGGAGGGATCGTACGGATCGTGCGGCGGGGACACGGGAAGGGGGGACATCCGTTCTCCTGGTGCAGGGCGCACGGGAGGACGGGCCGCTGGGCGCTCCTCCTCGCGCGGGTTCGTGGGCGAGGGAATCGGACGGACCGACCGGGGCGGGCGGGGACGCCCGGCCGGCCGACCGGCTCAGCGACAGAGGGAGCTGGCGCGCCGCAGCAGGTCGACGTCGAGGCGGGCGACCAGGCGGAGGTCGGCACCGAGCAGCGGGGCGGCGGACGTCGTACGCGAACCGATGAGCGACGACGGCTGCGAACCGGCGCACTGTCCGCCTGCCCGCTGTGCCACGACGTTCTCCGTCCCCCGCGCCCTCCCGGGCCCAAAACCGCGCTTGTGACGGTCCGTCGGTCGGACGGACCCTCACCTGGCTTATCCCCGGGGCACCCCACCGCAGTGTGGGGGTTGCCGGTCAGCCGGCCGGGGCCTTGGGGCTGACACTCTTCGCCGCCTCCGAGTCTAGGAAGCGCCCGGCGAGCGCGTCAATCGGCCGGACCCCGGAATCCGGCCCACCGGCCGGTTCACCACGGGGCGCAACGGTCGCGCAACACGCCCGCCACAGTGCGGCCCGCGCCCCCTGACCGCCCCCGGGCCACCCCCGCGACACTCCCGCCGCTCAGCCCGCCAGGCCGTGCCCGGCCAGTCGGCGGCGCAGCCCGGCGAGTTCGCGCCGGACCAGCGGCGGCAGCCCGTCCACCCCGCCACCGGCCGCGGCGAGCACCGGCCCGAGCAGGTCGGCGGCGGCCCTCGGGTCCTGGGCGAGCAGGTGGCAGTCGGCCACCCGGACGGTGAACAGCAGGCGAGCGGACGGCAGTTGGTCGGGGGCGAGCAGGGCCAGCGCGGTCTCGGCGGCGTCGACGGCGCGGCGGGCCAGCCGGGGGTCGTCGACGGCGGCGGCCGCGTCGCGCAGGGCGGCGGCGGCCCCGGCCTCGACCCGCAGCCGCATCGAGGCGATGGAGAGCCAGGCGGCGTCGGACTCGTCGTGGACGCCGATGTGGTCGAGGTGGAGCCGGGAGCGGCCGAGGTGGCGGACGGTGGCGCGGACGTCGCCGGTCATGGCGTGGGCGCGGGCCTGGGCGATCTGGCCCATGGCGCCGGCCCAGTGCCGGGCGGGGGCCACCCGGGAGATCTCGCGGGCGTAGCCGAGGGCGGCCTCCGGGTCGCCGTCGAGGCGGGCGAGGAAGCTCATGTCGCTGAGCGCGGCCACCTGGGTGGCGTGGTCCCCGGCGAGTTCGGCCCAGCCGAGGGCGCGGGTGAAGCAGGCCATCGCGGTGGCGTTGCGGCCGTCCTGCATCCGCAGGGCGCCGGCGGCGTGGGCGTACTCGCCGGCGAGCCGGGCCAGCGGGCGGCGGTCGGGACCGGCCGGGTGGGCGGCGAGGCGGCGCAGCACGACCCGCAGGGTGTCCTCGACGGCCGCGGTGCCGGGGGCGGTGGGGCTGTCGCCGGCCCGCAGGTGGGCGGCGAGCAGGCCGGCCAGGGCGTGGGCGGTGTCGGGGTCGACCGGGGCGGCGGTGTCGGGGTCGGCGGCGCGGAACGCGGTGTGCAGGGCGGCCAGGTCGGGCGCGGCGGGGACGGCGCAGCCGGCGGCGTCGTGGAGGGGGCAGAGCAGCCCGTAGTCGGGGAGGCGGTCGGGCAGGTGGGCGGCGAGGCCGGCGGGCAGCACGGGGGCGAGGGCGGCGACGGGCGGGCCGGGCAGCGGGGGGCGGGTCCAGTCCCCGGGGGCGGGGGCCGCCAGGGCTTCGGCGGCGACAGAGGCGACGGCGGAGGCGGGGACGGCGGCCGAGGCCGGGCCCTCCTCGGCGAGGCGGCAGGCGGCGCGCAGTTCGCCGCCGGCGTGCAGCAGGTCGTCGAGGCGGTCGGCGATCCGGGGGCTGGTGCGGCGGGTGCCGTGCTCCAGTTTGCTGACGGCGGTGTGGTCGTAGCCGATCTCGGCGCCGAGCTGGGCCTGGGTCAGTCCGGCGCGGCGGCGCCACTGGCGCAGCCGCAGACCGAAGGCCTGCCAGAGGTGGTCCTCGACGGGCGTGGTCGCCGCCCGGTTGCGGTGCACGGGGCTGCCCTCCCGAGTGCGTTCCGGGCCCTCCGGTGGGAGAGGTCCGCTGAGGAGGACGGTACTGGACGAGGACCCCCGCCGTACATGATGTGGTCTCAACCACTTCCGCGCTCTGGTCTCAACCTCTCCACAGGATGGTCTCAACCTCTCCTCTCCATTGGTCTCTACCTCATGGACCACCGGTCTCGACCTCTCCGAGCACTCCGACCTGCTCGGACGCCTTTCCTACCGTCAGCTCCCGTGCTCCGAAGGCTCCTTGACGCACGCGGACAGCACTTGACGGAACTTGCCAACCCCCCGTTCCGCGCGTCCAGCCCGTTGACCGTGCCATGACGGCGTGTGAGGGTTCCGGCACCCGAGCGCGGACGCCCACAGATCCAGTCCCCCCAGCGTCCTGCGGTGAGCGCCCCTCCGGCGCACCGTCCGCGGTCGGGCACCCCCACGTTCGAGGAGCCTCGGAATGAAACGCAGATTGCTGACGGCGGGGACCACCCTGACCGTCCTGGCCGGCATGCTGACCGCCACCGCGGTCGGACAGGCCGGCGCCGCCGCGGGTGCGGCCGCGCCGACACCCCCCAGCGCGCTCGCCGCCGCCGTGAACGCCGCCGACCAGGCGGCCGCGGCCGGCCTGGACGCCCTGGCCAAGGGCCCCGGCGAGACCTACGAGCGCCAGTCCGTGACCCCCTGGCTGGGCGGTCTCTACTCGGTCGCCTACGAGCGCAGCTACAAGGGCCTGCCGGTGGTCGGCGGCGACGCCGTCGTGATCGCCGACGGTCAGGGCAAGGTGCACGGCTCCCAGTCCGCCAACACCGGCGCGATAGGCGTGCCCACCACCGCCCTGATCAGCGCCGCCAACGCGGAGCGCACCGCCCGCACCAAGCTGGCCACCGTGGACGGCGTGCAGTCCCGCCGGCTGGTCGTCCGGGTCAAGGACGGCACCGGGCGGCTCGCCTGGGAGACCGTGCTCACCGGCCGCACCGCGAGCGCCCCGAGCACGTTGCACGTCTTCGTCGACGCCCGCAACGGCGAGGTCGTCGACAGCTACGACGACGTCCGGGCCGGGACCGTCAACAGCAAGTGGAACGGCCCGGCGCCGGTCACCATCAGCACCACGGGCTCGGGCAGCAGCTACTCGCTGCGCGACCCGAGCCGGCCCGGCCTGACCTGCGCCGACAACGCGACCGGCCAGGTGTTCACCAAGTCCTCGGACTCCTGGGGCAACGGCAGCCCCACCAGCAAGGAGACCGGCTGCGGCGACGTCATGTTCGCGGCGCAGAAGGAATGGGACATGCTCAAGGACTGGTTGGGCCGCAACGGCCACAACGGTACCGGGGGCAGCTGGCCGGTCAAGGTCGGTCTCAACGACGTCAACGCCTACTGGGACGGCTCCTCGGTCTCCATCGGCCACAACAACGCCAACGAGTGGATCTCCTCGATCGACGTCGTCGGCCACGAGTTCGGCCACGGCATCGACCAGTACACCCCCGGCGGCGCCAACAACGAGAACGGCCTGGGCGAGGGCACCGGCGACATCTTCGGCGCGCTCACCGAGGCGTACGCCAACGAGCCCTCCCCGTACGACAGTCCGGACTACACCGTCGGCGAGATGATCAACCTGGTCGGCCGCGGCCCGATCCGCAACATGGCCAACCCCTCGCTCGTCAACGGCGACCCGAACTGTTACTCCTCCTCGATCCCGAGCACGGAGGTGCACGCGGCCGCCGGCCCGCTGAACCACTGGTTCTACCTGCTCGCCGAGGGCTCCAACCCGGGCGGCGGCAAGCCCACCAGCCCGACGTGCAACAGCTCCGCGGTCACCGGCGTCGGCATCAAGGACGCGGGCCGGGTCTTCTACGGCGGCATGCTGCTCAAGACCAGCGGCATGACCTACAAGAAGTACCGGACCACCACCCTGACCGCGGCCAAGAGCCTCGACCCCTCCTGCAACCTGTTCAACCGCACCAAGGCGGCCTGGGACGCGGTCAGCGTGCCCGCCCAGACCGGTGACCCGAAGTGCGACGGCCCGACCGGGCCGGAGTTCTCGATCGGCACCAACCCGACCGCCGGCAGCGTCCAGGCCGGCTCCTCGGCCACCACGACGGTCGTCACCCAGGTGACCCAGGGCGGCGCCCAGACCGTCAACCTCACCGCCTCCGGCGCCCCGAGCGGCGCGAGCGTCAGCTTCAACCCGGCCTCGATCCAGTCCGGGACGAACGCGACGATGACGGTCTCCACCAGCGCCACCACCGCGCCCGGAAGCTACGTGATCACGGTCACCGGTACCGGCCAGACCACCCACACCGCTCAGTACACGCTGACGGTCGGCGGCGGCGGCCCCACCGGGCAGGCGCCCGACATCAGCGTCGCCAACGTGCAGGCGCACCTGGCCCAGCTCAACACCATCGCCTCGCAGAACGGCGGCAACCGCCGTACCGGCACCGCCGGTTACAGCCAGTCGCTGGCCTATGTGAAGGCCAAGCTGGTCGCCGCCGGCTACCAGGTCAGCGAGCAGACCTGCGGCTCCTGCACCTACACCGCCAACAACCTCATCGCCGACTGGCCGGGCGGCCCCGCCGACCAGGTCACCATGTTCGGCGCGCACCTGGACGGCGTCAGCGCCGGCCCGGGCATCAACGACAACGGCTCCGGCTCGTCCGTCCTGCTGGAGACCGCGCTCGCGCTGGCCCAGCAGAACCCCACCATGACCCGCCACGTGCGCTTCGCCTGGTGGACCGGTGAGGAGCAGGGCCTGCAGGGCTCGCAGTACTACGTGAGCCAGCTGGGCTCCACCCAGCGCAGCGCCATCAAGGGCTACTACAACTTCGACATGGTCGGCTCGCCCAACGCCGGCTACTTCATCAACAACGTCAACTCCGCCACCTCGGCGCCGATGAAGGCCTACTGGGACTCGCTGAACCTCCAGCCGGAGGAGAACGTCGAGGGCCAGGGCCGCTCGGACGACGCCTCGTTCCAGTCCGCCGGCATCCCGACCTCGGGCTACGCGGCGGGCGCCAGCGCCACCAAGACCGCCAACCAGGCGGCGAAGTGGGGCGGCACCGCGAACCGGGCGTACGACTCCTGCTACCACTCCGCCTGCGACACCACCAGCAACATCAACGCCACCATGCTGGACCGCAGCGCCGACGGCGTCGCCTACACGCTGTGGAAGACCTCGGTCGGCAGCGGCCCGGTGCCCAGCAACGACTTCTCGGTCAACGTCAACCCGGCCACCGGAAGCGTCAAGCCGGGCGAGTCGACCAGCGCCACGGTGAACACCGCGACCACCTCCGGCACCGCCCAGACCGTGAACCTCACGGTCACCGGCGCGCCGGCCGGTGTGACCGCCACCGTCAGCCCCGCCTCGGTGCAGTCGGGCGGCTCCGCGACGCTGAACATCTCGGTCGCCGCGTCGGTCCCCGCCACGACCTACAACCTGGTCGTGACCGGTACCGGTTCGGTCTCCCACTCCAGCAGCTACTCGCTGGTGGTCACCTCCGACCCGGGCCCGGGCAACGGCACCTGGGCGGCGGGCACCACCTACAAGGCGGGTGACACCGTCACCTACAACGGAATCAGCTACCGGTGCCTCCAGGGCCACACGGCCCAGGTGGGCTGGGAGCCCCCGATCGTCCCGGCCCTCTGGCAGGCGATCTGAGCGGACCGGATCGTCTCCGGGACGGGATGAAAAAGGCGGTGCCGCGGTTCGTCGAGGGGGACGGACCGCGGCACCGCCGCTTGTGCGCGCACGCCCGGACGGCAGCCGGGCGTGCGCGCTCAGGCGCAGGAGGGCTCACCCTCGATCGCGGCCTCGGCCGTCAGCAGGTAGCGCCCGTTGGGCTGGCCGAGCTTGGGGCCGCTGATCCGCAGCAGGGTGGCGCCGGCGGCGGTCTCCCTGCCGTAGCAGCTGTCGCCGACCACCCCGGTCCGGCGGGGCGTCCAGCCCCGGGCCGGCAGCTCGGCCGCGTAGTACGCGTGGACCGGGGCCATGGTGTCCGGGTAGCCGTAGGTGAGTCCGGCGGTCAGCATGTTCTCGCCGTCGCCGTCGACGCACTCGGCGTCCGGCTCGGGGCCGTCGACCGGCCGCGAGCCTGCGGGGGCAAGGGCGAGTTCGTCCAGGTGCTGGAGGGCGGTGAGCCGCGGCTGCTGCCCGCCGCAGCGGTCGGCGCCGGGGAGGACGCCGCACCCGGCGGCCGCGAGGGGGGCGAGCACGGCGAGGACCGCGGTGGCGGCCAGGGTCCGGCGGGGGGCGGTCACGGGGACTCCGGTTCGTGGGCGGGGCGGAGAGGGCGGGGCGGAGAGGGAGGGACGGAGAGGGCGGGACGGCGCACGCCGGAGCGTACGCCGTCCCCGTCTCTCAGCGGAGGCCTACCAGAGCACCCCCACGTCGTAGTAGTAGCGGCCGTAGGCCCGCAGGTTGTACATCAGGCCGTAGAGGCCGTACCAGACGTACGAGACGAACATCATCCGCCAGCCGCCCCAGCTGCTGGCGAAGTTCCGGGCGACCGAGTTGTTGTGCTTGTCGATGTCGGTGTCGCACCGCCCGCTGCGCGGGCACTTCTCACCGTACTCGTGCGCGTCGCCGATCCGCTTGGCCGCGTAGTAGCCGAAGAAGAAGGTCAGCGCGGACTGCCACATGAAGTGCCGGGTGGCGTTGTTGCGGGCGCCGCCGCCGGTCATCTTCAGCGCGATGCCGGAGATGGTGGTCGCGAACGCGCAGCCCCAGATGCCGAGCCGGCCGCAGGCCTTGGCCTCCTCGTAGTGGCGGCGCCAGTCGAAGCGGCCGTCCAGGTCGTAGCGGTTGAGCGGGTCGCCGTGGGTGTACTCGTAGGCGTTGGCGTTGCCGCCCGCCACCGGGTCGGTGGACAGGAAGCGGCCGGTGGCCGGGTTGTACAGGCGCACGCCCATCAGGGTCAGGCCGCTCGGGGTCTCGTCCGAGCGGACCTGGCCGCCGAGCCAGCCGTAGCGCACGGCGGGCTGGCCGGCGCGCGGGTTGCCGTACTCGTCGTGGTCGAGCACGGTCGGCGCGACGGCGGTGTCCAGCGGGAGCCGCAGCGCGACGTCGCCGTGCAGGTTGGTGAGCTGCAGCACGGTGCTGGTGGCACCGGTCCGCGCGGTGGTCGCCGCCAGCTCGCCGCCCGGTCCCGCGACGTTGCGGGTGACGTTGCCGGCCGCGTCCTCGGTGATCCAGCGCGGGCCGTCGCCGTCGTTGGCGAAGTGGTTGACGCGGGCGGCGGTGGCCGTCCAGGTTCCGGCGCTGTTGGTCTCGGCGGTCCAGGCGCGGTGGCGCTGGTTGGCGTCGAGGGTCCAGGTCTGCCGGGAGGCGCCGGTGGTCTGCTGCTGCACCAGGTCGCTCGCGAAGTACGCCAGGGCGGTGCCGGGCAGCGTGGTGGTGCGCCCGAACGCGTCGTAGGCGTAGCCGGCGTCCAGCAGGCGGTCCCCGCTGTCGTAGGCCGACGTCCGGGTGGTGGCGCCCGCCGTGGTGCAGGCCAGGCCGCGGGCGGCGGTGGCGGTGGCGAGGGCGGTCCGGTTGGTGTTCCGGTCGAAGGTGTAGGCCCGGTTGACGCACACCGCGTCGACCGAGGTGTCCTGCACGTTGACCAGCCGGCCGGCGCCGTCGTAGCCGAAGGTCTGGGCCGCGGTCACACCGGGCGTGCCGGTGTGGGTGGCCCACTGGCCGTGGACGGTCTCGGTGATGCCGTCGACCATGACGACGGTGCCGTCGGCGTCCTTGGTGTAGGTGCGGTTGACGGCCGCGCCGGACGGGTCCTGGCCCACCGTCAGGGTGTACCCGCCGGGCAGGCCCTGGGTGGCGAGGGCGCCGTTCGCGTCGTAACGGGCGGTGAAGGTGCCGGCCACCGAGTCGGTGACCGAGGTGAGGGTGCCGCGCGGGTCGACGGCCGTGTCGTAGCCGTAGGTGGTGGTGGACGGCACGCTGTCGGTGGTCTTCACCGGCCGGTTCAGCGCGTCGTACTCGGTGGTGGTGACCCCGCCGTCGGCGTCGGTGTACGAGACCAGGCGGCCGAGCGCGTCGTAGGCCTGGCTGATCGTGCCGCCGGTGGCGGAGGTCTGCCGGGTGACCTTGCCGTTGGCCGGGTCGTAGCTGACCGTCACGGCCGGCACGGTGGCGCCGACTCCGCCGGTGACGCTGGTGGAGGCGGCGCGACCGGCCGCGTCCGGGGTGATGACGGTGGTGCGGGTGGAGCCGTTGGCCGTCTCGTCGGTCTGCGCGATCTGGCCGAACAGGCCGTACTGGACCGTCTTGGTCACGGTCTGCGCCGGGTTGGAGCCGCCGCCGGTGATGTCGCCCGCCGGGGCGGTGCGGCAGAGCATGTCGGCCCACTCCGGGCGGCCGGCGCAGGGGCCGGTGCCGGTGGCGGTCCAGTAGGTGGTGAGGGTGGTGCCGGCGTCCGAGCCGGTCGAGGCGGGCAGCGAGGTGGAGACGGTGCGGCCCTTGGCGTCGTAGCCGGTGACGGTGGTGAGCGCGAGGCCCCCGGCGTCCTGGACCGTGCGGGTCGGCAGGCCGAGCGCCCAGTCGAAGCCGGTGGTGTCCCTGCGCTGCTCGGTGAAGACGTCCGGCCAGGCGCGCAGCCAGCCGCCGGTCACCGTGGTGGTGACCTGGTCCCTGACCTTGGCGGTGCCGTCGGTCGGGCGGCCCTCGTCGTAGGTCTTCGTCGTCCGGGTGCGGGCGACGACCTGGCTGCCGCCGTTGGCGACGACGGCCGCCCCCGAGACGGCGTCGGTGGCCAGGGTGACGCGGTGCAGCGGGCCCTGGGCCTCGGTCTCGCGCTGGCCGTCGGCGCTGTACACCGTGGTGGTGGACAGCAGGGCGGCGCGCTCGGCGGAGGGCAGGGTGTCGATGCCGAGGTCGGCGAGCTTCGCCTGGGCGCCGGTGCCGGAGCCGAGGGCGAGTTCACGGTTGGCGGCGGTCAGGCTGCGGACCTGGTTGCCCCAGCGGTCGAACTCGGTGGTGGTGATCCGGTGCCCGGGGGCGGCGGAGTTCACCTGCTGCCCGGAGGCGTTCAGGTAGCCGATGACGGCGCGGTTGTAGTCGCCCGCGCCGAGGTCGGCCCCGTTGGCGGAGGCGGGGACCTGGTCGGGCGGGAACACCGCGGTGCCGTCGGTGGGCAGGTCGGTCTGGCCCCAGCCGGCGACCGCGGCGGCCGAGAGGTTCTCGGGTGCCTTGGTGCCGGTCAGCGGGACGCCGTAGACGTAGCTGGTCGTCGCCGTGCCGTTGACGGTGGCGGTGGTGCCCTGGGCCAGCGTGCTGGTCCACACCTTGGTCAGCATGCCCTCGCCGGCCGCGGCGGTGCCGGGGACGTTGCCGTACGCCATGTGGTAGCCGCCGGTGACGCCCGGGGGCAGCACCGCGTCCAGGGCGCCGGCCGCGCCGCCGCCGGTCACGTAGTCGTACCGGGTGGTGGAGGAGGTACCCAGGCGCGGGTCCCAGGCCAGGCGCAGCGCACCGGTGCTGTCGTAGCGGTAGGCCGCGACGTCGGTGGCGGTGGCGTTGGCGGCGCCGGGCGCGGTGGCCCAGAGCTTGATGCCGCTGACCTGGCCGGCGAAGTCGCCGAAGGTCGCCGGGTCGGTGGTGCCGGTGGCGGTGGTGGCGGCGCCGTAGACCAGCTGCAGGAGGCGGCAGCCCTTGGCCGTCGGGTCGGCCGAGCAGGTGGCGGCCGGGACGGCGGTGGTCGGGGCGATCAGCATCCGCGGGCGGGTCAGCGTCTTCCCGCCGACCGTGACCGTCTCGTTGACGATGCTGCTGGTGGTGTCGGACAGGCCGTCCATCAGGCTGGTGGCGACCGTCCAGGTGGTGGCGGCGGGGTCGGCCTTGGCGAAGGTGAGGACGGCGCCGTCGGTGTCGGAGAGGGTGAAGTCCCCGGAGGCGAAGGAGCCCTTGAGGGTCAGGTGCTCGCTGCCGGGCTCCGGCACCCAGCCGTTGCCGGCCGCGTTGGCGGTGTAGCCGACCGAGGTGCCGTCGCCGGCGGCCAGGTCGAGCGAGGTCGCCGAGGTCCGGCGGATCTCGGTGAACCCGGTGCCGAGCGAGTCGGCGCCGACGCCGGACAGCCAGCCCGGGCCGAAGATCGCGGCCCGGCCGGTCTGGTTGGCGGCCGCGTACGGGTCGCGGGAGGAGTGGGTGCGGCTGACCGTCATGCCGAAGAACGACGCGTCGGTGGTGCTGACGGTGAGGTCGCCGGTGAGCATGTTGACGGTGCCGGGTCCGGCCTGGGTGGTGGTGGCGCCGTCGGCCTTGCGGTCGACGACCACGTGCACCGGCTCGGCCGAGACGGCGGCGCCGTTGGGGCCGGTGAAGTCGGCGCGCAGCTGGACCGGGCCGTCCGGGTTGACGGTGGCGGCGGCGTTCCAGACCAGGGCGGGGCTCTTGCCGGCGGTCAGCGCGACCGGCCAGGCGGTGAGCGGGGTGCCGGCGTTGGTGACGTCGGCGGCCGGGACGGTGGTCCAGGCGTCGGCGTCGGAGCGGCGCCAGGAGAAGGCCACCGCGGTGTACTTGGCGCCGTCGGCCTCGGCCGCGAGCGGGACGCGGGCGGCGGTGCGGGTGGCCTCGTTCGGCGCGGTGACGCCGCCGGCCCCGACCTGGAAGGTGTAGGAGAGGGCCTCGGACTTGTTCTCGGCCCGGTCGGTGGCCCGGACCTGGAGGGTGTTGGTGCCCGCCTTGGCCGGGGTGACGGTCAGCGCGACCGGCCCGGTGGCGCCGTTGGTGGCGACCTCGGTCCAGGTGGTGCCGTCGAGCGACCACTCCAGGCCGCTCTGGTCGCCGCTCGGCGGGGTGACGGTGAAGACACCGCTCTGGCCCGCGCCCTTGACCCACTGCCCGGACGGGTAGTCGGTCGAGGTGATCGCGGTCGGCGCGGAGGGCGCCGAGGTGTCGACGGTGAAGTAGGCCCAGGCCGACCAGTTGTTGTTGTAGTGCAGGCCGTCGTAGGGCGAGGTGCGGAACCGGTACGTCTTGCCGTTGGCCAGCAGCCCGGCCGGGACGGTCACCGAGGCGGGCTGACCGCTCGGCACGTACGGGGACACCAGGACATTGCCGACCTGCGCGTTGGTGACGTTGTCGAAGATCTGGAAGGTGCCGTCGACCTTGTCGTTGTTGGGGTCGACGAAGGTGTCGCGCAGCGTCGGCGTGGTCGAGTTGACCCACCAGGTGCCGGCGGTGTCCTTGTAGAACGGCGAACCGGCCTGCTGGTCGGTGCCGGTGCGCGGACGGTAGTTGTACGTCACCGACAGCTTGGGGACGTTGCTCGCGGCGTTGGCGGAGTTGACCTCCTTCCAGTACTTGGTGGAGACCTCGTCCGGGGCGCGCAGGCCCATGCCGGAGGTGGTGTTCTTGGCCGAGGTCCAGGTCTGGACGAGGTTGGTGACGTCGGCGTTGATCCAGCCGTCGCCGCCGCAGGCGTCGCGGCCCTTGGTCTCGGTGGAGGTGGCCTTCTTGCTGTTCCAGGCCGGCTGGGCGGTCCAGCGGGAGGCGGTGGAGGCGAGCCCGGTGTCCCAGACCTCCCACGTGTAGGGCAGGCAGTCGCTGTTGCCGGAGTGGAAGTTGTACAGCGACAGGGTCGCCTTGGTGATCAGCGCGTCGGCGATCGGGCCGGTGTTCCAGTTGATGAACGCCCGGGCCTCGCGGGAGCTGCCGTCGGCGTTCTTGGTGCCGGAGTTGCCCCAGTAGATCTCGGTGTCGGCCGACCAGTCGACCGTCTCGCCCTTCTGCACCCGTGCTGCACGACCTCGAGGCCGACCTTGGCCTGGTGGGGGTGCTCGCTGGAGCCGGGCGCGGCGGTGGCGTCCCACATCACCGGTGCGGGCAGCACGGCGCGCTGCTCCCCGGTCTTCCGGTCGGTGAACAGCACGCCGCCGTCCGGCTGCGCCTCGGCCCTCAGGCCCTTGGCGAGCAGCGGCATGGTGTACGAGAAGCCGGCCGCGGCGGGGCGCTGCTTGAGCGTCACGAACTGCTCGAAGCCGGTGCGGGTGGCCTCGACGACGAGGTCGGCGGCGCCGTCGGCGACGGCGTCGCGGTAGGTGGCGCGGGTGCCGTCGAGCTCGGGCTTCGGCAGGCCGCCGAGCCACTGGAGCTCGACCTGCTGGTCGCCGGAACCGAGGGTCACCAGGCTGCGGGCCTGCCGGCCGGCGTCCTGGCCCTCGGCGGCGGCGCCGGCCGCCTGGGCGTCCTTGAGGTTCTTCACCCGCTCGCCGCCGGCCCCGGCCAGGCGCAGGCCGCGGGGGTGCGCCTTGGGCTGGACGGAGCCGTCGGCGGCGGCCTGCAGGGTGAGGTCGACGTCGGTCCACCTGCCGTCGCGCTGGAAGCGGACCGGTCCGGCGAACAGGTCGGTGGTGAGGGTGCCGTCCTTGTCGACCCAGGTGGTCGAGGTCTCGGTGCGCTCGGACAGCGCCTCGACCCGCTTGCCGGAGAGCCTGGCGGCGATCCGGGCGGAGGGCAGGTCGGCGGCGGTGCCGGCGGCGCTGGCGTTGACGTTCGGCTGCTGGGGCCGGGCCGGGTCGGTGGCGGGGGTGGCGAGGGCGGGCTGGGTGCCGGCGAGCAGTGCCACCGCCACCGCCGTCGCAACCGTTCCGCTCAGTGCCCGGAGGACCGCAGGTGATCTGCGGGGAGTGCCACCGGGTATGGCGTGATTCATGGGATCTCCTGACCGGCCGTCATTGGGGACGGCGGAGACGGAGCATAGGGAATTCCAATCGCACGCCAACAGAGTCCCAAATCCCGGTAAAAGGGGCACTCATGATCATTACCAGCTGGTAACGGCGCAATCGTGATCCAGCTCCACAAGGGATTCACCTGGCTTCACCGAACTGACGCCCGGTGTCCGGGCGGTCACGCGGACGGGTCCCACTGACGTAAAGTCAGCGCGGACACCGCGGCCGGACGTCCGACCCGGCCGGGCTTCCCCCAGCCCGCCGCCGACCGAGGAGGAACCCCCGTGACCACCACCGCGAACCCCGGCCCCTCCCCCGCCGTCGCCCCGCCCGTCCCCGAACTGCCGCCCGAGGCCGTCGAGGAGTGGCGCACCGAGGAGGCCGAGCTGATCGAGCTGCTGGCCCGCACCCGGCAGCGCCTCGGCGGCGTCGCCGCGTTCCGGATCGGCCCCCGCCCCACCGTCCTGGTCACCGACCCGGAGGCCGTGCAGCACGTCCTCGGCCGCCACCCCGAGCGGTACGTCAAGCGCTCGCACCGGGCCCGGATGCTCGCCGGCGAGGGCGTGCTGACCGCCACCGGCGAGGCCTGGAAGCGCCAACGGCGGATGCTCCAGGCCCAGTTCACCGGCCCCGGGATGCGCCGCTACGAGCAGCGGATCACCGCCGCCGCCCGCCGCGCCGCCGACCGCTGGGCCGGGTACGCACGCACCGGCGAGCAGATCGACCTGGGCGACGAGATGCGGCACTTCGCTCTCGACACCATCTGGCGGGCGCTCACCGGCCACCCCCTGGACCCGGCCACCGAGCGCGAGCTCGACCGCATCGCCACCGTCGTCGCCGCCCTCCCCCAACTCCCCGACGGCGAGCAGGCCGGCGGGGCCGTCGCCGAGGACCTGGCCCGGATCGACGCGGTGGCGCACGCCGCGATCGCCGCCGCCCGCCGGCACGAGGACGGCCCCGACGGCCCCGGCGTGCTGCGGGTGCTGCTCGACGCGGCCGAGCAGCACCCCGAGTACACCGAGCGGCTGATCCGCGACGAGCTGGTCACCCTGCTCGTCGCCGGACACGAGACCACCGCCACCACCCTCACCTGGCTGTACCTGCTGCTCGACCGCGAGCCCGGTGCCCGCCGGTGGGCCCTCGACGCCGGCCCCGAGGGCTCGCCCGAGCGGCGCGAGGCGGTGCAGGCCCTGGTCTCCGAGACGCTGCGGCTCTACCCGTCCGCCTGGATCCTCCCCCGGCACGCGCTCACCGACGACACCCTGGCCGGCCACCGCGTCGAGGCCGGCACCGACCTGCTGGTCTGCCCCTACCTCACCCACCGCGACCCGGCGCTCTGGCCCGACCCGGAGCGCTTCGACCCGGCCCGCTTCGGCCCGGGCGGCAGCCGCCCCGCACAGCTCGGCGGCTACCTCCCGTTCGGCCTCGGCGCGCGCGCCTGCCTCGGCACCCAGTTCGCGCTGCGCGAGTCCGTCGCGGTGCTCGAACTCCTGCTGCCCGCCTTCACGGTGCGCTTCCTCGACCGGCCCGCCGGGGCGGTCTACAGCATCACCGTCCGCCCGGACGGCCCGACGCCGGTGGTGCTCACGGCGGCGGGCTGAGCGGCGAACGGCCCGGCGGCGCGGCCACCGGCCCGGGCGGCACCGGCGCCGTCACCGGCGCGGGCCGCGGACCGCGCAGCTCCCGGTAGGTCTGGAACACCAGCACCCCGGCCAGCACCGCGCACCCCGCCGCCACCACCGCCCACCAGAGCGGCGACAACGACACCTGGTTGGTCACCAGGTTCGTCGCCACCGCGAACAGTGCCGGACAGACCGCCAGCAGTACCGGCCACAGCCGCGTCCTCATCACGACCCCCCTCTCCTCGGACCGTTCCCGATCGCTCCCGATCGCTCCCGATCACTCCCGAGGGAAACACCGGACACCCCCGGAGACTCGGTCACCGGACCGAATCCCGCCGATCGGCCACCGGGGACCTGTCCGACAAAACCGGTGGCCCGGCACGGCGGCCGCGCACTACGCTCCCGGCCACCACCCCTCCCCTCCCCGCCCCGCCACCGCCCGAACCGGAACCCCCATGACCGACGCCCTGCTCTCCGGGCTCCTCGCCGGCTACGGCATCGCCGTGCCGGTCGGGGCGATCTCCGTCCTGATCGTCACCCTCGCCTCCCGCGTCTCGCTGGCCCGGGGCCTGGCCGCCGCCCTGGGCGTGGCCACCGCCGACGGCCTGTACGCCCTGCTCGCGCTGATCGGCGGCGCGACGCTCGCCCCGCTGCTCGCACCGGCCGCCGGCGCCCTCGAACTCGCCGCCGCGGCCGTCCTCGTCCTCCTCGCCGCGCACGGGCTGCGCGCCACCCTCCGCACCCACCGGGCCGACCGGGACCCGGCCGGCCCCCCGCCGCCGGCGCCGGCCTCCCCCTGGCGCACCTACGCCTCGCTGCTCGGCCTGACCCTCCTCAACCCGCTCACCGTGGTCTACTTCAGCGCCCTGGTGCTCGGCGGCCGCACCGGCCCCGGCAGCCTCGGGCCCGGCCTGGTCTTCGTCCTGGCCGCCTTCGCCGCCTCGGCCAGCTGGCAGGCCCTGCTCGCCACCGGCGGCGCCCTGCTCCGCCGCCTCCTCACCGGCCCCCGCGGCCGACTCCTCACCGGCCTCACCGGCAACCTGGTCGTCCTCGCCCTGGCCGTCCGCCTCGCCCTCCAGCACTGACAGTGATGATGTACGTGGTGACGCTGCTGGCGGGTCTGACCCGAGCACTGACTGACGTTTCGACTGTCCTGTTTGGGATTTGTCGGCCCG
>NZ_JODS01000053.1 GCF_000718025.1 Kitasatospora purpeofusca
CTACCGGCTCTGTGGCCGGGTTTCTTCTGTCCGCACGGCCCCGGGGGAGGGGGAGTGCGGGGATCGCGTATGCGTGACCGGAAACCACCGTCCTTGCGTGGGGTCTACGGAGTCCGCCCGGGCTGGTTCCTCACGGGCCGGGCGATCCTGATGGCGCGCTGTCCCTCCGTTCATCCTCTGTACTGGCCGGTTACTGCGAACTGCGCTGGTAATGCGACCTTCTCGGTACTGCTCACACGGGTACTGCGGTACTGCGAACTGCGTGGCAGTGCCAACTAACTGCCCTGGCGGTCCCTTGCGGTCCCGCCGACTCCGGCAGCCAGCCCCGTCGCCCGTCCTGCTCGACCTGGAATCCCGCTGCCGGACTCCCGGTGCGCGCGCCCGCAGCCTGGGCGCCTTCACCGGGACACCGCGTACTGCGACTGCCGGTACTGCCGAACTCGACTTCACCTACGAGTAATGCACGTGATGAACTGCGGTACCGCTCGGTGGCAGCCCCTGATGCCTGCGGGCCACCTGGCCCGGTCGCCAATCCCGTCACCGTCCTGCACCTGCTGTGGCTCCGGGGCTCCGCTACCGCGCCGCCTTCTCCACGCCCACCTGCCCGGCGTGTCCTGCGTCCTGCTCAACTGCTGGGTACTGCGTACTGCCCTTGCTGAACTGCGGTACCGCTGGGTAGCGGCCCCTGATACCTGCGGGCCGCCCGGCCCGGCCACCGGTCCCGTCGCCTTACTGCACCAACCCTGGCTTCAGAACCCTGCAACCGTGCCGATCTGCGCACTTCCGTACTGCTGCCCGCCAGTTCGTGTCTGGCGGGTACCGCTCGACCGCTGTCTACGAGAGAAACACTAACCACGGTGGGCGGCAATGTCTACTCCAGCGGGCACAGATTTTTCGGTGCTGGTCGGGGAGGTATTCTTCGCCCCGCAGGGGGCCGGGCGGCCGGTCGCCGCAGCCGCACCAGGGCAAGGAGCGCCGCGCCCCCTGCGGCCCCGGATCACGAGCAGACAGGAGGCGAGCGGTGGAAGGGCCGCAGGCCGCGCGGCAGGTGCGCACCCCCGACCCCCATACCCAGGCGTCGCTGGCGGCGGCCATCGCCGAAGCCGTCCGCGACCGCGACGAGCGGGTTCTGCGCCGGTTGCTGGCCCGCTTCGCCGAGCAGGCCGCCATCGCGGACCTGCCCGCCCTGCGCGACGCCCTCGATACCGACCGGCAGCACGGCGACCGCCCACCGGGGTCCCGATAGGCCCGCGCCGGCCCGCCCCGCCGCCGGATCAGAAGGCGGGGAAGTGGAAGGCGAGCGAGTCGAGGATCGTGCGGCATCCGGGGCAGCGCAGGCGGTGTTCCTTGTCCCGCTGCTCCGGGGTGTCCTGCCACTCGTGGCCGCAGTCGGGGTCTCGCCACCACACGGTCCTGCGGGAACGGGGGAGATCTTGGTGAGGCCGCCGCCGACCTGCTGCGCACCGAGCTTGAAAGGGCGTGGCCGGTCTGGCTCCCGCCTCGGATACCGTGTTCCTCTACGGGGTGCCACAACGGATGTGATGCCCCCCACCGGAGGTAAGTCAGCGTATGAGTTCAAAGCGCAGCAAGAATCCAGCCCTGCCCGTGCTTGACGACGCGTTCCGACTCGCGTCGGTCAAGGAGGCCGAGGAGTCCACCCGTGACTTGGCCGCGCGGCTGGCCACCACCGAGCTGCGCCGCGTTTCCCACCCGGGCCGGGTCACCTGGGAGCCCACCGAGCAGGCCGAGCCCGTACCGGCCCCGCCGACTGTGGTCGACGGTGACGGGGACCTGTGGCTGCGGGACCGGGGAACCGGCACCTGGACCATGCCCGAGTTCGACCCGAAGGAGTTCCCGGCCCGCTGTGGCGAGGTGCTGACGTGGAACGAGCTTGCCTGCGAGTACGGCCCGCTGACCGCGTTGGCCGACGACCGCCGCATCGGCGGCCGCCGGCGCTGACCGCGTAGCCCTCCGGGACGACCGCGCCCCTGAAGCGCCCGTTGCGGGTGGCCGGGAGCTCCGGCTCACCGCCGAGCCCGACGACGGCGGCGAGCAGGTGAGCCTGGTGGTGGCGTCCGGCGGCCTCGAGCAACGCGGGGCGGCCCTGGCGCCGCCCGACGCCCTCGGTCCGGCCGGCGTCGGGTGGCCCGGCCGGGGTGGCGGGTGGCGGTCGGCCTTCGGTTGCCGTGGTGAGCGCGCGGCCCGGCTCGCCGATCGACTGCTGCCGCTCGGCCGACTGCCCGAGCAGGCCGCGCAGCAGCTCGTCGACGGCGGCCGCCGGGCCGAGAGGTCGGCGATCAGTCCGCCGTGGCGATCAGCGGCTGGAGCAGGATGTCGGGGTGGGCGCGCTGGAAGGCGTTCAGCTGCCACTTGTCGGCGAACAGGGCCAGCAGCGCGCCGTCCGAGCGGCGGGTGAGCACCTCGCCGCTGATCAGGCGGGCTTTGGCCAGGGCAGCGGCGCCGTCGGCGTCAGTGATCCGGGCCAAGCGGTAGGAGAGCTGGTCGAGGGCGATCGGGGACGAGAACTCGTGCTCCATCCGGTGCAGGATCACATCGAACTGCATCGGGCCGACCGCAGCCATGACCGGCGCCTGGTCGCCACGCCGGTCGGACACCAGTACCTGGATCACGCCTTCCTCGTCGAGTTGGGAGACGCCCTTGCGGAACTGCTTGGACCGGCTGATGTCCTTGGGCCGTGCCACCGCGAAGTACTCGGGGGCGAAGGCGGGCAGCGGGGGAAATTCGGTCTTCCTGCCGGTGAAGAGGGTGTCGCCGACCCGCAGCGCGCTCGCGTTGATCAGGCCGACCACATCGCCGGGGTACGCGGTGTCGACCACGGTGCGCTCGGCTCCGAAGACGGTGTGGGCGTACTTGGTTGCGAACGAGCGGCCGCTGGCCGCCCGGGTGACGTGCATGCCGCGCTCGAAGACGCCGGAGCAGACTCGGACGAAGGCGATCCGGTCGCGATGGGCCGGGTCCATGTTCGCCTGGATCTTGAACACCAGGCCGGAGAACTCCTCGCCGACCTCGCGGCTGCCGCCCTTGGCCAGCCGGCGGGGCCCGGGAGCCGGAGCGAGGTCGACCACGGCGTCCAGCAGGAGCTTCACACCGATGTTGGTCAGCGCGGCGCCGAAGAAGACCGGGCTGATCCTGCCGGCCTCGAAGGCCTCCTGGTCGTAGCCGGGGCCGGACGAGAGCACCAGCTCCAGCTCCTCCAGCGCGGTCGTCCAGGCTTCGCCCTCCTGCTCGGCGGCCTTCTCGGAGGTGAGCTGCTCCTCGAGGGCGGCGTGCGTACCGGCCGGCACCTTGGTGTAGCGCAGCATCTGCTCGGTGTTCCCCGCTTCGACCAGGCCGCGCAGGTCGCCCGCGCTGCCCACCGGCCAGACGACCGGGACGGGGGTGATCCCGAGGTGCGTCTCGATGTCCTCGAGCAGGGTGAGCGCGTTCTGGCCGCGCCGGTCCCACTTGTTGATGAAGGTGATCACGGGGACGCCGCGATGGCGGCAGACCGCGAAGAGCTTGCGGGTCTGCTCCTCCAGGCCCTTGGCCGCGTCGACCAGCATGATCGCGCAGTCGACGGCGGCCAGCACCCGGTAGGTGTCCTCGGAGAAGTCGGCGTGGCCGGGGGTGTCGACCAGGTTCATCACGTGGCCGCGATAGCCGAACTGCAATGCGGCCGAGGTCACCGAGATACCGCGCTCGCGTTCCAGCTCCATCCAGTCGCTGGTCACGCCGCGTCGGTCACCCTTGGCGTGCACCGCACCGGCAGAAGTGATCGCCCGCGCGTGCAGCGCCAGCGCCTCGGTGAGGGTGGACTTGCCCGCGTCCGGATGGCTGATCACAGCGAAGGTCCGTCGGCGGCCGGCCTCATGAAGGACCTGCGGGACGGGGATCGATTGTACGGTGCTCACGTGTTTCCTCGGGTACGCATCGGCAGCAGGCCGGGTGACGCCTCTCCGTACCTGGTGAGCCGGGGATCAGGTCCGCAGGCCCAGGAAGCGATAATAGGCTGTCGGGCGGCGTGGCCCCGAAATTCCCGTTCTCCGGGGGAGAGGCGGATCCAGGCGCGGCCGGCCTCGGTCCTGGGCTCGCGAAGGTGGATCCTTCCGTTGTCGATGGCGGCGAGGGGCCAGCGGACGTCGAGCTCGCGGTCCATGAGGTGGACGCCGGACCAGTGCGCCCGTCGTCGTCACGTTCCACGCGCTTCCCCCACCAGCGATGCCCCTGATCCTCGCGGCCCGCGCGCCATCACTTCGCCGAACTCAAGCTTGCCACCCTGTATGCATCCCAGGCGGCCGGCCTCATCCGGGTCGAAAGCCGCAGCCACCAAGGGATCGAACCCCGGGCAGCGCAGGACTACCTGGCCAAGCGGGCAGAAGAATGGACTGCAGAGCACCGAAACGGCTGGCAGGCAGCTTTGTACACCGCCCTCGCCGTAAACGTGTGGTTCGCCGCCGAAGGCTGGCACGGGGGCCAACCCCCTGCTCAGTGACTGCCTATTCAGATGTGCTTCCCGAAGAATCGGGAATGGCTCGCAACCTCGGGGCGTGTGATCTCGCCAGCGCCGCCTACAAAATAGGACGGCAGGGAACCAGACCGTGCACCTTGAGCATCTCGACCCCGGGGAGGTCCGCGTTCGACTTCACACGAGGTCGCCGGCCTGCCAGCCCGGAGGGACCTTGGGCAGCCCGATCAGGGCGTCGATGTTCAGGTGCTTGATGAGCAGGGCTTTGAGGTTGCGGCCGTCGATGAGGCGGATGCGCCCGTTGCGGTGGGCGAAGTCGTGGCTGTCCTTGCCGTACCACGAGGTGGTGACGACGATGCCGTAGCCGGCGTCCTTGTCGTGCATGACGCCCGACATGGCGCGGACGGTGTTGACCGGGACCACGTTCTTGGAGCGTTTGGCCTGGATGGCGAAGATGGTGGATCCGGTCGGGTCGGTGAGGGTCGCGACGGCGTCCACGCCGTCGTCGCGGGAGCCCTGGGTGCGCCAGGTCTTGTAGCCCATGGCTTCGAAGAGTTCGCGGACCAGGCGTTCGAAGTCGTAGGGGTTCATCTGGAGCAGGTCGGGCCGGCTGTCGAGGGTGGCTACTACGGCGGTTTCGGTGATGATGCGGTAGTGGGACAGGTCCGCTTCGACGACGGGTGTGACCGGTTCCAGGTCGTGGGGGTGTTTGGAGACGGTGGCGCCGAGTCGGTGGAGGCACTGTTGGGGGTCGAGTCTCGGTTCGTCCAGGACGAGTTCGGCGAAGTCCTTGCGTAGGGCGACGAGGCTGACGACGCAGGCTCGGAGCGCCTGGCCGGTGGCGCGGTCGGTGGCGTTGACGCGGCCGTTGAGGATGATGCTCTCCACGAAGGCGGCCGGCGTGACTGAGAACGCCTCGTCCAGGGCCCGCAGGGCAAGGCGGGCCACCAGGCGGGCGTAGGCGTCGTGTACTTCTGCCTGCTTGAGTGGCTGGGGGACGACCTCGGAGCGTTGGGCGATGTAGCGGTAGGAGGCGACGGGGGGAATGATCTCGTGGTTCGGGAGGTCGACCTCGATGAGGAGTTGTTGGGCTTCCGGGACGTAGATGGCGTTGGCCGCGGTGCGGCAGCCTTCGGGGACGGGGGAGCGCCGCAGCAGGTCTTCGACGACGTTCGAGACGCCCTGAGGGCCGTCGTGGGTGAAGGCCTGTTCTATGCCGCCGCCCTTGTACGCCTTGTTCCTGGCCGAGTTGTTGGTCGCATAGGTAAATTGCCGGGGATCGCCCACCAGGGTGATGCCGATCGGCGACCGGAACAGCAGGTCCAGTAGTTCGAGGTCGTGGCCGACAAGGTCCTGGATCTCGTCGATGTAGATGTGGTCGAACATGGCCGCGAGGCGTGCGACGACCTTGCCGCAGGTGGCGGTGTTCGCTCGGACGGCGAGATCCGAGAGGCCGTCACGGAACATGTCGTGGTGGCGGTCCATGTAGAACTGCTGTGCTTTGGCCCGCGGTGCGTACCTGGGGCGGGCCGCCACGAAGTCGAGTCCGCGGATCAGTCCCACTTCGTCGAGGACGGCTGCCTGGCATGGCCGGGCGCACTCGTTGAGCAGGAAGGTGGCGGGACCCTCACCAACAGCGGCGGCACCAACACCTGCAACGCCACCGGCGGGACCATCACCAACTGCTGACCCGTCCAACGACCCGGCCAGCCCGGACCCGCACCCAACAGGTCCACCACGGCGACCCGGGCCCACCTCGCGGCACCGCAGCGCCCCCGGAATCCCGCCGCACACGGCAAACGGCTCGACCACCGCCCGGCCCCGGTACGGAGCGGTGCCCGGTCGGCTGCTGCTGGCGTGGCGCCGCATAACGATTCTTGATGAACCGAAGTGCGGCTTTGTATTGGACGGGTGGCGGGAACCGTGTTGGTATGACCCGACAGATACGGTGGGCGGCCGAAGTGGTGACCCCTCTGATTCGGGAGACTTGCATGGCGACTGTGGAGAACACCGAAGAGATGTACAACCTCTTCAACAAGGCCGCGAAGGCATATGACCAGAGCGGCGTGGAATTCTTTCGGCCCATTGGGCGCCGACTTGTCGAGTTCTCCGGAATCACGGCCGGGGCGTCCGTCCTCGACATCGGTTCCGGGCGCGGGGCGGCGCTCTTCCCGGCGGCCGTCGCGGTCGGTGAGCAGGGTGAGGTCGTTGGCGTCGACATCTCCGAGGAGATGGTCAAGTACGCCCGGGAGGACGCGGACGAGCTCGGTCTGAAGCAGATCGAGCTGCGGGTCATGAACGGGCAGAAGCCGGAGCTGGAGCCGGGCCGGTTCGACGCGGTGATCGGTAGCTGCAGCCTCTTCATCTGGGTCAAGAGTGCCGACGACGTGCGTCCCTACCTGGAGCTGCTGCGGGCGGGTGGTCGGTTCGCCACGGCGGCGCCGTCCTTCTTCTCCACCGTTCGCGGCAAGTGGGCGCTGTTCCCGGACGCCGTCAACGAGCTGCTGATGCCGTACATGCTGCAGTCGCTGAAGCAGAGCGGCGCGTACGACTCCCAGTTCGCCAACGCCGGTGCGAACTGGCTCGTCAGTGCCGAGTCGATCGAGAAGACCCTCTTGGAGGCCGGCTTCGTCGATGTCGAGGTCGTTGAGGAGGAACTGCCCGTCACCGTGACCTCGGGTGAGCAGTGGGTCGAATTCACGTACACCACCGGAATGCGCGGAATGTGGGAGCGCATCGAGGAGAGCGAGCGCCGCGAGGTCGTGGCCGAGGTCTCCCGTCGTCTGGACGCGCTGCGTGACGAGAACGGGATCATCACCGTCCCGGTGCCGATCGTCTACATGCGGGCCGACGCTCCGAAGGCTTGAGATCGGACCGGTCGGAATTCGTCCGCGATCGCGGCGGTTCCGTCGGGAATTCAGCACGACGTCCGCGGTCTGCATGGGGGAGAAGTGGCAGCAGTGGTCGAGGGTGACTGGCCCGTTACCGCGAGGGAGGCGGAACTCGCGGAGATCGAGGAGTGGGCTTCCGCCGGGGTCGGTGCACTCCTGATCGGCGAGCCGGGGGTGGGGAAGAGCACGCTCCTGGATGCCGCGCTGGAGCGGGCCGAGCGCCGTGGGGCCCGGGTGGTTCGCGGCGCGGCGGTGCGGGACCACCTGCGCGGGGAGGCGCGGCCGCCGACAGCGGGCCGCCGGCTCACGATCGCCCTCGACGACGTTTGCCTCGTCGACCCGTTGACGCTGGGCCTGGTCGGTCGGATGGTGGACAGCGGTCAGGCACTGCTCCTGGCCACGGCCCAGGCCGGTTCGTCGCTACCCAACGGGTTGCGGCGCCTGCTGATCGGCAAGAGGGTCCGAAGGCTCGCCGTCGGGGCCCTCGACCGGTCAGGCGCCGTTCGGATGCTGGCCGCCCGTCTGGGCGGCCCGGTGGCCGTCGACTCCGCGGAACGGTTCTGGGACCTCGCCCGGGGCAACGCGCTGATCCTCCGCGAACTGGCGGAGCAGGCCCTGGCCCAGGGTGCCCTGCGCCGGGTGCGGGGCCGGTGGCAGTGGTCCGGGCTGCCGCCCGTGCCCGACGGCCGGCTGGTCGATCTGGCCGACCTGTTCCTCGGGGACCTGGACGACGCTGAGCGCGAGCTGGTGCGCATGCTCGCACTGGCCGGGCCGCTCGAGGCCGGACTGCCGGTGGTCGATGCGCTGGGGGAGGCGGCGGAGTCGTTGAACCGCCGCGGGGTCCTGGTCGCCGAGCGCTCCGGGCTCCGGCTCTTCCTCCGCCTCGCCCACCCCTTTTGCGCCGCCGTGGTCGCGGCGACCCTCCCCGAGCTGACCGCGCGTCGCTTGCGGCAGGCGGTCGCCGACGCGATCGGCGGCACCGGGGCCCGCCGGCCCGACGACGCCGTCCGCGTCGCCCGGCTGGGCCTGGGGGCGGGTGCGTTGCCCGGGCCGGAAGGGCTCGCCCGGGCCGCCGTCGGAGCGCTGCGGGCCGAGGACCTGCGGCTCGCGGAACAGCTCGGTCGCGCCGCGCTGGCGGCCGGGGCGGGTACGTCGACCGGCACCGGGGTGGCAGTGACGCTCGGCCGGGCCCTGGCCGGCCAGGGCCGTCACGTCGAGGCCGAGGCCGTCTTCGCCCAGGCGCCGCCCACCGCGGCGGTCCGGCGCCCGCGTGCCCTCAACATGGGCTTCGGCCTGGGGCGGCTGGCCGAGGCGGAAGCGGTCGCCGGTACCGACAACGGTGTCCGGGCTGTGGTGCGGCTACTCAAGGACCGGACCGAGGAAGCACGGCAGTTGGCCGGGACGGCGGTGGGGGCGGAGCCCCTGCTGGCCCTGCTCCGCCACGAGGCGGGTGACGACGAGGGCGCGCTCGCGGTACTGGCCGCGGCCCGGCCGACGCTGGCCGGCCGGGACGAGGCGGCGGGCGCCGAGCACCTCTACGTGACCGGCTGGATCACCACCCTGACCAGGGGGCCGGACGCGGCGGCGGCGGTGCTCGCGGAACTGCGGGAGCTGGCCGCGGACGGTGGCCCGCGCACGGGGATGTACGCGGGCCTCCTGGAGTCCGCGGTACTGCGTGCGACGGGCCGGACGGCGGCGGCAGTGGAGTCGCTGCGGCAGGTCGCCGCGTATCGCGGGACCGCCGATTGGCTCACTTCGCGCTCCTTGCGACTGGCCCGGCTGGCTGGTGCGGTGGCCGAGTCGGGGGACTCGCTGGAGGCGTCGTCGCTGCTGGAGGAGGCCAGGGACGCGCAGCAGGCGGAGTGTTCGTACCCGTTGCTGGCGGATGCCGTGGAACTGGAGGCCGCGCTGGTGGCGGCGTGCTCCGGCGACCGTGAGGCCGCGGCCGACCGGGCGCTCGGGGTCGCCGCGCGTGCGCTGGCCGCCGGTCGTTTCGCCCAGGCGCGTTCCGCGCTGCTCCTTGCGGCCCGGGCCGGCGCCGCGAGCCGGGCGGTGGCGGTCCGGCAGGCGCCGGCGCTCCAGAGCCGGGCGGCGGACGACGTCGTTCTGCGATACGTCCGAGCCCTGGCGGAGGGCGACGGCGCGACCCTGGACAAGGTCTGTCGGCGGTTCGAGGAGCTGGGGTCACTGCCGCTGGCGGCGGAGGCCGCCGCTCAGGCCGCGCGGGCACACCGGGCGTCAGGCGACCGTCGGCGGGCCCGGGCCGCGCAGGCCACGTGTGCCGAGCTGGTGTCCCGGTGCGGCGCCGAGCCGCCGGTGTGGGCGGTGCCGGTCGATCGCCAGGATCCCGGTGTCCGGACCGACCTGACGACCCGGGAGCGGGAGGTTGTGGCGCTCGCGGTCTCCCGGTTGTCCAACCAGGAGATCGCCGAGCGCCTGGTCCTCTCCGTTCGTACGGTCGAGAACCACCTCTACCGGGCCTACGGGAAGCTCGGTGTGACCGCGCGGACGGAGCTCGCTCCCGCTCTGGGCACGGTACCCGGGCGGCTCAGGCGGAGCGCCTGAGCCGCCCGGGCGGGCGGGGACAGCACCGCCCCTGCCCGCCCGGTTCGTCCGCCGCCGGGTTCAGGCGGTGGCCTCGGCCAGCTCCCGGGTGATCCGCTCGTTCCAGGCGGCGAAGGTCGGGGTGTCGGTCAGCTCTCCGAACGACACTGCGAGGCCCGCGCGGCGCCATTTGGTGACCAGCCGCATCATCTCCAGGGAACCGAGGCCCAGCTGGACGAGGTTGGCGTCGTCCTCGACCTCGGAGGGACTCACGCCGATCAGTTCGGCCAACGTCACCCGCAGGGCCTCGCCGGCGAGCGGGGCGGCGGCGCTGTTCTGGTTGCTGCTGTCAGTCATGATGTTCGGGGTCGTCCTTCCGGTCTGATGGCGTGGGTCACTCGGCGGGTTCGGCGACGATCTCCAGGATGGCCACGCCGGCCTCGAAGCCGGGGCTGCCGGTGAAGAGCATCACCTTGTCGCCCGGGCCCACCTGGCGGGTGCTCCACAGGTGTTCCAGGCCGATGAAGACGTCCGCGGCGCTGATGTGGCCGACCTTCCTGGTGTGCTCCCAGATCCCGCTGTCGAGGGAGAACCCGATCGGGTCGAGGAACTGGTCGCGCAGCGCGTCGAGGGTGGCACTCGGGTGGCAGACCCGCTTGATGTCGGAGGCGGCGATGCCCGCGTCCTCGAGTGCCTCGTCCAGGGCGCTCTGCAGGACCTCGCCCGGGTGCTCCATGGGCGGGGTGTTGCCCTTGGCCCACTCCTCCATCCAGAACTTGACCCGGGCCTCGTAGTCCAGTCCCTTCCCGACGGTCACGGCCGGCGGGAAGATCGGCTCGTTGCCGCGGTGCAGTGCCTCCATCGCGGGCGCGGAGCGGGTCCCGATGGAGAGCAGCTTGGCGATGCCCCCGGTGCGGGAGACGACCGCCGACGCGGCGCCGTCGCCGAAGATGGAGAGCCGTGAGGTGGTCCAGCGGTCGACCAGCGGAGTGGAGTAGTTGTCCGCGGCGGTGAGGAGGATCGCGGACTTGCGGGAGTCGCAGGCGAGGCGGTGCGCGGAGATGGCGAGGGAGGAGAGCAGACCCTGGCAGCCCTGCTTGATCTCCATCGCGGTGATCGGCGTGTTGAGGGTGTTGGTGAGGATGTAGTGCGCCGGGGACCAGCCGTCGGGGCCCTGGTGGTAGGCGGAACTGTGGAACAGCGCGCCGAACTCCTCGGCCGCGATGCCCGAACGCCGGATCGCTTCCTTGGCCGCCAGCACGGCCATCTCGGGCGCCGACAGCGAGTCCGAGATCGCGACCGACTCCAGGCCCGAGGCCTCCCGGACGTCCGAGTCGTACCAGCCGGACTGCACGGCCTGTTCCGTCGTCACCAGGTCCGGCACGAAGGTGCCGAGGCCCGACAGGTAGACGTCGTCGAACTTCATCGCGATCCCCTTTCGACGCCCATCGATCGGATGCGGCGTGGAATGGTGCTTCTTCGGTCGCCCCAAGCGCACCACGGAGCTGGGTTCGGCGCTTGAGTACCGACTACTCAGATCGGTCCCGGTGGCCGGCTCCCTACGCAGACGGCGGATCGCAGGCTCGGAGTGCCGCTCGGATCGGCCGTCGGCCGCGGCGGGGTCGCCGGGGGCGGCTCCGTCCTGCGGATCGTGGTCGCGGGGAACGGCGAGCCCGCCGATTACCACGGGCTTTACTGACGCTTAAGCGGCAGCCGAACTATCTGATCAACCGTCAGCTGTTGCTGTGTAGGATGGCGCGGTATCGACATTACGACCCGCCCGGTCGGCGTCGTTTCGCACCGGCCCGAGGGGGCGGGGCGGCGAAGGAGGCAGTGCCCGGAATTCCAGGTCCGCCGGTTCGCCAGGGGTGGGGCTTTTCGTATTCCGGTTCGCCTTACGGGGGAGTGGGGACATGGCATTCGAAGGGTTGGGCAGAGGCGGTTTCCGCGCTCCTGGACGGGGCCCGGAGGGCCCGTCCCGCGGTCGCGTCACCGAGGGTGCGCGGGACGCGGTGCCGCCGGTTGGAGGGGGAGACTGTGCTCGTCCGTTCTGACTCGGCCGATCGCCATCTGTCGGTGGTGGCCCCGTCGGGGCGGACGGGGAGGCCCGGCGGGGAGGTTCCGCGACCGCCCGCGCGCAGCGCGCCGAACGTCTGGCGCGTCCTGGTGGTGGAGAACGACGACGAGGACGCCGAGTCCCTGACGAGGGGACTGCAGCGGTACGGGCACCACGTGGAGCGGGTCGGTGGAGGCATTCAGGCCCTCGGCGCCTACGGGGATGCCGACCTGGTCCTGCTCGATCTCGAACTTCCCGACCTCGATGGTCTGGAGGTCTGTCGGCAGATCCGTGCGGAGGGGGACACGGCGGTCATCGCCGTGACGGCCCGGGGCACGGAGCTCGACCGGGTCCTGGGCCTGCAGGCCGGCGCCGATGACTATGTGGTCAAGCCCTACGGCTTCCAGGAGCTGTTGGCGCGTATGGAGGCCGTCATGCGGCGCGTCCGGATGTCGGCCGCCCAGTCGCCGGTGATCGTGCGCGGGCCGCTGTGCATCGACACGGCGACGCGTCAGGTGAGTCTGCACGGCCGTCGGGTCGATGTCACTCGTAAGGAGTTCGACCTCCTCCATCTGTTGGCGGCCCAGCCCGAGACCGTCATCTCCCGCAAGACGATCATGCAGACCGTCTGGGGCGACGTCTGGTCCAAACGCACCATTGACACGCATATCAGCAGCCTCAGGGGAAAGCTCGGCAGCAGTGACTGGATCCGGAATGTCCGCGGTGTCGGATTCCAGCTCGGATGCGCCTGAATACCTCAGCTCGTGAATGCCCGGCCGGGTCGACCCGGCCGGGCATTCTTCTGTTCGGGCCCGCCGTGCCGAAGGTTCGCTGCGACCCGCCGGGCCGGTGCGTCAACATCATTGTGCCATACCGGAGTTGACACTTCTCTGACAGATTCAGGTAACCGTTTGAGGAATTTGCACGAAGCCTGAATGCCATTTGACCGTCTGCTTCTTGAGTGTGCCCGGGCCGCCCGGGCAGGATCGATGATGCTCGCCCAGTCAGTGCACGATTGGAGTTCATTCATGTCCGAATCCGCTCAGAACGATACATTCACCGACGAGGCAGAGCTGCGTAGGATCAACCGGGCGACGGTGGAGACTTACATGGCCGCCCTCGGGGAGGCCCGGCTGCAGCGCCACCTGCTCTTCACCGAGGACGGTGTCGGTGGCCTCTGGACGACCGACACCGGTGCCCCGATCGCGATCCGTGGCCGCGACCGGCTCGGCGAGCACGCGGTGTGGTCCTTGAAGACCTTCCCGGACTGGGAGTGGTACAACGTCCGGATCTTCGAGACCCAGGACCCGAGCCGCTTCTGGGTGGAGTGCGACGGCCGCGGCAGGATCCTCTTCGCGGACTACCCCGAAGGCTGGTACGAGAACCACTTCCTGCACTCGTTCGAGCTGGAGAACGGCCGGATCACACTGCAGCGGGAGTTCATGAACCCCTTCGAGCAGCTGCGCTCCCTGGGCATTCCCGTCCCGCAGATCAAGCGCGCCGGCATCCCCACGTGACTGGCCGCCGCCCAGCCGTACAGGAGGACCCCGTGGACGAAGTCCTTCGTGACATCCACGCTCGCACGGCGCTGCAACAGCCGGACTGGCCGGACCGGGGGAAGGTCGAGCAGGTGCGGGACGCTCTGGCGGCCGGGCCGGCGCTCGTCCGTGCCCGTGACCTGGCGGTGCTGCGGGCCGGCCTCGCGCGGGTCGCGGCCGGCGAGGCCGTGGTCGTCCAGGCCGGGGACTGCGCCGAGGACCCGGGCGAGAGTACGGCCATGGACGTCTCCCGCAAGGCGGCCCTCCTGGACGTGCTCGCCGGGACGTTACGGATGAACGCCCACAAGCCCGTCATCAGGGTCGGTCGGATCGCGGGGCAGTTCGCCAAGCCCCGTTCCAGTCCGACCGAGTCGGTGGCCGGCAGTCCGCTGCCCACCTTCCGGGGCCACATGGTGAACGGTCCCGAGCCGGACCCGGAGGCCCGGCGGCCCGATCCGCTGCGCATGCTCGCCTGCCACGCCGCGGCGGGCGGGATCGCGCGGCACCTGGGCTGGCAACAGGACGCGCCGCTTCGCGACCCCCTCGGACCGCCGGTGTGGACCAGCCACGAGGCGCTGCTGCTCGACTACGAGATCCCGATGCTGCGCCGGGACGAGGACGGTGCGCTGTTCCTCGGCTCGACCCACTGGCCCTGGATCGGCGAGCGCACCCGGCAGCTGGAGGGTGCGCACGTCGCGTTGCTCGCCGCGGTGAGCAACCCGGTGTCCTGCAAGGTGGGTCCCACGATGACCCCCGCGGAGCTGCTGGCCCTCTGTCGGCGGCTCGACCCCGGACGCACGCCAGGACGGCTGACGCTCATCTCCCGGATGGGCGCCGACCTGGTCCTGGAGCGGCTGCCGCGGCTGGTCGAGGCCGTGCGTGGGGCCGGGCACCCCGTCATTTGGTTGACCGACCCTATGCACGGCAACACCGTCGCGGCGCCGGACGGCAACAAGACCCGCCACGTCGAGACGGTGTCGAACGAGATCCGGGGCTTCCAGGAGGCCGTCACCGGAGCCGGTGGCGTTTGTGGCGGCCTGCACCTGGAGACCACGCCCGACGACGTCACCGAGTGCGTCTCTTGCCAGGCCGACCTGGACCACGTCGGCAACAAGTACACGACGTTCTGCGACCCGCGGCTCAACCCGGGGCAGGCCGTCGCCGTCGTGTCCGCCTGGAAGGTCTGACCCCGACACGTCGTACCCCCGCTCGCCCGGAGCCGGGGCCCGGAAGACTGGAAGAGTTGAAGGCAGGAATGGCCGGAATTCCCCCCATCGAGCCCTATGCGTTGCCGACTGCGGGTGAGCTGCCCGCCAACACCGCCCAGTGGACGCCCGATCCCGACCGTGCCGTGCTGCTGGTCCACGACATGCAGCACTTCTTCCTTGCGCCCTTCCCGGACAGCGTGCGCGAGCCGTTGGTGAGCAACGCGGCTGCGCTGCGCGACGCTGCCGCTGGCCTCGGCGTCCCGGTGGCGTACACGACCCAACCCGGCAGCATGACCGAGCAGGAGCGCGGGCTGCTGGCCGACTTCTGGGGTCCCGGGATGCGCAGGGACCCCGCGGACCGCGCGGTCGTCGACGCACTGGCCCCCCAGGAGGGGGACTGGAAGCTGACGAAGTGGCGCTACAGCGCCTTCCACAACTCGCCCCTCCTGGACCGGATGCGCGCGTCCGGCCGCGATCAGCTGGTCATCTGCGGCGTATACGCCCACGTGGGCGTCCTGACGACGGCGGTCGAGGCCTTCACCCACGACATCCAGCCCTTCCTCGTGGCCGACGCCGTCGCCGACTTCGACGAGAGTTCCCACCGCATGGCACTCGACTACGCCGCCGGGCGCTGCGCGATGGTGCTCACGGCGAAGGAGGTCTTCGCGTGACCGGGGCGGGTGCCGACCTGCTCGGCCGGGTCCTGTCCGGCGGCGGTGGGGCGTTCGCCCTGCTGTACCGGCCGGAGGCCGGCGGGACGGGAGTCCTCGACGTCATGGTGGGCGAGGTCACGACGCCCGCGACGCTCGCGGACATCTCACTGCAGGACGCCCCGGACCGGCCCTGCGGCGCGCACCACGAGGTCCTCGCACTTGTGCCGTACCGGCAGATCACGGAACGTGGCTTCCGGGCGACCGACGACGGGGCGCCCTTGGTCGCCCTGCGCGTGACCGGGCAGGAGCGGATCTCCCTGGCCGACGCGCTGAGGCGACTCCCCCAGGTACCGACCGAGTTGGCCGGCGCCCGCTTCGACGTGGACGACGAGAGTTACCAGGAGATCGTCCGGAGCGTCGTCGACGATGTGATCGGCGCGGGCGAGGGGGCGAACTTTGTCGTCAAGCGGTCGTTCGTCGCGACCATCACCGACTACCGGCCGGACAGCGCCCTGTCGTTCTTCTCCCGCCTCGTGCAGCGCGAGGTCGGTGCGTACTGGACGTTCCTGATCCACACGGGGGAGCGCACGCTCGTCGGCGCCTCGCCCGAACGGCACGTCAGCCTGGAGGCCGGCACCGCCGTGATGAACCCGATCAGCGGTACGTACCGCTATCCGCCGACCGGCCCGACCCTGCCCGGGGTGATGGAGTTCCTCGCCGACCGCAAGGAGGTCGACGAGCTGTACATGGTCGTCGACGAGGAACTCAAGATGATGACCAGGATCTGCGAGGGGGGCAGCAGGGTCAGGGGCCCGTACCTCAAGGAGATGGCGCGGCTCGCGCACACCGAGTACTTCATCGAGGGCCGCACTGCACTCGACGTGCGGGACATCCTGCGCGAGACCATGTTCGCCCCCACCGTGACGGGCTCGCCGCTGGAGAGCGCCTGCCGGGTCATCGATCAGTACGAGCCCGGCGGGCGCGGCTACTACAGCGGTGTGGCGGCCCTGGTCGGACGGGACGCGCACGGCGACCGGGCGATGGACTCCGCGATCCTCATCCGCACCGCGGACATCGACGCGTCCGGCCGGGTCGACATCGGCGTCGGCTCCACCCTGGTGCGCCACTCCGATCCTGCCCGCGAGGCCGCCGAGACCCGGGCCAAGGCGGCCGGTCTGGTGAGCGCGCTGGAGGCGGGCAGGGCTCCGGGCTTCGCGCAGCACCCCGAGGTCCGGGCGGCCCTGGAGCGCCGCAACGACTCGATCGCCGGGTTCTGGCTGCGCGGCGCCGAGCACTGGCCGGAGGTGCACGCCGGGCTCGCCGGCCGCCGGGTCCTGGTCGTGGACGCCGAGGACACCTTCACTTCGATGATCGCCGGACAGTTGCGTGCCCTGGGGCCGCAGGTCACGGTGCGGCGGTTCGACGAGGAGTACGCGTTCGACGACCACGACCTCGTCGTGATGGGTCCGGGCCCGGGCGATCCCGGTGACGTGTCCCACCCGCGGATCGGCCACCTCCACGACGCCGTGCGCAGGCTGCTCGACCAGCGTCGGCCGTTCGTCGCAGTCTGTCTGAGTCACCAGGTGCTCAGCCTCGCGCTCGGTCTCAGTGTCTCCCGGCTGCCCGCTCCCAACCAGGGCCTGCAGAAGGAGATCGACTACTTCGGCGCGGTCGAACGGGTGGGCTTCTACAACGCGTTCGCTGCTGTGAGCGACGAGGACAAGTGGGAGGCGGAGCGCGTCGGCGCGGTCGAGGTGAGCCGGAACCGGGAGACCGGGGAGGTCTACGGCCTGCGGGGTCCGCACTTCATGAGCATGCAGTTCCACGCCGAGTCCGTGCTCACGGAGAACGGCCCCCGCATCCTCGCCGGGGCCCTTCAGGAAGTGTTCAAGATATGACGAGAGAACGGCAGGAGATCCCGATGCACCCCTACGTGGTTGTCGATGCCTTCGCGACCGAGGTACTGAAGGGCAATCCGGTCGCGGTCTACTTCGGGGCGGACGACCTGTCCGGTGCCCGGATGCAGGCCATCGCCCGTGAGATGAACCTCTCGGAGACCACCTTCGTGCTCGCGCCCCGGGAGGGCGGCGACGCGCGCGTCAGGATCTTCACCCCGGTGAACGAACTGCCCTTCGCCGGGCACCCGCTGCTCGGCACCGCCATCGCGATCGGCAACCGAGGCCCGCTGGACCAGCTCAAGCTGGAGACAGCCAAGGGGCTCATCCCGTTCGAACTGGTCCGTACCGACGGCGTGGTGACGTCGGCCTGGATGCAGCAGCCGGTGCCGGAGTGGGAACCCTTCGACCGGTGTGAGGAGCTGCTGGCGGCGCTCGGGGTGCGGGCCCCCGCCCTGCCGGTGGAGATCTACCGCAACGGACCGCGCCACGTCCTGATCGGTCTCGGCAGCGTCGAGGAACTGTCCGCGCTGCGCCCCGACCACCGGGCGCTCGGTGCGTTCGAGGACATGGCAGCCAACTGCTTCGCCGGGTTCGGCACGCAGTGGCGCAGCCGGATGTTCTCGCCCGCGTACGGGGTCGTCGAGGACGCGGCCACCGGGTCGGCGGCCGGTCCCATCGCGATCCACCTGGCCCGGCACGGTCTGATCGAGTACGGGCGGCGCATCGTCATCACACAGGGCGTGGAGATGGGCCGGCCCTCGCCCATGCACGCACTCGCGGAGGGTGACGGCGACCGGGTCACCCGGGTCGAGGTCGGCGGCGACGGAGTCATCGCCCTCGAAGGGACGCTGCGCCTGTGACGCCCCGGACAGCAGGTCCCCTCGCAGTCGGCACCCCGGAGAGGCAGATGAGCGGCACGCGATCGGAAAGCATGACCGGGACCGTCGAGGTGTCGTTCTCGGAGTACGGGCAGCCGCCCGCCGAGCCGGTCGGCCTGTTGCGAGCGTGGCTCGCCGACGCGGTGCGCAACGGGGTTCGCGAGCCGCGCGCCCTGACGCTGGCCACCGCCGACGGGGCCGGTCGACCCTCGACCCGGATCGTGGTGATCAACCAGGTGACCGACACCGGGTTCGTGTTCATCACGCACGCCGGCAGCCGTAAGGGGCGCGACCTCGCGGCGAACCCGTGGGCGTCGGGTCTGCTCTACTGGCGCGAGACCAGCCAGCAGATCGTCGTCGACGGGCCCGTCGTGAAGCTGTCCGACGCGGCGGCCGAGGCCCTGTGGCACGCCCGCCCCGTGTTCACCCACGCCATGAGCACGGCCTCGCGGCAGAGCGAGCGGCTGGGCGGCCTCGACGAGGTCGGGGCCCTGCGCCGCCGGGCCCTGGAGCTGGGGGCGGGGCAGCCACTGCCCCGGCCCGAGGGCTTCGCCGGATACGAACTCCGCTTCGACGGGCTGGAGTTCTGGGCCAACGGTACCGACCGGCTGCACGAGCGGCTGCGGTACGACCGTGATGGCGACGGCTGGCGGGTCAGCCGTCTCCAGCCCTGATCCGGTCCTTCCCGCCGAGTCCCGGTGCGTCGGCCCGGCAGCACCCGTCGAACCCATCCAAGCGGAACGCGAGTACACCATGCAGTCAGCTGGCCCCCTCCTCCACTCCGGATTCCGGGCGTCGGTCCGGCACGTCCCGGAGAACACGGCGCTGTCCCTGCGCGGGCGGACCTGGACCTATCGGGATCTGGACGGCATCGCCCGCCGCTGGGCGGCGGCGCTCGCGCGGCACACGCCGCGCCCGAAGCGGGTGGCCGTCCTCGGCCACCGCAGTGTCGTCACCTACGCGGGCTTCCTGGCCGGCCTGTACGCGGGGGCGACTGTGGTGCCCCTGAACAAGAAGTACCCCGCGGCCCGCAATCGTGAGCTCCTGGAGCGTGCCGGGATCGAGGTCGTGCTGGCGGACGCCGGCTCGGTCAAGCAACTCGGCGCGCTCCTCGACGGCCTGGCCGGTGCGCCGGCGGTGGTGCTTCCGGACACCGACGAGGTGCCCGCGGGCTTCCCGGTGGGCGCCCGGGTCCTGACCCGGGCCGATGTGGAGACCTGCGTCCCGCTGGCGGAACCGGTGGAGGTCGCTCCCGAGGACGGTGCGTACCTGCTCTTCACCTCCGGCACCACGGGTCGGCCCAAGGGAGTGCAGATCTCGCACGCCAACGCGGCCTCCTTCCTGGCCGCCAACACCGAACGGTACGGCTTCGCGGCGGACGACCGGTTCACCAACACCTTCGACCAGACCTTCGACCTGTCGGTCTTCGACCTGTTCATGAGCTGGGGAAGCGGTGGCTGCCTCGTCCCCATGGACGCCTTCGACCTGATGAAGCCGTTGGACTTCGTCCGCGACAACGGCATCACGGTCTGGTTCTCGGTGCCCTCGGTGGCGGTGTTGCAGCACCGCAAGGGCGTGTTGGTGCCGGACAGCCTGCCGTCGCTGCGCTGGAGCCTGTTCTGCGGCGAGGCGTTGCCCGCGGCGACTGCCCAGGTCTGGCAGGAGGCCGCGTCCGGATCCGTGCTGGAGAACCTGTACGGGCCGACGGAGGCGACCATCGCATGCCTGGTGCACCGGTGGGATCCGGAGACCTCGCCGGCCAGCGTTGTCAACGGCGTTGTCCCGATCGGTTCGCCCTACCCGGGGATGGCCGCTGCCGTGCTCGACGAGGACGGCAGCCCGGTGCCGGACGGCGACACCGGCGAGCTCTGCGTCTCCGGGCGCCAGGTCTTCGAAGGTTACCTCGACGCACCGGAGCAGACTGCGGAGGCCTTTCGCACCGGTTCCCCCTCGTCCGGCCCCGATCGTCGCTGGTACCGCACCGGCGACCTGGTGCGACGGACGGACAGCGGCGAGTACGGCTACGTGGGCCGGCTGGATACCCAGGTCAAGATCCTGGGTCACCGCATCGAGACGGGTGAGGTGGAGGCGCACCTGCTCCGGCAGGAGCGGGTCGAGCAGGCCGTCGTGCTCGCCGTCCCGGGTGAGGAGGAGGGCGTGACGGTGCTCACGGGCGTCCTGGCCGGTGCCGGCCTCGACGTGCACGACGTGGACGAGGAACTGCGCCGGACCCTTCCCCCGTACATGATCCCGTTGACCTACCACCTGCTGGACGTCTTCCCGCTGAACGACAACGGGAAGGTCGACCGCAAGGCGCTGCGCCTGCGCGTGGTCTCCGGGGAACTGGAGCCGGTGCTGCTGTGAGCCGGTGGTCCGAACCTGCGGGAACGTGTCAGATCAGAAAGGAACACCACGGATGAACGACGTTGCCGCGGTCGAGGCCCTGCGCAGCCGGGTGCGGGGCGAGGTGCTGGTGCCGGGCGACCGGGAGTTCGCCGCCCGGTGTTCGGGATTCCAGACCGCCTACCGGCACCGGCCCTCGGTGCTGGTCCGGGCGGCCGGGGCCGAGGACGTGGCGGCCGCCGTCCGGTACGCCGCCGGGCGGGGACTGCCGGTGGCGGTCCAAGCGACCGGGCACGGCCTGTCGGTCGCCACCGACGGGGGCGTCCTGATCAGCACCGCCGAACTGTCGGAGGTGACGGTCGACGCCCAGGCTCGTACCGCCCGGATCGGCGCCGGCGTGCGGTTCGACGCGGTCGTCGACGCGGCTGCCCGGTACGGCCTGGCCCCGCTCAACGGCTCGGCCCCCGGCGTCGGCGCGGTCGGCTATGTCCTGGGTGGCGGACTCGGCTTGCTGGCGCGGGAGTTCGGCTATGCGGCGGACCGGGTCCGGTCGATTGACATCGTGACCGCCGACGGCCGGCCGCGGCGGGTCACGGCGGACAGTGATCCTGAGCTGTTCTGGGCCCTGCGCGGGGCCGGCGCGAACTTCGGCGTGGTCACCGGCATGGAGATCGAACTGGTACCGGTCAGCCGGCTGTACGGCGGGGAGTTGGTGTTCGACCTCGCCCGTACACCGGGGGTGCTCGCCGACTACTTGCGCTGGACCGAGGAACTCCCGGACGGGTTGACCTCCTCGGTGTCGCTGCTCAGCTATCCCGATCTGCCCTTCTTCCCCTCCGTGCTGCGCGGCCGGTTCGCGGCGCACGTGCGCATCGCGTACACGGGGGACTCCCGTACGGGCGCGCGGCTGGTAGCCCCGCTGCGCGCGCTCGGGCCCCTGGTGTCCGACACCGTCGCGGAGATGCCGTACACGGAGTGCGGCGCGATCTACAACGACCCGCCGCAACCGCACGCCTATCTGGGGGACAACATCCTGTTGCGCGCCTTCGGTCCCCAGCAGGCCGCCAAGGCCACCGATCTGGTGGGGCCGGGCGCGGCCGTCCCGTGCGTGCTGGACGTCCGCCACCTCGGCGGGGCTCTCGGCCGGTCGCCCGAGGTGCCCAACGCGGTGGGGCACCGTTCGGCGCGGTACCTCCTGCGGGTGCTGATGCCACTGATCGGCGCGTCGGCGGACGAGGCGCGCCGCGCCGGGGACGAGGTCCTGGGGGCGCTCGCCGCCGACTCGGTCGGGGGCCGGTTCCAGAGTCTGGTGTACGGGGGCTGCGCGGACGGTGCGCCGGCGGCGCCGGCCTCGGACTTCTGGGAGCCGGCCGATCATCGCAGACTGGCGGGGCTGAAGGCTGCGTACGACCCGGTCAACATGTTCCGCTGCAATCGGAATATCGAACCTGCGGACTGACCGGAGAATCGGCGGAAAAATGGTTTCAGGACAGTGCGGCGCCCGGGTTCCCCGGGCGCCGCTTCGGCCTGCCGTCATTTCTTGGAGAAATCCTCGGAGCCACTGAGTACGAGCCCCTCCAGGGCTGGTCCGAAACCTTCGAGGGAATGCAGGGAGTGCACCCCTTCGGCGGTCGCCTCGACGTCGAACCATGCTCGGAAGTCAACCGAATGACCGATGAGCTCGGCCGGACTCCGGGGCAACGTCGCAGCTCGGGCCGCCTCCTGCGACTCCCACAGCAGGAGCGCGCCCCAGCGGCCGGTGGACGGATCGGAGAGCCATATCTTCAGGAGCAGCCCGGGAATCCCCGTCCAGTGTTCCGACTCCTCCCGAATGAAATCCCGGAGTGTTCCCGCAGTCTGCTGCGACCCGGTGAGGTCCCACCACGCGATCATTGCCTTCATGGTGCCATTCTATGGGCCGGCGGCCGTCGGGCCGGGAGTCGTACTCAAGGAAATGTCCGGCCGCGAAGGTGAATTGAGTAGTGACTACTCAGGCTCCGGCGGCGAGGTCGGTGATCGAATGAGGACATCGGTCACGGCCGGCGGGGAGCCGATGCGGAGGTCCGACCGGCTCGCCACACCGGCGGTTGACATTGGAGGAAGAATGGCGCCGATCGACCTGTCGATCCTGGACCTGCCGCACGACGCGGACCCGGACCCCGACGAGCTGGTGCGGGCAGCGATGCAGTGGCACTTCCGCCCGGAGACCGGATCGCCGTTCTGGCTGAAGCGGGCCGAGACCCTCGACTTCGACCCCCTGACGGACGTGAAGGGCCACAGCGACCTGACCCTGTTCCCGAACGTCGCCAACGAGCTGCGGGACGTGCCCGCGGCCGAACTGGTCCCGCGCGGCTACGGCGAACGCCCCGACATCGTCGGGATCTTCGAGAGCGGCGGCACCACCGGCGCGCCCAAGCGGGTGGTCTGCCCGGCCGACTGGCTGGAGAAGCTTGTCGGTTGGAGCAACGCCAACCTGGACCGGCACGGCTTCCCGGTCGGTGTCGACTGGCTGGGGATCACCCCGTCCGGCCCCCACATCGTCGGCGAGATCTTCCGGCGTTCGGCCCGCACCCATGGTCGGTACGCGTTCCAGGTGGACCTCGACCCGAGGTGGGTCAAGCGTCTGCTCGCGGACGGCAGGGGCAGCCAGGCGGACGCCTACGCGGAGCACGTCGTCGATCAGGCCGCCGAGATTCTGCGGACCCAGGACATCGGTGTGATGACGGTGACCCCGCCGCTGCTGGAGCGCATCGCCCAGCGCGAGGAACTCGTCGACCTGGTCAACCGGAAGGTGAAGGCCATCCGGTGGGGCGGAACCCAGATGGACCCCGACACCGAAGCCCTCTACCGCACCGAGATCTTCCCCGGGGCGACCCTCTACGGTCACTACGGCAGCACGATGATCCTCGGCATCGCGGGCCAGCGGCACGGCACCCCGATCGGTGAGCCGTGCGTCTTCGACACCTTCTCTCCGTACATCACCTTCCAGGTGGTGGACCCCGCGACCCGCACACCGGTCGCGCACGGGGAGCGCGGCCAGGTCGTGATGCACCACGTCAGCAAGGCCCTGCTCCTGCCCAACAACCTGGAGCGCGACACCGCGATCAGGGTCGCTGCGCCCGAAGGACGCGTCGGGGACTCCGCCGCGGGCATCGCCCCGGTCGCCCGGTTCGACGACGAGGCCGTGATCGAGGGGGTCTACTGATGGCCGCGGAGCAACCGCCGTCGACGGCACCGGAAGCGCGGCAGCCCGAAACGCCGGTGCTGGACGCGTTGGGCCCGCTCGGTCCGTACCGTGCTCACAACCGTCAGGCGATCACGGACGTCACCGGCGCGGTCATGGCCGAACTGAGCCTGGTTCCCGCGCTGTACGTCAACCGGGCCATGAAGGCGCTCCACGCCGCGACCCCGCTGTCCGCCGCCGAGCGCGCCGGTGCGCTGGCCCGCGCCGCGGAACTGTTCCGCACCGCGCGGCTGGGCGGGCTGACGGTGCAGGAGTACGAGACGGTCGTCAGCCGCGTCTCGGGCCTGCCGATCGAGGTCGTCAGGGTCGCCACCGCGACCTGCGCCGATCGGGTCGCGGACTCCTACCGGAGCGTCCAGTCGGCCCGGCCGGCCGGGGCGGTACCCGACTGGCGCGACCCGCTGGTGCGCACCTCGCAGGCTGTCTGGACCCGGCGCGGCGAGGTTCTCGCCGTCCACGTCCCCGGCAACCATCCGGGAACGCACGGGTTCTGGCCGGAGGCGCTCGCCCTGGGCTACCGGGTGGCCGTTCGCCCCGCCGCCCGCGAACCGTTCACCGCGCACCGCCTGGTCCTGGCCCTGCGCGAGGCCGGGTTCGGCGGCGACCATGTGGTCCTGCTGCCCTGCGGACACGAGGCGGCCGACGCCATCGTGCGCAACGCGGATCTGGCCTACGGCGGGGACGAGATCATCCGGCAGTACGCTGACGACCCAGGGGTTCTGTCGCTGCAGCCGGGCCGCTCGAAGATCCTCCTGACGGCCGACGCCGACTGGCGGGACCACCTCGACATGATCGTCGACTCGGTGACCCGGCACGCCGGCAGCGGATGCGTCAACGCCACCGCCGTGCTGGTCGAGGGCGATCCCGCCCCGCTCGCGGGCGCGATCGCCGAACGGCTGGCAGCGCTGCCCAGCCTGCCGCCGGGCGACCGGAACGCCGTACTGCCGGTGCAGAACGCCAAGTCGGCGCGGGCGCTCGAGAAGTTCGTGCTCGACCGGGCCCAGGGCACCCGCGCCTGGCTCGGCGGCACCGGTTTCGTCGACGAACTCGGCGACGGCAGCGCGGTGTTGCGTCCTGCGGTCCATCAGGTCGACTCCGCCGAGGCGCCGCAGCTCGCGGCCGAGGTCCCCTTTCCCTGTGTGTGGGTCGGGCCGTGGAGCCGTGAGGACGGCGTCGAGCCGCTGCGTGACACCCTCGTCCTGACCGTTGTCACCGAGGACGAGGACCTCGTCCAGGCCCTGATCGACGAACCGGCGATCAGCAACCTTCACGTCGGGAGCCATGCCACCCACTGGCACCGCCCCGGTCTGCCGCACGACGGCTACCTGGGTGACTTCCTGATGAGAAGCAAGACCGTCGTTCGCGTCTGAAGGAGCGCTCCGCCAGGAGCGACCGGACTGCGGACGCTCACACCGGCCGTCCTTCCGGCGACCGGAGCAATGTCCAGCCAGCAGCCGCTGCAACCCCAGGGAGTACTGTGTCCCGTCGCCTGTTCACCTCGGAGTCCGTGACCGAGGGACACCCCGACAAGATCGCTGACCAGATCAGCGACACCATTCTTGACGCTCTCCTCCGCGAGGACCCG
>NZ_JODS01000054.1 GCF_000718025.1 Kitasatospora purpeofusca
GGACCAGGTTCCGTTCGTGCCCAGGAACTGCTGGGTCAGCCGGTCCAGTTCGCGGAACGGGTCAGTGCGCATCAGCATCGCGAAACACCTCCACTGATCGAATGGGAGCCAGTGCGCTTCACCTGAAACTGTTCTAGCATGTCATCCATCCGATGACAAACACCCGAGTCACCAGAGGAGTGACACTCATGGGCAGACACCCCGACCCCGCCGGCGGCGGCGCCCCACCTGCCGGACCGGCCTCCTTCCTCGCCGCCGCCGCCGCGCTCGCCGCCATCGACGACGCCGTCCGCACCGCCCGCGACGCCCGTCCCCGGCCCGGCGCCGGTGCACGGGACGAGGGCCCCGAGCCGGCCCTGGCCGCCCTGGTGCTGCTGCGCGAACTGCGCACCGAGCTCGCGGGCTGGGAGGCGGGCCTGGTGGAGAACGCCCGCGAGGGCGGCGCCACCTGGGCCGACCTCGCCCGTCCCATGGGCGTCGCCAGTCGCCAGGCCGCCGAGAACCGCTATCTGCGCCTGCGGCCCACCGGCAGGAGAGCGGACGGGGCCGCCACCGGAGCGGAACGCGTCAAGGCCGTGCGCGACCGGCGGGCCGCGGAACGCACCGTCACCGCCTGGGCCCGCGACCACGCCGCCGACCTGCGCGTCCTCGCCGCCCAGGTCACCCCGACCTCGCCGCCCGCCTCGACGAACTCACCCAGCACACGGACAGCCTGCGCCATGACAGCGACCGACGACGCACCTGACCCCCTCGCCACCACCGAAGACCGCTGGCAGCACATCGAGGACCGGCTCGCCGCCATCGAACACCGCATCCGCGAACAGAGCAGCGCCGCCATCGCCACCCTCGACACCTGCCTGACCAGACTCGACACCCTCCACCACGACCTGACCCACCGACCCTGGCCCCCACAGGCCTCCCCCACACCCCCAGACCCTGCGCACCGCCCGCCGCAACCGACGCGAACCCCGGCAGCCGGCCCCTTCGGCCCGGCCGGCCACCGGCCTACGCAGACCGGCCCGGACACCTCGCAGCACCACGCGGCCGACAGCCACGGGGCAACAGGCGGCGTACCCGCCTGACAGAAACCCGCCACCCCGGCACGGCCGAACAGAGCGGCGGGGCGCGCGGGCGCCCCGCCCCGACAATTTCGGGCCCGGTCACGCGGGAGACCTTCGAGCGTCCCGACCGTCCGGGTCGGTGCGCAGCGGGCGCCGGCGGTCGTGCAGGCCGAGCGCCGCGCCTTCCTCGCCTCGCCGCCTTCGTGAAGCGGTGATCCGGAAGCCGCCCGGCGCGGTCCCAGCGAGGAGCAGCTGGTCGCCTCCGCCCGGGAGGAGGCCGAACGGCAGGCTCGTGTCCGGTGCGGGCGGACGAGTACTGGGCCGGCTTTTCGGCGCGGACCGGGTCGCCGCCCGCCGTCGGCTGCGGCACATCGACGACCCGGCCGAGGAACAGGCTGCCGCGCAGCGGTGATCGGGTGGCGCGCCACGGCGGGCGGTCCTTCCACGAGGGCTTCCCGGCGCGGGCTGCCGGGGCCCGAAGGCCCGGCACGGTGGCACGAGCACCGAACGGCCGGACCCCGGGGAGAGGGGTCCGGCCGTTCGGTGTTCGAGGCCGGGCGAGCCCGAGGCCCGTTCAGTGCTTGAAGGCGTCCTTGACCTTCTCGCCCGCCTGCTTCACGTCGCCCTCGACCTGGTCGGCCCTGCCTTCGGCCTCCAGACGCTCATTGCCGGTCATCTTGCCGGCGCCTTCCTTGACCGCGCCCTTGGCCTTCTCTGCGATGTTCCCGATCTTGTCGCCGGTGCTCATGCGTACCTCCGGTTCGTCGAAGCTGTCGACGCAACGCCTGCCCCGGCCCGCCCGGAAGATTCCCCCGAATATTCGCTGCGGGCCGGGGCAGCCGGATCGCCGACACTGACTGTGGAGGTCGAGATGGTTCCCCTTCTTCTTGTTCTGCTGCTGGCCCTGCTCCTCTTCGGTGCCGGCTTCGCGCTGAAGGCCCTGTGGTGGGTGGCGGTCGTGGTGCTGGTGGTGTGGCTGCTCGGCTTCGTGGCCCGCAGTACCGGCGCATCCGGCGGCCGCGGCCGCTGGTACCGGTGGTAGGCCCAGGCGCTACCGCCCGGACGAACGGGGCCGCGGGGGTGGGGAACGCACACGGCGCGTTCCCCACCCCCGCCGCACCCGCCGACTGCTGTCCGTGGCCGACCGCAGGGAGGCGCCCGGCCTCCCCGGCCGGGAAAAGGGGAGGGCCCCACCGGCGGCGGAGCGGGGGCGGCGATGACCACGGCGGTGGACCCGAGCCCGCCGTACCCCACTGCACCACCAACCACCAACAGCTCGAAGAAGGGAAGGAAGAGGGTTGCCGGCAGCCCTGGGCGGCCCGAATCCTTGGCATCGACCGCGGCGGGAACTTCGTGACAGCGGGCCCTGCGGATTCGAGGAACGCCCCCGAGTACTCCCCAGGGCGGTGTCGTTCAGAGGTTCTGTCCGGCTGGATGCCGGTTCGGGTGGCCTGCGTGGCAGCGTAGTTGCTCGGGTTGAGCCTGTGGGACGCGCAACGCGTCCACGCACACCAGGGCTCCGCGCAGAGCGGGTCAGCTGCCCGGGCGGGAGGCCGCCCAGCCGTGTTCGAGCAGCGCGAAGGCCTCGTCGGCGGCGCGGTTCGGCTCGGCGTGCCGCAGGACGAGGCCGCGGGCCTCAAGGGCGAAACGGGCCAGTGCGGCGCAGCTGATGTCGTCCTCGGGGGCACCTGCAGCCTCGGTAATGGCTCGCGCCAGGGCCGCTTCGTGGCGCGTCCACATGCGGTGGGCGTAGTCGCGCAGCGCGGGGGTCTCCTGCACCATGCGCGTGAAGTCGGCGAACCGCGGGTCCGTGGTGTGGACGGCGAACTGGGTCTGTTTCAGCAGGATGTGCTCGCGCAGCGCCTGGGGGATCGACTGGCCCGGGGTGCGGTCGCGCACGGCGGCGACGAGCGCTGCTTCAAGGTCGTCGTCCTGGTCGAAGACCAGGGCTTCCTTGCTGGGGAAGTGCTTGAACAGAGTGGTCACCGAGACGTCCGCGGCGTCGGCGACGTCCTTGACGCCGACCTGGTCGTAGCCGCGTTCGAGGAAGAGTTCGAGTGCGGCGTCGGCCAGGGACTGGCGCGTCTGGGCCTTCTTGCGCTCGCGGCGCCCGGTCGGTTCGGTCACTCGCCCACGATATCCCAAGATGCAGCGACTTCGAAAGTTTAGTCATTGCACTTATTTTGCGAGTGTGCTTTCTTGATGGTGCCGGCCCTCCCCGCGGCTCACCCACCTCCCGAGGGACACTCCCATGAACTCTGCTCGTGATCCCCGCATCGCGATCGTCGGCGCCGGCCCGGGCGGCCTCGCCTGCGCCCGGGTCCTGCAGCAGCACGGCCGCTCCGCCACCGTCTTCGAACGCGAGGCCTCCGCCGACGCCCGCCCGCAGGGCGGCACCCTCGACCTGCACGCCGACACCGGCCAGAGCGCCCTGCGGGCGGCGGGGCTCCTCGACACGTTCCACACCCTCGCCCGCCCCGAAGGAGAGGAGTGGCGCGTGCTCGACTTCACCGACGCCGCGCTCCTGGCGCACCAGGGGCCCTCCGCCGCCGGCGGCCGGCCCGAGATCGACCGCGGCCAACTGCGCGAACTGCTCCTGGACTCGCTCACCGAGGGAACGGTGCGCTGGGACCGCGCCGTCAGCACGGTCACCCCCCTCGCGGACGGCACCTGCCGACTGCTCTTCGCCGACGGCGCCACCGAGGACTTCGACCTGGTGGTCGGCGCCGACGGCGCCTGGTCGCGCGTCCGCCCGGCCCTGTCGCACGCCGCACCCCGCTACACCGGCGTCACCTTCCTCGAGACCGGATTCGACGACTGCGACACCCGCCATCCCGACCTCGCGCGGCTGGTCGGCAGCGGATCGATGCTGGCGAAGGGCGCCGGCAGGTCCCTGGTCGCCCAGCGCAACAGCAACGGCCGCATCCACGCCTACATCGCGCTCCGCACGCCGCAGGACTGGCACACGGCCGCCGGTATCGACCTCGGCGACCAGCGGGCCGTACGCGCGCACCTGCTGAGGATGTTCGACGACTGGGACGAGAGCCTGCGCTACGTCCTGCGCAACAGCGACAGCGGGTTCACCAACCGGCCCCTGTTCGTCCTGCCCGCCCCGCACACCTGGCAGCACGTTGCCGGCGTCACGCTGCTCGGCGATGCCGCGCACCTGATGCCCCCGGCCGGGCTGGGCGCCAATCTCGCGATGCTCGACGGCTCCGACCTCGCCCACGCCCTCGTCACCGAACCCGGCATCGACGACGCCGTCCACGCCTACGAGAGCATCATGCTGCCGCGCTCGATCGAGGCCGCGACGAGCAGTGCGCAGGGACTCGACCACCTCGTTCCCGCAGTCACTTCCTGAGCAGACCCCACCGCCCCCGGCCCCCCGCGGCCGTTCCCGCGTCGATCACGTGCACTCTCCCGGCGGTCGTGCCAAGCCCCGCGGCGCCGTCGTCAGAGGGTCTGTCCGGTCTGATCACGTGATGCCGAGGGTGTCGAGTGGCCAGGTGGCGTCTCGGCCGTGTTTGCGCAGGGCGGCGGCGATGTTGTCGCAGCCGGTGAGGCGGAGGGCGCCGATGGGACCACCCCTGGTCCGGTGGGTGCGCAGGGCGGCGGCGATGTTGTCGCAGCCGGTGAGGCGGAGGGCGCCGATGGGACCACCCCTGGTCCGGTGGGTGCGCAGGCCGGCGTCGAGCGCGAGGTCCGCGGTGGGGTGGGTCTTGGGGCGGGAGAGGTTGTCGACGAGGAGCCCGGCGCCGCCGGGTTGGTGGAGGAGGGCGATCCAGCCGGCCTGTCCCCACGGCCCGTCGGACAGGGGCGCGGTCCAGCCGATCGGTGTGCTGTCGAGGCGCAGCTGGAGGATGTCCTTGGCGTCGGGGGTGAGCCAGGAGCCGAGTTCCCGGCCGGGGCCGATGGTGGGCTCGAGGTCGTCCAGGAGGTCGGGGAAGTCGAAGCGGATCTCGGGGTCGGTGCAGGCCTCCCGGCGGGCCTGCACGGCCGCCTCGGTCGCCGAGCGCCGGGCCGGCACCGGCCCGGTGTCCGCCTGCTCGGGCCCGGAGACGGGAGCAGGGGCGGGGGCGGACGGCTGCTCGACCGGGGAAGGGACGGTCGGGGCTTCGCCTCGCGGGACATGTGTCTTCCCCGGGACGGCGTCGTCGTCCCGGCCGTCGTCGTGGTCCCGGTGGTCGATCCGCTCGCGCGAGCGGGCGACGAGGCGCTCGGCTCGTCCAGGTGCGGCCAACGGGCCTTGTCCGGGCCGCACGCTGCGCGGCCCGCACCCCGGCTGGAGCTCGATCAGGTCGTCGGGAGCGGACGACGCGTCATCGGGTACGGGAGAGGAGCCTGCGGGGCAGGCACCCTCCACCGCGCACAGGCCACCGCCCGCGCACGCGAGCCCTCGGACGGGTGCCCCCGAGGGGCGTGAAGGGGCCGGGCCCGGGGACGTAGGGGGGTTGGTCCGCGGGGCCCGGCCGTGGGGCCAGCAGCGCCGGGGACATGGCGCAGCTGCTCTGGCCGGCGGCCCGGTGGTGCTGTGGTGGGGCCGCCGTGCGGGGAACAGTAGACCTGCCGAGCGGCGGTGGCCAGGGGTTCGACCTGCGATTTTTCGGCCGCGAACATGCCATCCCTCTGGTGGTGCGTCCCGGGTCGCAGCGGCTGTGTCCGGGCTGTCCGTTCCCGGGACGCCGTGCCGCCGGCCGCACGGGCCGGGGCGCCCCCGGCTGCTGGGGCGGTCGCGGGCGCGACGGAGGCGTCTTGCCGCCGCACTTCCTAGAACGGGGGCTGCGAGGCGTACCCGTCCGGCACGGCCCAGGGGTCGTCCTGCGGCCGCCGTGCCGCCGCCTCCCGCTGTTCGTGGGCCGCGCGCTTCTCGGCGATCGTGGGGACGGATGCGAGGGCCTCGGCCGGGCGGCCGTGCTCGAGCAGCATGTCGACCAGGTCGTAGACGGCCGAGCGCTGGGTGGAGGTGCGGAGCAGGGCCAGGGCCTCCTCCAGCCGTCCGTCCCGCTCCAGCAGCCGTGCCAGGCGCAGGTCCCACTCGCCCGGCTCCTTCTCGTCGAGGGCGGTGGCCTGTGCGACGGCCTCCTCGCAGCGGCCCGCCTCGCCCAGCAGCCACAGCCGCAGGTCGAGGACCTGGTCCGGATGCCCCTCGGCCCACGCGCCGGTGAGCCCGTCCAGGAGTTCGAGGGCCCGGCCGGGCCGGCCGTCGCCGACGAGCAGTTCCAGCGCCCAGTGCAGGAAGTTCCAGCAGTCGTAGTAGTCGTAGGTCGGCCGGCCTGCTTCCACCGCCTCGTCGATCCTGGCCTGGCGCACCAGGAGTCGCATCAGCGCCGCGCGGTCGTTCGGGTCGTCGTGGGCCTCGATCGCCTCGCGCAGCAGGGCCTCCGCCTCCAGGGCGCGCCCGGTGTCCTCCAGCGCCTTCGCGTACACGGCGAAGGCGGCGCGGTGCTCCGCCTCGGCGAGGGCCCGCAGTTCCTCGATCAGCCCCTGCCGGGCGAGGAGCTGCGCGTAGTGCTCGGGGAAGTTGAGGGGATGGCGCCGGCCCGAGGCCGTCTCGGTGCGCACGACCTCGACGGCCTCCTGCGCCCGCCCGGCGCGTTCCAGGACTTGGGAGATCAGGAGCAGCACGTCCCACCGGTCCGTGCGGGACGCCCGGCACGCCTGCCCGCACCGTCCGCACCCTTCGCTGTCCTTGTGCTCCATGTGCTCCGCCTCCCGCGTGAGCAGGTGCAGCACCCGGTCGTCGCGGCCTTGGCCCTCGGTCACCTCGACCAGGCGGGAGCGGAGCCAGGACTCCCCGAGATGGGGTGCGAGCACGTCGATCGCCTCGTCGGCCCGCCCTGCCGTCGCCGCCAGCCCGGCGTAGCGGGCGCACACGTGGCCGTCGCCGAGTGCGGCCGCGTCCGGGCGCACCGTCGCGAGCGCCTCCTCGCCCTCGCCCCGAACGATCATGATCTCTGCGGTGGCCCAGTCGGCCTCGCGCCATCCGATCTCCCTGAACGGGGCCACCAGGGCCGCCGCCCGGTCGGTGTCCCCGGCCGCGCACAGCGCCCGGGCCGCGGCCTGCGTGCCGATCCAGTCGCCGCGCTCCCGCGCCGCTCCGATCAGCAGCTCCGTCTCCCCCAGGTCGACGAGGGTCCGCGCCAACCGCGGGTAGATGCCGCCGTGGTGTCGCGCCTGCCAGGAAAGATCATCAATGTTCACGCACGCACCCTACGAACCACCGCCGACAGACCCGCCCGGCGAAAGGCCCGCGCCGCGGTCCGGCCCCTTCCGGCCGTGGGCGCCGGCAGCGGGCCTGGGCATCATGACCGCACGAATCCCGGGCTCGTTCCACCGGCCGGCGTCGGTCCCCGTTGGCACGGTCAGGGCCCGGGCGGCGACGGGCGACGGCGCCACCGGGACCTGGTCCCGGCCGACAGGGCATCGAACCGCAGGGGCACTTCGGACCGGACCGATCCAGGGCCCATTGGCCGGGCCACCGGCGCGAAAGCCACCGGACGACACCGGAAAAGGGAAGAGCGAACACGAGATACAGGGCAGCGGCCCCGACCGTGCTCCCTGCCGAACCGGCTGCCTGGGCGACGAGCACGGCCAGGAAGAGGATCAATGAGAAGGCGGAGGAGCGGGGTTCGCGGGTGCCCGCCGGTGGTCTGCCGGTGCCGGTCGCGGGCGAGGAACCCGGCCGGGGTCGCAGCCGGCGAAGCGGAAGCGGGCGGGATCGGCGGTGGTGTCGGCACGAGGGTGCTTCGCTGTTGTCGGGGCAGGTGTGCGGAGGACGGTGGTGAGCGCATTTCAGTTGGCCGGTCGAGCAACGCCCGGCAGGATCTGTCGCATGACACGCGACGACCTCGCCGAGATGCTCGCCGACCAGACACCGGCCTGCGGCCCCGCACGCGAGGCCCTGCTCTCCGGGGGCGCCTTCACGGTCTGGGACAGCCTGATCCCCGCCAACCAGCACTTCGGCGTCTACCGGCGCCGTCTGCGGACCGCCCGCAGGCGCGGAGTCGCGACGCTCGGCCTCACCGAGACCGTTGGGATCCTCGAACAAGCAGCCGACGAGCCCTTGCGCATCGGCCTGATCAGCACAGCGGATCGGGCCTGGGGATTCATGCTCTTCCTCAACGCCGCGGCCACGACGGTGCTGGCCTGCGCCCGCGGCGGCCGCGTCCGGCCCGAGGACGACTGACATCGAACCGAACGCGCGACATGCTCCCCGACCCCCCGGAACCCGAAGCGCGGCGGCCTTCCCGTCCGCGCGCCGGAGCTCCGTGAGCACCGCCGCGCACCGCGCCCCGAGGACCACCTCCACCGCGGCGGGTGAGGGAGCGTCACCACCGCCGTTCGTCGTCGCCGTCGAGACCTCCTGGGCCGGCCGGGTGCGTGGGTTGCCCCTGCCTTCCGGCAGACCCACCACCCCAGGAGCCCGGTACCGGGAACCGCCGCTGTTCACCGCGTCGCAGCCGGGCGCGGTCACCGACCGCTCGGCGCACGCGACGGACCTCAGCCGTTTCCGCAGCCGGTCCCGCTCCGGCGCCCGGGCGCAGCCGGCCGGGGCCGCGTACCGGTGCCTGCCCGGCCTGGGGGGAGGGTGGTCGGTCGCGGCTGCGGCCTGCGCGCAGGGCCGGTGGCGGCTGCCGGTAGCCTTCCCTCTCCGGGGGCCGGCCCGCGAGGGGCGGGGTGCCCCCCTTGTCTGCCCGTCTCCCGAGAGGATGCCGATGTTCAAGGTCAACGAGTACTTCGACGGTGCGGTGAAGTCGGTCGCCTTCACGGCGGAGGAAGGTCCGGCGACCGTGGGCGTCATGGCGCCCGGTGACTACGAGTTCGGTACCGCGAAGCGGGAGATCATGCACGTGGTCAGCGGCGCGCTGAGCGTCAGGCTGCCCGGCTCCGACCGGTGGGAGACCTTCCGGGCCGGCGAGCGGTTCGACGTCCCGGCCGACAGCAGGTTCCAGGTCAGGAGCGCGGTGGAGAGCGCCTACCTCTGCGAGTACCGCGACTGACGTCGCGCACCGCCCCGCCACCGGGATCCGGGGGCGGGGGCGGGGCGGTCGCCGCCGGGGTGGCGAGGGGCGGCGGGCCGGCGGTGCTACTTCTGCCAGCCGATGGTCTCGGGCAGCGGGCTGTGGAAGATGGTGGCGCCGACGTTGGCGAGTCCCTTGCGCAGGCCGTAGGTGGAGGGTCCGCTGTAGAGGGGCAGCAGGGAGTACTGCTGCAGCGCCTTCTGCTCGAGCTTGTTGACGGCCTCGATCTGCTGGCCGAGGTCGGCGATGTCGCCGGTGGCGCGGATCTCCCGGTCGAGTTCGGGGGTGCCGGCCCCGGTGATGTTCGACTCGCGGTCCGAGCAGTAGAAGTCGCACAGGGAACGCGCGCCGAAGGGGTCCGTCGAGCGGTTGCCGGAGATGAACAGGTCGAAGCGGCGCTCGCTGAGGACCTTGGAGAAGTCGTTCGAGGAGACCTTGTTGACGTTCAGCCGCACGCCGACGGCCTTGAGCATCGCGGTGAACGCCCCGGAGACGGCCTTCTCGACGGGGTCGTCGCCGAGCAGGGTGTAGCCGAGTTCGAGTTCCTTGCCGTCCTTGGCGCGGATGCCGTCGCTCCCGGGCTTCCAGCCGGCCTCGTCCAGGGCCTTGCGCGCCTGCTCGGGGTCGTACGCCAGTACGGCGGAGACGTTGTCCTGGTAGCCCTGCTGGAAGCTGTAGAGGACCGCCGAGCCCGGCAGCGGCTCGCTGTAGTCGAGGCCCTGGAAGCGGATCTTCGTGATCTGGGAGCGGTCGATGCTCTTCTGCACCGCCTCGCGGACCTGGACGTCGCCCAGGAACGGGGACTTGGTGTTGAGGTACAGCGCGTACTCGAAGGGGCTGCCGCCGCTGCGGACCTCGGCGTCCTTGACGGCCTTCACCTGCTTGAGGTTCTCCGCGTCCCCGACCGGGACGTAGTCGATCTCGCCGTTCTTGAAGGCGTTGACCGAGGCGGCGCGCTCGAGGTTGACGTAGACGCGCTTGTCGAGCTTGCCCTTGCGGCCCCACCAGGCGGGGTTGCGCACGAAGGTGATGTTGCCGGACTGGGCGTCCCAGGTGCCCACGGTGTAGGGCCCGGCGCCCCATTCGGGGTGGGCCGTCTTGACGTACGCCTTGTTGAAGTTCTCGACGGTCGCGGCCTGGGGGTGCAGGAAGGTGGTGAACAGCGCGGACCAGGAGGCGTTGACACCCTTGAAGGCGATAACCGCCTGCTTGGCGTCCGCGCCCCGGGTGACGGAGGTGATGCGGTCGTAGCCGTCGGTGGAGGAGGCCGCGTACTCCTTGTCCGAGCCGTTGTTGGCCTTCCAGGTGGCCTCGACGGCACGCCAGTCGATCGGGGTGCCGTCGTTGAAGGCCGCCTTCGGGTTGAGGGTGATGACGACCTTCTGGTCGCCGCCCTCGACGGAGACCTTCACGTCGCTGTAGTAGTCCGGGTTGTACTGCACCTCGCCGGTGGGCGAGTACGTGATGGCGTCGGCGTTGTACCAGGACCAGATCCGCAGCGCGTTGAGGGTGCCGTTGACGTTGAAGGGGTTGCCCTGCTCGTCGAAGGTGCCCGCGGTGGTGTAGGTGCCGCCGTCCTTGAGGTTCTCGTAGGGCTGGGGGTTGTAGTCGGTGACCGAGGAGGCGACCTCGGCGGCGTTGCGGGTCTGCTTCCCCGAGGAGTCGCCCGAGGACGGCGAGGAGGAGCAGGCGGTGGCGGCGACCGAGACGGCCGCGGCCAGCGCGAGGGGCAGGGCGAGCTGACGACGCACGGGATGTCCTTGGTGGGAAGGGAAAAAGGGGAAGGGGAAGGGGGCGCGCGGGCCGGGGAAGGGGGCGCGGGCGGGTGACAGGCGGGGAGCGGGTGAGGAAAAGGGGCGCAGGTCAGAGCGCGTGGCAGGCGTACCGGTGGTCGGAGCCGTCCGGCGCGCCGACGGTCGAGGGCCGTTCGGTGCGGCAGCGGGTGCGCACGCTCTCGTCGGCCTCGCGGTGGAGCGGGCAGCGGTCGACGAACACGCAGCCCGCCGGCAGCCGGGCGGCGCTGGGCTGCTCGCCCCGAAGGACGATGCGCTCGCGACGGCGCTCGCGCTGCGGGTCGGGCAGCGGGACCGCCGACAGCAGGGCCCTGGTGTACGGGTGCCGCGGCCGGGCGAAGATCTCCTCGGTGGCGCCGGACTCGACGATGTGTCCGAGGTACATCACCGCGATCCGGTCGGAGAAGTACCGCACCACGGCCAGGTCGTGCGCCACCACGAGGTAGGCCAGGGCGAGTTCGCGCTTCAGCCGCACGAGCAGGTTGACGATCTCGGCCTGCACGGAGACGTCCAGGGCGGACAGCGGCTCGTCCAGGACCAGCAGCCTCGGCTCGCGCGCCAGGGCGCGGGCGATGCCGACCCGCTGGCGCTGGCCGCCGGACAGGGCGGCGGGGAAGCGGTCGCCCACGGCGCGGTCCAGTCCCACCAGGTCCAGGAGCCGCGGGATGCGCGAGCGCACGGCCGTGCGGTCGGCGCCGGCGGCCCGCAGCGGTTCGGCCAGCAGGTCGAAGACGGTCAGCCGGGGGTCCAGGGCGTCCGTCGGGTCCTGGAGGACGATCTGGACCTCGCTCCGCAGCTCCCGCACCTGCGCCGCCGAGCGCAGCGTGGCGACGTCGGTGCCCGCCACCTCGATCCGGCCGCCCTCGGGGGCGCGCAGGCGCAGCACCTCGCGCAGCGTGGTGGTCTTGCCGCTGCCGGACTCCCCCACCAGGGCGAGGGTCTCGCCCGCACGCACCTCGAAGCCGACGCCGTTGACCGCGTGCAGGGTGCCCGTGCGGCGTTTGAGGAGGGCGCCCCTGGTGACGGGGAACGTCTTGACCAGGTCCTCGACGCGCAGGACCACCTCGCCCGGGGTGCGCCGCGCTGCTGCGCGGTCCGGGGTGAGGGCAACGGCGGACCCGGCGGGCCCGGCCGGGTCCAGGGTGCCGTCGGCGATCTCCTGCGCGCGGTGGCAGGCGACGCGCCCGGGCCGCCCGGCGGGTGCGGTCAGGTCCGGTTCGGTGGTGCGGCAGACGTCGCGGGCCACCGCGCAGCGCGGTGCGAAGGCGCAGCCGGCGGGCAGGGCGACCGGGGAGGGCGGCTCGCCGGCGATCGGGAGCAGGGGCCGCTGGACGCCGCTGCCGGCGGTGGGGACGGCGGCCAGCAGCCGGGCGGTGTAGGGCATGGTGGGGCGGGCGAAGAGTTCGTCGACGCCCGCGTGTTCGACGATCCGTCCGGCGTACATGACGGCGACGTCGTCGGCGTGGCCGGCGACCACGCCCAGGTCGTGGGTGATGAGGACGAGGGCGGCGCCGCTCTCGCGCTGGGCCAGGCGCAGGACCTCCAGGATCTGGGCCTGGACGGTGACGTCGAGGGCGGTGGTGGGTTCGTCGGCGACGAGGACCGAGGGTTTGTTGGCGATGGCCAGGGCGATGACGACGCGTTGGCGCATGCCGCCGGAGAACTCGTGCGGGAAGGCCTTGGCGCGTTCGCGCGGGTCGGGGATGCCGACCAGGTCGAGCAGTTGGACCGCCTGTTCCCAGGCGTCCTTCCTGGACAGGTCCTGGTGCACGCGCAGGGCCTGGGAGAGCAGCCGGCCGACGCTGAGGACGGGGGTGAGGGCGGACATCGGGTCCTGGAAGACCATGCCGATGTCCTTGCCGCGGATGCGGGCGAGTCGGGTGTCGTCCATGGCCGCCAGGTCGCGCCCGCCCAGCAGGATCCGGCCCTCGAGGTGGGCGGCGGGTGGCAGCAGGCCCATGAGGGCGAGGGCGGTGGCGGACTTGCCGGAGCCGGACTCGCCGACGATGCCCAGGGTGCGCCCGGGCAGGAGGTCGAAGTCGACGCCGCGCACGGCCTGGACCGGTCCTTGCTCGGAGGGGAAGGAGACGCGCAGGTCACGTACGGACAGGACGGGTGCGGGCCGGGCGGGACCGGGGCCGCTCCCGGGCCCGGGGTTCTCGGGGCCGGGCCTCTCGGGGCCGGGGCCGGGGTTCTCGGGGCCGGTGGGGCGGGCGGGTGCGAGGGTCATCGTCGGCCTCCGGCCGCGCCGGTGGTGGACGTGGGGTCGAGGGCGTCGCGCAGGCCGTCGCCGACGAAGGTCATCGAGACGGTGAGCAGCACGGTCAGGGCGGCAGGGAAGGCGAAGAGCCAGGGGGCGCTGGTGATGGTGCCCGCGCCGTCGGCGAGCATCGTGCCCAGCGAGACGTCCGGGGTCTGGACGCCGAAGCCGAGGAAGGACAGGGCGCTCTCGCTGAGGACGGTGGAGACCACTCCCAGGGTGAGGTTGACGATGAGCAGGGAGCCCAGGTTGGGGACGATGTGGCGCAGGACGATGCGCAGGGGGTGCACGCCCATGAACTCCGCGGCCAGGACGTAGTCCCGCTCGCGCAGGGACGTCGACACCGACCAGACGACGCGGGCGGTGGACATCCAGCCGAACACCGTCAGGACGAGGACGAGGACCCGCCAGTCGCCCGCCAGCTTGTGCGAGACCAGGGCGAGGACGAGGAAGGAGGGCACGATCAGCAGGAAGTGGATGAGGGCGAGGGTGGCCTTCTCCGTGCGGCCCCCGAGGTAGGCGGCGCCCGCGCCCACGACGGCGGAGACGGCGACGGTCAGGACGGAGACGCTCACCGCGATCACCAGCGAGCGCTGGAGGCCGTGCGCGGCCGAGGCGTAGACGTCGTTGCCGCCCTGGTTGGTGCCGAACAAGTGCTCGGTGCCGGGGGCCTGGGTCAGGGCCGAGAAGTCGGTGTCGGAGAAGTGGTAGGGGGTGAGGAGTTGGCCGAAGGCGCTGAAGAGCACGAGCAGCAGGAGGATCGCCACGCCGGCGACGGCCGTCCGGTTGCGCCAAAAGCGGCGCAGGTAGAGGCGGCGGCGGCCGAGGTAGCGCCCGTCGTGCCCGGTGGGCGGCCGCTCGGCGGCCGGGCCGGCGACCGGGCCGGGAGCGGCGGCGGGGGCTGTGACGGTGGTGGCGGCGGCAGCAGCAGCGGTGACTGTGGTGGTGGCGGGGATGCCGTCGGGGGTCGGGTCGGGGCTCACGGGGGTGCCCATCTCAGCTCACCCGCACTCTCGGGTCCAGGAGAACGGTGGTGATGTCCGCGAGGATCGCGCCGATCGCGGTCAGGGCGGCGGCGAAGGCGGCGGTCGCCACGGTGCCGTGCACGTCGTTCTTGTTGATGGTCTGGACGAAGTACTGGCCCATGCCGTTCCAGCCGAAGACGGTCTCGGTGAGGACGGCGCCGGTGAAGACGGCCGGGATGCTGAACGCCACGGACTGGGCGGTGGGGATCAGGGCGGTGCGCAGGGCGTGCCGGCGGATCGCCTGGGCACGGGTGAGCCCGGTGGCCCGGGCGGTGCGCACGAAGTCGGAGCCGATCACGTCCAGCAGCAGGGAGCGCTGGGTGAGGTGGTGGCCCACGTACCCCGTCAGGGTGAGCGTCAGTGTCGGCAGGACCAGGTGCGCCGCGCGGTCGCCGAGCGTGGCCCAGAATCCCTCCACGTCCGGGGACCTCTCGCCCGCGACGTACAGGAAGTGCCAGCCGGCCTGTTCGTTCAGCCGGATGGCGAGCAGGACCAGGGCGAGTGCGGCGACGGACACCGGGACGTTGAACAGCGCCATGGACAGGGCCTGGGCGGCCCGGTCCCGCCAGCCGTACTGGCGCGAGGCGGTGTGGACGGCGAGCGCGACACCGACGACGACGGACAGGAGCGTGGCGCCGATCACCAACTGGGCGCTGACGAGGGAGCGGTGGCCGATCTCCCCGTTGACCTCCACCCCGACCGGGGAGCGGCCCCAGTCGAAGCGCAGGACCACCCCGCTCAGCCAGTCCCACCAACGGTGGAGCAGCGGCTCGTGCGGGTCGAGGTTGTAGGGGGCCAGGGCGCGGGAGACCTGTTCGTCGGTGCGGACCGGGCGCAGCTCCTTGAAGTTCGAGCGCGGGTCGAGGAAGGAACTGGCGAGGAAGTACGTGGCGTTGGTGGCCACCGCGATCACCAGGAACCAGCCCGCTGCCCTGCGTGTCACGTACCGGAGCACGGATGCCACCTCCCCGCGGGGGACGGCGGGCGCGGCCGGGAGGTGCCGGGTCTGGCGGAGCTGAGCATGGGGTGGCGCTCTTTCGGTCCAGGGGGGGTGCTTGCACTGTGGTGCAGAGGCCAAGTCTGTGTGCGAGCGACACGTGGGCACCAGTGGTCCAGACATGTGGACACGAAGACGAAACAGCCCCGAAGTACGCGGATGTGTGCGCGTCACACGTCCGTCGATTCTGCAGGTGGGAGCGGGTACTGGGGGGCCGCGGGGGCTGTGGGGTCCGCGGGGGCCGGCGGGGGATGCGGGGGATGCGGGGCCGGTGCTGTCGTGCGCGGGACCCGGGCGGGAAATCGCAGGCGCCGCCCGGGGGCGTCTCGTACGCTCCTCGTGACCGGTCCGCCGAACAGCCCCCGAGGATTGTGTGAAGCACTTCGACCTCCGCGCCAGGATTCCGTCGCTCGCGAAGGCCATGGCCGCCGCCGACCACAGCCCGCACGCCCAGCTGGCACAGACCCGCCACCGTGCGTCGCTCGTGGAGGACTGGGACATCGGGCCCGGGTCCACCGTCCTCGAACTGGGCTGCGGACAGGGCGACATGACCGCCGTCCTCGCGGAGGCCGTCGGACCCCGGGGACGCGTGGTGGCCGTCGATGTCGCCGCTCCGTCCTACGGGGCGCCGGTCACACTCGGGCAATCGGCGGCCCGGCTCGCGGCGGGCCCGCTCGGGCCGCGCATCGACTTCCGCTTCGGCACCGATGTCCTCGACCCCTCGGTCGACTTCCCCCGCGACGCCTTCGACCACGTCGTGCTCGCCCACTGCTCCTGGTACTTCGCCTCGCCCGGGCAACTGCGCGACACGCTGGCCCGGGTGCGGCCCTGGGCACGGCGGCTGTGGTTCACCGAGTGGGACCTGACCCCCTCCAGCGGCGACCAGCTGGCACACCTGCTCGCCGTACTGGTCCAGGGCCAGATCGAGGCCGCGGGCTCGCACGGCGAGGGCAACATCCGCACACCCTTCTCCCGCGAGGCACTGCTGCGGCTCCTGCCCGGGGCCGGCTGGACGGCGGACGGCGGCGGACCGGTCGACACCGGCGCACTCCAGGACGCGGACTGGGAGATCACCGCCTGCCTCGACCTGATCACCGCGGGAGAACGCCTGGCCGCGCTGTCCGAACCGGTACGGCACCTCGTCCTCGGCCAGAGCGACGTCCTGCGGGCCGTCGCCGCACCGCAGGGCAACCGCCCGCTCGCCGCCTACTGGGCCAGCGCACACTGACCCGCCACCCCGCCCGGGGCGTCGACGTCCGACGGGAGCGGCCGACCGGCCGCTCCCCCGGTGCCCCCGACGCGGGCCCGCACGCCCGGGTGCGCGGCACCGGCGCCGCCACGTGTTGGCGGGTGGGACCGCGGACGACGGCCCCGCGGCCCCTCCACGGGCCGGGAGTGCGGCGTCGTGCGGGGCGGGTCAGCCCGTGACGGTCCCGGGGCGCCGGTGCAGGGCGTCCAGGAGCGCGGCCTGGTGCTCGGTCAGCCTGCCGTCGGTGCGGGCTCTGTCCTGTTTGCGCAGCCAGGTGCCGGGGCGGAAGGTGGGGTCGTCGGCGAGACCGGTGCGGTTGACGGGGCCGGTGAGGGTGCCGCCGGCGGCGAGGTAGGCGAGCAGGCGGCGGTAGGAGCGGTTCCAGTCCGGCTCCAGGCGCCACAGCTCGTCCAGGGCGTCGAGCTTCGCCGCCTGGTCGGGGGTGAGGCCCGCGGCCTTGCGCTGGCGGCGCATCCAGGCGCCCACCGCGTAGTCGTCGAGCTTCGCGGTCGCCGGGACGGCGAGGTGGCCGTGCCGGTGGTGGAACGCGGCGGCGTAGGCGGCCCCGCGTTCCCAGGCGCCCGCGTTCTTCGACCAGATCATGCCGAGCGCCTCCAGCTCCGAGACGCGGGCGGCGTCCAGCAGGTGCTGGCCGTTCAGGTGGCGCTGGCGGGCGAGCCAGGAGACCAGCTCGGCGTGCTCGGTCCTGTCGGTGGGATCCAGGTGGCCGTGCCGCAGGTGGAACACGGCTGCGACGGCGTGCATGCGCTGCCACTCGAGCGCGCGCGGGTTGAACGCGCGCAGCTTCACGGTCCGCAGGATCCGGGCGGCGTGCCGGCGGGCGTCGATCCTGAGCCACTCGATCGGCGACTCGACCGGCGACTCGACCGGGGCCGGCTGCTCATCGGCTTCGACGGTCTCGTCCTCGGGCGACGTGGCCGCGGTGGTGTGCGCGGTGCCCTGCGAGCGGGTGCCGCGCAGCTCGGTGATCCGGCCGACCACCCGGGCGTCGTGCGCCGCCAGCGCCCGCAGAACCCGCCAGATCGTGCGGAACGAGCTGGCCTCGATCTCGGCGTCGGCCTCCGCCTTCACCGCCTCGCCGGCGTCGTGGACCTCGGCCGGGTCGGCGGTGGCGGTGTCGTCGCCCGTCCCGGGGGTGGGCAGGTACACAGGGATGACGACCCAGGACACCTTGCCCTGCCGGTAGGACTGGCGCAGCGCGCGGCCGACGGCCTGGACGATGTCGATGACCGAGCTCTTGGGGTCGGCGAAGCAGATCGCGTCCACGGCGGCGACGTCGATGCCTTCCGACAGGAGGCGGGCGTTGGCGAGGATGCCGCACTCCTCGCCGTCCTCGCCGGTGTGGGCCTTGAACTCGGCGAACGCGGCGCGGCGGTCCCTGAGCCGGTCGGTGCCCGCCACCGCCTTCGCCCGGATCCGCTCCGGACGGTCCGCGTCGGGCAGCAACGCGGAGGCGTCCGGCAGGGTGTTCGCGAACTCGCGGGCCGCCGTGACCCGGGAGTGGAAGGTGATGACCCGTCGCAGGCCCAGGTCGGCGACCGCGCGCAGCAGCGCGATCTGCAGGGCCAGGCGCAGCAGTTCCTCGTTGCTGCGCTGCGAGCGGAGGTCGGCGACGGCGGGGAGGTTGAGGAGTTCGCGCAGGTCCTCGTCCGTGACGACCGGGACGAGGACGCGGTAGTCGGCGAGGTAGCCGTGCTCGATGCCCTGGCCGAGGGTCCAGGTGAACACGGTCCTGCCGAAGACGCGCTCGTCGTCCATGGAGCACAGCGCGGGCAGCGCCCGGCCGTCGGCGCCGGCGAGGTCGGCCGGGTCGTCCTTCGCGCGCCGGTCGTCGGCGATCCGCGGGGTGGCGGTGAAGTACAGGCGGCGCGTGGCGGGGACCTGGTCGTCGACGTGCACGGCCGCCCACGCCTTGCCCTGGGCGCCGGCGGTGCGGTGGGCCTCGTCGATCACGACCAGGTCCCACTCGGGCAGGCCGAAGTCGCGGTGGGCCCGGACGATGCGCTCCAGGCTCGCGTAGGTGGCGTACACGGTGACCGGCTCGCCGGTCTTCCCGGCGGCGACCAGGTCGGCGATCCGCGGCGCCTGCGTGGACACCCGGGCGTGGATCCGGCCGCCGGCCTCCGCGCTCTCCAGCGCCTCCTGGCGCGAGCACGCCGCGACCGCCAGGCCGCGGCGGGCGCCCTTCGTGGACCAGGCTTCGGCGGTCTGCTCCAGCAGTTCGATCGTCGGCACCAGCACCAGTACCCGCCCCCGGGCGGCCAGGCGCCGGGCGCAGCCGGCCGCGACGAGGGTCTTGCCGGAGCCGGTCGCCGCGACCACCGTGGCGCGGCCGCCGTCCTTCACCTCGCGCACGGCGGCCGCGACCGCGTCCTTCTGGAACCGGTGCAGCGGCAGCGGGTTCACCGCGGTGGCGGACAGCGGTGCCGGGAGCGGCTGCCCGGCCGCGGCGCGCAGTGCGGCCGGTACGTCCTCGACGGCGGTGGTGGTGGTCGTGGTGTCCACGGCGCGGGTGTTCTCCTTCGTCGGCCGGGTCGCGGGAAGGCGGGGTGCCGTGCGGCCGGGCGGGCGCGGCGGGTCAGCGGGGGCAGGTGCGGAATCGCGCCTTGCGCAGCGCCGTCAGGTCGGCGATGACGTCGCCGGGCTGTTCGTCCAGGCGGTCCTGGTCGAAGTCGGACGGAACGGCCCGGGCGATCCGGTCGCGCAGGCGAACAGGCCGGCGGCGTCGGCGAGCCGGTAGGCGGTGCGGGTCCCGAGGGGGCGGCCCGGGTCGGGGCGGTCGGTCACGGGGGTCCTTCGTGCGTCGGAGGCGGGCACAGGGCCGTCAGGGGCGGGCCCGGGGCCGTCGGAGGTGGACCCGGGGTGCTACTCGTTGACGAGGACCCGGGTGCTGTGGTGGCCGTCGGGGGTCCAGGTGCGGATCTCCAGGTAGACGATCTCGGCGTCCTCGACGGCGCGGCCGCTCTCCACCAGCCAGGTGAGCACGGCGTGGACGACGTCGCCGTGGGCGTCGGCCACCCGCCGGGACCACTCGGTGGCGGGGAAGCCGCCGGTGGCGGAGGAGCCGTAGGTGCGCTCCTCCGTGCCGTCCGCGCGGGGCACGACGCCGCGCCGGATGCCGGGCGAGTCCTGTCGGGAGCCGGCCGCCAGGGTGAAGTAGCGGGCGCGCATGCGCACCGTCAGCGCGACCCGCCCGTCCGCCTGCGCGGCCGCGTGGATCACGGCGGCCAGGTGCGCGGCGCCGGACCTGATGGCCTGCCGGCCGGCGCGGCCCGCCATCGACCCGCCCGGGGTGCCGATCACGTCCTTGCCCCGCACCCGCGCCTTGTGGCCGGTCCTGGTGCGGCGGCGGGTGGTGTTCGCCCCGGCGATCCCGGACAGGGTCTCCTCGTCGCGTTCGCCGCCGCGGACCGCCCGCACCAGCTGGCGCAGCGCGCCGACCATGCTGGCGCCCTTGCCCTTGGTGAAGAACTGGGAGACCAGGGAGGCGTCGCGGCCGAGCATCCTGGCGACCTGACGCCTGGTGAAGCCCTGGTCGATCAGCTGCTGGGTGAGGCGGGCGGCCTCGTTCGGGTGGTCCGGGTCGGCCGGGCTCACTGGTCGCCCCTCTTCTCGGCGGCGGCGAGTTCGGTACGGCCCAGGGCGCGCAGCCTCAGGTACTGCTCCTGGGAGGTCGGGTGCTCGACGGGGCCGGTGAGGTGGCCCTTGAGGAGGTAGTCGCCGACCTCGCCGCGGTAGGGCCAGGGCCGGCGCTCGGTCAGGGCGATGCCGTCGGTGCCGAAGTACACGACCGTACCGGGCCTGGCGTGCAGGGCGCCGGCGGTACCGACGATCTCCTTGCCCTGGCGGTACTGCGTGTGCAGCAGTGCGGCGCGGGCCCCTGACCACACGTAGGCGGCCCATTCGGGGTGGGCGTAGGGGTCGCGGGAGAAGCCGGCCTGGCGCTGCCAGGTGACCACCGTGTCGTCCTGGCCGAGGATCTCCACCCCGGCGGGGAGCGCCTCTCCGAGGGGGGTGGTGCCGGAGACCAGGCGCGGGCGCTGGGCGAAGCCGCCCAGGCCGAACAGCAGCACCGCGCGCACGGCGCGGGAGGCGAGGTGGGCCGCCTGCCGCTGGCGTTCGTCGCCGTGGGCGCGGGAGAGGTTGGTCAGGTCCGCCCACGCGGCCCTCAGGCGCTTGCCCCACTCGTCGAGCGGCTTGCCGTCCTCGAACAGCAGGCCGCCCAGGATCTCGATCCGCCACGGTGCGATGTGGTTCGCGAGGGCCAGGTGGACCTCGGCGCCGCCCGCCCAGGTGGTGAACGTGGCGCCGGGCTGCGAGGGGTAGATCCAGGCGCGGTCACCGGTCACGGGGGCCGGGAGCAGGCCGACGTGGTTCCACCCCTGCGGGACGGTCACCTTGATGTTCCAGTGCGAGCAGGACATCAGGGCCTTCGTCTGCTCCGCCTCCGTCATCGCCGCGAACGCGTGCGCGGTGATGCGGCGCGGGACGCCGACCGGGGACTTCCACAGGTGTTTGGCGTAGGCGAAGGTGCGGTCGTACTCCACCAGCGCGGGCAGCTGCTGCGGCACGCGCGGCGGCAGGAGCAGCTCGGTGCGGCCCTGGCCGCCGGTGGCGTGCAGCAGGGCGCGCAGCTCCTCCGACAGGACCGGGTAGCCGCCGGCCCACCTGCCGGTGGTCGGGATCGTGCGCGACCACAGGTCCCGCCCGGTCTGCGACGGCGAGCCCATGAGGACGGCGTCGTCCCAGTGGCGGCGCAGCGCCTGCCACAGCAGCCGGAAGGCGTCCCGGCAGGTCGTCACGTCGGCGCCGTCCGCATCGAACCACTCCCCCATCGAGCGGATCTCGGTGGTGGCGCTGTCGGGGGCGGCGGCGGGGGCGTAGCGGCCGACGGGCTGGCGCTGGTGGACGAAGTGCCCGGCGAGCTTGTCGCGGCCGCTCCCGACGGCGGTGGTCCACCGCTCGCAGGGGGTGTTCAGCCAGGCGGCGACCGCGTCCTTGAGGGTGCTGTAGCGTTCGGCGCCGTCGTGCCAGGGGGCGCCGGCGGTGATGTAGATGCGTTCGGTGCCGGGCGCAGCGGCCAGGACGGCGTCCAGGATCTCTCCGGGCGTGCGGGCGCCGAGGTCGAGGCGCACGGTCCGGTCGCGCACGGCGAGCGTCCCGGCCGCCACGTCCAGGAACACGGTGGAGCGGGCCTGCTGGACGAAGTTGGGGCGCTTGGAGACCAGGCCGGTGGTCACCGCCTCGAACCGGGCACCGGCCGCGCCCTCCGGGAGGGCGGGCAGCTCGCGCGGGCCGGCCTCGGCCGCAACGACGGGAAGCGTCGGAACGACCGGCGCGGGAGCAGCGGGAGCAGCGGGAGCAGCGGGAGCGGCGGGGACGGGCTGCCCGGCGACGGCCTGGTCCTCGACCGCGATCGGCTCCTCGACCGCGGCCTGGTCCTCGACGGCCGGGGCGGCCGGGGCAGAGCGCTCGGCGGCGGCGCGGCCCTGCGGGGGCGTGGCGGGGTCGGCCTGTACGCCGGGTTCTGTCTCCCCGGTGGCCGGTCCGGGGGCCGGGCGGGTCAGCGCCGGGGCGAGCGCGCCGGCGGTCCCGGCGGCCGGACCGGCCACGGGCGACGGGGCGGCCACGGGCGACGGGGCGGGCGCAGCGACGGGGGCGGGCGCAGCGGCCGGCTCGGCCACGGGCGACGCGGCGGGCGCGGCGGCGGGGGCCCGGTCGTCGGTCCTGGCGGCGCGGACGGCGGCCGGGGTCGGGTCCAGCAGCGGGGCGATCCGCACGACGTCGCCGACCGACAGCCCGGCGGCCTTCGCGACGGCGTCGGCCTTCGCGCCCTCGTAGCCGGCGAGCTCGCTGATCCGGCGGGCGCGCTGCTGGTCGAGCCGGTCGAGGTTGGCCTGCGCGGCCGCGACCGCCTTCTCGGCCCTGGCGATCTCCTCGCGCAGCGGGCGCAGCTCGGCGACCTTCGCGGTGTACGTCTTGCGGTCCATCAGCGGGCTTGCCTTCCGTGGCGTCGGAGCCGTTGCTCCTCAGCGGCCGTTGGGTCGGGTCGCATCGAGGCGGGGGTCGCCGAACAGGGCGTCGAAGACGTCCTCGGTGACGCAGGCGACCAGGGCCCGCTCGGCGTGGCGCAGGGTGTGGCCGGCGCTGCGCCCGAGGGCGGCCACCGCGATCGGCACCTGCGCACGGTAGTAGAAGGTCAGCTCCCGGACGGCGGTCCCCACCTGGCCCGGCGCATCGTCGGGCCCGGGCGCGGCGGGCAGCGTGAACGAGGGCAGGCCCGCCACGTCCGGCTCGCCCGCAAGGTGCAGGACACCGTCGTCGGTGGTCCGGAACGCGACGACCAGGTTGACGCCGTCGGCGCGCCGGTCCCGCGGCAGGCCGTGGCCCTCCAGGACCCGGCCCAGCTGCGTGGGGGACATTCCGGCCGCCGTCCCCAGCGCGCGGCGGTTGGAGTAGCCGCTGGTGGCGTCCGCCCGGGACAGCGTCAACTCCTTGAACACGGTCAGGTGCTGGACGACGTGGCCGATCCGGGCGACCAGAGCGGCGAGGTCCTCGAAGCCGGCGGCCCGCGGCGGCTCGACCGGCCTGTGCTCGCGCAGTGCCGCGAGCAGCGCCCGGCCCAGGTCGTCGGGCACCTCGACCTGATCGCCGTCGAAACCGATCCTCACAACACGACTCCCGAACAGTAGAAGTTGAACGAATAGTACGGCCGTACATTCTGGGCGCCAAAGAGGAAGGGGGCGCGCGGCCCCCGCTCCCGCCGTCGGCGGCTCCTCGCGTTCGAGCCGGTGCGCGCCGCGGAACTGTTCCGCGGTCAGGGGCCGGCCCCTCGGCAGCGGCGCCACCGGTTCGGCGACGCCACGGTCCCCGGGCCCGCGCGGCC
>NZ_JODS01000055.1 GCF_000718025.1 Kitasatospora purpeofusca
CGCCAGCACCTTGATCGCGCGGGAACGCAACGCGACGACCCTGGCCCCGTCGTCGAGACTCAGGCCGCCGGCCACACAGGCGGCCGCGATCTCACCCTGCGAATGACCCACCACAGCGTCCGGCACCACACCGAACGAACGCCACACCTCCGCCAGCGACACCATCACCGCCCACAGCACCGGCTGCACCACATCCACCCGCGCCAACAGAACCTCCGAACCCAACGCCTCCGTCAACGACCAGTCGACATAGGGAGCCAGAGCCCGTTCGCACTCCGCCATCCGCCCCGCAAAAACCTCCGACCCGGCCAACAACCCCGCAGCCATCCCCACCCACTGCGAACCCTGACCCACAGCGCCTTCACCCCACCGAGCAGCTCGCTCCGGTCCCCGCCCACCACCACCGCACGGTGCTCGAAGGACGCACGCCCCACCGCCAACGAGTAACCCACGTCCGCCGGATCGAGCCCGGGCTCGGCCTCCACCCGTGCCGCCAACGCCTCTGCCTGCGCCTGCAGAGCCTCCGCACTGCGCGCCGACACCGGCCACACCACCGCCCGAGGACGCCGGTTACCCTCCACCGCCCCGACCGGGGCCTCGGCCGGCGCAGACTCCAGGATCACGTGCGCGTTGGTCCCACTGATGCCGAAGGAGGACACCCCGGCCCGGCGCGGGCGTCCCGTGTCGTCCCACGCACGGGCCTCCGTCAGCAGTCGGCCGGCTCCCGCCGACCAGTCCACCTCGGGCGTCGGAGCGTCCACGTGCAGCGTCTTCGGCATCACCCCGTGCCGCATCGCCAGCACCGACTTGATGACCCCCGCCACACCCGCCGCGGCCTGGGCATGGCCGATGTTCGACTTCAGCGAGCCGATCCACACCGGACGGTCCGCGGGCCGGTCCTGACCGTACGTCGCCAGCAGCGCCTGCGCCTCGATCGGGTCGCCCAGCCGCGTCCCCGTACCGTGCGCCTCCACCACGTCCACCTCGGACGCCGACAACCCCGCGTCCGCCAGCGCCGCCCGGATCACCCGCTGCTGCGACGGACCGTTCGGCGCCGTCAGACCATTGCTCGCACCGTCCTGGTTCGTGGCGGAACCACGCACCACCGCCAGCACCGGGTGCCCCTTGCGCCGCGCGTCCGACAACCGCTCCAGCAGCAGCATCCCCACGCCCTCGGCCAGGCCGAAGCCGTCGGCGGCCGCCGCGAACGCCTTGCAGCGGCCGTCCGGGGCCAGACCGCCCTGACGGCTGAACTCCACGAGCATGCCGACCGTGGACATCACGGTCGCGCCACCGGCCAGCGCCAGCGAGCACTCGCCCGAGCGCAGCGCCCGTACCGCGAGGTGCAGCGCCACCAGCGAGGACGAGCACGCCGTGTCCACGGTGACCGCCGCTCCCTCCAGACCGAGGGTGTAGGCCAGTCGGCCCGACGCGACGCTCCCGGTGTTGCCGGTCAGCAGGTGGCCGCCTTCGTCGGCGCCCTGTTCGAGAGAGGGCCCGTAGTCCATGGTCATCGCCCCGACGTAGACGCCCGTCGGGGTCCGCCGCAGGGTGGCCGGAGCGATCCCGGCCCGCTCCAGCACCTCCCAGGTGGTCTCCAGCAGCAGCCGCTGCTGCGGGTCCATCGCCGCCGCCTCGCGCGGCGAGATGCCGAAGAACTCCGCGTCGAACTCGGCCGCACCGACGAGCGAACCCGCCTCCCGCTGGTAGTACCGGCCCGGCGTCCCCGGTGCGGGGTCGTACCGTCCGGCGGTGTCCCAGCCCCGGTCGTCGGGCAGCGCGGAGACGGCGTCGGCACCTGCCGACACCAGCTCCCAGAGCTCGTCGGGGCTGCCGACACCGCCGGGGTAGCGGCAGCCCATGCCGACGATCACCACGGGGTCGTCGTCCCCGGCCCGCCGCACCGGCTCGTCCTCGTCGGTGTCCCGCTCGGGCCGGTCGCCGCCGATCCCGGCACAGAGGTAATCGGTCAGGGCCGCCGGGGTCGGGCAGTCGAAGACCACCGTCGCCGGGATGCGCAGCGCCGTCGCCGCGCTCAGCCGGTTGCGCAGCTCCACGGCGGTGACGGAGTCGAATCCCAGGTCGAGGAAGGCCAGTTCGGCGGGGACCGGCTCGGACCGCCCGGTCAGCGCGGCGATCTCCTCGCCCACCAGCCGTGCCAGTGCGGCACGCCGCTCCGGTACGTCCAGTCCGGCCAGCTCCGCGCGGAACGCGCTGCCGGCATCCCGGTCACCGCCTGTGCCGGCCGCGCCGTCCGGTCCGTTCGCGTCCGCCGGACCGGGCTCGGCGAGCGCTGCCAGGGCGGCCGCCGGCAGTTCCCGTACCCGGGCGTGCTGTTCGGCGGGCAGCGCGTCCCGTTCCGGGGTGACACCGTGCACGTACAGCTCGCCGAGCGAGGTCAGGAACCGGCCCGGGCCTCCCTGGTCCCGGCGCAGAGTCCCGAGGACGGCGGCCCGCGCACCGTGTTCCTCCGCGCAGTCCGCGAGGGCGGAGGTCAGCACGGTGTGCGGGCTGACCTCCAGCAGGACGTCGTGCCCGTCCCGCAGCAGGGCCCCGGTCGCCTGGTGGAACCCGACGGTGTTGCGCAGGTTGCGGCACCAGTAGTCGGCGTCCAGTACCGGGGCGTCCAGCCGTCCGCCGGTCACTCCCGAGTAGTAGGGCAGCTGAGGTGTGCGGGGCCGGATCGGTGCGAGGTCGGCGCGCATCCGGGGCACGATCGCGTCGATGTGGGGGGAATGGGCGGCCAGGCCCACCGCGATCCGCCGTGCGTGCAGCCCGTCCGAGGCCAGGTCGGCGAGGAGTTCGGCCGCGGCGTCGCGGTCGCCGGAGACGATCACGGACCGCGGGCCGTTGTGCGCGGCGACCACGAGGCGGCCGTCCCAGCGGCGCAGCCGCGGCTCGACCTCGTCGGCCGGGGCCAGCACCGAGACCATGTCGCCCTGCCCGGCCAGGGTCGCCTGGGCCTGGCTCCACAGGGCCACCACCCGCGCGGAGTCGTCCAGGGACAGCGCGCCGCAGACCGCGGCCGCGGTGACCTCGCCGACGCTGTGCCCGAGCACGGCAGCCGGTTCCACACCGTGGGAGCACCACAGCGCGGCGAGCGACACCGTCACGGCGAACAGCAGGGGCTGGACCACGTCGGCGCGGTCCCCGGCGGGTGCGCCCGGCGCGTCCGGGTCGCGGAGCACGTCGATCGGCGACCAGTCGACGAACGGTTCCAGGGCCTGCGCACACGCGTCCATCCGGTCGCGGAACACCGGGGAGGTGTCCAGCAGGTCCACCGCCATCCGGGGCCACTGCGCGCCCTGTCCGGGAAACACGAAGGCGACCCGGCGACCCGCCCCGGCGGTACCCTCCACCAGGCCGGGCATGCTCCTGCCGTCGGCGAGCGCGTCCAGCCGCCGCAGGAATCCGTCACGGCCGTCCGCCACCAGTGCCGCCCTCCGGCTCCCCTCGGAAGCGGTGCGCGCGAGGGTGAGCGCGATGTCCTGGGGGCTCCAGTCGTCACGACCGGCCAGGTAGGCGTGCAGGCCGCGCGCGCCGGCCGCCAGCGACTCCTTGCCGCTGCCGGCCAGTGTCCACAGCAGCGGTGCTTCTGTACCGTCGGGGTGCGCCATCGTGTGTTCGGACTCCTTCACGGCGAGCAGGACCATCAGTCACCGGACCGTGGCGGGGCGCCCGCTCCCACGGGTCGCGCGCCGACCGGGACGCCTTCGTCGTGCCCGGCGTGTACCGCCACCGGACCTGCGACATCGATCTTGCCCAAGGCGCATAGCGGCCCGATAGCGCGAACCGCGACACGACGCGGGTACGGGGAGCAAGCGGGTCGCGGAGCCGCTGGAGAGCCTGGCGCACCCTGTTGCGTGGCCGAGCCCGAACTCTCCGCCCGGACCGTACGGGACGGCTGGGTGCACCCCGGTGGCCTCGGCCAGGGCGCCCGTGACGTCGATGGTTGCTCCCCAGTGGGCCGAGGCGTTCTGTTTCAGTGTCCGGGGCGGTGGCGTCGGTGGCGAGGACGGCCACGAACCGGGCGGGAGCGGCGGCGGAGAGCGTGCGCCAAGGACCTGAAGCGGCGGTGAGTCAGCTCGTTGGTGTCAGCTCGTTGGTGTCAGCTCCTTGGTGGTACTGGTTTCACCATCGGACCGGGTCCTGGGCGCATGGCACGCACGGGTCGTGGTGCTCTAGGTTCGAGCCGTGAAGATTCCTCCCGGGCTGCGGCGCCCGGTCCTTCGGGCGCGGCGGGACACCGGCTTCCTGGCTGCCGGTGTCCTGCCACACCTCGGGCTGGTGCCGGTGTGGAGCTGGGGCGCGACGACCTCCGTCCAGGGCGGGAACCGGCCGCTCGGGCTGGCCGCCTCGGCCGCCGTGATCCTGCTCGGCGTGCCGGTGCTGACGGCTGTTCAGCGGGCCCGGCACCGGGTGCTGCTCGGTGTGTTCCTCCCCCGGCCGGCGCCCGCGCCGGAGCGGCGGTGGCCGGGGGCGGCGGTCGCCCGTTGGCTCCGCGCGCCGCGAACCTGGCGGCAGCTCGGCTACCACCTCCTGCTGGGCCCGGTCCTGGCGGTGTCGGAACTGCTGGTGCTCATGGCCCTGCCCGTGGGCCTGGCGGGTGCCACCTGCTCCGCCTGGGCGTGGGGGCTGCCGGTGGAGGTGCGCCAGGAGTGGTTCGACTACACAACGCAACTGCCGGGCTACACGCTGGGTGGACTCCTCCTGCTCTGCGCCCTGCCATGGGTGGCGGGGGCGGCGGCCCGCGGTGAGTCGCGTGCGGCGATGGCTCTGCTCGGGCCCAGTCCGGCCCAGCAACTCCGCGAGCGGGTGGACGAGTTGGACCAGAGCCGCACCGACCTGATCGAGGCCGTCGACGCCGAGCGTCGCCGGATCGAGCGCGATCTGCACGACGGCACCCAGCAGCGGCTGGTCTCGCTCGCGGTCAACCTGGGCCTGGCGATGGCCACCCAGCCCGACCTGTCGCCCGGAGCCCGCGAAGCGCTCGCCGCGGCCCACCTGGAGGCCAAGCAGGCGATCGAGGAACTCAACGACCTGGTCCGGGGTCTGCATCCGGCCGTGCTCGAGGACCGGGGCCTGGACGCGGCGCTGTCCGGACTGGCCGCCCGGACGCCCCTGCCGGTGCGCCTGCGGGTCGATCTGGCGGAGCGGGCGGCGCCCGCCGTGGAGTCGGTCGCGTACTTCGTGGTCTCGGAGGCGCTGACCAACGTGACCAAGCACGCCCGCGCGACGCGGGCCGAAGTGACCGTCCGGCGGGTCGGTAAGGTACTGCGGGTGAACATCACCGACGACGGGCTGGGCGGGGCTGACGCCCGCGCCGGCACGGGACTGGGCGGGCTGGCCAAGCGGGTCGGCTCCCTCGACGGCACCCTGCAGGTCAGCAGTCCCGTCGGCGGACCGACCACAGTGACGGCGGAGTTGCCGTGCGAGCGGTGATCGCCGAGGACTCGGTGCTGTTGCGGGTCGGCCTGGTCAAGGTGCTGGAGATGGGCGGGTTCGAGGTCGCCACCGAAGTCGGGGACGGCGAGGCCCTGCTGGCGGCGGTGGCGGAGCACCGGCCCGAACTCGCGCTGGTCGACGTCCGGATGCCGCCGGGCTTCACCGACGAGGGGGTGCGCGCCGCGGTGGAGATCCGTCGGCGCTGGCCGGGGACGGCGGTGGTGCTGCTGTCGCAGTACGTGGAGGAGCGGTACGCGGCCGAGCTGCTCTCCACCAACGCCGGCGGCGTCGGCTACCTGCTCAAGCAGCGCGTCGCCGATGTGGCGGAGTTCGTGGCGGCGGTGCGGCGGGTGGCGGAGGGCGGCACGGCACTGGATCCGCAGGTCGTCTCACAACTCCTGCTGCGCCGCGACCTGGACCCGCTGGAAAGGCTGACCCCGCGCGAACGCGACGTCCTCGGCGTCATGGCCGAGGGCCGCTCCAACGCCGGCATCGCGCAGGCACTGACGGTCGGCGAGAGCGCGGTGGCCAAGCACATCAACAACATCTTCGCCAAACTCGACCTCCCCACCGCCGACGCGGACCACCGCCGCGTCCTCGCGGTGCTGAGGTTCCTGGCGGCCTCGGGAACCTGAACGGCCGCCCCCCCGGGCCCGAGGGCCGCTGCGACCGACCGGACCGAACCTAGTACTCGTTCTTGATGACGAAGAACGAACCGCGGATCGTCCCGGCGAGCTTGGACTTCTGGCGGGCGAACTTGAACCGCTGGGCGAGTTCCTCCGGGACCTCCATTCCCTCCGAGAGTTTGAATCCGACCGCCCGCTTCTTGGCGTCCTCGACGGTGTACATCACGTTCACCGACAGGCCGCTCTCGTAGAAGACGTAGGCCATCCTGATGCCCTCGACCTCGAAGGCCGTGGCTTCGAGGGGCCGGGACGCGATGACGATCTCGCGTTCCTCCAGCAGGATCCGGTGCACCCAGTCGACGGCCTCGGCGGCGTCCTGCGCGGGCTCCACCGTGAAGACGTGGCCGTACTTGTTCCGGAAGTACCGGGCCTCGTTCGCCCGCAGGCCGGCGAGCGCGTCCGCGACGGGGGACGACTCCAGGCCGACGGTCGACACGGTCTCGAAGTCCACGGTGTAGGTCATGGCGGGTTCCTCCGCATGGGCACGGGCAGGGGCACGGGCAGAGCAGGGCAGGGAAACGGGCAGGGCAGCGGCTCGGACGGGCGGGGGCCTTCCGGGCGGTGATCCTATGCCGCGGCCCCGGCGACGGCGGGTCCATAGGGCCCGGGAGGGCGCGTGTTTCCGTCCCTCGGCGGCACGCCACCGACATCCCGGCTCAGGTGTTGGGGGTCGCGCAGCAGTCGGCGGGCGTCGGCGCCCGTCGGAGAGCCGACCGAGAGCCGACCGAGAGCATTCGACCATGATCACGCCAAGCTCCTATGCTGGAGCGATGTCCAACAGCACCCCTCCTACCCTGCTCTTCGTCATCGGCCCGGCCGCGGTCGGCAAGATGACGGTGGGCGGATCGATCGCCGAGCGCACGGGTTTCCGGCTCTTCCACAACCATCTGACCATCGAGCCGCTGCTCCGGCTGTTCCCCTACGAGTCACCGCAGTTCCAGCGCCTGAACCACGCCTTCCGCGAGCAGATCCTGGCCGAGGCCGCCGCCTCGGACCTGCCCGGGCTGGTGTTCACCCTGGTCTGGGACTTCGAGGACCCCGAGGACGCGGCACTGGTCGAACGGTACGCGGCCCCCTTCCGCGAGCGCGGCGCCCGGGTGCTGTTCCTGGAGCTGAGCGCCGACCAGGACGTGCGGCTGGAGCGCAACGCGGGCGAGTCGCGGCTCTCGGAGAAGGCGTCCAAGCGCGACCTCGCGTGGTCCAACGCCAACCTGGTCGACATGGACACCAGGTTCCGGCTCAACTCCGTCAACGACTTCGCGCACATGCCCGAGGCGCACCTGCTGATCGACAACACCCACCTGGAACCGGACGCGGTCGCCGGGCTCGCGGTGGCGCACTTCGGCCTCTGAGCGCGTCGGGCCCGATGGCCGGGTGCTTCCGGTCTGGATCCGGCCATCGAGCCCGACGCGCGGCACGGGCCGGCACCCCGGGTGGGGTTCCGGCCCGTGCCGCGGCGCATCCGCGTCAGTCCTTGCTGAAGTAGCCGAACAGGTCGGCGACCGCGTGGGTCGACCCCGCGTGGTTGTACAGGTTGAACCCGCGGCGCTCGTCGACCCGGGTGGTGACGTGGTTGGCCGCGACACCGCCCCGGACCACGTTGACGTTGCTGGCGATCGTTCGAACGCCCGCCCAGACCGACAGGTGGGTGTCCGTGGTGGGCTGGACCGCCGTGGCGTTCAGCACGAGCGCGTCGGGGTTCACCCCGCCGTCCAGGCCCGGCGGCAGCCCGACGGACGTGGACCGGTCGGAGCCGATCACGCCCGGGTACGACTGCCGGGTGTCGAGCAGCCGGGCCGGGCGCACCGGGGTGAACAGGTCGGCGCCGTAGGTGTCGTAGTAGCCGGCGATGTCGACGACGACGTGGGTGGAGCCGTCGTTGTTGTCGATGGCGACGCGGCCGTCGGCGCCGATCGGGACGACCACCTGGTTGGCGACGGTCCGACCGGCGGCGTAGTTGACACTGCTGGTGCCCGGCCGGGGCGTGCCCGACGCGTGGGCGGTGAGGAAGCTGTCCCGCTCGCCCTCGGTCGCGGTGATGTTGAGGACGGCCGCGGTGGCGGAGGACGGCACCCCCGCGTTCCCGCCCACCTGGACGGCGAGCACGTCGCCGCCGCCCAGCGGGCTGCCGGTGTCGCGGGTGTCGACCAGCCGCTGCGGGAGCATCGCGGTGAAGCGCGCCCCGTCGTTCGGCCGGTAGTAGCCGGACAGGTCGGCCACCACGTCGGTGGCCCCGGCACTGTTGCGCAGGGTCACGGTGCCGTCGGCGTTCACCGGGACGGTGACCAGGTTGGAGACGATCTGGCCGGGTGTGAAGTTCAGATTGGAGGTGCCGGGCGCGGGATCACCGGCCGGCCAGACGTCCAGGTGGCCGCTGTCCGTGGGCGTGACGGCCGTGAGGTTGAGCACGACCGCGGTGGTGCCGGCCGGGATCCCCGGGACGGTGAGGTCCTTCTGCTCGCCGTGGCCGAAGGGCGCGGCGCTCCCGCCGCCGAGGCCGGTCCGGGTGTCCAGTACCCGGGTCGGCGGCACGGCGACGTAGCCGCCCGCCGGGTAGCGCACGTGCGCCTGCGCCCGGCCGGTGACGCGGTGGCCGTTGGACGCGGTGGCCGTGACGGTGATGTACGGTTCCGTGCCGGGCCTGGTGTACACGTGGTTCACGGCCTGACCGGTGCCGGAGGCGGTCGGCGAGCCGTCGCCGAAGTCGACGCGGTAGCTCAGCTCCGTCGGCCAGTTGAGGACCGGCTCGGGCGTCAGCGAGACGGCCAGGGGCGCGGCCCCGGCGAGGACGGTCGGCCCGAAGCCGAAGGATTCGACGGCCTGCATCTCCAACGCCCCGCGGTCGCGCGGGCCCTGCCCCGCCGGGGAGGTGACGAGGGGGTTGTCGGCCTCGGGCCGCTGCCACAGGTCGGAACCGGCCCAGGGCGCGGTCGGGTCACCCGAGTCCAGGGCGGGCGAGCCCGCGAGCGGCGTGCCGTTCCGGTCGAGCTGCGGGTCGCCGTGGTACTCGTGGGCGCCCTGGCCGGTGGCGGCCCGGAGCTCGGTGGCCGAGGAGTACGCCGTTCCGGACCAGCGGTAGGCCGCCGTTCCGGCGTCGGCCCAGACGATGTTGTAGTCGAGGGTGAGCCTCTCCGCGGCCGCGTCCGCCACCGCGATCTCGGCGGGCGAGGATCCTGCCGGGCAGACCGTCGGGTCCGCACCGGGCCGTACCTTCGCGACGATGTTGTTCTCGACCAGCGAGCCGGACGAGGCACCGGTGAGGGCGATGCTGTTGCCGCAGGCCCCGGTCACGTCGTTGTTGGTGATCTTCGTACCGGGGGCGTCGACGACAGTGATGCCGGTGCCACCGGTGTTCTCGATCCGGTTGGCCGTGACCAGGGTGCCCCGGGCGCCGGAGGCGACCTCGATCCCGCCGAACGGCGCGTAGTCGAAGTTGTTCTGCTGGACGGTGACGTCCTCGGAGGAGTTGCGGACGGACACCTGGGGCCGCGACGGCATGCCGTTCAGGAGCTCCGGGTGGAATGTGCTGTCCGTGATCCGCACCCGGGTCGACGCGTCCGCGGCGACCGCGGTCCCGAGCCCGCTGAAGGTGAACTTCCGGAGCTCCACGTCGTGGACGCCGGAGAAGAGGAAGCCCGTCTCGGTCCCGGCGGCCTGGTAGGGGGAGGTCAGCAGGACCCCGTTGTTGTACCTACCGAGGGCACCGGCCGCGAAGACGATCGGCCGGTCCGGCGTGCCCGAGCGGCGCACGGTCACCCGCTCACGGTAGACACCCCCGGTGACCAGGACCGTCTGACCGGGCTGGACCACGTCGGCGGCGGCCTGGATGGTGCAGAACGGATACATGGCGCTGCCGTCGGGCTGAGGCGCGCAGCCGTTCTGATCGACGTACAGCGTCGGCCGGTCGGCCGCACCGGCCTCGCCCGGCGCGACGACGCCGAGACCGACGACGGCGATCGCCGCCAGCCCGGCGAATGCTCGCTTGTCCAAGGAATCCCCCCAGAGGTTCTTGTCCGCGGTCGACATGACCGGCTGTCATCTCGAACACGCGCACGACGCACGAGATCATCGCGGATCGCACCCGAAGTGTCACGCGGGATCGGGCGCGGCGGCCCCGGACGCACCCGTCGAGGAGTGGACGGGAGCAGTGGGCGGCAGGACCGACCTCGCACCCCGTCGCACGGCAGCGCGTTCGCCCGTGAGATGGTTGCTGACATGACAGATGGCGCGAGTGCGGACAGCGCGGTGGTACTCGAGACGGATCGCCTGCTGCTCAGGCCCTGGCGGGTGGCCGAGGCCGTCGTCCAGCGTGAACTGTGGACCGAACGTGATCCACGCGTGCCGCCGCACCGCCGGATCGACGCGGACGGGCATCCCACGGTCGCGGAGCTCGAGGATTCGATCCGCACCAACGAGCTGTGGTCGAGCGGGTTGCTGGCGGTCGAGCGGAAGGCCTCGCACGACGTCATCGGCTACTGCGGGCTGGTGGACACCGGGCGAGGAGCGGCCGGGGAGCTGGAACTGGCGTTCGAGCTACTGCGCCGGGTCTGGGGTCAGGGATACGCGACCGAGGCCTCGTTGGTGGTTCTGGACTGGGCGAGGTCGTCCGGACACGAACGCCTGTGGGCCACGGTCTGGGACTGGAACACCGCTTCTCGCCGTGTTCTGGCCAAGGTCGGGTTCACCGAGACCGAGCGCAAGGAAGTGGACCCGGAACGCGGGACCACCCTGTTCACCACGAGACGGCTCTGACACACCCGATGGATGCTGTTGGTGATCTTCATGAGCGACGGGTTCGAGTCCCGTCGTTCAGTTGTTGACACAGGTGCTGGAAGCGGGTCGTCGGGCCCCTTCGGTCGGTTGATCCGCCATCGTCGCGGTGCTGGCTGAGGCGGATGATGTTGGTTCCGGCCGCGGTGAGAACGTGCTGGAGGTGAGTCTTCGCGGTGCCGCGATAACGGCAACGCACCCACATCGCAGCTGTGCCCCGAGGATTGCTCGCCCGTGCCATCCGTGCGGTCAGCGGCGGGATCTCCCGCCCGGACCATGAACCCATCGCCACCGCAGTCCACCCCTCTGATCCGCCCGATCTCCAGGCCAGGACAGCAGACAGGCACAGGCACAATCAGCCGAAAGGCGACAACACCACTCGCGCCAGTGAAGATCACCAACAGCATCCCCGATGTGACGATCGACCGACGGCCCGGGGCTTCGGAAACACTCCAATGCGATTAGGGTGCCCTAACGGCACCAACTCCCCCAGGCGTCGGTACCGTTGTCGACCCGTCATCCTTCGCCCGTTGCCCGAGGCGTAACTAGGGCCGCCGGGTTCCGCTACCGGGTGCGGAGCTCCACGCCGTCGACCAGGAGGCGCAGCCCCAGCTCGAAGCCCCGGTCGTCGAGCTCCGTGGCACCGCTCCCGTCGGCGTAGGCGCCGTCGAGGGCGTCCGCGAGCGCCGGGTACTCGGGCCGGTAGCCGGCCGGTTCGCGGGTGAAGCCGGCGCCGAAGGTCTCCAGGGCCGAGCCGAGGACGAGGAAGTCCAGGGCCGCAGCGACCTCGGCCGCGTCCGCCGGACCGAGGCCGGCCCGGCCGAGGAGGGCGAGCAGCGCGTCGTAGCCGCGCAGGGCGTTGTCCGCCACGACGCGGCGGCGGGCGAGCAGCGAGACCGCGTTCGGGTGCCGGACGAAGACGGCGCGGTAGCCGCGCGCGTAGGCGGCCAGGCCGGAGCGCCAGTCGGCGTCGCCCAGCGGCTCGTGGTCGATCTCACTGTTGACCAGCTCGGAGACGGTGTCGACCAGGGCGTCCTTGCTCTCGATGTGGTTGTAGAGCGAGGCGGCCTTGACCCCGAGCCGTTCCGCCAGCGCCCGCATGGTGAGGCCGTCGGGGCCATCCTCGTCCACCACCTGGAGCGCCGCGCGCGCGATCCGCTCGCGGGTCAGCAGTGCCTTGCTCGGTCGGCCCACCGGCAGATCCCCTCTTCCGCTCTTCCTGTTCGGGGGCTATCGTGCCAGATCAACAGCGGACGCTAACAAAGTTAGTTTTATCTGGAGGGCGCAGCACGTGGCCGAGAACACCCCGACCGACGACGACCGGCTGGCAGCACTCGGCTACCGGCAGGAGCTGAGACGCAGCCTGAACGTGCTCGGCAACATCTCCATGGGCTTCGCCGTCGTCTCCCCGGTCGTCGGCCTGTACGCGGCCGTCCAGGTCGGCATGGGCGTCGCGGGCGGGGCCTGGGTCTGGGCGCTGCCGCTGTGCCTGCTCGGGCAGTGCCTGGTCGTCGCCGTCTACTCCGAGCTCGCCTCGCAGTGGCCGCTGGCCGGCGGCGCCTACCAGTGGAGCAAGCGGCTGGCCGGTCCGGGCGTCGCCTGGCTGAGCGGCTGGCTGTGGCAGTTCGCCGTGATGTTCGGCAACACCACCGTGGCCTACCTCGCCTCCCCCTGGCTGTTCGCGCTCTTCGGCGCCGTCCCCACACCCGCCGAGCAGGTGCTCGCCTCGGTCGGCTTCGTGCTCGCCTGCACCCTGGTCAACGCCTACGGCATCAACCTGCTGCGCCGCTTCGTCGGCCTCGGCATCGCCGCCGAGGCGGTCGCCTCCGTCGTGGTCGGCCTCACCCTGCTGCTGTTCTTCCGGGAGCACGGCTTCGGCCTGCTCACCGACATGCTGGACGCGCCGAAGGCCCTGGGCATCAGCGACACCGGCGCCGTGCTCGCGGCCGTGGCCGTCGCCGGCTGGGCGTTCATCGGCTTCGACGCCTGCGTGTCGACCGCCGAGGAGACCAAGGACGCCGAACGGCAGGTGCCCCGGGCCATGTGGTGGTCGCTGCTCGCGGTCGGACTCGTGGTGATCCTCAACGCGGTCGCGGTCGCGCTCGCCCACCCGGCCCCCGCCGAGGTGGTCGCCCGCCAGGACCTCGACCCGGTCACCACCGCCGTCACCCACGCCTTCGGCGGCTGGGCCGACAAGCCCTTCGTCCTGGTCGTCCTGATCAGCTTCACCGCGTGCCTGATGGCCTCCCAGGGCGGCGCCGCCCGCGGCCTCTACTCGCTCGCCCGCGACGACGTCTTCCCCTTCTCCCGCCACGTCCGCAAGGTCAACCGGCACCGGGCACCGATCGGCGGCCTGGTCGCCGCCTCGCTGGTCAGCTGCGCCGCGCTGCCGCTGGGGCTGAGCACCTCGGCCATCGGCAGCCTGATCACCTTCGGCGGCGCCGCCACCTTCGTGCCGTTCTTCCTGCTCACCCTCGTCGCCCTGACCGCGCGGCTGCGCGGGCGCTGGACGCCCGCCGGCGCGGTCCGCTACGGGCGCCTCGGCACCCCGCTGAACCTGCTCGCGGTGCTGTGGACCGGCTTCGAGGTGGTCAACATCTGCTGGCCGCGCGCCGTCCTCTCCCCGGCCGGGGCGCCGTGGTACCAGATCTGGGCGGCACCGCTCGGCGTCGGCACGGTGACCCTGGCCGGCCTCGGCTACCTGCTCGCGCGCCGCCCCGACCGGCGGATGGGCGAGGCCGACCGGGACCGCCCGCACACCGAGGAGCTCGCACCCGCCGTCGTCTAGTCCCTCCGACCCCCGGGCTCTCCGGCGCCCCGGCCTCCCGGCCGGGGCGCCTCCGGCCCGTTCACCTGCTCACCTGTTCACCTGTTCCATCGAACCTTCCGCTTCCACCGAACCACCTTGGAGACGAACCCCATGACCCACCCGTTCGACGTCGTCGAGACCGGTATCGCCGACCTGCGGGCCGCGCTGGAGACGGGCCGCACCACCGCGGTCGGCCTGCTCGACGCCTACCTCGCGCGGATCGAGGCGTACGACCGTCCCGGCACCGCCACCGCGCTCAACTCGCTCGTCGTGATGAACCCGGACGCCCGCGCCGACGCCGAGGCCTCGGACGCCCGGCGCGCCCGCGGCGAGAGCCTCGGCCCGCTCGACGGCATCCCCTACACCGCCAAGGACAGCTACCTCGCCAAGGGCCTGACCGCCGCCGCCGGCTCCCCCGCGTTCGAGCACCTCGTCGCCCAGCGCGACGCCTTCGCGATCGAGCGGCTGCGCGCCGCCGGCGCCGTGCTCATCGGCCTCACCAACATGCCGCCGATGGCGAACGGCGGCATGCAGCGCGGCGTCTACGGCCGCGCCGAGAGCCCCTACAGCGCCGACTGGCTGACCAGCGCCTACGGTTCCGGCTCCTCCAACGGCTCGGGCACCGCCACCGCCGCCTCCTTCGGCGCGTTCGGACTCGGCGAGGAGACCTGGTCCTCGGGCCGCGCGCCCGCCTCGTACAACGCCCTGTGCGCCTACACCCCCAGCCGGGGCGTGATCTCGGTGCGCGGCAACTGGCCGCTCGTCCCGACCATGGACGTCGTCGTCCCGCACACCCGCACCATGGCCGACCTGCTCGAACTGCTCGACGTCGTCGTCGCCGACGACCAGGACACCCGCGGCGACCTGTGGCGGACCCAGCCCTGGGTGCCGATCCCCGCAGCCTCGACGGTCCGGCCGGACTCCTACCCGGCGCTCGCCCCCGCCGACACCTCGGCGGCCCGGGCAGCGCTCGCCGGCAAGCGCGTCGGCGTGCCCCGGATGTACATCAACGCCGACCCGGACGCCGGGACCAACCCCGAGGGCGGCATCGGCGGCCAGACCGGCGAGCGGATCGACACCCGCGCCTCGGTGATCGACCTGTGGCAGGAGGCCCGCCGCGACCTGGAGGCCGCCGGTGCCGAGGTCGTCGAGGTCGACTTCCCCGTGGTGACCAACTACGAGTCCGACCGCCCCGGCGCGCCGTCCCTGAAGACCCGGGGCCTGATCGGCGCCGACTTCCTGGACCGCGAGATCCTCGACCTCTCCGCCTGGGCCTGGGACGACTTCCTGCGCGCCAACGCGGACCCCGCCCTCCCGAGCCTCGCCGAGGTCGACGCCGACCGCATCTGGCCCAAGCACCAGGGCGAACTGCCCGACCGCTACGCCGGTTTCGACGACACGATCACCGACTACCCGACCCAGGTGCGCGAGCACCCCTACGCCTCGGTCACCGAGATCCCGCTCCTGGAGCAGGGCCTGCGCGGGCTGGAGGAGACCCGCCGGATCGACCTGGAGCAGTGGATGGACGGACTCGGCCTCGACGCCGTGGTCTTCCCCGCCGTCGCCGACGTGGGCCCGGCCGACATGGACGTGAACGAGGCCTCCGCGGACCTCGGCTGGCGCAACGGCGTATGGGTCGCCAACGGCAACCTCGTGCCGCGCCACCTCGGCATCCCGACCGTCACCGTGCCGATGGGCACCATGGCCGACATCGGCATGCCGGTGGGCCTCACCTTCGCGGGCCGCGCCTACGACGACACCGCCCTGCTGCGCCTGGCCGCCGCCTTCGAGGCCACCGGCGACCGCCGCACCACCCCGCCGCGCACCCCGCGCCTCCCGGCGGCCTGACCGACCGGCGGCGCCGGTCCCGCCCGTCCCGCCCGTCCCGCCCGTCCCGCCCGGCCGTTCGCGGCCGGGCGGGACCTGCCCGCGTCGTGTTCGCGCTCCGCCCCGTCCGAGTTCGCGAGAACGCTGACCTACGGCCAGTCGCCGCGGGCCGCGACGGCCAGGACCAGGGCGGCGATGTTCCACGCGTCGTCGTCGCCACGGTGGTGCCGGCCCTCCAGCGGGAGGCCGGCCACGGTGAGGGCCTGGGCCATGCCCGGGCGTCTGCGCAGGCCGTAGGAGGCGGTGAAGGCCACCTTGGCGTTGGTGTGGCGGTGGCCGAAGGGATACTCCGCACCCGTCTGCCGGCACTGCCGGGTGAACTGGTTCCGGTCGTAGTCGCCCCAGCTGGCCCAGGGGACCGAGCCGGTCCGGTGCAGGGCCGCCAGCGTCCGGCACGCCTCGGTGAAGGAGAGGCCGTCGGCCACCTCGGCCGGGGTCAGCCCCGTCAGGCCGGTGCAGAACGCGCTCACCTCCGACCGGGCCGGGCGCACCAGCAGCCGGTGCTTGGCGAGGCGCTCGCCCGCCCGCAGGTCGACCACGGTGAGCCCGATCTCGATGATCTCGCTCACCTGGCCGGGCGGTGGCTGCCCCTCCCAGCAGGTGGCCTCGACATCGACCACGTTCAGCAGGTGCGCGTTGACGTCCATGGGGCGTCAGCCTAGGAAGACTCGCTGCCTCGCGTCACCCGGGTTTTCCCGGCCCGATCGTCCCTCGCCCTCGCCGTCGCCGACGCCGACGGCACGGCACGGCACGAAGGCCCCCGGTCTGCGGACCGGGGGCCTTCGGGTCGCGACCCGGCCGGGGGGATCAGCCCCCGGCGGCTCCCGGTGGCGCCTTGGCACCGGTGGCCGTGATCTCGGCCGCGCTGGTCCAGGAGCCCCGGCCGCCGGCCTCGCTCAGGACCCGAAGGCGCAGGTAGCGGCCGGACGCGGCGGTGAAGGACGCCTGTTGCAGGGCGGCCGTGTCGGCGAAGGAGCCGGTGGCCACCGGGCTGCCCCAGGCGGTGGTGCTGTCGGAGACGTACACCTCGTACCGGCCGATCCGGCCGTTGACGCCGCCGTCCTGCCGGGGCAGGTAGCCGAGGCCGTCGACGGCGTAGCGGGCGCCGAGGTCGATCTGGATCTCGTGCGGCAGCGGGGCGGCGCCGCCCGACCACTTGGTGTGCCAGATCGTCGCGGGGTTGCCGTCGATCGCGTTGGCGGCGGCGCCGTTCTCGCCGGCGGTCTCCTGGCTGTCGGCGGCGACGACCTTCCAGCCGGTCTGCGGGATCGGCGCGGACCTCGTGCCGACCGGGGTGCCGGGCGCCGCGGTGATCCCGGCGGCGGTCACGGTGAACGCCTCGGACCGGCTGCCGGCCTTGACCCACAGCACCCCGGCGCGGTCGGCCGGGTCGTAGTACCAGCCGCTGCTCGCGCTGTCGTAGGCGGCCTTGCCGGCCAGGGCCGGGAGCGGCGTCCCGCCGACCGAGACCGAGGTGGGCGCGGTCGCGCTGTGCACGGTGAACTCGTAGCCGCGCGCGGCGGCCTTCCCGGTGTAACTGCCGTCGGCCGCGCCGACGCTGATGACGGCGTCGCCCCGGCCGGCGGCCGGTGCGTGCACGTCCACCCGCTGCCGGGCGTAGGCGCCGTTCTGGTAGGCGCGGGTCAGCCCGTCGTCCTCGTAGAGGCTGAAGGTGGAGTCGCCGCGCGGGTAGACGTCGTAGGTCAGGGTGGAGACGGCCTTCTCGCCGGTGTAGTTCATCTGCGGCCACATCGGGACGATCGCGCCCGAGCGGACGAACAGCGGCAGGGTGTCGAGCGGGGCGGCGTAGCCGTCGAGCCAGCCGGGGCCCTGGTAGACCTTGCCGCTCCAGTAGTCGGTCCAGCTGCCGGCCGGCAGGTAGATCCCGTTGCGGACGGCGGTGTCGCTGACGACCGGTGCGACCAGGAAGGAGTCGCCGGCCATGAACTCGCCGGAGGTGGCGTTGCCCCGGGCCACCGGGTCGTCCGGGTACTCCAGCACCAGGGCCCGGGTGGAGGGCACGCCGGTCTCGTTGGCGGTCCGGCCCATGGTGTAGAGGTAGGGCATCAGCCGCATCTTGAGCTGCAGGTACTTGCGGTTGATCGACGCGTACGGTTCGGCGAACCGCCAGGGCTGCTTGTCCTGGTACCCGGCCGAGGGGTTGGTGGCGCCCCAGCCGGACATGGTCATGAAGGCCGGGGTGAAGGCCTTCCACTGGAGGTCGCGGACGTAGGTCTGCGGGCTCCCGCCGAAGATCCCGTCGATGTCGCCGGAGGCGTAGTTGAGGCCGGACAGGCCCGCGCCGGCGATCGAGGGGACGTGCCAGCGTATGGCGTCCCAGGTGCCGCTGGTGTCGCCGGTCCAGACGACGGCGTTGCGCTGGGTGCCGGCCCAGCCGTCGACGGTCCAGACGAACCGGCGGGCGTCGGAGTTGTCCTCGATGCCCGCGACGGCCTGCTCGACCCCGTCGAAGGCGTACTTGTAGCCGCTGCCGATCCAGGCGACGTCGGTCTTGACGGCCCGGGATCCGGCCGTGCCGACCTCCTGATCGATGCCGGAGAGGCCGGTGGAGGTCCACAGGCCGGTCCGGAAGCCCTTGTCGTTCAGGGCGGCGACGGTGGACGGCAGGGCGGTGTAGCCGCAGCCGTAGCCGTCGTTGGGCAGGATCCAGCCCGAGGGCATGTCGGCGGCGCGGGCGTCGGCGGCGTAGCCGACCACGTCGGGCGTGGTTTGGTGGCGGGCGCGGTTGTGGTCGCCCTGGTAGGCCGGGTTGGAGGCGTTGAAGCAGTCGGCGTTGCCGAGTTCCAGGCCCCACATCGGTGCGAGGAAGGGCTTGCCGGTGACGTCGGTGTAGCCGTCGAGCACGTCCTTGAGCGAGTCGCCGGCGAAGTACCAGGCGTCGAAGCGCTTCTCGTCGTGGCTGAGCGCGGTCGGGGTGCGGAAGTCGTAGGAGCCGGGTGCCCAGGTGTTGCGCATGACGCCGTAGCCGTTGGTGGACATGTAGAACGGCGCCGGGCTGGCGTTGGTGCCCTCGGTCCACTTGTTCGAGACCGCGACCGGGACGGTCCGGTCGCGCAGGGCCCACTCGCCGAGGTGCAGGCCGGTGCCGTAGAACTGCTCGTCCGCGGCGCGGCCGAGGTACTGGGTGGTGCGGCCGGCGCTCCAGCTGGTCGGCTGCGACTCGGCCCACACCAGGGTGGTGTCGTCGGCCCGGTAGAGCGCGAAGGTCAGCGGCTTCTTGTTGATCCGCAGGCTGATGGCGGGGGTGCCGATCCGCCAGTACGCGCCGGCGTCGGTGAGGGTGGCGCCGACCGTGCCGAAGGAGGTGGTGGTCGCGAGGTCGGAGCCGGCCGGGTCGTCGGTGAAGGAGCCGTCCGGGGAGAGCCAGATCCGGAACACGTCGGCGCGGGCGACGACGATCCGGGCGGCGGCGGCGCTGGACGTCCGGACGGTGAAGGTGTCACCGGCGCGGGTGACCGAGGCGGCGTTCCCGGCGGTCGCGGCCCGGGCCGGAAGGGCCGGGCCGAGCGCGGTCAGCAGGGCCCCGAGCAGGGTCAGGATCAGGGCGGCGGCCGTCCGTCGGTGGCGGACGGCCCGTGGTCGGCGGGTGGGTGGGGCGGCGGCAGCGCTCACGCTGTCCTCCTGGGGAGGGAGTGAGGAAGGCCCGCGCGGCGAGGGGCCGCAGGCCGGGGAGGGCGGTGCCCCGCCATGACAGCAAGGGTCATGACATGTCGTCAAGTGCTTGAACTGAGGCTCTTTCAAGCAATATTGAGCATAGATTTGCAGATCGCGAGCAGCCCGGGCTGCCGACGGAACGACCTTCGGCCCCCGCGGACCGCGACGGTCCGACAGGGGCTGAGGGTCCGGCCGGCGGGCCGGTGGGCGCTTACCGCGACACCCGGCCTCCCTCCGACCGCGGTACCCGGCGGCCGGTCGGCGCCGCGGACGGGGCGGTCACGGCCGGTCCAGGATGATCGAGCGGGTCAGGTTGCGCGGCCGGTCCGGGTCGAGGCCGAGCGAGACGGCCACCTCGACGGCCAGCCGCTGGGCCCGCACCAGGTCGGCGAGCGGGTCGAGCGGGGAGACCGAGACGGTGGCGCCCAGGGCCCGGACCTCGTCCTCCAGTCCGGCGGGCGGGGCGCCGAAGAACCAGACGGCGCTGGTGGGGGCGGTGACGCTGACCGGCCCGTGACGGTACTCCATCGCCGGGTAGGACTCGGCCCAGGAGTACGAGGCCTCGCGCACCTTGAGCGCCGCCTCGTGGGCGAGGCCGCAGGTCCACCCGGCCCCGAGGAAGGTGAACTGCCGTGCGGCGGAGGCCCCTTCGGGCAGCGGTTCGGCCAGTGCCAGCTCGGCCTGGCGCGGCAGGTCCGCGGGGGCGAGCCCGAGCCGGGCGCGCAGCAGGACCAGCGCGGTGGTGGCGAACCGGGTCTGCACCACGGACCGCTCGTCGGCGAAGTCCAGCACCACCAGGGAGCGGGCCGCACCGGCGACCGGGGTCGCCCCGTCGGCGGTGACGGCCACGGTCTCGCCCGAGCTCACCCGGCCGAGCGCCTCGACGACCTCGGTGGTGGTCCCGGAGCGGGTGATCGCCAGCACCCGGTCGTAGCGCCGCCGGTGCGGGAACTCCGAGGCCGCGAAGGCGTCGGTCTCCCCCAGCCCGGCACCCTCCCGCAGGGCGGCGTAGGCCTGCGCCATGTACAGCGAGGTGCCGCAGCCGATCACCGCCACCCGCTCGCCCGGCTCCGGCAGCCCCCGGGGCGTCAGCTCGAGTGCGCGGCGCCAGCAGTCGGGCTGGCTGGCGATCTCCACGTCCACATGGCTCATGGCTGTCCCTCCAAGCAGTTCCTGCTCAATAGTGCTTAATCTATAGAGCCCGAGGCCAGCTTTGCGCAATATCGATCACCACATCGATCACCACTGCGCATCCCGAATGTCCTCGGGGCCGCCCCCTCGGTGCGTCGGCTCGGGTCGGGCGGTGGTGATCGGGGCGAAGCGGTCGCCGCCGAGGATCCACTGGCCGCGGCGCATGACGGCGACCAGGTCGTAGCTGGTGGAGTCGACCACGACGAGGTCGGCGAGCTTGCCGGTCTCCAGGGTGCCGACCTTGTCGGCGAGGCCGAGCAGGCGGGCCGGGACGGTGGAGAGCGACTCCACGGCCTGGTTCCACGTGAGCCCCCCGACGGTGAGGCAGCGCCGCAGCGCCCGGTCCAGGGTGAGGGTGGATCCGGCGATGGAGCTGCCGTCCGTGAGCATGGCGACGCCGTCCTTGACCTCGACCTGGAGCGGGCCGAGGGGGTAGAGGCCGTCGCCCATGCCGGCGGCGCCCATGGCGTCGGTGATGAGGGCGACCCGGGAGGCGCCGGCGGTGCCGTAGGCGAGGTCGAGCACGGAG
>NZ_JODS01000056.1 GCF_000718025.1 Kitasatospora purpeofusca
CGCCAGCACCTTGATCGCGCGGGAACGCAACGCGACGACCCTGGCCCCGTCGTCGAGACTCAGGCCGCCGGCCACACAGGCGGCCGCGATCTCACCCTGGGAGTGGCCCACCACAGCGTCCGGCACCACACCGAACGAACGCCACACCTCCGCCAGCGACACCATCACCGCCCACAGCACCGGCTGCACCACATCGACGCGCGCCAGCAGAGCCTCCGAACCCAACGCCTCCGCCAACGACCAGTCGACATAAGGAGCCAGAGCCCGTTCACACTCCGCCATCCGCCCCGCAAAAACCTCCGACCCGGCCAACAGACCCGCAGCCATCCCCACCCACTGCGAACCCTGACCCGGGAACACCAACACCGAACGACCGTCGACCGGGCGGCCGCCGTCCCACGCCCCCGAGTCGTCGTCGGCCATCTGCCCTAGCAGGGTGCGCAGTTGGTCCTGGTCCCCGACCAGTGCCTTCCGGTACTCGAAGGCGGTGCGCGCGTGCAGGGCGGACCCGATGTCGCGCGGGTCGGTCTCGGGGTCGCCGTCCAGATGGCCGCGCAGACGGTCGGCCTGGAGGCGCAGCGCCCTCGGGCTCTTCGCCGACAGCAGCCAGGGCACCGCCGGCAGGGGGGTGCGTTCGGCCGGCGGGCCGTCGTCCTCCAGGGGGGTGTGTTCGAGGATGGCGTGGACGTTGGTGCCGCTCAGGCCGAAGGAGGACACACCCGCCCGCAAGGGGCGACCGTGGAGCGGCCAGGGCTGCTGCTCGGTCGCGAGGGCCAGCGCGCCGCGCGTCCAGTCGACGTGGCCGGAGGGCCTGCCGACGTGCAGGGTCCGGGGCACCTGCCTGTGGCGCATGGACAGCACCGTCTTGATGACCCCTGCCACCCCCGACGCCGCCTGGGCGTGGCCGAGGTTGGACTTGAGGGATCCGACCAGCAGGGGTCGTTCTGCTGGCCGGTCCTGACCGTACGTCGCCAGCAGGGCCTGGGCCTCGATCGGGTCGCCGAGCGTGGTACCGGTGCCGTGCGCCTCCACCACGTCCACCTCGGACGCCGTCAGGCCCGCGTCCGCCAGCGCCGCCCGGATCACCCGCTGCTGCGAGGGGCCGTTGGGGGCGGAGAGTCCGTTGCTGGCGCCGTCCTGGTTGACGGCGGAGCCGCGGACCACCGCCAGGACCGGATGTCCGTTGCGGCGGGCGTCCGACAGCCGCTCCAGCAGCAGGACGCCGACGCCCTCGCCCATGCCCATGCCGTCCGCGTCGTCCGAGAAGGCCTTGCAGCGGCCGTCCTCGGCGAGTCCCCGCTGACGGGAGAAGCTGATCAGGGCGCCGGGGGTCGCCATCACGGCGACGCCGCCGACCAGGGCGAGCGAGCAGTCGCCGCCGCGCAGCGCCCGGCCCGCGACGTGCATGGCGACGAGCGAGGAGGAGCAGGCCGTGTCGATGGTCACCGCGGGGCCTTCGAGGCCCAGGGTGTAGGCGACCCGGCCGGACACGACGCTGGGTGCGCTGCCGGTGAGCAGGTGGCCGTCGCCTTCCTCCGACCGGGCGACGACGGCCGCGTAGTCGGCGTAGTTGACACCGGTGAACACTCCGGTGCGGCTGCCGCGCAGGGCGGCCGGGTCGATGGCGGCGCGTTCGATCGCCTCCCAGGTGGTCTCCAGGAGCAGCCGCTGCTGCGGGTCCATGGCCAGGGCCTCGCGCGGCGAGATGCCGAAGAACTCCGCGTCGAACTCGGCCGCGTCGTGCAGGAAGCCGCCGCGCCGGGTGGTCGAGGTGCCGGGGCGGTCGGGGTCGGGGTCGTAGAGGGCTTCGACGTCCCAGCCGCGGTCGGTGGGGAGGTCCGAGACGGCGTCGCCGCCGTCGGCGAGCAGGCGCCACAGGTCCTCGGGGGTGCCGATGCCGCCGGGGAAGCGGCAGGCCATGGACACGATCGCGATCGTGTCGTCATCGGACGCGGGCGTGTGCGCGGCGGTGTCCGGGTCGTCGGGGCGCGGCTCGGCGGTCTGCCGGCCGAGCAGTTCGGCGCGGATCTCCCGGGCGAGCGCGACGGACGACGGGTGGTCGAAGATCAGGGTGGACGGCAGCCGCAGCCCGGTGGCGGTGTTGAGGCGGTTGCGGAGTTCGACCGCGGTGAGGGAGGCGAAACCCAGGTCCTGGAAGGCCGCGCCGGGCCGGATCGCGTCCACCGAGGGATGGCCGAGGACGGCTGCCGCGTGGGTGCGGACCAGGTCGAGCAGCAGGCGGTGCTGCTCGGACTCGCCGAGGGCGGTGAGCCGTTGGCGCAGCAGTGCGGCGGCGGGTGCCTCCGTGTCGCCGGTCGCGGCCGCCAGCGCGCGGCGGGCTTCGGGGATGCCGGTGAGCAGCGGGCTGGGGCGGCTGGAGGTGAAGACGGCGGCGAAGCGCTCCCAGTCGACGTCGGCGACGGCGAGTACGGTCTCGTCGTCGTCCAGTGCCTGTCGCAGGGCCTGGACCGCGAGGTCGGGGGCGATCCGGGGCAGGCCGTGCTGCTCCAGTTTGAACAGGTCGGCGTCCGCTCCGGCGACGCGGTCCTGCCAGGGGTTCTCGGCCTGCCAGATGCCCCAGTCGACGGTGGTGGCGGTGAGGCCGCGGGCCCGGCGGTGCTGGGCCAGGGCGTCGAGGTAGGCGTTGGCCGCGGCGTACGCGCCGTGGTCGCCGCTGCCCCAGACTCCGGCGATCGAGGAGAACAGCACGAAGGCGTCGAGTTCGCGGTCGAGCAGGGCGTCGAGGTGTTCGGCGCCGGCGGCCTTGGCGGCGACGATCTGTTCGAAGGCGGACATCGGTGTGCCGTCGAGGGGGGCGAGCGCGACGAAGGCGGCCGCGTGGACGACCGCGGTGACCGGGTCGCCCGCCGTCTCCAGGCCGGTGAGCAGCGCCGCTACGTCCTGACGGTCAGCCAGGTCGCAGACGGGCAGGGTCAGTCGTACGCCGAGGGCGGCCAGTTCCGCGGCGAGTTCGGCCGCGCCGGGTGCCTGGGGGCCGCGGCGGCCGGGCAGGACGAGGTGGGTGGCGCCGCTTCGGGCCAGCCAGCGGGCGAGGTGCGGGCCGACGGCTCCGGTGCCGCCGGTCAGCAGGACGGTGCCGCGGGGCTTCCACTGCTTCGTACGGCCGTCGTCGTTCCGGGGGGCGCGCCGGAGGCGGCGGGCCAGCAGGCCGGTGGGGCGCAGGGCGAGCTGGTCCTCGCGGCCGACACCGTCCGGGGCGGGGCCGGCGGCCGTCAGTACGGCGGCGAGCCGGGCCCGGGCGCGGGCGTCGAGGTCCGGCAGCAGGTCGACGAGTCCGCCCCAGCGGGCGGACTGTTCCAGCGCGGCCACCAGTCCGGTGCCCCAGACCAGTGCCTGGCGGGGGTGGGTGACCGGGTCGTCCGGGCCCGTGGACACCGCCCCGGTGGTGGCGCACCAGAGGGGTGCGGTGACGGCGAGGTCGCCCAGGGCCTGCACCAGGGCGACGGTGAGTGCCGTCCCGGCGGGCAGGGCCGGGTGGTCGGGGTGGGGCCGGTCGGCGCCGGCCAGCAGCGACAGCACGCCCGTCGGGACGCGGTCGCCGAGGGCGGTGGCGAGCGTGTCCGCGAGGTCGGTGCGGCGGACGGCAGCGTCCGTGAGTTCGGCCGTGACGACGGTGGCGCCCGCTTCGGCGAGGGCGAGCAGCGGGCCGCGCACCCGTGCGTCGTCCTCGTGTCCGACGGGCAGGACGACGAGCCAGGTGCCGGCGGCGGGCGTGGCGGCCGGCGGGTCGGGCACCGGCTGCCAGCCGATGCGGTAGCGCCAGGAGTCGATGACGCTCTCGTCGCGCCGCTGTTTGCGCCAGCCGCGCAGGGCCGGCAGGACGGGGGCGAGGGCGTTCTCGTCGACGGCGAGGTGGGCGGCGATCTCGGCCGGGGCGTCGTGGTCGACCATGTGCCAGAAGGCCGTGTCGTGCGGGTCGGCGGCCGGTGCGGTGTCGGACACCGCCTCCGGCTCCAGCCAGTAGCGCCGGGACTGGAAGGGGTACCCGGGCAGGGCGGTCGGGCGGGCACCGGTGCCGGCGTACACCGCGGACCAGTCGACGGCCACGCCCTCCACCCACAGTTCGGCGGCCGAGCGCAGGGCCCGGGGCAGTCCGCCGTCGTCGCGGCGCAGGGTGCCGACGACCACGAGCGGCTCCGCGGCACCGGTGGCCTCGGCGGTGTCCTGGAGGGCCATGGTCAGCACCGGGTGCGGCGACACCTCGACGAAGACCTCGTGGCCCTGCTGGACCAGGGAGCGTACAGCCGCCTCGAAGCGGACGGTTCCGCGGAGGTTGCGGTACCAGTAGTCGGCGTCCATGGCCGTGGTGTCGAGCAGGTCGCCGGTGACGGTGGAGTACAGCGGGATGCGGGCCGGGAGCGGGCGTACGCCGGCCAGCGCGGCCAGCACCTCGGACCTGATCCGTTCGACCTGGGCCGAGTGCGAGGCGTAGTCCACGGGCACGGACCGGGCCCGGACACCCTGTGCGTCGCAGTGGGCGAGCAGTTCGGCCAGGGCCCCGGGCTCCCCGGAGACCACCACGGCGGCGGGCCCGTTGACGGCGGCCACCGACAGTTTCTCGGCCCAGGGGGCGATCTCGGCGCGGACCCGGTCCTCGGGCAGGGACACCGCGACCATGCCGCCGAGTCCGGCCAGCGCCCGGATCGCCCGGCTGCGCAGGGCGACGACCTTCGCCCCGTCCTCCAGGCTCAGCGCTCCCGCCACCACGGCGGCCGCGATCTCGCCCTGGCTGTGTCCGACCACGGCGTCGGGCCGGACGCCCCAGGACTCCCAGTGCGCGGCCAATGACACCATCACCGCCCACAGCACCGGCTGCACCACGTCCACCCGTTCCAGCGAGGGTGCCCCGGGCGCGCCCGCCAGGACGGCGGGGAGCCGCCAGTCGACATGGGCGGAGAGGGCGGCATCGCAGGCGGCGAGGCGGTCCCGGAAGGCGGGGCTGGTGGCGAGCAGGTCCCGGGCCATGCCGGCCCACTGGGAGCCCTGGCCCGGGAACACCAGGGCCGTGCGGCCCTCGACGACCCGGCCGGTGCCCACGACGACGTCGGCGGGCGAGGCCGGGTCGGCGGGGAGGTCCGTGCCCGGTCCGGACAGGGCTACGAGCCCGCCCAGCAGTGCGGGGTGCCCGTCGCCGATCACCACGGCCCGGTGTTCGAAGGCGGACCGGGTGGTGGCCAGCGAGAACCCGACGTCGGTCGGCCGGGCGGGCGCGTCCGCGGCGAGCCGGGCGCGCAGTCGGGCCGCCTGGTCCCCGAGCGCGGACGCGGTGCGGCCGGACAGCACCCAGGGCAGCACGGCCCCGGCCGCGGTGTCCGGCGCGTCGGTCACCGCTCGCGGTCCGTCGGCTTCCGATCCGTCAGTTTCCGGTCCGTCCACCGGTTCCGGCTCCGGTGCCTGTTCGAGGACGACGTGCGCGTTGGTGCCGCTCATGCCGAACGAGGACACCCCGGCCCGGCGCGGCCGGTCGACGGCGGGCCAGTCGCGGGCCTCGGTGAGGAGTTCGACGGCGCCCGAGGGCCAGTCGGCGTGCGGGGTGGGCGCGTCCACGTGCAGGGTGCGCGGCAGGACACCGTGCCGCAGTGCGAGGACCGTCTTGATGACCCCGGCGACTCCGGCGGCGGCCTGGGTGTGCCCGATGTTGGACTTCAGCGACCCCAGCCACAGCGGGCGGTCGGCGGGCCGGTCCTGGCCGTAGGTGGCCAGCAGCGCGTCGGCCTCGATCGGGTCGCCGAGGGTGGTGCCGGTGCCGTGCGCCTCCACCGCGTCCACCTCGGACGCGGTCAGGCCCGCGTCCGCGAGCGCCGCCCGGATCACCCGCTGCTGGGAGGGACCGTTGGGGGCGGTCAGGCCGTTGCTGGCGCCGTCCTGGTTGATCGCCGAACCGCGCAGCACGGCCAGCACCGTACGGCCGTTGCGGCGCGCGTCCGACAGCCGCTCCAGCAGCAGCATCCCCACGCCCTCGCCCCAGCCGGTGCCGTCCGCGGCCGCCGCGAACGGCTTGCAGCGGCCGTCGGGGGACATCGCGCCCTGTCGGCTGAACTCGACGAACACCGCCGGCAGCGCCATCACGCTGACCCCGCCGGCGAGGGCGAGGGAGCACTCACCGGCCCGCAGGGCCCGCGCCGCGAGGTGCAGCGCCACCAGCGAGGCCGAACAGGCGGTGTCCACGGTGACGGCGGGGCCTTCGAGACCGAGCGCGTAGGACACCCGCCCGGACATCACGCTCATCGAGTTCCCCGTCATCAGGAACCCCTGGACGGCTTCGGCGGCGCCGGGGCCCAGCGTCGCGTACCCCTGGTCGATGGCCGCGGCGTACACCCCGGTACGGCTGCCCCGCAGGGTGAGCGGGTCGATCCCGGCCTGCTCGACGGCCTCCCAGGACGCCGTCAGCAGCAACCGCTGCTGCGGGTCCATCGCGACCGCCTCACGGGGCGAGATGCCGAAGAACTCCGGGTCGAAGTCCGCCGCGCCGTCGAGGAACGCCCCCTGCCCGGGGACCGTGCCGCCGGACGGCCAGGCGCTCTCCCAGCCCCGGTCGCCGGGGACCGGCCCGATGGTGTCGCGGCCTTCGGCGAGCAGTTCCCACAGGTCCTCCGGGGTGCGGACACCACCGGGGAAGCGGCAGCTCATCGATACGATCGCGATCGGCTCGCTCGTGCGGGCCTCGGCCTCCCGGAGCCGCTGCCGGGTGTCCCGCAGGTCGATGATCACCCGGTTGAGGTAGTCGCGCATCCTCTGGTCGCTCACTGGACACCGCTGCTTTCGTCTCGGGCTGCTCGGATCTCGTCTCGGGCTGCGCGGGGTGCTCGGGCTGCGCGGACCGTTGCCCCGGTCATGCGGATCCCAACTGCCGGTCGATGTAGTCGAACACCTCGTCGTCGCTGGCCGCCTCGATCAGATCGGGGGCGAGGTCGTCCACGTCACCTGCCGGGCGGACCGCGGTGGCCGGTGTTCCGCCGGGCAGCGGGCGGGACAGCACTTCCCTCATCCGCGCGGCGAGTTCGTCGCTGACGCCGTCCGGCGGCAGGGCGTCCAGCAGGGTCTCCAGGGTGTCGAGCCCGGCCCGGACCGCCGAGTCGGCCGTCGGGCGGGCGGCGACGGCCCGCTCGGCGAGGTGGCGTGCCAGTGCCTCCGGGGTGGGGTGGTCGAAGACGAGCGCGGCCGGCAGCCGCAGCCCGGTCGAGGACATCAGCCGGTTGCGCAGTTCGACCCCGGTGAGGGAGTCGAAGCCGACGTCCTTGAACGGCCGGGCCGGGCGGATCAGGTTCGGCGAACTGTGGCCGAGCACCGCCGCGGCGTTGCCGCGCACCAGGTCGAGCAGGGTCCGGAACAGCTCGGCCTCGGGCAGCTCGGCGAGCTGCCGCGCCGCCGAGAGGGCCGGTGCCGCGGCGGAGGCGGCGCCGGTACGGGCGGGGCGCACCAGGCCGCGCAGCACGGCGGGCAGCCGGTCGTCCGCCCGCAGCACGGACGGGGCGATCCTGGCCGCGAGCCGGTAGGCGTACGGGGAGTCCAGCGCCGCGTCGAACAGGGCGAGGCCCTCCGCCGAGGTCAGCGCGCCCGCCCCGGCGCCCCGGCCCGCGGTGACCGCGGCGGTCATCGCGCTGCGCTCCTCCCACAGGCCCCAGCCGATGGACAGGCCGGGCAGCCCCTCGGCCCGGCGCTCGGCGGCGAGGGCGTCGAGGACCGCGTTGGCGGCGGCGTAGTTCGCCTGCCCGGCCGCGCCGAACTGGGCGGCGCCCGAGGAGAACAGGACCAGCGCCGCGAGGTCGAGGTCCCGGGTGAGTTCGTGCAGGGCCAGCGCCGCGTCCACCTTGGGCCGCAGGACGCGGTCGAGCCGGTCCGGGGTCAGCCCGGCGATCGTGGCGTCGTCCAGGACCCCGGCCGCGTGCACGACGGCGGTCAGCGGGTGCGCGGCGGGCACCGACCCGAGCAGGGCTGCGAGCGCGGCGCGGTCGGCGACGTCGCAGGCCGCGACCGTCACCGACGCCCCGAGACCGGTCAGTTCCCGCACCAGCTCCGGCATGCCGTCGGCGGACCCGCCCCGGCGGCCCGCCAGCAGCAGGTGCCGGGTGCCGTGCGCGACGACCAGATGCCGGGCCAGGAGCCGTCCCAGGGTGCCGGTGGCCCCGGTGACCAGGACGGTCCCTGCGGGGTCCGGCGGAGCGGGCAGCAGCAGCACGTTCTTGCCGACGCCCCGGGCCTGGCCGAGCGAGCGCAGCGCGGCCGGGGCCTGCCGGACGTCCCAGCCGGTGACGGGCAGCGGACGCAGCACTCCCTGCTCGAACAGGCCCAGGACCTCGGCGAGCATCTCGCCGATGCGCTCCGGACCGGCCTCCATCAGGTCGAACGCCCGGTAGCGCACGCCGGGGTGCTGCCCGGCGACCGCCTCGGGGTCGCGGACGTCGGTCTTGCCCATCTCCACGAACCGGCCGCCGTTCGGCAGCAGCCGCAGACCCGCGTCGACGAACTCCCGCGCCAGACTGTCGAGTACGACGTCGACCCCCCGCCCGCCGGTGGCGGTCAGGAACTTCTCCGCGAAGTCGGTGCTGCGGGACGAGGCGATGTGCGCGTCGTCCAGTCCGCCGGCCCGCAGGACGTCCCACTTGGCGGGGGAGGCGGTCGCGAACACCTCCGCACCGGCGTGCCGGGCGAGCTGCGCCGCCGCCGTGCCGACACCGCCGGCCGCGGCGTGCACCAGGACCGATTCCCCGCGCCGCAGTCCGCCGAGATCGAACAGACCGTAGTAGGCGGTGAGGAACACCACCGGCACGGACGCGGCGCGGGCGAAGGACCAGCCCGCGGGTATCCGGGCGACGGTGCGGCGGTCGGCGACGGCGGTCGGGCCGAACGCACCCCCGAAGATTCCCATCACCCGGTCCCCCGGTGCCAGATCGTCCACGCCCGGGCCCACCTCGACGACGGTTCCGGCGCCCTCGCTGCCCAGGCCCTGCTGCTCGGGGTCGGGGTCCAGGCCGAGCGCGGCGATGACGTCGTGGAAGTTCAGCCCGGCGGCGCGCACCGCGATCCGCACCTCGCCCTTGCCCAGCGGGGCGAGGGCCGCAGGAGCGGGCTCCGCCACAATGTCCTCCACGGAGCCCCGGCCGTCGGTGGTGAGCCGCCAGGCGGCGCCGTCCGGCAGGGACAGCGTGCCGTCCGGCCGTCCGCCGCGGACCAGCCGCGGCAGCAGCGGCGGGCCGGTACGCAGCGCCAGCTCGGGTTCCCCGGCGGCGAGCGCCGCGGGCAGGGCGTCGGCCGGCTCGCCGTTGCCGGGCGTGTCGACGAGGACGAAGCGCCCGGGGTGCTCGGCCCGCGCGCTGCGCACCAGGCCCCACAGGGCGGCCTGGGCCGGATCGACGGGACGGTCGAGCGGGCCGGTACGGACCGCGTCCCTGGTGAGCAGGGCCAGCCCGGCCTCGGCGAACCGCTCGTCGGCCAGCCACTGCTGGACGAGGGCGAGGCCCTGGTGCGCGGTGGCGCGGACCCGGTCGGCGGGGTCGGGCAGGTCGGCGGTGGCGACGGCCGCCACGATCACCTCGGGGAGGGCGGTGCCCGCTGCGAGGGCGGCCCCCAGGGCATCGAGGTCCGGCCACGACTCCGCGCCGGGGACGGCACCGCCGAGGGCGGCCCAGGTGGGCACGGCGCTGTCGGCCTGCTCGGCGGCCGGGGTCCAGTCGAGGCGGTACAGCAGGTCGGCGTGGGCGGTCGCGGAGAGCGGGCCTCCTGCGGCCGGAGGCCGCAGCAGCAGGGCCTCCACGCCGAGGACCTGCCGTCCGGACAGGTCGTGGGCGTGCAGGGTCACCGCGTCCGGCGCGTCCGCGGCGAGCCGCACGCGCAGCGTGGTGGCCCCGGTGGTCCCGCCGGTCACACCGCTCCAGCTGAAGGGCAGCCGGGCCCGGCCGTCCTGGTCGGGGAGCAGTGCGGCGGTCTGGAGGGCCGCGTCCAGCAGCGCGGGGTGCAGCACGCACCCTGCGGCGTCGGCGTGCTGCCGCTCCGGCAGCACCACCTCGGCGAACACCTCGCCGCCGCGGAGCCACGCGGCACGGATGCCGCGGAAGGCGGGGCCGTAGTGGTAGCCGGCCTCGGCGAAGCGCTCGTAGAGGTCGCCGGTGTCGACGGGTTCGGCACCGGACGGCGGCCAGCTCAGCAGACCGGCCGCGCCTTCGGACCGGTCCCCGGCGGGCCGGGGTGCCAGGGCGCCGGTGGCGTGCTCGATCCAGGGCGTGTCGGCCTCCTGTGCCGTCCGGGCGAACACGCTGAGCCCGCGCCGGCCGTCGCCGTCGGGCGCGGCCACCCGGAGCTGCAGGTGGACGGCTCCCTCCGCCGGGAGCACGAGCGCCGATCCGAGGGTGAGTTCCTCGACCACCGGGCAGTCCGCCTCGGCCCCGGCACGCAGCGCGAGTTCGAGGAAGGCCGTGCCGGGGAGGAGGACGACGCCCGACACCGCGTGGTCGGCGAGCCAGGGGTGGGTCCGCAGCGAGATCCGGCCGCTGAGCAGCAGTTCGCCGGAGTCCGCGACCTGCATCGCCGCGCCGAGCAAGGGGTGCCCGGTCGTGGTGAGACCCGCCGAGGCGACGTCCCGGCTCGTGGTCGGAACGTCGAGCCAGTAGCGGGTGCGCTGGAAGGCGTACGTCGGCAGGTCCACCCGCCGCGCCCCCGGGAACGCACCCGACCAGTCCACCGCAAGGCCGCACTCCCACGCGCGGCCCACCGCACGCAGCACCTGCTCCACGCCGCCTTCTCCACGGCGCAAGGTCCCCAGCACCGCGGCGTCCGCACCCGCGGCCTCCACCGACTCCCCCACCGCCACCGACAGCACCGCGTGCGGGCTGGACTCCACGAAGAACCGGAAACCCTCCCCCAGCAGCGTCGCCGTGGCCGTCCCGAACTCCACGGTCTGACGGAGGTTGCGGTACCAGTACTCGGCGTCCAACGCCTTCGTGTCGAGCCAGTCGCCCGTCACCGTCGAGAAGAACGGCACCGAAGCGGACAGAGGGGCGATGCCCTCCAGGTCGGACAGCAGGCGCTCGCGGATCTCCTCCACATGCGCGGAGTGCGAGGCGTAGTCGACCTCGATCACCCGGGCCCGCACACCCTCCCCGACCAGAACGTCCACCAGCTCCGTCACCGCGCCCGCGTCGCCCGACACCACCGTCGACGACGGGCCGTTGACCGCCGCCACCGACAACCGGTCCGCCCACAAGGCGAGCCGCTCCCGCGCCACGTCCACCGGCAGCGGCAGCGACGCCATGCCGCCACGACCCGCCAGCACCTTGATCGCGCGGGAACGCAACGCCACCACCCGCGCTCCGTCCTCCAGACTCAGGCCGCCGGCCACGCAGGCGGCCGCAATCTCACCCTGGGAGTGGCCCACCACGGCGTCCGGGACGACGCCGAAGGAACGCCACACCTCCGCCAGCGACACCATCACCGCCCACAGCACCGGCTGCACCACATCGACGCGCGCCAGCAGCGCCTCCGAGCCCAGCGCCTCCGCCAACGACCAGTCCACGTACGGCGCCAGAGCCCGTTCGCACTCCGCCATCCGCCCCGCAAAAACCTCCGACCCGGCCAACAGACCCGCAGCCATCCCGACCCACTGCGAACCCTGACCCGGGAACACCAACGCCGAACGACCGGAGACCAACCCGCCGCCGGACACCGCAGCACCCTCCGCCAGCGCGGTGAGGTGCTCTGCGAGGTCCTCCTCCGTGCCCACCAGCACCGCGCGGTGCCCCAGCGCGCTGCGGCCCGTGGCCAGCGAGAAGGCCACGTCCGCGGCGCGGACGCCGGACCCGTCACCGATCCGGGCCGCCAGTGCCGCAGCCTGGGCACCCAACGCCTCCGGAGTGCGCGCCGAAAGGAGCAGGGGGACGGCGGCAGGTGCGGTCTCCGGCGTGCCGGGCCCGTCGACGAGCATGACCGCGGGGGCTGTCGGGTCGGCCGGGGCCTGTTCGAGGATGACGTGGGCATTGGTGCCGCTGACGCCGAAGGAGGACACACCCGCCCGGCGCGGACGTCCCGTGTAGTCCCACGCACGGGCCTCCGTCAGCAACCGCCCGGCTCCCGCCGACCAGTCCACCTCGGGCGTCGGACCGTCCACGTGCAGCGTCTTGGGCATCACGCCGTGCCGCAGGGCGAGCACCGACTTGATGACCCCCGCCACACCGGCGGCAGCCGAGGTGTGGCCGATGTTCGACTTCAGCGAGCCGATCCACAAAGGTCGTTCGGCGGGCCGGTCCTGACCGTACGTCGCCAGCAGCGCCTGGGCCTCGATCGGGTCGCCCAGCGTGGTACCGGTGCCGTGCGCCTCCACCACGTCCACCTCGGACGCCGTCAGCCCCGCGTCCGCCAGCGCCGCCCGGATCCCAGGGCCAGCGAGCACTCGCCGGACCGCAGCGCCCGTACCGCGAGGTGCAGCGCCACCAGCGAGGACGAGCACGCCGTGTCGACGGTGACGGCGGGGCCTTCCAGACCGAAGAAGTAGGCCAGGCGTCCGGAGACGATGCTTCCCGAGTTGCCGGTGCCGAGGAATCCCTCGACGTCCTCGGGGATGTGGGGCAGCAGCCGGGCCGCGTAGTCCTGCTGCATCAGGCCGACGTACGTGCCGACCGGGGCGCCGCGCAGGGCGGACGGGTCGATGGCGGCGCGCTCGAAGAGCTCCCAGGTGGTTTCCAGCAGCAGCCGCTGCTGCGGGTCCATGGCCAGGGCCTCGCGCGGCGAGATGCCGAAGAACTCCGCGTCGAACTCGGCCGCGTCGTGCAGGAAGCCGCCGTCGCGGGTGACGGAGGTGCCGACGCGGTCGGGATCGGGGTCGTAGAGGGTTTCGACGTCCCAGCCCCGGTCGGTGGGGAACCCGGAGATGCCGTCGCGGCCCTCGGCCAGCATCAGCCACAGGTCCTCGGGCGAGCGGACACCGCCGGGGAGGCGGCAGGCCGCGGAGACGATCGCGATCCGGTCGTCGTCCGCGTCCCGGTTCCGGCCGGCCGGAACCGCCGGTACGGCCGCGACAGTTGCCGCGCCCGCTTCCGTGTCCGTGAGTCCGGCGGCCAGGAAGTCCGCGAGCACCGCCGGGGTCGGGTGGTCGAACACCAGGCTGGCGGGAAGCCGCAGGCCCGTGGCGGTGTTCAGGCGGTTGCGCAGGTTCACCGAGGCCAGTGAGTCGAAGCCCAGTTCACGGAAGGCCCGTCCGGCGTCGAGGGTGTCCGGGGAGGCGTGGCCGAGGACCGCTGCCGCGTGGGTGCGGACGAGTTCGACGAGCAGGCGGGTCCGTCCGGTGGCGTCGAGGGCCGCGAGGCGCAGGCGCAGGGCGTTGTCCCCCACCGTCGCCTCCGCGGCCGTGGCCGCCCGGCGCGGTGGTGTGCGCACCAGGCCGCGCAGCAGCGGCGGCAGGGTGCCGTCCGCCGCCGCGGACCGCAGAGCGGCCGTGTCGAGGCGGATCGGGACCAGGGCGGGCCGGTCCACGGTGAGGGCGGTGTCGAAGAGCGCGAGCCCCCGCTCGGTGGAGAGCGGCGGCATCCCGGACCGGGCGAGGCGCCGGACGTCGTCCTCGTCCAGGTGTCCGGTGAGGGCGCTGGGCTGCTCCCACAGGGTCCAGGCCAGGGACTGGCCGGCCAGCCCCGCCGCCCGGCGCCGGACGGCCAGGGCGTCGAGGAAGGCGTTGGCGGCGGCGTAGTTGGCCTGTCCGGGGCCGCCGAAGGTGCCCGCGGCCGAGGAGAAGAGCACGAAGTGCGTGAGGTCGAGGTCGCGGGTCAGTTCGTGCAGGTGGAGGGCGGCGTCGACCTTGGGGCGCAGCACGGCGTCCACCCGTTCGGGGGTGAGTGCGGTGACGACGCCGTCGTCGAGGGTGCCCGCGGTGTGGACCACGGCGGTCAGCGGGTGCGCGGGCGGCAGGTCGGCGAGTACGGCGGCCAGGGCCGCCCGGTCGGCGGCGTCGCAGGCGACGACGGCGGTCTCGGCTCCCAGCGCGGCGAGTTCGGCGCGCAGTTCCTCGGCTCCGGCGGCGGCCGGGCCGCTGCGGGAGAGCAGCAGCAGGTGCCGGACGCCGTGCCCGGTGACCAGGCGGCGGGCGACGTGGGAGCCGAGCAGGCCGGTGCCGCCGGTGAGCAGGACCGTGCCGTCCGGGTCGAAGGCCCGGACGGGCCCTGTCTCGTCGTCCGGGAGGTCCGGGTCGTTCCTGAGGACCCGGACCAGCCGGGGTACGCGGACGTCGTCGCCCCGGACCGCGGTCTCCGGTTCTCCCGAGGCGAGGGCCGCGGCGACGCCCGCGGAGGTACCGCGCCCGGCGCCGAGGTCCGAGTCCGGGTCCAGGTCGAGCAGGGCGAAGCGCCCGGGGTGTTCGGAGCGGGCCGAGCGGACCAGGCCCCAGAGCGCGCTGTGCGCGGGGTCGGTGACGTCCTCCCCCTCCCCGGCGGCGACCGCGCCCCGGGTGGCGAACACCAGGCGCGAGTCGGCGAAGCGGTCGTCGGCGAGCCAGGTCCGGATGTCGGCGAGGGCCCGATGGACGGCAGCGCGGACCGCCTCGGCCGGTCCGGCCGCGGCCGCGGGTTCCGCGCGGGCGAGCAGGACCGTCCCGGGCACCGGGGCTCCGGCGTCGACGGCCGCCAGCAGCGTGGCCAGGTCCGCGGTGCGGTGGACGGGTGCGCCGCTGCCGCGCCGGGGTGCGGTGACCCACTCCGTCGCGTAGAGGTCCTGGTGGCGGGCGCCCCGGGGGGCGCGGTCGGCGCCGGGGCCGACAGTGCCCGCGGGCCGCAGGACCAGCGCGTCCACGGTCGCCACGAGGGCGCCGGCCGCGTCGGCGACGGTGAGCGCCACCGCGTCGGGTCCGGCCGGGGCGAGCCGGACGCGGATCGCGTCGGCGCCGGTGGCATGCAGGGTCACGCCGTTCCAGGAGAACGGCAGCCGTCCCTCGGGGTGGGCGTCCGCGCCGGGGGTGCCGGGCACGCCGGTGGCGTGCAGGGCCGCGTCCAGCAGGGCCGGGTGCAGGCCGAAGCGGGCGGCGTCGGGGGCGGACCCGGCGGGCGCGACGGCCTCCGCGAAGACCTCGTCGCCGCGCCGCCAGGCCGCGCGCAGCCCCTGGAAGGCGGGGCCGTAGGCGAATCCGCCCGCCGCGAAGCGGTCGTACAGCCCGTCCAGGGCGAGGGGTTCGGCACCGGGCGGCGGCCAGGGCATCGGCCCGCCGGCCTCGGAGCCGCCGGCGCCGTACGCACCGTTCGCACCGTTCGCGCCGTCCTGGGCCAGGACGCCTTCGGCGTGCCTGGTCCACTCGTCGTCCTCGGGGTCGCCGTCGGCGGTTGCGTCCGGCCGGGAGTGCAGGCTGAGCGGGCGGCGGCCCTGGGCGTCGGGCGCGCCCACGGTGAGCCGCAGCACGGTGCCGCCGTGTTCGGGCAGTACCAGGGGGGCTTCGAGGGTGAACTCCTCGACCCGGGGGCAGCCCACGCGGGCTCCGGCCTGGAGCGCGAGTTCCAGGAAGGCGGTGCCCGGGAGCAGTGCCCGGCCGCCGACGGCGTGGTCGGCGAGCCACGGGTGGGTGCGGGCCGACAGGCGGCCGGTGAGGAGCAGGCCGTCGCTGTCGGCGAGGACCACGACGGCGCCCAGCAGCGGATGGTCCGCGGGGGCCAGTCCGGCGGAGGTGACGTCCGCGACGGGCCCGGCGCCGTCCTCCAGCCAGTACGGGTCGCGCTGGAAGGCGTAGGTGGGCAGCTCCACCCGTCCGGGGCGGCGGTCGGCGAAGACGGCGTCCCAGTCCGGGGAGACTCCGCGCAGGTGGAGTTCGGCCAGGGACTCGGTGAACCGGCGGGGGCCGCCGTCGTCGCGGCGCAGGGTGCCCACGGCGGTGGCGTCGGCGCCCGCGTCCTCGGCGGTCTCCAGGACGCCGACCGTGAGGACGGGGTGCGGACTGCTCTCCAGGAGGACCTGGTAGCCGTCGGCGAGCAGGGCGCGGGTCGCCTGTTCGAAGCGGACGGTCCCGCGGAGATTGCGGTACCAGTAGTCGGCGTCCAGGGCGGTGGTGTCCTCCAGCAGGCCGCCGCTGAGGGTGGAGTAGAAGGGGATCGCCGACGGGCGGGGGTCCAGTCCGTCGAGCCGGGCGAGCAGTTCGGTGCGGATGTCCTCGACGTGGGCGCTGTGCGAGGCGTAGTCGACGGGGATGCGGCGGCTGCGGATGTCCAGGGCGGTCGTCCGGTCGAGGAACGCGTCGAGCGCGTCGGTGTCGCCGGAGACCACGGTGGAGGCGGGTCCGTTGACGGCGGCGACGGAGAGCCGGCCGTCCCAGGGGGCGAGGTGTTCGGCGACCTGTTCGGCGGGCAGGGCCACCGAGGCCATGCCGCCGCGGCCGGACAGCGCGCGGATCGCCCGGCTGCGCAGGGCGACGACCCGGGCGGCGTCGTCCAGGGAGAGGGCCCCGGCGACGCACGCCGCCGCGATCTCGCCCTGGGAGTGGCCGACGACGGCGCCGGGGGTGATGCCGTAGGAGCGCCACAGTTCGGCCAGGGAGACCATGACGGCCCACAGCACCGGCTGCACCACGTCGACGCGTTCGGCCGGCGGGGTGCCGGGGGCGCCGCGCAGGACGGCTTCCAGGGACCAGTCGACGAAGGGGGCGAGGGCGCGCTCGCAGTCCGCGACGCGGGCGGCGAAGGCGGGGGCGGAGTCGAGGAGTTCGACGGCCATGCCGACCCACTGGGTGCCCTGTCCGGGGAACACCAGGGCGACTTCGCCGCCGGTTCCGGCGGTGCCGAGGACCAGGCCGGGGGCGGTGCGGCCGGCGGCCAGGGCGTCGAGGCCGGCCAGGAACTCCTCGGGACGGGTGCCGATCAGGACCGCCCGGTGCTCGTACGCGGCGCGGGTCGTCGCGAGGGCGTGGCCGATCTCGGCCGGACCGGGGCCGGGATGGGCGTCGAGGTGGTCGCGGAGCCGTGCGGCCTGGGCGCGCAGTGCTTCGGCGGTGCGTCCGGAGAGCACCCAGGGGAGCACGGCGGGGGTGGCGGGCGCGGCGGGGCCGGCGTCCTGGTCCAGGACGGGTTCGTCCGCCTGCTCCAGCACGACGTGTCCGTTGGTGCCGCTGACGCCGAAGGAGGACACCGCGGCCCGGCGCGGCCGTCCGGTCTCGGGCCAGGGGGTGTTCACGGTGACCAGGCGTACCGCGCCCGCGGTCCAGTCGATCTGCGGGGACGGGTCCTGCGCGTGCAGGGTGGGCGGGACGGTGCCGTGCCGCATGGCGAGGACGGTCTTGATGATGCCGCCGACGCCGGCCGCCGCCTGGGTGTGCCCGATGTTGGACTTCAGCGAGCCGAGCAGCAGCGGCTGTCCGTCCGCGCGGTCCTGCCCGTAGGTGGCCAGCAGGGCCTGGGCCTCGATCGGGTCGCCGAGCGGGGTGCCGGTGCCGTGCGCCTCGACCACGTCCACGTCGGCGGGGGTGAGTCCGGCGTTGGCCAGGGCGTGGCGGATGACGCGCTGCTGGGCGGGGCCGTTGGGAGCGGTGAGCCTGCTGCTGGCGCCGTCCTGGTTGACGGCGGTGCCGCGGATCAGGGCGAGGACCGGGTGGCCGTTGCGCCGGGCCTCGGAGAGGCGCTCCAGCAGGAGCATGCCGACGCCCTCGCCCCAGCCGGTGCCGTCGGCGGCTGCGGCGAAGGACTTGCAGCGCCCGTCCCGGGCCAGGCCGCCCTGGCGGCTCATCTCCACGAACGGGACGGGTGTCGACATCACCATCGCGCCCCCGGCCAGGGCCAGGGTGCAGTCCCCGGCCCGCAGGGCCTGGGCGGCGAGGTGGACGGCGACCAGCGAGGAGGAGCAGGCGGTGTCGATGCTGACCGCCGGGCCCTCCAGACCGAAGGTGTAGGCGACGCGGCCGGAGGCGACGCTGTCGGAGCTGCCGCTGCCGATGTAGCCGGCCACGTCGTCGGGGACCTGGCGCAGCCGTACCGCGTAGTCCTGGTACATCACTCCGGCGAAGACTCCGGTCCTGCTGCCCCGCAGGGTCGCGGGGTCGATGCCGGCCCGTTCGAACGCCTCCCAGGTGGTCTCCAGGAGGAGCCGCTGCTGCGGGTCCATCGCGAGCGCCTCGCGCGGGGAGATCCCGAAGAATCCGGGGTCGAAGTGCCCGACGTCGTCGAGGAAGCCGCCCAGGGCGGTGTGGCTGGTGCCCTCGCGCAGCTGTTCCGGGTCGTCCAGGTGGTCCAGGTCCCAGCCCCGGTCGCGGGGGAAGCCGGTGATGGCGTCGGTGCCGTCGGTGACCAGCCGCCACAGGTCCTCGGGGGACCGTACGCCGCCGGGGTAGCGGCAGCTCATCGCGACGACCGCGATCGGTTCGCGGCCCGCTTCCTCGGCCTCGGTCAGGCGCCGGCGGGTGTGGTGCAGATCCGCCGTCACGCGCTTGAGGTAGTCCCTCAGCTTGTCGTCGTTCACCATCGGGAGCCGCCGTCCTGGTTCGGGTGTCGGGTCGGTGTCATGACAGGCCGAGTTCGTTGTCGATGAGGTCGAAGAGTTCGTCGTCGCTGGCGCCGTCCATGCGGTCCTCGATGGAGTCGGCCGCCGTGCCGTCGCCGCCGGCCGCGGTGACCGCCAGGCCGAGGCGGCCCACGATCTCCCGGAGCCGTTCGGCGAGCCGGTCGCGGTCCGCCGGGTCGTCGAGGGCGCCGTCGAGGGCGTCCTCCAGGCGGTCCAGTTCGGCGAGGCCGGGGACCGGGCCGGGCCCGGCTTCGGGGACCAGCTCGGCGGCGAGGTGTCCGGCGATCGCGGCCGGGGTGGGGTGGTCGAAGAGCAGGGTGGCCGGCAGGGGGTGGCCGGTGGCGGCGCGCAGCCGGTTGCGCAGTTCCACCGCGGTCAGCGAGTCGAAGCCGACCTCCAGCAGGCCGCGTCCGGGCTCGACCGCGGCCGGGCCGCTGTGGCCGAGCACCAGGGCGGCGTGGGAGCGGACCAGGTCGAGGAGGACCCGGCCGCGCTGGGTCTCGTTGAGGGAGCCGAGGCGCTGCTTCAGGGCCTCGGGCCCGTCGGGGCCGGTGCCGGCGGCGGGGCCGGCGGCGCCGCGCCGGGCGGCGGGGCGCACCAGGCCGCGCAGCAGGGCGGGGACGCCGCCGGTGGCGGCCTGGGCGCGGACGGCCGCGGTGTCGAGCCGCAGCGGGAGGACGACCGGCTCGTCGAGGGTGCCGGCCAGGTCGAGGAGCTCCAGGCCCCGGGCGGGGTCGAAGGCGACGATCCCGCCCCGGGCGATCCGTCGCAGGTCGGCCTCGGTGAGCCCGCCGGTCATCCCGGTGCTGTTGGCCCACAGGCCCCAGGCGAGGGAGCGGCCGGGCAGCCCGTCGGCGCGGCGCCGGTGGGCCAGGGCGTCCAGGAAGGCGTTGGCGGCGGCGTAGTTGCCCTGGCCCATGCCGCCGAAGACTCCGGCGATGGACGAGAACAGGACGAACTCCGACAGGTCGAGACCGGCCGTGAGTTCGTGCAGGTTGATCGCCGCGTCCACCTTGGGGCGCAGGACGAGGTCCAGTTGCTCGGGCGTCATGGTGGCGACGACGCCGTCGGCCAGGACACCGGCGGCGTGCACCACCCCGGTCAGAGGTTGCGCGGGGGGCAGGGCGGCCAGCAGGGCCGCGAGGGCGTCGCGGTCGGCGGCGTCGCAGGCGGTGATCTCGGCGTGCGCGCCCAGGGCGGCGAGTTCGGCGAGGAGTTCCGCCGCGCCGTCGGCGGCGGGGCCGCTGCGGCTGGTCAGCAGCAGGTGCCGGACGCCGTGTTCGGCGGCCAGGTGGCGGGCGACGTGGGCGCCGATGGCGCCGGTGCCGCCGGTGATCAGGACGGTTCCGTCGCCGCCCCAGCCGGGTGTGCGCCCGGCGGCGGCCAGCGGTACCCGGGCCAGCCGGGCGACGTGGACGGCCCCGGCCCGGATCGCGAGCTGGGGTTCCCCGGAGGCGAGGGCTTCGGCGAGCAGGGCGGGCGGGGTGTCGTGGGAATCCAGGTCCAGCAGGACGAAGCGGTCGGGGTTCTCGGTCTGCGCCGAGCGGACCAGGCCCCAGAGCGCGGCCGCGGCCGGATCCGGGACGTCGTCGCCGGTCACCGGGACGGCGCCGCTGGTGACCAGGACCAGCCTGGAGCCGGTCAGGCGCTCGTCGGCGAGCCAGTCGCGCAGCAGGGCGAGCACGTTGCCGAGGCCGTCGTGGACCGCGTCGCGGAGAGTGCCGGGCGGTGCGTGCGGGGCCGGGGCGGGCGGGCAGGCGGCCAGGACCAGCCGGGGCTGCGGGGCGCCCGCGTCGAGCAGTGCGGACAGTGCGGCGAGGTCGGGGACCGTCCGGCCGGGGAGCGGCGCGGCGCCGGAGGGCGGGGGCGTCCCGGTGCCGAGCACGGTCCAGGACTCCGGGTCGGGCGCGGTGGCCGTCGCGGCGCGCTCGGGCAGGGCCTGCCACTCGGGGCGGAACAGGTCCTCGTGGTGTCCGGCGCGGCCGGCCTTGAAGCGGTCGGCCGAGACGGGCCGCAGGACGAGGGAGCGGGCCGAGAGCACCGGCCGCCCGGTGGCGTCGGTCGCCCGTACGGCGACGGCGTCGCGGCCGGTGGGGGTCAGCCGCAGCCGGAGTTCGGTGGCGCCGGAGGCGTGCAGCCGCACCCCGTTCCAGGAGAACGGCAGCCAGCCCTGCGCGGGTCCCTCCAGGACGTCGAACACCAGCGCGTGCAGGGCCGCGTCCAGCAGGGCCGGGTGCAGGCCGAACGCGGCGGCGTCCGGCTGCTGCTGCTCCGGCAGGCTCGCGACGGCGTACACCTCGTCACCGAGCCGCCAGGCCGCGCGCAGGCCCTGGAACGCGGGGCCGTAGGCGAATCCGCCGCCCGCGAAGCGGTCGTACAGGCCGTCCGTGTCGAGCGGGACGGCTCCGGGCGGCGGCCAGGCCTCCGGGTCCGCCGGGTCGACCTGGTCCGCCCGGTCCGCCGGCTCCGGGGCTCCGGCGGAGGTGAGCAGGCCGCTCGCGTGCCGGGTCCAGGGGGCGTCGGGACCGTCGGCGGCGGCCCGGGCGTGAACGCTCAGCGCGCGGGTGCCGGCGGCGTCCGGGCTTCCGACGGTGAGCTGGAGTGCAACGGCCCCGCCCGCCGGGAGCACCAGCGGTGCCTCCAGGGTCAGTTCCTCGACCCGGTCGCAGCCGACCTGGTCGCCCGCGCGGACCGCGAGTTCCAGGAACGCGGTGGCGGGGAACAGCACGCCGTCGTAGACGCCGTGGTCGGCCAGCCAGGGGTGGCTGCGGACCGAGAACCTGCCGGTGAAGAGGAAACCGTCGGAGTCCGCGAGTTCCGTTCCGGCGCCGAGCAGCGGGTGGTCGACCGTCAGCAGTCCGGCCGCGGGCAGGCCGGCCGGGGCCGGGCCGCCCTCCAGCCAGTAGCTGCCGCGCTGGAAGGCGTAGGTCGGCAGGTCGACGGCGGGGCGGGACGGGCCGCCGGCGTGGACGGTGTTCCAGTCCACGGGGACGCCCGTGACGTGCAGCCGGGCTAGGGCGGCCGTCGCCGCGGGTGCTTCGGGCCGGTCCTTGCGCAGCAGGGGCACCAGCACGGGGCCGCAGGCGTCGCCGGGGTCGCCGGTGGCGCCGGTCAGGCAGTCCTGGCCCATCGCGGTGAGCGCGCCGTCGGGCCCGAGCTCCAGGAACGCGGTCACGCCGTCGCGTTCCAGGTGGCGTACGCCGTCCTGGAAGCGGACGGTGCCGCGCACGTGCTCCACCCAGTAGTCCGGGGAGCCGAGCTGCTCGGCGGTGGCCGGCCGGCCCGTCAGGTCGGAGACGACAGGGACGGTGGGCTCCCCCGCGACGATCCGGGCCGCGACCTCGCGGAACTCGGCGAGCATCGGCTCCATGAGGGGCGAGTGGAAGGCGTGGGAGACCCGCAGCCGTCGGGTCTTGCGGCCGCGCGCGGCGAGCACGGCGGCGATCTCGTCCACCACCGCGGCGGCGCCGGAGATCACGGTCGAGGCCGGGCCGTTGACCGCGGCCAGGCCGACCTCGCTCTCGCGGCCCGCGAGCAGCGGCAGCACCTCCTCCTCCCCCGCGGCGAGGGCGGCCATCGCGCCGCCCTCCGGGAGGGCCTGCATCAGCCGTCCCCGCGCGACCACCAGCGCCGCGGCGTCGGGCAGGGCGAACACCCCGGCGACATGGGCGGCGGCCAGCTCTCCCACGGAGTGGCCGAGCAGCCGGTCGGGACGCACGCCCCAGTGCTCGACGAGGCGGAACAGGGCGACGCCGAGGGCAAACAGGGCGGGCTGGGTGTACTCGGTGCGGTCCAGCAGGCCGTGGCCGGGTTCGCCGGGGGCCGCGTCGATCACCTCCCTCAGCGGGCGGTCGAGCAGCGGGTCGAGTTCCGCGCAGACCGCGTCGAAGGCGTCGGCGAAGACCGGGAACCGCGCGTACAGTTCGGCGCCCATGCCGGTGCGCTGGCTGCCCTGGCCGGGGAACAGGAAGGCGGTCTTCACGGCCGCGCCGGTGACGCCGCGCACCAGCTCCGCCGACGGCTCGCCGGCGGCGAGGGCGGCGAGCCCCTGGAGCAGGGTCTCCCGGTCCGTTCCGGTGAGGGCGGCCCGGTGCTCGAAGGCGCTGCGGTTCAGTGCCAGGGAGCGGCCCAGGTCCGCGACGGCGAGGGTCGGGGCGTGCTCCACGTGCCGGAGCAGCCGGGCCGCCTGCTCCCGCAGCGCGTCCGCACTGCGGGCGGAGAGCAGCCAGGGCAGGGCGGGTGCGGCGGCCGGGACCGGCGCGGGGGCGGTGGCCGGGGCCGGTTCGGCGGGCTGTTCGAGGATGGTGTGGGCGTTGGTGCCGCTGACTCCGAAGGACGACACCGCGGCCCGCCGGGGGCGGCCGGTCTCCGGCCACGGGGTGTCCTCGGTGAGCAGCCGGACCGCGCCGGCCGCCCAGTCCACGTGGGGTGTCGGCGCGTCGACGTGGAGGGTGCGCGGCAGCGCCCCGTGCCGCATGGCCTGCACCATCTTGATGATGCCGGCGACTCCGGCGGCGGCCTGGCTGTGTCCGATGTTCGACTTCAGCGACCCCAGCAGCAGCGGCTCCTGCGCGTCGCGTTCCCGGCCGTAGGTGGCCAGGAGTGCCTGGGCCTCGATCGGGTCGCCCAGCCTGGTCCCGGTGCCGTGCGCCTCCACCGCGTCGACCTCGGCGGCGGTCAGTCCGGCGTCGGCGAGGGCCGCCCGGATCACCCGCTGCTGGGAGGGCCCGTTGGGGGCGGTCAGGCCGTTGCTGGCGCCGTCCTGGTTGACGGCGGAGCCGCGGACCAGGGCGAGCACCGGGTGGCCGTTGCGCCGGGCGTCCGAGAGGCGTTCCAGGACGAGCAGCCCGGCGCCCTCGGCCCAGGAGGTGCCGTCGGCGGCGGCGGCGAAGGGCTTGCAGCGGCCGTCCTCGGCGAGCACCCGCTGTCGGCTGAACTCCACGAACGCGCCCGGTGTCGACATCACGGTCACGCCGCCCGCGAGTGCCAGCGAGCATTCGCCGGCCCGCAGCGACCGGGCCGCGAGGTGGACCGCGACCAGCGACGAGGAGCACGCCGTGTCGACGGTCACCGCGGGCCCTTCGAGGCCGAGGCTGTAGGAGATCCGCCCGGACGCCACGCTGCCCGCGCTGCCGATGCCGAGGTAGCCCTCGAACTCCTCGGAGGGTTCGGAGATGCGCGATCCGTAGTCGTGGTGGCTGCAGCCGACGAAGACGCCGCTCGCGCTGCCCTTGAGCGACAGCGGGTCGATGCCGGCCCGCTCGAACGCCTCCCAGGAGAGTTCCAGCAGCAGCCGCTGCTGGGGGTCGATGGTCAGCGCCTCGCGCGGGGAGATCCCGAAGAAGGCCGGGTCGAAGCGGTCGGCGTCGTGGAGGAAGCCGCCCTCCCGTGCGTAGGTGCTGCCGACCCGGTCCGGGTCGGGGTCGTAGAGGCCGTCCAGGTCCCAGCCCCGTCCGGTGGGGAATCCGGTGATCGCGTCCCGTCCGCCCGCGACGAGCTCCCACAGCTCCTCGGGGGTGGTGACGCCGCCGGGGTAGCGGCAGCTCATGGCGACCACGGCGATCGCCTCGCCCTCGGGGACCGCGGCGGCCGCGCTCGCCCTCCCGGGGGCGTCGGCCGTCTGCGCGGCGGGTGCACCCGGCAGTTCGGCTCGCAGGTGTCCGGCCAGCGCCGTGGCCGTGGGGTAGTCGAAGGCCAGGGTCACCGACAGGCGCAGGCCGGTGGCCGCGGCGAGCCGGTTGCGCAGTTCGACGGCGGTCAGCGAGTCGAAGCCGATCTCCTTGAACGCCTGGTCGGGTCCCACCGCCTCGGGCCCGGGGTGGCCGAGCACGGCGGCGACCTCGGAGCGGACCAGGTCCAGCAGGGCCCGGTCCCGTTCCGCCGGGGGCAGCGCGGCCAGCCGCAGGGCCGGCGGCTCGGCGCCGTCGGCCCTGCTCCGGGAGCCGCCCGCGGCGGCGAGTGCGTCCCGCACCTCCGGCAGGTCCCCGAGGGCGGCACTGGGCCGGAGCGCGGTGAACGCCCGGGTGAAGCGGTCCCAGGCGAAGTCGGCGACGAGGACGGCCGTGTCCTCGTGGTCGAGGGCCCGGCGCAGCGCGATCGTGGCCGTGGCGGGATCCATGGCGGGCAGGCCGTCCCGGATCAGCCGTTCGGCGACCGCTCCGGAGGCGAGGCTTTCGCCGCCCCACAGGCCCCAGGCCACCGAGGTGCCGGGCAGGCCGAGGTCGCGGCGCTGCCGGGCGAGGGCGTCGAGGTAGGCGTTGGCGGCGGCGTAGCTGCCCTGGCCGGTGCCGCCGAGCGTGCCGGCGAGCGAGGAGAACAGTACGAAGGCGGTCAGGTCGAGTCCTCGGGTGAGCGCGTCGAGGTTGTGTGCGCCGTCGAGCTTGGGGCGCAGGACGCCGGCCGCGCGTTCGGGGGTGATCGAGTCGATCACCCCGTCGTCGAGGACGCCCGCGGTGTGCAGGACGGCGCGCAGCGGGCGCTCGGCCGGGATGCCGGCGAGCAGTTCCGCCAGTGCGTCCCGGTCGGCGACGTCGCAGGCCACCGCGGTGGCCTCGGCGCCGAGGCCGCGCAGTTCGGCCAGCAGCTCTTCGGCCCCCGGGGCCTGTGCGCCGCGCCGGCTGGTGAGCAGCAGGTGCGCGGTGCCGGTGCGGGCGAGCGATCGGGCGATCTGGGCGCCGAGGCCGCCGGTGCCGCCGGTGATCAGGACCGTGCCCTCGGGTGTCCAGTCGCGCACGGGGGCGGTGTCGCCGAGTCCGGCGTGGACGACCCGGCGGCCGTAGAGGCCGGTGGCGCGTACCGCCAGCTGGTCCTCGCCGTCGGGGCCCGTCAGTGCTCCGGCGAGCCGGGTCGCGGCCCGGTCGTCGAGCTGTCGCGGCAGGTCGACCAGGCCGGCCCAGCGCTGCGGGTACTCGACACCGGCGACCGCGCCGAGGCCCCAGACCAGGGCCTGGAGCGTGCTGTCGATCCGGTCGGAGCGGCCGACCGACACCGCGCCCCGGGTGGCGCCCCAGAGCGGGGTGTCGGTTCCGAGGTCGCCCAGGGCCTGGAGGAGCGCGACCGTCAGGGTGAGGCCGAGGGGGAGCGCCGAGCCGTCGCCGTGCGGCTCCTCGGCCAGGGCGAGCAGCGACAGGATTCCGGCGGGCGGCCCGTCGGTCCGCTCCTGGGCGTCGCGGAGCAGTGCGGCGAACCGGGTCCGGTCGGTCGCGTCGGGGGCCGCCTCGACCAGGACGGGTGCGGCGCCGTGTCCGCGCAGGGCGTCCACGGCGAACGCGACGGCCGGGTCGTCGGCGGCGCCGGCCGGGGCGACGACGAGCCAGCCGCCGTCGAGCCGGGGCCGCTCGGGCGCCGGCAGGGGCTTCCAGGCGACCCGGTAGCGCCAGCTGTCGGCGGTCCGGTCGCCGGCCCGGCCGCGCGCCCACTCGGCGAGGGTGGGCACCAGGGAGGCGAGGGAGGCCCTCAGTTCACCGTCCTCGACCCGCAGGGTGCTGGCGAGGGCGTCCAGGTCGCCGTGGTCGACCGCCTCCCAGAAGCCGGAGTCGGCCGGGCCGGTGCCGGTCGTGGCGTCCGTGCCGGTGAGGGCGTCGGCGGGCCGGTCGGGGGCGCTGTCCAGCCAGTAGCGCTGCTGCTGGAAGGCGTAGGTGGGCAGGGTGCGCGTGCGCGCGCCGGTTCCGGCGAACACCGTGCCCCAGTCCACCGGCAGTCCGCGTACGTGGAGTTCGGTGAGCGCGGCGAGGAAGCGGCCGGGGCCGCCCTCGCCGCGGCGCAGGGTGCCGACGACGGCCCCGTCGCCGGCCCCGGCCGCTTCGACGGCCTGCTGGAGCCAGACGGTCAGCGCGGGGTGGGTGCTGCACTCGACGAAGGTGTGGTGCCCGTCGGCGATGAGTGCGTCGACCGCCCGTCCGAACTCCACCGGCCGGCGCAGGTTCTCGTACCAGTACCCGGCGTCCAGGCCCAGGGTGTCCAGGGGGCCGCCGCTGACCGTCGAGTAGAACGGGATGTCGGACGTGCGCGGCGCGGTGCCGGCGAGGAGGGTGAGCAGTTCCTCCCGGAGCTCCTCCACCTGGGGCGAGTGCCCGGCGAAGTCCACGCCGGGGACCGGCCAGGTCAGGACGCCGGCCTCGGAGTACTGGTCGCGCAGTCGTTCCAGTGCCGCCGGGTCGCCGGAGACCGTCACCGAGGTCGGCCCGTTGACCGCGGCGACGTCGAGTTCCGGGTAGCGGGCGGACAGTGTGTCGCGTACGGCTTCGACCGGCTGCGGCACGAACAGCATGCCGCCGCGCCCGGTCAGGGCCAGCAGGGCCCGGCTGCGCAGGGCGACGATCCGGGCCGCGTCGTCCAGCGACAGCGCGCCGGCCACGCAGGCGGCGGCGATCTCCCCCTGGGAGTGGCCGACCACGGCGTCGGGGACGATGCCGTGCGCCCGCCACAGTTCGGCCAGCGACACCATCACGGCGAACAGCACCGGCTGCACCACGTCCACCCGGTCCAGCGGGGGCGCGTCGGGCTCCTCCCGCAGGACCGCGAGCAGCGACCAGTCCAGGTGCGGGGCGAGGGCGCGCTCGCAGGCCGCGATCCGGTCGGCGAAGGCCGGGGCGTGGTCGAGCAGTTCCCGGGCCATGCCGGCCCACTGGGAGCCCTGGCCGGGGAAGACGAGGACGGTCCTGGCCGACCGGGCGACGGTGCCTTCGACCAGGCCGGGTGCGCGGCCCCCCGCGGCCAGCGCGGCCAGGCCGCCCAGCAGGGTCGCGCGGTCGTCGCCGACGACGGCGGCGCGGTGCTCGAAGGCGGTCCTGGTGGTGGCCAGGGAGTGGCCGACGTCGACGGAGGACAGCTCCGGGTGCTCCGTCAGATGCGCGTGCAGCCGTTCCGCCTGGGCCTTCACCGCCTCGGCGGTCCGCCCGGACAGGACCCACGGGACGGCGGCCCGCGCGGTGTGCGGATCCGTCGCGCCCGACTCGGCGGACGGGACCGCGGACGGAACGGCGGACGCTTCGGCGGCGGGTGCGGGCTCGGCGGGCGGCTGCTCGACGACGACATGGGCGTTGGTGCCGCTCAGGCCGAACGAGGACACTCCGGCCCGGCGCGGTCGGCCGGTCTCCGGCCAGGGCTCGGCCTCGGTCAGCAGGGCGACGGCGCCCGCCGTCCAGTCGACGTTCGGGGACGGCCGGTCGATGTGCAGGGTCCGCGGCAGCTCGCCGTGCTCCATGGCCAGCACCATCTTGATGATGCCGCCGACCCCGGCGGCGGCCTGGGTGTGCCCGATGTTCGACTTCAGCGACCCGAGCCGCACCGGCCGGTCGGCCGGCCGGTCCTGGCCGTAGGTGGCCAGCAGCGCGTCGGCCTCGATCGGGTCGCCCAGCCGGGTACCGGTGCCGTGCGCCTCGACGGCGTCCACGTCGGCGGCCGTCAGCCGGGCGTTCGCCAGCGCGTCGCGGATCACCCGCTGCTGGGCCAGGCCGCTGGGCGCGGTCAGCCCGTTGCTCGCGCCGTCCTGGTTGATGGCCGAGCCGCGCAGCACCGCGAGCACCGGGTGGCCGTTGCGGCGGGCGTCGGAGAGGCGTTCCAGGAGCAGCAGGCCGACGCCCTCGGCCATGCCGAAGCCGTCCGCCGAGGCGGCGAAGGACTTGCAGCGGCCGTCCTCGGCGAGCCCGCGCTGCCGGCTGAAGCCGGTGAACGACAGCGGGGTGCCCATCACCGTGACACCGCCGGCCAGGGCCAGCGCGCATTCGCCCGAGCGCAGCGACTGCGCGGCGAGGTGGACCGCCACCAGCGACGAGGAGCAGGCCGTGTCCACGGTCACGGCGGGCCCCTGGAGGCCGAGCTGGTAGGCGACCCGCCCGGACAGGACGCTGGTGGAGATGCCCGCGATGAACAGGCCCTCCAACTCCTCGGGGACGTCGCGCAGGTTGCCGCCGTAGCCCTGGTAGGAGGCGCCGGCGAAGACCCCGGTCGGGGTGCCGTGCAGGGACGCCGGGTCGATGCCGGCGCGCTCGATCGCCTCCCAGGAGGTTTCGAGCAGCAGTCGCTGCTGCGGGTCCATGGCCAGGGCCTCGCGCGGGGAGATCCCGAAGAATCCGGGGTCGAAGCGGTCCGCGTCGCTGACGAACCCGCCCGCGGCGGCGTAGCTCCGGCCGGGCCGGTCGGGGTCCGCGTCGTACAGCGCGTCGAGGTCCCAGCCCCGGTCGGACGGCAGCCCGGAGACGGCGTCGCGGCCGTCGGCGACCAGGCGCCACAGGTCCTCGGGGGTGCGTACGCCGCCGGGGTAGCGGCAGCTCATGGAGACGATCACGACGGGGTCGTCGTCCGCGCCGGGTGCCGCCGGCGGGGGCGGCGGGACGGTGGCGGGCTCCTCGGCGGCGCCGAGCAGTCCGGTCTCCAGGCGCCGGGCGAGCGCGGTCGCCGACGAGTAGTCGAAGACGACGGTGACCGGGAGCCGCAGGCCGGTGGCGGTGTTGAGCCGGTTGCGCATGTCCACGGCGGTCAGCGAGTCGAAGCCCAGGTCGCGGAAGGCACGGCCGGGGGCGACGGCGTCCGGCGAGTCGTGGCCGAGGACGGCGGCCGCGTGGGTCCGGACCAGGTCGACCAGCGTCCTGGTCCGCTCGGCCGCCGGAAGCGGCGCCAGCCGGTCGCGCAGTGCCGAGGGCGCTCCCTCGGCCCCGGTCCCGCCGGTCTCCGGTTCGGCGGCCAGCGCGGCGCGCACCTCGGGGAGTTCCCCGATCAGCGGGCTGGGGCGGGCCGAGGTGAAGACCGTCGCGAAGCGGTCCCAGTCGATGTCGGCGACCACGACCACCGTCTCGTCGTGGTCCAGGACCTGCTGGAGCCCGGTGATCGCGACCGCGGGCGGCATGAAGAGCACACCGTGGCCGCGCAGGGTCTCCTCCGCCAGTTCGGCCGCCATCCCGGCCCCGCCCTCGGGGTTCCAGATCCCCCACACCACGGAGGTCGCGGCGAGGCCCCGGCTCCTGCGGTCCTCGGCCAGGCCGTCGAGGTAGGCGTTGGCGGCGGCGTAGGCGCCGTGGACGGCGCTGCCCCACACCCCGGAGATGGAGGAGAACAGCACGAACGCGTCGAGCGTGTCCCGGTCGAAGAGCAGGTCCAGGTTCCTGGCCCCGCCGGCCTTGGCGTGGAAGGTGTCGGCGAACTCGTCCGCGTCGGTGTCGGGAAGCGGCACCAGCAGTCCGGCCCCCGCGGCGTGGAAGACGGTACTGATCCGGTGGCCGTCGTGTTCGAGGCCGTCCTTCAGCGCGCGCAGGGCCTCCAGGTCGCCGACGTCGCACGAGGCCAGGGTGACCCGGGCGCCGAGGGCGGCCAGTTCCTCGGAGAGCTCCGGCGCACCCGGCGCGTCCGCGCCGCGCCGGCTCACCAGTACCAGGTGCCCGGCTCCCCGCCGGGCCAGCCAGCGCGCGATCTGCGCGCCGATCCCACCGGTACCGCCGGTGATCAGCACGGTGTCCCCGGGCCGCCACCTCCGCCGCGGTTCGGTGTCGCCCAGGGCAGATCGGACCAGCCGCCGGCCGTGGCAGCCGGAGGCGCGTACGGCCACCTGGTCCTCGTCCCCGGCCCCGCCGGCCAGTACCCGGCACAGCCGCGCGGCGGTGTCCGCGTCCAGGACCTCCGGGAGGTCGATCAGACCGCCCCAGCGCTGCGGGAACTCCAGTGCGGCGACCCGGCCCAGACCCCACAGCAGACTCTGCGCGGCGCTGACCGGACTCCCGTTGTCCGTGCCCCCGTTGTCCGTGCCCCCGACCGACACCGCGCCCCGGGTCGCCCACCACAGGGGCGCGTCGGTCCCGGCGTCGCCGAGGGCCTGCACCAGCGCCAGGTTGAGCGCGGTGCCCAGCGGGACGGAGGGGTGCGCCGGGTGCGGGCGCTCGTCGAGGCCCAGCAGCGACAGCACTCCCGTCACCGGTCCGGGCAGCGCGTCGAGGGACGCGCGGACCCGGTCGGCCAGCACGGCGCGGTCGGCCTCCGCCTCGGTGATCCGCAGGTGGACCACCGGGGCCCCGGCCTGCTCCAGCACGTGGACGGTCGCCTCCGACCGGCTTGCCCCGTCCTCGGGCTGACCGTCCGACGACAGGACGAGCCAGCTGCCGTCCAGTGCGGCCGGAGGGCCGTCGGGCAGGGCCCGCCAGGTCACGCGGTAGCGCCAGGAGTCGACCACCGAACGCTCGGTGCGCTCGGTGCGCCAGGTGGCGAGCGCGGGGAGCACCACGTTCAGCGGGTCCTCGGGCGCCACCCCGAGGGCCGTGGTGAACCGGTCCAGATCACCCCCGCCCAGGGCCTCCCAGAGGTCGTCGCCCGCCGGGGCCGTTCCGGAGGGACCGCCCGCCGCGGGGCCGGTGTCCTCCAGCCAGTACGGGCGACGCTGGAAGGGGTAGGTGGGCAGGGAGACACCGCCCGGACGGTGTCCGGCGAACACCCGGTCCCAGTCGGGCAGCAGACCGCCCACGTGGGCCTCGCCCAGGGACGTCAGGAAGCGGTCGAGGCCGCTCTCGCCGCGCCGCAGTGTGCCCACGGCCACGGCGGGGCCCTGCGCGGAGCCGGCGGTGTCGGCCGCGTCGGCGGTCTGCTGGACACCGAAGGTGAGCACGGGGTGCGGGCTGGACTCGACGAAGAACCGGAAGCCCTCGCCCAGCAGCGTCGCCGTGGCCGTCCCGAACTCCACGGTCTGACGGAGGTTGCGGTACCAGTACTCCGCGTCCAGGGCCTTGGTGTCCAGCCAGTCGCCCGTCACCGTCGAGAAGAACGGCACCGAAGCGGAGAGAGGGGTGATGTCCTCCAGGTCGGACAGCAACTGCTCGCGGATCTCCTCCACATGCGCGGAGTGCGAGGCGTAGTCGACCTCGATCACCCGGGCCCGCACACCCTCGCCGACCAGGGCGTCCACCAGCTCCGTCACCGCGTCCGCGTCACCCGACACCACCGTCGACGACGGGCCGTTGACCGCCGCCACCGACAACCGCCCCGCCCACAAGGCGAGCCGCTCCCGCGCCACGTCCACCGGCAGAGGCAGCGACGCCATGCCACCGCGCCCCGCCAGCACCCTTATCGCGCGGGAACGCAACGCCACCACCCGCGCTCCGTCCTCCAGACTCAGGCCGCCGGCCACGCAGGCGGCCGCAATCTCACCCTGCGAGTGACCCACCACGCCGTCCGGGACGACGCCGAAGGAACGCCACACCTCCGCCAGCGACACCATCACCGCCCACAGCACCGGCTGCACCACGTCGACGCGCGCCAGCAGCGCCTCCGAACCCAGCGCCTCCGTCAACGACCAGTCGACGTAAGGAGCCAGAGCCCGTTCGCACTCCGCCATCCGCCCCGCAAAAACCTCCGACCCGGCCAACAACCCCGCAGCCATCCCCACCCACTGCGAACCCTGACCCGGCACCGTCCGGCCCTCGGCCAGGGCCTTCACACCGTCGATCAGCCCGTCCGGGTCGGTGCCCACGACCACGGCCCGCCGCTCGAAGGCGGTGCGCGTGAGGGCGAGCGCGCGGCCCGTGTCGGCGGCCCGCAGAGGTCCGGGAGCGGCGCCCAGGTGTGCCAGCAGTTGGACCGCCCGGTCGCGCAGGGCCTCGTCGGTACGCCCCGACAGCACCCAGGGCAGCGGGAACGCGTCGCCACCGGCCTCGGCCTCGGCCACCGGTTCGGCTTCCTCCGCCGGGGCCTGTTCCAGGATCAGGTGCGCGTTGGTGCCGCTGACACCGAAGGCGGACACGCCGGCCCTGCGCGGGCGTCCCGTGTCGTCCCAGGCACGGGCCTCGGAGAGGACCTTCACGGCTCCCGACGACCAGTCGACCATGGGCGTCGGCCGGTCCGCGTGCAGGGTCCTGGGCAGTTCGCCGTGCTCGATCGCCAGCACCATCTTGATGACGCCGCCCACTCCGGCCGCCGCCGAGGTGTGGCCGATGTTCGACTTCAACGAGCCCAGCCACAAAGGTCGTTCGGCGGGCCGGTCCTGACCGTACGTCGCCAGCAGCGCCTGCGCCTCGATCGGGTCGCCCAGCGTGGTACCGGTGCCGTGCGCCTCCACCACGTCCACCTCGGACGCCGTCAGCCCCGCGTCCGCCAGCGCCGCCCGGATCCATCACCGACACCCCGCCGGCCAGGGCGAGCGTGCAGTCCCCCGCCCGCAGGGCCCGGATCGCCAGGTGCAGGGCGACCAGGGAGGAGGAGCAGGCCGTGTCCACGGTCACCGCGGGCCCTTCCAGGCCCAGGGTGTAGGCGATCCGGCCGGAGACCACACTGCTCGCCGTCCCGGTGTCCAGCAGGCCCTGGACCTCGGGGAGGTGGCGCGAGCCCGCGCCGTAGCCGTTGCCGATCGCCCCGAGGAAGACACCCGTGCCGGTGCGGCGCAGCGTGCGGGGGTCGATGGCGGCCCGCTCGACCGCCTCCCAGGCGGTCTCCAGCGCCAGCCGCTGCTGCGGGTCCGTCGCCAGGGCCTCGCGCGGCGAGATGCCGAAGAACTCCGCGTCGAACTCGGCCGCGTCGTGCAGGAAGCCGCCGTGCCGGGTGTAGGAGGTACCGGGCCGCTCGGGGTCCGGGTCGTACAGGCCCTCCAGGTCCCAGCCGCGGTTGACCGGCCAGGTGGAGACCGCGTCGGCGCCCCGGGAGACCAGGTCCCACAGCAGTTCGGGCGTGTCGACGCCGCCGGGGTAGCGGCAGGCCATCGAGACGATGGCGATCGGTTCGTGGCGGGCCTGCTCGGCCTCGCGCAGCTGCCTCCTGGCGTCACCGAGGTCCGCGGTGGCGCGCCTGAGGTACTCGAGCAGCTTCTTGTCGTCGGACATCAGGGCCAGCTCTCTCTCAGGCGTTTCCGAAGTCGTTGTCGATCAGGGCGAACAGCTCGTCCGCTGTCGCCGTTTCCGTCGCCGCGGCCAGGTCGTCCACCGGTCCGGGCGGCTGTGCCCCGCCGCCGGGTGCGCCGGCGCGCCGGCCCCAGCCGCGCAGCAGTTCGTCCAGTCGGTCGCCGACCCCGTCGGTGTCGGCCGCTCCGGGCGGGACGGCCGCGAGCAGCGCGGCCAGCCGGTCCAGCTCGGCCAGCAGCGGCGAGGGCGGTTCGGGCGCGGCGGACAGCTCCGCGTCCAGGTAGTCGGCGAGCGCCTCGGGCGTCGGGTGGTCGAAGACGACCGTCGGCGGGACGGCCAGCCCGGTGGCCTCGCACAGCGCGTTCCTGAACCGCACCGCGAGCATCGAGTCGAAGCCGACCTCGGAGAAGGCGCGTTCCGCGCGCACCGGACCGGTTCCGGGGTGGCCGAGGACCGCGGCCGCGTGCCGGACGACCAGGTCGAGCACCGCCTGACGGCGGGCCCGCCGGTCCAGCGGGGCCAGCCGGGCGGCCAGTCGTACGGCGGGGGTGCCGTCGTCGTCGCCCGCCGCCTGCGCGGTCTCCTCGGCCGGCACCGAGGTGGTGGCCGAGGCAGTGACCGCGGCGGCCGTCCGGCCCGGTGTGGGCAGCCAGTACCGGTCGCGCTGGAACGGGTACGTCGGCAGCAGGACGGGTGCCGGGCCGTCCGGCCCGGGGTCCCCCGTCCAGGGCGACCAGTCCACCGGACCGCCGCCGGCCGCCCACGCCTCGGTCAGTGAGGCCAGCAGCCGGTCCCGGCCACCGTCGCCGCGCCGCAGCGTGCCGACCGCCGACACCTCCCGCCCGGCCTCCGCGGCCACCGCCTCGATCCCGGCGAGCAGCACCGGATGCGGGCTGACCTCGACGGCCAGGGTGTGACCCGCGTCCAGCAGGGCGCGGGTCGCGCCGACGAAGTCGACCGGCTCGCGCAGGTTGCGGTACCAGTAGGCGGCGTCGAGCGACTCTCCGGCGACGGGTCCACCGGTCACCGTCGAGTAGATCGGGACGGCCGAGGCACGGGGGCGTATCCCGGTGAGGGCTTCGCGCAGCTCGTCCTCGATCTCGGCGACCTGGGCCGAGTGGGCCGCGTAGTCCACCGGGATCGTCCTGGCCCGGACGCCTTCCCGCTCGCAGGCCGCGAGCAGCGCGGCCAGCTCCTGGGGCTCCCCGGCGACGACCACGGCTCCGGGGCCGTTCACCGCGGCCACGCAGACACGTCCGCCGGCGGGCAGCAGACTCGTGGTCCGCTCGGCGGAGGCGGCGACCGACACCATGCCGCCGCGTCCGGCCAGCCTCAGCAGCGCCCGGCTGCGCAGCGCCACCACGAGGGCCGCGTCGTCGAGCGACAACGCTCCGGCGACGCAGGCGGCGGCGATCTCGCCCTGGCTGTGCCCGACGACGGCGTCCGGGGTGACTCCGGTGGCGCGCCAGTGCGCGGCCAGCGCGACCATCACGGCGAAGAGCACCGGCTGGACGACGTCCACGCGGTCGAGCGTCGGTGCGCCGGGCGCACCGCGCAGCACCTCGGTCAGAGACCAGTCGGTGTGCGGGGCGAGTGCCCGTTCGCAGTCGGCTATGGCGGCGGCGAACGCCTCGGAGGTGTCGAGGGCCGCCACGGCCATGCCGGCCCACTGCGAGCCCTGGCCGGGGAAGACGAAGGCCGTACGGCCGCCGCGGGCCCGGTCCTGCACGGCGTCGGGTGCGGGCTCTCCCACCGCGAGGGCGTCCAGCCAGCCGAGCAGCGCGTCGCGGTCGCGGCCGGTGGCGGCGGCCCGGAAGGGCAGGGCGGGGCGGGTGGTGGCGAGCGCGCGGGCCGGTCCGGCGGCGCCCCCGTCGGGGTCGGCCCGCAGGTGCTCGCCCAGTCGGCGCGCCTGCCGGCGCAGGGCCGCGGGGGTCATCGCGGAGAGCAGCCACGGAACCGCGGTCCCGGTGTCCTCGGACGGATCGCCGTGGGTGCCTCCGGACAGCGGGGCGTCCTCGGCGGCTGCCTCCTCCAGAACGGCGTGGGCGTTGGTGCCGCTCATGCCGAACGCGGAGACGCCGGCCCGGCGCGGCCGGTCCCCGTCCGGAGCGTCCCAGGGGCGGGCCTCGGCGAGCAGCCGGACCGCGCCGGCCGACCAGTCCACCCTGCTGGACGCCTCCTGTGCGTGCAGGGTGGCGGGGAGCACTCCGTTCCGCAGTGCGAGCACCGTCTTGATGACCCCGGCGACCCCGGCGGCGGCCTGGGTGTGCCCGATGTTGGACTTCAGCGACCCCAGCCACAGCGGGCGTTCGGCGGGCCGGTCCTGGCCGTAGGTGGCCAGCAGGGCCTGCGCCTCGATGGGGTCGCCGAGCACGGTGCCGGTTCCGTGCGCCTCGACGAGGTCGATGTCGGCGCCGGACAGTCCCGCCGTGGCCAGCGCGGCCCTGATCACCCGCTGTTGCGCGGGGCCGCTCGGCGCGGTGAGGCCGTTGGTGGCACCGTCCTGGTTCACCGCGGTGCCCCGGACGAGGGCGAGGACCGGATGCCCGAGGCGGCGCGCGTCGGAGAGGCGTTCCACGAGCAGGACACCCACCCCTTCGCCCCAGCCCGTACCGTTCGCCCCTTCGGCGAAGGAGCGGCAGCGGCCGTCGGGCGACAGGCCCTGCTGACGGCTGAACTCGACGAAGACGTCCGGGCTGGCCATCACCGCGGCACCGCCGACCAGCGCGAACGTGCAGTCCCCGGCCCGCAGGGCCTGGCCGGCCAGGTGCAGTGCCACCAGCGAGGACGAGCAGGCCGTCTCCACGGTCACTGCGGGGCCGCCGAGGCCGAGGGTGTAGGCGATGCGGCCGGAGGCGACGCTGGTGACCGTGCCGCTGAGGAGGTGCCCCTCGACCTCGTCGGACGGGTCCTGCGGACCGGTGCCGTAGCCCTGGGCGGCGACGCCGACGTAGACGCCGCCCTCGCTGCCGCGCACCGACGCGGGATCGAGTCCGGCCCGCTCCAGTGCCTCCCAGCTGGTTTCGAGCAGCAGCCGCTGCTGCGGGTCCATGGCCAGTGCCTCGCGCGGGGAGATGCCGAAGAACTCCGCGTCGAACTCGGCCGCCCCGTCCAGGAATCCGCCGCCCTCGGTGTAGAAGGTGCCCGGGTGCAGGGGGTCCGGGTCGTAGAGGGTGTCCAGCGGCCAGCCGCGGTCGGCGGGCAGCGCGGCGACCGCGTCCACTCCGTCGGCCACCAGTCGCCACAGGTCCTCGGGCGAGCGGACGCCGCCCGGGAACCGGCAGGCCATCGAGACGATCGCCAGGGGTTCGTCGGCCGCCGCAGGGGCGGCCGCGGAGTCCCTCGCGGTGGTGCCGGCCGTGCTGGTCGTGCCCATCGTGCCGTCGGCGTCCGGTTCCGTGCCGCTCAGCCCGGCGAAGAGGTGGGCAGCCAGGGCGGTTGCCGTCGGGTGGTCGAAGACCGAGGTGAGCGTGAGCGGCAGAGCGGTGGCCTCGACCAGCCGGTTGCGGAGTTCCACGGCGGTGAGCGAGTCGAAGCCCACCTCGCGGAACGGACGGTCGGCCGCGAAGCCGGCGGCCGACTCGTGGCCCAGCACGGCGGCCGCTTCGCTCCGGACCAGCTCGGTCAGCAGTTTGCGGCCCTCCGGCCCGGACAGCCGGTGCAGCCGGTGCGACCACGCCGGGTCGCCGCCGGTACCGGGTCCGGACCCGGTGGAGGTGTCCGCAGCCGCGGGGCCGCCGGCCGCCGCCCGGGCGGCCGGCAGGTCGCGCAGCAGCGCGCCGGCCCGCACCGAACCGAAGATGGGCGCGAAGCGGCTCCAGTCCAGCTCGGCGACGACCGCTTCGCCCTCGTCCAGGGCGAGCACCAGGCCGAGCGCGGAGAGCGCCGCCGCAGGGGCCATCGGCACCAGCCCGTGGCGGCGCAGGCCGTCGCCCACGGCGCCGTCGGCCATGCCCGCGCCGGCCCAGGGGCCCCAGGCCACCGAGGTCGCCGCCAGGCCCCGGCCGCGCCGCGCCGCGGCGAGGCCGTCCAGGTAGGCGTTGGCCGCCGCGTACGCGCCCTGTCCGCCACTGCCCCAGGTGGCCGAGATCGAGGAGAACAGTACGAAGGCGTCCAGCGGGCGACCCTCGAACAGGGCGTCGAGGTGGGCCGCGCCGCGCGTCTTGGCCGCCGTCCGCAGGGCCAGCTCCTCCGGCGTGCAGTCCGTCAGCGCGGTGTCCGAGGTGAGGCCCGCGGCGTGCACCACGGCCCGTACGGTGTCGCCCTCGTCGTCCAGCCGCTCCAGGACCCGTTCCAGCGCGGCCCGGTCGGCGACGTCGCAGGCCAGCAGGGTGCTCCGGGCGCCGAGCGCCGCCAGGGCGTCGACCAGCGCGTCGGCCCCGGGGGCCTCGGGGCCTCGCCGGCCGAGGAGGACGAGGTGTTCCGCGCCGCGCTCCGCCAGCCAGCGCGCCACCTGGGCGCCGAGGCCACCGGTGCCGCCGGTGACGAGGACCGTGCCGCGCGGCGTCCACGGTGCGGGCGCGGGTGTCGCGGGCTCCGCCGCGTGGACGAGCCGGCGGCCCAGCGCCTCCGGGCCGCGTACGGCGACCTGGTCCTCGCCGTCCCGTCCGGCCAGCACCGCGCACAGCCCGTCCAGCGCGGGCCCGTCCAGCAGGTCCGGCAGGTCGACCAGGCCGCCCCAGCGCTGCGGGTGCTCCAGTGCCGCCACCCGGCCCAGGCCCCACACCTGGGCCTGCTCGGGGCGGACCTCCTCCGTGCCGCGCGCCGCCACGGCGCCGCGGGTGGCGCACCACAGGGGTGCGTCGATGCCGCTGTCGCCCAGGGCCTGGAGCAGCAGCAGGGTCCCGGTCAGGCCGGCGTCGAGCGTCCGCAGGTCCGGGTGGGGTCCCTCGGCCAGGGCCAGCAGGGACAGGACGCCCTCCAGAGCACCGAACTCCGGGATCAGCAGCGCCAGTTCGGCGCGTTCGACGGCGGCCCCGACCCGGATCACGACCACGTCGGCACCGTGCCCGGCGAGGGCCTGTTCGCAGGCGAGTGCGGTGTCCTCGGCGCCGGGTCCGTCCGGGGTGACGAGCAGCCAGCGGCCGGAGAGGGCGGGCTGCGCGGGCCCGGTGAGCGGCTCCCAGGCGATGCGGTAGCGCTGGGGGCCGGCGGGGACCGCGGGGACGGCGGTCCCCCGGCGGGAGCGCCAGGCGGCGGGGGCCGGGTCCAGTGCGGCTTCCGGCCAGAAGCGCCTGCGCTGGAAGGCGTAGGTGGGCAGGTCGACCCGCCGCACGTCGGTGCCGCTCCAGCCCGCCGACCAGTCCACCGCCACGCCGCGCAGGTGCAGCGAGGCGAGTGCGGTGCGGACCGCGTCCGACTCGCCCCGGCCGTCGCGCAGCAGCGGCACCGTCCCGGCGCCGCCCGGGGCGGAGCTGGAGCCGGACGTGGAGCCGGAGCTGGAGCCGGGCGTGGAGCCGGAGTCGGAGTCGGAGGTGGGATCGGAGGTGGGGTCGGGGAGGCAGGCGTGGAGCATGCCCGACAGCACGCCGCCCGGTCCGAGTTCGAGGTACGTCGTCGCACCCTCGGCCCGCAGCCGGCGGGCCCCTTCCAGGAAGCGCACGGTGCCCCGGACGTGGCGTACCCAGTGGTCGGGGGAACGGAGTTCGGCGGCCGTGGCCGTACGCCCGGTCAGGTTGGAGACGATCTCGATGCCCGGCGCGTGGTAGGCCAGCGACTCGGCCACGTCCCGGAACGCGTCGAGCATGCCGTCCATCCGGGCGGAGTGGAACGCGTGGCTCACGCTCAGGCGCCGGGTGCGCCGTCCTCGGGAGCGGAAGGCCCCGGCCAGGCGCTGTACCGCGTCCGCGTCACCGGACAGAACCACGGAGGTGGGCCCGTTGACGGCGGCGATGTCCACCGCGTCCTGCCCCGCGTCCCGGCCCGTGTTCCGGCCGAGGTCCGCTTCCCGCTCCGGAACGGGGTGCCCGGCGCGGTCGTCCAGCAGGGCCCGGCGCACTTCCTCCTCGGTGGCCTCCACTGCCACCATCGCCCCGCCCTCGGGCAGTTCGTCCATCAGCCGTCCCCGGGCCGCCACCAGTGCGCACGCGTCGGGCAGGTCCAGCACGCCCGCCACGTGGGCGGCGGTGAGTTCGCCGATGGAGTGCCCCATCAGCAGGTCCGGCCGTACGCCCCAGTGCCGGACCAGCCGGAACAGCGCCGTCCCCAGGGCGAACAGCGCGGGCTGGGTGTACCGGGTGCGGTCGAGCAGCTCCGCACCGGGGGTTCCGGGCTCGGCGAACAGGACGTCGCGCAGGCCCAGGTCGAGGTGCGGGTCCAGGGCGGTCAGCACCTCGTCGAGGGCGTCGGCGAACACCGGGTCCTCGCGGTAGAGCTCCGCGCCGGCCCCGGCCCGCTGGCTGCCCTGTCCCGGGAAGAGGAAGGCGGTCCGGCCGGAGCGCACGGCGCCGCCGGTGAGCAGTCGGCCCGCTGCCGTGCCGCGCGCGAGTGCGGTGAGCGCGTGCCGGACGGATTCCCGGTCCCGTCCCAGGACGGCGGCCCGGTGTTCGAGCGGGGCCCGTCCCGTGGCGAGCGAGTAGGCGACGTCCGCCAGTTCGACGTCCGGGTCGGCATCGAGCCGGCCCACCAGCCGGTCGGCCTGGGCCCGCAGGGCCTCCGGTGTGCCGGCCGAGAGCAGCAGCGGCACGGGCGGGCCGGTACGGCGGGCGGTGGGGGCGGCGGTGGCGCCGGCGGTGACCGCCGCGACGGCCGTCGTGGCGGCCGTCGTGGCGGCCGCGTCCGGGTTGGGCCCGGCCGCGGCGCCGGTCCGGTCCGGGACGGCGGTCGGGTCCGGGGCACCGGTCGGGTCCGGGCCGGGCACGACCGCGATGGCGGGCGCCTGCTCGACGATCACGTGCGCGTTGGTGCCGCTGATGCCGAAGGACGACACCCCCGCCCGGCGCGGGCTCCCGGTCTCCGGCCACGGGGTCTGTGTCGTGAGCAGGCGGATGCCGCCGCCGGACCAGTCCACGTGCGGGTTCGGCGTCCCGGCGTGCAGGGTCCCCGGCAGTTCGCCGTGGCGGATGGCCAGCACCATCTTCATCACCCCGGCCACCCCGGCCGCCGCCTGGGTGTGCCCGATGTTGGACTTCACCGAGCCGAGCCACAGCGGACGGTCCGCCGGACGCTCCGGTCCGTGGACGGCCTGGAGCGCCTGCGCCTCGATGGGGTCGCCGAGCCTCGTGCCGGTGCCGTGGGCCTCGATCGCGTCGATCTGGTCGGCGCGCAGCGCGGCGTCGGCCAGGGCGGCGCGGATGACCTGCTGCTGGGACGGGCCGTTGGGAGCGGTGAGCCCGTTGCTGGCACCGTCCTGGTTCACGGCGGTGCCGCTGATCAGCGCGAGAACGGGGTGGCCGTGACGCAGGGCGTCGCTGTGGCGCTCCAGCAGCAGCACTCCGGCGCCCTCGCCCCAGCCCGTGCCGTCCGCCTCCGCCGAGAACGCCTTGCACCGCCCGTCGGCGGCGAGCCCGCGCTGACGGCTGAACTCCACGAAGAGCCGCGGGGTGCTCATCACCGTCACCCCGCCCGCGAGGGCCTGCTCGCAGTCGCCGCGCCGCAGTGCCTGCACGGCCAGGTGCAGCGCCACCAGCGACGAGGAGCACGCGGTGTCGACGGTGAGCGAGGGCCCCTGGAGGCCGAGGACGTAGGACAGCCGCCCGGACAGCACGCTGGCCGTGTTCCCGGTCAGCAGATGGCCCTCGGACACTCCCTCGGCGCCCTCCAGCAGCGCGGAGTAGTCCTGGCCGTTGGTACCGATGTAGACGCCGACCTGCCGGTCCTTCAGTGCGGTCGGATCCTGCCCGGCGCCCTCGACCGCCTCCCAGGCGGTCTCCAGGAGCAGCCGCTGCTGCGGGTCCATGGCCAGTGCCTCGCGCGGCGAGATGCCGAAGAACTCCGCGTCGAACTCGGGGGCGTCGTGCAGGAAGCCGCCCTGCCTGCTGTACGTGGTGCCGGCGCGGTCGGGGTCCGGGTCGTACAGACCCTCGGTGTCCCAGCCCCGGTTCGACGGCCAGTCGCCGACGGCGTCGGTGCCCTTCGAGAGCAGGTGCCAGAAGTCCTCGGGCCGTGCGACCCCGCCGGGGAAGCGGCAGCCCATGCCGACGATCGCGATCGGCTCGTTGCTGCCGGGCTCCGCCGACCGGACCGCCCCGGCGCCGAGGGACCCGACGGCGCCGACGGAACCGGTGGTGACGCTCGCCGCGTGCGGCAGGGAGAGGTCGAGGTCCGCGAGCAGCCGGTCGGCCAGCGCCGACGCTGTGGGATGGTCGAACAGGACGGTGGCGGGCAGGGCCAGTCCGGTGGCGGCGGCGAGCCGGTTGCGCAGCTCCACCGCCGTCAGCGAGTCGAAGCCGAGCGCGGAGAACGCCTTTCCGGGCCGGACCGTGTCGACGTCGGGGTGGCGCAGGACCGTCGCCGCGTGGGTTCGCACCAGTTCGGTGAGGGTCCTCACCCGGTCCTCGTGGCGCGGCAGTACGGCGATCCGCTGCCGCAGGACGTCGGCGGAGCCGCCGCCCTCCCGGGCCGCCGACGGTGCGGCGGTGTCCGGGACGGGCCGCGCGGCGGCCGGGTCCGGTATCCCGTCGAGCAGGGCGGCGGACCACGGGCCCATGCCCGTGGTGAAGCGCCTCCAGTCGACATCGGCGACCACGACCAGCGTGTCGTCCTCCGCGAGTGCCCGGCCGATCGCGGTGACGGCCGTTTCCGGCTCCATCACCGGCATGCCCGAGTCCCGCAGCCGTGCGGCGACGTCGTCCGCCAGCATGCCGGGCCCGGCCCAGGCGCCCCAGGCCACGGACGTGCCGGGCAGCCCGACGGCCCGGCGGGAGGCGACGAGTGCGTCGACGGCCGCGTTGGCGGCCGCGTAGTTGCCCTGCCCGGCGTTGCCCACGACGCCCATCACCGACGAGAAAACCACGAAGGCCGACAGGTCGAGACCCGCGGTGGCCTCGTGCAGGTTCCGTGCGGCGGTCAGCTTGGCGCGCAGCACCACGGCGAGCCGCGCGGGGTCCAGCGCGTCGAGCACACCGTCGTCGAGGACGCCCGCCGCATGGAACACGGCGGACAGCGGGTGTCGCGCCGGGATGCCGGCGACCAGCGCCGCCAGTGCGGCCGGGTCGGCGACGTCGCAGGCCGCGAAGGCCACTTCGGTACCCAGCGCCGTCAGTTCCGCCCGCAGCTCGTCCGTACCGGGTGCGTCGGCACCGCGGCGGCCGACCAGCAGCAGCCGTTCCGCGCCCTGGCCCGCGAGCCAGCGCGCCGTGTGCGAGCCGACGCCACCGGTACCGCCGGTGACGAGGACCGTGCCCTGCCACCGCGGTCGCGTCCGCTCCGGGACGGCGCCGCCGTCCGCGCCGTCCGCGCCGCGCTTGCGGTCCTTCGGCGGCACGGGCGACGCGGGGTGCACGGGCGACGCGGGCCGCAGCCGGCGTCCGTGCACCCCGGTGGAGCGCACCGCCACCTGTTCCTCGTCGGCCACGGCTCCCGCGAGCACCGCGCACAGGCGGCGGGCGGCCCGGAGGTCCAGCACCTCGGGCAGGTCGATCAGACCGCCCCGGCGATGCGGGTGCTCCAGTGCCAGCGTCCGGCCCAGGGCGGCGGACGCGGCCTGACCGACGTGTCCGGGCCGCTCCGCGCCGCCCAGGACCGCCGTTCCCTTCGTCAGCGTCCAGAGCCGGGCATCGAGGCCGGTGTCCTCCAGTGCCTGGATCAGCGCGAGGGTCAGCGCCGGACCACCGGGCAGGTCGGGGTGTCCGGGGTGGGAGCGCTCCTCCCAGGACAGCAGGGACAGCACGCCGGCGATCGGCTGCTCCCCCGCGGTCGTCGTGAGCAGAGCGGCCAGTTGTTCGCGGGTCGCACCCGGATCGGCGACGAGGCAGGGGAGGAGGTCGGCTCCGGCCTCGCCGAGGGTGTCCAGGACTGCCGCCGCGTCGTCGCGCTCGGGACGCAGGGCGAGCCAGCGACCGGGGAGGCCGTCCGCCGGCGCGACCGACAGGGGCGCCCAGGCGACGTGGTAGCGCCAGGACTCCGCCTTCCGTTCACGCTTCCTGACGGAGCGCCAGGAAGTCAGGGCGGGCAGGACTTCGTCCAGGGCTTCCCGGCCGACCCCGAGGGTTTCGGCGAGCTGGGCGGGGTCCTGCAGTTCCAGGTCGTCCCAGCGGTCTTCGGCGGAGCCGGCCGGGACGGCGGCGGGGGCCGTCAGCCAGTACCGCCGCCGCTGGAAGGCGTAGGTGGGCAGGTCCACCCGCCGGCCCTGCGGGAACGCACCCGACCAGTCCACCTCCAGTCCGCACTCCCAGCCGCGGCCCACCGCGCGCAACATCTGCTCCGGGCCGCCTTCTTCACGCCGCAACGTGCCCAGCACCGCAGCGTCCGCGCCGGCGGCCTCCACCGACTCCCCCACCGCCACGCCCAGCACGGGGTGCGGGCTGGACTCGACGAAGACGCGGTGCCCGGCCGCGAGGAGCTCGCGGGTCGCCCGCTCGAACTCGACGGTCTCCCGCAGGTTGCGGTACCAGTACCCGGCATCGAGGGCCTTGGTGTCCAACAGGCCACCGGTCACGCTCGAATAGAACGGCACCGAACCGGAGCGAGGCACGATGCCGTCCAGGTCGGCGAGCACCTGCTCACGGATCTCCTCGACGTGCGCGGAGTGCGAGGCGTAGTCGACCTCGATCACCCGGGCCCGCACACCCTCGCCGACGAGTTCTTCCACGAGTGCCGTGACCGCGTCCGCGTCGCCCGACACCACCGTCGACGACGGACCGTTCACCGCCGCCACCGACAACCGCCCCGCCCACAAGGCGAGCGCCGCCACGCCCCGCCAGCACCTTGATCGCGCGGGAACGCAACGCGACGACCCTGGCCCCGTCGTCGAGACTCAGGCCGCCGGCCACACAGGCGGCCGCGATCTCA
>NZ_JODS01000057.1 GCF_000718025.1 Kitasatospora purpeofusca
CATGCAACCCGACCACCACCGCCGCACCACCCACGCCCTCGACGCCCTCACCCGCGGCGCCCACCTCCCCCTCCTCCTCCACGGCACCCCCGCCGAATAGCCCGGAACGCGAGAAAGCCCCGGACCGACACCCGGGGCTTCCGCTTTTGGCAGGTCAGTCCAGACAGCTCAAGGCGCTCACCACCAGCGAGCGCGCCGCCGCACCCCGCACCGCACCCTGGCCAAGCCGGTCGAAGGCCCGCGAGTAGAGATCGATCTGACTCGGCTGGGTGAGCGTCGAGGCCGCGTCCAGAGTGTCCGCGTGGACCCTGCTGTTGTCGAAGACGGTGAAGGTCGGCATGGGCCACACGGTCCGCTGCCTCGCGAACGGAACGATTCCCAGGGCGACGTTGGGAAGGTCCATGACTTCGAGCAGGTGGCCGAGCTGCGCCGCCATGGTGTCGGCGCAGCACACGCGGTAGCGCAGCACGGACTCCTCCAGGACGAACGAGAACCGGTGGGCGGCGTTGCCCAGCACCGCATTGCGCCTGATGCGGGCCTGCACGGCCTCGGTCACATCGTCCGGGGTGCCCCGGAAGTCCGCAATGGACGACAGCAACGCGGCAGCGTAGCCGGGTGTTTGCAGGAAGCCGGGAATCACGTCGGACACGTAGACCCGGAACACCTTGGTCGTTCGGTACAGGTCCGCGGTGGACTCCTGCAAGCGGCGGAGCCCGGTCCGCTGGAGCCGTCGCCACTGCACGTTGGCGTCGGCGGACTGCCGGTTGGCGGCAATCAGATCGGCGGCCTGGTTGCCCGCGCCGCAGGCTCGGCACCAGGCCCTGATGTCGCTGTCCGAGGGGTGTGTCCTGGCGTTCTCGATCCGGGACGACTTCGATTCCGACCAGCCGCACCTGGCGGCCAACTCCCGCCCGCTGAGACCCGCGTCCTTCCGGATGTCGCCGAGGCGGCCCGCGAGGGATTCGCGGGCCGCCTGAATGGCGGGAGAGGGATGCGCGGGCATTGAGGGAGCAGGTCTCCGTCAGATCTCGTACAGGTGATGCGGGACCGCCCGGTCCCAGACCGCCTCGAATGCGGTGGCGCACAGTGTCACGGTTTCCGGGTCCGCGGTGATCTCGTCCTCGACCACCGCGCCGTCGCCGGAGAAGTGGTGCACCCGGAGCAGCGCTCCGTCGAACAGCCAGAAGTCGTTCCCCGGCAGCGGGATGTTCGTGGCCCGCCGCCGGGGCAGCCAGCGGACCTCCTCGCCGGCGGCGATGTTCGCGTGAGTGACGTAGTGCTCCCACCGGATGTACTCGGAAACGGGCTCGGAGACGATCCGGGCCCGACGGACGACCACGCCCCGAGCCACGGTGTCGGTGATCAACTGGTCATAGGGATGCCACCAGGACTCCCTGGCGTCCCAGGAGATTCGGTCACCGCGCCGCCACGCCTCGAACCGTTCGGTCGGGGCATAGGAGTCCCGCAGTTCCAGATGGACGGCGGAGCGCTCGCACCGTCCGAGAAGTTCAGCGAAGTCGGGCGCGCTCGACGGCATCGCAGGCCTCCCTGATCATGGGCGCCATTCGGGCCGGAAGCCTGACGATGGCCTCGCCGTCGGGCACCGGGCCGTTCGCGGGGCTGGTCGCCTCGCACGCCGACCGAGTCCCGGGGCGCGCCGTCCATCCTTGCAGCAGGATCTCCTCGGCCTCCAGGTCCACCCAGACGGTGGGGCAGTGGTCGCGGTCGGTGTTGGGGTCGATGCCAACGAACTCTACGGCCATGGCCGGCTCCTCGGGTCAGGTGCTTGCTCGGGCTTGCAGAAGCTTCTCGGAGCGGCAGAGTTTTCGTCAATAGCGTTATTAGAAAAGGAAATTGAAGTGCAAGTCGGTGCAAGTTCGTGGAGATCCGAGTCTGACTGTTCCTAGTTTTGATCTCGCGCGGAATCCCCGTCCGCACCCGTGGGCGGGGATCGAATCAGAGCCAGGGGAGTTCCACAGTGACCTCTGTCAGCACGGAACGAATCACCGGCCGGTCCCTCGTCGCACCGGAGCTTTTCGGGCGCTTGGCTGCCCGGATCGTTGAGGACGAGGGCATGGACCACGTGCTCGCCGAGCGCGTCATGGATCAGGCGCTCGCTTTCCTCGGCGCGTGTGCCGCCAACCCCGGTGCCGGGCTGTCTCCGGCGCGCCTGGTCGATGTCGGGTGGCACACGTTCATCCTGCACACTGCGGACTACCGGAGCTTCTGCCGGTCGCTGGCCGGGAGGTTCCTGCACCATGTGCCGACCGACGGCCCGGATGCATCCGGTCGGGGAGTGGGCATCGCGGCCACAGCGGCCGTCGTCGAGGCGAGTGGGTACGCCGTGGACCCCGAGCTGTGGGCGGTGTCCGCGGACTGCTCCGAGGGCAGCGGCGGAGACGGAAGCGACACCAGCGGAAGCGGCAAGTGCTCGCAGTGCAACCGTGGCTGCCACAGCAGCTAGGAACTGATTCCCGGCTCGCCTCCTCCGGTCGCGGAGGAGGCGGGCCCGATCCCTCCGAGGGCTCTCATGGGTTGCTCCTGGAACGATCTGCCGTTCGAACTTCGGACGAGCATCGAAATGCGGACCGGAGCGGTGGCCGGCGCCGAACCGGCGACGGCCGGGACCGTCTCCGACTTCGCCGCCACGCTGGAGACGGCCTTCGGTCCGGTGTTCTGCAAGGCCGTCCGCGAGGACAACCCCAAGGCGTGGATGCACCGCCGCGAATCGGTGGTGAACGCCGTGCTCCCGGCGGGCCTCGCGCCCCGTCTGCTCTGGACGATCGAGGCCGGGGGGTGGTTGGCCCTCGGATTCGAGCGGGTGCCCGGCAGACACGCCGACCTGTCGCCGGGCTCGGCCGATCTGCCGTTGCTCGCCCGTGCCCTGGAGGCGCTCGCCGGGGCGCTGACCCCGGCCCCGCCCCTCCGGGCGTTCGGCCTGGCCGAGCGGTGGTCCGGTCAGGATTTCTGGCACCAGCTCGGCGACCGGCACCGGGGCAGGCTCGATCCATGGATCATGGAACGGCTGGACACCCTGATCCTGGCCGAACGCGAAGCGCCCGAGCTGATCAACGGCAGGACACTGGTGCACACCGACCTGTCCGGACCGAACCTCCTGGTCGACGGCGACGAGGTACGCGCCGTCGACTGGGCTTTCCCCGCCCCCGGTGCTGCATGGGCAGACACCGCGTACCTGGTCGTCCGGCTGATCGAGGCCGGACATGCTCCCGCAGCGGCCGAGAAGTGGGCCGTCGGCGTGTCGGTGTGGCGGGAAGCGCCCGGGCGGTCCGTGACGGCCTTCAGTGCGATCCTCACCGGGCGATGGCTCCTCCGCGCCGTCGAAACCCCGGGCGCGCCGTGGGACACGCTCAGCGCTTACGGGCTTGCCTGGCTGCGGCACCGTCTTGGGTAGTGCCCCGGGGCGGCCATTGGACAAGAAAGCACTCAGGGCGTACGCACCAGGGCCTCGACCGCAGCCGCCGCGACCCGCTCGACGAGTCCGATGCCGGTCTCCTGGGTGGGCTGGCCGTCGGTGAGGACGACGACGAGCAGGCTGTGGCCCTCGCGTTCAACAATGCCCACGCTGTTGACGGACCACAGGTGAGTCGTCCCGTCCGGGAGCCAGCCGTTCTTGAGCACGGGCGGGGTGCCGGGTGTGCCGGCTGCGCCGACGCCCCAGTTCTGTCCCTCGCTGACGGTGCCCATGAGGGCCCGCAGGTACGACCGGGAGGCGGCATTCAGAGGGGAGTCCTGCGTGAACACGGCCTTCAGGAGGGCGATCTGGTCACGGGCCGTGGTCCGGGTCAGTCCCCAGGGCACCTTTTGGCCGGCGTGTGCCGAGGAGAATCCGAGTCGGGCGTTGGCCGCGTCCAGGCCCTGGCGTCTCCCTATCTCGCCCCAGAGCTTCTGCGCCGCGTCGTTGTCGCTGACGCGGATCATGTCGGAGGCCAGTTGCCGCTGGGCGGAGCCGAGTTGTTCTCCGCGGTCCTGCGCCTGAAGCAGCAGGGCGGCCAGGATGTCGACCTTGACGATGCTCGCGGAGGTGAAGGCCTCGGTGGACGACGTGGACGAGCCGTAGGCGGCCGAGCGGCCCGAGGTGAGGTCCTCGACGGCGAGGGCGTAGCGGCCGCGGTGCGCCCCGAGTCCGTCGAGCGCGAGGCGTACGGCCTGTTCCGGCGTGGTCGTCCCCGTGGCGGAAGGTGCCGGTTCGGAAGGCGTGGCTGGCGGTGACGCCGGTGACGGCGCCGACGGGCTCGCCGGCGCTGCCGTCGGCAGCGGGCCGGAAGGGGCGCCCTGGGCGGGGCCCGGGGTCGGGACCAGCACGTGGGCCACCATGGCGGCGCCCACGAGTACGGGAATGGCGAAGGCTGTCCGGTGCTTCATGCGGGTACTCGCTCTCCGATGTCCGGGCATGCGGACATCGCCTGTTGGCGGCCAAGGGGCGGCCAAGGCATGCAGGGGTTGCCGGACGCGCCGCTGTGCGGGCGCGGTCCGGTGTCGTCGGCCTCAGGGGCGGCCGGTGCGGCTCACTTGCCGCAGGCTGTGGCGACCTTCGCGTTCTCGTCGATCTCGATCGGGAAGTCGTACGGGCCGCCGAGGTTCACGGTCCATCCGTGGGTGAGAGTTCCGGACGAGGGGTTGTCGGCGAGCCAGAACGGGGGAGTGGTGGAGGAGCAGGTCCCGGCGGTCGGGCCCTGGGCGGAGCGGAGGTTCGCGGTCACGAACTGTCTCCCGAGCCTCGACATCGCCGTGGAGTCACCGGACTTGGCGGCCGTCACCAGCCCGCCGTAGAAGCCGGAGACCGTGGGGTCGCCGACCTTGCTGCCTCCGGCGACCGTTCGGCAGGTCAGGTCGGTCACCTTCCCCGTGGACCCGTCGAAGGTCGGGGCGGGTGCCCGGTCGAGCCGTTCGACCCCCTGGTACAGCAGGACCTCGCCCGCCGCCAGCACGCCGTCGACCGAGGAACCGCAGGTCACGCCGGTGGAGTCGGCGCCCCAGATCCGTCGGTACGCCGACTCGTCGGCGAACAGGGCCGCCACCTCCACCGGGTCCACCTGGGAGCGGGTGGCCGGGTTCTGGTAGCGCAGGGCGGCGAGGAACAGGGTGTTCGTCGTTCGGGCCGGGTCGGCCGGTTTCGGGGCCGATGCCGCAGTCGAGGTGGAGGCGGAAGCCGAAGCCGAAGCGGAGGCCGAAGCCGAAGCGGAGGCCGAGGCCGATGTCGAAGCGGTGGGCGAGGGCGGCAGCACGACACTCGACGCGGTCGGTGCCTGGACGGGCAGCGAGACGCGGTCGTGATCGGGCCGGGACAGGAATCCCGCGCCCAGGGCCACGATCGCCACGGCTGCCGCCGCACCCGCCTGCAGGCGCCGGCGGCGCCGCCGTACCGACCCGATGAGGCCGTCGACGTCGTAGCTGTACGGCGGCTCCTGCCGCGAACGGTCGCGCATGGCCGCGGCCAGCTCCTGCTCCAGCTCGTGGTCCTTCATGCCGCCCCTCCGGAACGTGAGTGCACTGCCTGGGCGTCGACGGTCGACCTGAGTTTCGACAGGCCCCGGGCCACCTGGGACCGGACCGAGCCGGCCGAGATGTTCATCAGGTGGCCGATCTCCGCGTCGTCGAGGTCCTCGAAGTACCGCAGCACCAGGACGGTGCGCATGCCGATCGGAAGGGACTGCAGCTCGCGCATCAACGCGTCGCGGACCACCAGCCCTTTGTACGGATCGACGAACCCGTCCTCGACGCCGTCGTCCAGGGGTACTTCCTTGTGTCCGCGCAGCTTGCGCCAGCGGTCGTTGGCGAGGTTCACCAGGATCCGGCGGGCGTAGGCCTCCGGCGCGTCGGCGGAGCGGATCTTTCGCCAGTGCCGACAGACCTGTTCCAGCGTGGACTGCACCAGGTCGTCGGCCACATGACGCTCGCCGGTGAGCAGCAGCGCGGTCCTGAAGAGGGCCGACGACCGGGCATGCACGAATGCCGTGAAGGCCGGGACGTCAGCGCTTCGCATGGTCGTCCGGCCGGTCTCTGTCGAGCATCTTCGCCCCTCCCGAAGCCTCCTTGGCTCCCCCCGCCCTACCTGACGGAGCCCGGTCCGCGGCTGCTGCACGCGATCTTCGGTCGTGATGGATTCGTTATCTTCCGCGCGGGCTTCCGCACCCGTGGCCGGGGGCGGCCGGCGCAGACCGGACGGGCCGCCGGCGCGGGGTGCGCCGACGGCCCGGGGCCCAGTGCTGTGTTGTGCGGCGCCGCCGGGGCGCGGGCGCTCAGCCGACCACCGGCAGGTCGACGTAGGAGGGCCGGACGGCGCCGTGGCCGATGGTGTAGGCGGCCCTGCCGTCGGCGGGCCGCAGTTCGAAGGAGTCGGGGTTGGCGGCGGCGACGGTGAGCCGGATCCGGTCACCGGCCTTGAAGAGCACCGAGGTCGGCTGGAGGTCGAGGGTGACGCGCTGGGGCGTGCCCTGCGGGAACGGGGTGGAGTCGGCGGCCGCGAAGGTGCGCGGGGTGCGCAGCCGGCGCCAGTCGGGGTTGCTCCAGCGGGAGGACACGGCCCGTTCCGCGAGGGCGAGTTGGCCTTCGGTGATGTAGGTGACACGGCCGTCCGGGGCGACGTCCTCCAGGTAGACGTGCAGCGCGCCGTCGCTCGCGCCGCTGACGCCCGTCACGTCGAGGGTCACCCGGCCGAGGCCGGTCACCCGGGTGTCCTGCGGGACGGGCGGGCTGGTGTAGCTGAGCAACTCGCGGTCGACGGCGGCCCGGTCGGGGTAACTGACCGGGTCGCCGCTGAGGTTGGTGTTCCAGCGGTCGAGCGGGCCGGTGCCGGCGGTGGGGGCGAGGGTCAGCGGGTCGCTGTCGGGCCGACCGGGGGCCGGCGGCTGCGGCTTACGGCTCAGGGTGTTGCCGTCGGTGAGGTAGAGCCGCCGGTTCGTCGTGCCGGGGACCGGCCAGCGGTCGGTGGTCCGCCAGGTGCCCTCGTTGAGGGTGTAGTAGTGCACGAGCCGCTCGCCGTCCGGGCGTTCGTGGTGCTTGACGTAGCGGTCGAAGAACGCGACGGTGCGCTCGCCGATCTCCCGGCGTTCTGCTCCGGTGAGCGGGCGGCTGGGCAGGAACGGGTCGGCGAGGTACCCCTGGCCGTGGTTCCAGGGGCCGATCCAGCTCTCCTGGGTGTTCGACAGGCCGGTGAACTGGGACAGCACGCCGTTGGGCGTGCCCGCGTCCAGCCAGCCGGCGTCGGTCAGGACCGGGACGCCGCCCGCCTCGATGGCGCGGCTCCGCGGTGCCACGCCGGTGACCTCCCAGCTCTGCGGGCCGTTGGCGTAGTCCCGGTGCGCGCCGTCGCGGGCGAAGTCGACGAGGTTGGCGTTCCCGGCGTGCTCGGCGCGGGCGGCGTCGCGCAGCGCGGGGCCGTCCGGACCGTCGACGGGCTTGGGGGCGGTGCCGGTCAGCCCGTACTCGTCGCAGAGCCGCCGGGTCTCGTCGCTGGTCGCGCAGGTGGTGCCGCCGGTCCGGTCGAGGATCCGCAGCAGCATGCCGTAGACGGCGACCCGCGGCTCGATCAGCAGCCCGCCGGGGCGGACCAGGTCCTCGTAGGGGTCGAAGTCGTAGGAGTTCGGCGCGGCGGCGGTGATGTGGTGGTTGCGCAGGCCGAGGGCGAGCATCGCGGTGTCGCCGCCGTAGGAGACGCCGGTCGTCCCGACCCGGCCGTTGGACCACGGCTGGGCGGCGATCCAGTCGGCGAGCGAGCCGCTGTCGTTGATCAGGGTGGTGCCGAGTTCGGCCCGGAGGGTGCCGAACGAGGCGCCGGTGCCGCGCAGGTCGGTCACGACGTAGGCGTAGCCGCGGTCGTTCCAGCCGCTCGCCTTACCGGCCCGGGGGTCGTTCTCGGGCCCGCCGGGGTGCTCGCGGGAGCGCCAGTACCGTTCGGTCTCCAGGACGGTGGGCAGTCGCTTGCCGGGGGTGGTGCCGGCCGGCAGCCAGACGTCGACGGCGATCCGGACACCGTCCGGCATCGCGACGTACAGCGAGCGCAGCCGCGGCAGTTCGGCGGCTGCGGAGGTCGGTCCGGGGGCGGCCGCGGCGGCCGGGGCGATCGCGCACGTGAGCGCGGCGGCCGCCGCCAGCAGTGCGGTCAGCGGCCGGCGGAAGAATCGGGGTGGTGGCACGGGGTCCTCCTTCTGGTGGCGACGTGCCGGGATCCCGTTCCGCGCGGAGACGGCGTTCCGGAACGTCGGGCGTCAGTGCGCCGGAGCCGGATTGTCCGCCAACGTGCGTACTGCGCAAGGGACTTGATGCTCATCGGTGAACGTCCGGTGCTCCCGGAGTGTTGCTGCGGGAGCGGGTCGGGCGTCGAGTGCGGCGTGCAACGTCCGCTCCCGTGGCCGGAGTCGGGCGCCCTGCGCCGAATCCTCGCAATGCCGTTGGTTGGCGCGACATCCCATGCTTGTGGGGGGTGAATCGGCCCATTAGGGGTACCCCGAACCCCTCGACTCCGGGGCCGTTCGTCCACGCGGACGGTTTGCGCGCCGATGGGCGGGCTGCCGGAACTCCGGGGCGCCCCGGCCCGTCGACCTGCGCGGGGACGGGGGGCGAGGGCAACGGACCTCAGGAGATCTGCATGACACGGCAGCGGGCACGGCAGCGGGCGGCACAGCGGCGGGCGCTTCGGCGCGGGGTGGGCGTGGCGGCGGTGGCGTCGGCACTGGTGGTGGGGACGGCGCTCCCGGCGGCGGCCGGTGCGACCGGCGGGACCGGCGGGACCGGCGTTACTGCGGTGACCGGCGGGAGCGGTCACGGCGGGACGAGGACGGCGATGGACACCGCCGTACGGACGGAGGGGCTCCCCGGGATGGTCGCCACCGCCCGCTCGGGGAAGGACAGTTGGACGACGGCGATCGGAACCGCCGACACCGCGACCGGGCAGCCCCGGTCGGCCCGGGAGCGGTTCCGGATCGGCAGCGTGACCAAGATGTTCGTCGCGACCGTGCTCCTCCAGCTCCAGGCCGAGGGGCGACTCGACCTCGACGACACCGTGGACCGATGGCTGCCGGGCGTGGTGAGCGGGAACGGGAACGACGGCTCGGCGATCACCGTCCGGCAGCTGCTCAACCACACCAGCGGGCTGTTCGCCTACGACGACGACCCCGGAATGGCGGCCGTACTGTTCACCCCGCAGTTCCTCAGTCGTCGCTACGACACCTGGACACCGGAGCAGTTGGTGCGGATCGCGGTGTCCCACCCGCCGGTCTTCGCGCCCGGCGCGAAGCGCGAGTACTCCAACACCAACTACATCCTGGCCGGGATGATCGTGGCCGAGGTGACCGGACACCCGTACGGCACGGAGATCGAGCGGCGGATCCTCCGGCCGCTGGGCCTCAGCGGCACCAGCGTGCCCGGCACCGCCAGCGCCGTGCCCCGGCCGCACGCGCGCGGCTACTCGAAGCTGTTCGGCGGGTCGCCGACACCCCTGGACACCACCGAGCTCAACCCGTCGACGGCCGGCGCGGCCGGGGAGATCATCTCCACGACCGACGACCTCACCCGCTTCCTGTCCGCGCTGATGCGCGGACGGCTGCTCCCGCAGGCCGAGTTGGACGAGATGCTCACCACGGAGGGCCCCGGCGGGCTGGGCATCGGCGGCGGGACGCTGTCCTGCGGGGTCGCCGTCTGGGGCCACGACGGCGGCATCCACGGTTCGTCGACGCTGGCGCTGGCCACCCGGGACGGGCGGCACTCCGTCGCGTTCAACACCAACGCCGACTGGTTCACCGGCAAACTGAAGCTCGCCGAGGCCGAGTTCTGCGGCTGACCCGGAGGAGATCCCGCGGCCGCCGAGCGGGAACGGCTGCGCCCGTGCCTGTCGGTCGATGGACTCCCGTGCTCGGACGGCATCGGTCTCCCGACGCCGGGGCCGTGCCGACGTCCGTGCGCGGACGAGTGCCGGCCGTTCGTGATCACGCCACGACGGCGTGGCCCCGGGCAGGTGAGCCCGGAGCCACGCCGTGAGGGTTCACCGAAGGAGGGGGGTCAGCTCTGGGCGCCGCCGGGGACCTCGGTCCAGCCGGTGGTCCACTGGCCGGTGTTGTAGTCGGCGTCCTTGGTGTACACCTTGCCGGTGGAGCCGATGGCGTAGACGTGCATGGTGTTGCCGGTGACGGCGCTGGTGAGGGCCTTGAGGCCACCCGGCATCCTCGCCGCCCTGCTCGACTTCTTCGAACAGACCTGGGCCACGCCTGGGTGCCAGCAGCCGTTTCGAAGCCGGCATCAAGGCCGCCCACAACGGCTGGCTCTGAGCCTCCCGCCGCCCCGGGCCGCCGCCCCGAACCTCGGGCCGCCCGAGCTGTCAGGCCGCCGTCCAGAGGCCGAGCTTCTCCGGGTTGCGGACCGCCCAGATGCGGGTGATCCGGCCGTCCACCACGTCCAGGGCCGCCACCGTCGCGGTGGCGCCGTCGCGTTGGGCGACCAGGCCGGGGCGGCCGTTGACGGTGCGTTCCAGCAGGACCAGGCCCGGGGCCCACTCCGCCATCTGCGCCAGGTACTGGGCGATCCGCTCGCCGCCCTCGACCGGCCGGACCACGGCGCTCACCAGGCCGCCGCCGTCCGCGACCATGACGGCCGACGGGTCGAGGAGGCCGACCAGGGCGCCGATGTCCTTGGCCTCCCAGGCCTGTCTGAACTCCCGCACCACCACGGCGCTGCCGGGCGCCGGGGCGGGCGCGGCACCGACCCGGCGGCGGGCCGAGGAGGCGAGCTGGCGGCAGGCGGCGGGGGTCCGGTCGACGATCGCGGCGATCTCGGGGAACGGGTAGCGGAAGACGTCGTGCAGCACGAACACCACCCGCTCGGCCGGGGTCATCGACTCCAGCACCACCAGGAACGCCATGCCCACCGACTCGTCCAGGGTGATCCGGTCGGCGGGATCGGCCGGAGCGGCCGTCCCGACCGCCCACTCCACCGCGTCCGGCAGCGGCTCCGGCAGCCACTCGCCGACATAGCTCTCGCGCCGGACCCGCGCCGAACCCAGCACGTCCAGGCAGACCCGGCTGAGCACCGTCGTCAGCCAGGCACCGGGCGAGGCGATCCCCGCCCGCCGCTCGGGCGCCTGCGCGTACCAGCGGGCGTAGGCCTCCTGCACGGCGTCCTCGGCCTCGGCCACCGAGCCGAGCATCCGGTAGGCGAGGCCGACCAGGTGCCGCCGCTCGCCGACGGCCGCGTCGGCCCCGTGCCCGAACCCCGTCCCCCGGTCGAACCCCGTGCCCGTGCCCATGCGCCGCCCCCGTTCCTCGCCGCCCGCCTCACACTTCGCGGACCTGTTTCGTCGAACCAGCGGGACACTACCGACCCACCGCCGCGAGGCAGGAAGAGGGACCGCACCATGGCCACCACGACGACGACCCCGCCCGCACGCCGCAGCCTCACGCTCCTCCGCGCCGGCATCGCCGCGCAGACCGTGGCGATCTTCTACCAGGCCGCCACCGCAGGCCTGTTGCTCTCCACCTCCTACGGCGAGACGCTGCACAGCGTGGGCGCCCGGGTGATGTACGGCGCCTCGATGGTCTACCTGCTCGCCGCCGTCCTGGCCTGGCGGCCCGGCGGCGGCCCGGCCCGGCCGATCCTGTACGCGACCGGCTTCCTCGTCCTCGCCTCCGTCCAGGTGGTCCTGGGCGTCACCCACCACCCGGCGCTGCACGTGCCGCTGGGGGTGCTGATGTTCGGCCTGAGCCTGCTCGACCTGGGCCGCAGCCTGACCGCCGGGGCGCGCGGCACCCGCTGAACGGGGTGGCGGGCCCCCGGACCGCGGGAACTCCGGTGCTCCGGCGGACAGGAGAGGGCATGACCACTACGTCCCTCCTGCCGCGCCGGAGCGTCCTCCGGGTCCTGACCGGCGCCGCCGCCCTGGGCGGTGCGGCAGTCGCCTCCGTCCGCGTCCCCGGTTCCGCCGCCTTCGCCGCCGAGTCGGAGACCGAGCGGGAGACCGGGTCGGAGACCGAGCCCGCGACGTACACCCTGACGATCCGCCACCTGGGCCGGGACGGCCGGGTGCCGACGCGCTACCGGACCTCCGTCACCGGGATCTCCGGCCCCGGCGCCGGCCGGTCCGAGCAGCCCCACGACGCCTCCGGCACCGCCTCCGTGCGGCTGCCCGGCGGCCGCTACCTGCTGGAGAGCAGCCTCTGGACGGACCGGGTGCCGGACGGCACCGACTGGATCGTCCAGCCCCGGCTGGACCTCGACCGCGACACCACCGTCACCGTCGACGCCCGGACCACCGCCCCCGTCGACGTCACGCCGCCGGACGCCGCGGCCTTCCTCACCGCCGGGATGTTCATCGAGGTCACGCACGAGGGAGCGACCAGGATGGCCGGCATCGTCAAGGCGACGCCGACCCTGCGCACCGCCCATCTCGGGCCCGAGGCCGAGGCCGGCTCGGTCCGGCAGTGGTACGACTCCTACTGGACGACCCGCTCCGGCGGCTACGCCCTCGGCCGGACCTTCTCCGGCACCCGCGCGCTGACCGGGCTCACCCACCACTACGCGGCGGCGGAGCTGGCCGCCCTGGAACTCCGCGCCCTCGCCCGCCCGGACCGCGGCGGAGCGGTGGCCGGCACCGCGGGCATCGACCTGTCGCCGACGCTCGGACCGGCCGCCGGGCCGAGCGTCGGCGCCTCCTGGTCCGTGCCGGTACCGGGGACGGCCACCGTGTTCGTCACGCCCCTGCGCGGCGCCTGGGACCTCGTGTACACGGCCCCCGCGGCGCCCGGCACCCGCCCGAACCGCTACTTCGTCGACGGCATCGCCGTCCGGGCCGGAACCACCGCCGCCCACACCTTCGACAGCCCGGTCTTCGGCCCCGCGCTCACCGGCCGCGGCGGCGTCCAACGCGACGGCGACACCCTCACCGCCGACCTCCCGCTGCTCGCCGACGGCGACGGCCATGTGCCGACGGCGCCGTCCTTCGACACCGCCTGGGCCGGGCTCTACCGCGACGGCGCGCTGCTCCACGCGCGGTCCGGCGGGCTCGACCGGGCGACGTTCACCGTGCCGCCCGGCCCGTCCTCGTACCGGCTGGCCGCGACGGTGGCCCGCCGGGGCGCGACCGGTGCGACCACCCGGGTCAGCGTGTCGTGGACCTTCCGCTCGGCCACGACGCCAGGCCCGGCCCCGGTGCCGGTGAGCGTGGTCCGGTTCTCGCCCGGACTCGGCCCGGACGGCACCGCGCCGGCCGGGAGCCCGCTGCGGGTGCCGGTCACCGTGCAGGGCGCCGCCGCCGGCGGCCGCGTCCGCTCGCTGGCGGTCTCGATGTCCGCCGACGGCGGCCGCTCGTGGACCGTGCTCCCGGTCCACGAGGGTGCCGTCACGGTGCCGAACCCGGTGGCGGGCACCGCGGTCTCGCTACGGGCGGAGCTGACCGACACCGACGGCAACACCCTCGACCAGACCCTGGTGGACGCCTACCGCACCGGGTGACCCGGTCGGCAGCAGCCGCTACCGCTCCGGGCGGACGCCGGGCGGCGGGGCGATGCCGAACTCGGACTCCAGCAGCTCCCGCAGCGCCTCCGCGCCCTCGACCGGCTCCACCGTCACCGTGCCGTCCCGCGCGGTGCGGGTGAGGGTGGTGCCGTCCAGGGACAAGTGCCCGTCGACGTGCGTCCGTTGCACGAACAGGCGGCGGAACGGCGAGCGCGGGTGGGTGGCCACGTGCCAGTTGGCGACGCCGATGTCGGGCGGCGGCGCGGCGTCCAGGGTGAAGGAGACCAGCTCGATCCAGGTGTCCCCGGACCGGGCCTGGAGCACCCACACCGGCGCCGGGCCGTCGGCCTCCTCCAGGACCAGCCGGTGCCGGCGGCCCCGGCCCTCCCGGACGAGTCCGGGGACCATCGGCAGCGGTTCCAGCAGGGCGTCGATCGAGCCGAAGCCGACGTCGACCAGGTACCGGCCCCCGGGCACCTCGCCACCGGGCCCCTGGTCATCCCCGGGCCCCTCGCCGTCCCCGGGCACCTCGATGCCCAGCACCAGGTGGGTGCGGGGCCGGATCTCCCCGGGGCGGGCGCCGACCCGCACCCGCCCCGTGTACCGGGTGACGCGGTAGCCGAGCTGCTCCAGCACGTCGGCGAACAGGGTGTTCTGCTCGAAGCAGTACCCGCCGCGCGAGCCGGCGACGAGCTTGGCCTCCAGATCGGTGAGGTCCAGCGAGGGCACGGTGCCGACCACCACGTCGATGTTCTCGAACGGGATGCCCAGCACGTGCGCGTACTGCAGTGATCGGAGCGTGTCGAGGGTGGGAGCGCGTTCGCCGTCCCACCCGATGCGTGCGAAGTACTTGTCGAGATCGACGCTCATACCGCCACCGTACGGACCGGACGCCGCCCGGGCCTCCGGCTGCGGTTCGGCTCGCCCTGGACCCTCCGACCTAGGTCCATTCCGCGACATCGGACAGGGCAGGCCAGGACGGGGTCAGAACCGGTCGGAAAACGTCCTCCCTGGTCGGAGCCCGGTCGACGCCGGAGTCCCGGCTCAACCGCCGATCCGCACCACGTACTTGCCGGTCGCCCGCCGCTCCGCCATCGCGTCGTGCGCGGCCGGGACGGCGGACAGGTCGGGCAGCTCGGTGACGGGCAGCTCCAGACCGCCGTCCGCGAGCAGGCCGACGACCCGGCGGACGGCCCGGGCGAGCCGCTCGGGGGCCGTGGCGGCGAGGCCGCGGTGGCTGAAGCCGGTGACGGTCAGGTTGCCCGCCAGCAGGCGGGCGAGCGGGGGCAGGTCGGCGACGGCGCCGCCGCCCGCGTTGCCGAACAGCACGATCCGGGCCCCGGGCGCCGCCACGGCGAGGTCGAGTTCCAGGGCCTCGGTGCCCAGCGGGTCGAGTACGAGGTCCACGCCGCGGCCGTCGGTGGCGGTCCGGATCGCCTCCGCGAGCGCCTCGTCGCGGGCGAAAGCGTGCCGGTAGCCGGAGGCGAGCACGGCGGCGGCCTTGTCCGGGCGGCCGACGGTGCCGATCAGCCGGCCGCCGCCGAGCAGCGGGACGAGCTGGGCGAGGGCGTGGCCGATCCCGCCGCCCGCCGAGTGCACCAGGACGGTCTCCCCGGCGGCGAAGTGGCCGGCGTCGGTCAGCAGCAGCAGCGCGGTGGCCAGCCCCAGCGGGACGGCGGCGGCCTCGCGCAGCCCCACGCCGTCCGGGAGCGGCACGGTGAGCACCGCCTCGGCGGTCACCACCTCGGCGAGGCCCGCGCCGACGGGTGCGGCGACCACCCGGTCGCCGACGGCCAGTCCGGTGACGCCCTCGCCGAGCGCCCGGACGGTGCCGGCCACCTCCTTGCCCGGCCGGTAGGGCCAGTCGGCGGCGTACGCGGCGTCGCCCCGGCGGGTCATCACGTCGACGAAGTTCAGTCCGGCGAAGGCGACGTCGACCGTCACCTGCCCGGGGCCGGGCTCGGGCGTCGCGAGCTCCTGGACCTGCGAGTTCTCGGCCCCGCCGGGTGCGGTCATCACCAGTGCGCGCATGGTTGTCGGTCCCCTCGACTACGATGTTCGACGAACTACGAAATTGAACGCGGGACAGTGGTACCACGCAGTTTCGATGGATGTCGAACATCGCAGATCAGGGAGGGCGCAAATGGCCCGCAGCACCCGCCGCCGACCGGATCCCACCCACCCCGCGACCGAGGAGATCGACCTCCTCGACGTCCTGCACGCGCTCGCCGACCCCACCCGGATGACCATCGTCCGGGTGCTGCGCGCCGAGCCGGAACGCGCCTGCGGCACCTTCCCGGTGGACGTCGCGCCCTCCACCCTCAGCCACCACTTCAAGGTGCTGCGGGAGTCCGGCGTGATCACCCAGAGGGAGGAGGCCAACCGCCGCTTCTCCGCCCTCCGCACGGCCGACCTGGAGCACCGCTTCCCCGGGCTCCTGGACACCGTCCTCGCGGCCCACGCCCGCACCGGCCCGGGGGCCACGCCCGACGCGTCCTAGTCGAGGAGGGTCAGAGCTCCCAGGACCGGGGCCGGGCCAGCGCCTCCCACTCGGACCGGAGCAGGGACAGCACCGCGGCGTCGTACCGGCGGCCCCGGTGCAGGCAGGCCGAGCGTCGCACACCCTCCTGGACGAAGCCCGCGCCGGCCAGGACGGCGAGTGCCGGGGCGTTGCCGGTGTGGGTGACGGCCTGGAGGCGGTGCAGGGGCAGCTCCCCGAAGGCGAGGTCGACCAGCGCGTCCAGCGCGGCCGGGCCGTGGCCCCCGCCCCGGTGCCGCTCGTCCAGGAGCAGCGAGATCTCCGCCGTGCCGTCGGCGAGGTCCTGGTCGAAGAGCGCGATGTGGCCGATCGGGGTGCCGTCGGGCAGCAGGACCAGGAAGTCGTCCCGCTCGTTGTCGTCGCGCTGGCGCTCCAGCCGCTCCCGCAGGGCGGACAGGGCACGCGGCCAATAGCCGATCTGGTGCACGGCCACGGGGTCGGAGCGCCAGCGCTGCAGCAGTTCGGCGTCGTCCACGTCGACGACCGCGAACCCGATGCCGCGGCCCCGCCAGCACACCTCCCGGTCCGCCGCCTCGATGCCGTCCTCGGTCCCGGATGCGTTCTCACTGTCGGTCACGCGTGGATGCTACGAGCCCCGCACCGGCCGCCACCAGCGAATTTCCCGTCGCCGGGACGGGTGTCACGAACCCCCCCGCCGGACCGCCGGGCGACCGTTACGCAGCCGATGAAGCGCTGTGACACGACCGGCCGGGGACCGCGACACGGGCTTCCTAACGTCATCCACGACGCACCGGCCACAGGGTGCCGGAGCCCGCGTCACCACCATGAAGGAGAGCTCGCATGGCTCTGCGTACGACCACGAACCGCGCCCGGCGGTCGGCCGCCGTCTCCCGGCTGACGGCCGTCTGCGCCCTGACCGGCGCCGCCCTGCTGGCGACCGTCACCGGCGGGCAGGCCTGGGCCGACGGCGGCGCGCCGGCCGCCCCCAGCGCGGTCGCCGCGCCCGCCACGCCCACCGCCGTGCCCACCGCCGCACCGGCCGCGCCGGCCGCCCCGTCCGCCGGGGCGGGCAGCGGCCCCGCCGTCAAGGCGCCCCAGCACCCGGAGCGGCCCCCGACGGCCCAGCCGCCCACCGTCGAGCAGGGCAAGGAGCAGGCGAAGACCGCCCAGCCGGCCCCGCTGCCCGAGGGCGTCCAGCCGAAGCCCCAGGCGCCCACCGACGCCAAGCCGCAGGTGCGCGAGGTGCCGAAGGGTGCCGCCCAGGCCGGCGACGGCTCCGGGGCCGGCGACTCCTCGGGCCTCAAGCTGGTCGGCGGCGGCGCCGTCGCCGCCGTCGGTGCCGCTGCGCTGGGCTTCGCCGTGCTGCGCCGGCGTTCCGGTGCGCGGGGCTGACAACGCCCCCGGGTCCTCCCCGCACCCCGTCGCCGCCGGTCCGGACGGCGGCGACGGGGCGCGGGCGGCGCGGGGCCGCCGGGCCCGGGACACTTCGCAGCACGGCCGCCACGGGCGGCGCGCCGGACGCGGGGCGGGGCTGAACCGGAGTGTCTTCGGCGCGGCCGGGCTGCTCTGCCTGGCGATCGGCGCGACCGTGGCGGTCTCCGGCCGTGCGGAGCCGCCGGTGGTCCGGGTGGAGACCTCGGCCCGGCAGGCCCCCGACGCCACCGCCCCGGCGGCGCCCGCCCCGTCGACGGGGACGACCGCCGCCTCCTCCGCCGGCGCTGCCTCCGCCGGCGGCACGTCCACCGGAACCACCGCCGCCCCCCGCTCGCTGGCGGCCTCGGCCCCGACCCGCCTGCTGATCCCCGCGGCCGGGGTGGACGCCCCGGTCACCGGCCTCGGCCTGAACGCCGACGGCACGGTCGAGGTGCCGGCCGCCGACCGCGCCGACGAGGTCGGCTGGTACCGCAACGGCCCGACGCCGGGGGAGACCGGGCCCGCCGTCCTGATCGGGCACTACGACACCGCGCACGGCCCGGCGGTGTTCCACAACGTGCCGAAGCTGAAGGCGGGAGACCTGATCCAGGTCCGGCGGGAGGACGGCGGCACGGTGGACTTCCGGGTCCGAGCCCTGCTCCAGTACGCGAAGAACGACTTCCCCACCGACGCGGTGTACGGCAACACGAAGGGGCCCGAGCTGCGTCTGATCACCTGCGGCGGCCGGATCGGGGCCGACGGCCACTGGACGGACAACATCGTCGTCCTGGCCGATCCGGCGACGCCCGTAGGCTGACGGGGGTCGAACGGCGCCCGGCGGTCTCCCCGCCGGGCGCCCGCCACGTCGGCCGGGGCGTACCGAGAACGCACCAGGAACACGCGCACAGGACGACCGGAAAGGACCCGGAGGATGAGTACCGCCGCCCGCCGCCCCGCTGCCCGCCGCCCCGCTGCCCACCGCACCGCCGCGCGGCCCCGCCCCGCCCTCCTCCTCCCCGTCCTCCTCGCCGCCGCGGCCCTCGCCCTCCCGGTCGGCTGCGCCGCCCCCGGTGAACTGCGCGACCACGGCGCGGTCGCCCCCGTCACGCCCTCCCCGGCCCGCGTGCCGCTCTGGCCGGGCGCGCCCACCGCCTCCTCGCCGACGCCGCTGGAGCCCACCGGGAGCCGCAGCCCGGAGCCGACGCCGCAGCCGGTCCCCGACCTCACCGTCCCCGGGCAGGACATCACCGCCGTGGACACCCGCGCCCTGCTCACCAAGGACCCCGGCGTCACCCAGGACGAACGGCGGGTCCTCGAACCGTGCCCGGGCTGCGAACTGCGCGCCCCCGAGTTCCGTGACCTCACCGGGGACGGCCGGCCCGAGCTGCTGCTCGCCGTCGGCCTCGCCGACACCGTCGTGCTGCACGTCTACACCGCCTCCGCGGACCGGCTGCTGCCGATCCACCGGGTCTCCCTGCTGCGGGGGTTCGGCGCCGAGACGGTCGGCACCGACCTCTGGCTGTACGAGCCGACGGGCTCCTTCCGGACCGGCCGCCTCTACCGCTGGGACGGGGTGCGGCTGGCCCTGGCCGACCAGAAGGTGGAGGGCATCGGGCCGACCGCCCCGGAGCCCGAGCCGACGCCGTCGGCCGCCGAGAAGCCGACGGTGGAGAGGCCGCCCGGCACCGGCCCGACCGCCGTGACGGGGGGCGGGCCCGTCAAACCCTCGGCCCCGTCCCGGCCCAGCGGGGCACCCCCGTCCGCCGGCGCCGGCTCGGACGCGGTGGTCGGCAAGCAGCCGCAGCCGCAGCCCAACCCCGCCCGTCCGGCGCAGCCCAGCGCCACGCCCACCGCCGTGCCCACCGCCGTGCCCTTCCCGGAGACGAAGCCATGAGCCCCACGGCCGCCGGCCACCCCAGCATCCTGATCGTCGAGGACGACGAGGTGATCCGGGAGGCGACCAGGATGGCCCTGGAACGCTACGGGTTCCCGGTCGCCACGGCCGCCGACGGCCTGGAGGGGCTGGAGATGTTCCACGCCGTGCGGCCCGACCTGGTGCTGCTGGACGTGATGCTGCCGCTGCTCGACGGGGTCGGGCTGTGCCGACGGATCCGGGAGGAGAGCCAGCTGCCGATCCTGATGATGTCGGCCCGTACCGATCCGGTGGACGTGGTGTCCGGACTGGAGGCGGGCGCGGACGACTACGTGGTCAAGCCGTTCGAGAGCGCCGTGCTGGTCGCCCGGATCCGCACGGTGCTCCGCCGCGTCCGCGTCGTCCCGGCGGAGCCGGAGCCTGAGCCCGCGTCCGCGTCCGTTGCCGCGCCCGCCGACCCGCTGCTGCCCCCTGTTCCTCCGGTCCCCCCGGCCGCCCCCGCCCCCCTTGCTCC
>NZ_JODS01000058.1 GCF_000718025.1 Kitasatospora purpeofusca
GCGGGGCCGTGCGCTTCGCCGACGTGGTGACCACCCTGGCCGCCGAGGGCGCGACGACCTTCGTCGAACTCGGCCCCGACGGCACCCTCACGGGCCTCGCCGGCGGCATCCTCGACACCGCCGCCGACCCGGACCTGACCGCCACGGCCGTCCTGCGCCGGGAGCGGCCCGAGCAGCGGACGGCGCTGACGGCGCTCGCCCGGATCCACGTCCAGGGCCACCCCGTGGACTGGACCGCCCTGCTGGGCGACGCCCGTCCGTCCGTCGTGCTGCCGACCTATCCGTTCCAGCGCCGCCGCTACTGGCTGGAGCCCGCCGCCCGCACCGGTGACCCCGAGGGCCTCGGCCTGACGCCCACCGGTCACCCGCTGCTCGGCGCGGTGGTCGCCCTGCCCGACGGCGAGGGCGTGCTGCTCACCGGCAGCCTCTCCCTGGCCACCCACCCCTGGCTCGCCGACCACGCCGTGCAGGGGACCGTGGTCGTCCCGGGCACCGCCCTGCTGGAGTCGGTGATCCGGGCGGGCGACGAGGTCGGCGCGAGCACCCTGGACGAGCTGGTGATCGAGGCGCCGTTCCTGCTCCCCGAGCACGGCGCGCTGCACCTGCGGGTGACCGTCGGCGCGCCGGACGCGGTGGGTGCCCGCCGGGTGGCTGTGCACTCGCGGCCCGCCGCGGGTCCGGCGTTCCCGGCGACCGTCGACGACACCTGGACCAGGCACGCGAGCGGCACCCTGCTGAGCGCTCCCGCCGCCGGTCCGGCGGTGAGCCTGGAGCAGTGGCCGCCGGCCGGTGCGCGGGCGCTGGACATCGAGCACCTCTACCAGGAGCTCGCCGACGGGGGCCTCGCCTACGGGCCCGCCTTCCGGGGGCTGCGGGCCGCCTGGCAGGACGGTGACACCTTCTTCGCCGAGGTCGCGCTGCCGGAGGGACCGGCCGCGGAGGCGGCGCGCTTCGGCCTGCACCCGGCGCTGATGGACGCGGCCGTCCACCTCACCGTGCACCAGCGGCTGGTGGACAGCCCGCCCGGGGTGAGCCGGCTGCCGTTCGCCTACACGGGGGTGCGGCTGCACGCCGCCGGGGCGAGCGCGCTGCGGGTCCGGCTCCGGTACACCGAGCCGGAGGTGCTGGCCGTCGACGTCGCGGACGCCACCGGCGCGCCGGTGGCCTCGGTGGAGGCGCTCCGGGCCCGGCTGGTCTCCGCCGAGCAGCTGGCCCCGGCGGGCGGCGTCGACCGGGACACGCTGTTCGGGCTCGACTGGCCGGAGGTGGCGGTCGCCGACGCGGCGGTCCCGCTGGGTGAGGTGCTGCCGGTCGTCGGCGACGTGACGGAGACCCTGGCGGCGCTGCGGACCTGGCTGGAGCAGGACACCGGCGAGGGCGACCCGCTCGTCGTGCTGACGCGTCTCGCGGTGGCCGTCGACGAGTCGGAGGCGCCGGACCTGACCGCCGCCCCGGTGTGGGGCCTGGTGCGCTCGGCGCAGTCGGAGAACCCGGGCCGGATCGTGCTCGTCGACACCGACGGCACGGAGGCCTCGGAGGCCGTGCTCGCGGCGGCCGTGGCCGGCGGCGAACCGCAGCTGGCCCTGCGCGAGGGCCGGGCACGGGTTCCGCGCCTGGTCCGGGTGGCCGTCCCCGAGGTCGAGACCTCGGCCCGCCCCTGGGACCCGGACGGTACGGTGCTGATCACCGGCGGCACCGGGACCCTCGGCGCCCTGCTCGCCCGGCACCTGGTCACCGAACGCGGTGTCCGCCACCTGCTGCTGCTGTCCCGCCGTGGCGCCGACGCGCCCGGCGCGGCCGAACTGCGCGAGGAACTCACCGCCCTGGGCGCGAACGTGACGATCACGGCCGCCGACACCGCCGACCGCGAGGCGCTCGCCGCCGCGATCGCGGCCGTCCCGTCCGCGCACCCGCTGACCGCCGTGGTCCACACGGCCGGTGTGGTCGACGACGGGGTGCTGAGCGCGCTCACGCCCGAGCGCCTGGCCGCCGTCTGGGCGCCCAAGGCCGACGGCGCCCGTCACCTGCACGAGCTGACGCGCGGCCACGACCTGGCGGCGTTCGTCCTCTACTCCTCCGTCGCCGCCGTGCTCGGCGGCCCTGGGCAGGGGAGCTACGCCGCCGCGAACACCTACCTGGACGCGCTCGCCGCCCACCGGCGCAGCATCGGCCTGCCCGCCCAGTCCCTGGCCTGGGGGCAGTGGGCCGAGGTCAGCGGCATCACCGGGCACCTCACCGAGGCGGACCTCCGCCGGGCCGCGCGTGCCGGACTGCGGCCGATCCCCACCGAGCGCGGGACGGCCCTGTTCGACGCGGCCGAGCGGGTCGACGCCGGGTTCCTGGCGGCCGTGCCGCTCGACCTGGCCGCCGTCCGGGCGCAGCGCGAGGTGCCGCCGCTGCTGCGCGGGCTGGTTCCGCCGGCCCGGCGCACCGCCGGCGCGGCGCCCTCGGCCACCGCGGCACCGACCCTGCTGCCGCGGCTCGCGGCGCTGGGCGAGGAGGAGCGGGTCGCGGCCGTCCTGGAACTGGTCCGCACCGAGGTCGCCGCCGTGCTCGGCAGCGAGCCGGGCGCGGTGCCGGCGGGCAAGGCGTTCAACGACCTGGGCCTGGACTCGCTGTCCGCCGTCGAGCTGCGCAACCGGATCACCGCCGCCACCGGACTGCGGCTGCCCCCGACGGTGACCTTCGACCACCCGGACCCGACCGAACTCTCCAACCACCTCTCGGGGTTGATCTCCAGCGCCGGGGCCGAGGCGTTCGCCGTGGCGGCCGGAAGCGCAGGTGCCGGGGGAGCCGGTGAGGCGGACGACCCCAGGAACCCGCTGTCCACGCTCTACCGCCGCCTCGCGGCCCGGGGCGGCTTCCCCGAGGCCTCGGCGCTGATCGGCGTCGCCTCCGCCCTGCGGGACCGCTTCGGCGCCGAGGAGCGGGCCGAGCGCGCGCTCAAGCCGATCCGACTCGCCACCGGTGACGGCGAGTTGGCCGTGGTCGCCTTCCCGGCGCTGAGCGCGATCTCCGGCCCGCACGAGTACGCCCGGCTCGGCCACGCCTTCGAGGGCGAGCGGGACGTCTTCGTCGTCCCCTCGCCGGGCTGGGACCCGTCCGACCTGCTGCCCGACGACCTCGACACCTACCTCACCATGCAGACCGAGACGGTGCTCGAACTCCTCGACGAAGAACGCCCGTTCGTCGTCGTCGGCCGCTCGATGGGCGGCTGCGTCGCGCACGCCGTCACCGAACGGCTGGAGGCGCTCGGCCGGTCGGTGGCGGGCCTGGTCCTGATCGACTCCTACCCGATCGACAGCGCGGCGCGCGAGGGTATGGGGGAGTGGTGGCTGCACTCGATGCTCGGCGGCATGATCGACCGGATCGAGCAGTACGACATGGTCTGGAGCGACGCCAGCCTCACCGCCATGGGCGGCTACAACAACGTGTTCGCGGGCTGGCAGCCCGCGCCGCTCACCGCGCCGATCCTGGCGCTGCGGGCGGACACCCCGCTGCGCGGCATGGTCGTCGACACCGAGGAACGCGACAACTGGCGGGCGTACTGGCCCGTTCCGCACGAGGCCCGGGACATACCCGGTGACCACTTCACCGTGCTGGAGCACGGGACCGCGACGACCGCGGACGCCGTCCGGCAGTGGCTCGAAGGCATCGAGCGGCCCGCCTCCTGAGCCGCGCGGTGCGAACTCCCGAGGGTGCCGCGAGAACTGCGGGCACCACCGATCCCCTGAGGAACCTGAGGAAGGACACAGGCATGACCCACCCCGTAGTACTGGTCACCGGTGCGGCGTCGGGCATCGGCGAGGCGACGACGCGGCTGTTCGCCGAGCGGGGCCACCGCGTGGTCGCCGTGGACGTCGACAAGGCGGGCCTGGACGCGCTCGCCGGCATCGACGGCGTCGTGACCCTGGCCGGTGACGTGTCGTCGGAGGAGACCAACCTCCGCGCGGTCGCGCTCGCCCAGGAGCGGTGGGGGCGGCTGGACGCGGCGGTCCTGAACGCCGGTACGGGCGGCGGCGGGCCGCTGGAGGCGCCGGGCGCGGTCGACCGCTTCGACCGGCTGTTCCAGGTGAACGTGCGCAGTGTGGTGCTCGGGATCCGCGCCGCCGTACCGGCGCTGCGGGAGGCCGGCGGCGGGGCGATCGTCGCGACCTCCTCCGTCTCCGGCCTGCGCGGCGACCCGGGGACGTGGGCGTACAACGCGACCAAGGCGGCGGTGATCAACCTGGTCCGCGCCACGGCCATCGACTACGCGGCGCAGAACATCCGGATCAACGCGATCGCGCCGGGCGGCACGGTCACCGGTCTGACGGCCGGGCAGGTCGCCGACCCGGAGTTCTCGGCCTTCATCACCCGCCGGATCCCGGCCCAGCGCTGGGCGGAGGCGCGCGAACAGGCCGAGGTGGTCTGGTTCCTGGCCTCCCCGGCGGCCTCCTACGTCACCGGGGTCACCGTCCCGGTCGACGGCGGGCTGAGCGCCAACGGCGGCATCCTGCTCCCGCCGCCGGCGGCTCCGTCCCGCTGAGCCACCCGCACGCCTGCACGCCTGCACGCCTGCACACACGCACACACGCACGCACGGACCACCGATTTCCGTTCCACCCCGATTTTCCGTCTACCGAAGAGAGCGAGAAGCCATGAGCATCGAGGCGAACAAGGCCCTGGTCGAGCGGTACTACCACGAGCTGGTCACCGGCCAGCGGGTCGAGCTGCTGGAGGAGCTGGTCGCCGAGGACGCCGCCGACGAGACCCGGGTCGGCCCGGGCGGCAGCGGCACCCGCGCGGACTTCGAGGAGCACCTGCGCTGGCTGTGGCAGAACGTCCGCGACGTGAAGGCCACCGTGGAGGACCTGGTGGCCGAGGGGGACCGGGTGATCGCGTTCTGGCGGATCGAGGGCACCCACGTCGGACCGATCTTCGGCGTGCCGGCCACCGGCCGTTCCTTCGTGGGCCACAGCATCAGCTGGCTGACGGTGCGGGACAACAAGGTCGTCCGCTACAACGTGCTCCCGGACCGCCTGGGCATCGTCCAGCAGCTGGCCCCGGCCATCGTCTGACCGTCCATCCCCGAACTCGGGCCCGGCCGCTTCCTTCTCCTTTCGGCCGGGCCCGGCCCCGTTCCACCCCACCCACCCGTCTGTCGCACCACCACAACCCTCAGGAGACCGCCCATGACGACCGGCCCGACCCCGGCCGACGCCGAGGAGCTGCGCCAGCTGCTCGCCCGTTTCTCGCACGCCTTCGACAACGCCGACGCGCAGGCGCTGGCCGAGGTGTTCGCCGAGGACGGGGTGATCGAACTGACCCGCACCGGCGCGGTGTTCACCGGCCTGGAGAAGATCCGGGTGTTCGCCCGCGACCTGGGCCCGGAGCACCCGGACCACCAGACCCTGGACTCGGTGTTCACCGTCGACGAGGACGGCACCTTCCGCGGCCGCAGCCGCTACCTGGCGATCCTGCCGGACGGCAGCGTCCACAACGGCGACTACTTCGACGTCTACACCCGCACCCCGGACGGCTGGCGGATCGCCCACCGCCGCTCCGTCCCCCGCTACCCGCGCCAGCGCCACCACCGCGACTGATCCCCGGCGCCGCCACCCGGCGGGTGCGCCCGGACGACGGTCCGGACGCACCCGCCGACGCACGTCACCGGCCGGTGTCGCCCGACCCCACCGGAGCCCCGGATCCGGCCCCCGGGGCGAACCCGGTCCCCTGATCGGCGAACACCCTGATCGCGGCACCCAGGAAGTCCACCATCCCGGGGTGGTAGGAATCGTGGAACGCCCTCATCGCCTGGTCCTCGGCGTAGAAGAGCGACATGCCGACGTAGGCCTCCCTGGAGGGGACGTAGAACCGGCAGACGATGTCGAAGTGCCTGCGGACGAGTTCCTGGATCTCCTGGTCCCCGGGCAGGGCGCCGTCGTTCAGGAAGACCGTGATCTCCCGGTACAGGACGTCCCAGTCCTGGTGGACCCGGGCCCTGTCCACATGCTCCCAGTCGTTGGTCCCGGCCAGGCTCCTCGCCTGCTCCTCGGCCAACGACCGGCGACACTCGTCCTCGTAACTGTTCCCCATGGCACCGGCTCCCGTCGTACCTCTACCTCCTCGGTGGATTCCCAAGAGGCCGCCGACCTGTCGACATCGACCGACCGTCGATGATCAACTGTCGATCCAGGCCGAACGCTGACAGACAGCCGCCGGGGCGGCAAGCCATTTCCTGCGCCCCGGCCGCCCTACGGCCCGGGTCGGCCGACCGAGGGCAGCCCCGACACCACCCGGCAGAGCACGACCACTAACCTGCGGACCATGGAACGGCGCGACATCGAGATCTTCCTGACCCTGGCCGAGGAACTGCACTTCGGACGCACGGCCGAGCGGCTGGGGGTGAGCGGCGCCCGGGTCAGCCAGACCGTCAAGCAGTTGGAGCGCCGGTTCGGGGTGGTGCTGTTCCAACGGACCAGTCGGCACGTCGCGCTCACTCCCGTCGGCAGCGTGCTGCGCGACGACGTCCGGGCGGGCCATCAGCGCATCCAGGAAGGCATCGCCAAGGCGGTCGCCGCCGGGCGGGGCTTCGCCGGCGTCCTGCGGGTGGGATTCTCCAGCCCGCTGGTCGGCGAGGCCGTGATGGCCGCCGCCGCGGTGTTCCGCACCCACCACCCCGAGTGCGAGGTCCGCATCCGCGAGGTGCACCTGTCCGACGCCTTCGGCGCCCTGCGTGCCGGGGAGCTCGACCTCCAGATCACCGAGTTCCCGGTGGACGAGCCCGACCTCGCCGCCGGACCGGCGCTCCTGCGCGACGATCGCATGCTGGCCGTGTCCGCCAGGCACCCGTTCGCCGGCAAGGACCACGTGACCGTGGAGGACCTCGCCAGGGACACCGTCCTCGTGCCCGCGGACGCGCCCGCGTACCTGCTCGACGCCCTCGTGCCGCCGAGGACCCCGACCGGACGACCCGTCCAGCGGACGCACACGCTCACCTCGCGCCAGGAACTGCTGACCCTGGTCGGCGCCGGCGCCGGCATGGCGATCGTGGGCAGCCAGGCCGTCCGGCACCACAGCCGCCCCGACATCGCCTACATCCCGATCGCCGACCTCCCTCCGATCGTGTACGGACCGGTCTGGAGTGCCGCCGCCGGGACCACCCGCGTCCGTGCGTTCACCGACCTCCTCCGGGTGGAAATCGGTCGGTGACCGGAACGGCCGTCGACGCTAGCGGCCGACTTCGATCATTAACTCCAGGGTTAACGATCCTTTCGGATTCCGTCGTTGTTGCAGGTGGACCGGCCGCCGAGGATTGAGGCACAGCAACGGCGAAAGGAAAGACCATGGCAAACCCGGTGCCCGACGAGTACAAGGGCGGCGTCCCCTACCTCAACGTCCACGACGCCAAGGCGGCGATCGACTTCTACAGGAACGCATTCGGCGCGGACGTCCTGATCGAGATCCCGCGCCAGGGCGACAGGATCGCCCACGCCGAGTTCCGGATCGGCAGCGCCGTCTTCATGCTGCGCGACGAATACCCGGAGTACGGCTTCCGCAGCCCGCGGACGATCGGCGGAACCCCGGTCAACCTCATGGTCTTCGTGCCGGACGTCGAAGCCCTCGCCGAACGGGCCGCGGCCGCGGGCGCCCGCGTCGTCCGCCCGGTCGAGATGCAGTTCCACGGCGACCTCCAGACCGAACTCGAGGACCCCTTCGGCCACTCCTGGTTCTTCGCCACCCGCGTCGCCGAGATGGACGCACGGGAGCTCCACGACACCGCAGCTGCCGTCAACCTGTGACCGGAGCCGAGGAGGGCCGCATCCCCGGGGCCGCGCACACCCGCCGTGCGGCCCCGGGGGGCGAGCCGGGGGTACCTCCCGGTCGAAGGCCGGGGGGTGTGCGGGCCCGGCGGTGATCGCCGGCGCGGTCCGAACGAGAGGGCCTAAGGGTGCGCTAGGGGTCCGGTAGGGGTTCGCCGCCGTCGGCCCGTCGATAGCGTCCCGGTATTCCTCCCACCACCCCTCGTACCGCGACGGAGTCACCAGCATGGCCATCACCGGGCCCCGGCCCCTTCCGCTGCTCGCCGCCCTCACCGCCGGGGCGCTGCTCCTGGCGGGCTGCAGCTCCGGCACCGGCTCCGGCTCCGGTGCAGCCGCGACGGCCGGCGCCGCCGGAATCGACGAGAAGCCGGTCCAGGGCGGCTCGCTGACCTACGCCACCGACGTCGAGCCGATCTCCTTCGACATCCACGTCAGCCAGCAGGACATCACCGGGGCCATCCAGCGCAACGTCTTCGACTCGCTCGTCCACCAGGACGACAAGGGCGAGTTCCAGCCCTGGCTGGCCAAGTCCTGGGAGATCGCGCCGGACCTCAAGAGCTACACCTTCCACCTGCGCGAGGACGTCAAGTTCACCGACGGCACGGTCTTCGACGCGGAGGCGGTCAAGGCCAACTTCGACCGGATCGTCGCCAAGGAGACCAAGTCCCAGTACGCGGCCAGCCTGCTCGGCCCCTACACGGGCACCGAGGTGGTCGACGCGCACACGGTCAAGGTGAACTTCTCCGAGCCGTTCGCGCCCTTCCTCCAGGCCGCCAGCACCGCCTACCTGGGCTTCTACTCGCCGAAGGCCATCAAGGAGAACGGCTCCAAGCTCGGCGCCGGCGGCCCGGCCGACGTCGGCACCGGCCCGTTCGTGTTCACCGGCTACACCAAGGGCCAGAGCGCCGTCTTCACCCGCAACCCGGACTACAACTGGGCACCGCCGAGCGCCAACCACCAGGGCCCCGCCTACCTGGAGAAGCTCACCATCCGCTTCCTCACCGAGGACTCGGTCCGGGTCGGCGCGCTCAGCAGCGGACAGGTGCAGGTCGCCGAGCCGATCCCGCCGGCCGACGTGCGCACCGTCCAGGGCGACCCCAAGCTGCGCACCATCGCCACCGACGCGCCCGGCGCCAACTACGCCCTGGTGCTCAACACCACCAAGGCGCCGCTGGACGACCCGAAGGTCCGCAAGGCCGTGCAGCGCGGCATCGACCTCGACACCGACATCCAGTCCGTCTACTTCGGCGTCTACAAGCGGGCCTGGAGCCCGATCGCGCCGAGCACCCCGTACTACGACAAGTCGCTGGAGAAGTCCTGGCCGTACGACAAGGCCGCGGCCGAGAAGGCGCTGGACGAGGCCGGCTGGACGGCCCGTGACGGCGAGGGCTACCGCACCAAGGACGGCAAGCGGCTCTCGCTGGAGTGGCCGCTGCCGCCCGCCGAGTACGTGCGCGAGCAGCGCGAGACCCTCGGCCAGGCGATCCAGGCGGACCTGAAGAAGATCGGCGTCGAGATCACCCGCCCCCGCCTCGACATCGGCACCTACATCGCCAACGTCTACGGCGGCAAGGAGCACATCGCCGACTACAGCTGGGCCCGCTTCGACCCGGACGTGCTGCGGCTCTACTTCAACAGCGCCAGCAAGCCGTCCACCGGCGGCCAGAACGCCACCTTCTACGAGGACGCCCAGCTCGACCAGTGGACCACCACCGGCAAGGGCACCTTCGACAAGGCCGTCCGCCAGGACGTCTACACCAAGACCCAGCAGCGCGCGATCGAGCTCGGGCTGATCGTCCCGCTGTACGTGCGCACCGCGGTGGTCGGCACCGGCGCCAAGGTCCGCGGCCTCACCGCCGACCCCAACACCTGGCTCGCCTTCCACGGCGCCTGGATCGCCAAGTGAGCACCGGAACCACCGGGTTCGCGGAGCCGGCGGACACGCCGGCGCCGGCCCGCAGCAGCGCCCCGCGCCTGCTGCGGGCCGCCGCGCGGCGGCTGCTCGGTGCGGCCGCCGTCCTGCTCGGCGCCGCCACCGTCGCCTTCGCGGCGCTCCAACTCGTGCCCGGGGACCCGGTCACCGTGATGCTCGGCCCCGGCACCGCCGCCACCCCCGAGGTCAAGGCGGCGATCCAGGAGCAGTACGGCCTGGACCGGCCGGTGCCCGTGCAGTACTTCACCTACCTCGGCCACCTGCTCACCGGCGACCTCGGCGAGTCCTACCAGCTGCAGCGCCCGGTCGCCGACCTGATCGGCGACCAGCTCGGCCCGACCGTCCAACTCGGCGCCGCCGCACTCGGCCTGGCCGTCCTGCTGGCCCTGCTCGCGGCGGTCGGCACGGCCGGCCGCCGACCCGCCCTGCGCGCGCTCAGCTCGCTCGCCGAACTGCTCGCCGTGTCCAGCCCCTCGTACTGGATCGGGATCCTGCTGCTCACCGCGTTCTCCTTCCAACTGCGGGTGTTCCCGGTCGCCGGGGACGACGGCTTCGCCGCGCTGGTACTGCCCGCCGTGACCCTGGCCCTGCCCGTCGCCGGGATGCTCGCGCAGGTGCTGCGGGAGGGACTGGAGACGGCGCTCGGCAAGCCGTTCGTGCTCACCGCCCGTTCCCGGGGCGTGGGTTCGGCCGCCGTGGTGCTGCGGCACGCACTGCGGCACGCGGCCGTGCCGGTGGTCACCCTCACCGGCTGGCTCACCGGATCGCTGCTCGGCGGGGCGGTGCTGGTCGAGTCCGTGTTCGGCCGGCCCGGCATCGGCGCGCTGACCCTCCAGGCGACCACCAACAAGGACCTGCCGCTGGTGATCGGACTGGTACTGCTCTCCGCGCTGGTCTTCGTGGTGATCTCCGCCCTCGTCGACCTGCTCTACCTCGTCATCGACCCACGGCTGAGGACCGACTGAACCGCCATGGCCCATACCACTGTTGAACCGGTCCCCGGTCCCGACGCCGCGCCCGACGCCGTGCTCCTCAAGGCGCCGGAGGTCCCGGCCCCGGCCGCGCCCGCCCGTCGGCGGCCCCCGCTCGCCCTCCTCCTCGCCCTGGCCGCACTCGCCCTGCTGCTCGTCGCCGCACTGGCCCCCGGCCTGCTCAGCTCCGCCTCGCCCATCGAGACCCACCCGGCGGAGGCGCTCACCCCGCCCGGCGCCGCGCACTGGTTCGGCACCGACCAACTGGGCCGCGACCTGTTCGCCCGCGTCCTGCACGGCGCCCGGCCGTCCCTGCTGCTCGGCCTCGGCGCCACCGCGTTCGCCATCACCGGAGGCACCCTGCTCGGCCTCGCCGCCGCGCTCGGCGGCCGCTGGGCGGACCAGATCCTGATGCGCCTGGCCGACGTGCTGCTCTCGCTGCCGCCGATCCTGCTCGCCCTGCTCGCCGTGACCGTGCTCGGCACCGGCTCGCTCAACGTGATGCTCGCCATCGCGATCGCCTTCGTGCCCGGCTACGCCCGGATCGTGCGCGCCGAGACCCTGGTGGTCCGCCGCTCCGGATACGTGGAGGCGGCGGTCGGACTCGGCCTGCCGCGCCCGCTGCTGATCGTCCGGCACGTGCTGCCGAACGCCGTCGGGCCGATGCTGGTGCTCGCCACCGTCGGCTTCGGCACCGCGCTGATCGCCGCCGCCGGGCTCAGCTTCCTCGGCCTCGGCCCGCAGCCGCCCAGCCCCGAGTGGGGCGCGATGCTCTCCCAGGGGCGGCGCTTCCTCGCCACCGCCTGGTGGGTCGGCGTCTTCCCGGGCGCCGCGATCACCGCGACGGCCCTGGTCGTCAACGTCCTCGGCCGCCGCGCCCAGGCCCGCTTCACCCGGAGGACCGACGCATGACGCACCCCGCCGCCCCCGGCACCCCGGAGTCCTCCCCGCCCCTGCTCGCAGTCGAGGGCCTGGACGTGAGCTTCGGCCCGGTGCGCGCCGTCCAGGACGTCTCCTTCGCCCTCGACCGCGGCGAGTGCCTGGCCGTGGTCGGCGAGTCCGGCTCCGGCAAGAGCGTCACCGCCCGCACCCTGGTCGGCCTCACCGGCGCCGGCGGCCGCGTCCCCGCCGCCGTCTCCGCCCGCCGGCTCGCCTTCGACGGCCTCGACCTCGCAACCCTCACCGAGGCCCAGTGGCGGGAGGTGCGCGGGCGGCGGATCGGCCTGGTCCTCCAGGACGCCCTGGTCTCGCTCGACCCGCTGCGCACCGTCGGCGCCGAGATCGCCGAACCGCTGCGCGTCCACGGCCTCGCCACCCGCGCCGCACTCCCCGCCCGGGTCCGCTCCCTGCTCGAACGGACCGGCGTCCCCGAACCGCAACGCCGCGCGGCCCAGTACGCCCACCAGCTCTCCGGCGGCCTGCGCCAGCGCGCCCTGATCGCCTCCGCGCTCGCCGCCGAACCGGACCTGCTGATCGCCGACGAGCCGACCACCGCCCTGGACGTCACCGTCCAGGCCCAGGTCCTCGACCTGCTCGACGAACTCCGCGGCAAGGGCACCGCCCTGCTGCTGATCAGCCACGACCTGTCGGTGGTCGGCCGCCTCGCCGACCGGGTGGCGGTGATGTTCGGCGGCCGGATCGTCGAGACCGGCCCCGCCGAACGCCTGCTCGCCGAACCGCGCCACCCCTACACCCGCGCCCTGCTCGCCGCCGTCCCCGGTGCCCGCACCCGGGGCACCCGGCTTGCCCCCGAACCGGCCGGCCGCCCCCCTGCTTCCCCCGGCGGCTGCCCCTACGCGGCCCGCTGCGCCGCCGCCGACGACACCTGCCGCAGCACCCTCCCGCCGGTCGACGCGCTCGGTTCACGGTGCTGGCACCCCACCGCGGCCGGTGCCTCGGTGCTCTCCGTCCGCGAGCCCGATCCGGCCCCGACTGTTGTTGACGGCGCCGACCGCACCGCCCTCCTCGACGTCGACCGGATCGGCCGCTCCTTCGCCGGCCGCCCCGTCGTCCGGGACGTCTCCTTCCGGCTCCACGCGGGCGAGACGCTCGGCCTGGTCGGCGAGTCCGGCTCGGGCAAGACCACCACCGCCCGGATCGTGCTCGGCCTGGAACGCCCCGACACCGGCAGTGTTCTCCTCGACGGCCGCCCGTGGAGCGAGCTCACCGAGCGGCGCCGCCGGCCCGACCGACTGCGCATCCAGGCCGTCCAGCAGGACCCGCTCGGCTCCTTCGACCCGCGCTTCACCGTCGAGCGACTGGTCGCCGAGGCGGTCGCCCGCACCGGGGTCCCGCGCGGCGAGGCACGGCGTCACCGGGTCACCGAACTGCTCGACCAGGTCGGCCTGCCCGCCGCCCTGCTGGCCCGCCGCCCGACCGAACTCTCCGGCGGCCAGCGCCAACGCGTGGCCATCGCGCGTGCGTTGGCCCCGGCGCCCGCCCTGCTGGTCTGCGACGAACCGGTCTCCGCGCTCGACCTGTCCGTGCAGGCGCAGATCCTCGACCTGCTCGCCGACCTGCGCCGCGAGCTGGGCCTCGCGCTGCTGTTCATCTCGCACGACCTCGGCGTGGTCCAGCACCTCGCCGACCGGGTCGCGGTGATGAAGGACGGCCGACTCGTCGAGACCGCCACCGTCGACCGGCTCTTCGCGGAGCCCGCCGACCCCTACACGCGCAGGCTGCTCGCCGCCACCGCGCCGGTCGGGGCGTCCCGGTGAGCACGCCGAACCTGCTCGCGGTCGCCGACCTGCACGTCGGCCACGCCGGTAACCGCGCCGTGCTGGAGGCCCTGCGCCCGGCCACCGACGAGGACTGGCTGATCGTCGCGGGCGATGTCGCCGAACGCTTCGACGAGATCGCGGGAGCCCTGGAACTGCTTGCGGGTCGGTTCGCCCGGGTGGTCTGGGCCCCCGGCAACCACGAGCTCTGGACCCTCCCGGACGACCCGGTCCGCCTGCGCGGCGACGCCCGCTACCGCGCACTGGTCGAACTGTGCCGAGGCCTGGGCGTGCTGACCCCCGAGGACCCGTACGCGCTGTGGCCGGGCCCGGACGGGCCGGTCGCGGTCGCTCCGCTGTTCCTGCTCTACGACTACACCTTCCGCCCGCGCGGCACCACCACCAAGGACGCCGCGCTCGCCGCCGCCCACGCGGCCGGGGTGGTTTGCACGGACGAACTGCTGCTCCACGCCGACCCGTTCCCGGACCGGGAGAGCTGGTGCCAGGCCCGGGTGGCTGTGACGGAGCGCCGCCTGGCTGCCCTGGATCCGGCGCTGCCGACCGTGCTGGTCAACCACTTCCCGCTGCGGCGCGAGCAGACCTATTTGCTGCGCCACCCGGAGTTCGCCCTCTGGTGCGGCACCGAGCAGACGGCCGACTGGCACCGGCGGTTCAACGCCGCCGCCGTCGTCTACGGGCACCTGCACATCCCACGCACGGTGCGCGCGGACGGCGTCCCGTTCCACGAGGTGTCGCTCGGCTACCCGCACGAGTGGTCCCGGAGGGGTGGAGTCCCGTCTCCCCTGCACCGCATACTGCCGGCCCCGGCCCGTCAGCCCGCTGTCATTCCGCCCGCCCGTCGGCCCTTGGTCGGCCCCGCCGTGCGGCTCTAGTGCTGTGACCGCGTAGGTTTGCCGGGTTGCTTGATCACGCGGCGTGGATGGGTCGTCCGCCCCAGCGGATGCCCTTCTCGGAGCGGATGCGAGCGCGTTCTCTGCGCTTGGCGGTCAGGACGTCGGGGTGGCGGGCGTTGGCGTTGCGCCAGCGCAGGTAGCGGTGCAGTGCGCGGGTCTGGACGGTGTGGTTGGGGTGGTTCGAGTTCGCCAGGGTGAACTGACGTAGCGGCCCGAAGTGCGCCTCGATCGGGTTCGCCCAGGAGGCGTTGGTCGGGGTGAAGCACAGGTGGACGTTGTTCCGCTTCGCCCACTGGCAGATCTTGGTGCCCTTGTGGGCGGACAGGTTGTCCAGGATCACGTAGACGGGGGCGCCGTCGGGGCGGGCGGCTCGAATGGATTTGAGTGCGGCGAGGGTGTTCGCGGCGCCCTTGCGACGACGGTTGGCGTCCCAGAGAGCGTCGTCGCCCATCGAGTAGCAGCCGTGGAAGCAGGTCACGCCGTGGGTGCGGTGGTAGGTCGCCGGGACGTGGTCGGGCCGGCTCTGCTTGGCCCGGCAGGACCCGCCGGTGGGGCGGATGCCGAGCGGCCCGAACTTGTCGAACGCGAAAGGGCGGTCGGGGAAGCGTTCCAGGACGTGCTCGATCCGGTCGAGCTCGGCGTCGCGGTCGGGGTCGGTTGATTCCTTCCAGCTCTTGGTGCGTCGGAAAGTGACGCCGCGTCGGGCGAGCAGGCAGCGCAGGCCCTCACGGCCGAGGCGGATCACGCGGCCGTGGACCTTGCGCAGGTAGGCGGCGAGCTTGCGGATCGACCAGCGGGTGAAGGGCTGTCCGAGCTTGGCAGGTCGGGTGGTGGCCGTCGCGACGACGAGGTCCTCGTCGTCAGGACCGAGCAGGCGGGGACGGCCTCCCGCCCACTGAGGGTCCAGGCAGGCCAGGCCGATCTCATTGAACCGGTGAATGACATCGCGCACGGTGTCATCGTCGGCCGCCACCAGCTGGGCGATGACCGGTACTCGGTTCCCGCCGGCCGACGCCAGCAGCATCATCGCGCGGCGGTAGCGCACCGAACCGGTGCTGCCCCGCCGCACGATCTGCTGCGGTCGTTGTCCCTCCTGGTCGGTCGGTCTTCGGACTCGTACCCGCTCAGCCATCGCATCTCCACGGGCAGTTGGACAGCCGCGTCCGATCCCCGATCCGCGACTCGTCTAGCATCTCCTGCCATGAGCGATTCGGAACATGTCCTGGACTGGCTGCAGGACTGGTACGCCGACCAGTGCAACGAGGACTGGGAGCACGAGTGGGGCGTGAAGATCGACACGCTCGACAACCCCGGCTGGAGCGTCACCATCGACCTGGAGGAAACAGACCTGGAGGAACACGAGTACCCCCGCCAGGACGTCAACCGCAGCACGCACGACTGGGTCTGGGTGTGGACCTCCGAGAAGACCTTTCACGCGGTCTGCGGCCCCGGCAACCTCACCGAGGCCCTCACGCTGTTCCGCTCCTGGGCAACCGCGAACACTCCCTGAGCAGTCACGCAGCCCGAGACCCAACCCGGCGAACCTATGCGGTCACAGCACTAGCCGGTTCGACGCCTTGTCGGGGGAGGGCGACCCTGCGAGTACACCCTCATGCCCGGGGTGGCTGCGTCCGACGATCAGCCGTCGACGGCGGCCCGTCGCGCGGCGAGGGCTGCTGCTGCTTCGTCAAGGAGGGGCCAGCCGTCGAGCACCGTCGGGTGGCGGTCGTCGGGGTCCCAGCCGTGAGCGAGAGCGGTGTCGAGGACGGCGCGGACGGCGCCGGGTTCGTGGAGGTTGAGGGAGGCGCCGCGGACGAGGCCGACGTCGCCGGAGCCCGTGTAGGCGCCGCCGGGGACGTAGTGGTCGGGGCGCTCCGCGAAGACGATGCGCAGGGGGCCGCCGGTGCCGGAGGGCTGCGGGTTCAGGGTGAGCGTCTCGGTGCAGTCGACGGCGGGGCCGCCGTCTGTCCGGCGGTGGCTGTGGCGGAGGGTCCACAGGTGGACGCGGTCGTCGGTGATGAGGCGGCGGGGCTTCTTCGGGTTCCGGGGCACGGGGTCGAGCGTACGTGTCGTCAGACGGGCAGCGGGTACTCGACCTCAACTCCTGGGCGCCCGACCGGAAATCTGGTCGGGCCCCCAGGAGTCGGTTCAGGTCAGACGGTGCCGAACTCGCCCGCCTGCACGCTGGCGACGAAGGAATGCCAGGCATCGGAGGGGAAATCGGGCCCGGACGAGCCTCGCGACGAACCCGACCGTCGCGGGGCAAGTGGCGGGAGCTACTTGACCAGGTGGAAGCCCGGATGTTGCAGCCAGGCCTCCAGGAACTCCACGTCACCAATGTGCCGAAACCACCGGCCACCGCCCCCGGTGTCGTACGAGATCTCTGTGAGTCTTCCCGGGAGGGAAGCAGTGAGGGCTCTCGCCCGGTCCAGATGTGCCCCATCACCCGTGCCGTCACGTGGGGTGGGACAGCTCAGTAGGCCGTCGAAGTCGATCAGTGCGCCGAGGCGTACGGCGAGTGCGAGTGTCAGGTGACCGAGCACCCGGTGGTTCGCCGGCCCTGAGCAGCCGGCGCCGAGCACCAGCCCCTGCACCGGTGGCCGCGAGAACGCCGAGTAGTCCTCGTCCTGCGCCGGCATCTCCTCGTCCTCCGACAGGAAGAACACACCAACGTTGTTGGGGTTCAATGCAGATAGACCCACTGCCGAACTGTCTCGCACCCAGAAGTCCAGGTCGCCGCCGACCGTGGCCTCGACCGGCTCGCAGAAGCTCTCAAGCCACGGAACTACATCCGCCAGGATGTCCCCGTACTCGCGCGGCTCGAACAGCCACAGCCCGACTGCCGGTCCCGACATTTCGCCCCCAAGGAATCGTGTCCCAGTGCCTCCATCCGGACCCGGTTCTACCAGGTCCGGATGGCACTCGCCTGATCATTTATGAGACACGGCCCAGTAGCAGCACATCGGCCCTCGAGCGGAGTTCGGTCGGGGGCCAACGGAGAGTCGAGGTCAGACGGTGCCGAACTCGCCTGCTTGAACGGCGGCGACGAAGGAATGCCAGGCGTCGGTGGGAAAGGCGAGGACGGGGCCGGAGGGGTCCTTGGAGTCACGGACGGAGAGCAGGTCGACGAAGTCAGGTGCGATCTCGACACAGTTCCCACCGTTTCCACTGTAGGAACTCTTCTGCCAGCTCATAGGGCTCATGCAATCCACGGTAGCAAGGGCGCATCAGCAGCTGGGCCCCGAACGGAAGTCCGTTTGGGGCCCAGGAGTTGGTTCAGGTCAGACCGCGCCGAACTCGCCTGCCTGCACGCCGGCGACGAAGGACCGCCAGGCGTCGGAGGGGAAGAGGAGAGCGGGGCCGGAGGGGTCCTTGGAGTCGCGGACCGGGACGAGGCCGGGGAAGTCGGGGGCCACCTCGACGCAGGTCCCCCCGTTGTTGCTGTGGGAGGACTTGAACCAGGCGGCGTTGGACAGGTCTACGGGGCCGTTCATGACGTTCCTTTCACGCCTGACGGATCATCTCCAGAGAGGCGGCTTTCGGCAGCGCTTCCACTGAGAGCTGATGGTAGTCCCTTTCCAAGGGTCGGGAGGTTTCGCTCTGCCGAACGAGGAATCCACGCATCTGGCACTCGGAGTAGGCGAGCACCGAGCGGTCCGCCATGGTCAGCAGCGTGACCACCATCGTGAACGGCAGTTCCTCGGCGAGACTGTACGGCGCGATCTGGACGGTGATGTTGGGCCTCGACGCCAACTCCTCCAAGTGGCGGAGCTGGCGTCGCATGGCCTCGGCCCCGCCCACCGGCCGACGCAGACAGCCTTCGTCGAGCACGAAGTGGAGCCAGGGTGCCTGCTTGCGGTCCAGCAACTTCTGCCGGGCCAAGAGGAACCGGATCCGCTCGTCGGCCTGCTCCTGTGTGATTTTTCCGCGTCGCACAGCGGCGGCAGTGAACGCTGCCGCGTACTCCTGGGTCTGCAGCAGCCCAGGCACAATGCCGAGTTCGAAGTGTCGGACCTCGGCGGCTTTGGCCTCCTGGTCTGCGTACTCCGAGAATCCTTCGAGGAGTGCGGTGTTGCTGATGTTCCAGAACATCAGCTCCAGGGTGCCGCCGGTATCAAGCGCATTGTCGGACTGGACTGCGAAGGGGAGAGTGGGATTCCGAGTCCCTCTTTCGATGGAGGACACGAGGGTGTCGCTGTAGCCGATCATCTTCCCAAGGCTGACCTGGGTCAGCCTCTTCGCCTCGCGTGATCTGCGGAGTTGGACTCCGAAGGCCGCCGAGGGAGATGACGTCGGGTCAAGTTCCGTTCGCCGCATGTTCGATCGCCTATCGCGAGTGAATCCCACATAGCTGAAGTGTCCAGTGCGAAGCCTTCCGATCGTAGCCTCTCCAGCTCCACCATGGATACGGGTCGTAGTGATCCCAATGCACAGCGCAACCAGTGGAGCCCCCATGCCCGTCTACACCCCTGCCGTCGGCGAGGTCGTCCGCGACCTCGCGCACCTCGACACCTCCGGCAAGCCCCTCGAAGCCGTCTACATGGACACCCTCGCCGGGCTCGTCTACCTCCGCCCTCCCCTCGCTCCTCGCCACCCCGCCCCGCCGACGCCACAACCACCACGCCCTGATCCTCAACCGCGACGGCGCCCTCCTGGTCATCGGCACCACCCACCAGACCGGCCTCGTCCTGCCCGGCGGACCCGCCGAGGAGAACGAACTGCCCCACCACGCCGCCCGCCGCCACACCGACACCCAGACCGGCCTGGTCCTGCCCCTGCGCAAGATCCTCGCCACCGACCACACCCCCACCCGACTCCTC
>NZ_JODS01000059.1 GCF_000718025.1 Kitasatospora purpeofusca
ACTGCCACTCCCGCAGCGCGCCCATGGCCTCGCGCACCCCGGCCACGGCCGGCGTCCCCAGCACAATTGTCATGCCCGGGATCCGACACCCCCGCCCGGCAACCCCGCAACCCATTAACCGCCGCACCGGCCCCGCCAAGGAGACAGGCTCCACAGCTTGGTCCGGAAGGTCCGGGACTGGGCATTTCTCCGGTACGGGTGGGGTGCTCCGGGCTGAGCCGGTCTGGGTGGAGACGTTCACAGGGCTGTGGATGCGGCAGTTCGAGGGCCTGGTGCGGGCGGTGCGCGAGCGCGGCGGCAAGGGGTCGGGCGGCGGCAGGCCGTGGTGCCTGCCACGGCCCGACCGGTCCTGCTGGTGGCCGTGTACTACCGGACCAACCCACGATGCGCCGGCTCGCGCCGCTGTTCAGGATCTCGACGGCCACGGTCCGCCGCGTCGTCCAGCGCCTCGGCCCGCTCCTGGCACTTCAGGCCGCTCCACGCCCGCCCCCGGGCGTGGAGCGGGAGGACAACGCCGAACACCGACGCGTACGCGCCCGCGTCGAGCACAGCTTCGCCCGTATGAGGAACTGGAAGATCCTCCGGACTGCCGACAGAAGGGCGACGGCCTGCACCACGCGGTGCAGGCCGTCGCCCACATGCACAAGCTCGCCCGAACCACATGAAACCAGCAGGTCAGACCACACACTGACCTGCCCGCACCCGGACTTCTGCAACAAGCTTCAGCCGACGAGCCGGGCGATCGCGCCGAGTTCCAGGGCGACGTGCACGGTGCCGTCCGGGGTGACGGCGAGGCCGTGCGGCTCGGGGGCCGCGCCACCCTCGCCGCCGTCGAGCTCGTACCCGGCGTAGGCACCGTCGGGCGTGAGGGAGCCGATCCGGCCGGCGGCCCACTCGGTGAACCAGAGCCGGCCGTCCGGGCCCGCGGTGACGGCGTGCGGGCGGGCCTCGCGGTCGGGCAGCGGGTACTCCGTCACCTCGCCGTCCACGGTGATCCGGCCCACCTGGCCGGCGCCGATCTCGACGAACCAGAGCGCGCCGTCCGGGCCCGCCGTGATGCCGACCGGGGCCGCGCCCTGGGTCGGCAGCGGGTACAGGGCGGTCTCGCCGTCGACCGTGATCCGGCCGATCGCGTTGCCCTGGTTGAGGGTGAACCAGAGTGCGCCGTCCGACCCGGCGGCGATCATCGAGGGGAAGCCGCCGGTAGCCGGCAGCGGGTACTCGGTGACCTCGCCGTCCACCGTGATCCGCCCGATCCGGTCGGCGTTCATCTCGGTGAACCACAGCGCGCCGTCGGGGCCGGCCGCCAGGCCGTACGGTCCGCAGTCCGCGGTGGGCAGCGGGAAGGAGACCGCCTCGCCGTCCACGGTGATCCGGCCGATCCGGTGGTCCCGCATCCGGGTGAACCAGAGGGCGCCGTCCGGCCCCGCCGCGATCACCGCGGGTCCGCAGTCCGGCGAGTCGAGCGGATGGCGGGTCACCTTCCCGTCCGCCGCCAGCCGCCCGATCTCCCCGGCGTGCACCAGGGTGAACCACACCGCGCCGTCGGCCCCGACCGCCACCCCGTACGGCCCGGCCGCACCGTCCGACACCACGACCCGTTCGATCGTCATCGGTCGCCCCACCCCTGTCTCTTGACACTTCGACAACAAAACCGTGCGCGAAGCACTCTCCCCCAACCGCCCCGCCGGGGGCAAACCACCGCTCGCCGCCGATTGTCAGTGGGGTGGCCTAGCGTCCTCGGCATGGGCATCTATCTGGTGAGTGTCGAGGCCGACGACTGGCTCGACGAGGAAGTCCTCGGGCCGGTCGCCCGGGAGCTCGACGCGGTCCTGACCGGGCGGGGGCTGCCGCCGTTCGTCTGCCCGCCCGCGACGGAGTTCCGGGCCGGCTCCGGGCAGCACTTCGAGACGAAGCTGAACCGGCCGATCAGCGGCTTCGAGGCGTTCTGCCGCGAGCTGGGCGACGGCACGGTGGAGGCCCTGCTCGGCTGGGACGTGCTGCTCCCGGTGGAGCTGGAGGCGCCGGTGCTGCTGCCGGTGGAGTGCTCCTACAACGACATGACGGCGGTCGGCGACGCGCACCGGGTGCTCGCCGCCGCCCGGCGGCTGGCCGAGCTGCTCGCGCTGCCGCCCGGCATACCCGAGCACTGCGACAACCTGGAGATCAACTGCTGGTTCGAGGAGCACGCGGCCGCCGCGGCCGCCACCTCCCCGGGCCCCTGGACGGAGGACCTGGACATCGCCTTCCACGCCGCGCTGTTCCTGCGCGCCGCCGAGTACACACTGCGGCGCGGCCGCCCGCTGCGCTACTCCTGACGCCCCCCGGCGACCGGGGCGGCCGCCGTCGGACCTGCCGCGGCGGCCCCGCCGTCCCGGTCGCCGCGACGGCCCCGCCCGGGATCGCCGCGCAGCACGGAGACGACACCGAGCCCGGCGGCGCAGATCGGCACGGCCAGCAGGGCGCCGATGATGCCGGCGATCCCCGCGCCCGCCACCACCGCGACCATGATGGTGCCCGGGTGGAGTTCCACCGTGCGGCTCTGGATCAGCGGCTGGAGGACGTTGCCCTCGACGGCCTGGACGGCGACAACGATGCCGAGCGCCCACAGGGCCGTGCCGAGGCCACCGTCGGCGAGGGCGACCAGGACGGCGACGGCGCCGGAGAGGAAGGCCCCGACGAACGGGATGTAGGCGCCCATGAAGACCAGGGCGCCGAGCCCGGGCGCACCGGGGACCCCGAGGACGAGCAGGCCGACGGTGATGAAGAGCGCGTCGATCAGGGCGATCAGGGTGGTGCCGCGCATGAAGCCGGCCATCGCGTCGAAGGCCCGCTCGGTGCACTGGACGACGGTCTCCGCGCTCCGGGCGGGCAGGTACGAGCGGACGACCTCGCCGGTGCGGTGGCCGTCCCGGAGGAAGAAGAAGACCAGGGCGAGGGCCAGCACGCCGCCGGTGGCGATCTGGGTGGCCAGGCCCAGGCCGGAGAGCACGCCGTCGGTGACGGTCGAGACGAGCGAATTGGTCTCGCCCTGGGCGTCGGCCAGCGCGTGCCGGATCTTCTCGCCGACGGGTCCGAGCCAGTCGGCGATCCGGTTGCCCGCCTCCGGGAGGGCGTGGGCGATCTGCGGGGCACTGTGCACCAGTGAGTTGACGAGCAGGGCGATCACCCCGCCGACGGCGGCGACCAGCACGGCGCAGGTGAGCCCGGCGGCGACCGAGCGGCTGAACCCGCGCCGGACCATCCACGGCATCACCGGGTAGAGCAGCGAGGTGCCGAGCAGCGCCAGGATGACCGGCACGGTCGCGGCCCGCAGCTCGACCAGGGCGAAGACGACCAGCGAGGCGACGGTGATGAGCAGTACGACCCCCGCGGACCAGGCGGCGGCCGCCCGGAGCGGGGGCGGCAGCATGAGGTAGGGGCGGCGGTGGTCGACCGGCCGCGGCTCGGGTGGGTTCTCGCCCGGCATCCGTTCCTCCCGTCATCCGCCTTCCGCCCCCGTCGGGCGATCGGTGCAGGTGAGCCCCATCCCAACAGATGATCAGATCGAACGCGCGCTGTGCGGCCGCCGCCCGGGGGCTGGACCGATTGAAGCCAGCCCTCCGGTGCGGGTACAGAGCACTCGCCGTCGAACCACCCCAATGGGTCACCCCGGCGCGAACGGCCGTCCGGGGACCGGACGCCAGCGCTGGTCGGCGCCACCCGGCGCTGCCTCGTGGTGCCTCGCGCTGCCGCGCGCTATTCGGCGAACTCGAAGCGGACCTCGCCGTCGCCGCCCGCGAAGGCGAGCACCCGTTCGGCCTCGGCCAGGGCGGCGCGCCGGTCGGAGGGGTCCAGCGGCGGGCCGAACGGGCGGACCGTCAGCGAGTGGGCGCCGGAGCGCTCCTCGTCCAGCCGCCAGCTGCCGGCGACCAGGCCGTCCACCAGCAGGGTGCCGAGCACCAGGCCGTTCTGGGTCATCACCCGGGGCCGGTACTCCTCGGGCAGTACCCGGGTGCGGTCGGCGTGCGACAGCAGCAGGTTGTCGAACGGCGCGAGCAGCCGCACCGGGGCCGGGGTGTCCGGGTCCGGCCGGGGCGCCTCGGGCAGGTCGTGGAGCAGCCGGCCGTGTTCGTCGCGGAAGGTGACCAGGCGGGGCGCGAGCCGCTTCAGGACCGGGCCAAGGCCGCTGAGGCCGCACCATTTCTGCAGGTCGGCGGCGGTGGCCGGGCCGAAGGCGGCGAGGTAGCGCAGGGCGAGGTCGTCGAGCGAGGGCTCCGGGTCGAGCGACCGGCCCAGCCAGGCCTCGGCGGTGGTGTGGGCGGCGGGTCCGCCGCGGCCCCAGAGCCCGCGCGGCGGGACCTGCACCAGCGGGAGCAGGGCCCGGGCGGCCTGGGCGAGCGCGGCCGGGTCGCGGTCGGGGCGGGTGGCGGCGAGTTCGGTGCCGAGCAGCTGGAAGGTGCGCGGTTCCTTCTCGACCAGGGCGCGGGCCTCGGCGGCGAGCGCGTCCAGGTCGACGCCGACCAGCCGTTTGCCGAAAGCGGCGCGCAGGCCCTTGTCGAGCACCGGCTGCAGCAGCGGACGCAGGGTCAGGCAGTCCTCGGCGGTGACCAGGTGGATGGTGCCGCGCTGGAGGGCGGTCCGCACCACCCGGCGGCTCTCGATCAGCTCGGTGAGCGCCTCGGGAGTGAAACCGTCGAGGCGGGAGAGCAGGCCGAGGTAGGGCGGCTGCGGGGCGGCCTGGGCCTGGAGGCCGCCGAGGTGTTCGATCATGGCGATCGGGGTGGCGGTGGTCCGCTCCAGCAGGTGCTGGCGGGCCAGCAGCGCCCGTCCGAGCGCCCGCCGCCCCAGCACTCCGCCCTCGGCCGCTGCGCCGTCGGCCGCCCCGCCGTCGGCCTGCGCGCCCGTGCTCGACGGGCTCATCGGCGGCCGTCCAGGACGGCGCGCAGCAGGGCGATCCGGTTGCTGGTGATCGAGTCGACGCCGGCCGCGCCCAGCTTGCGCATGGTGCGGCGCAGGTCGGCGGTCCAGGTGGAGACCTCCAGTCCGGCCCGGTGCGCGGCGGCGGTGAACTCGGGGGTGGCGAGGCCGAACGGCGGGTTGATCCAGCGCGGGCGCAGATCGTCGAGCAGGGCGCGGGCGGGCAGCCGGGGCTGCTTCCAGGTGAGGGCGATCTCGGCCTCGGGGGCCACGGCCCGGACGGCCAGCATGGCGGTGGCCGGGCCGCAGAAGCCCACCCGCCGCTCGGCGCCGAGGCCGGTGATCACCTCCCAGGTGGCGGCGACCGGGCCGGCGTCGTCGAGGTCGACGAGCAGCCGGCCGCCGGGGGTTGCGGCGGCGGTCTTGAGCGCCTCGGCGAGGGTGGGGACGCGGTACCGGCCGCCGCCGATCCCGTCGAGTTGCTCGGCGGTGAGCCGGGAGAGGGGGCGCGGGTCGTCCCAGAGCCGTTCGAGGGTCTCGTCGTGCAGCAGGACCGGGACCCGGTCGCGGGTCAGCCGGACGTCCACCTCGACGGCGTCGGCGCCGGCGGCGAACGCGGACTCGACGGAGGGGAGGGTGTTCTCGCGGTAGCGGTAGGGGTCGCCGCGGTGGGCGACGGCGAGCACGGGGCGGCGGGTGGCGGAGGCGGTCATCGGTCCGTTCATCGATCCGTTCACAGGTCCGGTCGTCGGTCGGTTCACCAGGCAGTCGGGTCACCAGGCGGTCGGGTCACCAGGCAGTCGGGTCACCAGGCGGTCGGTCGGTTCAGCGGATCCGTCCCGCCAGCCAGGGCGTCAGGTCGAGCAGGGTGACGGCCTCACGGTAGCTCGGCTCGCCGGGCACGGTGACGATCATGGTGCAGGAGGGCGGGAACATCCGCTGCCGCACGTGGACCAGCCCGGTCCAGAGGGAGTTCAGGAAGGCCGGGACGCTGTCGCGCGGGACGTCGAACGCGACGCCGTCGACGGTGACCAGGGCCTCGTCGTGGACGAACAGCCGCACGGTGACCTCGGGCGGACCGGCGATCTCGACCAGCGCCTCGTGCGGTATCGCGGCGAGTTCGTCCGCGCCCGCGCCGTCGGCGCCGACCAGTCCGGCGAAGGTCCGGTCGCGGCCGATGTCGTGACCGGTGCTCACCTCGCGGCCGTGCCGGGCGGCCGTCGCCTCGATCGCGAGGACGGCGCTCTGGGTGGACGGCAGCGGTGGGTGGGGCATCGGGCGGTCCTCTCCTCGGCGGGCTCAGCGTCGTTCGATCATCACATTGGTCGATTTGATGACTGCAGTCGCGGGTGCCCCGGGCACCAGCTCCAGTTCCTCCGCCGACTCCCGGCTGATCAGCGACACCACCCGGAACGGCCCGGCCTGGATCTCCACCTGGGCGGCGACGTCGCCCAGCACCACGGCGGTGACGATGCCGGGGAAGCGGTTGCGGGCCGAGGAGGGACGGCCCTCGGCCGCGGCGGTCTCCGGGCGGGCCAGCTCACGCGCGAACGCGGCCAGTCGGGCGCCCGCGATGATCCGGTGGCCGTGCTCGTCGCGCTCGGCGACGACCCGGCCGGCGTCCACCCAGCGGCGCATGGTGTCGGCGCTCACGCCGAGCAGCGCGGCGGCCTCGCCGATCCGGTACGGGTTGGCCGGTGCCCCTGGGTGGCCCATGGTTGCGACTCCTGACGGTGGTTCGGACGGTCCGGCGGGCGCGCGGCCCGACGGGCGGACCGAGGGCGGGCCACTGGTCGGGCCGACCGTCCGTCGGACGGCCCCGGGCCCGCCGCCCATCCTGCCGCACCGGACGCCCACCCCGTGAAGCCCGGCCCCGCCCCGGCCCCGCCGCGCGCTCGCATCGCGGGCTCTCCACGCTCGCCCTCGCCCTCGCCCTGCCCTCGCCTTGCCCTCGCCTTGCCCTCGGCTCGCGCTCTCCTCGCCCTTGTCGCCCTCCGGCTCCGTCCCCCGAGCCACTTTGCAAAGTCCCGTCAACCTCAGTTGAAAACACTTTGCAAAGTCACATCAGCCCAGCTCAGCGGCACTTTGCCAGCTCCGCCGACCCGGCCCGGATGCACTTTGCAAAGTCCCGTCGACCCAGCGGCGGGGCACTTTGCAATGTGCCCCGCCGCCCGGCCCCGGAAGCACTTTGCAAAGTTTCGTCAACCCGAGCCGACCCCGCCCGACCCGACCCGGACCGAGCCGACCCACCCCGTCACCGCCCTACGGCTCGCCGAAGAGGTCGCGCCGGACGGCGTCGCCGGCGGTGAGGACCGCGCCGCCGAGGATCGCGCCGCCGCCCGCCTCGCCCGCCCGGACCTCGGTGCGCACCGGGGAGAGACCGGCCAGCCGCCGTTCCACCCGGGAGGCGAGCTCGGCGCCGCCGGCCCGGCCGACCTCGCCGCCGAGGACGACGCAGCCGGGGTCGAGGACGACGCAGATCGCCGAGGTGCCGAGCGCGATCCGCTCGGCCAGTTCGTCCAGGAAGGGCCCGCCGGGCCGTCCGTCGCCGAGCGCGTCGAGGGCGGCGCGGACAACGGCCTCGGCGGCGGCCGCGTCGTCGGCCGGGTCGGCGGGCAGGCCGTGGGCGCGGGCCAGCGCACAGACGGCGGCACTGCCGACCAAGCCGTGGAAGCCGCCCTCGCAGCCGGTCGCGGTGGGCAGCGCCGTGGTGCCGGGCACGGGCAGGAAGCAGATCTCGCCGGCGCCGCCGCCGATGCCCCGGCGCAGCTTGCCGTCCAGGACGACGGCGGCGCCGACGCTGTGGCCGAGCCAGACGAGGACGAAGTCGTCCCGCCCCTGGGCCGCGCCGGTCCGGTACTCGGCCCGCCCGGCGAGGTTGACCTCGTTCTCCAGGATCACCTCGGTGCCGGGCAGCTCGCGCAGGGCGGCGAGGAGCTCGGCGTGCCAGGCGGGCAGCTCGCCGGTGGACTGGAGCCGGCCGGTGGCGGGGTCGACCAGGCCGGGGGCGCCGACGGCGACGGTGTGCAGGTGCGGGACCTCGGCCCGGCGGGCGGTGTCGAGCAGGGTGCGGACGATCCGGTCGGCGGCGGCGCGGTGGGCGACGGCGTCGGCGCCGGGGTCCTCGACCACGAGGTCGGCGGCGGCCAGGGTCCGGCCTGCCAGGTCGGCGACGACCAGGGAGACCCCGCCGGAGCGGACGTCGAAGGCGGCCAGGTGGGCGCGGGAGGCGACCAGCGCGTAGAGCCGGGCATTGGGGCCGCGCCGCTGCTCGCCGCGTTCGCCGACGACGGCGACCAGGCCGCTGCGGCCGAGCCGGTCGAGCAGGTCGGCGACGGTGGGCCGGGAGAGCCCGGTGAGCTCGCGCAGCTCGGTCGCCGTGAGGGGTCCTTGGTCGAGCAGCAGATTGAGCGCCAGGCGGTCGTTGATCGCCCGGGCGGTGCTCGGCGTGGCCGTGCGCGCGGTGGTCATGGCCGCACATCCTTCCAGAGTCTTTCTATCAGGGTCCCTTCCTGATAATTTATCGAACCGTCGCCCGGCGCATCTTCCGGACCAGCGACCGGCCGGGCACGGCCGCCGCAGGAACGGCGCAGGAGCGCCGCACGGACGACGCAGGGACGCCCCCGCCCGCTGACAAGGGCGGCGATCAGCAGGACCATCGAAACCACCACCCACGGGGCACCGCCGCGGCACGCGGTGGGGAGGGAAGAACCGGATGACCACCAGCCCGACCACAGGACCAGCACCCCTGGGCACACCGGAGGCCGCCCGCCGGGCCCGCGTCGCCGTCGCCCTCGTCTTCGCCGTGCACGGCGCCGTCGGCGGCACGTTCGTCAGCCGGATCCCCTGGATCCAGCACCACCTCGGCCTCTCCCCCGGCCAGCTCGGACTGGCCCTGGTGATGCCCGCGATCGGCTCGTCCCTCGCGATGCCGCTGGCCGGCCGGTTCGTGCACCGCTGGGGCGGACGGGCCGCCGTGCGCGTTCTCCTCTCGCTCTGCTGTCTGAGCGTCGCCCTGCCCGTCCTCGCACCCTCGCTGCCGGTGCTCTGCCTGGCCCTGCTGGCGTACGGGGCGACGGCGGGCATGTCCGACGTGGCGATGAACGCCCAGGGCGTGGAGATCGAGCAGCGGATCGGCCGCTCGATCATGTCCGGCCTGCACGGGATGTGGAGCGCGGGCGGGCTGGTGGCCTCCGGCATCGGCATCCTCGCGGCCCACCAGTCCTTCGACCCGCGGCTTCAGCTCGCCGTAGCGGCCGTCCTGCTGCTGGCCCTCGCCCAGCCCGTCTGCACCGCCCTGCCCGATCTGCGCGCACCCGAGCAGGCCGAGGAGCCGCCGCGGTTCGCCCTTCCGCCGCGCAGTTCGCTGGTGATCGGGCTGGTCGGCTTCTGCGCGGTGTTCGCCGAGGGCGCGTCGATGGACTGGAGCGGTGTCTACCTGCGCGACGTCACCGGCGCCTCGCCCACCGTGGCGGCCGCGGCGTACACGGCCTTCGCGCTCACCATGGCGGTCGGCCGACTGGCCGGCGACGCGGTGATCCAGCGGGTGGGCGCCGTGCGGGCGGCGCGGCTCAGCGGCGCCGTCGCGACGACGGGTGGCCTGCTGGTGGTCGTCGCGGACCGGCCCGCGGTCGCGATCCCCGGCTTCGCGCTCATCGGGATCGGCGTCGCCGTGGTCGTCCCGCTGGCCTTCGCGGCGGCGGGCCGGATCGGCGACAACCCCAGCCAGGCCATCGCCGGGGTCGCCACCGTCACCTACACCTCGGGCCTGGTCGCGCCCGCGATCGTCGGCGGCCTGGCCCAGGCGTCCTCGCTCACCGTCTCCTTCGGGGTGGTCACCGCGCTCTCCTTCGCCCTGCTGCTGGGGGCGGGCGCGCTGCGCCGGGCCGAGGGCGGTCGGCCGGGCGGCATCGCGCCGGTGGACGCCGCGGCGACGGCCGCCGCACCGGGCGGCGGGCACGCACGGAAGCCGGTCGTGGGCGAACCGGCCCTGCGGGAGGCAGCCGGCCGGGGCTCCGGTCCGAACATCCCCGGGAACTGACCCCCGGGGCCACCCGCTCGCCGGCCGGGCACGCACACCGCGCGCCCGACCTCCGCGCGCCCGAGGCCGGATCGCCCGACGGGCTTCTAACCTTTCGTCACATCGTGTACAACCTCTTCGAGCCGCCGGCCGTCGGTCACCTCGGCACCGCGTTCTCGAAGCCACCCACCGAGGGGAACCCCATGACCCGCCCTCGCTCCGCCGCCGCGCTCGCCGCCGGCGCCCTCACCCTCACTCTCGCCGCCGCACTCGCGGCGCCGGCCACCGCCACCGCGACCCCCACCTCCCGGCCCGGCGGCCCCACCAGCCCTGCCGGCCCCGCCGACCCCACCGGCGCCGCCCGCCCGAGCGACTCCGCCAGCACCGCCGCCGTCGTCACCCCCGTCGCCGCCACCGCTCCGACGACGGTCATCACCGCCAACCCCTCCGACACCCAGAAGTGCCTGGACGTCACCGGGCAGAGCACCGCCTCCGGCACCCTCGTCGAGCAGTGGACCTGCAACGGCGGCACCAACCAGCAGTGGTACTGGACCGAGGCCGGCGAGCTGGTCAGTGTGGCCAGCGGCAAGTGCCTGGACATCCCCCGCTTCAGCACCGACGGGGGCGTGCAGGCGATCATCTGGCCCTGCAACGGCGGGACCAACCAGAAGTGGACCCAGACCCTGGTCCACCACGCCGGCGTCTACAACCTGACCAACGTCAACAGCGGTCTCAACCTGGACGTCCAGGGCGCCTCCCCGGCCGACGGCACCCCGGTGATCCAGTGGCCGCAGACCTACGGGCTCAACCAGTGGTGGTTCTACGGCTCCGTGCCCACCGCCCGGGGCTGAGCCCGGCCGGCCCGCCGGTCCACCGGTCGGCCGCCCGTCCGCCTGTCCGCCTGTCCGCCTGTCCGCCCGGGAGTACCCGCATCCCGGGCGGGCGGGCGGCCCCGTTACGCTCGAACGGTGCCCGCACCCGTGACCTCCCCGCCGCCGCCCGGCCCCGCACCGGCCGTCGGACCCGCCCCGGCCGACGGAACCGCCCCGGAGCAGGGACCGGCTCCGGTCGACACCGGGTCCCCAACCAGCACCGCGGCCCCGGCCGACAGCCCGGCCCGTTCGCCCTGGCCCCGGTTCGCCCTGCTGGTGGCGATCCTCGGCGCGGCGGCCGGCTCGCTGCTGCTGTGGAGCCCCACCGCCCTGCTCGACGGCGGACTCTCCCACGGGATGCCCTGGTACTGGCGCGGGCCCCTGTTCGCCGCGGTGTACGCGGTGGGCACGGTGGCGTTCTTCCCCCGGCCCGCCCTGAACGCGGCCGCCGGCCTGCTGCTCGGACTGCAGGAGGGTCTGCTGCTCTCCGTCCTGGGCACCACCCTCGGCGCGGCCGCCGCCTTCGGGCTCGCCCGCTGGCTGGGACAGGACGCGCTGCGGCGCCTGCTGCGCGGGCGGGTGCTGGTGGCGCTGGACCGGCGCTTCACCGACCAGGGCTTCCGCAGCGTCCTGCTGCTCCGGCTGTTCCCCGGCCTGCCGTTCCAGGCGGCCAACTACGGCGCCGCCGTCTCCGGGGTCCGGTTCGGCTCGTTCATCGGGGCGACCGCGCTCGGGGTGATCCCGGTCACCGCGGTCTACGTCGCGGCGGCGGCCACCGCGCGCGAGCCCGGGTCGACCGGCTTCCTGCTCTCGATCGGCGCGCTCGGGCTGCTCGGACTGGCGACCCTGGTCCAGGTCGGACGGGCCGCTGCCCGGCGGCGGCGCACGGTCACTGACTGAGCGCCGGGCGTCCGAGCCGGCACGCCGGGCGCGCGGGACATCGGATCCGCTCGGCCGCCCGGGGTTGTTGTCGGTCCCGTGTGAAATCGTTCCCGCATTGTTGACAGAAGGTCAATTGCGCGGTGACCGCGACCGATATGGTCTACGCGCGCAACCGTACGCCGTTCTCCCGCGTCGCAACTGGTGCCCGGGTCCACCCGGGGCCCCGGCGCGGCGCGACTCGTACGGACCGCGCGAGCGGGCACGACACCGGTGATCAGTGCGATACTCGGACAGTTCCGACGAGTGGATGACGTGTCAAAAGGACACGCGCACCGGGGGACCTGTACGGAACAGAGGCAGGGAGGCGCGGCATGGGAGCACTTCGCGACGAGCACCACAACGGGTGGCTGATGCCCTCCGGGAGCTACCCGGCCGCGGTGTACGACGACGAGTGGGTCGAGCAGGAGACGGTGTCGTCCTCCCCCGCCCCGACGAAGATCGTCTCCCTGCGGCCGACCGGGTTCGAGGCGGCCCGCACCGTCGGCGAGCACATCCGGGCGAGCATCCCGGTCGTCATGGACCTCACCGAGATGGAGGAGGCGGAGGCCAAGCGCATGGTCGACTTCGCCTCCGGTCTGATCTTCGGCACCCGTGGCGGAATCGAGCGGATCGCCAAGCGGGTCTTCCTGCTGACCCCCGCCGACGTCGAGGTGATGGTCATCGACCGCCCGCTCGACGAGACCGGCTTCTACAACCAGAGCTGACCGGCGGCCGCGCGCACAGCGGCGCCCAGGACCGGGGACGGCACTCGCCGTCCCCGGTTTTTTGCTGCCCGGACACCGGGCGACCCCGACTCGAATGAGGCACCGAGAATAATTCTGAGACATCCACGTCTCATTCGGAGTACACTCGTCCCATGGCCACCGACCGTGACTCCGTTCTCGAAGCCGCCGTCGGCGTGCTCTCCCGCCGTCCGACCGCCCACCTCGACGAGATCGCCCGCGCCGCGGGCATCAGCCGCGCCACCCTGCACCGGCTCTTCCCGGGCCGGGACGCGCTGATCCGCGAGGTCGGCCTGCTCGGGCTCCAGCGCTTCGGCGCCGCGCTCGACAGCGCCGCCGTCGACGAGGGCGACGCGCACGCCGCGCTGCGCCGCCTGGTCGAGGCGCTGGTCCCGGACGCCTCCCTCTGCGCCTTCCTGACCGGCGAGAGCACCCTCTACGACGACGAGGAGATCAACGAGCTCTGGGAGTCGCAGATCGCCCGGATGCACGCGCTCTTCCTGCGCGGGCAGCAACAGGGCACCTTCCGGATCGAACTCTCCGCCGCCTGGCTCAGCGAGGCCTTCTTCGACCTGGTCGCCGGAATCGGCTGGGCGATCCAGGACGGCCGGCTGGCCCCGCGCGACGCCGTCTTCTCGCTCTCCGAGCTCTTCCTCGGCGGCGCCCTGCGCGCCCCACGACCGAGCTGATCCCACCCCGCGACGTCCGCACCCACTCCTCATCACGCTCGCCCTCACGCTCGACCCCACCTGCCGCACACCGGACCGGAACCGGAACCGATACCCATGAGCAGCACCGTCCACCTCCAGCCCCGCCAGCGCTGGACCGGCCTCGCCGTCCTCGTCCTGGCCGTCACCCTGGTCGCCGTCGACGCGACCGTCCTCTCCCTGGCCATACCGTCGATCAGCGAGACCCTGCGCCCCAGCGGCACCCAGCTGCTGTGGATCGGCGACGCCTACTCCTTCGTGCTCGCCGGACTGCTGGTCTCGATGGGCTCGCTCAGCGACCGGATCGGCCGCAAGCGCCTGCTGCTGATCGGCGCCACCGCGTTCGGCGCCGCCTCGCTGCTCGCCGCGTACTCGCCCACCGCCGGCTGGCTGATCCTGGCCCGCGCGCTGCTCGGCGTGGCCGGGGCGACGATCATGCCGTCCACCCTGTCGCTGATCCGCACCCTGTTCCCGAACGACCGCGAGCGGGCCACCGCGATCGGTATCTGGGGCGCCGCCGCGACGGCCGGCGCGGCGCTCGGCCCGGTGGTCGGCGGGGTGCTGCTGGAGCACTTCTGGTGGGGTTCGGTCTTCCTGCTGAACATCCCGGTGCTGGTGCTGCTGCTGGTGTTCGGCGCCTGGCTGCTGCCCGAGTCCAAGGACCCGAACCCGGGCCGCTGGGACGTGGCGAGCGTGCTGCTCTCGCTCGCCGGTGTGATCGGCGTGGTCTACGCGATCAAGGAGGCGGCCGCGCACGGCGTGCTGCGCTGGGACGTGCCGGTCACCGCCGTGCTGGGCGCGGTCGCGCTGACCGTGTTCGTCCGGCGCCAGCTGCGGCTGGACACCCCGCTGCTGGACGTCCGGCTGTTCCGCGACCGCCGGTTCACGGCCGCCGTGCTGGCCTCGCTGATCGCGCTGATCGGGCTCTCCGGCGTGGTCTTCGTGACCTCCCAGTACCTCCAGCTGGTCCGCGGCTACCCGCCGCTCAAGGCCGGTCTGGCCGAGCTGCCCGCCTTCGCGGGCGCGGTGGTCGGCGGTCTGCTGACCGCCCGGCTGGTGCGGCGCACCGGGGCCCGGACGGCGCTGACCGCCGGTCTGCTGGTGATGGGCATCGGGATCGGGATGCTCGGCTGGATCCAGCAGGACTCCACCTATCTGCTGCTGGCCGCCGCGTTCCTGCTGGTCGGCACCGCCGAGGGCGTGGTCTACACGCTCGGCGCCGACCTGGTGCTGACGGCCGCGCCCGCCGACAAGTCCGGCGCCGCGTCGGCGGTCTCCGAGACCGCGTACGAGCTGGGCACCGCGCTCGGCATCGCCCTGGTCGGCTCGGTGGTCGGTGCCCTGTACGCGGGCCGGCTGGTCGTCCCGGCGGGTGCGGACCCGGCGGTGGCCACGCAGGCCGGCGAGTCGCTGGGCGGCGCGGTGGAGGCGGCCCACGGGCTGCCGGACACCCTGGCCGGACCGCTGCTGGAGAGCGCCCGGACGTCCTTCGTCCACGGCGTCAACGTGGCCGGGATGCTGGCGGGCGCGATGCTGCTGGGCGCGGCGGTGCTGTCCTGGCGCCTGCTGCGGGGCCTGAACGACCGGACCGCCGCGGGCACCCCGGAGCAGCCGGCCTCGGGCGCGGCGGCGGAGCCGGAGCCGGAGCGGACTCCGGTGCACTGACGACGGCCCCGGCCCCACGGCGCGGGCCGCTCCCGGATCCTCCGGGGGCGGCCCGCGCCGTTCGTGCGTCGCCCGGCGGGACGGGTTCAGCCGGCGCCGAAGGGGAGTTCCAGTTCGGCCCAGACCACCTTGCCGTCCCTGGTCAGGCGGCTGCCCCAGCGCTGGGCGAGTTCGCTGACCAGGAACATCCCGCGACCGCCCTCGTCCTGTTCGGCGAAGGGGCGCAGCTGGGGTGTCTGGCCGCCGCTGTCGGCGACCTCGACGGTGAGTACCCGGTCGCGGAAGAGCCGCAGTCGGCGTGGGGCGTCGGCGTGCAGCAGGGCGTTGGTGACGAGTTCGCTGACCAGGAGTTCGGCGTAGTCGGCGAGTGCGGACAGGCCCCAGTCGGCGAGGGTGCCGCGGGTGAAGCGGCGGGCCTTGCCGGGGAGGCGGCCGTCGCCGGTGAGCGGGAGGGTGGCGACCCGGTCGGCGGGCAGGGGCAGTACCCGGGCCATGATCATGGCGATGTCGTCGTCGCTGCCGCCGCTGACGAGGGCGGCGAGCACGGCGTCGCAGTTCTCCTCCAGGGTGCGGCCGGGGCCGGAGAGGGTGCGGGCGAGCAGGTCGATGCCTTCGTCGAGGTCCTGGCCGCGCCGTTCGACCAGGCCGTCGGTGTAGAGGGCGACCATGCCGCCTTCGGGGAGGACGAACCGGATCGATTCGAAGGCCACTCCGCCGACGCCGAGCGGTACGCCGGGCGGTGTCTCGATGCGGTGGGAGGTGCCGTCGGGGGCGACCCAGACGGGGGGCAGGTGGCCGGCGGAGGCGATCTGGAGGGTGCGTTCCAGGGGGTCGTAGACGGCGCAGATGCAGGTGGCGAACTGGCCTTCGCCGATGCCGGAGGCGGTCTCGTCCAGGCGGGTGAGTACCTGTTCGGGCGGCATGTCGAGGGTGGCCAGGGTGCGGGCGACGGTGCGCAGCTGTCCCATGGTGGCGGCGGCCCTGATGCCGTGTCCCATGACGTCGCCGACGACCAGGGCGACGCGGCCGCAGGAGAGCGGGACGACGTCGAACCAGTCGCCGCCGACCTCGCTGGTGACGCTGGAGGGCAGGTAGCGGTAGGCGATCTCGAGGCCGAGGGTGCGGTGGATCTCCTGGGGCAGCAGGCTGCGCTGGAGGGTGAGCGCGGTCTCGCGTTCGCGCCGGTAGAGGCGGGCGTTGTCGATGGCGAGGGCGGTGCGGGCGACGAGTTCCTCGGCGAGGGCGACGTCGGAGGCGGTGAACGGTTCGGGGTTGCGCATCCGGATGAATTCGGCGCCGCCGAGGACCATGCCGCGGGCGGTGACCGGGAGCATCAGGTAGGAGTGGATGCCGGCCGCGAGTCCGGGGGCGACGCGGTCGGGGCTGGCGACGAGGCCGCGGAGCACTTCTTCGTCGACGCGGGAGCGCAGCAGGGGGCGGCCGCTGCGCAGGCACTGGGTGTAGCTGCGTTCGGGGGCGTACTCGGAGACCTCGCCGACGGTGTCGACGGCGTGGACGAGCCCGGTTTCGTAGGATTCGCCGACGGCGACGGCGCGCAGTTGGACGCCGCGGTCCTCGGGGATGGGGGTGGGTTCGGCGCCGCGGAGTACGGTTTCGAGCAGGTCGACGGTGGCGAAGTCGGCGAATCTGGGGACGACGGCCTCGATCAGTTCCTCGGCGGTGCGCTGGAGGTCGAGGGTGGTGCCGATGCGGGCGGTGGCTTCGGCGATGGTGGCGAGGCGTTCCTGGGCGCGGGCGGCGCGGGCTTCGGCCTGGAAGCGTTCGGTGACGTCGATGATCGAGGAGCAGACGCCGAAGACGCGGCCGGTGGAGTCCTCGAGCCGGAAGTAGGAGGCGGACCAGGCGCGGTCGCGGCGGGGGTCGCCGGGGACGCGGCCGTGGGAGCGGGCGTCGACGACGGGCCGGCCGGTGGCGAGCACCTGCTTCATGATGTGTTCTATTTCGGCGCTGTTGATGCCGGGCAGGACGCTGCTGATGCGGCGGCCGAGGTGGGCGGCGACGGGTACGCCGTTCATCCGGGCCAGGGATTCGTTGAGCCGGACGTAGCGCAGTTCGGTGTCGTAGACGGCCATGCCGATCGGGGACTGGCCGAAGATGCCGTCGAGTACGGCGAGGTCGGCTTCGACGCGGTGGAGGGCGGCGGTGTCGGAGGCGGTGGCGAGCAGCAGCAGGGTGCCGCCGGGGCCGGCGATCGGGTAGGTGCGGAATTCGAGCTCGACGGTGCGGCCGTCGCGGTGGCGGACCGGGAAGACGCCGGTCCAGCCTTTTCCGCTCATGATCCGGGCGAAGAGTTCGAGGACTTCGGGGCGGTCGCTGTCGTCGGTGAGGAGCTGGGCGGCGTGGCTGCCGACGGCTTCGTCGGCGGTCCAGCCGAGCAGTGCCTCGGCGTCCTCGCTCCAGTGCAGGATCAGTCCGTCGTCCTGGAGCAGGGCGGTGGCGAGGGGGACGAGGCGGTGGCCGTCCAGGCGTGCGGGGGCGGCGCCCGTTCGGGGGCCGGTGGCGTCGGCGTCGGTCGCGTCGGGCGCGTCCCACTCGTCTCTCCGCATGATCAGGCAGCACCCCGGTTCGGCTCGTGCCCGGCCGGGCGGCCCTCGTGGTCCGTGCGGCCGGGGTTCTTCTCCAGACTGCACGGACATCGACCGCCCGGCGACCCCTTGGTGAGGGTTACCGGTCGGGCAGGTGTACGGGCGTCATGGGCCTACCGGGCGCAGCGTACTCTCCAGAAGGCTCGCCCACTGCCGGATCACTCCGGATCGTCGGAGGCTGTCGTCGGTGAGCAGATTGGCGAGGCCGAGTCCGCGGGCGAGGTCGAGGGTGGCCTGGACGGTTTCGCGCACGCCGGGTCGGGTTTCGTCGGCGCCGAGGAACTCGACGGCGGCGCGGTGGGCCTCGCGTCCGACGTGTCCTTCGAGTCGGATGATCCGTTCGCGCAGGGGTTCCTCGGTGGCGGCGGCGACCCAGAGCTGGAGTGCGGCCCGGAAGAGCGGGCCGGTGTAGAGGCGGACGATCATGCCGACGACGGCTTCGGTGCGGGCGGGTCCGGCGGGCGGGAGGGTGTCGGCGTGGGCGCGGACGGCGGCGAGGCGTTCGGCGGTGACGTGTTCGACGGCCGCGGTGAAGAGGTCCTCCCGGGTGGGGAAGTGGTGCTGGGCGGCGCCGCGGGAGACGCCGGCCCGCTCGGCGACGACGGCGACGGTGGAGCCGTGCCAGCCGAGCTCGGCCAGGCAGTCGACCGCCGCCGCCAGCAGCCTGGCGCGGGTGGCGCGGCTGCGGTCCTGCTGGGGGGTGCGCGCGGCGGCGGGGTGGGTGGTCATCTGCGGCGGCGGTTCCTGTCCGTGCGGGGGCGGGCGGCTGGTCGATCCTCGCAGACGGCGGTCGGGGTGACGCGGGGTCCGGGGGTCTCCTCGGGAGGGAGGCGCGGGCAGGGAGGGAGGCGGGGGCAGGGAGGGGCGGGGGGCCGTCTCTTATACACATATT
>NZ_JODS01000060.1 GCF_000718025.1 Kitasatospora purpeofusca
TCGTTGCTACTGAGTAGCGGGGACAGGATTTGAACCTGCGACCTCTGGGTTATGAGCCCAGCGAGCTACCGAGCTGCTCCACCCCGCGTCGGTGAACACAACAATACGGGGAGATCGCCCGGATGGGAAATCCGTTCCTCACGGGCCCCCGGCCGGCCCCCCGAGCCACCCTGCGAGCCGCGCGGCGAACCGCAGTCCGAGGCGGGTGGCGGTCCGCACGTCGGTCCGGGCCCGCGGCGCCGCAGGCCCGTCCCGTCCCGGGTGCCGGGCGGCCCGTGACCGGGCCCAGGCGGAGAAGCAGACCAGCGCCGCGAAGCAGGGCACCATCAGCACCGCGTAGACCAGCAGGAAGCCGTGGGTGCCGAGGTCGGCGGCGGCGTTCCAGGTCCCGTGCAGGGCCATCGACAGGACCAGCCCGGTCGGCGCCGCCAGCCGGGCCAGCCGGCGGCGCCCGGTGGTGAGGCTGACCGCCAGGCCGAGCCCGGTCAGCGCGGTGAACAGCGGATGGGCGAACGGCGAGAGCAGGCCGCGCAGCACGAAGGTCTGCACGGTGCTGTCGAAGTCCCGCAGGCTGGGCGACTCGCCGAGGCCGATGCTGTCCAGCCGCTGCTGCTGGTCGTCGGTGAACGCCCGCCCCAAGTAGAGCGCGTTCTCGGTGAAGGCGAAGCCGCAGGCGGTGATCCCGCCGAGGACCACCCCGGCGGCCAGGGTGCGCGGCCGGGACCGGGCCCGCCGGTGGGCGGTGGGCGGCGGCCGTCCGCCGGGGCCGGCGGCGGACCCGGCCGAGGGGTGCGGCAGCGGGCGCGGGTAGGGGCGCAGCCGCAGGCGGGCGCGGGCGTGCGGCCCGGCGAGCCGGCGCTCGTACCCGCGCGGCTGCCGGGGGCCGGGCAGTCGGCGCAGTACGTCGGCGCACGGGCGGCCGCCGGGTCCGGCCGCGCAGCGCAGCCGCCGGCCGATCGGCAGCAGCAGGACGAGCAGGGCGGCGCCCTTGGCGCTCTCCTCGATCACCGGGGTGACCAGGTCGGCGCCCAGCGCCTCGCCGAGGCTGCCCTGGTGGGTGCTCAGATAGGTGCTGGTCCAGCCGTTGGCGAGGATGGCCACGGTGGTGGCGGCGCAGGCGCCCCAGCCGAGGCAGAACACGGTGTGCCGCAGCGGCACCCGGGCGGTCTGGTTGAGCCAGGCTAGCCCGCCGAGCACGAAGGGCAGCGGGACCATCGCCAGCCCGAGGCCGACCAGCAGTCCGGCGGTGCCGGTCTGGCGGCGGACCAGGTGGAGGATCAGCACCCCGCAGCCGGCCAGGGTCAGTACGGCCGTCGCGGTCACCGCGGAGAAGGCGGCCGGGCGCAGCGCGCGGCGGCCGCCGGGGGCCGGGCCGGGCGCGGTGGGGCCGGGCCGGTGCGTGCCGGGGTCCTGGGGGTCGGCGCGGCCCGGCCGGGGCACGAACCGCTGGGCCCGGCGCCTCCGCGGCCCCGGGATGGTCCGGGTGTCGGCGGTGGGCGTGGGCATCTCTCGGTCGTCGGCGGCCCGCACGGTGATGTGGTACCCATCGCCGGACGGGGTGCTCACCCGGCACAGGGTAGGCCAAGCCGCCGGGCGGCCGGGCGGAGTCGGGGGGAACCGTCCGCCCCGGACGCGCCCGTCGACGGGGCCGGGGGCCGTGCCGGCGCGCCGGGTCGAACGCCCGGCGCGGGGTCAGCGGCGGCGGAACAGCAGGTCGTGCACCACGTGGCCCTTGGCGATGCCGGCCCGTTCGAACTTGGTCACCGGGCGCCAGTCCGGTCGCGGCGCGTAACCGGGGACGGAGCCGTCCGGGTGGTCCGCCGGTTCGGTCCAGCCGGTGCCGTCACCCTCGGGGTGGAGGTTCTCCAGCTCCGGGGAGGCGGACAGCACGGCGAGCATCTGCTCGGCATAGGGCTCCCAGTCGGTGGCGCAGTGCACCAGCGCGCCGGGCGCCAGCCGGGGGAGGACCAGCTCCAGGAAGGACGGCTGGACCAGCCGCCGCTTGTGGTGCTTGGGCTTGGGCCACGGGTCGGCGAAGTAGACCCGCAGACCGGCCAGCGAGGCGTCCTGGAGCATGTCGCGCAGCAGGATCACGGCGTCCCCGGCGGCGGGGCGGACGTTGGTGCTGCCGTCGCGCTCCAGCATGCCGAGCAGGTTGCCGTGGCCGGGGGTGTGGACGTCGGCGGCCAGGATGCCCATGGCCGGGTCGGCGGCGGCCATCGCGGCGGTGGTCTCGCCCATGCCGAAGCCGATCTCCAGGGTGACCGGCAGGCCGTCGAAGAGCGCGGGCAGGTCGAGCGGGGTGCCGTCGATCGCGATGCCGTAGGTCTCCCAGCTCCGGTCCAGCGCGCCGGCCTGGGCGTTGGTCATCCGGCCCCGGCGCGGCTGGAAGCTGCGGATGCGCCGCTCGCTGTGCTGGGCCTCGGTGGCCTTGTGCGGGTACATCGGCGCCGGGTAGGCGGCGGGGGCCGCGGAGAGCCGGGCGGAGGGCGAGGGCTGGGGGATCGGGGCGGTGGCAGTCACAATCAACCGAGTCTACGGGGCCGTCTGGCGGGGGCCGAGGGGGCTGTGACGGGCCCCACGTCCGCCCCCATGTCCGCCCCCGCGTCCGCCGCCATGTCCGTCGCCGCGGCCGGCCCGGGCCGGTCCTCGCGGTCCGCCCTCACCTGCCGCCCGCGTCCAGTGCGGCGAGCGCCCGGCGGGCCACCTCCCGGCCGATCGGCAGCGAGGCCGTGGCCGCCGGGGAGGGCGCGTTCAGCACGTGCACCAGGCGGCGGGCGGAGCGCGGGTCGTCGGGGTCGAAGCCGGCGAAGGCGAAGTCGTCCAGCAGCGAGCCGTCCCTGGCGACCGCCTGGGCGCGGACCCCGGCGGTGGCCCGGACCAGGTCGGCCGGGACGACGGCGGGCAGCAGCCGCTGGACGGCCGAGGTGAAGGCCCGCTTGGACAGCGAGCGGTGCAGTTCGCCCACCTCGTAGCGCCAGTGCCGGCGGGCGATCCGCCAGGTGCCGGGGAAGGCCGCGGTGCCGGCCAGGTCGCGGGGTCGGACGGTGCGCCAGTCGTAGCCCTCGCGGGCCAGCGCGGGCACCGCGTTCGGGCCGACGTGCACGTCGCCGTGCACGCCCCGGGTCAGGTGGACGCCCAGGAACGGGAACGCCGGGTCGGGCACGGGGTAGACCAGTCCGCGGACCAGCTCCCGGCGCTCCTTGACGAGTTCGTAGTACTCGCCGCGGAAGGGGACGATCCGCAGGCCGGGGTCGTCGCCCGCCAGCCGGGCGATCCGGTCGCTGTGCAGGCCCGCGCAGTTCACCAGGACCTGGCAGCGGAGCTCCCCGGCCGAGGTCTGCACGGTGACGCCGTCGGCCCGGCGGGCGATCGCGCGCAGCTCGGTGCCGGTGCGGATCTCGGCCCCGGCCTCGCGGGCGAGGCGCGCGTAGGCGGCGGCGACGGCGGGGAAGTCGCAGATGCCGGTGCTGCCGATGTGCAGGCCGGCGACGCCGGTGACCTGCGGCTCGTACTCGGCGATGCCCCGGCGGTCGAGTTCGGTGACCGGGATGCCGTTGGCCCGGCCGCGTTCGGCCAGCGCGCGCAGCCGGTCGAGTTCGGCGGGCCCGGTGGCGACGATCAGCTTGCCGGTGACCTCGTGCGGGATGCCGTGGGCGCGGCAGAACTCCACCATCTCGGCGGCGCCGGCCACCGCGTACCGGGCCTTGAGCGAGCCCGGCCGGTAGTAGACGCCGCTGTGGATCACCCCGCTGTTGCGGCCGGTCTGGTGGGCGGCCAGGCCGGGTTCCTTCTCCAGCACGGTGAGCCGGAGTCCGGGGCGGGCCCCGACCAGCGCGTGGGCCGTGGCCAGCCCGACGATCCCGCCCCCCACCACCAGCACGTCGACGTCGTACCGCACGGCCCGCTCCTCGCCTTGTCCGACCGCCCCCGTCCGTCCGCGATGCTGCCACGACGGCGGGGGCCGGTCGAGGGGGCCCGGGGGCGTTTCGGCCGGGCCCGCGCGGCACCCGTGCGGGCTCCGGCGGCGGCGCAGTCGGTCAGGCCGGGGCGACGATCACCGCGCGGGCGCGTTCGGTCAGGTCGCGGACCCGGCGCTCGCCCTGGAAGGGCTCCAGCCGGCGCAGCATCTCCACCACGTACTCGCGGCTGCGCTGGGAGGAGATCCGCCCGGCCACGTCGACGGCGCGCTCGCCGGCCGCGACCGCCGCGTCCAGGTTGCCCGCCTCGGCCTCGGCCATCGCGGAGACCACCAGCCGCAGGCCGTGCGAGCGCACGAACCCCTCGGTGGGGCGGGCCAGCGCCTCCCGGGTGAACTGCCGGACCTTGGACGGAACTCCGAGGTCGCGGAAGCACTCGGCGGCGTCGGCGGCGAGCCGGTCGTAGGCGTAGAAGTCGATCCACGCCGGATCGGGATCCCCGGCGCGCGCCCGTTCGAGCGCGCTCTCCGCTGCCCCGAGCGCCGTCGCGCACGCCGCCGCGTTCCGGGCCTTGGCCTGGGCCCGGGCCTCGACCAGGTGGAAGAAGCTCATCGTCCGGGCGGTGGCCAGGCCCCGGTTGCGCTCCAGTGCGGCCTGGGCGAGGTCCACGGCCTCCTCGGCGAAGCCCCGGTAGCCGGCCTGCAGGCTCATCGAGGCCAGTACGTAGCCCCCGAGCGGGACGTCGGCGGCGGCCCGGGCGAGCCGCAGGGCCTGGATGTAGTAGCGCTGGGCGGCCTCGTGCTGGCCGGTGTCGAAGGCCATCCACCCGGCCAGCCGGGTGAGTTCGGCCGTCGCGCCGAACAGCGCCCGGCCCACCGCGTCGCTGTACGAGGCCAGCAGCAGCGGCGCCGCCTCGACCCGCAGGCACTCCGGCACCATCGACGAACGCCAGTCCCCGCCGCCGTACTTGGAGTCCCAGCGGCGGGCCTCCTGGGCGGCCTCGCGGAGTTTGGCGGCGTCCGAGTGGCCGACCCGGTACGAGCCCGACTCGGCCGGGGCGCGGGGCAGTTCACGTGCCACCGAGCCGTCGGCGGGGTTGATCAGCCAGCGCGAGACCGGGGTCGCGTAGGCGGCGACCGAGAAGGTGCCGGCCAGGCTGTCGCTCCAGCGGCCGCCGCCGGGGCCGCGGCGCAGGTCGAGGTCGACCCGCCAGAGGTCGGTGGCGGACCGGACCGCGTCGGGGACCTCGCGCGGGAAGGCCAGGCCGAGTTCGGGCGCCGGGTCGGTGTCGCCGAGGCCGATCTCCTCCAGCGGCACGGGCCGGCCGAGCTTGCCGCCGATCGCGGTGGCGATCAGGTGCGGCACGGGGCCCTGCGGCACCATGCCCTTGCTGACCCAGCGCGCCACCGAGGTCTTGTCGTAGCGGAGCGTCAACCCGCGCTGGGCGCCGAGGTCGTTGACCCGGCGGGCCAGACCCGCGTTGCTGATCTGCGCCAGGGTCAGGAGCGTGCCGAGCCGTTCGTTCGGTCCTCGTGGGCTGACGGTCATGGTGGCGGCGGCACCTCCTGCGGCCTTGTGCGCGGGGCCCGGGCGGCACCGGGCCGAAGCTGCTGTACCTAGAGTAGTCGGACGCGTTCCGAGGGTTAAGAGGCCGCATTCCGGATGGCGGGATCGCGCGCCCGGCGGCGGGCGGCGGGCGGGTCGCGAAGTTGGTCAGGACCGCCGGGATCCGGCCGCCCGGCGGTCTCCCGGCGGTGCGCCGGAGTCCCGTGCTCCGGTCCCGTGTCGATGTGCGCCCGGCCGTGCCCCCTGGCCCGACCGGCTGGTCGGCGATTCGCTGGTGGTCGTGGGTCGGCCCGCCGTCGAGGACCCGGCGGGCCGGGGGAAGCCGCCGCCTTCATCCCCGCGGGCGGCGGCGACGTCCGGGAGGGCATGCGGATGCCCTCCCGGGCCGAGCGACGCCTTTCGGCCATCTCGCGATGGCCATGACAGGGCGACCCACGGGGCGGTCCGGGCCGGGGAGGGGAAGGCCCGGGCCGCTCCGGTGGAACACCTCGTCCGGGTGTTCGAAACCCCGCGCCGTCACCGCCGTCCGCCCGGCGCGGTCCCGGGGGACCGGCCCTACGGCAACAGCCCCCCGCGCGTACCGGAAACGACAACTCCGGTCACCGGAAGCACAACCGGTGGCACGATGTCCTCTGACGGCGCGCCGGACGCGGGCCGCGGATCCGGACCCGCCGAGCGGTGCAGGTCCTCGTCCGGTGGAGGCGCGATGCGGTGGCTGACGGGCTGGTGCACGGGCGTGCCCCGGCCGGGCGCACCGGCGCACGAGCCGCCCGGCGCCGTGGCCCCGATCGCCGCGCGCACCCTGTGGACCGGTCCCGACCCGCTCTGGGCGGTCGGCGACTGGCGGCCCGAGGAGATCCGGCTGGCCACCCTGCGGCCCGGGGCCGCCGCCGTGGTCACCACCGGACCCACCGCGCCCGACCCCTTCGAGGCGAACCCCGCCACCCTGCGGCTCGCCGTGCTCGGCCACTGCGGCGCCACCGACGCCGAACTCGCCGCCGGCCTGGCCGCCGCCCGCGGCGGCGCCGTCCGCCACCTCACCGGCTGGCCCGGCAGCTACACCGTCGTGCTGCGCAGCGGCACCCGTTCCACCGTGCTGCTCACCGACCTGGCCGGGGCCCGGCCGGTCTTCCACACCCCGTGGGGCGACGGCACCGCGTACGCCACCGCGGCCCTGCCGCTCGCCGACCTGGTCGGGGCGCCGCTGGACACCGGCCACCTGGCCGCCCGGCTCGCCTGCCCCGAGGCGCCCGAGGCGCTCGGCACCGGCACCCCGTACCTCGGGGTGCGGCGGGTGCCGCCCGGGCACGCGCTCGCCGTCCGCGGCGGGCGGCCGTACCTCACGGGGTACGACGGGCCGGGCGCCGAGGGGGTGCCGGGGCGCGGCGAGGCGGCGGCGGTCCGGGAGTTGACCCGGGCGCTGCTGGAGTCGGTCCGGTTCCGGGTCCGCACCAGCCCGGCCGGTCCGGCCCCGCTGCCGGCCGGTCCGTCCGGGCGGGCCAGGCTCGGCGTCGACCTCTCCTACGGGACGGCCTCCGCCACCGTCGCGCTGCTCGCCGCCGCCGTGCCGCCCGCCGCGGTGCCGACCGCCGCCGACCCGGCCGGAGCGGTGCCGCCCTACCCGTCCGGGCCGTACCGGGCCGTCCCGGCGCAGACCGGACCGCCGCCCGAGGAGACCGGGGCCGGGCCCGAAGCCCGGTCCGCTTCCGGAGCCGCGCTCGCACCCGGCGGCGCGGCCCGGACCGGGGCGGTGAAGGGCTCCTGGGCCCGCGCCGCCGCCCGGCCGCGTTCCGCCTCCGAACCCGTCGCCGCCGTCACCTTCGGCGAGACCACCGCGGCCGGGACCGCCCCCGCCGCCCCGGTGCTCGCCCCGGACGTCCCGCGGCTGCGCCGCACCGTGCTCGCCCCCGGCCCCGACACCCTCCCGTACGCGGACCTGCGCGCCGACCCGACCGCCGGGCCGCTCACCGACGAGCCCGGGCCCGAACTGGTCACCGCGGCCTGGGCCGAGGCCCGGTTCGGGGCGGGCGGCACCGACCACCTCACCGGCCACGGCGCCCGGCAGGTCCTGGACGGGCACCCGGCCCGGCTGGCCGACCTGGTCCGGGCCGGCCGCTCCCGCGAGCTCCTCTCCCCGGTGGCCGCGCTGGCGGGCGTCGACCGGGCGGCCGCCGGCGTCCTGACCGGCGCGCTGCGGACCCCGCTCACCGTGCTGCGCGCAGCCCACCGACTGGCCCGGATCCGCTACCCGGACGCGCTCGACGACGCCGCTGTGCGGCTGACCCTCCGCCGGACGCCCGACGGCGCCGGCACGGCCGGAGCGCGCTCGGCGGACGACCTCGCCTGGGTGGTCCCCGGCCCCGCCGCCCGCTGGCTGTCCGACGAGGCGCTCTCCGCGGTCGCGCTGCGGCTGCGGCTGGCGGCGCGCGAACCGGCGCCCGGGGACAACCCCGGCGCGTACCGGGCCCGGCACGCCCTGCACCGGCACGCGCGCGGCTTCCGCACGCTGGTGCACGCCACCGAACAGCCGGGCCAGCGCCTGCACGCGCCCTTCCTCGACAACCAGGTGGTGCGGGCCGCCCGGCTGCTCCCGGACGAGGTCCGGCTCCAGCCCGGCGCCCGGCACGCGCTGCTGCACGCCGTGCTGGCCGGCGCCGGTCGCACCGATCTGCCGCCCGACTGGGGCCGCGCCCCGCGCCCCGACCGCGCCACCACCGTCCGGGCGGGCCTGCGGCTCGCCGCCGACGGCCTGGCCGAACTCTTCGACGCGCCGCTGCTGGCCGAGGCCGGGTTGATCGACCTCCCCGCCGTCCGGGCCGCGCTCGACCGCGCCGCCGACCCGGCGACCCCGCTGCCGCCCGCCGCGCTGGCGGGCCTCGCCGACCTGGTCGCCACCGAGCTCTGGCTCCGCCGCGTCCGCGCCCGCCGCCACGGCGCCTGCTGGACCGGCCTCCCGCACCCCGTCCACCCCGCGCTGTCCCCGCCCCGGCTCTCCTGACCCCGGCCCGCCCCGCCCGCGCGCCCGACCGGCCCCGCTCCCGGCGCTCCCATCGGCTCCCGGCGCGGCTCGGGCACGGGGCGGCGCCGGGCGGCGATCATGGCGAGCGTCCCGTCCCTGCCCCCTTCCCCTTCCCCCGCCCGGAGGCCGTGGTGACCAGTGCCGGTCCCGACCCGTCCGTCCCCGTCGTGCTCTCGGTGCTCGGGCGGCTCCCGACCAACCGTCCGCCCGGGGTGCTCGCGGCCTGCGACGGCTCGGACGGCTCGCTCTGGGCGCTGGACCGGGCGATGACCGAGGCCGAGGCCCACGACCTGCCGCTGTACGTGCTCGCCGTCGTCAACCCGGCACCCACCGGCTACCCGCCGGGGATGGCCGAGCTGGTCCAGGAGAGCGTGGAGACCCTGGTCGAGTCGATGGCTGACGGCCTGCGCCGTGCGGTGGTCGCCGTGCAGCGGGCCCGGGCCCGGCCCTGCACCGCCGAGATGTCCCTGCACGTGGTGCTCGGCAATGTGATCGAGGTGCTGCTGGCCTCCTCCGCCCGGCAGCACACCGTGGTGGCCGGCACCCGGGGCAACGGCGGCTTCGCCCGGCTGCTGCTGGGCTCGGTCAGCGGGGCCCTGGTCCACCACGCGGCCTGCCCGGTCCTGGTCGTCCCCGCCCCTCCGGAGGCCTGAGCCCCTTCGGAGGTCTGAGCCCGTCCGGAGGTCTGAGCCCGTCCGGAGCGGCGGGGACACGCCGGGAATGTCCCGAGATGGTTCATCGTTCATCCATCTCGGACCCGTCCCCACCCCCCTCTGGAGCCCCCGTCATGAAGGTCGAGATCTACTCCGACATCGCCTGCCCCTGGTGCTACATCGGCAAGCGCCGCTTCGAGCAGGCGCTCGAGGGCTTCGCGGGCAAGGAGAACGTCGAGGTGGTCTACCGGCCGTACCAGCTGGTGCCGGACGCCCCGGCCACGGCGAGCCCGCACCGGGAGTGGCTGGCCGAGCGCTACGGGCCGCAGTCCGTCGCGATGGACGCCCGGGTCGCCGAGCTGGGCCGGGCCGAGGGCATCGGCTACGACTTCGACGCCGCCCTGCACGCCAACACCTTCCTCGGCCACCGGCTGCTGCACCTCGCGGAGACCGAGTACGGCGCGGCCGCCCAGGGCCGGCTGAAGGAGGCCCTGCTCAAGGCGCACTTCAGCGACGGCGTGGACGTCGGCGACCGCACCGCGCTCACCGAGGTCGCCGTCGGCGCGGGCCTGGACCGCGACCGGGTGACGGCCTACCTGGCCGGCGAGGAGGGTGCCGCCGAGGTGCGCGCCCAGCTGGCCGAGGCCCGCGAGATCGGCATCACCGCCGTGCCGACCTTCGTCTTCGAGGGCAAGTGGGCCGTCCAGGGCGGCCAGGAGGCCGAGGCCTTCCGCCAGGTGCTGGAGCAGGTCGCCACCGAGATCGGCGAGCGCCGCCCGGCCCCGGTGCAGGTCGCCCCGGCCGGCGAGGCGTGCGCGGACGGCTCCTGCGCGGTCTGACCCCGCGGTTCCGTCCGCACCGGGGCCCGCTTCAGACGCACCTGAAGCGGGCCTCGGCCCAGTCGGCGACGTTCAGCGCCGACCAGATGCCGTTCGCCGGCACCACCACCAGCCGGATCGAGGTCTGCCCGGCGAGCGGCACATGCACCGGCACCGCCGGGTCGCCCGCCCGCAGCGTGCGCGAGCTCCACAGCGTCCGGCCGTCGCCGCCCTGCACCGAGAAGACCACCCCGCCGACGGCGAGGGTCAGGTCGTCCATCCCGGCCACCGCGTCGAAGGACGTGCAGCTCCGGTTGAGGTCGACCACGGTGGCCGCGGGCGCGTGCACGCTGATGCCGTGCCGGTGCTCGGCGCCGGCCACCGAGACGCTCTCCCGCTGCCAGAACCAGTCGCTGCCGTTCTCCCGGATGCTCGGCCGCGGCGGCGGCACCCGGTTGTGCGAGGACTTGACCACCGGGAGGTCGTCGGCCCAGAAGTCGGTCGGCGCCGGCGGGGTCGGGACGGTCGTGGGCGGCGGGGTCGGCAGGCTCGGCGTCACGGTGGGCGTCGGCAGCACCACCTCGGGCACGGGCGGCGGCGGCACCTCGGGCGTCGGCACCGGCGGCGGGGTCGGCAGCGGCACGGCCGGGACGGTCGCGACCGGGGTCGGGGTGGGCGTCGGGGTCGGTGTGGGCTTCGGGGGCGAGGGGGTCGGCGAAGGGGCCGCCGTGGTCGCCGGCGGGCTGCTCGGCGCCGACGGCACCGGCCTGGGCGCGGCGGCGGGCGGCGGGGGCGCGGACGGCGCGGGGGCCGGTGGCTCCACCGGCACCGGGGCCGGGCTGTCGGGCGCGGGCGGCGGCGGGGCCGGTTCCGGGGCGGGCGGCTCCGGCTCGGCGGACGGCGGCGCGGGAACGGCCGGCGCGGAGACCGGGGGAGCGGCCACCGGGGGCCTGGGCTCGGGCGCTCCGGTGAGCGCGTACGCGGCGACGGCGGCCGCCGCCACCGCGACGGCCGCGGCGATCCCGGCCTTCGCGGCGGTGCCCAGACCCTCCGCGGCGGCGCTCGCGCCGCCCCCGCCCCCGCCGGAGGCACCGGCCCCCGCACCACCCGCGGCACCGGCGGCCCCGGTACCTCCCGTGGTTCCGGCTGCGGCACCGGCGGCACCGGCGGCACCGGCGGCGCCACCGGCCGTACCGCCCGCGGTGGCGGCCGCGGTCCCGGCGGCCGCGCCGCCCACCGCCGCCACTCCGCCGACGGCGGCCGCGGCGGCGCCGAAGCCGCCCGCGCCGATCCAGACCAGCACCCCGCCGGGCAGCAGCGCGCGCAGTCCGTGGTTGATCTCGGACAGCTCCAGGCACGCGGCCGTGCACCGGTCGCACTCCTTGAGGTGCCGGCCGACCTCCGCCGAGGCGCGCTTGCGCAGCGAGCCGCGCGCGTACGCGCCGAGCCGGTTGGCGTACGCCTCGCAGTCCCGGTCCTGGCTGCCCGAGACATGCGCCTGCAGGAAGCCGGCGGCGAGCCGGTCGCGGGCCCGGTGGGCCTGGACGGCGGTCGCGTTGGCGGTCTTGCCGAGCATCACCGCGACGGTCTTGGGGGACTCCCGCTCGACCTCGGTGTGCCAGAGCACCACCCGGTCGTCCTCGGGGAGTTCGGCGTAGGCCTGCATCACCATGCGCTGGTCGGCCAGCGCCATCGCCCAGGCGTCGGCGCCCGGATCGGCCAGATCGAGGTCCACCACGGCGGCCGAGGTCTGCGCGAACACGCTGAAGTCGTCCACGAGTTGCTCGCGCCGCTCGCTGCGGGTCCAGGCCGCCGCGACGTTCCGGACCGCGGTCAGCAGATAGGCGCGGACGGCGAACTCGGGCCCCTTGCCCGCCCGCAGCGCCTGCAGGGTGCGGGCGAACACCTCGCCCGCCAGGTCCTCGGCGGTGAAGCTGTCCCGGCAGCAGGTCCGGGCGTAGCGGCGCACCGAGTCCACGTGCCGGCGGTAGATCTCCTCGTACGCGGTGTCGTCGCCGGCCCGCACGAGCGCGGTCAACTCCGCGTCCGAGGGAGGTCGTTCGCCGTCGACGGGATCGGCCGGCGCGGGCACGGTGGGGCGCACCGGGGCCCCGGTGCCGACGAAGGCCTCCGGGATGACGCCGCCGCGCCCGGCGGCGGCCTGCCCGGGGACCCGGCCCTGGGGGAGCGCCGCGGCGGAGGCGGAGAGGGTCTCGCGGCCCGGCATCCCGGCCTGGTCCGGCACCTGGCCGGTCGGCACCGGCCCGGGGGCAGCCCCCGACCCGCCGCCGGGTGCCCCCGGGCCGGCGGCCGGACCGTCAGGACCCCGGTCGGGCCCGCCCCCGGCGGAACGCCCGAAGTCGAGGCCGTAGCCGTAGTCGTTCTGTTCCTCGGCGCTCACAACGGACCCCAGACTCCACGACAGCCCCCGTAGTGTGGCAGGGCGCGCGGGAGTGCGTGGGCGCACGATTCTCCGCCGCACGGCGCCGAGGGCGCGCGAACGGCGCGCATCGGGACATTGGCTCCAACCACGGGCAAAGGATGGCATAGCGCAGAGTTGGGCGGTAGCCGGACCGGCCGTGACCCACTCTTCCGTGGGGCCGTCGCGGATGTGTTCGCCCCGCGCCCGGCGCCCCGGGGCGGCGCCGCCCGCCCCGGGCGAACGGCCCGCGGCCGTCCGCCCCGCTCACCAACCTCCTTGCCCGCGCCGGACACTGGGTCCCGGTGCGGTCCGGCTCAGCGGGCCCGCAGGCCGTCGAGCAGGATCTGGAGCAGCCGGTCGGAGGGTCCTTCGGCGGATTGACCGTCCGTCTGCGGACCACTCGTCGGCTGCGGGGCGTCCCCGGAGCCCGCGGGCACCGCACCGGGCACCGCGCCCGCCGCCGCACCCACCACGACCGGGCCGACCGGCGGCCCGCCGCGCCAGGCGTGCACCGGTACCGACGCCGTCAGCACCAGCACCACGTCCGCGACGGTCACCCCGGGCCGCAGCTCGCCGGCCGCACCCGCGCGGGCCACCAGGGCCGCGAGCAGTTGCAGCAGCAGCCGCGGGTCCGCGTCCGCCACCAGCACCGCCGTCTCGCCCTCGGTCGCCGCGCCGACGCCGACACCGGCGGCCCCGAGGGGCCCTCCGGCCGCCTCGCCGGACACCTGACCCGGCAGCGCACCGCCGAGCGGACCGGGCGCCGAACCGTACGCCGCACCGGACAGGCCGGCCACCGTCGGCTCGAACCGCGCGGAGCCGAACGCGCTGCCCGACCCGACCGGGTCCGGCGAACGCTGCTCGGGCACCCGCCCCAGCTCCTCGGCGTACCGGAACGCCTCCGGCGGCAGCAGCCGCCCGGCCCCGGTGGACACCGCGCGCGCCAGGTAGCCGGCCAGCGCCTCCCAGGCACCCGCGCCGCCGTACAGCGAGTCGCGGGCCTGGGCGGTCAGCCAGGCGACCTCCTCGGCCGCGATCCGCTGGACCAGCACCTCCTTGCTCGGGAAGCGCCGGTACACCGTGCCCACGCCGACCCCGGCCCGCCGCGCCACCTCCTCCATCGGTGCGCCGTAGCCGAACTCGCCGAACACCTCACGGGCGGCGCGCAGCACGCTCTCGAGGTTCCGCCGCGCGTCGACCCGCAGCCGGGTGCCCGGGGACTGCCCGCCGCCCTGCGCCGCCTCGCCGCCCCGGTACGGGACGGCCGCGTACGCCGCCCCCGGTGGACCGGCGGCCTCGGCCGGGCCGCGTTGCTCCGGCACCACGCCCTGGCCGGGGTGTGCCGCACCCGATCGCCCCAACAGTCGCTCCTGTTCCATCATCCCAACTCTCCCCCGCAGGCGTCCGGTTCCGGACCCTGTCGTCGCCCGCCCCTGCACCCCCCGGTGCAGCTACGCCTGAAAGAAATGACCGATGACCCATCGCTCGTGCCGTTGGTGCCGCCCGGGTGCCGCCCGGCCGCGGATGCGGCCGCGCGAAGGTCCACCCGGACCCCGCTCCGGAGGGCGCCGCCGGGCCGATCGCTGCGATCGGGCCGGCGCGTCGGCGCCCGTTCGGGGCCCTGTCCGGGAACTACCCTTCCCCGGATCACGGTCCCGCAGTCGGGTTCTCCCGCCAACACTAGAACTGGCCGTAATGACCGATCCACGGTGCGTCGCCACCAGTTGACATGGCAGTGGCCGCGCCGCCACACAATCCGACCATAGTTCACCGCCGTTCGAGGCCGAAAGTGCGTCAGAAACTCACCCCGGCAGTACTTCTGTCCCCTTCCGGCCCCAACCGCCCCGTCCGCCACAGCACGGACGGTGGACAAGAGGGCTCCGGCGGTCCTTTATTGGTGGGCGTGATGGGGGCATGCCCGGTCGAAGGCGGGCCACGGAGCCCATCGACAGGAGGTGCGCCATCAGGATCCTGATCGTCGGCGGCGGGTGCGCGGGCATGTCGACCGCGCTGCACCTCCAGCGCGGCCTGCGCGAGCGGCTCCGCCGCGGCGAGGTCCACCTCACCCTGGTCGAGCCGCAGGCCTACCTCACCTACCACCCCCTGCTCGCCGAGGTCGCGGCCGGCACCATCGACCCCCGGCACGTGGTCGTCCCGCTCCGCCGCGAACTCACCGAGTGCAAGGTGCTCACCGCCCGGATCACCCGGATCGAGCACGCCTCCCGCCGGGCCTGGGCCGACGCGGCCGGCCGGGGCGAACCGCCCGCGCCGGTCGAGCTCCACTACGACGTCCTGGTGCTCGCCCCCGGATCGGTCTCCCGCACCGCCCCGGTGCCCGGACTGGCCGAGCACGGCCGGGGCTTCGCCACCGTCGGCGAGGCCGTCGGCCTGCGCAACCACGTCCTGGAACAGCTCGACCTCGCCGCCACCACCCGCGACCCGGCGCTCCGCCAGGCCGCGCTCACCTTCGTCTTCGTCGGCGCCGGCTACGCGGGCGTCGGCGCGCTGGCCGAACTGGAGGACATGGCCAGGTACGCGGTCCGGGGCCACCAGCACACCACCCCCGACGACCTGCGCTGGGTCCTGGTCGAGGCCACCGACCGGATCCTCACCGAGGAGTCCCCCGAACTCGCCGCGCACACCCTGGACCAGCTGCGCGAGCGCAATGTGGACGTCCGGCTGCGCACCACCCTGGAGTCGGCCGCCGGCGGGGTGATGGCGCTCTCCGACGGCAGCCGGTTCGCGGCCCGCACCCTGGTCTGGACGGCCGGGGTCCGCCCCAACCCGCTGCTGCGCGACACCGACCTCCCGCTGGACACCGCCGGCCGGGTCCGCTGCCTGCCCACCCTCCAGGTGCTCGGCCCGGACGGCCGCGCGCTGCCCGGGGCCTGGGCCGCCGGGGACGGCGCGGCCGTGCCCGACCCGCACGCGGACGGGGCGCCGTGCGCGCCGAACGCCCAGCACGCCTTCGCCCAGGCCGAGCTGCTGGCCGCCAACGTGCTGGTCGCGCTGGACGGCGGCCCGCACGCGTCCGGCATCGCCGAGTACCTGCCGGGCCCGCCGGCCTGCTCCACCTCGCTGGGCCTGGGCCGCGCGGTCGCCCACACCCGGGGCGGCGGGCGGCTCACCGGCCGCCGGGCCTGGTGGCTGCACCGGGCCCGCCATCTGCGTCGGCTGCCGAGCGGGGAGCGCCGGGTCCGGATCCTGATGGACTGGGCACTGACCGGGCTGTTCTCCCGCGAGGTCGTCCCGATCGGCCGCCCCGAGTAGCCGGACCGGCCGGAGCCGGCCGACGGGCGGCCGCTTTGAGCCGGTCCGGCGGCCCCGTCGCCGCCGCCCGCTCGGAGTACCGGCACGGCCCCGAGGCCGACCCGACGACCGCGCCGGGCGCGGACGACTTCCGGAATCGGGCCTCCGCCTGACAGGATCTGCCCGACCGAGTCATTACCCCGTGTGCTGACGAGTGCACAAAAAGTGATGATATGCCTGGAACCCGAGGAAGCGGCCGTCGTTTGAACCTCATGCGCTGGAGCGCCCGGCTCACCGGAGTCCCGTGGCGTGCCACCCCGCCGTCCGGGGCCGGCACCGACCGCGGCACGCCGTCCGGCGACGCCGTCGTGGTGCCCGGCCCGCGCGACCCCACCAGCCCCACCGGCCCGGTCGACATCCCGGACGCCCTCGACCCCACCGGCGTGCTGGACCCCCACCGGCCCCAGGACCTGCGCGAGGTCCTCAACCGCATCCCCGCCCCCGTCGCCGTCACCTACGGGCCGCTGCACCAGCTCGGCTACGCCAACCGCGCCTACCGCGAACTCTTCGGCGAACGCCCCACCGGCCTGCCCGCCTGCGACGCGCTCCCGGAACTCGGCACCCTCGGCGTGCTGCCCCTCATGGACCAGGTGATCCGGGGCGGCAGCCCGCGCAGCGTCAAGGCCCGCTGCATCCTCGGCCTCACCGGCAACCGCTACTACAACGTGTCCTGCGTACCGCTCACCCGCGACCCCGGCGACCCGGCCCCCGCCGCTCCGCAGGCTTCGCCCGGATCCACCCCCACGAGTGTCCCCGGCCAGGCCCCCACCGCCGCCGACACCACTCCCACGGGTGACGACCCCACCTCCGGCGTCCTCATCTTCGCCGCCGAGGTCACCGACCAGGTCCTCGCCGCCGCCCGGCTGCGCGAGTCCGAACGCCGCCAGCGCGAGGCCGCCGTCACCCTCCAGCGCAGCCTCCTCCCGCAGAAGCTCGACCAGCCCGCGGACCTCCGGGTCGCCGCCACCTACCAACCGGGCGGCGCCGAGGCCGCCGTCGGCGGCGACTGGTACGACGTCATCGCCATCGACGGCGGCCGCACCGCACTCGTGATCGGCGACGTCATGGGCCGCGGCCTGCGGGCCGCCGCCGTCATGGGACAGCTGCGCACCGCCGTCCGCGCCTACGCCCGCCTCGACCTCCCGCCGCACAAGGTGATGAGCCTGCTCGACGGGCTCGCCATGGAGATCGACGCCAACCAGATCGCCACCTGCACCTACGCCGTCTGGGACCCGCAGCGCCGGACCCTCGGCTACGCCTCCGCCGGCCACCTCCCGATGCTGCTGCGCTGCCCCGACGGCACCGTCCTGCGCAGCGAGGAGCAGAACGGCCCGCCCCTGGGCACCGGCGGCGGCGTCCACCTCTCGCACACCCTGCGCCTGCTGCCCGGCACCACCGGCGTCCTCTATACGGACGGCCTGGTCGAACGCCGGGACGAGGACATCGACCAGGGCCTCGACCTGCTCGCCCGCACCCTCACCGGCGCGGTCGGCGCCCCCGACGTGGTCTGCGCCCGGTTGCTCCGCGCCATGGGCGTCACCTCCGACCACGACGACGACGTCGCGGTCCTCGCCTTCCAGCTGCCGGCCGAGGAGGAGGAGTCCCCCGAACGGACACCTGCGCTTGACGTGGTCTCCCAAGAGGTCTAGTGTTCTTCGAGCTGCCTGGCTGGGAGCACCGGACACGCATCGGCGCGGACGGTCCCGGGGCGGCCAATCCTCTGAAACACCACCTCATCCCATTACGGGCCGAGGCGTGTCGTTATTTCTTTCGATACGTTCCGGCTCAGGGTCTATTAGGTGTGCCTGTTTTCAAGGATTGCGGCCGGATTCGCTTTTCGGAG
>NZ_JODS01000061.1 GCF_000718025.1 Kitasatospora purpeofusca
CCACAGCGGCGACCGCAGGCAGATCCGGGCCTGACCCCCGGACCGTTCCGTGCCGCTCCCGATCCCCCCGAGGAGCGGCACGGAACACCCCGAACCGCCCGCCGCCCGCCAGCGGGGACGGGACAACGCCATGAACGCCCGGAGCAACCAACCCTTCGTGGTGCGGGCCGGCGGCGAGACCGACCTCGATACCGCCCCCCGCGCTGCGCGGTGCACCGACCGCCGCGTTCGAGTCGCACCGGGAGGTGGTGCTCGACCTGTCGGAGGTGACGTTCGTCGACTGCGCGGGCCCGGGAGCCCCGGTCCGGGCCCGCAACCAGGCCGACCGGTGCGGTGGCCGTCCGGTCCTGCGAGGGGCCGGCCGCCGCGTGGTGCGGCTACTGAAGCTCACAGGCCTCCACCGGCGCCCGGCCGTCGAGCCCTGACCGGGCGCCGGCCGCGTTCGCACCGGCCCGTTGGGACGGAGGGAGACACATCATGACTCTTCGATGGGAGGCGTTCCTGGAGGAGGTCCGGGAACGCGGTGAGTACGACACGCCCGGGGAGGCCGAGCGGGCGGCGCGCGTCGTCCTGGCCCTGCTCGGCGCCCACCTGGTCGGCAACGTGCGCGCCGAACTGGCCGCCCGCCTGCCCGAGACCCTCGCCCTGATCCTGCTCAACCCGCTGCAGGCCGCCGAGCCCCTCGGCCCCGAGCGGTTCGCACGCGCGACCGCGGCCTGGATCGAGGGCGCCACCGAGACCACCGCGCTGTGGGACATCGGCGCCGTCCTCAGCACCGTGGCCGACGCCGCCGGCGACGACCTCACCGGGCGTGTCCTGCTCCAACTGCCGCCCGGCTACGACCTCCTGTTCGGCCGGCCCCGGCCCGGCCACCGCCCCTGAACCCGTCCGCGCCGCCCGCCGCACCCGCCCGGCCGGCCCCGCCCCGGAAGGCCACCGCCATGACCCGGTACCGCCTCCTTCTCCAGCAGGTCCGCACCCTCGGCCGCTACACCACCGACGAGGAGGCCGAACGCGTCCTGCACGCCGTCCTGGCCGTCCTCGGCTCCCAGCTCACCGGCGAGGAACGCTGCGACCTCGCCGCCGCCCTGCCCGAGCGCGCCCGCACCGTCTTCGCCACCCAGATCCCGCTGCCCCGACCCGTCGCCGCCCCGGCCTTCGTCGAAGCCGTCGCCCGCGCCCTGAACACCAGCCTCACCGCCGCCCGCTGGGACGCCTCCTCCGTCCTCGCCGCCCTCGCCGACCTCGCCGGCGACCCCCTCACCGACCGCCTCCTCGCCGACCTGCCCCGCGGCTACGCGCTCCTGTTCGGCCGCGCCGACCTCACCGTCGCGGCCTGACCCGGGACCGCCACCGCCGCGGCCGGCCACCCGGGTCCGTCCGGCACACACGTGGCGTGCCGCGACATCCACGTCGGCCGGGGAAAACCCAGCCGTCCCGGGAAGCGAACCGGCACCGCGCCGGACCCCGCCCACCGGGCGGGCAGCCTCCTCCTCGCCCCGGCCGGCCAGGCCGAGCATGCTGCGCACCGGCCGGGGCGCCGGGAGCGGCATCGGCCGGAACGCCGGGCCGGGCAGGTTCGTCGGCGTGTTTCCCGGAAAGGCCGCCTCTGCCCGCGCCCGCCGGGCGGCAGGGCAGTGTCGAGGGCGCCGCCCAGGGTGGCCAGGACGGTGGAGGTGGCCGGCTCTTGCGAAGCGGGCAGGCGGCCGGCCGGCAGTGCGGTCGCCGCCGTTGCAAATGGCCCGGTGACCGCCTCGATCGGGTCCGACTGTCCGTGGGGGCCGTCTCCGGAGCCTCGGGCGCCGGGTGTTCCACTGCCGCCTTGCGGCGCGACGCCACCCGTCGAAGCGGAGCGCGGCGGCGGCCCGGGGGGTTGCCGCCGCCGCGCGGCGAGAAGACTACCTCTCCTCCCGACTCCGCAAAATCTGTGCGCGCCGGAGTAGACATTGGTCGCGGGCGGGTCTAACGTTTCTCTCGTAGACAGCAGTCGGCGATACCGGCCAGACACGAACTGGCCGGGGTGGTCGGACAGAGTTCGCGATTGGGTCCGGCAGTGGAGTTCCGAAGCCAGGCAGGTGCACGACGGCGACGGGACTGACCGCCGGACCGGGCGGCCCGCAGGTATCAGGGGCCGCCACCAGCGGTATCCCGCAGTACGCGGTTCAGTGAGTGCAGTACCAGCAGCACAGGACAGGCATGACCACGGTGAAGGCGCCCAGGCTGCGGGCGCGCGCACCGGGAAGTCCGGGCAGTGGGGTTCCGAGCCGACGCAGGTGCACGACGGGCGACGGGGCCGGCTGCCGGAACAGGTGGGCCACCACCGCCACCGAAGCGAAGTCGCAGTTCAGCAGGCGCAGTACCAGCAGTACGAAACTGACAGTGCAGTCCAGAGGATGAATGGAGGGCGCAAGCGCCATCAGGATCGCCCGGCCCGTGAACACTCGCCCGGGCGGACACCGCAGACCCCAACGCAAGGACGGTGGTTTCCGGTCACGCATACGCGATCCCCGCACACCCCCGCCCCCGGGGCAGTGCGGAACCCAAGGACCGGCCCAGGCCGGTAGGTGGTGTTGTTCCCCTTCGGGGCCCCGGAGCCGACACGGCGCCGGGGCCCCTCGACGTGTTCTCCCCGAGAACCAGAGAGGTGCAGTGACTACAACGGCCAGCCCCGACGCATCCGACAAACTCGACGACGACGACTACCCCGCCTACACCATGGGCCGCGCCGCCGAGATGACCGGCACCACTGTGAGTGGGTGGGGTGGTGTCAGTGGGTTGGGCGGCAGCGATCCAGCCAAGGATGAAGGGCTCGTTGAGCTGTGCCTTTCATGGCTAGGACAGCGGGTCTTGGCTGTTATGAGGTGACCAAGCCGCTGCCATGACCTGCACGCTGACGCCTATCACGTGGGGTGGGTGGCTGACATGGGGTTGTTCATTCCTGTGCGCGCAGCCACACCGGGGGAGTGGGCTTGGTGGGTATGAGCTCCGATCTCCTGCCTGCAGCCTCCGCCCCCGCCACGATGCCTTCTCCGGTGTCCTCCTCGGGTAGGGAGCCGTTGGTGTCTCGTTCGGGTGAGCGTGCGCTGACCCGCCAGGTCGTGGTGAGGCGTCTGCTCGTGCTGGACGAGGTCGGGCAGTTGTCGTCGGTGCATGTGCGGATCGCGGCCGAGACGGCCGGGGTGTCGGTACGGACGGTGTGGCGCTGGCTGGCCGAGGCCCGGGAAACGGGCCGGGGGGAGATGGCTCCGCGCCGCAAGGGGTTTACGGTCTCGGACGAACTGTGGGACCGGCTATCCGAGCTGGGCGGCAACGTCGCCGCGCTGCACCGGGAACTGACCGCACAGGCGGGGAACGGCCCAAGGCCGGTGCCGTCGTTGGGTACGCTGCACCGGGCGGTGCGCCGGGAACAGCGGGCCGGTCGTGTTCTGCAGGGCGTGCGGCCTGGGCGTGGCCGGGTGGACCCGGCGGTGTACGACCGCGCGCTCGCGGAGCTGGCGCTGCCAGGCACGGTCGATGAGGCCGGCCAGGCCCCGCCCGCCACCGAACCCGTGCAGGCGGTTGTGCCCGATGGTTCCGCGGGGGCCGTGCCGCTGGGAGTGCGGTTGTACGTTCCCGGCGCCCACGTCGTCGCGACGAGCCAGCTGGGCGAGGTGACGGAAGCACTCGCACACACGGTCGCCGCGCGGGGGATCGCCTGCGTCTACGGGGATGCGGGGCAGGGCAAGACGGTCGCGATCCATCAGGCTCTGGCTCTGCTGCCGCGCCGTGTGCCGGCTCGCCAGGCGCAGGTGGCGGTGAAGCCGGCTCTGCCGCAGCTGCGTGCCGCGCTGCTGACCGCGTTCGGCCTGCCGGCGACCGCGCTGACGAACCGCACGGATGCGGGCGACCGCGCGCTCATCGACGCCTTCAGCTCCCCGGGGGTGGTGCTGATCGACGACGTGCAGCGCATCGCCGCCCCGGAGCTGGACTACCTGCGTCTGCTGGCCGACGCACCGACCACCCGGACCTCGCTGGTGCTGTGCGGGGCCGGGGCCGAGCGCACGCTGGCCCGGGCCCCGGCGCTGGCTTCGCGGGTGCTGACCTGGCAGCACGTCCCGCGCCTGGAGGCCTCCCAGGTTCCCGCCGTGCTGCGTCTGTTCCATCCGCTGTGGCACACCGCGGCCGACGCCGACCTCCTGTACGCGGACGAGACCTGCGCGCGGGGGAACTTCCGGACCTGGGCGAAGATCACCTCTCATGCCTACGCGGCGCTGGACCAGCGCCCGGGTACCGGGGCCGATGGCGCGCTGTTGTCCAGGGCGTGCTCCCGGCTCGGCCCCAACCCATGACCCCCGCCACCCTGGTCGCCACCGCGCTGCCGTGCCGACCGCCACGCTGTGGAAAGGACACCGGTGAACACCCCCGCCCCTGACGCCACTACCACCGTCGCGGCGCCTGCGCCGACCGGGGCCGAGCCCGTCCTGGACCCGGTGTCGTTGAAGGCCTTGCGTGTTCCCGCGGTGCGCCGTCTGCTCGCTCTGCGTGCCGAGGGCCGACTCACCCGCGGGCACGTCCACACTACGGCGCAGTGCCTGGCGGTCTCCGACCGGACGGTGTGGCGGTGGCTGGCCGACGCCACGACCGCACCCGCCAGCGCGGACGATCCCGGGGCGCGCCGCATCGATCGGTTCGAGATCACTCCTGAGGTCCGGGTGCTGCTGGCCTACTGGCGCGGCAACGCCTCCGCGGTCCACCGGCACGCCGAGACCGTCACCGGCTGACCCGCACCGCACGCCGCAGCCGTCCCGGGCCACCCAGGCTGGGTTGGCCGGTGGCTGGCGCTTCGTCCTCGAGAGGTCAGACCCGATCCTCGGTCACCGTGATCCCGGCATTCTCCGCTGCTGTCTTGACGTCCTGTCGGATGTAGGACCCCCAGTAGGGGAAACGGATGGTGCCCTCGGCGGTGACCTGGAGGGCTTCCGGCTGTCCGAAGTGCTGGACGAGCCCGTTGGCCAGCACGGCCGTTGCTTTGATCAGCGCCTCGCCGTCTTCGGCCAGGTCGTCGATGGCGACGACTGCGGTCGAGTGCGGCGGCTGATCGACTTGCTGGTCGCCGATCTGCCCCGGGAAGTGGCCACGGTTGTGGTTGAGCGTCGCGGGCAGGTCAGGAGTGATTGGGCGGATCGTCGCCCGAACGGTTGCGTTGCCGCCCGCAGCGGCTCGGTCACGGGCGTGGCGGCCGAGAAGCCGAAGGCCGCCCCAGATCGCGTTGACCAACGTCTCGTCGTCGATGTGGCTGACCTGTGCGGCACCCTCACCAGCTGACGTGGCCTTGCGGTTGTCGACGATGCCGGCAAAAGACCCAGCGCCGTTCTCGTAGAGCTCGCACGCCAGGTACTTGGCCTTGGAGCTCTCGTAGCTGCCGACGGCGACGAGGCGTCCGGTGCCGACTGACACGCGTTGCCAGGAGATTCCGCGCGCTACTCCGTAGGGATCCTTGCCGATGGTCGCTTCCCTGAAGTCCCGGAGCGCCTCGGTGTTCAGGGTGAATCCTCCTGGAATATCCGGAACGAGTGTGACGATGACGAAGGTCTCGTTGTCTGTGTTGAGCCGGGCGGTCAGATCACGCTCGTAGCGCGCGGCGTCCTCAAGTCTGCTCTGCATGCCGGCGTAGCGGTCGCGGTAGGCCGCGGCGACCTCGGGCTCGGACAGGTACGTAGTGGTTGTGCCGTTGCGCCGGGGGAAGCGCAGCCCGTTGTTCACCAGGACGGCGTGGGGGGCTCCTGGGCTGCGTGGAACGGCAATTAGCAGGAACCCATGGTCTTCCTGCCCGTCGGCGTGGACGGGGAGAACGTCGAAGGTGGGCAGAGGTGAGACGAGATTCGCGACGATTTGGCGGATCCGGCCGATCTCGTTATCGCTGAGGGCTACGCCCGGGGCAGCAGTGGCCCGGGCCTGGTCGTCCTCCTCAACCCCGAGGACGATGAGGCCGCCAGCGGTGTTTGCCATTGCGGCTACGTCCCCGGCGAGGCTTCGGCGGTCCTCATCCTTGTTGCCGTACAGCCCTCGTTTGAAGTCGAGGTCATAGTGTTCGGTGACCTGAGCGTCGACAAGGGCTGCGACCTGGGCATGGGAGACCTCGTCGAGACGCGAGGCGAACAGGCGCTCCAGGCGCCGTGAGCGAAGAGCAACCATCCTGGAATTGTGACACTGATCACGCTGGTGGTGTCAGTGGATTTCCTCAATACGTCATTGGGCCTACGGCGCTTAAACGTCAAGGGCGTCTCGGGCGTTCTCGGTGAACGTGCGAAGAAGACTGCCGAGCTCATCCAGTGCTTTCTGGGCGCGTCCGGCTTCGAACTCTCCCGGACGGCCGATGCGTCTAGCGGCTGTGACGTAGAAGCCGATGTCCTCGGTGGCGCGCCCGATGCTCTCCATGACGTCTCGAGCCGAAGCCGCCACATCAGCAGGCCCTTCCACGGCCACCACTGAGGATGCGGCGCGTACCGCCGGGAACTTCTCACTGACGCGTTCCAGAGCCTGTGAAGCGTCGTCGAGGCTGTGAGTTTCCTCCATGAGTGCCATGAGGCCATCAGCAGCGTCTCTATGGGCCGTAACAGCAGCAATGAATGTGCTGTATGCTTCTCGCCGTCCCTGCCGACGCCAATGCTGGTGCTGGGTGCGACCTTGAGCTTGCCCTGCCAGCCATGTGGAGCCCAGGACCCCTCCTGCGCCCAACACGCCACCGATACCTGCACCCCACAGAGCAGCGACTCCAGCGTCCATATGCACCATTGTGCGCAGTTGGTTACTGGAAGCTGTGGAGGTGGCGCGAGTGGCGGTTGCACCGCGTATCGGCGCGGCGCCGCCAACCCCAACGGCTCGACCAACGCGCTGCGCGCCGACGTCCTCGGCGCGCTCGGCGTCCTCAAGGTCGCCACCGCCGACCAGCTCCAGCGCCTGCTGCGCCCCGGGGCGGCGTCGAACAAGGCGATCCGGCAGGCGCTCGGCGATCTCGCGCTGCACGGCTTGGTCGCCTCCGACGGCAATACCCGGGACCGGCACAAGACCTGGCGGCTGGAGGGAACGGTCGGACTGGAGGCGGCCGGGCAGGTGCTCGGCCTGCCCCGTGCCGACATGGGCTCCACGGCCCGGGGCGCCGGACGCTCCGGGGCCCGGCACGCGATGGCGGTGAGCGAGACTGTGCTGGCGTTCGTCCGGGGCGGCAGCGCGCCGGGGGCCGCGGGCGGGGTCGGCCCGGTGGCCGATTGGGCGACCGAGGTGGAGTTCCTGCTGCCGGGCGGGCGGCGGAAGGTGCGTCCGGACGCGGTGTGGCAGGCCCTGGAGATCGGGGTGCCGGTGCTGATGGTCGAGGTCGACCGCTCGACCATGGCGCCGGAGCGGGTCGCGGCGAAGTTCACCGTCTACCGCGAGCTGTTCCGCACCAAGGTGAAGAGCACCGATCCCGCGCTGGCCGATCCGGCCCTGGCCGACCGAACGGTGTACTGGTGGCGCCGTACCTGGCCCGGCCCCCACACCTGGCCCGGGTACCCGCCCGTCGCCCTGGTCGTCACCGGCGCCGGACCCGTCGCCCTGGCAGGCCGTCAGGAGGCCGTGGCGGACCTGTCGGCCGAGTGCTGGCGCGGCACCGGGTGGACCGTGACCCAGGATGACAACGAGGGCGACGGCTGGCGTGAGTTCGACGACGCCGTACCCGTCCTTACCCGTCCTCGCGACCACGCTGGAGCTGCTGGCCGCCCTCGGCCCCCGCGGCCCCGTCTGGTGGCGCTACGGCCGCCCCGGCCGGCACTGTCTGCTCGACGCGCTGGAGAACCCGGACAACCGCGCCGCCTACAACCAGCGCCAGAAGGCCCGGGAGCAGAAAGCCCGCCAGGAGCACCGAGAGTGGATGCGCACCCTCGCCTGCGCCGACTGCGGCAACGTCCCGAAGAAGGAGAGCATCTGGCACTACGGCCCCGACGGCAACCGCGTGGAGTGGGCCCGCCAACCCGGCGGCCGCTGCTGGCCCTGCCACCAGGAACACACCGAGCGCCTGGAGCGGGAGGCCCAGGAGCAGCTGGAGGCGGCCCGGGCGGCGAACTCCGCGCTGCGCCCGTGCTGGACCTGCCGGGGCTCGATCGCCGGGAAGGAGGGCTCGAAGCTGGAGCTGAGCGAGAAGGCCGGCCCGGATCGGCTTGAGTGCCCGCAGTGCGAACAGGACCGAGCCGTCGAGGACTTGGGCCCGCTGGTGCTGCCCGCCCCGACCAAGCGCGAGCAGGTGGCCGCGCTGGTCTCCACCCCGGATGACTCGTGGTGGGAAGACCGGCTACTGCACGCCAAGCTCTATCCGGCGAAGGGCCACCGGGTGTGACCTGTTAGTTGTGATGGGCGTGAAATGGCCTCTCTTGCGGGGTTATCTGGACCTCTGGATGGACCTGGTTACGGTGGCGAGTGGGGCCGTGTGACGCTTGCCGATGGTTACTCTTCGTACTGAAGGGGGATGGCAGGGGGCATGGGTGACTCGTGAGGGGTTATCGCTTTTCTGGGAGCGTTGTTTTCATTCCTTGGCGAGGTTCGGAGGAATGTGATTGATCAGGGGCGATATTTCTTTTCTCAGATTTTCGGGGGAGGGGTCGGGAGGCGTGTTCGAGTTTCCGGTGCCGGTCGCTGGCGGTGCGGTCGCCGTCCGGAAGAATGCTGGCCATGATCCGCCCGGGTTGAAACAGTTCGAGGGGCTCGTTCGACTGGTCGAGCTTCGCTGGTGTGGAGTCGCAGGTCCGGGGCGTGGTCGTCCGGCAGTTCGGCGGGCATCGGGTGGGCCGCGTGCTGCACCAGTTCTGGCCTGGCGAGCAGCGGTTCGCCGCCGTGCAGTACCACGTGCACGGCGGCTGGCCCAGTGTGCCCTGGCGCGCTCCTGCGGTCCGCCTGGGCCACCTCGTGCGGCGCTCATGAGCTGACGGGGTGTGGGCGGCCGCACCAGCTGGTGTCGGCATGCTCGTAGACGTAGCAGTGGTCGCAGGCGGAATCACATCGACTGTGCATCATGAGCATGGTGGCCGCCGCTGGTCCCAGGGCTGGCTCAGTGGATGCTGGGCCAGTGGGTGTTGAGCCAGCTGGCGAGGAGGGTGAGGGGGAGTCCGCCGGCGGTGTAGGCAGCGCCGAGGGCCGCTCGCCTGGCGAGGGCTCTTGCGACGGCCCAACGGTGGCCTGGGCTGGTGTGGCGAGGACTTCCGGATGCGGGCTCCACGATGGGTCTCCTTGGTGTGAAGGGGGATCTTGCCCGCATCTAATTCTAACGCGTGCGGACGCCCGGAGCCGCTGGTGATGACCCGTCAAATCGTTTGCGGTGCCGGCGTGCTGGTGCTCTTCCTGCCACTCTAGGACTTTTGGTGTTTGGTTTGGTGTTGCTGCTCCGTGAATTGCTCCGTTGACGCCGGGCGGGATTTCCTGCGCGGTCTGGAGAGGCGGCCGCCGTGTCGGCGTGGAGCGCCGTAGGCCCCTTTCCGGCGTTCCTGGGTTCGATTCCTCGCCGCTGCGCCCTGCAAGGTGTTCTGATTGCCGCCTGAGAGAGTGGAAAGAAATTCGCATTCTCGCCTGGAGTGCGGCCGGATAGAGCTGTTATGGACGGTTGACGCGAGGTTGCCAGTTTACGTCCCGCGCCCGTCCGAGGGTCGGTAGGACAGGGCTGTGCGGAAGTCGGGGAATCGCCGCCGGATTCGTTTCGGATTCCGGTCGGGAGTCTGCGGTTGAGGGCTCGCCAGGGAACGTCGCACGGGGCGTCCGTGAGGGCCCGCCACCCGGGGTCGGGGAGGCCGGGCCGGAGCCGGTGCCCGGAGGTTGCTCCCGAGGGCCGCAGGCCCCGCCCCAGGGGTACTGGATGGGCCGCCAGCCCAGCAACCAGGCGGCTGACCGGCCACCGGCCGGGACCGGGGGAGGCCCCCCGGGGGTGGGGTTGTGACTGATACCGGAAGTCCGCGACACATCGTCAACGCCGAGGGCCGCAGGCCCCGGCCGGCACCCCGCCCGCCCGGAGGGATGGGCTACTACCCGAATTCCGCGTCACATCGTCAACGCTCGCCCCCGGGCGCAGCCCGGAAAAGCCCTGCCAGCCAATCGGCCCGTAGGGCCGTGAAAACATAGGCCCCAACAAGACCGGAAAGCAGAACGATTGACGGGCCGTAGGCCCGGGAGAAAGCCACCGGAAAGGCGGAGCGCAGCGACGCCCAACCCCCACCCACAACAACCCGCACATACCCACGAATTCGCCACCGGCGAATTCCCTCAACCTCGCACCCACCTGCCGAGGCGCAGCCGAGGCCACAGCACGCATGGTGACGGCGTAGCCGGCACCCCCGCACCTGGCGGTGCGTCAGCA
>NZ_JODS01000062.1 GCF_000718025.1 Kitasatospora purpeofusca
GGACCAGGTTCCGTTCGTGCCCAGGAACTGCTGGGTCAGCCGGTCCAGTTCGCGGAACGGGTCAGTGCGCATCAGCATCGCGAAACACCTCCACTGATCAATGGGAGCCAGTGCGCTTCACCTGAAACTGTTCTAGCATGTCATCAATCCGATGACAAACACCCGAGTCACCAGAGGAGTGACACTCATGGGCAGACACCCCGACCCCGCCGGCGGCGGCGCCCCACCTGCCGGACCGGCGTCCTTCCTCGCCGCCGCCGCCGCGCTCGCCGCCATCGACGACGCCGTCCGCACCGCCCGCGACCCCCGTCCCCGGCCCGGCGCCGGTGCACGGGACGAGGGCCCCGAGCCGGCCCTGGCCGCCCTGGTGCTGCTGCGCGAACTGCGCACCGAGGTCGCGGGCTGGGAGGCGGGCCTGGTGGAGAACGCCCGCGACGCCGGCGCCACCTGGGCCGACCTCGCCCGTCCCATGGGCGTCGCCAGCCGCCAGGCCGCCGAGAACCGCTACCTGCGCCTGCGCCCCGCCGACAGGAGAGCGGACGGGGCCGCCACCGGGGCGCAGCGCGTCAAGGCCGTGCGCGACCGGCGGGCCGCGGAACGCACCGTCACCGCCTGGGCCCGCGACCACGCCGCCGACCTGCGCGTCCTCGCCGCCCAGGTCCCACCTCGGCGCCGCCCACCCCGACCTCACCGCCCGCCTCGACGACCTCACCCGCCGCACGGACCGCCTCCGCCATGACAGCGACCGACGACGCACCTGACCCCCGCACCACCACCGAAGACCGCTGGCAGCACATCGAGGACCGGCTCGCCGCCATCGAACGCCGCATCCGCGAACAGAGCAGCGCCGCCATCGCCACCCTCGACACCTGCCTGACCAGACTCGACGCCCTCCACCACGACCTGACCCACCGACCCTGGCCCCCACAGGCCTCCCCCACACCCCCAGACCCTCCGGACCACCCGCCGCAAACCGTGCGGACCCCGGCAGCCAGGCCCTTCGGCCCGGCCGGCCACCGGCCTACGCAGACCGGCCCGGACACCTCGCAGCACCACGCGGCCGACAGCCACCGGGCAACCGGCGGCTTACCCGCCTGACAGGAACCGGCCACCCCGGCACCACCCGACAGATCGGCGGGGCTCGCCCGACACCCGTCCGCACGACTTCGGCCCTGGCCACCCGGGAGACCGCCGAGCACCGGCCCAGTGGAGGGCCTCGTCATGCATTCGCCGGGGCAACATTTGTGGCTCCCGTCCTCATGGGGCTGGATCCGAACCTCGTGGTGATGGTGTCGGGTGTGGCGACGGTGTTCTTCCTGCTGGTGACGGGGGGTCGGATTCCGTCGTACCTGGGGTCGAGCCTGTCGTTCGTGGGGTGGCGGCGGTCATCAGGACGCAGGGTGGGGACGCGGCGACGCTGACGGGGGCGTCATCGTCGGCATCGGCAACGTCACTCTCAAGTTCACCGACAACTTCGAGCTGTCCGGGATCGCGCTCGGCACGATCATCGTGCTGACCGGGTACCACGTGCTGCGGCTGATGGCCCCGGCACACATGAAGCAGCCGACCGGAACGCCACTCCTGGACGCCGGCACCACCGAGTACGACGACAACGAGCGCAGCTGACCGGGTTCTGGACCACCTCTGTGGGGACCGTCAACAGAACGGGCGGTCCCCTCGGGACGGTCACTCCGAGTGGGATCGGTATTCGGCCGTACACGCGGACGGCGCTCGCGACCCACGGGGGCCGCGCAGGGGTTGCTGAACGTCGGGACCGGATGCGCCGCCCGGCCCCGGAGCGGCCCGGCGCAGCTCCGCCGCGAACTGCGCGCCCGCCAGCAGCGCCAGGTTGGAGAGCCAGAGCCAGATCAGGAAGACCACCGTTCCCGCGAGCGAGCCGTACAACCGGCTGTATGTGCCCAGGGCGCTGGTGTACAAGGCGAAGCCGGCCGAGAAGAGCAACCAGAGCGCCGCCGCCAGGACACCGCCCGGCAGACCGGTGTGTCGTTGACGTGCCGGCCCGGGCCCGGTCCGGAAGACGATCAGTACCAACGCCGCCGCCACCAACAGCAGTACGGGCCAGCGAACCAGTGACCACACCAAGGGCGCCGTCCGACCCAGGTGGAGCACTCGCCCCACGCCGTCGGCGAGGGGCCCGCCCAGGATCAGCGCCAGGGCGCCCACCGCCAGCAGCACCAGCAGCAGAGCGGCTGTCGCCACGATGCGCGGGGCGTTGCGCAGGGGGGAGCGCCGGTCGGTGGCACCGTGCATCCGGCACAGCGCTCGCCGGAACACCGCCAGGTAGCTGCAGCACGACCACAACGCGCTGACGGCACCCGCCCCCAGCAGGGTCCACCCGGCCGAACCACCGCTGAGCGCCTGCTTCAGGACGCCGTCCACCTGCGCACCGGCCTGACCCGGCACCAGCCCGGCCAGGTGTGCCGCCGCGTCCCGGGCGATGGCCGGGCTGATCTTCGCGAAGCCGACGACCGTGGCCAGCAGTGCCGGAAGGATCGCCAGGATCGCGTAGTACGTCAGGGCCGCCGCGAAGTCGGTGACGTCGTCGTTCCACATCCTCAGCGGTGTGCGCCGCAGAGCCGCCTTCCACCGTTCGTCGCCACCCACCGACCGAACCACCGCGCACCCCCACATACTCAGGAGACCGACGGCGTCCGATCCGCCGCCGCGACCGCCTTCCCGCCCCGCGCACTGCGAAACCGCCTCGCCGGCCCCACCGCAGTCGTGCCCGGTCGGCGGCGGCGGCCGACCCGGGTGATCGCCGGTTCGGACGCGGGCACGCGCCGACGCGCCGCGGGCTCCGGGAGGGTCAACGGCACTCGGCGGCAGTGGCCGGTGCCGTGGTCTGGTGCCGTGGTCTGGTGCCGTGGTCTGGTGCCGTGCTGCGCAATGCGCCAAAGTGGCCCTCGACACGAGGGGTGAGCCGGTGGGCGAACCGTTGCTGTTCAGCGATCCGCGGCAGTTGGGCCGCTTCTACCTCGACGGGCGGCTCGGGGCGGGCGGTCAGGGTGTGGTATACGAGGGCTACGATCCGAACGGGACACGCGTCGCGGTCAAGGTACTGCGCGCCGTCGACGTTCCGGACCGGGATCGGCTGCGCAGGGAGATCACCGCCTGGCGCATGGTGGAGCCGTACTGCACCACCCGGGTCCTGGAGGCCGATCTGGACGGCGCTGTCCCCTACGTCGTGAGCGAGTACGTGGCTGGGCCCGACCTCCGTCGGGCTGTGAACGACCGCGGCGCGTACGGACCGGAGCAGCTGCGACGTCTCGCGGTCAACCTGGCGACGGCGCTGGTGGCGATCCACCGGGCCGGTGTGGTGCACCGGGACCTGAAACCGGAGAACATCCTGCTCGGACCCGACGGGCCCCGGGTGATCGACTTCGGGATCGCCCGCATCCTGGAGGGTACGGCGACGGCCGGCCTGCCGATGGGGACCCTGCGCTACATGCCACCGGAGCGCTACCGCGGAGCTTCGGGCGACGGCAAGGTCGACATCTGGGGCTGGGCGGCGGTCGTGCTGTTCGCGGCCACCGCGCACGACGCCTTCCGAGGGAACAGCGTCGGGGCCATCGCCCACCAGGTGGCCACGCACGACCCCGATGTCTCCGTCCTCGAGGAGCCGTTGCGCTCGCTGGTGGCCTCGGCCCTGGCCAAGGACCCCCAGCAGCGACCGACGTCCGAGCAACTGCTGCTGTCCCTGGTGGGCCGCGCCGATCTGGCCGCCGTGGTGCGCGGCGTCGCGCCCGAGGGCCGGCCGAGCCACGCCCCGCCGTCCCGGGCCCAGGTCGCGGAGGCGACGTACGGCGCTCTGGGCCCGGAGGAACAGCGAGCGGTGCCGTCGATGCTGTTGCGCCTGGTCGCGCCTGGCGAACGGGCCGAGGACGCGCTCCGGTTGGCGCGGCCGGAGGAGTTCTCCGACGACCAGTTCCCGCGGGAGGTGGTGTGGCGGATCCTCGCGCTGTTCACCGAGCGCGGGGTTCTGGTCCGGGAGGACGACCGGGTCACCCTGGCGACGGCCGCCCTGATCCGCTCCTGGCCACGGCTGCGCGACTGGGTGGCGAACGAACGTGCCGGCCTCGCCGTCCACCAGCGCCTGGCCGATGCCTCGCGGACCTGGTCCGACCACGGCCGCAAGGGCAGCGACCTGTTCCAGGGGACCCCGTTGGAACAGGTCCGCGACTGGGCGGCGACGGGACGGCGCCATCTGGTGCTCAACCGGACCGAGCAGGCGTTCCTGGAGGCCTGCTCGGCCTTGAGCCGGCGCCGGGGGCGGCTGCGGGTGGCGCTCAGCTCCGTCCTGGCCCTGTTGCTGGTCATCGCCGCGGGAACGGCGGTGGTCGCCTTCGAGCAGCAGAACACCCTGGCTGCCCAACGTGACCGCGCGACCTCGGCGCAGGTGGCCGGTGTCGCCATGTCGTTGCGGACGAGCGATCCGCAGCTGGCTCGGCGGCTGTCGGTGGCGGCGGCCGGGCTCGCCGACAGCCCCGAGTCCTGGAACGCCCTGATGGCGCTGAACTACCAGCCGGAGCAGGACGTCTTCCGGCTTCCCGGCTACCGGGCGAGCACCGCCGAGCTCGACGGTTCGGGCCACCTGCTCGTGACGGGCGACGGAACGCAGGTGGACGTGTGGAATCCGCAGAGCCGCGAGAAGGTCGGCTCCTGGACCGCGCCGGCCGCCGTGCACCAGGTCGTCGTGTCCGCGGACGGCTCCACTGCGGCCGCGGCCGGGGACGACGGCGTCGTACGGCTGCTCGACCTCTCCTACGGCGCGCCGACGCGCACCGAACGGGCCTTCACCGCCCCCCGTCAGAGCAACGGGTACTGGCCGAGGACCGCGCTGAGCCCGCGCGGGAGCTACCTCGTCGTCGAGGCCGTCTCGGACCCGCCCGAACCGGGCGGTGGGAGCGCGGCCACGCTGACGGTGTGGGACACCCGCACGGAGCACGTCGTCGGCTCGGTGTCCGCCCCGTTGGACGCCTTTCTACTGCACGGCACCTCGTTCTCCCCCGACGAACGGCTCGTCTCTTTCCCGCTGTCGCGCGACGGCCGGCCGTTCCAGTGGAACACCCTTCCGGAGCTGGAGCCGTCGCCGGTCCCGGACCTCGGGATGCCACCGGAGGACATCGCCGGCCCGGTGGTGTTCGCCCCGGACGGGAAGACGGCGGCCATCACGTCGAGAGCGGGCGAGATCAGCCTCTTCGACCGGGCGTACGGAGATCCCACGAAGCTGAAGGGAGCCGACTCCGCGGTCGTGACGGACTACCCCTTGTCGTTCAGTCACGACGGGGCCTACCTCAACTGGGGCGGCACCGTGTGGACGTCCTGCCCGATCGGCCGGCCCCACTGCTTCCGCCGGCCCGAGCCCGTCCTGCGAATGCCGTCCACGCAGGGCGAGTGCGATCCGCGCACCGCCTACCGCTTCACGGCCGACGACACGGCGCTGGAGTGCGTCGGCAGCGACGCCGTCGTGCGCGTGCTCGGCGTCCGGGCCATCACTCGGCCCCCCGGGCCCACGGAGGACTTCTACCAGAACTCGGCGACCAGCCGGGACCGCACGACGATGGCACTGCCCACCGAGAGCGGTGTCGACATCTGGTCCCTGGCCTCGCGCACCAAACGGCTCTCCGTGGCCGCGGACGGCTGCGAGTTCGCCCCCTACCGCCTCAGCGGGGACGGCAGCCTGCTCGCCGCCCAGTGCCACGACCGCATCAAGGTCTGGAACCTGGCCGCGGACGGACAACCCCTGCTCGCATCACTGCCCCTCGGACTGGAGTCCCTGTCCGGCCAGCACACCGCCAACATGGTCGCCCTCGCGTTCTCCCCCGACGGCACCGCACTGGCCGTCGCGGAGGCCCGGGAGGACGGCACCGACTCCCTGAGCTTCTGGGAACTGTCCACCCAGCACCTGATCCACCGTCTCCAGCTGCGGGCCGGATACCCCGGCAACGGCCTGAGGCTCCTGTTCGCGCCCGACGGACGATCCGTCTACGCCGCACCCGGCATCGGCTCCGTCGCCTTCCCCTCGGGCCAGGTCCTGACGAAGGGCTTCACCGACTTCGAACCCGACGCCGTCAGCGACGACGGAACCACGCTGTACGCCTTCCCGCAGAGCTACCTGCCCTACCTGCGGTACTGGGACGCCCGGACCCTCCGGCCCAAGGACAACCTGCGCACCGGCCCCGGCAGCCAGTCGCTCCTCGACCACGGCACGGCCGGCGCCGTCTCGGCCGACGGCCGGCTCTTCGCCGTCATCCAGAAGTCCGACGTCCACCAGGTCCAGGTCTGGGACAACACCAACCGCGTCCCGCTCGGCCTGCCGCTCACCGGCCCCGTGCAGGACTTGGTGGGGGTCTCCTTCACCCCGGACGGCACCGGCCTCATCGCGGTCGACACCTACGGCGCGTTCTTCACCTACCCGACAGCGCCGGACCGGCTCGTCCACGAGCTGTGCGAACGGGCGGGCGCCCCGACCCGCGAGGAATGGAAGCACTACATCCCGGACATCCCCTACCGGCGCTCCTGCCCGTGACGGTTCGGAAGGGCGGTCCCGAAGGACCTCCGGGCCCGTCCGACACCCGGACGGCGCAACCATCACATGATCGACTCGTTGGACCCTCCACCACGACAGCACCGAAGACTCCGGGGAGGGCCCGTTGGCAGAACGGATGGTGGACTCGGCGGCGCCCGCCCGGGGCGCCGCGCGGCCGGTGGTCCAGGCCGAGGCCGCCCTGGTACGCCACTACCGCAGGCTGGTCCGGCTGGCGTACGTCGCGTTGCCCGCCGACCGCGACCGGCACAGCCGCGTCCTCGCCGCCCACACGGCCGTCCAGCGAGCCCTGCCGTCCCGCTGGGCCCGCCGGTCCGACCCGGTGACGGGCGACGAGGACCCGGTCTACGCCGCGCTGCGCCTGCGGGTGCTGCGCGACGGGCTGCGCCCCCGCCCCGCCCGTCGGCTGCTGGCACCGCGGGTCTGGGGCCTGCGGCTGTTCACCCCGCACGGCGGCGAGCAGGACGCCGCGCTGGAGCAGGCGCTCGCGGCGCTCGACGCGCCCGCCCGGGCCGCGTTCGCGCTGCAGGTCGTGGAGGGCCTGACCGCCCCGGAGGCCGCCGAGGTCCTGCGGCAGGCCGGGGTCGAGCAGGCCGAGCGGGCCCTCGACGCGGCGGCCGGTGTGGGCGCAGCGTCCGGAATCGGGGCATCGGTCGGCGTCGGCGCATCGGCGGAGCCGGACCTCTCCGCCTTCGACCCCTGCGCCGTCCGGGTCCAGCCGACCGACCTGCTGAGCCGCCGCCGGAAACTGACCGCCACGCTGCTGGTCGGCGTGCTCGGCCTCACCACCGCGACCGCCGTGCTCACCGGCAGCGCGACCGGCACCGCCCCGGTCGCTTCCACCACCGGGCCGGCGCCCGCTCCGCCCGTCGGCGCCGCGGCCGATCCGGCGCGCCTGGTCCACGTGCCCGCGGACCTCTGGCAGCACACCGCGCGGATCGACTTCACCGCCTGGCCGGCCCGCGGCGACCGCCGCGAGGACGCCGCGCTGCTCGGCCGCGCGACGACCGCCTGGGAGCGTCCCGGCCCGCAGACCCGCGCCGAACCGGGCACGGACACCGCGCCGCCGATCGCCCCGCCGCGGCTGCTCTACGCCGGCACCGTGGACGGCGCCGCCGTGGTGCTGCTGTACGACGGGCAGCGGCTGGCCCGCTACACCGACGGACGCGACGGCGGCCTCGACCTCGCCCGGGCCGACGACTCGGACGTCACGACGGCCGGAGCGGTGGTGCTGCGCCGCCGGGGCACCTCCGTGCGCTACCTGCTCGCCCCCTGGGTGGAGGCCGCCGAGACCCGCCGGATCGACCGGCCCGATACCCCCGCCCAGCCCCTGGACCATCCCGACGGCCTCACCCCGGCGACACCGGGCGGCGTGCTGACGGACTGCCGGGGAGCCACCGTGCTCCAGCTCCGCTCCTCGCCCGTCGTCGCCGAGAAGCACGCCTTCCTGCTGGCCGACCTCGGCGGGCTCGTCCCCGCCCACCTCACCTACACTCCGCCCCCGGACCGCGGCCAGCCGGCGCGATCGCCGCGCGAGGCGACCGGCCCGGACGCGCTCCAGGCCTGGGCCCGGGCGGGCTGCGCCGCCCCGGACGGCACTCCCGGCGTCAAGCAGCTCAACCTGTGGGCGTTCGCGGTGCAGCCGCTTCCGCAGAACGCGGGCTCGGCGTCCTGGGTCTGCCTGCGCGCCGACCGCTGGACCGGCGAGGGCAGCGCCGCGACGGCCGTCCTGCTGCCCGCCGCCCAGGGAGCGCAGCGCACCGGCGGCGGTCCGGGCCGGTCGTGCAGCCGGTTCGAGCAGGACACCGTGGGCTGGGCCTGGTGGCGTTCCCCGCAGGGCACCGAGTTCCTGCTGGCGGCGGGCAGCCGACGGGTCACCAGGCTCACCGTCAAGGGCCCCGACTGGTCTGCCGACCGGCCCGTTCCGGACCACACCCTGGCCGTGGAGCGCCCGGCCCGGGCGAACGTCCAGGTGGAGGGCGTGCTGGACGGCGGCGCCCGGATCGGCCCGCCGCACTGACCCGGCCGGACCATGCCCGTGCCGGACGTGAGCCGGTGTCGCCGGGTGTCCCGTCTCCGCGGAGTCCGGGGCGTGCCGTTCAGGGCGCGCGGCGGCTTATGCCGTGGCCGGGCGGTACGTCGCCGTTCCCGTGCCGTTCCTGCGGCCGACCTCCCCCGGTCGCCCGCGACGGCCGGCCGTCGGAGCGGGCCGACCGGCGGCGTTGCCCGAAAGGGCCACGACCGGTCGGCCCGGCTGGTCCCACGGGTCGTCAGGTGGTCGAATCTCCTCGCACGTTCGGGCCGACCGCCCGGTCGGCATCCGATTCCGACGACTCGTCCGCCCAGGAGAGACATGCCTTCATCGGCACACCGCCATCGAACCACCGCCGGTGTCGTGGCGCTCAGCGCGCTCGCGATCACTTGCGGCACCGCCGTCGCCGGCAGTTCCGCCACCGCGGCGGACACCGTGCTGTGGACCCCCAGCACCAGCAAGGGCCCTTCCTCCTTCGCCGGCGTGCAGTGCGCGGAGGGGAAGTTCGGCGTTGTGAAGGACCCGGCCAAGGGCAGCGTGTGGCGGGCCTTCCAGGCCGCCGGCGAGGAGCGCTGCGAGACGCTCGGCCCGAACCTCAAGGAGGGCAGCACCTTCTACCTCGGCTGGTCCTCCAAGCTGAACATCAAGGACTCCAACAGCCGCTACGTCTTCCAGCTCAAGTGCTCGCCGAGCACCGACACGGCGAACCACCCGATCGAGATCGACGCGACGACCGGGCGCATCCGCCTCCAGGAGTGGGACACCGAGCACGTCGCCCACACCCTCTGGACCGCGCCGACCAGCAACAACCAGTGGCACTCCTACGCCCTGAAGATCCGGCTCGGCCGCACCAACGGCACCATCGACTTCTGGTTCGACGGTGTGAAGCAGACCTTCACCAACGGCTCCGGCACCTTCAAGGGCACCACCTGGGACGGTGACCGCAACTACCTCAAGTGGGGCTCCTACCACCCGTCCCCGGGGAACGCGACGAACACCTTCACCAGCCCGATCATGGCGACCACCCTCCAGGCGGCCACCGCCGGCTCCTGACCCGGGGCGCGGCCGGGCGCAGCGCGCGGCCGCGGGGCGGGACAAGGCCGGGGGCGGGACACGGCCCGGCAACACCGCCGGGCCTGCGCCGCTCCCGGCCCTCCACTCCCTAGGGTCGGCAGGATGACGACCCCGACAGCCCCGGAGCCCCTGCTCGGCAGGCCGGAGCGGCTGATCGCACTGGCCGACGGCGTCTACGCCATCGCGATCACCCTGCTCGCCATCGACATCAAGCTCCCGGACGGCCTGGACTCCGCCGAGTTCCACCGCCAGCTGCGCGAGCTCCTCCCCCAGGTCGGCGCGTACGCCCTGAGCTTCCTCGTCCTCGCGGCCTTCTGGCGTGACCACCACCGCCTGTTCCTCGGCGTCGGGCAGGTGGACGGCCTGGTGATCCGGCTGACGCTGTTCGGCCTCGGGATCGCGGCGCTGCTCCCCTTCCCCACCTCCCTCATCGCCGAGTACGCCAGCGAGCCCTCGGCCGTGGCCATCTACTCGGCGGCCGTCGCGGCCCTCGGCAGCACCCAGTTCACGCTGCTGCTCGTGGTGTGGAGGCGCCCCTGGCTCCGGTCCGCTCCGCTGCCCGACCGGGAGGCCCACGCCTATCTGGCGGACCTCGGGGCGACGGTGGTCGTCTTCGCCGCCACGGCGCCGCTGAGCTTCCTCATCGGGTCCCGGGTCGTGTGGGGCTGGCTGGTGCTGCTGCCGGTGAAGGTCGCCATCGGGCGCTGGAGCACCCGGGTCAGCCGTTCGGACGTCTGACCGCGCCCGCGCCGGGGGGGGTTCGCGTACAGCGGGTGACGGCACGGGCCACGGCGGGTGAGGGCTGTGGCCCGGACCACCCGACGCCACCGCCGCACCCCGCCCGGCCCCCCGATTCCGGCACCCGCCGCAGCCGGACCGCCACGCCCCGTCGACCGTGTGCCCGGCCTCACAGGCCCCCCGGAGTGGCCCGGACCACTTTCCGCCG
>NZ_JODS01000063.1 GCF_000718025.1 Kitasatospora purpeofusca
GCCGCGCACCGCACCGCTGGGGTCGTCGCTTCGCGCCGACCCTCCCCAGCGTTCTGATATCACGTCAACTCTGGGGTTTGGGGGGAGGGTTGTATTGGATGGAGTGCTGGCGCTTCGCGTCAGCGTCTAGATCGATTGGTTACTCCGTCCTGGTGGCGATCGATTGGGACGTCCGACTCGTCGGTGGATTGGGTGGTGGTCGCATTCCGGACCGAGCCGGGATTGCGCAGTCCCGGGACTGATCAGGTATGGGAACGCCGGCCAGCCGGTCCTGGTCCGGTGTCAGATGCTGGTGTTCCGGCGGATCCGTACGGCAGGCCGACTCCTCCCCCGCGTCCTGCGTTTTTGGAGCCGGCCTGCCGTACGGATCGGCTGCTTCAGGAGTCGGCGCCGGCCTCGTGTTCCTTGCCCTCGCGATCGGCGGAGATGGCGTTCGCGGTTGGCAGCCCCTTCCAGCCGCAGGTGCAGCGGGAGATGACCGTGTTGTCCCGCTCCGGCCAGTCGTACACCGCGGTCTTGTGGGCCTCGGTGGCCGGTTCGGCCTTGGGCGCGGCGGTGGCTGGCGGGACGGCCGGCTGTCCGTCGGCGGTCGGGTACATCTGCTCGCGAGGGGTGTGCTGGACCAGCCAGGTGCGGTAGTGGGAGCCCTGGCCGGAGGCGACGCGCTTGTGGCGCTCGCGGACGGTGGTGAAGTGGCTGCCGAGTTCCTCGCCGATCTCGCGCCAGGACAGGCGGGCCTCGCGGTCCGGTCCGGCCTCGCGGGCGTAGAGCACCAGCTCTTCCTCGATCGCTGTCAGGCGGGTCATCAGGCGCCTGACGTCGCGCAGCCGGTGCTGGAGCACGCCCTTGCCGACCTCGGTGCCGCTGTGGAGGTCGTTGACGGCGGCGAGGATGGTGTCGGCCTCGTCGGCGATCACCCAGGTGTTGTGGCCGCCGCGGAAGCGCAGGGTGTAGGTGGTCAGGCCGTCGGGCCAGTAGGCGGTGGGGCCGCTGACCGAACTGGGCACGAGGCCGGGCCGGGAGGGGGTGAACGTCTCCTCGGCACGAGGGCGGTCGGTGCGGGTCATGGTGTGCTGTGCCTTTCTGGGGTGAGCCCGGGGCCGGTGGGCCCTGGGCCGGGGTGAGGGATGGTCAGCGGGCGCCGCCGGCGGCGATGGCTGCGGCGAGGGTCTCCCAGCCGTGGTGCCAGGCCTGGTCGAGGGCGTAGGCGCCGTTCATGCCGTGGTCGGCGAGGCGCACGAAGGTGCCCTTGCCGGTGGCGTCGGCGAGCTTGCGCAGGGGTTCGCGCCGGTCGGCGGCGTAGTGGGTGACGGCCGAGATGACGAGGGCGCCGACGACCCGGGCGGGGCTGAGCTTCAGGCCCAGCAGCTTCGAGCCGACAGCCAGCGCGGCGGCCTGGGCGGCGACGTAGGAGGTGACGTGCGCCAAGCAGGCCCGGCGCCCGGCGGCAGTGGACTGGCCTTCGACGTGGTCGTGCTGGCCCTTGGTAGAGGCCTGGTGGTCGTTCTGGACCCAGTGATCCGCGACGTCGGCGGCGACGCGCAGCAGGGCGTAGGAGGCGGCGAAGCGGGCGGCGGTGCTGGTCGTCATGGTCTGGGGTTCCTCTCCTGTCGGATCAGTTGGGGAGTCGGGCCCGGGGCGGCCGGCTGGTTGCGGCCTGTGACGGCAGCCCCGGGGCAGGGTCAGGCGCGGGCGCGCTGTGCGGTCGGGCGGCGGGACTCGCCTCGGGGCTGGTTCGCGGCCTTCTTCGGGCTGTTGCCGCCGATGGCGAGCGCCTGGCTCGGGCCGTCGAGCCAGCTCACTGGACGATCCCGTCGGTGCCGACGTGGTAGCCGACGACCTTGCCGTTGGGCACCTCGGCCAGGGCGGCGCGAGCGGCCTTGCCCGCGACCTGCTCGGCGGTCAGGCCGGGCTGGTCGGTCGTGTCGGCGTAGATGACGGCCAGGCCGTCGCGCCCCGGCACTTCGAGGTTGATCTGGGAGTGGTAGCGCTGGGTTGCCATGAAACTCTCCTTCTCGGTGGTCGCAGCCGGGCAGGACGGCGTGGCCGGGAGGTAGCGGGGACGGTCGGGTACTAGCGGCGGTCGCCGGTCAGGCGCAGGGCGTCGGCCACGATCGCGGCGTGGTCGAAGGCGAGCGGGGGCAGGGCGTCCAGCGGGTGCCAGGCAACGGCGGCGGCGTCATCGCCTGCCACGGCGTCCTGTCCGGAGGCCACTTCCAGGAGGTAGGCGATCGAGACCACCCGCTCGCGCGGGTCACGGTCGGGGGCGTCGTACGCGCCGATCTGCGTCAGTTCCTCCGGCATCGCCACGATGCTGGTTTCCTCCTCCAGCTCGCGGGCTGCTGCTGCCTGGGAGGTCTCGCCCTCGTCCACGTAGCCGCCCGGCAGGGCCCAGCTCCCCTTGTACGGGTCATCTGCGCGCTGGATCAGCAGCACGCTGCTGCTGCGGATCACCACGGCGTCGGCGGTGAGCCACGGTTTCTCGCTGCCCCAGGGGTTGGTGGTGTCAGTCATGATTCGGTCCTTTCGGGTGCTGTGGTGCGGGGCGGGGTCAGGCGCGGGTGCGCCGTCCGGTCGGGCGGCGGTTGAATCGGGTCCACAAGGCGTCGGTCCCGGCCCGCAGGCCGAGGTAGGCGATCAGTGCCGAGCTGGCGGTGACGGCGGCGAGCATGACGCGGTTGTCGCTGTCGACCGGGGCCCACAGGAGGACGGCCAGCGTGATGGCGGCGGTCAGGATCTGGATGGCCTTGTCGGTGGTCTTGCGGACCTTGCGCGGCATCTTCGCCATCGGGGGATTCCCTCTCTCGCTGCCGTAGGGTTTCCCCTACATCTCCTAATGTAGGGTCAGCCCTACAGGAGGCGCAAGGGGACTTCCATGATTCTTTGCGGGACTGCGGAATCCCGGGACTGCAAGTGAGAATGACTGGGCTTTCGAGCGCTCGGAGCGCGCCTTAGCCCTCGCGTTCCGGGCGGCCCCCTTGCAGCCCTCTCCTCGGCGGACTTCGCCATGGATCTCTCCCGTCGTCCATTGATCGATGCGGCCTTGGACCCGCTGGTCACCGCCGCCCTGGACGTCGAGGCCAGCGAACGGCGCATCCATGCCCTCGCTGGCTGGGGTCGGGCCACCATTCGCAAACGTCGGCCAGCCGGGACCGCGAGCTGACTTCCTCCCTGAGGCGCCCTCGCCTCGGCGGTCGGTGACGACAGTGGCCACATCTTCGGCATCACGTACACGAGCAGTGTTCAGGGGGAAGAGGTGTCCGGTTGAGTGGCCCGACATCGCTTCTGCTAGCTCAGGACTGCGGGACCGCGCAGTCCCGGGACTCTGTAGACAGGAGGGGCCGGTTTTTCGCGGGGCGGCCTTGTGAAAGTGGAAGGGCCCCTCGGTGAACCGCGGGGCCCTTCGTGGAGTGCCGGCTACTCGTCCGGCTGCGTCTCCCGCGTTCGGGAGGCGAGCTCGACTGCGCGCACTCGCAGCAGCCATCGGCTGAGGCAGTAGAGCCCGGCCCCGGTCACGCCGCAGGCCTGAACGCCGTCGGTCAGCAGCTCGTGGAGGCCGCCGGTGGCGTCGATGTACACGGCCTGCGTGCCGACCAGCGTGGTGATGGCCGTCCGGACCCGGGAGGGGGCGGAGAGGATCCAGTCGACCGGTGCCCACAGGGGGCGGCTGAGGTCGTGAAGTCGCAGTCGCAGGGCGGCGACCACGAATCCGAGGGCGAGGGCCATGCGCTGCCGGCCGTTGAGGGCGAGCCCGTCCTCCGGGGCCCCGGCCAGGTCCGCGAGCCACGACGTCCGCAGGTGTGCGCGCCGGGAGCCGGCGACCCAGGCGGCGAACCCGGTCAGGTGGCGGCCCCTGGAGGCAGACGCGCTGTCGAAGTCGTCGTCGTAAGTCCCCTCGTTGAGTTCGCGGAGGACGACCTCGAGGACCTGGTCGCGGACATCGGAAGGAAGGTCCAGGATCGCCAGCCGCAGCTCGGTCTGGGCTGACTCGAGCTCACTGACCAGACGATTGATCTGAAGGCTGGAGGGCCGAGTGCGGGACCTGCGGAGTGTGGTGCCGTGTCCGGGCGCCCGCCTGATCGTACGTCGCTGCGGTTGGATACTCGCCCAGGTGAGGAGGACTTTTCGGTAGCCGACCGTCCTGTGGAGGGCGACCAGAGTCTTGATCTGCTCCGTGTAGGCCTTGCGGAGCTCGTGCTCTTCGGGTGTCACGCGGCACCGCCAGCGAGGCCCTTGAGGCCGAAGGTCGTGCGTCGTCGTGAGGCGCGTTCACGCAGGGCTTCGGAGGCCCGGTGCCTGCCGGTGGAGGTGAGTTTGTAGAAGCGGCGGGCGGGTCGGCCGGGGTGGGGGGTGGTCTCGGGCCAGGCCTCGATCCAGCCGAGGTCGGTGAGGCGTTCGAGGATCGGGTAGACGGTGCCGGAGCCGAGGTCGGCCTCGCCGCAGATCCGCAGCCCCCAGGCGGGGTCGGCGTCGTCGGCGGCGAGCAGCACCTCCAGTACGCCGATGGTCGGCTTGGTGAGCCGTGGAGTTGTCATGACGTCAGTGCAGCACAAACCCTGACCATATGTCGAATACGACACATGATCTCGGGTGTCCTGGTGCGCGGCTCCGCCGTCCGGTGATTCCGGGATCCCGGAATCACGGTTCCAATGCGTGGCCGCGCCCGGACCCCTTCCCCGCGTCGTCCCGTCCCGCGCCCCACCGCAGGCGGGCCTTCCCCGGACTCCGCCTCGTACCAGGCGATCGCCGGCCCCGAGGAGCCCGGCGGAGGACGCGTTGTACGCGCCGGTGGCGGATGTGCCACGGTCTTCCCCATGACCCAGCGCACCACCCCGCCGGCCCGCTCCCGCAGGACCGCGGCGCTGACCGCCGCCGACCTGCCCGTCACCGTGCCGCTGCTCACCGATCCTGTCGGCGAGACCACCTTCTCCTTCCTCCACCGCACCGCCGCGGCCAACGGCCTCGACACCTTCCGGCTCCTCAAGGCCCTGCACGCCGACCGCTCGGGTCGGCCCGAAGCCGGGGCGGTCCCCGGCCTGCACGAGGCCCGTCTCACCCCGGCGGCGCTGGAGAAGCTCACCTCTCTCACCGGCCGCACCGCCGAGGAGCTGAACCGCGCCCTGCCCACCACCCGGCCCCCGCACCTGCTGGACGGGCCGACCGCCGCCGTGCGCCTGACCGCCTGGCCGGACGAACCGGGCGGGGCCCCGCTGCCCGCCTGCCAGCTGTGCCAGGAACCCGGTGCATGGCTGGTCCCCGACGGCCGCCGCTGGGGACCCTGCCCCTGCGCCCGCCGCTGGACCACCGGCGACGACCGGGGCCACCTCCTCGACACCACCCCTTTGCCCGAACTCGCCCGCGCCCGCCTGCGCCACCGGGTCCTCGTGGATGGACACGGCCCCGCCGGCGACGCCCTGGTCGCCGACGCCCACCAGGTCGCCCTGTGGTGGTGGACCGCCCGCCAGGTCGGTCACGACACCTGGCGTACCCGTGAGGACGCCCTCGGCCAGGCCCGCCACCGCCGCCGCGCCGCCCCCGCCGCCGTCTACCCCGAGACGCTCGCCCTCGCCGAGCTGATGGACCGCTGGGAACAGCAGCGCGCCACCCGCCGGGCCCGCCCGGACGCTTGGCTGAAGACCGTCGCCACCAGGTTCAAGACGCCCGGCATCGCCGAGGGCGCCCGCCAGGCGGAGCCGCTGCACCTGTGGCTGGAGCTCCACCCGGCCACCACCTCGGCCCCACAGCGCTGGGACCAGCTTCCCGCCCTCCACCACCCCCCGCGGCACACAGGCCTGTTCGCGACGAACTCCTGCCTCCGATGGACCTTCGGCCGGCCGCTCACCAGCACCAGCGACATCTGCCCGTACTGCGCAGGCCAGGAGCCCAGCTGCCGGTGGGCACCGGCCGACGACTGCCCGCAGCGGCCCGGGGCGGCCTGAGAGCCGGCCCCGGGCCGGAGTGGTCACTCTTCGGTGCCGGTGTCCTCGCGGACTCGGGCCCGGGCTTGTGAGGCGAGTTCTACGCCGCGCACGCCGCGCAGCCACTGGGTCAGCCCCCAGAGGGAAGGCCCGGCGAGGGCGCAGGTCTGGACCCCGGTGGTCAGCAGTTCGTGAAGGCCGCCGGTGACGTCGATGTAGAGGGCCAGAGACCCGATGACGGCCGTGACCGCGGTCGCGGACCGGGACCTGCTGGCGATCACCCAGTCCACCGGCCTCCACGCCGGTCCCAACGTGTCGTGCAGGCGCAGCCGCACGGCGGCGACCAGGTAGCCGGAGACCATGGCAGCCTGGTGTCGGCCCGAGGGGACTAACAGGAAGTCCGGGGCCCCGGACAGGTCCGCTATCCAGGCCTCGGTCAGGTGGGTGCGGCGTCGTCCGGCGACCCGGCCGGCGACCCGGGCGAACTGGTGGGCACGACCGGTGTTGGCGGGCGTGCGCGGGTTCGAGCCGCCGTGGAAGGCCAGAAGATCGAGGATCTCCGGGAGGAGGTCTTCTACTTGCTGGTAGATCTCGGGTTTGGGACCGATCGGGCCGTAGGTCGCATCGTTGATCACGAACAGCATCTGGAAGCAGCCGTCCGCGTCGTCCAGCATGGGACGGACCGTCTCCTGGAGGGCGGGCTGCTCCCTGCAAGCCATGCGCGCGAGGTCTCGGGATCCGGGGCGTACGCGGGTGATGAGGTCGGCGTACAGGTCGGGATCCGCAGACTTGATCGCGCGGTCCGCGGTGCGGAGCGAGTCGAACGCCTGGTCGGCGAAGATCGCGCGGAGGGTCCGTAGCTGTGCGGCAGTCAGCTGCCGGAGCGGCCATTCGGTGGGGGGTGTCACAGTGTTCCCCCTGCGAGCCGCGGGGGGCGGCGCAGGCGGCCCGCGTGGGCGTCCAGGGCCTGGGAGGCAAGCAGGCGCCCGCTGGGAGTGAGCATGTAGAACAGCCGGGCCGGACAGCCCGGGTGCGAGGTGGCTTCCGGCCAGGACTCGACCCAGCCCAGGTCGGTGAGGCGTTCGAGGATCGGGTAGACGGTGCCGGGCCCGAGGTCGGCCTCGCCGCAGATCCGAAGTCCCCAGGCGGGGTCGCCGTCCGCCGCGGAGATCAGGGCGTCGAGCACTCCGAGAGTCGGCTTCGTCAGCCGTGGAGAAGTCATGGGCGCAGTTGAGCACACGATCTGACCATGTGTCGAACTCGATACTTGCGGATGCTGAACCGGCAGGTCAGAAGCCATTCCCGGTGTTCCGCAGTCCCGGGACAGCGGAACCGGATCGCCTCCCGGCCTTCTTCCCGGCGTCCTGCCGACGGGGGTGTCAGGGTCCCGGGATCCCGTCGTCCCGCAGGTGCGGATTCCACCGGAGGGACGACGGGAGGGGGCCGGGCCCCGCAGGGCGGCTCGGTGAAGGCCGAAGGGCCCTCGGCGAACCTGGGGGTCTCTTCGTGGGGTGCCGGTTACTCGTCCGCCCGATTCCTGTGCGTCCGGCGGGCGAGTCCGACTGCCTGGGCGGGGCCCTCACGTCTGCTCACCTGTGGCTGGTGAACGCGGACAGTGTGTCGGCCAGGCGCTGGTCGGGCAGGCCGGCGATGCCGTCCGCCTCTGCTCCCGCGTCCCGGTGGATCAGGCGCTCGATGGCTGCGAGAAGGTCGACGTCCGGCTGCGCGGCGGTCGTGCCGTAGGCGTCCGCGTTCTTGGTAAACAGGGAGAGCAGCCGGAAGTAGTTGTCGACCGGCGGCAGACTCGGGCGAATGGTGTCGGCGCTGTCGTTCTCCCGGGTGGGCACGGTGGCCCGTTCGAACCACTCCTGGGCCTCGCTGAGGTCGCCGTGGTGGAGGCTGTACAGGTACAGGGAGTAAGCGGCTGTGCGGTTGTCGGCGCCGGCGGCGTACCTCCACCAGAAGTTCGCGCTGCGCGGATGCCCGGTGAGCAGCAGCAGGCATCCGAAGACGAGGGCGCCGTCGCCGCCCTCGCCCGTCTTGGCGAGGAAGGAGATCTGGCGGGGGGCGTCCGCGCGGTTGATGACCCAGCGCGAGAGGGAGTTGAGCTTGGGCCAGGCGGCGGCCTTCGCCTCCCACCAGCCGGGCTGGTCGTAGGTGCCGGCGCCGAAGTCTGTGTAGTCGCTGGCCAGACGCCGCAGGCCTTCGGCCTGCCAGCCCGGTCGGCGCGGGGCGCGCCGGGCACGGGCGGCCGCGCCGGCGGCGGCGAGCATGGTGTCGAGGTCGAGTGGGGCGTCGGTTCCCTTGTCGATCACCTGGTCTCCTTCGTGGGGCGGGGCCGCTGGGGCCGGGTGCGGGCGGTCGCGGCGTCTTCCAGCAGGGGGCGGCCGAGGGTGCGGCTCAGCTGCTGGCGGGCGCGGCGGTGGTGGTGGTCGACGGTCACCGGCCTGATGCCCAGCAGCCAGGCGATCTCCTCGCGGCTGCGCTCCATGAAGTGCTTGAGCACGATCACGTCAAACTGGCGGGGCGGGAGCTGAGCTATGGCCTGGCGCAGGTCGTCGGGCTCGCGGGAGAGCTGGACACGGCTGCGGACCATGGCGTGGCCGAAGGTCATCTTCCAGAAGAAGGAGGGGGAGCCCGAGGGCTTGGCCATGCGGCGCTTCTCGTAGGCGACGGCGGCGCGCAACACGTCCCAGGCGGCTTCCATGAAGTCGCGCTCGACGAGCATGTCGTCCCAGGTCACCAGGATGTAGAGGAAGACCTCGTGGATCAGCTCCCAGGCGGCGCCGCTGTCGTTGAGGCCGATCTCGGCGTAGTCCAGGTAGGTCTCGCTCTGGACGAGGTAGAAGGCCTCGAACTCGAGCGGCAGGCTGTAGGCGCGTGGGGCCTGCCAGGGCGGGGCGTCCCAGTCCGACCAGGCGTCGGGGCCGGTGCCGGTGGAGAAGACCTCGCCGCCGCTCATGCCGCACCGCCGGTGCAGTCGCGGTGGCCGGTACTCGGATCCGGCGGTCCGACGCGGGTCGGGCGCCCGGCCCGCGCGGCGTCGGGGCGGCCCTGCGGGTCCGCCTGGAGTCCAAGGCCAACGGTGGTGTTCAACTTGCCTCAATTCACTCAGGGCAGGGGAGCGATACGTCCGGCTGGCACCGGACGCCTCGTCAACCAGCTACTGAGGCTTTCAGGGTGGAGTCGGTGGGGTGAGTCGCAGGCCGGTGCCGGCCAGGCATCCGTCGATAAGGGCGGGTCGAAGTTGGATGTGCCGTA
>NZ_JODS01000064.1 GCF_000718025.1 Kitasatospora purpeofusca
GCGGGGCCGTGCGCTTCGCCGACGTGGTGACCACCCTGGCCGCCGAGGGCGCGACGACCTTCGTCGAACTCGGCCCCGACGGCACCCTCACGGGCCTCGTCGGCGCCGGCCTGGACGAGGCCGTCACCGCCGTCCCGGTCCTGCGCCGGGAGCGGCCCGAGCAGCGGACGGCGCTGACGGCGCTCGCCCGGATCCACGTCCAGGGCCACCCCGTCGACTGGACCGCCCTGTTCGGCGGCGGGCACCGCCCGAGGCTCGCCCTTCCCACCTACCCGTTCCAGCGCCGCCGCTACTGGCTGGAGCCCGCCACCCGGACCGCCGCCGACGCGGGCGGACTCGGCCTGGCGGCCGTCGACCACGCCGTGCTCGGCGCGGCCGTCGCCCGGGCCGACTCGGAGGGCGTGCTGCTCACCGGCAGCCTCTCCCTCGCCACCCACCCCTGGCTCGCCGACCACGTGGCGCTGGGCACCGTCCTGGCGCCCGGCGCGGCCCTGGTCGAGCTGGCGATCCGGGCGGGCGATGAGGTCGGCGCGAGCACCCTGGACGAGCTGGTGATCGAGGCCCCGCTCGTGCTGCCCGAGCGCGACACCCTGCACCTGCACGTGGCCGTCGGCGCGCCGGACGGGACCGGCGCGCGTCCGGTCACGATCCACTCCCGGCCCGCCCCGGCCGACCGGACCTCCCAGGCCGCCCCGGCGGCCGTGGACGGCGCCTGGACCCGGCACGCGAGCGGTCTGCTGTCCGCGGGCCGGCCCGACCCGGCCGTGCCCACCGCCTGGGAGCCTGCCGAGGGCGCCGAGCACCTCGCCCCCGAGGAGGCGTACGAGCTGCTGGCCGCCGTCGGACTGGACTACGGTCCGGCCTTCCGCGGGCTGCGCGAGGTCTGGCGGGACGGCGCGACGCTCCACGCGCTCGCCGTCCTGCCGGAGCAACTGACCAACGACGCGGCCCGGTTCGGCCTGCACCCCGCGCTGTTGGACGCCGCCGCCCAGCTGCCCGCCCTCGACGGCGCGGACCGCGACCCCGCCGTCGGCGACCCGGCCGCCGCCCGTACCCGCCGGCTCCCGTTCGCCTACCGGGGTGTCACCCTGCACGCCGCCGCCGCGACGGAGCTGCGGGTGCTGGTCACCGTGACCGGATCCGACTCCTACCGCCTGGAGGCCACCGACCCGGCCGGCCGGCCCGTGATCACCGTGGAATCGCTGGTCACCCGGCCCGTCCCCGCCGAGGGGGTGGGCGCCGGTCCTGCCGTCGGGCGGGACACCCTGTTCGCCGTCGACTGGCCGGAGGTGGCCCTCGCGGCCGCGCCGGCAGCGCTGGACAACGTACTGCGGGTCGACGGGGACGTGGTGGCGACGCTGGCCGCGCTCCAGTCCTGGCTGGCACAGGACGACGGCGCCGGTGCGCCGCTCGTCGCGCTGACCCGGCAGGCCGTGGCCGTCGACGACTCGGAGACGCCGGACCTGACCACCGCCCCGGTGTGGGGTCTGGTGCGCTCGGCGCAGTCGGAGAACCCGGGCCGGATCGTGCTGGTCGACACCGACGGCACCGACGCCTCCGAAGCCGCCCTGGCGGCGGCCGTGGCCGGCGGCGAACCGCAACTGGCCCTGCGCGAGGGCCGGGCACGCGTCCCGCGCCTGGTCCGGGTGGCTGTCCCCGACGTCGAAGCCCGGGCCTGGCACCCGGAGGGCACGGTCCTGATCACCGGTGGCACCGGGACCCTCGGCGCCCTGCTCGCCCGGCACCTGGTCACCGAACGCGGTGTCCGCCACCTGCTGCTGCTGTCCCGCCGTGGCGCAGACGCGCCCGGCGCCGCCGAGCTGCACACCGAACTCACCGCCCTCGGTGCGGAGGTGACGATCACGGCCGCCGACACCGCCGACCGCGAGTCCCTCGCCGCCGCGCTCGCGGCCGTCCCCTCCGCCCAACCGCTGACCGCCGTGGTCCACACGGCCGGCGTCCTCGACGACGGCGTGCTGACCGCCCTCACCCCCGAGCGCCTGGCCGCCGTCTGGGCCCCCAAGGCCGACGGTGCCCGCCACCTGCACGAACTCACCCGTTCCCACGACCTGGCCGCGTTCGTCCTCTACTCCTCCGTCGCCGCCACCCTCGGCAGCCCGGGGCAGGCGAGCTACGCCGCCGCGAACACCTACCTGGACGCCCTCGCCGCCCACCGGCGCAGCATCGGCCTGCCCGCCCAGTCCCTGGCCTGGGGGCAGTGGGCCGAGGCCAGCGGCATCACCGAGCACCTCAGTGCCGCCGACCACGCCCGGCTGGCCCGCTTCGGCATCCGGCCGATCGGCTCCGCCGAGGGCATCCGCCTCTTCGACGCCGCCCAGCGGCTCGGCGACCGGGCGGCCCTGGTGCCCGCCCCGCTCGACCTCGCCGCCGTCCGGGCGCAGCAGGACCGGACCCAGCACGAGGTGCCGCCGCTGCTGCGCGGCCTGGTCCGGCCCACCCGGCGCACCGCCGGCGCCGCACTCACCGGCGCCGCCACCGCCACCCCCGGCACGGACGGCCGGGGCGCCCTCGCCCAGCGGCTCGCCGCCCTGCCCGACGACGCCGAACGGCAGGCGGAGCTGCTCCGGCTGGTCCGCGCCGAGGTGTCCGCCGTGCTCGGCACCGAGGCCGAAGCGGTCGGCGCCCAGCGGTCGTTCACCAGCATCGGCGTGGACTCGCTGTCCGCCGTCGAGCTGCGCAACCGGGTCGCGGCCGCCACCGGCCTGCGCCTGTCGGCCACCCTGGTGTTCGACCACCCCAACCCGACCGCCCTCGCCGAGCACCTGCGGGCCGAACTGGTCGGCGCCACCGCCGACCCGGCGCCCGTGGTGAGCACCCCCGCCCCGGCCCGGCCCGCCGTCGAGGACGACCCGGTCGTCATCGTCGGCATGGCCTGCCGCCTGCCCGGCGGTGTTGCCACCCCGGACGACCTGTGGCGGCTGGTGAGCGAGGGCCGGGACGCCGTCACCGACTTCCCGGACGACCGCGGCTGGGACCTCGACTCCCTCTACGACCCGGACCCCGACAAGCCCGGCACCTCCTACACCCGGCACGGCGGATTCCTCGACCGGCCGGCCGAGTTCGACGCCGAGTTCTTCGGCATCTCGCCGCGCGAGGCGATCGCCACCGACCCGCAGCAGCGGCTGCTGCTGGAGACCACCTGGGAGGCCCTGGAGAGCGCGGACATCGACCCGACGGCCCTGCGCGGCAGCCGGACCGGCGTCTTCGCGGGCGTGATGTACCACGACTACGCGCCGCGGGTCCGCGAGGTGCCGGCCGAACTGGAGGGCTGGCTCGGCAACGGCACCGCCGGCAGCGTGGCCTCGGGCCGGATCTCCTACTCCTTCGGGTTCGAGGGTCCCGCCGTCACCGTGGACACCGCCTGCTCGTCCTCGCTGGTGGCGCTGCACCTGGCCGCCCAGTCGCTGCGCTCCGGCGAGTGCGACCTCGCGCTGGCCGGCGGGGTGGCCGTGATGTCCACCCCGACCACCTTCGTCGAGTTCTCCCGGCAGCGGGCCCTGTCCGCCGACGGCCGCTGCAAGGCGTACGCGAACGCGGCGGACGGCACCGGCTGGGGCGAGGGCGTCGGGCTGCTGCTGGTCGAGCGGCTCTCCGACGCGCGGCGCAACGGCCACCCGGTGCTCGCGGTGGTCCGTGGCAGCGCGGTCAACCAGGACGGCGCCTCCAACGGCCTCACCGCGCCCAGCGGTCCTGCTCAACAGCGGGTGATCCGGGCGGCGCTGGAGCGGGCCGGGCTCGGCGCGGCCGACGTGGACGCGGTCGAGGGCCACGGCACCGGCACCACCCTCGGCGACCCGATCGAGGCGCAGGCCGTGATCGCCACCTACGGGCAGCAGCGGCCGGCCGAACAGCCGCTCTGGCTCGGCTCGTTGAAGTCCAACATCGGCCACACCCAGGCCGCCGCCGGCGCGGCCGGCGTGATCAAGATGGTTCAGGCGATCCGGCACGGGGTGCTGCCCCGCACTCTGCACGTGGACGAGCCCTCGCCGTACGTTGACTGGTCGGCGGGCGCCGTCGAACTGCTCACCGAGCAGCGGGACTGGCCGGAGCTCGGGCGGCCGCGCCGTGCGGCGGTCTCCTCCTTCGGGGTGTCCGGCACCAACGCGCACGTGATCATCGAGCAGGCCCCGGAGCCGGTGGCTGTTGAAGCCGCCGACGCCGCCGACGCGCCCGGCCCGCTGCCCTACCTCGTCTCCGCCCGCACCCCGGCCGCGCTGCTCGCCCAGGCCGCCCAGGTGGCGGAGCTGCTCCCGGCGCCCGACGGCCGGGACCTCGACGTCGCGCACGCCCTGGCCACCGCCCGCGGCGCGCTGGAGGAGCGGGCCGTCGCGGTCGGCGACCCGGAGGCCCTGCGGGCGCTCGCCGCCGGGGACCCGGCCGCCGCACTGGTCACCGGCACCGCCGACGTCAGCGGCCGCACGGTGTTCGTCTTCCCCGGCCAGGGCTCCCAGTGGGCCGGGATGGCCGTCGAACTCCTCGACACCGCACCGGTGTTCGCCGCCAGGATCGAGGAGTGCGCGGCCGCCCTGGCCCCGCACACCGACTGGTCCCTGCCGGACGTCCTGCGCGGCGCCCCCGGCGCCCCCGGCCTGGACCGGGTGGACGTCGTCCAGCCGGTGCTGTGGGCGGTGATGGTCTCGCTGGCCGAGCTGTGGCGGGCGCACGGGGTGCGGCCGGACGCGGTGGTCGGCCACAGTCAGGGCGAGATCGCGGCCGCCGTGGTCGCGGGCGGGCTCTCGCTCGCCGACGGCGCCCGGGTGGTGGCCCTGCGCAGCCGGGCGATCCTGGCCCTGGCCGGCGCAGGCGGCATGGCCTCGGTCGCCCTGCCCGCCGCCGAGGTGGCCGAGCGGATCGCCGACCGGGCCGACCTGCTCTCGATAGCCGTGGTCAACGGCCCGGCGGCGACCGTGGTCTCCGGCGAGCCGGCGGCGCTGGCCGAACTGGTCGACGCCTACCGGGCGGAGGGCGTCCGGGCCCGCACCATCCCGGTCGACTACGCCTCGCACTCGCCCCAGGTGGACGGCCTGCGGGCGGAGTTGGTGGAGCTGCTGGCCCCGGTCCGGCCGCGTACGGGCACCGTGCCGCTGCTGTCCACCGTCACCGGCGACTGGTTCGACACGGCGGGGCTGGACGCGGAGTACTGGGTGACCAACCTGCGTGAGACGGTCCGCTTCGATGAGGCCACCCGGCGCCTCGCCGAGGACGGCCACACCGTGTTCGTCGAGGTGTCGCCGCACGGGGTGCTGACCGTGCCGATCGAGGACACCCTCGCGTCCGTCGGTGCCGGAAAGCGCTCGGTGGTGGCGGGCACGCTCCGCCGCGACCACGGCGGGCCGGAGCGGTTCCTGCTCTCCGCCGCCGAACTCTGGGTGCGGGGCGTGGAGTTCGACTGGTCGGCGGTGTTCGCCGGGACCGGTCCGCGCCCGGTGGCGCTGCCCACCTACCCGTTCCGGCGCCAGCGCTACTGGCTGGACGCGACCGTCACCAACACCACGGTGGCCGGATCCGTGGCCGCCGCGGTCGGCACCGACGGCGCGGCCGCCGGGCCCGCGCCCTGGCTGCTCAGGCTGGAGGGCGCGGAGGGTCCGGAGGCGCGGGAGGCGGTGCTGCTCGACCTGGTCCGCCGGGAGGCCGCGGCCGTGCTCGGCCACTCCGGCATCGCCGCCGTCGCCGCCGACCGGGCCTTCCGCGAACTGGGCCTGACCTCGCTCACCGCCGTCGAACTGCGCAACCGGATCGGCGCCGGCACCGGGCTGGAGCTGCCCGCGACGCTGGTCTTCGACCACCCGACCCCGGCCGCCGTCGCCGCCCAGCTGCTCGCCGAACTCCCGGACAGCGCAGCGGGCGCGGACGGCGCGGAGCTCGATCCGGGAGCGGCCCTGGCCGCCCTGGAGCGCTCCCTCGCCGGACCGGCGGGGCCCGAGGGGGAGCGCGCCTCGGTGCTCGCCCGGCTGAAGGCGCTGGTCGACCGCTGGGACACCGGCGGCCTCGACGGGGCCGACGGCTCCGGCGCGGAGGGTCATGGCGGCCTCGACGAGCTGGACCTGGAGAACGCCACCGACGAGGAGCTCTTCGCCCTGATGGACCGCGACGCCTCCCCGTCCGCCTGACCCCTCTGCCGTTCGCCCCCCGGCGGCCGCCCCTCGCGGCGGCCGCCGGGCCCGAACCCCCGACTCCGCCACCACCCGTACCACCGCACCTGCGAGAGGCACCGATGTCCAACGACCAGAAGCTCCGCGACTATCTGAAGCGCGCCCTGGCCGACGCGCGCCAGGCCAACCGCCGCCTGGAGGAGGTGGAGCGGGCGAAGCGCGAACCGATCGCGATCGTCGGTATGGCCTGCCGCCTGCCCGGCGGCGTCGCCTCGCCCGAGGACCTCTGGCAGCTGGTGGCCGACGGCGGCGACGCCATCACCGAGTTCCCCGCCGACCGCGGCTGGGACCTCGAAGCCCTCTACGACCCGGACCCGGACCACCCCGGCACCTCGTACACCCGGCACGGCGGATTCCTGGACACCACCGCCGAGTTCGACGCCGAGTTCTTCGGCATCTCGCCGCGCGAGGCCCTCGCCACCGACCCGCAGCACCGGCTGCTGCTGGAGACCGCCTGGGAGGCGTTCGAGCGGGCCGGCATCGACCCGACCGCGCTGCGCGGCAGCCGGACGGCGGTGTTCGCGGGCCTGGCCGGGACCGACTACACGCCCCGACTCCACGACGCTCCCGGCGAGTTGGAGGGATACCTCGGCATCGGCGGCCTGGACAGCGTGGCCTCCGGCCGGATCTCCTACACCTTCGGCTTCGAGGGCCCGGCCGTCACGGTCAACACGGCCTGCTCCTCCTCGCTGGTGGCGCTGCACCTGGCCGCGCAGTCGCTGCGCTCCGGCGAGTCGGACCTCGCGCTGGCCGGCGGGGTCAGCGTGATGTCGACGGCGCAGGGCTTCGTCGAGTTCTCCCGCCAGCGCGGACTGTCCACCGACGGGCGCTGCAAGGCGTTCGCGGCGGGTGCCGACGGGACGGGCTGGGCGGAGGGTGTGGGCCTGCTGCTGGTCGAACGCCTTTCGGACGCGAAGCGGTTGGGCCACGAGGTGCTGGCGGTGCTGCGCGGCAGCGCGGTCAACCAGGACGGCGCCTCCAACGGCCTCACCGCCCCCAACGGCCCGGCCCAGCAGCGGGTGATCCGCGCCGCCCTGGCCGACGCCCGGCTGTCCGCCGCCGACGTCCAGGCCGTCGAGGCGCACGGCACCGGCACCCGGCTCGGCGACCCGATCGAGGCCCAGGCCATCCTGGCCACCTACGGCCGCCAGCGCCCCGCCGAACAGCCGCTGCTGCTCGGCTCGTTGAAGTCCAACATCGGCCACACCCAGGCCGCGGCCGGTGTGGCGGGTGTGATCAAGTCCGTGCAGGCGATCCGGCACGGCGTGTTGCCGCGCACCCTGCACGTGGACGAGCCGACCCCGTTCGTCAACTGGTCGGCGGGCGCCGTGGAACTGCTCACCGAGCCCCGGGACTGGCCCGCCGTGGACGGCCCGCGCCGGGTCGGCGTCTCGGCCTTCGGCGCCAGCGGGACCAACGCTCACGTGATCATCGAGCAGGCGCCGGTGGAGGAGTCCGCGCCGGTGGAGGCCGCCGGACCAACGGTGGACGCCGGGCTGCTGCCGTTCGTGGTGTCGGCCCGCTCTCCGGAGGCGCTGCGCGAACAGGGCTCCAGGGTCGCCGAGTTGGCGCTCACGGGCGATCCGCTGGAGATTGCGCGCTCCCTGGTCGCCACGCGGGCGGCGTTGGAGGAGCGGGCGGTGGTGCTGGGTGATCCGGCGGCGCTGCGCGATCCCGAGGGCGTCGATGTGGTGCGTGGGGTGGCGGGTTCGGGCGGGCTGGCGTTCCTGTTCTCCGGGCAGGGTTCCCAGCGGGTCGGTATGGGGCGTGAGTTGTACGCCTCGCAGCCTGTCTTCGCCGAGGCTTTCGATGCGGTGGCGGGGGCGTTGGGGCTGCCGTTGGGCGAGGTGATCGTCTCGGGTGAGGGGTTGGACGAGACGGGGTGGACGCAGCCGGCTTTGTTCGCGGTGGAGGTGGCGCTGTTCCGGTTGTTCGAGTCGTGGGGTGTGCGGCCGGACTTCGTCGCGGGCCATTCGATCGGTGAGTTGGCGGCGGCGC
>NZ_JODS01000065.1 GCF_000718025.1 Kitasatospora purpeofusca
ACGGTTGGGTGGGCTGCGCCTGGCCCGGGGCACGACGGCGCTGCGGAGCGTTGGTTCGCCAGCTGGGCAACGTCGTCGACGAAGCCGCCAGGGGCCGAGAGTGGCGATCGAGCGGAGCCAGTCCCACACTTGAGCGCACGGTAGAGCCGGTGGGCGTCGAGGCGACGGCCCGTCCGGGCGACCGTCGACGAAGGTGTACGGCCGGGTACGCGGTACGGTGTGCGGCCCGGTGGCCGATCACGTCGTGCTCCCGCCGCCCGGCGGGCCGGGTGCCCCGGTGACGAGCGACGGTGCGGGCACGCGCAGGTAGAGGTTGGTAAGCACCTTGCCGGCTCTGATCCAGTCCAGTTCCTGCGCCTCCAGGGCGGCGATCGCCGCCGACTCGTCGGCGAACTCGTGTTCGGGGCGTGCGCCCTGGATCCCCGCTGCCCAGTGGCGGCCCCAGACCCCGAGCGCGGGCTCACCGCTGTATCTGCGCAGGAGGGACCAGCGCTTCGCGTCCGACCAGGCCGGGACACGCCGGTAGGACCGTGGCAGCGAAGCGGTGAAGTCCTCGATCAGCCCGGCCGCCGCCTCGGCCGTCCCCGGCGAGAGCCAGAGCGAGTAGTCCATCTCCGCCCCGCCCCGGGAGGCGTGGTGGGTACCCGCCACCAGCAGTACCTGGCGTCCGTACCGCAGCGCCGCCCGGTAGTTGTGCTTCCCGGAGAAGGCCACCGCCCGCTGCTCGCAGCGGGTCGCACCGGCGACGAACGCGCGGTCGTCGGCGGGTTCGAGAGTGTAGGGCATCGGCGCGGGGCTGACGGACCGGCCGTCGAAGACCAGCACGCCGGTGCCGAACAGGTCGAGGTACCAGACGTGGCCGGTGTCACGCCGGGTGAACAACCGGAAGTGCGGGTGGTGTTGCGCGGTGACCCAGGCGACCAGCCGAACCGCCTGCTCCGTCCACTCGGCGGCCGGACGGCCCGCGGCGACCGCCTCGGCGGCCTCACGCTCGAAACCGCCGTCGGCAAGCCGGTCCATGTCGCGGACGCAGTCCGGGCAGTCGTCCACGCCACCCTCCATGAAGGTGTGGAACCCGCGGTGCCGGCGGAGCGGCCGCCCCCGGCGGTGGCCGCGCCACAGGGCGTACCAGGTGCTCGCCCGTTCCGGTTCGTAGCGGCGTACGGCGGAGGCGATCCCGTGTTCGAGGATGCTCGCGGCCTGCGTCGCGTCCGCGCCGTCCGGACCACGCACGACCCAGTGGTCGACGGCCTCCAGGACCGCGCGGTCGTTGCGCAGTTCCCGCCGACGCCCGGACCGGTACGTCCCGGGCGTCCGGTGGACGGCGGAGACGTACTCGTGCACAACGCGGGTGCCGGGCCCCGGTGCGGCCCGCAGCCGCTCCATCACCGAGCGGTGCAGCGCGGGCGTCCACAGCTGGGCGATGTCGGCCGGGGTCTCGGCCTCCGCGTCGAACAACGCCTCGACGCAGCACTCCGGATCTTCCATCGGCCCCTCCCGGCGCGGTATCGCACCGGTGGCCCGGCGCGAGGACTACGGCGGAGTACGTTCCCACAGTGGGGAGTTACCGCCTTTCGGGGGCGGCCGCCACCGGCCGTGACTCCGCGCCGAAGACTATCGAACAGCGTGCCCGCTCCGCGTCGGCGCCCGTCCCGAACCGGCCCTGCGGGACGACCCGCTGCCGAAGGCGTCGCTGGCCGGGGTGGCGGACGACCGCGGGCCCCTGCGACCCGCGAGCGGCCCCGCGCGGGCCGATCGAACCGCAGCCCTGTGCTGGAGCCGGTTGAGGCAGGACCTGTCTGGTCCGCCCCATTCAGTTCTGTCTCGCGGCCTGGCCCACGACGGCCAGGCCGCCGTACAGGCTTACCCGGCTGGCCTACGCACCGGGCATAGTGAGTTCATGGATCGATTTGTGAGCCAGGGCCGCCTCGAATGGTGGGCCAATCAGTCGACTTGCCTTGAGATGTACGACATCGACATTACCGTCTCTGTTGACGCAGTCGGCCAGTGGCGGGCAACCGGTCGGCATGCCAACGCCCTTGACACGACCCAACGCGAGGGCTGGGACTTCCTCATGGAGATAGATCCCCACTTCTCCATTGCGTTTCCCGGTGAGGACCGCGGAGGGATCGCGGTGCGAGTCGTCGAGGCAGAGGACGGAACCCTCACGCTCGCGGAGGTAGTGGAACAGGATCAGCACGCATCCTGGACACCTGGCTGACCAAGATCGCCGAGCACAAGGCCCACAGCTCAACTCATTCTGAAACGATCAGTTGGGCCGTCGAGGGCGTTCGGTGGAGTGGGAAGTCGGAGAGTCCGACTTCCCACTCCACCACAATTGCTGTCAGCCGGACGGCTTCGCGAACGCCGGCCGGGCGAGCACGGCGAGCAGGGCCAGCACCGCCGCCGCGAAGATCGTGAACAGGTGCTCCCCCGACAGCAGCCCGAACCCGAGCAGCAGGATGTGCACCGCTCCCGCCCCCACCAAGGCGGAGGATCCACGGGACGCCGTGCTCGGCGACTGCATCGCCCACAGGCCCCGAGCCGCCCAACCGTTGACCCCGGCCATGACGATCCCCGCGACCAGGAACCCGTACGGCACGTAGGCCGGAGTCGGTGCCGTCTCGTCCTCGAACGCGATACCACCCGCGAACAGCGGCATCGCGATGCAGAAGAAGAGAACGATCGCGATCGTCTCGAACAGGATCAGGGCCGTCGCACCCAACAGGGCAGCGGTGGAGGAGTGAGTCATCTTGCCTTCCGAGCGTTGCGGCCGGATCGACTGTTGGCCGACAGACCAATTCTTCCACTCAGGGAGACAGTGAGGATGAGCCGGAACCGCTCGGTCTGATACCCGAGCGCATGGATCTGCTGCTCCGTCGCATCCGCTGTCTACCCGGACCCTCCGGGCGGGCAGACGGTCCTGCCGTGCTGGAGGCACCCGCTTCAGCTTCCCCTGACGGGTAGCGTCCGGTCCGCTCTGCGGATCGAGCAGCCGCGGGCCCCGCTTCGACTTCGCCAGCGGAATCGCAGGGGCGGCGTTATGCCGGGCAACGAACCTCGCCACTACGGCCGACTCCGCCGCACTCCGTCGTCGGTCGCTTCGAGTGCCAGGAGTTCTTCGAGGCGTTGGCGGAGGTCTCGAACGCCGATGCAGTCGGACACCCGGGTGAGTTCCACCGGTTCCGTGCAGGCTTCGAAGGGAGGTCCCCGGAAGGCCTGCGTCTCCACCTCGGCCATGACTCGACCGCGATTCGGAACATGGGCGCTGAGCTGCTAATCTTCTTGATGTCGCGAGGGAGATGATTCCTCGCCAGGCGTCAGCGGTGCTACCAGAGCACGTCCTACTTTCAGTAGGAAGAGTCCGTGCAACCCGGGCCTGGCGCTCCACAGTCGGACGGGGTCCGGCGCCACACAGGCGCTGGACCCCGTCTGCATTTCTGGCTTGGGAAACGGGTGGACCGGACCCTTTGCTGCTCACAGTTCGTCGGGCCCGAAGGGCGGCCGGGTCACGGGTGGGCCTCGACGAGGACTGGCACCTCGGCCGCCAACCCGACCTCGGAGGCCACTCGGAGAACAGGGGCCGCCGGCTCGCTCACGGCCCCGCGTGCATCCGGCATATGTGAACTTCGTCAGCCGGTGCGGGGGCAGACGTTGATTGCGACGGCGTGGCCCTTGATGCCGGAACCAACCCCGCATGCGCGGGGAGCAGGTTCAAGGCCAAGCCCGCTGACGTCGTCGCCAAGGGACCAACCCCGCATGCGCGGGGAGCAGTCGCGCAGCCGTCGCAGCCGTCGCAGCCGTCGCAGCCGTCGCGCGGCCAGGGGACCAACCCCGCATGCGCGGGGAGCAGCTCGCCCTTCAACACTCGGTGGGGAACCCTCCGGGACCAACCCCGCATGCGCGGGGAGCAGCCCAGCCGCCGGGCGGAGGCGAACAGGATCCGGGGACCAACCCCGCATGCGCGGGGAGCAGGACGAGTACCCGGCCCTGGTCAGCGCGGGCCTGGGACCAACCCCGCATGCGCGGGGAGCAGCGGACGTACTGCAGGCCGAGCGCGCGGCTCCCGGGACCAACCCCGCATGCGCGGGGAGCAGCAGCACCAGCCGCAGCCCAGGGCTGGGCAGTGGGGGACCAACCCCGCATGCGCGGGGAGCAGAGGCTGGCCTCCCGGACGAAGTACTCCACGCGGGGACCAACCCCGCATGCGCGGGGAGCAGAGGCTGGCCTCCCGGACGAAGTACTCCACGCGGGGACCAACCCCGCATGCGCGGGGAGCAGCTGGTGGGGCCGGCGCCCGTTGCGCCTGACCTCGGGACCAACCCCGCATGCGCGGGGAGCAGAGTTGGTGAGCTGCGGGTCTATCCGGCGTTGGGGCGGGATTTTGCAACTTCCAGAGATTCGGGCATTTCGGTCACCTTCATCGGCGGGCTGCGCACCAGCGTCAGCCTATCCATCCTGACCGGCTCCGTATCCGCTTGCTGTGCGAGTTGCACGAGTCACGAAGGTGAGTCGGAGCGCCGGTCGGCCAGCCGGGCGATGTCCTCGGCGATGCTGGACAGTGGGCCCACGGTGTCGATCGAGCGGAACCAGTCCCACAACTCGAGGGCGTGGTAGAGCCGGTAGAGGTCGAGGCGTTCTGCCGCATCGGGAGGGAGTGGACCGTAGCCCTCCAGCAGGGCTTGGCGTTCGGGTTCGCCGCGGCCGAGGGCGTAGTAGTCGGTCTTGGCGAGGTCGATCAGGGGGTCTGCGGCGATCGCGTTCTCGACGTCGATGATGCCGGTCACGCGGGTCGCGTGACCGGGGCCGACGAGCACGTTGCCCTCGTGGAGGTCGTTGTGGCAGAGAACGGCGGCCCGGCAGTTGTCGAACAGGGATCCGTCGCGCTCGATGCGTCGTGCGACCGCGTCGTGGAGTCGGTCGTCGCCGCCGAGGGTCTTGAACTCCGCCAGCTTCTTGGCGAACTGGTGACGCATGTAGGTGCCGTTGTCGGGGCGAGGGTCGAGGATGCGGTCGGTCACGTACCCGTAGGCCTCCTGGCCGATCTGGTGGATCGTGGCGAGGGAGGCGCCCATCTGCCGGTAGTAGGAAGGGATTTGTGAGGCATCAAGATCCTTCGATGCTTCCGACAGGGGCAGCCCCGAAAGCAGGCTCAGGATCGTGACGGCCCGGCCGCCGGGTGCTCCGTCCGGGGTGTGGTGGAGTACTCGCGGTGCCGGGAGGGTGTCGAGGCCGGCGAGCAACCGGTAGACGTGGACCTCCTTGGCCTGCTTCCACGCCCACTCGGGCGCGTACACCTTGAGGATCGCGGAGTGGGCGGGATCGGTGCAGCGCAGCTCGTACACCGTGCTCAACTGGCCGCCCGTACGCGGCAGTACCTCGACCACCTCGGCCTCGGGGAACACCTCCCGCAACAGCGGTTCGGCCCACGCGGTCCCTGGAGGTGGCTGACCCGGCTGCGGCATGCGTCGACCCTAGGGATCGACGCGTCGCGCGGCAATCGAATTGCCGACGAGAACGCAGTGGCGGGGCGATCGGCGCGCGGGTTGAGATTCCGGCATGAACAACAGAAGGTCCTGCACCAGCTCTGTCCCCGTTGACGCGAACCCGGGGCGGTGCCCACCGGGCACCGCCCCGGGTTCACGCGCAGAGCGGTGCGTCGTCCACGGCCCGCAACGCGGCCGGTTCCCGAAGGTAGCCGGGCGCCTCGAACCGGGCCGTGTCCGCCCCGGTGACCGTCACATAGCCAGGCACCACCAGCGGAGCGGAGTTCGGCCCGTGGACTCCCGGCAGCCCCGGCGGCAGTGACACCTCGGCCTGCGCCTGCCAGATCCTCCCCGCGAACCGCAGGTACCGCGCCCCGCAATGGACGTCCCAGTCGAACGGATACGCCTGGCCCAGCACCGGACTGCCGGGCTGGGCCGGCGGACCGGCGGGATCCACCTCGCGGCGGACCGGAGCCGGTGCCGTTGCCGCTGCCGGTGCGGATGCGAATTCGGAGGCCGTCGCCGAGACCGTCGGTTCCGCGACCGCCTGCGCCGACCGGCGTTCGTCCGGCGCGGACTGCGGCCCGGACAGTACGCCCGCCGCCACCGCGCACGCCACGACGGCCGTGACCGCACCGGCCACCCGCACCCGACGACGGCGCCGCCCGCGCTCCACCACCTCGCGCACCGGCGCCGGTACAGGAACCTGCTGATCCGCCAGTTCCCTCAAACCCGAACGGAGTTCCTCCTGTTCCCGGCCCTCGAAGTCGTTCATTCCTGGTCCCTCCTTGCGCGTCCGGACAGTTCCACCCGTCCGCGGATGCGGTCCAGGGCCCTGCTTGTCCTGGATTTGACCGTCCCCACCGAGCACCCCAGCAGCTGCGCGACCTGCTCCACGCTCAGGTCCTCGTAGAACCTGAGGACCAGGACCGTGCGCTGCGCGGCCGGCAGCGCGGCAAGAGCGCGCTCCAGGTCCACCAGGTCCCCACAACTCTGCGCGGGGTCCTGGGCCTGGCCCCGCTCGCGGGGGCTGCGGTGGGGGATCTCCCGGTACCAGTGCCTCCGACGCCACGTGGCGTGGACGTTGACAAGGGTCCTGCGGGCGTAGGCCGCAGGGTTGTCCCACGTATCGGAACGCCCCCAGGACATGTAGATCCGCAGCAGGGCGCTCTGGGCCAAGTCCTGGGCGGCGTGCGGGTCCCCGGTCAGCAGCCTGGCGGTGCGCAGCATCGCCGGATGGACAGCGTGGGCAAAGCGGATGAAGTCCGCTTCATGGTCGGAAGGCGAGTCCCGCACCGGCGTCCTTCCCGCAGGTCGTGTCGTCATATCGTTCTACTGGACAACCTGGGAGGCCGAGCGGGTTCCCTTCAGGCCACGTCGCCGAATCAGAATGATCGAGCGTCAGATGTACCGCCGGGCCGGGCCGGCTTCGCGCTGTTGAGGAAGCCGGAGCGGGTCTTCGGTGTCGAACACCGCCGGCCGCCGCGGCGCGGCACAACCGCTATCACGGGCCTGTGGCGAGATGGCGGTTGCGCCGCGGTCAGGTCAGCGTTCAGGTCAGCCGGGTGGTGACGTACGCCTCGATGGCGTCGCGCTGGTACGCGGCCAGACCAGGGGTGATCGCCTCGTAGGCGGTGCGCCAGGCGTCGTTGTCCACGCAGGAGCGGCCGATGGCGCGGAAGTCCTCGGCGGACACGGCGTGCAGTTCCACCAGGGCCCGGTACTGGGCGTCGGTCTCGGCCTGAACGGGTTCGGCGTCGGCCGGGAGGCCGGCGGTCATGAGTTCGGCGAGCCGGATCATCTGTGCGGTCCGCTCGCGTTGACTGGCCTCGACCTCGGTCGGATCCATCGTGGCGGCCCGCTGGTTGGCCGCTTCGGCGAACTCCGGGAAGTCGCGCAGGCTGTCCTCGTACTGGGAGGGCTGGATGCCCTCGAAGAGGTTCTCCGGGCGGTTGATGGTCATGGGGGTGCCGTCCTTCCTGGACTGCTCCAGTTCGGCGATCGTGCGGGAGACGGTGTCGGCGAGGGCATCGAGGCGGTCCCGTTCGGCGAGCAGCCGCCGGTGGTGGCCGCGGAGGGCATCCACCTCGTCGACCCGCGCTGCGAGGATCCGGTCGATCTCCGGCAGCCCGACGCCCAGCGCCCGCAGTACGAGGATCTGTTGCAGCCGAAGAAGCTGGTGCTCCTCGTAGTAGCGGTGGCCGTTGGCGCCGACCCGGGCCGGCGGCAGTAGGCCGGTCTCGTCGTAGTGACGCAGTGTCCGCGCGGTCACGCCCGACATCCGGGCCACCTCTGAGATCGGCCAGTCCATCACGACTCCTGCACGTGTGTCGCAGGGCTGGTCTCTCCGGCCCTGGTTATGACCGTAGGAGCTGCCGCAGCGGCAACTTCAACCCCGAGGCCCATATCCTCCGCGATCGAACAGGCACGGCCTGCACCCCGAGTCCGGTGGAGGCAGCGCAAGGTCGAACGGCGCGGTCGGCAGCGGATCGGAGCGATCCGCTGCCGGCAGAGAGCCCGGGGTTATTCGGCGGGGGTGCCGTGGAGGAGGAGGGGGAGGTGGGCGCCGCGGGTGAGGGCGTCGAGGGCGTGGGTGGTGCGGCGGTGGTGGTCGGGTTGC
>NZ_JODS01000066.1 GCF_000718025.1 Kitasatospora purpeofusca
ACGGTTGGGTGGGCTGCGCCTGGCCCGGGGCACGACGGCGCTGCGGAGCGTTGGTTCGCCAGCTGGGCAACGTCGTCGACGAAGCCGCCAGGGGCCGAGGGTGCCGATCGAGCGCGGAGCCCGTCCACAATTCGATTGCACGGTAAAGCCGGTAGACGTCGAGGCGCTCTGCGTTATCGGCGGGGAGCGGACCGAGGTCCTCGAACAGTGCGTCGCGTGCGGGCGTGCCGCAGCCGAGATTCCGCAGGTGGCCGGGCCGCAACGTCAAGTACGTGTAGCGCCAGGTCGTCGCGGTGACCATGGCCTCCCAGCGCTTCAGCACACTTACGTCGGCAGCAGGGTCGACACTGGACGACCCCGACCGACCGCCCGCCCGCCGCGAGGTGGATTCGGGAGGGTTGAGCGCTGCGAGGTCCTGGCAGACGCCGGGATCTGGCCCGCATCCGGCGGTCAGGGGGCTACGGGGGTTCCCGCAGGAGGCGCTCGCGGAGCGGGCCGGGCTCGACCGCAAGACGATCAGCGGCCTGGAGGACGGGACGGCGGGGGCGGCGCACGACCGGCTCGCCCGTGTTGCGTACGGGCTCGGCTTGGCGCTCAGGCGGTTGTTCTGTATCGAGTAGGCCTTGGCCGACGCCCCGCCGGGCGCCGGCCAGGGAGTCAACGCCAGATGCTCAGCAGCACGCACACCACCACCACCACCACGGCGGCGACCGACACTGCTGCTGCGGAAGTCAGCTGGGGAGGATCGCGGCGGGCGTCTCCGGTGCAGTGCTCCACTCGCACAGTGCGGCCCCGCCGCCGGTCCATGACGGGGTGGCCGTAGGCCGTCTCCCCGCAGCCGATGCACGTCCCCAGTGCGATGCGGGCCGTGTCCGCTGCGGGCGGCCTGCGACGTCCGGGGTTCACCGGGTCCTCTGGTGTCGGCGCGGCCGCTCACCCTTTGGTCGGGCCGGCCGGCGACAGTGGTCCACCAGCTCCGTCCGCTCGTCAACCGTAACGATCAGGGGCCCCTTGACCGGGTGGGTGCCGCACGAACCGCACGTCCCCTCCGTCCACACCGGGGCGGGCTGGAGTCCCCCGGCCGCGCTCACCCGCGACCCCCGTTCCGGCGGCAGGACCGGCAGGTCTTTACCGCGAAGCCCAGGCCGCGGTCGACGACGTGCCCGGCCTCCTTCAGGCTGTCGGTGCCGCCGCAGGACACGCAGGCGCGGCCGTCGCGCTGGGCCGGGGTGAGTCGGGCTGGGGCCTGCGGGGCATCGGGGTGGTGCGGGGGCTGGTCACTGCTCCTCCTCGGGGGCGGTGCGGCAGGCGGGGTGTGCGACGACCGCCCAGCCCAGGCCGGGCAGGTCCGGGACGCAGACGTGGCCTGCCGAGGCCAGTTCGCCCTTGCTGCCACCGCAGTTGATGCAGGCGTGGCAGTCCTTCTGGGCTCGGTTGAACTGCGACGGGGCTGGTGGCAGGGGTTGCTGCGTCACACCAGAATCGTCGGCTCACCCGACGGGACGTCACATCCCGTTTTCGGGACGTCTGGGACGTCTTTGCCGTACACCTTGAAACGTCCCCAATGTGAGAGGCGCGTCCGTGCACAGTCCCCTCTTCGACGCGTTGGTGCATGCCAGCATGTCCGAGTCCCAGCTCGCTCGGGTGTGCGGAGTCGACCCCAAGACCGTCAGCCGATGGATCGCCAACCCCTCGCGCGAGCCTCACCCTCGGCACCGCGCGGCGGCCAGCCGAGCCCTCGAGGTGGAGGAAGCCGTGCTCTGGCCATCCGTACAGCAGTTCGTGAAGAGCGGCCCGGATCGGGAGGTGGTGCAGATGTACCCGTACCGGTCGGCGGCCCCAGCAGCCCTGTGGCGGTCACTGATAAAGGGGGCGACCCGTGAGCTGACCTTCGCCGGGTACACCAACTACTTCTTGTGGTTGGAGCACGCCAATTTCGGTGCGATGCTCCGCAAGAAGGCCGAGGTCGGCGTCCGCGTCCGCTTCCTCCTCGGCGAGCCCGGCCACCCGGTCACCCGCCGGCGCGAGCTGGAAGAGGACGTCCCGCTCACGCTCTCCACTCGAATCGAGGTCACCCTCTCGGAGCTGGCGAAATTGCGGGACACCACCATCGAGGCCCGGTATGAGACCGGCCACGTCTCGCTCAGCGTTTTTCGCTTCGACAACGACATGATCGTCACCCCGCTGCTGCCCGGTAGGATCGGCCACGACGCCCCGATGATGCATTTCCGCCGACAGCAGGACGACGGTGTGTTCGACCGTTTCGCCGGCGTCACCGAGGACTTGTGGGCGAAGGCGCGCGACGTGTGGACGATCCCGACCACGGAGGTAGCACATGCCGAGGCGTGACTACGAGGACGACCCGCACGCTCCCAAGGCGAACAGCCTCGTCCCGGCCGCGAGCGTCGTTGTGGTCGACGACGAGGGCCGGGTTCTTCTCCAGCGCCGCACCGACAACGGTATGTGGGCCCTGCCCGGCGGGAAGATGGACCTCGGCGAGTCCCTCGCCGGGTGCGGCATTCGGGAAACCCGCGAGGAGACCGGCCTCGACATCGAGATCATCGGCATCGTCGGCACCTACACCAACCCCGGGCACGTCTTCGCCTACGACGACGGCGAGGTCCGCCAGGAGTTCAGCATCTGCCTCCTTGGGCGTCCGCTCGGTGGGGAGTTGCTGGTGTCCGACGAGTCCCACGAGGTGGCGTGGTTCACCCCGGCCGAGACGGACGGGCTGCCGATGGTGCCGAGCATCCGCAAGCGGCTCGCCGACTGGCGGTCCGGCGCGATCCCCGTGGTGCGCTGACTGCCTCGCCCTGTCCGAGGCCGGCCGCGCGAAGCTCGGCCGTCAGGGACCAACCCCGCATGCGCGGGGAGCAGCTCATCCTGAAGGCGAAGCCCATGTCGTGGACGGGACCAGCCCCGCATGCGTGGGGAGCAGACCTGGTCGAGGGCCTGGGTGCCCTTGCCCTCGGGACCAACCCCGCATGCGCGGGGAGCAGGGCGCCGTGCTGACGGAGGCACTGGCGTCCCGGGGACCAACCCCGCATGCGCGGGGAGCAGCTGCCTCCCTGCGGCCTCCCTCTGGCGCGTCGGGGACCAACCCCGCATGCGCGGGGAGCAGCGTGCGGGCGCTTGAGGACCGGGCCTGTCCACGGGACCAACCCCGCATGCGCGGGGAGCAGGGCACAGGACCTCGTGATTTGAGAGAGAGCGAGGGGACCAACCCCGCATGCGCGGGGAGCAGCTGATCCAGCAGTCCGCCAAGGCGAGGCCCATGGGACCAACCCCGCATGCGCGGGGAGCAGAAGGGGAATCGCATCCTGTTCGCCGATGAGTTGGGACCAACCCCGCATGCGCGGGGAGCAGGCCACGGTGCCCGGCCTGGCCGCCGGGATCCCGGGACCAACCCCGCATGCGCGGGGAGCAGGCCCGGATGCCGTTCAAGAGGCCCATGCCGGTGGGACCAACCCCGCATGCGCGGGGAGCAGAGTTGATGACCTGCGGGTCTATCCGACGGTTGGGCGGGATTTTGCAACTTCCAGAGATTCGGGCATTTCGGTCACCTTCGCCGATGGGCTGCGCACCAGGGTCACCCTACCCACCATCCGGCCAACCCCGTCTCCGCTCCCCGTCCGGCACGGTTGGGTGGGCTGCGCCTGGCCCGGGGCACGGCGGCGTGGCGGGTGCCAATGTCGTTGACGAAGCCGTTAAGGAGGCCGAGGGCGCCGATCGAGCGGAGCCAGTCCCACACTTGAGCCCAAGGTAAAGCCGGTAGGCGTCGACGTGCTCTTCGCTACCGGCAGGGAGTGGGCCATAGCCTCGAAGAATGCGTCGCGTGCAGGTTTCCACGGCGGAGGGGAGTAGTGGTCGGCCGCGGCCCGGTCGATCAGCGGGTCAGCGGCGATCGCGTTCTTCGCCCCTCCTGCCCCTTCGGTCGGCCCCCGGGCACCCGCCGGGCAGGGTCGTGCACGCGCTCGGGTGGACCGGTCCGACCCCACGCACCCGCCGGGGCCGCCCAGTGGCGGTGTGCCGCCCCACGCCGGAAGAACGCTCCGTGCGCGTCCTGTCGCGCCCTGCCGACCCCGGGAACACGGCTCCTAGGCTGGAGGCGCAAAGCTATGACGAATCGTCATAACTTACGCCGAAGAAGGGAATTCGCCCGTGCAACGCCGCCGAACCGTCGCCGCCGTCCTCACTGCCGCGCTCGCCCTGGGCGCGGCCGGCCTGATCGCACCCCAGGCCACCGCGGCCGTCCCCGGCGGCTGCGCCTACACCTCGTCGAGCCACCGCCCGGTGCTCAGTCAGGGTTCGACTGGTGCTGCCGTCAAGCAGGCCCAGTGCCTGACCAACGTCTGGGGCGGCGTCCCCAAACTCACCGTGGACGGCATCTTCGGCCCCTTGACCCGCACCAAGATCAGGTGGATCCAGGGGTGTCACGGCCTCCCCCGGGACGGCATCGTCGGTCCGGCCACCTGGGACGCCCTCTACAACCCCGTCCCCGACTGCTACGACCCCTACCCGGGATAGCGAGCGCTTCCGGACCATGCCGGGCGGCCGCTCTCACAGCTCCAGGTCGGCGCGGACGAGCCGGAACGCCGCCACGGGGTCCGCGGCCCGGGTGACCGAGCGTTCCACCAACACATGTGACGCACCGGCGGCAACGGCAGCACCCGGCGTCCCGGACCGGGCGTGCTCGCCGGCGGACCCACCGGGGAGCGCGACCCCGGGCGTGACGATCAGGGCGCTGCTTCCCAGCACGCCACGCAGCGGCCCGGCCTCCTGCGGCGACGCGATCACGCCATGGCAGCCGACGCCCTCCGCCAGCCGGGCCAGCCGCAGCACCTGCTCCTCGGTCGAGTTCGAGGCCGAGACCGAGGCTGAGGCCGAGCCGATGACGCCGATGTCGGCGAGATCGGCGTCCGTCATGCTGGTGACGACGGTCAGCGCCAGCACCCGAAGGCGCGGAAAGTCCCGGGCCGCAGCGACAGCGGCGGCCACGATGGCGGTGCCGCCCATGGCGTGGACGGTCACCCGGCCTTGGAGCCGTCGGCGGCCCGCACCGAGCCCCACCGTCCCCAACCGGCAACCTCTGACGAGCGCGCCCATTCGGTGACTCCGGTTCCGGTGCCTCGCGAGCAGTGTCCGCGCCGTGGGGTTTACTCCTCGCCGTGGACAACGCTGCTCATCTCAAGGTGATCGAAGACCTCCTTGCCAGGCCAGTTCCGGGCGAGGTGGCTGGCCGGGAGAACGCCAAAGAAGCCCAGGGCTACCAGCTGGTCGATCTCGCAACCGGCGAGCTGGACGCGGTGGTGGCCGCGGTGAGGTCGCGCTTCGGACCGGCCAGGACCGTGGCCCTGGACGGCTTCACGGATCCGTCGCTCCGGCGCCTGCCGGGTCCCCCGCTGGCCGACATTCTGGCGGACCGGGCCGTCGAAATGTACGGGTGGAGTGTGGGGCAGAGGTGGCTCGGGGTCGGCCTGTTCAAGGGCGTCGGCGGCACTGGGCCTTTTCTCACTGCCGTGGCAGCTCCAGCCCCCGCGAGTCGGACGGGAGCCGCTGCGCCGTCGTCGGCCGCGGAACTGGCCGCACTGACCGGTTGGCAAGGGCCCCGGCGGCCGGTCGACTGGGAGTCCGCGGAACGGAAGCTGGGCCTTCGCCTTCCTGGCGACTACCGACTGTTGGTCGAGACCTTCGGCGCGGGCACCTTCGACGACAACTTCGACCTCTGCGCGCCGGGCTCGAGGTACCTGGACCTCGATCTGATCACCGCCGACCCCACTGAGTTCCTTGGCTCCGCCCCCTCCAGCAGACCGGCGATCAAGCTCCTCCGATGGGCCATGACCTCGGCCGAGCACTCGTTCTGCTGGTTGGTCGAGGACCCGGACCCGGACGAGTGGCCGGTCTTCGCCAGCAGGGACAATGGGGAGCCCTGGAAGCGCTTCGACTGCTCCTCGACGGAGTTCGTCCACCGGATGCTGACTGATCCGCAGCATCCCTACTCTCTCGCGCGGCACTTCGAATTCCACTGGTTCACCCCCGCCGAGCAAGCCGAGGGGGCATGGTGAAGGCGGTCAGCTGGGTCGACGTATCGCCCAGTTGCGTGAGCCGTTCGGCATGAACGCCCCAGCATCGGTATCGAAGGCCGTATGGCATACCGAGGGCGGTTCGGCTCCTCGGACTTCCAGAGATTCGGGTCTTTCGGCTGCCCTTGCAGGTGGGTCACGCAACTGGCCCACCCTGTCCGACCCGAGCAGTCCGAGTCCTCCAGCCGGTCCCCGCGCCCGCGAACACGCCGTCTCGGCAGCCCTGCTCACGTGTCCGATCGAGACGGTTGCCGTGACCGCAAGGCTGTCCGCGAAATCCTTGACGGAATGTCGGCGACCCTCCGGTAGCGCGGGATTGTGCAACCGGCCAATACGGGAGGCCCCCGGATCTGCGATTCGCCGGAATTGGACCCGAGACTCAGACTTGTTCCCGTCTCGAGGAGTGCAGGGAGCAGGAAACCCTTGCTCCTGTCGACCACCCGATCCGGGTAGTCCCGACGTGTGCCGGGGAACGGGTAACGTGACATTGGCGCGCCACCCCGAGCGGAGGCTCGCCTCCACCGGTGCGGGAGGACGACAGCGTGCGGGCGGCCGGCTTGTCCGGCTGATCGTCGCCGGTTCGGCGAGGTCGAACCATTCGTCGGAACAGCGCGAGAGGACCAGGAAATGCTGGGGATCGGCTCCGAGGAGTGGCGAGGAACAAGGCGCGCCACAGAGCAGATCGTCAACGAAGTCGCCCAAGGGCTCCGCACGTTGGAGGACGGGACCGCCTGGTTCTCGCTCCTCTCTCCGGCGGAGCGGAAGGCCGTCCTGCAGGAAGTTGCCGGTTATGCGATGCAGGCGCACCTCACGGCCGCGGACGGGAGCGCGGGAGTAGCGCGGTCCGGCGTGAAGCCCACCGCCAACGCTTCCGTGATGATCCGCATGGATCCTCCTCGCTACGGATTCGCGATTCTCCCCGCCGAGGAACACATCAACGCGTTCCGCGTGCTGGTCTCGGCCTTCTCCGTCGCCGACACCCGGCGCAGGCAGACGTACTGCAAGGGCGGCTGCGGACACTCGTGGCACAACCTCCCCACCCCGGGCGAGCAGCGCTAGGGAGAGCCGAGGCCGACCTCACCGCCAGGGGTCGCTGCTCCCACATGCGCGGGGAGCAGGCATGGGCATCCTCGGTCACGGTGTGTGAAGCGTCGCTGCTCCCACATGCGCGGGGAGCAGGACGACTACACCGACAACCGCCGGACCGGATCGTCGCTGCTCCCACATGCGCGGGGAGCAGAGTTGATGACCTGCGGGTCTATCCGACGGTGGGGCGGGATTTTGCGACTTCCAGAGATTCGGGCATTTCGGTCACCTTCGCCG
>NZ_JODS01000067.1 GCF_000718025.1 Kitasatospora purpeofusca
GAAGCCCTGTGAGGGGTGGAGTTGACCGGTACTAATAGGCCGAGGGCTTGTCCTCAGTTGCTCGCGTCCACTGTGTTGTTCTGAAACAACGACCCCCATACCAAGGTCACGGTGTGGGTGCGGTTGACAGTTTCATAGTGTTTCGGTGGTCATAGCGTGAGGGAAACGCCCGGTTACATTCCGAACCCGGAAGCTAAGCCTCACAGCGCCGAGAGCGCGAGCTTGAAGCCCAGGTGGGAGGGGACGAAGCCGAGGCGTTCGTAGAAGCGGTGCGCGTCGGTGCGGGTGATGTCGGAGGTCAGCTGGACCAGCTGGGCGTCGAGTTCGCGGGAGCGCTCGATCGCCCACTGGATCAGTTCGGTGCCCAGGCCGCTGCCGCGTTCGTCGCTGTGGACGCGCACACCCTCGATGACGGTCCGGGTGGAGCCCTTCCGGGAGAGGCCCGGGATGACGGTCAGCTGCAGGGTGCCGACGGTCCGGCCGGCGCGTTCGGCGACGACGAGGTGCTGGTGCGGGTCCGTGTCGATGCGGTCGAACGCGGTGCGGTAGGGGGTGAGATCGTCGGGGCTCTCGCGGGTCGCGCCCAGGGCGTCGTCGGCGAGCATCGCGACAATGGCCGGCAGGTCGTCGCCGGTCGCCCGGCGGATCGTCAGATCGTTCATGGTCACACCCTAGAAGGGCGGTTGGCGTCGTCAGCCGGGCGGGGCGCTGGTGACGACGGCGAAAGCGGCGCCGTGCGGGTCGACGAGCCGGGCCAGGCGGCCGACGCCGTGAACGTCCTCGGCGGGGAGCCGGACGGTGGCGCCCAGCCCTTCGGCGGTGGCGAGGGTGGCGTCGACGTCGGGCACCTCGAATGAGGGGAGCCAGTGCGAGGAGATGCCGGCGGCGGCGTCCTCGGGCGGGATCGGGCAGATCCCGCCGTGCGCGTCCGCCGTCCCGCCGCCGGGCGGGGTGAGCACCGTGTAGAGGTCGAGCCCGAGCGGGACGTCCTGCTCCTGCCAGCCGAACACCGCTCGGTAGAAGGTCTTGGCGGCCTCGGCGTCGATGCTGAAGCACTCCGTCCAGCAGAGGCTGCCGGGTTCGGTGACGGTGTCCAGGCCGTCGACGGCGTGCGGCTGCCAGACCGCGAAGTCGGCGCCGGTCGGGTCGGTGCAGCCGGTGGTGCGGCCGCTGTTGAGGACGTCGAAGGGGCCGAAGCGGACCCGGCCGCCGGCCGCGCGGACCAGGGCCGCGGTGCGGTCGGAGTCGAGGGTGCGGAAGTGGACGGTCCAGGCGGCGCGGTCGCCCTCGGTGGTGACCGGGCCGAGCGCGGCGACCGTCCGGCCGTCCCGGCGGAAGAGGCTGTGCCGGGCGGCACCGGGGCCGGTGGCGGAGCTCCAGCCGAACAGGCCGGTGTAGAAGGCGGCCGAGGCCGGGGTGTCCGGGCTGGCGAGGTCCAGCCAGTTGGGGGCACCCGGCCGGAAGGCGGTGGTGAGCACGGTGTTCCGCTCCTTCGACGTGATCGGATGTCGGCCTGGCCCCGCCCCGCTGCCCCCAGCCTGGCACTGCCACCCGGGATGTCGCACCCGGACGGTACGGTGCGTAGCGGAAGTCCTTCCGCACGGTGACAGGAGGCCCGGTGGCCAGGCAGACGGCGGCGCGCACCGGAACCGGAACCGGGACCGGTACGAGCGGCGACCAGGCGGTGCCGCGCCAGCTCGCCCAGGTCGAGGGGGTGCTGGAGCGGATCACCTACGCGAACGAGGAGACCGGCTACACCGTGGCGCGGGTCGACACCGGGCGGGGCGGCAACGATCTGCTGACGGTGGTCGGCGCGTTGCTCGGGGCGCAGCCGGGGGAGTCGCTGCGGCTGCACGGGCGGTGGGGGTCGCATCCGCAGTACGGGCGGCAGTTCGTGGTGGAGAACTACACGACGGTGCTGCCGGCCACGGTGCAGGGCATCCAGCGCTATCTGGGGTCGGGGCTGATCAAGGGGATCGGGCCCCGGTTCGCCGAGCGGATCGTGGAGCGGTTCGGGGTGGACACGCTGGAGGTGATCGAGCACGAGCCGGGCCGGCTGATCGAGGTGCCGGGGCTCGGGCCGAAGCGGACGAAGAAGATCGCGGCCGCGTGGGAGGAGCAGAAGGCCATCAAGGAGGTGATGGTCTTCCTGCAGGGGGTGGGGGTCTCGACCTCGCTGGCTGTACGGATCTACAAGCAGTACGGGGACGGCTCGATCGGGGTGGTGAAGAACGAGCCGTACCGGCTGGCCTCGGACGTCTGGGGCATCGGCTTCCTCACCGCGGACCGGATCGCGCAGGCCGTGGGCATCCCGCACGACAGCCCGGAGCGGGTGAAGGCGGGCCTGCAGTACGCGCTGTCGCAGAGCAGCGACCAGGGGCACTGCTACCTGCCGGAGGAGCGGCTGATCGCCGACGGGGTGAAGCTGCTCCAGGTGGACGTGGGGCTGGTGATCGACTGCCTGGCGGAGCTGGTGGCCGCCGAGGGGGTGGTGCGGGAGCAGGTGCCGGGGGCGGCGGGGGAGCCGATCACGGCGGTGTACCTGGTGCCGTTCCACCGGGCGGAGATCTCCTTGGCCAACCAGTTGCTGAGGCTGCTGCGGGCGGACACCGACCGGATGCCGTGGTTCGGGGACGTGGACTGGCCGGCGGCGCTGGGCTGGCTGGCGCGGAAGACGGGGGCGGAGCTGGCGCCGGAGCAGGAGCAGTCGGTGCGGCTGGCGCTGACCGAGCGGGTCGCGGTGCTGACCGGCGGCCCCGGTTGCGGCAAGTCGTTCACGGTGAAGTCGATCGTGACCCTGGCGCTGGCGAAGCGGGCCAAGGTGGTGCTGGCGGCGCCGACCGGGCGGGCGGCGAAGCGGCTGGCGGAGCTGACCGGGGTGGAGGCCTCGACCGTGCACCGGCTGCTGGAGCTGCGGCCGGGCGGGGACGCCGCGTACGACCGGGACCGGCCGCTGGACGCGGACCTGGTGGTGGTCGACGAGGCGTCGATGCTGGATCTGATCCTGGCGAACAAGCTGGTCAAGGCGGTGGCGCCGGGCGCACACCTGCTGTTCGTGGGGGACGTGGACCAGCTGCCCTCGGTGGGTGCGGGGGAGGTGCTGCGGGACCTGCTCGCGGAGGGCGGGCCGATTCCCTCGGTGCGGCTGACCCGGATCTTCCGACAGGCGCAGCAGTCGGGGGTGGTGATCAACGCGCACCGGATCAACGAGGGGCTGCCGCCGCAGACCGAGGGGCTGCCGGACTTCTTCCTGTTCGCGGAGGAGGACGCGGAGCTGGCGGCGGGTCTGACGGTGGACGTGGTGGCCCGGCGGATCCCGCAGAAGTTCGGCTACGACGCCCGGCGGGATGTCCAGGTGCTGGCGCCGATGCACCGGGGCCCGGCGGGCGCGGGGAACCTCAACACGCTGCTCCAGGCGGCGGTGACGCCGGCCCGGGAGGGGCTGGCGGAGCGGCGGTTCGGCGGGCGGACGTTCCGGGTGGGCGACAAGGTCACGCAGATCCGCAACAACTACGACAAGGGGCGGAACGGGGTCTTCAACGGCACAGTGGGAGTGGTGACGGCCCTCAGCGTGGACGACCAGCGGCTGACGGTGCTGACGGACGAGGACGAGGAGGTGCCGTACGACTTCGACGAGTTGGACGAGCTCGCGCACGCCTACGCGGTGACCATCCACCGGTCGCAGGGCAGTGAGTACCCGGTGGTGGTGATTCCGGTCACCATGTCCGCATGGACGATGCTTCAGCGAAATCTGCTCTACACCGCGGTGACCAGGGCCCGAAAACTGGTTGTGCTGGTGGGGTCACGGAAAGCGATCGCCCAGGCTGTTCGCAGTGTCAGTGCAGGTCGGAGGCATGCCGCGCTCGACCACCGGTTGGCGTCTGGATGATTCTCCAAGGGATGCTTGCCTCTATTGTTCTCTTGACGTGAAGAGATTTACGGCAGAGCCTGGTGGGGTGCCGATCTTGTCCGGTTCGTACCGGCTGCGGCGGCAGGTTTTGTAGGGGCGGGCCCTTTCGGGTCACCCCGGGTGCGCGGCTGTCCGCCGGATGGGGGAAGGTAGAGACAGTCAGGGCACCTTGGAAGAGGATTCATTTCGTCGGTGAGGAAGACGTGAGCGACAACTCGGTAGTACTGCGGTACCAGGACGGCGAGTACGAGTACCCCGTCGTCGAGAGCACTGCGGGCAACGCCGGCTTCGACATCTCGAAGCTGCTCCCGCAGACCGGCCTGGTCACCCTGGACAACGGCTTCGGCAACACCGCCGCCTACAAGTCCGCGATCACTTTCGTGGACGGTGACAACGGCATCCTGCGGTACCGCGGTTACCCGATCGAGCAGCTCGCCGCCAAGGGTGACTTCATCGAGACCGCCTACCTGCTGATCAACGGCGAGCTGCCGAACGCGGACCAGCTGGCGGAGTTCAACCGCGAGATCACCCAGCACACCCTGCTGCACGAGGACGTCAAGCGCTTCTTCCAGGGCTTCCCCCGGGACGCCCACCCGATGGCCATGCTGTCCTCGGTGGTCGGCGCGCTGTCGACGTTCTACCCGGAGAGCCACAACCCGTTCGACGCGGCCCAGCGCCACCTGTCGACGGTCCGCCTGCTGGCGAAGCTCCCGACCATCGCGGCGTACGCGTACAAGAAGGCGATGGGCCAGCCCTTCGTCTACCCGCGCAACGACCTGAGCTACGTCGAGAACCTCCTCCGGATGACCTTCGCGGTCCCGGCCGAGGACTACGAGCTCAACCCGGTCATCGTCAACGCGCTGGACAAGCTGCTGATCCTGCACGCGGACCACGAGCAGAACTGCTCGACCTCCACCGTGCGCCTGGTCGGCTCCAGCCACGCCAACCTGTTCGCCTCGATCTCGGCGGGCATCTCGGCGCTGTGGGGCCCGCTGCACGGCGGTGCCAACCAGGCCGTGCTGGAGATGCTGGAGAGCATCCAGAAGGACGGCGGCGACGTCGACGCCTTCATCACCAAGGTCAAGAACCGCGAGTCCGGCGTCAAGCTGATGGGCTTCGGCCACCGCGTGTACAAGGCCTTCGACCCGCGCGCCGCGCAGGTCAAGCTGCTCGCCCACGAGGTGCTCGGCCAGCTCGGCAAGTCGGACGAGCTGCTGGAGATCGCGCTCAAGCTGGAGGAGCACGCGCTCAAGGACGACTTCTTCGTCTCGCGCAAGCTCTACCCGAACGTGGACTTCTACACCGGTCTGATCTACCGCGCCATGGGCTTCCCGACCAGCATGTTCACCGTGCTGTTCGCCCTCGGCCGGCTGCCGGGCTGGATCGCCCACTGGCACGAGATGATCAACGACCCGACCAGCCGGATCGGCCGTCCGCGGCAGATCTACACCGGCGTCGAGATCCGCGACTACGTCGGGATCGACGCCCGCTGACGCCAAGCGCACGCCCTGACACCGTGCCACGAGGGCCCGGCCGCACTTCTGCGGCCGGGCCCTCGGTCTCTGCTCCTCCATGTCCGGCGCACGACTCCGGGGGCGGCTGCGGGCCCGGGACGGCCGCTCAAAGCGTCCCCGGCCCCTGCCACACCCCGGCGTCGTGCGCGAAGGCCGCCAACCTCGGCGACCGACCCGGGGCCCGCCGGAGCCCCGTCGGCGACAGTGGTGGCCACGCGTCGACGTTATGCCGTTCGCCACGTCTTCGCCCACCGGAAAAACTGCCGCACTACCAACCTAAGACGTATCAGCGTGCGAGAAGTTACGCCCGGGGGGTGTGAGCTGCCTCTCGCCACGCTCCGTGTGCGTGCGGTACCGCCTCCATACCACACCTTCCGGCGGCGGCGACGTCACCCTCCCCGCAGTCACGGCAACCGAGCGTGATAGGAATCGTGGCATTCCGGTACGGACCGCCCCGCACCCAGCAGCGTGGCGGCGGAGCTGGGGAGGGAGTGCGCAGATGACCAGGAACGTGGTTGTCACCGGCGGTGGCACGGGGATCGGGTACGAGGTGGCGCGGCGGTTCGCCGAGGCCGGCGAACGGGTCGTGATCGTCGGCCGGCGGCGCGCGGTGCTGGAGGAAGCCGCCGCCGGCTTCGGGCCGAACGTGACCCCGCTGGTCTGCGACCTCGCCGATCCGGACGCCGTGGAGTCCGCGCTCGCCGAACTGCCCGAGCGGATCGATGTGCTGGTGAACAACGCCGGCAGCCGGGAGACCGTGATCGGCGCCGGACCGCACGCCCTGCTGGCCCGCTGGCGGGGCGACTTCGAGCGCAATGTGCTGACCGTGGTGCTGCTCACCGAGTCGATCCGGGACCGGCTGACCCCGGGGTCCGGCCGAGTGGTCACCATCAGCTCGATCGCGGCGCTGCGCGGGGCGGGCTCGTACGGGGCGGCGAAGGCCTCGCTGCACGCCTGGAACAACTTCCTGGCCGCCCAGCTGGGCACCTCGGGCATCACGGCCAACATCGTGGCCCCGGGCACGGTGGCGGGCACCGAGTTCTTCGGGCCGCGGCTGGACGAGGCCGAGGTCTCCCGCCGGGCGGCCCGCACGCTGCTGGGGCGGATCGGGGAGACCGGCGAGGTGGCGGCGGCGGTGCAGTTCCTGGCCTCGCCGGAGGCCGGGTTCATCACCGGCGAGATCCTGCACTGCAACGGCGGCGAGCTGCTCGGCCGCTGAGGGCCGCCGAACGGCCGAGGGGCCCCTGCCGCGGCTGCGGTAGGGGCCCCTCGGCCGTCTCCTGGGCGTCTTCCCGGGTGTGTTCCGGGCTGCTGCTAGCCGGCCTGGAAGGTGCGGAGGCGGAGGCTGTTGGTGAGCACGAAGACCGAGGAGAAGGCCATCGTGGCGCCGGCGATCATCGGGTTGAGGAGTCCGGCGGCGGCCAGGGGGATCGCGGCGACGTTGTAGCCGAAGGCCCAGAAGAGGTTGCCCTTGATGGTGCCGAGGGTCTTTCGGGAGAGGCGGATGGCGTCGGCGGCGGAGCGCAGGTCGGAGGATCTCCACGGTGGCGACCTTGTCCTCGGGCAGTACCTCGGCGTGGACGTCCTCCGCCGGGATGCCGACCTCGGCGGCGACGGCCTCGGCGACGGCGCGGTTGTCGCCGGTGAGCAGGACCGGTCGCAGGCCGAGGGCGCGCAGTTCGGCGACGGCCCGGGCGCTGGTGGGCCGGACGGCGTCGGCGACCTCCAGGACGGCGCGGGCGGCGCCGTCCCAGCCGACCGCGACGGCGGTCCGTCCGGCGGCCTCGGCGGCCCGTTTGGCCTCGGCGAGCGGGGCGGGCAGCGGCTGGCCGTGCCCGGCGAGCAGGGCCTCGCGTCCGGCGACGACGGCGTGGCCGTCCACGACGCCCTGGACGCCGAGGCCGGGGACGTTCTCGAAGCCCTCGACGGCGGGCAGGGTGCCGAGGCGTTCGGCGGCTGCGGTGGCGATGGCGGTGGCGATGGGGTGCTCGGAGGCGTGTTCCAGGGCGCCGGCCAGGCGCAGGGCCTCGTCCTCGGTGGTGCCCTCCGCGGTGCGGACGGCGAGCAGG
>NZ_JODS01000068.1 GCF_000718025.1 Kitasatospora purpeofusca
CCCCGAGGTCGCCGAGGTGCTGGGCACCCCGCTCGGCACCGTCAAGACCCGGATGCGGGACGGTCTGATCCGCCTGCGCGACTGCTTGGGGGTTGGTTCATGAACGCGGCACCCGACCTGCACACCCTCTCCGGTGCGTACGCCCTGCACGCCCTGCCCCAGGAGGAGCGGGCCGCGTTCGAGCGCCACCTCGCCCGGTGCCCCGCCTGTGCGCAGGAGGTCGCCGAGTTCGAGGTGACCGCGGCCCGGCTCGGGGCGGCCGAGTCGGTGGAGCCGGCTCCCGCGCTCAAGGCACGGGTACTGGCCGGCCTCGGGGAGATCCGCCAGCTCCCGCCCCTGACCGCGCCCGCCGGCCGGTCCCGCCGCGCGTCACGACCGGCGCCGCGATGGCCACTGACGGCGGTGGCCGCCTGCCTGGCGCTGGCGACGGCCCTGGGCGCCCTCGCCGTCCAGCAGCACGACCGGGCCGAGCGGGCCGAGGCCCGGGCGGGCCGCGAGGGCGAGCAGCAGGCGGCCGTCACCGGCCTGCTCACCGCCCCGGACGCGCGCACCTCCACCGCGGCCTCCGGCGCTGCCGTCGGCACGGTGGTCTGGTCGGCCGGTCGGGGGCAGGCGGCGTTCCTCGTCACCGGCATGCCCGTCCTGCCGCCGGGGCGGACGTACCAGCTCTGGTTCAGCGACGGCGGCACGATGCGCCCGGCCGGCCTGCTGCCCGCGGGCGACGGGCAGCTGCTGCTCACCGGCCGCGTGGGCGGCGCCGTCGGGGTCGGTGTGACGGAGGAGCCCTCCGGCGGCTCGGCCAGTCCCACCGGCCTGCCCCTTATGCTGCTGCCGCTGACCTGAGCCGCCCGCCCGACGCCTCGGGGGAACCCGGGCGGCCGGGCGTCCACGACCCGGTGGGCGGTACCGCCCACGCCGCGCGAACGGGGACGTCATAGTCTGCGGCCATGACCGACACACAGGCTCTGACCCCCCGGGAAGCCCTCGAGACGCTGCTGGCCGGCAATCACCGGTTCGTCACGGGCATACCCGAGCACCCGAACCAGGACGCCGCCCGCCGGACCGAGACCGCACCCGCCCAGGCACCCTTCGCGGTGCTGTTCGGCTGCTCCGACTCCCGCCTCGCCGCCGAGATCATCTTCGACCAGGGGCTCGGTGACATGTTCGTGGTGCGCACCGCGGGCCATGTCACGGGGCCGGAGGTGCTCGGCAGCATCGAGTACGGGGTCAGTGTGCTCGGCGCCCCCCTGGTGGTGGTGCTGGGCCACGACTCCTGCGGGGCCGTCGCCGCCACCCGGGCCGCCGTCGCGGACGGCACCACGGCGCCCGGCTACGTGCGGGACGTCGTCGAACGGGTGACCCCGAGCGTGCTGGCCGCCAACGCCGCCGGGCACACCGAGGACGCGGACTTCATCGCCGAGCACGTCCGGCACACCGTCGACCTGCTGCTGGAGCGCTCCCGCTGCCTCTCCGAGGCGGTCGCCGAGGGCAGCACCGCCGTGGTCGGCCTCACCTACCGCCTGGCCGACGGCACCGCGCGCCTGGTCGCGGGCCGCGAGGTGGACGTGGCGGCCGGCGCGGCGGTCGTCGACCCGGAGTGAGACGCGGAGGTGCGGGCCCGGGTGCGAGGGACTCGACATCCCGCACCCGGGCCCGCACCGGTCTTCGGACGACCCCGCTCAGACGGTGAGCAGGCTGGGACTGGCCGCCTTGTCGACGGGCAGGAAGTCGTCGGGGACGGGGTACTGGCCCAGTACGTAGTGGAGGATCGCGGCGTGCATCGCCTCGACGGGGGCGATGGTGGCGGCGGTGGCGATCCCGCCGGGGCTGGTCACGTTGTAGGTCGCGAACAGATAGGTCTGGGCGGCCTGGTCCTCCAGCGACAGCGCGAGCTTCGCGACGGTGGCGACGTCCGTGGCCGCGCCCAGGGCCTGGAGGGTGGCCGGCTGGTTGGACAGCGGCACATCCGTGATGGCGGGCTTGCCGGCGCCGGTCAGGACGGAGTTCCAGGCCTTGGCGTGGTCGGCGTGCTGGCCCATCGCGGTGGTGATGAAGGTCGCGACCGCCGGGGGGACGGTGCCGAGCCGGCCCGCCTTCGCGGCGTCCAGGGCGGCCTGGTAGGCGCCCACGGCCTGGTTCTCCAGCGCGGTGGCCAGCGCGACGACCTTCAGGTCACCGGTGTACTGCCCGGAGGCGGAGGCGGAGCCGGACGGCGAACCGGAGGCCGAGCCGGACGGCGAGCCCGGGGCCGGCTCCGGCGAGCCGCCGGACCCGCTGCTGGAGCAGGCGGCCAGGGTCAGCGCGGCGGCCGCGCCACCGGCGCCGAGCAGGAACCGGCGCCGGCCCGGGTCGCGCGGCCCGCCGGCCGCACGGGCCCGGACCTCCTCCGCCAGGTCCAGGGCCCCGGCCCGCATGGCCGGCAGCGTCTCCTGGTGCGCCTCGTGCATCTCGCGCGTCAGGCCCGCGAGTTCGCGCTCACTGATGGGGAGCGCCCAGCCGCCCTCGGTGGTCGTCACTTCACGGCCCCTTCACTGATCGGGGAAGCGTTGTCGGTGTGGTAGAAGGCGTCGGGGAAGCCGACGCTGCCGGCCGCCGCGGGCAGCTTGGACGGGTCGACCGGGATGGTGACCAGGTCCGCGGCGTTGCCCGCCAGCAGCGCCTGCACCGCCAGCAGGGTGGCACGGTGCTGGGCCTCCACCGGGGCCACCGAGGCGAAGAGCCTGCGCAGGTCGGCGTTGCTCACCTGGGACACGTTCTTGGTGTAGGTCTGCGCCGCCACGTCCTCCAGGGTGATGGCCAGCTTCACCACGTCCGCCGGGCCCTTGATGCTCGGCAGCGCCTGGTCGACCACGGCCTTGTACTTGGGGTCCGGGCCGTTCTGGGGCTGGCCGCCGGCCTGGGTGGCGGCGGCGTTGAACGCCTGGGCGTGGGCCTCGTGCTGCTGGGTGGTCTTCGCGATGAACGCGGCCACCGTCTTGTTGCCGTCCTTGATGAACGGCAGGCCGGCGGCGGTCCGGTAGACGCTCACCGCCAGGTTCTCGATCGAGGCGGCGGTCTGCAGCGCCATGATGTCGTCGGCCGTGGAGCCCGACGGCGAGGGGCTGTCGGCGAAGGCCCGGCGCCCGCCGAGGAGCGCGACCGTCCCGACCGCCGCGGCGAGCGCCCCGCCGCGCTCCCACCACCGGCGCCGGACCGGCTCGACCGCCTGTCCGAAGTCGGCCAGCGCGCTCCGCGTGATCCGCGAGGCGTCGCTGTTCAGGTCCTGCGACTGCTCGGTGAGTTCCACCAGCAGCCGGGTGTCGATGTGCTCTGGAGGCATCGTGCTCCTGTCCCGGCCGGGAGCCCGCCGCTCGCGGGCTCGTACGTGAGGCCTTCGGCGTCATCGACGGCCCGGCTTGCCCGACACCCCGGTGTTCACCCGAACGGGTGACGGGGTCGGGCCCGGTGACGGGGCCGGCCCGGCGACGGGGCCGACCCGGCGACGGGACCGACCCGGCGACCGGGCCGGTCCGGTGCCGCCGGCCCTACGAGCCGCGAACGCCGTCCGCCCCGCGGGTGCCGACGGGTCGGTCGAGCGTGACGACCATCTTCCCCAGGGCCCGGCCCGCCTCCATCACCCGGTGGGCCTCGACGATCTCGTCGAAGCCGAAGACCCGGACGGGGCGGGCCTTCAGGACGCCGGCCTCGACCTGGGCGCAGATCGCGTCCAGCGGAACCTCCGAGAGCGGGAAGGCCCGGCTGCCCAGGACGAAGGCACTGCCGAAGAAGCTAAGCCGGACACCACTGGGCAGGTCGGCTATCGGGTCGAAGTCCGCCACCGGTGCGAATCCGCCGAGGAAGCCGGCCTGGCAGACCCGACCGCGCGGCCCGACCGCGGCGAGCGAGTCGCGCAGCACGGTGTTGCCCACCAGGTCGAGCAGCGCGTCGACGACCAGGCCCCGCCGCTCGACCTCCGCCGCCAGGCGGCCGTCGTCGACCAGGACTCCGGTGGCCCCGAGCCCCTCCAACAGGGGCGCGTGCGCCGGGTTGCGGGTCGTGGCGAGCACCCTCGCCCCGTGCTGGACACCGAGGTTGACCGCGGCCTGCCCGAGCGCCGAGGTCGCGCCCCGGACCAGCAGGGTCTCCCCGGCCCGGAGGGCGAGGTTGCCGTGCAGGGCGCTGTACGCGGTGGCGTACACCTCGGGCACCGCGGCCAGATCGGCCCAGGGCAGCCGCGTGTCCACGGCCACGACATTCGTCGCCGGGACGGTGACCAGCTCCGCGTAACTGCCGTTGCGGGTCCGCCCCATGCCGCCGAGGATCGCCACCACCCGGGTGCCGGGCGGGAGTTCGCCGGACGGGTCGTCCTCGACCAGGCCGGCGCACTCGATCCCCGGCACAGCGGCCACCTGGCCCCAGGCGCCGCTGCGCATGTACGCCTCGGCGTGGTTGAGGCCGAACGCCCTGACCCTGATGAGGATCTCGCCGGGCGCGGCCACCGGGTCGGGCAGTTCGGTGACGGTGAGCACCTCGGGGCCGCCGTGGGTGGAGATGACAATGGCCTTCATGTCCGAACCTCGTTCTTGAGTAGTCATTCAAGTATTGGGCCGAGAAAAGGGGCCGCCGCGTACGGCAGCCCTTTTGACGGGTCGTCAGGCGAGTGCGAGGAAGGCGTTGTCGACGATCACCCGCAGGACCGCCTCGTCGGGATCGGCCTTGCCGACGACCATGAGCCCCTGGCAGGTCGCGACCAGCAACTTGGCACTGCCACCCGCGTCCAGCGAGGCCCGGACCTCGCCCCGGCGGACGGCGTTCTCCAGGGCGTGGGTCATGCACCGCTCCAGGCGCGCCAGGTGGCCGCGCACGACGGCCGCCGCCTCGTCGTCCTCGGCGGCCTTCTCGATCGCCGTGTTGACCAGGAGGCAGCCCTGGCGCCCTTCGGGGCTGAGCAGGTCGCGCACCAGCCCGTCGAAGTAGCCGCGGACCTCCGCCACCGACGCGCCGGGCGAGTCCAGCTCGCCCAGCTTCTGCGGCACGACCAGCTTCGAGTAGCGCTCCAGCGACTTCACGAAGAGCGCGTGCTTGCCCCCCGGGAACGCGCTGTAGATGCTGCCGGGCTTGACGCCCGTGGCCTTCACCAGGTCCTCGATGGAGGTGGCCCGGTACCCGCGCTCCCAGAACCGCCGCATCGCCTGGTCGAGCACGGCGTCGGGGTCGAACTCACGGGGTCTGGGCATGGCAGGAACATACATGAGCGACCATTCAAGAACAAGGCCGCCGCAGGCTCCCAGCCCCGTGTCCCTGCCCCGAACGGGTGACAGTATGCGGTCGGCGACGTTCTGCGGTCTCCTGGAGAGGAGGCGCCTCCGGGCCGCCGGCGGCGCACGCGACGGGAGCGGGTGTTCGCGATGGCCGAGGTCTTGTCGATGCGGTGGGCCGGGGTCACACCCGAGCAGTACGACGCCACGCGGGTGGCGGTGGGCTGGGAGGAGCGTGCTCCGGAGGGCGCCCTGATGCACGTGGCCTGGCTCGAGCCCGGCGCGCTGCGCGTGGTCGACGTGTGGACCTCGCGCGCCGCCTTCGAGCAGTTCTTCGCCGAGCGACTCGCGGCCGCGGTCCGGGAGGCCGGCATCACCGGCGAACCGGAGACCGAGTTCCTGCCGCTCCACCGCCGCTTCATCGCCCCGGGCGTCACCGGCGCCGCCTGACGGCGGCAGGTCGTTCGGATCGCGCCGGGCGGGCCGACGCGATCCGAACGACGTGTTCTAGAGGTCGAACAGACCGACGGCGTGGCCGTCGTGGTCCACCACCGGCCACACGGCGAGGCCCCGGGCGCGCATGGCGGCCGCCGCCGTGGCGGCGGGCTGGTCGGCGGTGGCGAACGGGCCGCGGTCGAAGGCGATGTCGCGGACCGGGATCCGCTCGGAGATCCGGGAGCGGACCTCGAACGGCGCGAGGTGCGCGCGGGACAGCAGCCCCGCGCAGCAGCCGTCGTCGTCGCGGACCAGGACGTGGTCGGCGCCGGAACTGCTCAGGATGTCGATCGCCACGTCGACCATGACGTCGTCGCTGATCTGGAGCTCGGGGCGGCGCATGAGGTCGCCGACCGTGGCGGTGGTCGCGGGGCGTTCGAGGGTGAGCGTCATGGGCGGACTCCAGGGGGTCGGTTCCGGCGGGGCGGTGCACAGGGATCGGGGCAGGGACGGACACCGCGAGCGGCGTTCCGGGCCTGCGTCCCTACGCGGACGCGGTGGCGCGCCTGGGCGCCCGGCGGCGGCCCGCGGAACCCGCACCGGTACCGCCGCCGCTACCGGCACCGCCGACGGGGCGGGCGGGGCGGCTGCGGCGGTTGCGGCTCGTGGAGGTGCCGCGGCGGGGGCGTTCGACGACGGGGGCCTCGATCACGGTGGGGATGCCGGTGGGCACCCGGGCACCGGTGATCCGGGCCAGCTCCTCGTCACCGGCGCTGACGCGGGTGATGCCGCGGGCGGCGACGTTGGTGGCGATCAACGCGGTGACCTGGCCGTTGCGGAACTGCTCCAGGGTCCGGTTGCGCTGCGGCTGGGACTTGCCGCCGTGCAGGGCGGCGGCCTTCACGCCGTTGGCGAGCATCGTCTGACAGCCCTCGGCCACCTGCTCCAGCAGCTCGGTGACCTGCGGCAGGAAGCCCATGTCGGCC
>NZ_JODS01000069.1 GCF_000718025.1 Kitasatospora purpeofusca
CAGCACCGAAACCCCCGTCATCACCCTCGACGCCCGACGACGCGACAGCGCCAAGAGCGCCCTCATCACCCTCGTCGAACACGCCCTCCTCGCCCGGCTCCGCTGAGCGGAGTCCCAGGTCGGCGGCCCCGGCACCCCGTCCCACCGGCGGGGTGCCGGGGCGCGTTCGCTTGCGGGGAGGTGTCGTCCGGGCGCCACGCGCAAGACCCTCGCATAAGCAGCGGATAACAGTTCGGTAGGCATTTCGTGATCAACAATGACTGTTTGTAGCGAATCAGCGTCGCTCAGCGCCAGAAGACCACAGTTTTGCTCCAAGTTGTCGGCGAATGTCCTAAATTGCACCGCACACAGCGCCCACCAGCAGCTGTTTGTCCCCCATCCCTGCACGTGCTGAAATTCCAGCTACCCCTGGATCCCGTACGGCTGTCGCTCCGCTCCCCGGAGCGCGCGGCCACCGGGGGTAGCGCTGGATTGATCCATGGCCGCCTGTCGGCCGAGAGGTAGTTGTCGAGTGAGGCGTAAGCAGCAGGTCGCCCCGCAGCGGCGCTCCGAGCCCCGCCAGAGCGAGCCGAACGGCACGGCACCGGAACCCGGCGGGTTCTCGGCGTTCACCCCGACCGAGGAGCGGCCCCAGGCCGCCCCGGCACCGCAGCCGCCCGGCACCGGGAAGGACCGCCCCACGGGCGCCCCGGTCCTCGGGTCCGGCAGCGGCCAGGGCACGGACGGCGCCGGGCCGAAGAGCAGCCGGTACGACTTCGTGCGGCCGCGCAACTGGCGCGTGCCGGCCCGTCTGATCGCGATTCTGCTGATCCCGGTCATCATCGCCCTGGTCTTCGGTGGCCTGCGCGTCAACACCTCGATCGACGGCTTCGTCAAGGCCGACCGCGCCCAGCGCACCGCGGCCCTCGCCAAGGCCGCCACCGAGCTCTCCGAGGCACTGGAGAGCGAGCGCGACAAGACGCTCATACCCCTGATCACCAAGCAGGACCCGAACAACGACGTCACCAAGGCGCGCTCGACCACCGACGCCGCCCTCAAGTCGTACAACGCGGCCTACGAGGCGAGCGACAAGTCCGGCGAGCTCCCCCGGCGCCACGACGCGTTCCAGCAGATGGTCGTCTTCCTGCCCCAGCTGCGCGCCACCGCCTACAGCGACACGCTGTTCGCCTCCGCGACCGTCAGCGCCTACTCGGTGATGTTCGCCCCGCTGCTCGCCTACGACAACTCGGTCGGCCTCGGCTCCAGCAACCTCACCAGCAAGGGCCGCTCGATCTACGCGATGTCGCTGGCCAAGGCCTCCGCCTCGACCCAGCGCGCCCTCATGCTGCAGCTCCTGGTCGGCATCGCCGCCCAGAAGACCACGCGCTACGAGAACGTCGACCTCATCCAGCAGCTGCTGGTCGCCCAGCGCCTGGAGCAGACCGCGCTCTCCGAGTTCAACACCGGCAGCGCCCCCGAGGACGCCAAGAAGTACGCCGACGCCCAGGTCGCCCAGGCCAACGCCGACCAGCGGACCGCGTACCGGATGCCCAACGGCAGCGCCCCGACCATGGGCGGCCTGCTCAACATCGGTGCCGCCTACACCCAGGCCGCCGCCAACGGGCAGTCCCAGGGCCGCGAGGTGGCCGACCGGGCGTACAAGGAGGCCAAGGACGCCGGCCTCACCCCGGAGAACTGGAACCAGGCCGCCAACACCCACATCTCCAGCCTCCGCGCCACCGAGGTCGTGCTGCTGGACGACGTGCTCGCGGACGCCGCCGACCTGCGCGACAACGCGCGCTTCGACGCCATCCTCAACTCGCTGATCGTCATCGTCGCGCTGGTCCTCGCCGGTGTGCTCACCGGCTACGTGGCCCGCTCGATGATCCTCGGCATGCGCACCCTGCGCAGCGCCGCGCTCGACATCGCCGACCACCGTCTGCCCGAGCTGGTCGAGAAGCTCTCCAAGACCGACCCGGAGCGGGTGGACACCAACGTCGTCCCGATCCCGCTGTACGGCAAGGACGAGATCGGCGAGGTCGCCCGGGCCTTCGACCAGGTCCACCGGCAGGCGGTCGCGCTCGCGGCCGAGCAGGCCCTGCTGCGAGGCAACGTCAACGCGATCTTCACCAACCTGTCGCGCCGCAGCCAGAGCCTCATCCAGCGCCAGCTGGCGCTGATCACGGACCTGGAGAACAACGAGGCCGACCCGGACCAGCTGGAGAACCTCTTCAAGCTGGACCACCTCGCGACCCGAATGCGCCGCAACGGTGAGAACCTGCTCGTCCTCGCGGGCGAGGAGGCCGGCCGCCGCTGGAACACCCCGGTCCCGCTGGTCGACGTCCTGCGCGCCGCCGCCTCCGAGGTGGAGCAGTACGAGCGCGTCGAGCTCTCCGGCATCCCCGAGGCCGAGGTCGTCGGCGCCGCCGTGACCGACCTCGTCCACCTGCTCGCCGAGCTGCTGGAGAACGCCACCACCTTCTCCAGCCCGCAGACCCGGGTGCTGGTCAACGCGACCCGCCTGCCCGACGGCCGGGTGCTGGTCGAGATCCACGACAAGGGCATCGGCCTCACCGCCGAGGACTTCGCGGAGATCAACGAGAAGCTGGCCGAGCCGCCCACGGTGGACGCCACCATCTCGCGCCGCATGGGCCTGTTCGTGGTCGGCCGGCTGTCCCAGCGGCACGACGTCCGCGTCCAGCTCCGCCCCTCCGGCGAGTCCGCGGGCACCACCTCGCTGGTCATGCTGCCGCCGTTCCTGACCCAGATGGCCGCGGCGCCGGAGCCCGAGGAGCAGTTCACCGTCTCCCGGATCTTCGCCGACCAGGAGCCCGCCGCCGAGTGGGCCCCCGACCGGGACCAGGCCCGCAGCGCCGCCGAACTCGGCTTCGACGACCACCTCACCGGCCACAACGGCACCGGTTCCAGCGGCTTCAGCCCGGCCCTGGAGGCCGTCCAGCGCTCCCAGCGCCTGGACCAGGTCCGCCGCGCCGCGCTGGAGTCCGGCCCGGAGGGCGACCGGCAGGTGCTGGACGCCGAGGTCGAGGACGAGTACCCGGCGTACGGCCGTCGCAACGACGAGGACTACGGCCAGGACGCGCAGTACCCGCAGCAGGGCTACGAGCAGTCCGGCTACGCCGACGACCAGTACGGCTACCAGCAGGACGAGTACGGCCAGGACGCCGGGTACCAGCAGGACGGATACGGCCAGCAGGACGGTTACGGCCAGCAGGACGGCTACGCCCAGTACCCGCAGCAGGGCTACGACCAGTACGGCCGGCCGGACGAGTACGGCCAGGGCGACGGCTACGACCGCTCCGGCTACGCCGGCGAGAGCTACGCCGAGGAGGCCCCGGCGGGCCACCCGTACGCCCCGGAGCAGCCGGCCCTCCCGGCCGCCGCCGACAACGGCTCGGCCACCCTGCCGTCCGGGCTGCCGCAGCGCCGCCCCGGCCAGCAGCTGGCCGGCGGCGGGTTCCCGTCCGGCCCGCAGGAGAGCGGCGAGACGCCCAACTGGTTCGCCGGCGCCAAGGACACCTCGTCCGGTCCGGCCGAGCCCCGCGGCAGCCACGACGTGTCCGCCCTCGGCGGCTACGGGCCCACCGGCCCGACCGCGGCCGGCGGCCAGACCTGGCAGTCGCCCAACGACGGCGACTGGCAGCGGGCGGAGAAGCTCCGCGAGCCCTCCTCCAGCGGCACCACCCAGGCCGGCCTGCCCCGGCGCGTGCCCAAGCAGAACCTGGTGCCGGGCAACGCCCAGCCCACCCCGCAGGACGGTCCGCAGGTGTCCCGCGCGCCCGAGGAGGTCCGCGGCCGTCTCACCAACCTGCGCCGCGGCGTCGAGCAGGGCCGCAGCGCCGGCAGTACCGGAAGCTTCCGGATCGACCCCGATCAGGTAGACCCGTCCGGCAACGGACAGCAGAATCGCAGCACCGATCTCTTCGGCGGCTCGAACCACCAGGAGCGTTGAGTTGAGTCAGATGAGCCAGGCCGCACAGAACCTGAACTGGCTGATCACCAATTTCGTGGACAACACCCCTGGGGTGTCGCACACGGTGGTGGTCTCCGCGGACGGCCTCCTGCTGTGCATGTCGGAGGGTTTCCCTCGCGACCGCGCAGACCAGCTCGCCGCCGTCGCCTCCGGCCTCACCTCCCTCACGACCGGCGCCAGCCGGATCTTCGAGGGCGGCGAGGTCAACCAGACCGTGGTCGAGATGCTCGCACCGCACCGCCGCACCTTGTGAGGAGAGGAACCGTGACACCGCCCGACGACCGCAGCGGCCAGTACGGCGTTCCGTACCCTGGCACGGGCCACGACGCCTTCGGAACACCCGGCGTCGTCGGCCACGGTCAGCAGTACGGCCAGCCGCTCCCCGGCCAGCAGCAGCAAAGCCAGCAGCAGGGCCAGCAGCACGGCCGTCCCTACGGACAGCCGGCCTACGGCCAGCCGTACCCGCCGGGGCAGTACGACCAGTACACCCAGCCCCAGCCCTCGTACGACGCTCCTCCGGCCGGCTATCCGGGCGGGGCGGGCGGGCAGCAGTCCGGTCACCTCCGCGGTCGCGGACCGGCTGCCGGGCAGCCGTCCGGGCAGCAGCCCGGCGGACCGTCCCGGTCCGGGTACGACGACTACGAGGACGAGCCGGACAGCGGCCCGCTGATCCGCCCGTTCGCGATGACCGGCGGACGGACCCGGCCCCGGTACGAGCTCGCCCTGGAGGCGCTCGTCTCCGCCGACGTGGATCCGCAGCGACTGTCCACCCTGCTGCCGGAGCACCAGCGGATCTGCACCCTGTGCACCGAGGTGAAGTCCGTGGCCGAGGTCTCGGCGCTGCTCTCCCTGCCCCTGGGAGTGGCGCGGATCCTCGTGGCCGACCTGGCCGAGGCCGGCCTGGTCGCCATCCACCAGCCCGCTTCCGGCGGCGAAACCGGAAACCAGCCCGACGTCACGCTGCTCGAAAGGGTCCTCAGTGGACTTCGCAAGCTCTAACGCGGCCGCCCCCACCCGCGCCACCACCTCCGCGAAGATCGTCGTCG
>NZ_JODS01000070.1 GCF_000718025.1 Kitasatospora purpeofusca
CGATGGTACTGCAGGGGGGACCCTGTGGGAGAGTAGGACGCCGCCGAACAATCATTGTGAAGAACCCCCGTCGGGAAACCGGCGGGGGTTCTTTGCGTTGTGCGTGAATTGCCGCGGATTACCGCGGATTGCTGGGTGCGCCGAGAATTCAGCTCTGCGGCTGCGGTTGGGCGGTGCCCCAGCTGGGGCGGCTCTCGGCGTGGCCCTGGGGGTCGGTGAGCCGGGTGACGGTCGAGCCGTCGGCGCGCATCGTGCAGAGCTCGGACGCTCCGCCGGCGGGGGCCTGGTCGAAGGCGATCGCGGTGCCGTCGGGGGAGTAGGAGGCGGCTCCGTAGGTGACGTCGGACGGGCCGGGGGTGAGCGCTTCGACGGCCGTGCCGTCGGGGTGGACGGTGTAGATGCCGCCGCCGGGGGCGTTGTCGGGGCCGGCCGGGTAGGTGGTGAAGACGATCCGGCTGCCGTCGGGGGACCAGTCGGCGCGTTCGCCGGCCCGCAACTCCCAGGGGGTGAGTCGGCGCAGACCGGTGCCGTCGGCGTTGACGATGTAGAGGGAACGTCCGTTGGCGGGCTGGCCGGTGGCGCTGGTCCGGTAGGAGAAGACGAGCTGTTTGCCGTCGGGGGACCAGGAGGGGTCGGTGACGGCGCCGGAGTACGGGGTGTCGTTGGTGAGGAAGGTGAGCCGCTGGGCGTTGGTGCCGTCGGGGGCGATGACGAAGAGGTCGCTGTACTGGATCTGCTCCGAGTTCGGATCGGAGCTCCCCCAGCTGCGGGTGAAGGCGATCAGCTTGCCGTCGGGGGACCAGGCGGGCGCGGTCTCCGTCTCGTTGACGCAGTCGGGGGCGCCGGCCTCGCAGAGCGGGCCGAGCTGACGGGCGTTCCGGCCGTCGGAGCTGGTGGTCCAGATACGGCCGGGGGAGTCGGCGCCGGTGCGGTCGAAGGCGAGTGCGGTGCCGTCGGGGGACCAGGAGGGGTGGTCGTCCCGGGTGCGGTCGCCGGGCTGGGTGAGCTGCTGCCGGGTCCGGCCGTCGGCGGTGACGGCGAAGATCGCGCTGGTGAGGCGGTCCTGGTCGAGGAAGGTCCGGCCGGCGATGAGGCCGTTCTGGGCCGGCGGGGCGGTCGGGGTGGCCGCGGCCGCGTCGACGGCGGCGGTGCCGTTGGCGACGGCCGCTTCGACGGTGGGGGTCGGGCTGGGCGACTCGGCGCGGATCTCGCTGAGCGGGATCTCGCCGGGCTGGGCGCCGCAGCCGGTGAGCAGGACCCCGGCGAGCAGGAGGCCCGCACCGGCGTGAGGGCGGGTGCGGGCCGTGGCGGGGGTGGTCCGTGAGAGCCGTGTGCGCGTCATCCGCGTGTCATCTCCGTCTCCGATCCGCCCGGCGAGTCCGGACGTGATTGCCCCCCGAAGGAGCTGTCACCTTGTCAGATCGGAGGGTGCGGAGCCGGGCGACACGCGACGGTCCGCGTCCGCTCGGCGACTGAGAGTCGCCCGTTCGTGCGGCAGTACGGCGGCACGGCGGAGCAGCGGAACGGAAGTACGGCGGAGCAGCGGAACGGAAGTACGGCAGGTCGGCGGGAACGGTGGCCCGGGGTCAGCCGCGGGCGGCCCGGCGTTCGGCCTTGGCGAGGGCCTCCGCCTCGTCCTCGGCCTCGGCGACCTCCAGGGTCGGCGCGGTGCCGCCGAGGTGGACGGGCAGCCACCAGTTGTCCTCGGGGCCGGAGGGCTTGCCGGGGTACTCGCGCTGGGCGCGGTCGAGCATCTCGGTCATCGCGGCGCGCAGACGCCGGGTGACCATGACGGGCTTGTCCTCGGGCGTCAGCACGATCGGCTCGCCGATCATGATGGTGACCGGGACGTGCCGCTTGGTGAGGGTCTTCGGGCGGCCCTTGGTCCACAGCTGCTGGGTGCCCCAGAGGATCACCGGCAGCAGCGGGGCGCCGGAGTCGGCGGCCATCCGGGCGGCGCCGGTCTTGAACTTCTTCAGCATGAAGGAGCGGCTGATGGTGGCCTCGGGGAAGACACCGACGACCTCGCCGGCCCGGAGGGCGCGGACGGCGGCCTCGTAGGCGGGCTGACCGTCGGTCCGGTCGACCGGGATGTGCTTCATGCCGCGCATCAGGGGGCCGGAGACACCGTGCTTGAACACGTCGTCCTTGGCCATGAAGCGGGTCTTGCGCTTGCCGCCGCGGTAGGCGCCCAGGCCCGCGAAGAGGAAGTCGAGGTAGCTGATGTGGTTGCTCACGAGTACCGCCCCGCCCTCGGCGGGGATGTTTTCGGCGCCGACGATCTTGATACGCACGTCGAGTGCGCGGAAGACGGTCAGTGCGGCGCCGATCACCGGCGGGTAGACGAGCTCTGCCACGGTCAGTCCTGACTTCGACGGGCCTGGCGGCCCGGTACGGCGGGGCCCCGGGGCGGTGCGTGGGGGCCGACCGGGAGCACGGCACACCGCGGCGGCCACGGGCGATACACGGAGATGATCCCCCGAAGGAGTGCCTGCTGTCACCTGAGGGGTGCTGCCTGGCGGAATGTGAAGGTGTGACGTACGTGATGGGCCCGGCCGGGAACTTTTCCTCCCCGGTCGGGCCCCGTGCCAGGTGTCGGCGCGGCGAGGTCAGGCGGTGGCGTCCACCCGGCGCTGTGCGCGGCGGACCAGCAGGTACATCTCGCAGCCCAGGCAGTAGCCGAAGGCGGCGTTCAGGAAGGCGGCGGCCAGCGCGAAGCCGGTGGCGAGCAGGCCGAGCCAGGCGGTCCCGGTGAGGAAGCCGAGCACGCCGACGAGGGCGAAGACCAGGCCGACGCCCTGGGCGAACCTGGGCGGGCGTTCGTCCTCGGTCTCGGCCGGCGGTGCCAGCCGGGGGCGGACCAGCGTGCGGTAGAGCCACCCGTAGGGGGAGCGGCGCAGCCCGCCGAGGGCTCCGAGGGCGAAGACGAGGGCCTGGGCGGCGAGCAGGACTCCGTTGCCGGTGAGCAGGACGGCTGCCAGGACGACGGTGGTGAGCGCGGCGGCGAAGCGCGGGCCGCGGGGGTCGATCTGCACGGGGGACTCCGGGAGGGGACGGCGGCGGGCTGACGGCTGGGGAGCGTCAGCGACAGCGCGAGGCCGTGGCGCGGCACAGGTCGACCACCCGGCGGGCGGTCAGCAGCGGCTGTGCGGGGCGGTCGGAGTCCACCCGGTGATCGTACGCGGGCCGCGGGCCGGCGGTCGACCGTTTTGCCGGGGCCGCTCCCGGGGTCCGGGGGGCCTGGCGCAGACTGGGGGGATGACCGGGTTGGTGGTGTGCGTTGTCGTGCTCGCGCTGGCGAGTGCGTTCGGGCTGCTGCGGGCCAAGCGCGACGGGAGGCTGAGGGTGCGGGCGAAGGACGGGGCGGTGGGGCTGTCGGCGGCCGAGCTGGGGGTGCCGCTCGGCGAGCGGGCGACCCTGGTGCAGTTCTCGACGGCCTTCTGCCAGCCCTGCCGGGCCACCCGCCGGGTGCTCGCGGAGGTGGCCGGGATGGTCGACGGGGTGGCGCACGTGGAGCTGGACGCGGAGGAGCGGCTGGAGCTGGTCCGGCGGCTGGACATCCTGCGGACGCCGACGGTGCTGGTGCTGGACGCGGGTGGCCGGGTGGTCCGCCGGGCGTCCGGGCAGCCGCGGCGGGCGGACGTGATCGCGGCGCTGGGCGAGGCGGTCTGAGCGGTCCCGCACCCCGGCGCGGAACGGTGTGTTCCGCGGTCGCGGTGGGCCCCGAGGGGGAAGGAGCGCCCCCGCGGGGTGGAGCAGGGGTCGGGCTGGGGCAGGATGGCCCTGACGGCAGTGCGTCCGTCCCGCGGTCCACCTGGGCCGACGGGCCTGCTCGGGGCTGCCGAGAGGGCCCGAGGGGACGCCCGGCCGGGACCGCGCGGCGTAAGCTACTGGCGAGTAGTGACCGTCGGGCTACTGGCGAGTATGCTGCCAGGGAGTTCCGGACCGGCACGGGAGCACGCTGCCGGGAGCAGGTGCGTACCGTGTTTCGCGCCCGCTTGCACAGCCGCAGCCGCCGGACGAGACCAGTACAGGAGACAGGCCGTGAGCTTGAGGATCGTTGTCTGTGTGAAGTACGTGCCGGACGCGACGGGTGACCGTCGTTTCGCGGACGACCACACCACCGACCGGGAGGGCGTGGACG
>NZ_JODS01000071.1 GCF_000718025.1 Kitasatospora purpeofusca
CTGGTCGTCTGCATCCTCATCGCCTACCTGGTCAAGACCGGCCGCCGGGAGAAGCTCCCGCCGGTGTGGACCGGCGTCGGCGCCGCCGTGCTGCTGTCGATGGCCTTCGGCGCGGTCCTGCAGTTCGGCTCCTCCCAGCTGTCCTTCGAGGCCCAGGAAGCCCTCGGCGGCTCACTGTCGATCATCTCGGTCGGCCTGGTCACCTGGATGGTCTTCTGGATGCGCCGCACCGCGCGCCACCTCAAGAGCGAACTCCAGGGCAAGCTCGACGCCGCCCTCGCCATGGGCACCGGCGCCCTCGTCGCCACCGCCTTCCTCGCGGGCGTCCGCGTTCCCCGACCCCGACGGGAAGGGGTCAGTAGTGCCCTGACGGTTTGTGTACCTGACATCCGGTCAAAAAATTCACCTCGCGGATCTACCCGCGTAAACCCCTGGGGCGACATGCTGGTCGGCAGCCCGGGCCGGCTCCCCGCCCGGGGGCTTTCCGCTGCCCTCCTCGACCCAGGAGTTCCCTGTCATGTCCGCGATACGCGTGCCCCGTCGCGTCCTGGCCGCCGCCTTCGGCGCCCTGCTGCTCGCCCTCACCACCCTGCTGACCGGCGCCGGCACCGCCCAGGCGGCCCTGCCGACCCCGGTCTCGGCCGCCACCGCCCGCGGCTACCTCGCCGCGATCGCGGTGACCGCGGAGTCCCACGACTCCACCTACGACCGCGCGCTGTTCCCGCACTGGATCACCATCTCCGGCACCTGCAACACCCGGGAGACGGTCCTCAAGCGCGACGGCAGCAACGTCGTCACCGACTCCGCCTGCGCCTCCGTCAGCGGCAGCTGGGTCTCGGCCTACGACAACGCCACCACCACCAACGCGTCGAGCTTCGACATCGACCACCTGGTGCCGCTGGCCGAGGCCTGGCGCTCGGGCGCCTGGGCCTGGACCACCGCCCAGCGCCAGGCCCTCGCCAACGACCTGGTCCGCCCGCAGCTGATCGCCGTCTCCGCGAGCTCCAACCGCTCCAAGGGCGACCAGGACCCGGCCCACTGGCTGCCGCAGACCTCCTACCGCTGTACCTACGCCCGCGCCTGGGTGCAGGTGAAGTACTACTACGGCCTCTCCGTCGACAGCGCGGAGAAGAGCGCCCTCTCCTCGATCCTCAACGGCTGCTGAGGAAACGTTTGCCCCGGGCGCGTACGGCGCCCGCCGAGCTCGGACAGCACGACGCCCGCCGGGAGGAGTCCCGGCGGGCGTCGTGCGTACGAGGGGTGGCGGCTACTCCTACTCGCTCTTGATCGCGCCCAGGATGTCCAGCCGGGCCGCCCGCAGGGCCGGCCAGACGGCGGCCAGCAGGCCGATCACCGCGGCGGCGACCAGGAAGAACCCGATCTGCACCGGCGGCACCACCAGGGTGATGCTCTTCAGCGAGCCCGCGATCGTCCGGACGGCGGCCCAGGCGGTGACGATGCCGAGCAGCACGCCGACCACACCGCCGAACAGTGCGATCATCAGCGACTCCAGCCGGACCATCCGGCCGACGCCGCGCCGGTCCAGGCCGATCGCCCGCAGCATGCCGATCTCGCGGCGGCGCTCGAACACCGACATCGCCATGGTGTTGACCACACCGAGGATCGCGACGATCACGGACATGCCCAGCAGCCCGTACATGACGTTCAGCACGCCGTTGATCGCGCGGTTGTTCTCCGCCTTGATGTCCTTCTCGCCCTTGATGCCGATCAGCGGGTTGCCGCCGGTGGCGTCGCGCAGCGCCTGCTTCAGCGCGGGGGTGGCGCCGTCGGCGCCCTTGACCAGGACCTTCTTCAGGCCGGAGCCGGCGGCGGCGTGCGGGCCGACCACCTTGTCCGGGGCGATCAGCCCGCCGATCTCGGAGTTGCGCTCCGCCAGGGCGCCGACGGCGAGGCTGCCGCGGGTGCCGTCGGGGTAGGTGATGTCCAGGGTCGAGCCGACCGTGAGGTGGTTGCGCTCCGCGTAGTCCTTGCTGGCCAGCAGCTTGCCCTGCTGGAGCGCGTCGGCGGCGCCCGCGGTGACCTTGACGTCGACCAGCCGGTCGAAGGTCGCCGCGTCCACGGAGGTCAGCCAGGAGGTGTCGCCGTCGGCGACCGCCTGCACCGGCACGTCCCGCACCACGCTCGTCGCGGTGACCCCGGCCGTCCTGGCGATCTGCCCGGCGACCTCGGGGGCCAGCATCGACCAGTTGTCCATGGCGACGGCGTAGTCCGCCTTGATGTCGCTGGCGAAGGCCCGGTCGGCGGCCTTGCTCACCGAGGCGCCGACCACGCTCAGCGTGGTGATCAGGGTGACGCCGATGGTGAGCGCGGAGGCGGTGGCCGCGGTGCGGCGCGGGTTGCGCACGGCGTTCTCGCGGGCCAGCTTGCCGGGCGTGCCGAACAGCCTGCGCAGCACCGGGGCGAACAGCGCGATCACCGGGCGGGACAGCAGCGGGGTGAGGACGAAGACGCCGATCATCAGCGCGCCGGAGCCGAGGCCCACCAGGTTGACCGACTCGGCCGCCGCGCCGCCGACCAGGCCGAGCGCGCCGCCGACGGCGAACAGCAGGCCGATGATGTTGCGCACCAGCAGCGACTTCTGGGTGGCGGGCTGCTCGCTGGAGCTCATCGCGGCGACCGGGGCGATCCGGGAGGCGCGCAGCGAGGGCAGCCAGGCGGCCAGCACGGTGACGGCGACGCCGACGACGAGCGAGGCGATCACGGTGGACGGGGCGATCACCAGCGGGCCGTCCGGCAGGTTGGCCTCCCACGGGCCGTTGAGCAGGGCCTGCAGACCGGCCGCGATGCCGATGCCGCCGATCAGACCGCCGATCGAGGCGGCCAGGCCGACCAGCAGCGCCTCGGCCAGCACCGAGAGGGTGATCTGCTTGCGGCTGGCGCCGACGGCGCGGAGCAGGGCCAGCTCCTTGGTGCGCTGGGCGATCAGCATGGTGAAGGTGTTGGCGATGATGAAGATGCCGACGAAGAGCGAGATGCCGGCGAACACGAGCAGCATGGTGGACATCTGCTTGGTGTTCTCGTCGATCCTCCGCTCCTGCTCGGCGGCCAGCGCGCGGCCGGTGTTGACGTCGAAGGTGTCGGGCTGGGGGAAGGACTTCTGCACGGCGGCCAGCAGCGCGGTGTCGTCCGTGCCGGGCTTGGCCTTGACGTCGATCCCGTCGTACTGGCCGGGGCTCAGGTAGAGCTGCTGGGCGGTGGCGGTGTCGAAGGCGGCGAGCGATCCGCCGGACTCCACGCGCGGGTCGTTGGTGTGCAGGGTGCCGGTGAGCTTGAGCTCCATGACCGGGCCGTTGACCGCGACGCGGACGGTGTCGCCGAGCTTGAAGCCGCCCTTCTCGGCGGTCCTGGTGTCCAGGGCGATCTCGCCGGAGGTGCGCGGGCCCCGGCCGTCGGCCAGCGGGAAGCGCGGGTCGGTGCCGTCGGCGCCCGGGACGTAGTTGGTGCCGGTGGTGGAGAAGCCGTCGCCGATCAGCGCGCCCTTGCGGTCGGCGATGCCGGCGAAGCCGCTGACCACACCGCGGGCCTCGGCGGCGCCGGGCAGCGCGGCGATGGCCTTGCGGGTGTCCTCGGTGAGCTTGGGGCGGTCGGAGCCCTTGCCGCCGTGGTCGTACCCCTTGCCGACGGCACCGTGGTCGCTGACGGTGACGGCGATGTCGGTGTAGCTCTGGGCGCTCTGGGCGCGCCAGGCGCTGGCGAGGGTGTCGGTGAAGACCATGGTGCCGGCCACGAAGGCGGTGCCGAGGAGGACGGCGAGCGTCGTCATCAGCAGTCGGGCCTTGTGGGCCAGCACATTGCGCAGTGCGGTGCGGTACATGGAGTGGTGTCAGTCCTGAGGGTCGTGGCGTCGGCGGCCGGTTCGGTGACGGGGCGGGGGGCTGACCTGCTGCGTCAGCTGGTGCGGCCCTTGGCGTCGAAGCGGCGCATGCGGTCCAGGACGGTGTCGGCGGTGGGGTTGGTGAGTTCGTCGACGATGCGGCCGT
>NZ_JODS01000072.1 GCF_000718025.1 Kitasatospora purpeofusca
GTAGCGGGGACAGGATTTGAACCTGCGACCTCTGGGTTATGAGCCCAGCGAGCTACCGAGCTGCTCCACCCCGCGTCGGTGAACACGACCCTACGGCACGGGGTGGGCGAAAGCGAATCCCTTTCGACCGGGTCGCGTCGGCAGCACCCGAGCGGGAGGCTCAGCGGGCCAGCAGGCTCCGGATCGCGGCCGCGATCTCGTCGGGTGCCTCCTCGGCCATGAAGTGCCCGGCGCGGGTCAGCCGGTGGTCCAGGTCCGGCGCCCACGCCTTCCACACCGCGGCGGCGTCGTAGCCGAGTTGCGCGCCCCAGTCCTGCTGGACGACCGTCACGGGCATGGCCAGTTGCGACCCGGCGTCCAGGTCCGCCCGGTCGTGCGTGATGTCGATGTCCGCCGAGGCCCGGTAGTCCGCGACGATCGATGTCACCGCCGCGGCGCTCGCGCGCAGGTACTCGGCACGTACCTCCTCGGGCAGGGCGGTCGGGTCGTGGGCCCAGGCGTCGAGGAACGAGCCGAAGAACGCGTCCGCGCTGCCGGTGATCATCGCCTCCGGCAGGCCCGGCGGCTGCGCCATCAGGAAGAGGTGGTAGCCGACCGCCGCCGAGGCACCGCGCAGGACGTTCCACATGTCGAGCGTCGGCACGACGTCGAGGATGCCCAGGTGGGTGACGGTCTCGGGGTGGTCCAACCCGGCCCGGAAGGCGACCAGGGCGCCCCGGTCGTGGCCGGCCAGGGCGAAGCGCTCGTGGCCGAGCGCCGCCGTCAGGGCCACGACGTCGGCGGCCATGGTGCGCTTGGCGTACACCTCGGGGTCGGTGGCCGCCGGCTTGTCGCTGGCGCCGTAGCCCCGCAGGTCGGGAAGGACCACCGTGTGTTCGTCGGCGAGCCGCTCGGCGACGTGTCGCCACATCAGGTGGGTCTGGGGAAATCCGTGCAGCAGCACGACCGGACTGCCGCTGCCACCCACCGCGGCAGCCAGCTCCACACCGTCCGCGCCGGGCAGCCGGACGTGGTCGAAGCCAGGAATCGTGAGCGTCATGAGGGACCACCTTCTCGGGTCGGGGACTCGACGGGACCAGCCTGGGCGACGGCGATCAGCAGCCGATCAGTACGGCTGGGCGCGGTCTGCCTCCGGCACGGAGGATGGGGTCATGCGAATCGACGTGCTCGGCGCGGTGCGTGCCCTCCGCGACGACGGCGGCCCGGTCGACCTGGGCGGACCCCGCCATCGCGAGGTGCTCGCCCGGCTCGTCGCCGCCGAGGGGCGGACGGTCACCACCGACACCCTCGTCGACGACCTGTGGACCGACCCGCCCGCCCGCGCCGTGGGCGCGCTGCGCACGTTCGTCGCCGCGCTGCGCCGCGCCCTCGAACCCGAGCGACCGCCCCGCAGCCCGCCGCGCGTCATCGTCACCGAGGGCCCCGGCTACGCGCTGCGCATGCCGCGCGAGGAGGTGGACATCCACCGGTTCCAGGACGCCCTGGCCCGAGCCCGCCGCAACGCCGACGCGGTGACCGACCTCGGCGCGGCCCTCGCGTCCTGGCGCGGGCCCGCCTACGCCGATGTGACCGGCTCCGCATGGGCGCAGCGCGAGCGGGTCCGGCTGGAGGAGCTGAGGTTGGAGGGGGTGGAACTGCGCGCCCGGATCCTTCTCGACTCCGGGGAAGGGGCCGACCTCGTCGCCGAACTGGGTGCCCATGTCGCCGAACACCCGTGGCGCGAGCCGGCCTGGGAGCTGCTTGCCCGCGCGCTGTACCGCGCGGGCCGCCGGGCCGACGCGCTGGCCGCCCTCCGCCGCGCCCGCGCCATGCTCGTCGACCAGCTCGGGCTCGACCCCGGCGGCGGCCTGCAGCGCCTGGAGACGGACATCCTCAACGGGGCCGTTCCCCCCGAAGGAGCGGGTACCGCCTGGACCGGTCACGGTGTCCGGCTCGGCCCGCGCACCACCGTGGATCTGGCCCGCACCCTCGCCCTGGCGGGTGGCGACGCCCTCGTCCGCTCCCGGCGCGACCGTCTCGCCGCCATCAGTGCGGCGGAACGCACGGGAGACCTCTCCCTGACCGCCCGGATCATCGGCGCCTACGACGTGCCCGCCGTCTGGAGCCGGGCCGACGACCCCGAGCAGTCCCGCGCCGTGGTCGCGGCCGCCGAGCGCACGCTCACCGGGCTCGGCGCGGACGGCCCCGCCGACCTGCGCGCCCGCCTGCTGGCCACGGTCGCCGTCGAGAGCCGCAGCGCCGATCTGTCGGGGGCCGAGCTGGAGCGCGCGCGGCAGGCGGCGCGTCGGGCCGAGCGGTTGGCACGGGACCTGGCCGACCCCGCCCTGCTGGCCTTCGCCCTCAACGGGGTGTTCCTGCAGTCCTTCGGCAGCCCCGGGCTCGCGGCGGTACGGGACGGCACCGGCGCCGAGATCCTCGACCTGGCCACCCGGCACGAGCTGCCGAACTTCGCGGTACTCGGCCTCCTCGTCCGCCTGCAGTCCGCCTCGGCCCTCGGCGACCTCGACACCGCGACCTCGTACGCCGAAGCGGCCGACCGGCTCGCCGCCACCACCGAGGCGCCGCTCGTCCCCGTCCTCACCGGGTGGTTCAGGGCCCGGGCCGCAGCCGCCCGCAGTGCCGAATCCGGCGGACCAACCGCCGCCGCGGCGGCGGCGCACTACCGCGCTGCCGAGGACGCCCTCCGGACGGCCGGGATGCCGGGGCTGCACCGCGGCCTGTTCCCGCTCGCCCTGCTGGGACTGCGCCTGCTGCACGACCGGCCCGCGCCCACCGACCCGCAGCTCGACTGGGGCCCGTACCGACCCTGGGCGCGACCCCTCGTGCTGCTCGCCCAGGACCGCGGCGAGCAGGCCCGCACCGCCCTCGTCGCGGCGCCCGAACCACCGCGCGACCACATGCAGGAGGCCATGTGGTGCCTGACCGCCCGCGCTGCCGTACGCCTCGGCGAGCGCGGGATCGCCGCGCACGCCGCGGCTGCCCTGCGTGGTGCCCGTGCGGAACACGCCGGCGCCGGCAGCGGAATGCTGACCCTGGGCCCGGTGGCGCGGTACCTGGCCGAGGCGGAGGCATGCGCCGGAGCGGGATGAGCGACCGCAATTCCTGGATCGGAAAACGGCTCCGGAAAACGGCTTCGGAAACGGCTTCCGGGATGGCTTCGGGAACGGCGAAGGCCCGGAGGACGGATCCTCCGGGCCTTCGTTGCTACTGAGTAGCGGGGACAGGATTTGAACCTGCGACCTCTGGGTTATGAGCCC
>NZ_JODS01000073.1 GCF_000718025.1 Kitasatospora purpeofusca
GGTGCGGCTGGATCACCTCCTTTCTAAGGAGCAATATGCCGCTTGCAGGCGAATGTCCTGCACGGTTGCTCATGGGTGGAACGTTGACTATTCGGCACACAGGATCGGCTACTGCCAGTACTGCTTCGGCGTGGAAGACAGTTGATCGATCCTGGGTGTCGGGCACGTTGTTGGGTCCTGAGGGAACGGCCGTAAGGCTGTTGCTTCAGAGATGCCGGTCCTATGCGAGGCGGTCTTCGGGTCGTTGAGTGTGGGTGTCTGGTCGTTGTTTGAGAACTGCACAGTGGACGCGAGCATCTGTGGCCAAGTTTTTAAGGGCGCACGGTGGATGCCTTGGCACCAGGAACCGAGCCGTCAACCAGGCTTTGATCCGGGGGTTTCCGAATGGGGAAACCCGGCAGTCGTCATGGGCTGTCACCCATACCTGAACACATAGGGTATGTGGAGGGAACGCGGGGAAGTGAAACATCTCAGTACCCGCAGGAAGAGAAAACAACCGTGATTCCGGGAGTAGTGGCGAGCGAAACCGGATGAGGCTAAACCATGAGCGTGTGAGACCCGGCAGGGGTTGCGCTTGTGGGGTCGTGGGATTTTTCTTGACCGGTCTGCCGGCCGGTCGGCGAGTCAGAAACCGTATGGATAGTCGAAGGACATGCGAAAGGTCCGGCGTAGAGGGTAAGACCCCCGTAGGCGAAATCTGTACGGCTCGTTTGAAGAACTCCCAAGTAGCACGGGGCCCGAGAAATCCCGTGTGAATCTGGCGGGACCACCCGCTAAGCCTAAATATTCCCTGGTGACCGATAGCGGATAGTACCGTGAGGGAATGGTGAAAAGTACCGCGGGAGCGGAGTGAAATAGTACCTGAAACCGTGTGCCTACAAGCCGTGGGAGCGTCGGACATGCAGCTTGCTGTGTGTCTCGTGACTGCGTGCCTTTTGAAGAATGAGCCTGCGAGTTTGCGGTGTGTAGCGAGGTTAACCCGTGTGGGGTAGCCGTAGCGAAAGCGAGTCCGAATAGGGCGATTGAGTTGCATGCCCAAGACCCGAAGCGGAGTGATCTAGCCATGGGCAGGTTGAAGCGGAGGTAAGACTTCGTGGAGGACCGAACCCACCAGGGTTGAAAACCTGGGGGATGACCTGTGGTTAGGGGTGAAAGGCCAATCAAACTCCGTGATAGCTGGTTCTCCCCGAAATGCATTTAGGTGCAGCGTCACGTGTTTCTTGCCGGAGGTAGAGCACTGGATAGGCGATGGGCCTCACCGGGTTACTGACCTTAGCCAAACTCCGAATGCCGGTAAGTGAGAGCGTGGCAGTGAGACTGTGGGGGATAAGCTCCATGGTCGAGAGGGAAACAGCCCAGAACACCGACTAAGGTCCCTAAGCGTGTGCTAAGTGGGAAAGGATGTGGAGTCGCAGAGACAACCAGGAGGTTGGCTTAGAAGCAGCCACCCTTGAAAGAGTGCGTAATAGCTCACTGGTCAAGTGATTCCGCGCCGACAATGTAGCGGGGCTCAAGCACATCACCGAAGTCGTGTCATTGCAGCATATAGGGCCAACGCCTGCTGTGATGGGTAGGGGAGCGTCGTGTGCCGGGTGAAGCGGCGGTGGAAACCAGTCGTGGACGGTACACGAGTGAGAATGCAGGCATGAGTAGCGATACAAGAGTGGGAAACTCTTGCGCCGATTGACCAAGGGTTCCTGGGTCAAGCTGATCTGCCCAGGGTAAGTCGGGACCTAAGGCGAGGCCGACAGGCGTAGTCGATGGACAACGGGTTGATATTCCCGTACCCGCTTTGAAGCGCCAACGCTGAACCAGGTGATGCTAAGGCCGTGAAGCCGGCCCGGAGTCTTCGGACAAAGGGACGTGGTGGAGCCGCTGAACCAAGTCTGTACTAGGTGAGCGATGGGGTGACGCAGGAAGGTAGTCCAGCCCGGGCGGTGGTTGTCCCGGGGTAAGGGTGTAGGGCGTTGTGTAGGCAAATCCGCACAACACGTAGCCTGAGACCTGATGCCGAGCCGATTGTGGTGAAGTGGATGATCCTATGCTGTCGAGAAAAGCCTCTAGCGAGTTTCATGGCGGCCCGTACCCCAAACCGACTCAGGTGGTCAGGTAGAGAATACCGAGGCGTTCGGGTGAACTATGGTTAAGGAACTCGGCAAAATGCCCCCGTAACTTCGGGAGAAGGGGGGCCATTCCTGGTGACGGCACTTGCTGCCAGAGCTGGGGGTGGCCGCAGAGACCAGCGAGAAGCGACTGTTTACTAAAAACACAGGTCCGTGCGAAGCCGTAAGGCGATGTATACGGACTGACGCCTGCCCGGTGCTGGAACGTTAAGGGGACCGGTTAGCTCTGATTCGTCGGGGCGAAGCTGAGAACTTAAGCGCCAGTAAACGGCGGTGGTAACTATAACCATCCTAAGGTAGCGAAATTCCTTGTCGGGTAAGTTCCGACCTGCACGAATGGCGTAACGACTTCTCGACTGTCTCAACCATAGGCCCGGTGAAATTGCATTACGAGTAAAGATGCTCGTTTCGCGCAGCAGGACGGAAAGACCCCGGGACCTTTACTATAGCTTGATATTGGTGTTCGGTTCGGCTTGTGTAGGATAGGTGGGAGACTTTGAAGCCGTGACGCCAGTCATGGTGGAGTCGTCGTTGAAATACCACTCTGGTCGTGCTGGATGTCTAACCTGGGTCCGTGATCCGGATCAGGGACAGTGTCTGGTGGGTAGTTTAACTGGGGCGGTTGCCTCCTAAAGAGTAACGGAGGCGCCCAAAGGTTCCCTCAGCCTGGTTGGCAATCAGGTGTTGAGTGTAAGTGCACAAGGGAGCTTGACTGTGAGACTGACGGGTCGAGCAGGGACGAAAGTCGGGACTAGTGATCCGGCGGTGGCTTGTGGAAGCGCCGTCGCTCAACGGATAAAAGGTACCCCGGGGATAACAGGCTGATCTTCCCCAAGAGTCCATATCGACGGGATGGTTTGGCACCTCGATGTCGGCTCGTCGCATCCTGGGGCTGGAGTAGGTCCCAAGGGTTGGGCTGTTCGCCCATTAAAGCGGTACGCGAGCTGGGTTTAGAACGTCGTGAGACAGTTCGGTCCCTATCCGCTGTGCGCGTAGGAGTGTTGAGAAGGGCTGTCCCTAGTACGAGAGGACCGGGACGGACGAACCTCTGGTGTGCCAGTTGTCCTGCCAAGGGCATGGCTGGTTGGCTACGTTCGGGAGGGATAACCGCTGAAAGCATCTAAGCGGGAAGCCTGCTTCGAGATGAGCACTCCCACCTCCTTGAGAGGGTAAGGCTCCCAGTAGACGACTGGGTTGATAGGCCGGATATGGAAGCCCTGTGAGGGGTGGAGTTGACCGGTACTAATAGGCCGAGGGCTTGTCCTCAG
>NZ_JODS01000074.1 GCF_000718025.1 Kitasatospora purpeofusca
CGACGGCAGCTACACCTCCTACGACAAGGTCACCGACACCGAGCGCAAGACCTTCTCCGACGCCGTCAACTCCCTCGGCGAGCCCCTCTCCAAGCTCGCTGCCGCCGTGGTCGTCAAGTAACCACCGCGGTCCGGTGCGCGCGGCCGTCCGCGGCGCGCGCACCGGACCCCGCACCGCGCACCACATCCGGTACTCCGCCGTGGCGGCCCCTGCGGCCGCCGCGGCATCCGTGAGTTCAGCACAGAGAAGGGTCCACCCGCCCATGGACGCCGAGAACCAGCAGCAGAACGCGACGTCGGCCGCCACCGCCGACGCCACCGCAGAGGCGTCGGCCGGCCGCGCCCCGGTCAGCCGCCGTGCCGTCATCGGCTGGGCCGGTGCCGGGGTCGCGCTGGGTGCCGCCGGTGTCGGCTCGGTCGCCGCCGCGACCCGCCAGGACGACGACACCCCGGCCGCGCCCGCCGCCACCGCGGACATCCCGTTCTTCGGCGACCACCAGTCGGGCATCGCCACCCCGGTCCAGGACCGGCTGCACTTCGCCGCGTTCGACGTCTCGTCGACCGCCACCCGCGACTCGCTGGTCCGGATGCTGAAGGAGTGGACCAAGGCCGCCGCCGCGATGACCGGCGGCCGCGAGGTCGGCAGCGGCGCCGCCAGCGGTCTGCCGGAGGCACCGCCGGACGACACCGGCGAGGCCCTGGGCCTGCCGGCCTCCCGGCTCACCCTCACCATCGGCTTCGGTCCGAGCCTGTTCGAGAAGGACGGCACGGACCGCTTCGGCCTCAAGGCCCGGAGGCCCGAGGCCCTGATCGACCTCCCGAAGTTCAAGGGCGACAACCTCGACCCGCAGCGCAGCGGCGGCGACCTGTGCATCCAGGCCTGCGCCGACGACCCGCAGGTGGCGGTCCACGCGATCCGCAACCTGGCCCGGATCGGCATGGGCACCGTCAACATCCGCTGGTCGCAGCTGGGTTTCGGCAAGACCTCGTCCACCACCCCGGACGCGCAGACCCCGCGCAACATGATGGGGTTCAAGGACGGCACCCACAACATCGCCGGCACCGACACCGCGAAGCTCGCCGAGCACGTCTGGGCCGCCCCCGGCGAGGGCCCGGACTGGATGACCGGCGGCTCCTACCTGGTGGCCCGCCGGATCCGGATGCACATCGAGACCTGGGACCGCACCTCGCTCAAGGAGCAGGAGGACGTCTTCGGCCGCACCAAGGGCGAGGGCGCCGCGTACGGGCGGACCAAGGAGCACGACGCCCCGGACCTCAAGGCGATGCCCGCCGACGCCCATGTCCGGCTGGCCCACCCGGAGTCCAACGACGGCCTGATGATCCTGCGCCGCGGCTTCTCCTTCACCGACGGCACCGACGGCCTCGGCCGGCTGGACGCGGGCCTGTTCTTCCTGGCCTACCAGCGCGACACCCGCAAGGCGTTCGTCCCGCTGCAGCAGCGGCTCGCGGCCTCCGACAAGCTGAACGAGTACATCCAGCACGTCGGTTCCGCGCACTTCGCCTGCCCCGCGGGCGTCCGCAAGCCCGGCGAGTGGTGGGGCCAGGCCCTCTTCGGCTGACCTCCCGCCCGTTTCGCCCGTACCACCCTCCTCACCCCCAGGGAGCCGGCGTGTTCGCCAACTATCTGATCGGCCTGCGCGAAGGACTCGAAGCCAGTCTGGTCGTCTGCATCCTCATCGCCTACCTGGTCAAGACCGGCCGCCGGGAGAAGCTCCCGCCGGTGTGGACCGGCGTCGGCGCCGCCGTGCTGCTGTCG
>NZ_JODS01000075.1 GCF_000718025.1 Kitasatospora purpeofusca
GCCGAACCGCGCCGCCCGCTGGCGCTGGTGCTGGTGCCCACCCGGGAGCTGGCGCAGCAGGTGACCGAGGCGCTGACGCCGTTCGCCCACGCGGTGCGGCTGCGGATGGCCACGGTCGTCGGCGGGATGTCGATCGGCCGGCAGGCGCAGACGCTGAACCGGGGTGCGGAGGTCGTCGTCGCCACTCCCGGCCGGCTCAAGGACCTGATCCAGCGCGGCGACTGCCAGTTGGACGGGGTCGGCATCACGGTGCTCGACGAGGCCGACCAGATGGCCGACATGGGCTCAGCACGATGGAGCACCATGTGCTGCAGGTGCAGAACTTCGACAAGAACGCCACCATCGCGCACATCGCCTCCCGCGACGGCGGGGTGATCATGTTCATCGACACCAAGGACGGCGCCGACCGCCTGGTGGATGACCTGCTCGCCAACGGCGTGAAGGCCGCCGCCCTGCACGGCGGCAAGTCCCAGCCGCAGCGCAACCGGACCCTGGAGCAGTTCCGCAACGGCCAGGTCCAGCGCCGGTGACGAGGAGCTGGCCCGGATCACCGGTGCCCGGGTGCCCACCGGCATCCCCACCGTGATCGAGGCCCCCGTCGTCCTGCCGCCGCAGTCCGGGCCCCACCAACTCGCCGAGTGCAGAGCAGTCTCGGCCCGCTCCGGCGTACCCGCCGGTTGTCCCACCGCCAGTGCCCCGACCACCGCCGGCCCCGGCGGAAACGACGCCAAGGAGTCCGCCGTGACCATCACCCTCGAATGCCCCGCGACCACCGCCACGGTCGGCGACCTCATGAAATGCCCGGAGCTGCAGATCAGTGAAGACATCATGGTCGACATTGCGATGGACGTCCTGCAGAGCTCCGGCGCCGACCACCTCCTGGTCCGCGACGACGACGGCCGCTGCGCGGGGCTGCTGACGCGCCTGCACCTGGCGCCGTTCCAGGCCCGGTCCTGGTACACCGAGCGGACCCCGGTGCGCGGCATCGTCCTCGACAGGGCCCCGTTCGCCACCGCCGACATGCCCGCCGCCACCGCGGCGGCCGCCATGCGCGCCCGGGGCCTGGCCGTGTGGCCGGTCGTCGACCACGACGGCCACGCCATCGGCCTGCTCACCCTCTGAACCCCACGGCCGACGCGCGCTCATCGGCCCGGTGACGGCGGCGTAGATATCCCGGACGCCCCCGGCCCGGCGCCCACAGGCCCGCGCGCCACGCCCCTTTGCCACTGATGAACGCCGCGGCCGACCCCGTCAACACGCGCACAGCGAGCGAACTGCTCGCGCGGTGGACCACGCTCACCGCCACTTCGCACCGAGCCCCGCAGTAGAGGCCGGGGATCCCTCTCCGCCGCCGGCGGCGGCCACGGGATCCGGCGGCACTTCCTTCCGGAATGCCCCCGGCTCCGCTGTCGTCCGGGGTCCGGGTTGAACGGGTGAAGGTGAAACGTTCCGGCGATGGCAGGAGGACTACTGGGGGATCGTGGGCGGGAAGGGCGGCTGCGCCACCACGTGTTCTCTTCTGGAGGACAGACCTGTGCGTTTGCGCAGCAGCCTGGCCGCCGCTCTCGGCGGCCTCATCCTCGCTGTGGCCCTGCCGTCGTCGCCGGCTTCGGCCGCCACGGGCGCCTTCGTCTACACCTACGTCGGCCTGAACTCCGTGAACCTGCGAGGAGAGCCGGCAAACCCGGCAAGCGCGGAGTGCGTGGGCCCGGGCCGGAAGCAGGCCGGGCTCGGGCCCACACCGCGGGGCACGCGTCATGACCCGGGCCGGACGGTAGGGGATGGACGCCCCGGGTGTGAATTCCACCTGGAAGGGGTGGCCGTCGTCCGGGGCATGGGCTTGTCGGCATCCGGCGGGGCGGGGTCGCGGGCGATCCTTCGTCGGCCGGCGCTCGCGTCCGGGGCGGCCTGCGGTGCGCACGGTGTCGCTCACCGACAGGCCGGTCTGGTCGGCCTGGTGGGTGGATCAGGTGTCGGCGGCGGGTTGCTGTCCGGCGTCGCGGCGGAGTTGTTCGTTGATGCGCAGGGCTTCTTCGAGTTGGTCTTC
>NZ_JODS01000076.1 GCF_000718025.1 Kitasatospora purpeofusca
ATCGGCACCCTGCGCCGAGGCGAAGGCGGACAGCACCGCCTCCTCCACAGCCTCGCCGAAGCCCACACCACCGGCCTCACCATCGACTGGACCCCCTGGACCGGTGCAGGCCGCCTCACCGACCTCCCCACCTACGCCTTCCAACACCGCCGCCACTGGCTGCCGGCGGGCGCCACGGCCACCGACGTCGGTTCCATCGGCCTGGGTACGGTCGACCACCCGCTGCTCGGCGCTTCGCTGCAACTCGCCGGCGGCGAGGGCGTCCTGACCGGGCGGATCTCGCTGTCGAGCCACCCGTGGCTCGCGGACCACGCCGTGTTCGGGACGGTCGTCCTGCCGGGCACCGCGTTCGTCGAACTCGCCCTGCACGCCGCCGACCAGGTCGGCCACCGCGTCCTCGACGAACTCACCCTCGAACGCCCCCTCGTCCGGACCCGCCACGCCGTCGGCACCCTCACCGACACCCCCACCAACAACCCGACGCCCTACACCGGCACCTGGCCCCCCACCGGCGCCCAGCGCATCGACACCACCGACAGCTACCAGCGGCTCAGTACGGTCGGCTACGGCTACGGCCCCACCTTCCAGGGCCTCACCGCGCTCTGGCAGCAGGGCCAGGACCTCTACGCCGAGGTCGTCCTCCCCGCCGACACCGACGGCTTCGCCCTGCACCCCGCTGCCCTCGACGCCGCCCTGCACCCCCTGCTCGCCGACGAACTCCTGGTCCCCTTCTCCTGGAACGGCGTGCAGCTCCACGCCACCGACGCCACCACCCTGCGCGTCCACCTCACCCGCCGGGGCGAAGGTGCGGCCCGTCTCACCGCCTACGACACCACCGGCCACCCCGTCGTCACCGTCGACGACCTCCGCCTCCAGCGGATGTCCGCCGACCAGCTCGCCACCACCACCGACGAAAGGCCGAAGGCGATCTCTTCACCCGTCTCACCGAAGTGCTGGAGCTCACCCAGCAGTTCCTCACCGACCCCGCCAACGAGGACACCCGGCTGGTCGTCCTCACCCAGGGCTCCCTCACCGACCACCCCGACCCCGTCACCGCGGCCGTCTGGGGCCTGCTCCGCTCCGCCCAGACCGAGCAGCCGGGCCGCATCGTGCTGATCGACGTCGACATCTGGTCGGACGAGGCGTTCGCCGCCGCCATTGCCACCGGCGAGCCCCAAGTGGCCTTCCGGGCGGGGCAGCTGTTCGTTCCCCGGCTCGCTCTCGCGAGCGTCGGCGCCGACCCGGCACCGGTGTGGAACCCGGACGGCACGGTGCTGATCACCGGCGCGAGCGGCACCCTCGGCCGGCTGGTCGCCCGCCACCTGGTCACCGAGCACGGCGTCCGCCACCTGCTGCTGCTCAGCCGCAGCGGCACCCGGGGCTCCGAGGAGTTCGCCGCCGAACTCGTCGAACTCGGCGCCACGCCCGCGTTCGTGGCCTGCGACGTCGCCGACCGCGACCAGTTGACCGCGGCCCTGGCCGGCATTCCGGCCGAGCACCCGCTCACCGCCGTCGTCCACGCCGCCGGGGTCCTCGACGACGCCGCCGTCACCAACCTCGGCGTCGAGCAGCTCGCCAACGTCCTGCGGCCCAAGACGGACGCCGCCGACCTCCTGCACGAGCTGACCGCCGGGGCCGACCTCGCCGCCTTCGTCCTCTTCTCCTCGGTCGCGGGTGTCATCGGGACGGCCGGGCAGGCCAACTACGCCGCCGCCAACGCCTACCTCGACGCCCTGGCACAGGACCGGCACGCGGCCGGGCTGCCGGCGACCTCGCTGGCCTGGGGCCTGTGGGCGGAGGGCAGTTCCATGACCGGGCACCTGGACAGTGCCGACCTCGGCCGTCTCACCCGCACCGGCCTCGCCCCCCTCACCACCACCCAGGGCCTCAACCTCCTCGACCAGGCCCTCACCACCACCCACCCCACCCTCGTCCCCGCCCGACTCGACCTCCCCACCCTCCGCAACCGCGCCACCGACAACACCCTCCCCACCCTCTACCGCAACCTCGTCCGCACCCCCACCCGACCCACCGCCACCACCCACACCAACCAAACCGGCACCTGGACCACCGACATGGCCGCCCTCACCCCCGAGGAACGCCGCACCACCCTCATCACCCTCCTCCACCACCACATCAACACCGTCCTCGGCCACACCACCACCGACACCCCCGACACCGAACGCCCCTTCCGCGACATGGGATTCGACTCCCTCACCGGACTCGAACTCCGCACCCGACTCCAGAACACCACCGGCCTCCGCCTCCCCTCCACCCTCGTCTTCGACTACCCCACCCTCACCACCCTCGCCCACCACCTCGACCAACACATCCAAGGCACCACCACCACCCACACC
>NZ_JODS01000078.1 GCF_000718025.1 Kitasatospora purpeofusca
CTCCGCCTCCCCTCCACCCTCGTCTTCGACTACCCCACCCTCACCACCCTCGCCCACCACCTCGACCAACACATCCAAGGCACCACCACCACCCACACCACCACCACCCACACCACCACCACCGACCACGACCCCATCGTCATCGTCGGCATGGCCTGCCACCTGCCCGGGGGGATCGACTCGCCGCAGCAGCTGTGGCAGGCGGTGCTCGACGGCACCGACGCCATCTCCGAGTTCCCCACCGACCGCGGCTGGGACACGGCGGGGCTCTACGACCCCGACCCCGGCAGCACCGGCAAGACGTACTCCACCCGGGGCGGATTCCTCTCCGGCGCGAGCGAGTTCGACGCCGACTTCTTCGGCATCAGCCCGCGCGAGGCCACCGCCATGGACCCGCAGCAGCGCCTGCTGCTGGAAACCTCCTGGGAGGCCCTGGAGCGCGCCGGCATCGACCCCGCCACCCTGCGCGGCAGCCGCACCGGCGTCTTCGCCGGCCTGATGTACCACGACTACGGCACCTGGCTGTCGGAGGCGACCGAGGACGTCGAGGGCCTGCTGATCACCGGCAGCAGCGGTGGTGTGGCGTCCGGGCGGATCTCCTACCTGCTGGGCCTGGAGGGCCCGGCGATGACGGTGGACACCGCCTGCTCCTCCTCGCTCGTCACGCTCCACCTCGCCGTCCAGGCCCTGCGCAACGGCGAGTGCTCGCTGGCGCTGGCCGGCGGTGTCACCGTCATGGCGACGCCGACCACCTTCGTGGAGTTCTCCCGCCAGCGCGCCATGTCCCCCGACGGCCGCTGCAAGGCCTTCTCCGACGACGCCGACGGCGCCGGCTGGTCCGAAGGCGTCGGCATGCTCGTCGTCGAACGCCTCTCCGACGCCGAGCGGCTGGGGCACCGGGTGCTGGCGGTGGTGCGTGGTTCGGCGGTCAACCAGGACGGCGCGAGCAACGGCCTCACCGCGCCCAACGGCCCCTCCCAGCAGCGCGTCATCCGTGATGCCCTCGCCAATGCCCGCCTCGCCCCGGCCGATGTCGACCTCGTCGAGGCGCACGGCACGGGCACCGCGCTCGGCGACCCGATCGAGGCGCAGGCCCTGCTGGCCACCTACGGCCAGGAGCACGACGCCGAACGGCCGCTGTGGCTCGGGTCGGTGAAGTCCAACATCGGGCACACCCAGGCGGCGGCGGGTGTCGCGGGTGTGATCAAGATGGTCGAGGCGATGCGCCACGGCGTGATGCCGCGCACCCTGCACGCCGACACCCCCTCCCACCACGTGGACTGGGAGTCCGGCGCGGTCAGTCTGCTCACCGAGCAGCGCGACTGGCCCGAACTCGACCGCCCGCGCCGCTCCGCCGTCTCCTCCTTCGGCATCGGTGGGACCAACGCGCACGTGGTCCTGGAGGCCGCCGCGGAGGAGCCCGCACCGAAGCCGGCCGAGACCGACGCCGCGGGTGAGGGTCCGCTGCCGTGGGTGCTGTCGGCCCGGAGCGAGGCCGCGCTGACCGAGCAGGCCGCGCGCCTGCTGGAGCGGGTCACCGACGGGTCTCCACCGGCGACTCCGCGGGCGTCGTCACCGGCCGGGCCGGATCCACCGGAACGGTGTTCGTGTTCCCGGGCCAGGGTTCGCAGTGGATCGGCATGGCACGTGAACTCCTGGACTTCTCAACGGTGTTCGCCGAGAAGATGACGGAGTGCGCGTTCGCGCTGGAGCCGTTCACGGACGGCTGGTCGCTGCTCGACGTGGTCCGCGACGACGACGCGCACGGCTCCGCAGGAGCGCATCCGGGAACACCTCACGGCCGGTCTGCAGATCGCCGTCGTCAACGGCCCCGAGCAGGTCGTCGTCTCCGGTTCCCCCGAGGAGCTGGACGCCCTCGCCGCACGTTGCGAGGCCGACGGGATCCAGGCGCGGCGGATCGCGGTGGACTACGCCTCCCACTCGCCGCAGGTCGAGGAACTCCGCGAGGAACTCCTCCACCTCCTCGCCCCCGTCGAGCCGCGCACCGGCCACACCCCCCTCATCTCCACCGTCACCGGCGAAGCCATCGACACCGCCACCATGGACGCCGCCTACTGGTTCACCAACCTGCGCGAAACCCTCCTCCACAGCCTCGCCGAAGCCCACACCACCGGCCTCACCATCGACTGGACCCCCTGG
>NZ_JODS01000079.1 GCF_000718025.1 Kitasatospora purpeofusca
AGCACTGACAGTGATGATGTACGTGGTGACGCTGCTGGCGGGTCTGACCCGAGCACTGACTGACGTTTCGACTGTCCTGTTTGGGATTTGTCGGCCCGTCGGCGGCGTCACCACGCACGCGGCCGGACGGGCGCTTGTGACTTCATAGGAGCCTGGCCAGAGGCCCCGTCACTGTCTTGTCCACCCGCCCGACCGGCGCGTGCCGCCCTCGGCTCGGACAAGCGGCAAGGACGGACATGACCAGCATGACGCACGACGGCCCGGAGATCACCGGTGGAGTCGACACTCACGGATCGACCCACCATGCGGCGGTGATCGGCCGGCTGGGCCGGCACCTCGCCGATCGCGAGTTCCCGGCCACCGTCCAGGGCTACCGGGACCTGCTGGACTGGATGCGTTCGCACGGTGAACTGGCAGCGGTCGGTGTGGAGGGCACCGGTGCCTACGGTGCCGAGCTCGCCCGGGTACTCACCGCCGCCGGGGTCACCGTCGTCGATGTGGACCGGCCTGACCGCAAGACCCGGCGGACGAGGGGCAAGTCCGACCCGATCGACGCTTACGCCGCCGCAACGGCGGTGGCCTCCGGACGGGCCACCGGCGTCCCGAAGAGCCGCGACGGCACGGTCGAGGCCGTGCGGGTGCTGCGGGTCACCCGCCGCGGCGCGGTCAAAGCCCGCACCCAGGCGATGAACCAGATCCGCAGCATGCTCGTGTCCGCTCCCGCGGTCTTGCGCGAGCAGCTTGCGGGGCTGGAACGGGCCGCCCTGATACGCACACTCGCCAGGCTGCGGCCCGGTGCGGACCTGTCGACGCCACTGGCCGCGACCAAAGCGGCCCTGCGGCGCCTGGCCCGCCGCCACCAAGCGCTCGACGACGAGATCACCGAGCTCGACACTCAGATCGGACCACTGGTCCGCCAGGCCGCGCCGGAGTTGCTCGCGCTCTTCGGCGTCGGCCCCGAGACAGCCGGCCAGCTCCTCGCATCGGCCGGGGACAACCCTGAACGAATGCGCTCCGAGAGCGCGTTCGCGCACCTTGCCGGAGTCGCGCCGATCCCCGCGTCCTCCGGCCGCACCCATCGTCACCGCCTCAACCGAGGTGGTGACCGGGCCGCGAACAACGCCCTGCACACCATCGTGCTGGTCCGGATGCGCTACGACGAGCGCACCCGGGCCTACGTCGCCCGGCGCACAAAGGAGGGACTGTCAAAGAAGGACATCACCCGCTGCCTCAAGCGCTTCGTCGCCCGCGAGATCTACCGCGCGCTGACTGCAGCACCAGCCGAACAAATCGCTCAAACCGACCTCGCTCCTGCGGCTTGACGTCTATAGGAGCATCC
>NZ_JODS01000080.1 GCF_000718025.1 Kitasatospora purpeofusca
TACTGAGGCTTTCAGGGTGGAGTCGGTGGGGTGAGTCGCAGGCCGGTGCCGGCCAGGCATCCGTCGATAAGGGCGGGTCGAAGTTGGATGTGCCGTAGTCCGCGTCGGAGGGTGCGGGTGAGATGATCCGGATCGGTGAACGCGCTGTTCGCCGTCGGGCCGCGACGCAGGAGTGACCAGATGCCCTCGACCGGATTGAGGTCCGGTGCATATGAGGGCAGTTGGAAGACGGTGAGCCAGTCGTGCTTCGCCGCGTACTGCTTCATGCCGACGGCCAGGTGAGTGTTGAGATTGTCCCAGACCAGGACGATCGGGCCGCCGAGCTGAATATGTGCCCGGACGGCGAGGTCGCGGTAGTCGGTCCAGGCGAAGCTCTTGCGGGCTCCCTTGAGCGGCATGTGGAAGCGGGGCCGGTAGATCATCCTGCTCTGCTCGCCGGGCTTGTAGCAGCACAGCGCGGCCACCGAGATCCTGCGCCGGGAACGTCCCCGGACCCGGACCACGGGCGTGTGCCCGCGCCGGCCCCAGGTGCGGGCGCGCGGCGGCGTCATCGCGAATCCTGCCTCGTCCTCGAAGACGACCCAGGCCCCGAGCGCCGCCGCGGTGCTTTTACCCGCGGCCACACCTCCTGCTTCCACAGCTCCACCGCGCGCTCGTCCCGCTCGAGTGCCCGGCGGGCCGGGGCCTGCCAGGACCAGCCGTGTCGCTTCAGCAACCGCCACACGGTCGCGATCGACAGTCGCATCCGGAACCGTCGGCCGATCACCGCCTGGACGCGGACCAGCGTCCAGCGCTGGTCCTCGAAGCCATGGGCGGCCGGCCCCTTGCCCAACTCCGTCTCCAACTCGGCGAACTGGGCTGCCGACAACTTCGGCACGCTCGCCGGACCCGCCGAGCGCAGGGCATCCGAACCGCCCTCACGCCAGGCCCGCCGCCAACGCTCCACCGACCGCTCGCTCACCCGCAGCTCACGGGCGATCACCGACGTCTTCTCGCCCGCCTCGAACCGAACCCCGGCCTCCAGCCGCACCTGTTCACGAAACGCCCGCCGCTCAGCGGTCAGGCCCCCACCCTGCGCATACCGCATACCACCGGCATACCGCAGGGATCACTACCTGTCACCACCGACAACAGAACGAAAACCTCAGTA
>NZ_JODS01000081.1 GCF_000718025.1 Kitasatospora purpeofusca
TACGGGAGGTTGCGGGCCATCACGATGCGCTGGATCTGGTTGGTGCCCTCGTAGATCTGCGTGATCTTCGCGTCCCGCATCATCCGCTCCAACGGATAGTCCCGGGTGTACCCGTACCCGCCCAGCAACTGCACCGCGTCCGTCGTGATCTCCATCGCCGCGTCCGACGCGAAACACTTCGCCGCCGCACCGAAGAACGTCAGGTCCCCGTCCCCCCGCTGCGACTTCGCCGCCGCCGCGTACGTCAACTGACGCGCCGCCTCCAGCTTCATCGCCATGTCCGCCAGCATGAACTGCACACCCTGGAAATCACCGATCGGCTTACCGAACTGCCGACGCTCCCGCACATACCCCTTCGCGTAGTCCAACGCCCCCTGCGCGATCCCCAGCGCCTGCGCCGCGATCGTCACCCGCGTGTGGTCCAGCGTCCTCATCGCCGTCGCGAACCCCGTGCCCTCCGCACCGATCATCCGGTCCGCCGGGATCCGCACATTGTCGAAGTACACCTCACGCGTCGGCGACCCCTTGATGCCGAGCTTGCGCTCCGGCGCACCGAACGACACCCCCGCGTCGCCCTTCTCCACCACGAACGCCGAGATCCCCTTCGACCGCAGCTCCGGGTCCGTCACCGCCATCACCGTGTAGAACTCCGACACCCCCGCGTTGGTGATCCAGCGCTTCACACCGTTCAAAACCCAGAAGTCCCCGTCCCGCACCGCACGCGTCCTCATCCCCGCCGCGTCCGAACCCGCCTCCGGCTCCGACAGGCAGTACGAGAACATCCCCTCCCCGCGCGCCAACGCCCCCAGGTACTTCGCCTTCAACTCCTGCGAACCCGACAACTGCACCGGCAACGAACCCAGCTTGTTCACCGCCGGGATCAACGACGACGAGGCGCACACCCGCGCCACCTCCTCGATCACGATCACCGTCGCCAGCGCGTCCGCCCCCGCACCCCCGAACTCCTCCGGCACATGCACCGCATGCAGGTCATTGCCCTGCAACGCGTCCAACGCCTCCTGCGGGAACCGCCCCACCTCGTCCACCTCCGCCGCGAACGGAGCGATCTTCGCCTCCGCCAGCGAACGCACCGCCTCACGGAGCATCCCGTGCTCCTCGGAGATCCGGAAGAGATCGAAGTCC
>NZ_JODS01000082.1 GCF_000718025.1 Kitasatospora purpeofusca
CGCCTGTTCACCTCGGAGTCCGTGACCGAGGGACACCCCGACAAGATCGCTGACCAGATCAGCGACACCATTCTTGACGCTCTCCTCCGCGAGGACCCGACTTCCCGGGTCGCGGTGGAGACGCTGATCACCACCGGCCAGGTGCACGTGGCCGGCGAGGTGACCACGAAGGCTTACGCGCCGATCGCGCAGCTCGTCCGGGACAAGATCCTGGAGATCGGCTACGACAGCTCCAAGAAGGGCTTCGACGGCGCCTCCTGCGGCGTTTCCGTCTCGATCGGCGCGCAGTCGCCGGACATCGCCCAGGGCGTCGACACCGCGTACGAGGCCCGGGTCGAGGGTGACGAGGACGACCTGGACCGGCAGGGCGCCGGCGACCAGGGCCTGATGTTCGGCTACGCGTCCGACGAGACGCCCGAGCTCATGCCGCTGCCGATCACGCTGGCCCACCGCCTCTCGCGCCGCCTCACCGAGGTGCGCAAGAACGGGACCATCCCCTACCTGCGCCCCGACGGCAAGACCCAGGTCACCATCGAGTACGACGGCGACAAGGCCGTGCGCCTCGACACCGTGGTGGTCTCCACCCAGCACGCGAGCGACATCGACCTGGAGTCGCTGCTCACCCCGGACGTCCGCGAGTTCGTCGTGGAGCCGGAGCTGAAGGCGCTCGCCGAGCAGGGCATCAAGCTGGTCACCGAGGGCTACCGCCTGCTGGTCAACCCGACCGGCCGGTTCGAGATCGGCGGCCCGATGGGCGACGCGGGTCTCACCGGTCGCAAGATCATCATCGACACCTACGGCGGCATGGCCCGGCACGGCGGCGGCGCCTTCTCGGGCAAGGACCCGTCCAAGGTGGACCGCTCGGCCGCGTACGCGATGCGCTGGGTGGCGAAGAACATCGTCGCCGCCGGCCTCGCCCGCCGCGCCGAGGTGCAGGTCGCCTACGCGATCGGCAAGGCCGAGCCGGTCGGCCTGTTCGTGGAGACCTTCGGCACCGAGACCGTGCCGGTCCTC
>NZ_JODS01000083.1 GCF_000718025.1 Kitasatospora purpeofusca
GAGGTCGCATCATGAGTAAGTACCTGGTCACGGGTGGCGCCGGCTATGTCGGCAGTGTGGTCGCCGCCCACCTGCTGGAGGCGGGGCACCGGGTGACCGTCCTGGACGACCTCTCGACCGGGTTCCGGGAGGGCGTGCCGGCCGGTGCCGAGTTCGTCGAGGGACGGATCCAGGAGGCCGGCGAGGTCCTGGACGGCTCCTTCGACGGCGTGCTGCACTTCGCGGCCTCCTCCCAGGTCGGCGAGTCGGTCGTGGACCCGGAGAAGTACTGGCGCAACAACGTGGCCGGCTCGCTGGAGCTGATCTCCGCGATGCGCGCGGCGGGCGTGCGCAAGCTGGTGTTCTCCTCCACCGCCGCCACCTACGGCGAGCCGGAGTCGGTCCCGATCGCCGAGACCGCCCGCACCGCGCCCACCAACACCTACGGCGCCACCAAGCTGGCCGTGGACCACCTGATCACCAGCGAGGCCGTCGCCCACGGCCTGGCCGCCGTCTCGCTGCGCTACTTCAACGTCGCGGGCGCGTACGGCAGTTCTTCCGGGATCACGCTCGGCGAGCGGCACGACCCGGAGTCGCACCTGATCCCGCTGGTCTTCCAGGCCGCGCTCGGGCAGCGCGAGCACATCGCGGTCTACGGCGACGACTACCCGACCCCGGACGGCACCTGCATCCGCGACTACATCCACGTCGCGGACCTGGCCGACGCGCACCTGCTGGCCCTGGACGCGGCGAAGCCGGGCGAGCACCTGATCTGCAACCTGGGCAACGGCAGCGGCTTCTCGGTCCACGAGGTGATCGAGTCGGTCAAGCGGGTCACCGGCCGCGAGATCCCGGTCGTGGTCTCCGGCCGCCGCGCCGGCGACCCGGCGGTCCTGGTCGCCTCCGCCGAGCGCGCCCACCAGGCCCTCGGCTGGACCCCGCGCCGTCCGAACCTGGACGACATCGTCGCCGACGCCTGGAAGTTCACCCTGG
>NZ_JODS01000084.1 GCF_000718025.1 Kitasatospora purpeofusca
CGTCGGTGCCTCGCGCGCCGCCGTCGACGCCGGCTGGTACCCGCACAGCAGCCAGGTCGGCCAGACCGGCAAGCAGGTCTCCCCGCAGCTCTACATCGCCAACGGCATCTCCGGCGCGATCCAGCACCGGGCCGGCATGCAGACCTCGAAGACCATCGTGGCCGTCAACAAGGACCCCGAGGCCCCGATCTTCGAGCTCGCCGACTACGGCGTGGTCGGCGACCTGTTCGAGGTCCTGCCCCAGCTCACCGGCGAGGTGAAGGCCCGCAAGGCCTGACACCGGCCGGACCGGACACCGGAAGGGGGGGGGACCCAGGAACCCCGGCAGTGCCCAGTGCCCCGCGCTCGCCGTTGGCCGTGCGCCGAAAGGCCGCGGCCCCCGAGGGAGCCGCGGCCGCCGTCACTCCGCGAACGCCGCCAGGTGCTGGGTGAACCCGCCCTGGTTCGGCGGCAGCGGCCGCGGTTCGGGGGCCGGCTCCCGAACCGGCTCCTCCGGCGACAGCACCGTCAGCTCCGGCTGCTCCACGCCTTCGGCCCCGCTGAGCCGGACCCTGGTGCCCACCGGCACGGTGGAGCGCAGGCCGCTGACGATGCACCAGACGTCGAAGCCCTCGGACATCCGGATCAGCGACTTCTGCCGGGCCAGCGGCGTGCGGGCCTGCTCGACGGCGCACCGCCGCACCACCCCGGTGCCCTCGCTGCGCTCCAGCCGCAGCTCGGTGGAGCCGCAGGTGGGGCAGAGCAGCCGCTGGAAGGTCGGATTGTGGCACCAGTCGCAGCGCTGGAAGTACAGCGGAGCGCTCTCGGTGTCGGCGTCGATGGCTGAGTGGACCACGGTGTCATCTCCCTGCGTTTGTACGGGCCCGGTGCTACGGCTACCGCCAAAAAGAGGATAGGGAACTCAGTGCCGCTCTGTGAAGGCACTGAGTTCCCTTTTCCTTGCGCACGTGCATAATGAAGGGTACTGAGTACCGTCGTGAACGTCGTGAAACAGGAGTGGCCGCTCATGAGCCAGGACTTCGATCTCTTCCGGATCTCCGAGGAGCACGGGATGCTCCGTGAGGCGGTGCGTTCGCTGGCGGAGGCGAAGATCGCTCCGTTCGCGGCGGAGGT
>NZ_JODS01000085.1 GCF_000718025.1 Kitasatospora purpeofusca
AGACCGTGTCCTATGTGGTGAAGGCTCGTTGATCGAGGCATGGGGCGGGGTACGTGGAGTTGGATCGTTCCGGACGGGTTGTGGGAGTTGGCGAAGCCGCTGATCCCGCCGGACCGGGTGCGGCCACAGGGCGGTGGGACGGTGAACGCGCCTGATGAGACGCTGTTCGCTGCGATTGTGTACGTGCTGGTCAGCGGCTGTGCCTGGCGTGCGTTGCCGCCCTGCTTCGGGGTTTCCAAGTCCACCGTCCACCGCCGCTTCCTCATCTGGTCGAGGGCCGGCGTGTGGGGCCGGCTTCACGAGCTGGTCTTGGAGCGCCTTGACGGTGTTGGCCTGCTGGATGTCTCCCGCGTGGTGCTCGACTCCGCCCACGTGAGGGCCAAAAAAGGGGCGAACTCACAGGTCCGAGCCCCGTGGACCGGGGCAAGCCGGGTTCCAAGATGCACGTCCTGTCGGACGCGGGCGGGCTGCCCCTCGTCGTCGGCGTCACTGCGGGAAACACCCACGACAGCAAAGCCCTGAAACCCATGGTTGAGGGCTACCGGATGAGACAGGAGGCCCAGGGCGACCGCTATCGCAAGCCCGGACGCCTCCACGCAGACAAAGCGTACGACGTTCCGCACCTGCGAAAATGGCTGCGTGGCAAGCGGATTGGCGTCCGCATCGCACGCAAGGGCATCGAGTCCAGCGAGCGCCTCGGACGCCGCAGGTGGGTCATTGAACGGACCATGTCGTGGCTGACCGGCTACCGCCGACTCAACCACCGCTACGAACGCGACCCCCGAAACTACCTGGCCTTTCTCGGCCTTGCCGCCACCCTGTGCTGCTACAAGCACCTGGCCCGCTTCACCACATAGGACACGGTCT
>NZ_JODS01000086.1 GCF_000718025.1 Kitasatospora purpeofusca
GGGTAGAGGCCGTCGCCCATGCCGGCGGCGCCCATGGCGTCGGTGATGAGGGCGACCCGGGAGGCGCCGGCGGTGCCGTAGGCGAGGTCGAGCACGGAGGGGTGGAGGTGGACGCCGTCGTTGATGAGCTCGACGGTGACCCGCTCGTCCTCCAGCAGGGCCACGATCGGGCCGGGGGCGCGGTGGGCGATGCCGGGCATGGCGTTGAAGAGGTGGGTGGCGACGGTGGCGCCGGCGCCGATCGCCTCCAGGGTCCTGCTGTAGTCGGAGTCGGTGTGGCCGACGGCGGCGATCACGCCGAGGTCGGCGAGCATCCGGACCGAGTCCAGACCGCCGGGCAGTTCGGGGGCGAGGGTGACCATCCTCGCGTGGCCGCGGGCGGCGTCGACGAGCTTGCGGACCAGGGCCGGGTCGGGGTCGCGCAGCAGGTCGGGGCGGTGGGCGCCGCAGCGGTTGCGGGAGATGAAGGGGCCCTCGAAGTGGACGCCGGCCACGACGCCGTCCTCGGCGAGCTCGGAGAGCACGGCGGCCTGGCGGGCCAGGTCGTCGATCTCGCCGGTGACGGTGGAGGCGACGGTGGTGGTGGTGCCGTGCTCGAGGTGGGTGCGGGCGGCGCGCAGGGCCTCCTCGGCGATGCCGGAGGCGTAGGAGGCGCCGCCGCCGCCGTGCACGTGCAGGTCGACGAAGCCGGGCACGACGGTGTACCCGGCCAGGTC
>NZ_JODS01000087.1 GCF_000718025.1 Kitasatospora purpeofusca
ATCGGCACCCTGCGCCGAGGCGAAGGCGGACAGCACCGCCTCCTCCACAGCCTCGCCGAAGCCCACACCACCGGCCTCACCATCGACTGGACCCCCTGGGCCGGTGCAGGCCGCCTCACCGACCTCCCCACCTACGCCTTCCAACACCGCCGCCACTGGCTGCCCGCTGCCAAGCCGGTCCTGGACGCGGCCGGGCTCGGGCTGAACCCGGCCGGGCACCCGCTGCTGGGCGCCGCCGTCCGGCTGGCCTCCCAGGACGGGCTGGTGCTGACCGGCCAGGTGTCACTGAGCACACACCCCTGGCTCGCCGACCACGGCGTGTTCGGGACGGTCATCCTGCCGGGCACCGCGTTCGTCGAACTCGCCCTGCACGCCGCCGACCAGGTCGGCCACCGCGTCCTCGACGAACTCACCCTCGAACGCCCCCTCGTCCCTCCCGCCCCCACACCACCGACACCGACACCGACCTCACCGGGTCCACCGAGGACTGGACCCGTCACGCCGTCGGCACCCTCACCGACAACGCCACCAACAACCCGACGCCCTACACCGGCACCTGGCCCCCCACCGGCGCCCAGCGCATCGACAGCGGTGACACCTACGAGCGCCTCGGCGCTCTGGGCTACAGCTACGGGCCGGCCTTCCAGGGCCTCACCGCGCTCTGGCAGCAGGGCCAGGACCTCTACGCCGAGGTCGTCCTGCCGACCGGCACCGACGGCTTCGCCCTGCACCCCGCCCTCCTCGACGCCGCCCTCCACCCGCTCCCCGCCGGTGACCTGTGGGTGCCCTTCTCCTGGAACGGCGTGCAGCTCCACGCCACCGACGCCACCACCCTGCGCGTCCACCTCACCCGCCGCAGCGAGAACGCCGCCCACCTCACCGCCTACGACACCACCGGCCACCCCGTCGTCACCGTCGACGACCTCCGCCTCCAGCGGATGTCCGCCGACCAGCTCGCCACCACCACCGACGAATGCGCGATCGGCTCGCCGAAGTCCTGGAGCTCACGCAGCAGTTCCTCGGCGACCGCGCGAACGACGACACCCGGCTCGCCGTCGTCACCCAGGGCTCGATCGCCGACCGGCCCGACCCGGTCACCGCGGCCGTCTGGGGTCTGCTCCGCTCCGCCCAGACCGAACACCCCGATCGCATCCTGCTGATCGACGTCGACACCTGGTCCGAGTCGGCACTCGCCACCGCCGTCGCCACCGGTGAACCGCAGGTCGCGGTGCGCGGTGCCGAGGTCCTGGCGCCGCGGCTGACCGTCGTCGCCCCGAACGCGGAGGACACCACCGCACCAGCGGCCTTGGATCCGAACGGCACGGTGCTGATCACCGGCGCGAGCGGCACCCTGGGCCGGCTGGTCGCCCGCCACCTGGTCACCGAGCACGGCGTCCGCCACCTGCTGCTGCTCAGCCGCAGCGGCACCGCCGCACCCCAGGACCTCCTGGACACCGGGGCGCACATCACCGTACGGGCCTGCGACGTCGCCCGTCCTGCGACCCAAGGCCGACGCCGTCCACGCCCTGCACGACCTCACCACCGGCACCGACCTCGCCGCCTTCGTCCTCTTCTCCTCCGCCGCCGGCGTCCTCGGCTCCGCAGGACAGGCCAACTACGCCGCCGCCAACGCCTACCTCGACGCGACACCACCGACCTCGGCCGTCTCACCCGCACCGGCCTCGCCCCCCTCACCACCACCCAGGGCCTCAACCTCCTCGACCAGGCCCTCACCACCACCCACCCCGCCCTCGTCCCCGCCCGACTCGACCTCCCCACCC
>NZ_JODS01000088.1 GCF_000718025.1 Kitasatospora purpeofusca
GAGTTCGACGTCACGCAGGGCCAGAAGGGCCCGCAGGCCGAGAACATTCGTCCGCTGTAGTTTTTCTGCCACGGCACCCGCCTGGTAGCGAGGGGCCCGAACCGCGTACATCATGTCCGGTCCGGGCTCCTCGGCATTGCGCCACGACGCGCATCACGGGCCGTTCCGGCCCCTGGCTCCGCCACCGGCTGCCATCCCCACGCGAGACGCACAGCGCCGCGTCCGGATCGGCGCCCCGCCGTGACAGCTCACGGTTCGAGGTTCCGCGCCCCCGCCTCCGGCGGCGGGCGCCGACTGCAGGTGACGTGCCGCACGGTTTCACCGTCCACGCTCCGCTCTCCACACTTTCGGCCCGTTCCTCGCGGCCTCCTGCCTGCGCTCTGCGCTGCGGAGCCCCCTTGCGACGCGCCGTCCAAGGAAGGTTTCGCATGAACCGTTCCACTCGTTCCCCGTACCGCAACACCGACTCCCGTTCCGGGGGCGCCCGTCGCTCCTCGGGCGGCTCCTCCGGCGGCTCCTACGGATCCCGCTCCGGCGGCAGTTCCTTCTACGGCGACCGGCCCTCCGGTGGCCGCTCCCGCCAGGGCTCCTCCCTGCAGGGGGAGTTCGCGATGCCGGTGAGCACCACCCCGTCGCTGCCGGCCGTCGAGGCGTTCGACGAGCTGGAGATGCGGCCGGCTCAAGGACCTGATCCAGCGCGGCGACTGCCAGTTGGACGGGGTCGGCATCACGGTGCTCGACGAGGCCGACCAGATGGCCGACATGGGC
>NZ_JODS01000089.1 GCF_000718025.1 Kitasatospora purpeofusca
GAGTTCGACGTCACGCAGGGCCAGAAGGGCCCGCAGGCCGAGAACATTCGTCCGCTGTAGTTTTTCTGCCACGGCACCCGCCTGGTAGCGAGGGGCCCGCACCGCGTACATGATGCCCGGTGCGGGCCCCTCGGCATTGCGCCACGACGCACATCCCCGGCCGTTTCCGGCCCCTGGCTCCGCCGTCGGCGGCCGTCCCCACGCGAGACGCACAGCGCCGCGTCCGGATCGCCGCCCTGCCGTGACAGCTCACGGTTCGAGGTTCTTCGCTCCCGCCCCGCGGTGAGCGCCGGCCTGAGGTGACGTGCCGCACGGTTTCACCGTCCACGCCCCGCTCCCCATGCTTTCGGCCCGTTCCCGCAAGGCCTCCTGCCGGCGCCCCGCGCTGCGGAGTCGCCTCGCGACGTGCCGCCCCAGGAAGGTTTCACATGAACCGCTCCAGTCGCTCCCCGCACCAGAACACCAACTCCCGCACCTCGGCCTCCTCCCGCTCCGGCGGCTCCTACGGATCCCGCTCCGGCGGCAGTTCCTTCTACGGCGACCGGCCCTCCGGTGGTCGCTCCCGCCAGGGCTCCTCCCTGCAGGGGGAGTTCGCGATGCCGGTGAGCACCACCCCGTCGCTGCCGGCCGTCGAGGCGTTCGACGAGCTGGAGATG
>NZ_JODS01000090.1 GCF_000718025.1 Kitasatospora purpeofusca
GGGACTAGATGAACTTCTGGTCGGCGAGGAAGCCCGCGAGCGCCTTGCCGCCCTCGCCCTCGTCCTTGACGACCGTGCCCGCGGTACGCGCCGGACGCGCCGTCACCGACTCCACCGCCGTCCACGAACCCGCCAGACCGACCTCGCCGGCCTCGATGCCCAGATCGTCCAGGTCCAGGGACTCCACCGGCTTCTTCTTCGCCGCCATGATCCCCTTGAACGACGGGTAGCGCGCCTCGCCCGACTGGTCCGTCACCGACACCACCGCCGGCAGCGACGCCTCCACCAGCTCCGTCGCCGAGTCACCGTCCCGACGACCCCTCACCGCACCGCCCTCGACCGACACCTCCGACAGCAGCGTCAGCTGCGGCACACCCAGCCGCTCCGCCAGCAGCGCCGGCAGCACACCCATCGTGCCGTCCGTCGACGCCATACCACCGATCACCAGGTCGAACCCGGTCCGCTCCAGCGCCTTCGCCAGCACCGCCGACGTCCCGATCACGTCCGAACCGTGGATGTCCTCGTCATTGACGTGCACAGCCTTGTCCGCACCCATCGACAACGCCTTGCGCAGCGCGTCCTTCGCGTCGTCCGGACCCACCGTCAGCACGGTCACCTCGGCACCCTC
>NZ_JODS01000091.1 GCF_000718025.1 Kitasatospora purpeofusca
GCCCGACGTCACGCTGCTCGAAAGGGTCCTCAGTGGACTTCGCAAGCTCTAACGCGGCCGCCCCCACCCGCGCCACCACCTCCGCGAAGATCGTCGTCGCAGGCGGCTTCGGCGTCGGCAAGACCACGCTCGTCGGCGCCGTCTCCGAGATCAACCCCCTGCGCACCGAAGCCGTCATGACCAGCGCCTCCGCCGGCATCGACGACCTCAGCCACGTCTCCGGCAAGACGACCACCACCGTCGCCATGGACTTCGGCCGCATCACCCTCGACGAGGACCTCATCCTCTACCTGTTCGGCACCCCCGGACAGGACCGCTTCTGGTTCATGTGGGACGACCTCGTCCGCGGAGCCATCGGCGCCGTCGTCCTCGTCGACACCCGCCGCCTCGCCGACTGCTTCCCCGCCCTCGACTACTTCGAGAACAGCGGACTCCCCTTCGTCGTCGCCCTCAACGGCTTCGACGGACACCAGCCCCACACCCCCGACGAAGTCCGCGAAGCACTCCAGCTCAGCACCGAAACCCCCGTCATCACCCTCGACGCCCGACGACGCGACAGCGCCAAGAGCGCCCTCATCACCCTCGTCGAACACGCCCTCCTCGCCCGGCT
>NZ_JODS01000092.1 GCF_000718025.1 Kitasatospora purpeofusca
CCTGACCGCTGGAGCCCGCATGTCCGCCCGTCGTTCCACCGCAGCCACTCTGCTCACCCTCGCCGTGGCGAGCGCCGCGCTGGCCGGCTGCTCGCAGAAGAAGGACGACAAGACCGCGGCCGACGCCGTCAAGGTCAACGCCACCGACACCGCCTGCGAGGTCTCCAGGACGACGTTCCCGGCCGGCCACGTCAGCATCGACATCGCCAACAAGGGATCCAAGGTCACCGAGGTCTACGTCTACGCCGCCGGCGACAAGATCGTCACCGAGCGCGAGAACATCGGCCCCGGCACCAAGGCCACCATCACCGCCGAGATCAAGGCCGGCTCCTACGAGGTCGCCTGCAAGCCCGGCATGGTCGGCGACGGCATCCGCCAGAAGATCACCGTCACCGGCGACGGCTCCGCCGCCCCCACCGACCCCCGCCTGGCCGCCGCCGTCGACGCCTACCGCGCGTACGCCCAGGAGCAGGCCGACGCCACCGTCCCGGCCGTCGAGGCCTTCGCCGCCGCGATCAAGGGCGGCGACCTGGAGAAGGCCAAGTCCCTCTACGCGCCCTCGCGCACCGGCTGGGAGCGCGGCGAGGAGGACCGCTACAGCCACACCGACCTCGCCGACTTCGCCGCCAACGTCGAGGGCGCCAAGAAGGCCTACGAGCTCCTCAAGCCCGTCGCCGCCGAGAAGGACGCCGACCTCGCCAAGACCCTGGACTCCGAGTTCGCCGCCATCCAGACCCTGCTCGCCAAGTACAAGCAGGCCGACGGCAGCTACACCTCCTACGACAAGGTCACCGACACCGAGCGCAAGACCTTCTCCGACGCCGTCAACTCCCTCGGCGAGCCCCTCTCCAAGCTCGC
>NZ_JODS01000093.1 GCF_000718025.1 Kitasatospora purpeofusca
ACGCAAGGACGGTGGTTTCCGGTCACGCATACGCGATCCCCGCACTCCCCCTCCCCCGGGGCCGTGCGGACAGAAGAAACCCGGCCACAGAGCCGGTAGATGGTGTAAAACCCTTCGGGGCCCCGGGAGCCGCTACGGCCCCGGGGCCCCTCAGCGCGTCCCCGACACGACAACAAGAAGAGGTGCAGTGACCACGGCAACCATCCGACCGCACACCCCCGACTCCCTCGACGACGACGACTACCCCGCCTACACCATGGGCCGCGCCGCCGAGATGACCGGCACCACCCCCGGCTTCCTGCGCGCCCTCGGCGACCAGGGACTCATCACACCCCTGCGCTCCGACGGCGGACACCGCCGCTTCTCCCGCTACCAACTACGGATCGCCATGCGCGCCCGCGACCTCGTCGACCAGGGCACCCCCATCGACGCCGCCTGCCGCATCATCATCCTCGAAGACCAACTCGAAGAAGCCCTGCGCATCAACGAACAACTCCGCCGCGACGCCGGACAGCAACCCGCCGCCGACACCTGATCCACCCACCAGGCCGAC
>NZ_JODS01000094.1 GCF_000718025.1 Kitasatospora purpeofusca
AAAGGAAACCCATGACCTTCCGTAACGAGACCACCACCGCCACCACCGCCACCAAGCGCCGCAACCGCGTCCGGACGGCACTGATGGCCGGGGCGGTCCTCGCCCTGCCGGTGGCCGGCCTCGTCACGGCCAACGCCGCCTCCGCCGCCCCCGCCGGAGTCTGGGACAAGGTCGCCGCCTGCGAGGCCACCGGCAACTGGGCCATCAACTCCGGCAACGGCTTCTACGGCGGCCTCCAGTTCACCAGCTCCACCTGGGCCGCCTTCGGCGGCACCGCCTACGCCCCCCAGGCCCACCAGGCCACCAAGGCCCAGCAGATCACCATCGGCGAGAAGGTCCTCGCCGCCCAGGGCCCCGGCGCCTGGCCCGTCTGCTCCGTCAAGGCCGGCCTCACCAAGTAACACCCCCACCCCCACCACCACGGGGGCGCACCACAACAACGCCGCTGCACCCGACCACCCC
>NZ_JODS01000095.1 GCF_000718025.1 Kitasatospora purpeofusca
TGCTGCGTCAGCTGGTGCGGCCCTTGGCGTCGAAGCGGCGCATGCGGTCCAGGACGGTGTCGGCGGTGGGGTTGGTGAGTTCGTCGACGATGCGGCCGTCGGCGAGGAAGACGACGCGGTCGGCGTAGGCGGCGGCGACGGGGTCGTGGGTGACCATGACGACGGTCTGGCCGAGTTCGCGGACGGAGTTGCGCAGGAAGGAGAGGATCTCGGCGCCGGAGCGGGAGTCGAGGTTTCCGGTGGGTTCGTCGGCGAAGACGATGTCGGGCTTGGAGGCGAGGGCGCGGGCGCAGGCGACGCGCTGCTGCTGGCCGCCGGAGAGCTGGCTGGGGCGGTGGGAGAGGCGGCCGGAGAGTCCGACGGTCTCGACGACGCGGTCGAGCCACTGCTTGTCGGCCTTGCGGCCGGCGATGTCCATGGGGAGGGTGATGTTCTCGAGGGCGGTGAGGGTGGG
>NZ_JODS01000096.1 GCF_000718025.1 Kitasatospora purpeofusca
GTCGGGCTGGAAGTTGAGGACGCCCTTGAGGAGGGTGCCGTACCAGCTGTCCTTGGGGATGGTGCTGGAGATGTCGAAGGCGAGGTTGTGCAGGCCGGGGAGCCAGCCGGCCTCCTGGAGGTCGTGGACGCCGTAGGCGAGGACGCCGGCGGCGACGACGACGAGCATGGCGCCGGTCCAGGTGAAGAACTTGGCGAGGTTGATCTTCAGTGCGCCGCGGTAGAAGAGCCAGCCGAGGAAGGCGGCGGTGAGCAGGCCGAGGGCGGCGCCGATGATCGGGTTGTAGCCGTCCTCGGTGGCCTGGACGGCGGTCCAGATGAACAGGGCGGTCTCCAGGCCCTCGCGCCCGACGGCGAGGAAGGCGGTGGCGACGAGGGCGCCGGTGCCCATGGCGAGGGCGGCGTCGAGCTTGCCCTGGAGTTCGCTCTTGAGGTGGCGCGCGGTGCGGCGC
>NZ_JODS01000097.1 GCF_000718025.1 Kitasatospora purpeofusca
GTCGGGCTGGAAGTTGAGGACGCCCTTGAGGAGGGTGCCGTACCAGCTGTCCTTGGGGATGGTGCTGGAGATGTCGAAGGCGAGGTTGTGCAGGCCGGGCAGCCAGCCGGCCTCCTGGAGGTCGTGGACGCCGTAGGCGAGGACGCCGGCGGCGACGACGACGAGCATGGCGCCGGTCCAGGTGAAGAACTTCGCCAGGTTGATCTTCAGCGCGCCGCGGTAGAAGAGCCAGCCGAGGAAGGCGGCGGTGAGCAGGCCGAGAGCGGCGCCGATGATCGGGTTGTAGCCGTCCTCGGTGGCCTGGACGGCGGTCCAGATGAACAGGGCGGTCTCCAGGCCCTCGCGGCCCACCGCGAGGAAGGCGGTGGCGACGAGGGCGCCGGTGCCCATGGCGAGGGCGGCGTCGAGCTTGCCCTGGAGTTCGCTCTTGAGGTGGCGCGCGGTGCGGCGC
>NZ_JODS01000098.1 GCF_000718025.1 Kitasatospora purpeofusca
GTGGAAGGTCAGGGACTTGGCGACGGCGAGGAACTCGTCCAGCATGCCGTCCATGTGGGCCGAGTGGAACGCGTGGCTGACCCGCAGCCGACGGGTACGGCGGTCCGCGAAGTGCTCCCTCACGCTCTCGACGGCCGCCTCGTCACCCGAAACCACCACCGAACGGGGCCCGTTGACGGCCGCGACGTCCACGCCCTCGACGAGGACGGCCCGGACCTCCTCCTCCGTCGCCTCCAGCGCCACCATCGCCCCACCACCCGGCAGCGCCTGCATCAACCGCGCACGGGCACCCACCAGCACCGCCGCGTCCTCCAGCGACAGCACCCCCGCCACATGCGCCGCCGCCAACTCACCGATCGAATGGCCCGCGACGAAGTCCGGCCGC
>NZ_JODS01000099.1 GCF_000718025.1 Kitasatospora purpeofusca
GTGGAAGGTCAGGGACTTGGCGACGGCGAGGAACTCGTCCAGCATGCCGTCCATGTGGGCCGAGTGGAACGCGTGGCTGACCCGCAGCCGACGGGTACGACGGTCCGCGAAGTGCTCCCTGACACTCTCGACGGCCGCCTCGCCACCCGAAACCACCACCGAACGGGGCCCGTTGACAGCCGCGACGTCCACGCCGTCGACCAGGACGGCCCGGACCTCCTCCTCCGTCGCCTCCAGCGCCACCATCGCCCCACCACCCGGCAGCGCCTGCATCAACCGCGCCCGCGCACCCACCAGCACCGCCGCGTCCTCCAGCGACAGCACCCCCGCCACATGCGCCGCCGCCAACTCACCGATCGAATGGCCCGCGACGAAGTCCGGCCGC
>NZ_JODS01000100.1 GCF_000718025.1 Kitasatospora purpeofusca
GGAGGACACGCGCGGGGTGCGCGAGACGACCTTGGCGGCGTTGCCGGTGAACGCGACGGCGACGTCCTCCACCGCACCCGCGGCCGGGGCGGCCTCCGGGGCGACGGCGTTCGGCTTCACCGCGATGACCGGCACGCCGTTGCTGACGCGGGAGTCGACGGTGTACGAGGCCGCGAAGACGGACTGGGTGGCGACCGGGCCGCTGTCGCCGGCGCGCAGGTCGACGGCGTCGGTGATGACGCCGGAGCCCAGGCGGAGGGCGACGCGGGCGGCGACCTCCTTGCCCTCGCCGGAGGAGGTGACCAGCACCGCGGCCGCGTCGGCGGCCTTGGCGATCTGGGCCAGCGCGTCCACCTTCTCTCCGTGTTGTGGGGTGGGGCAGCAGGGGCCGGTGCTCGGTGGGGCCGGGACTAGATGAACTTCTGGTCGGCGAGGAAGCCCGCGAGCGCCTTGCCGCCCTCGCCCTCGTCCTTGACGACCGTGCCCGCGGTACGCGCCGGACGCG
>NZ_JODS01000101.1 GCF_000718025.1 Kitasatospora purpeofusca
CGACAGCAGCACGGCGGCGCCGACGCCGGTCCACACCGGCGGGAGCTTCTCCCGGCGGCCGGTCTTGACCAGGTAGGCGATGAGGATGCAGACGACCAGGCTGGCTTCGAGTCCTTCGCGCAGGCCGATCAGATAGTTGGCGAACACGCCGGCTCCATCGAGGTTGTGGTGGGACGGTCCGAACTTGTCGACGGTCTGGGCTTGTCGACCGTCCGAGGTTGTCCTTCGACGACCGTTACTTGACGACCACGGCGGCGGCGAGCTTGGAGAGGGGCTCGCCGAGGGAGTTGACGGCGTCGGAGAAGGTCTTGCGCTCGGTGTCGGTGACCTTGTCGTAGGAGGTGTAGCTGCCGTCG
>NZ_JODS01000102.1 GCF_000718025.1 Kitasatospora purpeofusca
CACCACCCACACCACCGGCCTCGTCCTGCCCGGCGGACCCGCCGAGGAGAACGAACTCCCCCACCACGCCGCCCGCCGCCACACCGACACCCAGACCGGACTGGTCCTCCCCCTGCGCAAGATCCTCGCCACCGACCACACCCCCACCCGGCTCCTCCCCGAGGCCCTCCACCTCGTCCACTGGGGCGGACGCCTCAGCCCGGCCCAGGAATCCACCGTCGCCCGCCACCGCCCGCCCCACACCGTCACCGCCGTCCACTGGCTCCACCGCGCCCAACTCGCCGACAACATGCAACCCGACCACCACCGCCGCACCACCCACGCCCTCGACGCCCTCACCCGCGGCGCCCACCT
>NZ_JODS01000103.1 GCF_000718025.1 Kitasatospora purpeofusca
GGACCGCCCCGGCCATCAGTGCCGTCCGGACGCGGTTGCGGCGCTTGGTGGCGGTGGTGGCGGTGGTGGTCTCGTTACGGAAGGTCATGGGTTTCCTTTCGGAGGGGGATGCGGGCGTGCGGAACCAGGCCCTGGGGTGGGCGGCGGTTTCGAGGGGATGCACGCTTCGGGTGGTCGGGCACCGTGTCCGCTTGCGGGGCCTGGGCCCCGGTGGGCGGTGCGTTCGGTGCAACGCATTCGAAGTTACGGGGGTGGTGGTGGGGTTTCAAGGATTCGTAGGTTTAGCGAGGTCAGTGGGGGGTTACCGTGGGTATGGATCATGATATTGGC
>NZ_JODS01000104.1 GCF_000718025.1 Kitasatospora purpeofusca
CGAGTACGTGATCTGCTTCGACCTGCCCGGGGTGGACCCTGAGGCGATCGACGTCGACGTCGAGCGGAACATGCTGACCGTCAAGGCCGAACGCCGCCCCCGTCACCAGGGCGAGGATGTGAAGTGGGAGCTGTCCGAGCGCCCGCTCGGCGTGTTCTCCCGCCAGGTCATGCTGTCCGACATCCTCGACCCCGCCGGGATCAGCGCCGACTACGACGCCGGCGTGCTCACGCTGAAGATCCCGGTCGCGGAGAAGGCCAAGCCCCGCAAGATCGCCATCGGCCACAGCGGCGACCGCAGGCAGATCCGGGCCTGACCCCCGGACCGT
>NZ_JODS01000105.1 GCF_000718025.1 Kitasatospora purpeofusca
ACGGTCCGGGGGTCAGGCCCGGATCTGCCTGCGGTCGCCGCTGTGGCCGATGGCGATCTTGCGGGGCTTGGCCTTCTCCGCGACCGGGATCTTCAGCGTCAGCACGCCGGCGTCGTAGTCGGCGCTGATCCCGGCGGGGTCGAGGATGTCGGACAGCATGACCTGGCGGGAGAACACGCCGAGCGGGCGCTCCGACAGCTCCCACTTCACATCCTCGCCCTGGTGCCGCGGGCGGCGTTCGGCCTTGACGGTCAGCATGTTCCGCTCGACGTCGACGTCGATCGCCTCAGGGTCCACCCCGGGCAGGTCGAAGCAGATCACGTACTCG
>NZ_JODS01000106.1 GCF_000718025.1 Kitasatospora purpeofusca
TGATCCACCCCGAAGGGCTTCACCGTTCGACTTGCATGTGTTAAGCACGCCGCCAGCGTTCGTCCTGAGCCAGGATCAAACTCTCCGTGAATGTTTACCGGTAATCCGGTCCGCACCCGCGTTGAGCGGCACGGCAACCACCGGAATAGGGCGGCCCCGCGCACTGCGTCCTCGCTAGTGTTTTACTTCAAAAGGAATCTCCAACCCCGACAACATATCTGGCGTTGACTTTTGGCACGCTGTTGAGTTCTCAAGGAACGGACACTTCCTTCAGGCGGCTTTCACACCGGCC
>NZ_JODS01000107.1 GCF_000718025.1 Kitasatospora purpeofusca
CGCCTCGGTCACCTGCTGCGCCAGCTCCCGGGTGGGCACCAGCACCAGCGCCAGCGGGCGGCGCGGTTCGGCCTTCTGCCCGGCGGTCCTGGCCAGCAGGGCGAGGCCGAACGCGATGGTCTTGCCGGAGCCGGTACGGCCCCGTCCGAGGACGTCCCGGCCGGCCAGCGAGTTCGGCAGCGTGGCGGCCTGGATCGGGAACGGGGCGGTGACGCCCTGGCGGGTCAGCACCGCGAGCAGTGCCTTCGGCATCTCCAGCTCGTCGAACGCCTCGACGGCCGGCAGCGACGGGGTGGTGCTCACCGGCATC
>NZ_JODS01000108.1 GCF_000718025.1 Kitasatospora purpeofusca
GATGCCGGTGAGCACCACCCCGTCGCTGCCGGCCGTCGAGGCGTTCGACGAGCTGGAGATGCCGAAGGCACTGCTCGCGGTGCTGACCCGCCAGGGCGTGACCGCCCCGTTCCCGATCCAGGCCGCCACGCTGCCGAACTCGCTGGCCGGCCGGGACGTCCTCGGCCGGGGCCGTACCGGCTCCGGCAAGACCATCGCGTTCGGCCTCGCGCTGCTGGCCAGGACCGCCGGGCAGAAGGCCGAACCGCGCCGCCCGCTGGCGCTGGTGCTGGTGCCCACCCGGGAGCTGGCGCAGCAGGTGACCGAGGCG
>NZ_JODS01000109.1 GCF_000718025.1 Kitasatospora purpeofusca
AACCCAGAGGTCGCAGGTTCAAATCCTGTCCCCGCTACTCAGTAGCAACGAAGGCCCGGAGGATCCGTCCTCCGGGCCTTCGCCGTTCCCGGAACCGTTGCCCCGAACCGTTGCCCCGAACCGTTCCCGAAGTTTCCCGAAGCCGCCCCCCGAGCAAAAAGTCGGCTTCCCGGCACCCCGACCGAAAGCGATTCGCTTTCCACCGGCCCAGTGCGTAAGGTCGTGTTCACCGACGCGGGGTGGAGCAGCTCGGTAGCTCGCTGGGCTCATAACCCAGAGGTCGCAGGTTCAAATCCTGTCCCCGCTACT
>NZ_JODS01000110.1 GCF_000718025.1 Kitasatospora purpeofusca
GAGGGCCGGTGTGAAAGCCGCCTGAAGGAAGTGTCCGTTCCTTGAGAACTCAACAGCGTGCCAAAAGTCAACGCCAGATATGTTGACATCCCCGGCCTCAGGGTTTCCTGGGGTTGGAGATTCCTTTTGAAGTAAAACACTAGCGAGGACGCAGTGCGCGGGGCCGCCCTATTCCGGTGGTTGCCGTGCCGCTCAACGCGGGTGTAGACCCGATTACGGGTAAACATTCACGGAGAGTTTGATCCTGGCTCAGGACGAACGCTGGCGGCGTGCTTAACACATGCAAGTCGAACGGTGAAGCCCTTC
>NZ_JODS01000111.1 GCF_000718025.1 Kitasatospora purpeofusca
GTAAGGCTCCCAGTAGACGACTGGGTTGATAGGCCGGATATGGAAGCCCTGTGAGGGGTGGAGTTGACCGGTACTAATAGGCCGAGGGCTTGTCCTCAGACGCTCGCGTTCACTGTGTGGTTCCCGGGTAGCGAACAGCTATCGCCGGCGAACACAAGAAACACTTATCAACTAAAAAGTGTGTTTCGCTGAATACCCGATAGGGTTTCGGTGGTCATAGCGTGAGGGAAACGCCCGGTTACATTCCGAACCCGGAAGCTAAGCCTCACAGCGCCGATGGTACTGCAGGGGGGACCCTGTGGG
>NZ_JODS01000112.1 GCF_000718025.1 Kitasatospora purpeofusca
GCCAATATCATGATCCATACCCACGGTAACCCCCCACTGACCTCGCTAAACCTACGAATCCTTGAAACCCCACCACCACCCCCGTAACTTCGAATGCGTCGCACCGAACGAGCACACCGCTCACCGGCAACACCGTGCGAACCCCCGCGAAACCACAAGCCCCCAGGGCCTGGTTCCGCACGCCCCCACCCCCTTCCGAAAAGGAAACCCATGACCTTCCGTAACGAGACCACCACCGCCACCACCGCCACCAAGCGCCGCAACCGCGTCCGGACGGCACTGATGGCCGGGGCGGTCC
>NZ_JODS01000113.1 GCF_000718025.1 Kitasatospora purpeofusca
GGAGGCCGCCCCGGCCGCGGGTGCGGTGGAGGACGTCGCCGTCGCGTTCACCGGCAACGCCGCCAAGGTCGTCTCGCGCACCCCGCGCGTGTCCTCCGGTCGCCCGGAGCTGACCGAGGCCGCCATCGTGGTCTCCGGCGGCCGCGGCGTCGGTGCCGCCGAGGGCTTCGGCGTCGTCGAGGAGCTCGCCGACGTGCTCGGCGCGGCCGTCGGTGCCTCGCGCGCCGCCGTCGACGCCGGCTGGTACCCGCACAGCAGCCAGGTCGGCCAGACCGGCAAGCAGGTCTCCCCGCAGCTC
>NZ_JODS01000114.1 GCF_000718025.1 Kitasatospora purpeofusca
GGAGGCCGCCCCGGCCGCGGGTGCGGTGGAGGACGTCGCCGTCGCGTTCACCGGCAACGCCGCCAAGGTCGTCTCGCGCACCCCGCGCGTGTCCTCCGGCCGCCCGGAGCTGACCGAGGCCGCCATCGTGGTCTCCGGCGGCCGCGGCGTCGGTGCCGCCGAGGGCTTCGGCGTCGTCGAGGAGCTCGCCGACGCCCTGGGCGCGGCCGTCGGTGCCTCGCGCGCCGCCGTCGACGCCGGCTGGTACCCGCACAGCAGCCAGGTCGGCCAGACCGGCAAGCAGGTCTCCCCGCAGCTC
>NZ_JODS01000115.1 GCF_000718025.1 Kitasatospora purpeofusca
CGTACCCGTCGGCTGCGGGTCAGCCACGCGTTCCACTCGGCCCACATGGACGGCATGCTGGACGAGTTCCTCGCCGTCGCCAAGTCCCTGACCTTCCACCGGCCGACGGTCCCCGTGGTCTCCAACGTCACCGGGAAGATCGCCACCGCCGAGGAGATCACCGACCCGGAGTACTGGGTGCGGCAGGTCCGCGGGGCCGTGCGCTTCGCCGACGTGGTGACCACCCTGGCCGCCGAGGGCGCGACGACCTTCGTCGAACTCGGCCCCGACGGCACCCTCACGGGCCTCG
>NZ_JODS01000116.1 GCF_000718025.1 Kitasatospora purpeofusca
CCACGCCGCCCGCCGCCACACCGACACCCAGACCGGCCTGGTCCTGCCCCTGCGCAAGATCCTCGCCACCGACCACACCCCCACCCGACTCCTCCCCGAAGCCCTCCACCTCGTCCACTGGGGCGGACGCCTCAGCCCCGCCCAGGAATCCACCGTCGCCCGCCACCGCCCGCCCCACACCGTCACCGCGCCCAACTCGCCGACAACATGCAACCCGACCACCACCGCCGCACCACCCACGCCCTCGACGCCCTCACCCGCGGCGCCCACCTCCCCCTCCTC
>NZ_JODS01000117.1 GCF_000718025.1 Kitasatospora purpeofusca
CCCGGCGTTCATGTTGTACGTATGGTTGATCACACCGTCCGTACCGATACCGAAGAGCTCGATGGCGTTGGTGGCGGCGTTGAACACCGCGGTCGGACTACTGCCGGAGCGAAAGGCCGGCCCGAGAGTCGCCCAGCCGCTCCACTGCCCCCCGTTGAACAGGTAATTGTGGGAGATGACACCGTCCGTCCCGGTCGCGAACACCTCGGTGACCTTGTTCACCGGGTTGTACACCGCACTCGCACTACCCGTGAACCGGAACGACGGGTCCAGCGTGCTC
>NZ_JODS01000118.1 GCF_000718025.1 Kitasatospora purpeofusca
GAGCACGCTGGACCCGTCGTTCCGGTTCACGGGTAGTGCGAGTGCGGTGTACAACCCGGTGAACAAGGTCACCGAGGTGTTCGCGACCGGGACGGACGGCGTGATCTCCCACAATTACCTGTTCAACGGGGGGCAGTGGAGCGGCTGGGCGACTCTCGGGCCGGCCTTTCGCTCCGGCAGCAGTCCGACCGCGGTGTTCAACGCCGCCACCAACGCCATCGAGCTCTTCGGTATCGGTACGGACGGTGTGATCAACCATACGTACAACATGAACGCCGGG
>NZ_JODS01000119.1 GCF_000718025.1 Kitasatospora purpeofusca
ACCGTCCCGGCCGTCGAGGCCTTCGCCGCCGCGATCAAGGGCGGCGACCTGGAGAAGGCCAAGTCCCTCTACGCGCCCTCGCGCACCGGCTGGGAGCGCGCAGAGCCCGTCGCCGAGAGCTTCGGCGACGTCGACCCCAAGACCGACACCCGCGAGGACGGCCTGGAGCCCGGCCAGGAGTGGACCGGCTGGCACAAGCTGGAGAAGTCCCTGTGGGCGGACGCGAAGATCGGTGACGAGGAGAAGAAGCTCGCCGACCAGCTGGTCGCCGACCTCAAG
>NZ_JODS01000120.1 GCF_000718025.1 Kitasatospora purpeofusca
CTTGAGGTCGGCGACCAGCTGGTCGGCGAGCTTCTTCTCCTCGTCACCGATCTTCGCGTCCGCCCACAGGGACTTCTCCAGCTTGTGCCAGCCGGTCCATTCCTGGCCGGGCTCCAGGCCGTCCTCGCGGGTGTCGGTCTTGGGGTCGACGTCGCCGAAGCTCTCGGCGACGGGCTCGGTGCGCTCCCAGCCGGTGCGCGAGGGCGCGTAGAGGGACTTGGCCTTCTCCAGGTCGCCGCCCTTGATCGCGGCGGCGAAGGCCTCGACGGCCGGGACGGT
>NZ_JODS01000121.1 GCF_000718025.1 Kitasatospora purpeofusca
TCCGACGGTCTCGACGACGCGGTCGAGCCACTGCTTGTCGGCCTTGCGGCCGGCGATGTCCATGGGGAGGGTGATGTTCTCGAGGGCGGTGAGGGTGGGCAGCAGGTTGAAGGCCTGGAAGACGAAGCCGATCTGGTCCCGGCGCAGCTGGGTGAGCTGCTTGTCCTTGAGGCCCACGAGTTCGGTGTCGCCGATGGTGGAGGAGCCGGAGCTGACGGTGTCGAGGCCGGCCATGCAGTGCATGAGGGTGGACTTGCCGGAGCCGGAGGGGCCC
>NZ_JODS01000122.1 GCF_000718025.1 Kitasatospora purpeofusca
GGGCCCCTCCGGCTCCGGCAAGTCCACCCTCATGCACTGCATGGCCGGCCTCGACACCGTCAGCTCCGGCTCCTCCACCATCGGCGACACCGAACTCGTCGGCCTCAAGGACAAGCAGCTCACCCAGCTGCGCCGCGACCAGATCGGCTTCGTCTTCCAGGCCTTCAACCTCCTCCCCACCCTCACCGCCCTCGAGAACATCACCCTCCCCATGGACATCGCCGGCCGCAAGGCCGACAAGCAGTGGCTCGACCGCGTCGTCGAGACCGTCGGA
>NZ_JODS01000123.1 GCF_000718025.1 Kitasatospora purpeofusca
CTCGGCCCCTGGCGGCTTCGTCGACGACGTTGCCCAGCTGGCGAACCAACGCTCCGCAGCGCCGTCGTGCCCCGGGCCAGGCGCAGCCCACCCAACCGTGCCGGACGGGGAGCGGAGACGGGGTTGGCCGGATGGTGGATAGGGTGACCCTGGTGCGCAGCCCGTCGGCGAAGGTGACCGAAATGCCCGAATCTCTGGAAGTCGCAAAATCCCGCCCCACCGTCGGATAGACCCGCAGGTCATCAACTCTGCTCCCCGCGCATG
>NZ_JODS01000124.1 GCF_000718025.1 Kitasatospora purpeofusca
CCGGGTGCGGACGGCGCAGGCGGCCGCCGACCGGGAGCAGAAGGTGGCCGCGCGGTCGCACGCGCCCGCGTTCGACGAGGTCGCCGAGCAGGTCGAGGGCCGGCTGGAGCGCGAGCAGGTCCGCCGCTGCCTCGACTCGCTGACCGGGCTCCAACGCGAGTCGGTCACCCTGGCGTACTACCGGGGGTACACCTACCCCGAGGTCGCCGAGGTGCTGGGCACCCCGCTCGGCACCGTCAAGACCCGGATGCGG
>NZ_JODS01000125.1 GCF_000718025.1 Kitasatospora purpeofusca
GTCCCCGCTACTCAGTAGCAACGAAGGCCCGGAGGATCCGTCCTCCGGGCCTTCGCCGTTCCCGGAACCGTTACCCCGCAACCGCTCACCGAGCAAAAAATCGGCTTCCCGGCACCCCGGTCGAAAGGGATTCGCTTTTCACCCACACAGTGCCGTAGGGTCGTGTTCACCGACGCGGGGTGGAGCAGCTCGGTAGCTCGCTGGGCTCATAACCCAGAGGTCGCAGGTTCAAATCCTGTCCCCGCTAC
>NZ_JODS01000126.1 GCF_000718025.1 Kitasatospora purpeofusca
ACGCATTCGAAGTTACGGGGGTGGTGGTGGGGTTTCAAGGATTCGTAGGTTTAGCGAGGTCAGTGGGGGGTTACCGTGGGTATGGATCATGATATTGGCCTGTTTTGAAGGCAAATGTCCTGATTTTCAAGATCGAATACCGGCGGAAAGTGGTCCGGGCCACTCCGGGGGGCCTGTGAGGCCGGGCACACGGTCGACGGGGCGTGGCGGTCCGGCTGCGGCGGGTGCCGGAATCGGGG
>NZ_JODS01000127.1 GCF_000718025.1 Kitasatospora purpeofusca
GGGCGGCGTTCGGCCTTGACGGTCAGCATGTTCCGCTCGACGTCGACGTCGATCGCCTCAGGGTCCACCCCGGGCAGGTCGAAGCAGATCACGTACTCGTCGCCGACACGGCAGGCGTCCAGCGGCATCGGGGCCGGCCGGGACCAGGTTCCGTTCGTGCCCAGGAACTGCTGGGTCAGCCGGTCCAGTTCGCGGAACGGGTCAGTGCGCATCAGCATCGCGAAACACCTCCACTGATC
>NZ_JODS01000128.1 GCF_000718025.1 Kitasatospora purpeofusca
GCCGTGACCGCGTCCGCGTCGCCCGACACCACCGTCGACGACGGACCGTTCACCGCCGCCACCGACAACCGCCCCGCCCACAAGGCGAGCCGCTCCCGCACCACGTCCACCGGCAACGGCAACGACGCCATGCCACCGCGCCCCGCCAGCACCTTGATCGCGCGGGAACGCAACGCGACGACCCTGGCCCCGTCGTCGAGACTCAGGCCGCCGGCCACACAGGCGGCCGCGATCTCA
>NZ_JODS01000129.1 GCF_000718025.1 Kitasatospora purpeofusca
GATCACCTCCTTTCTAAGGAGCAATATGCCGCTTGCAGGCGAATGTCCTGCACGGTTGCTCATGGGTGGAACGTTGACTATTCGGCACAGGAAGAGATCAGGGGCTAGTACTGCTTCGGCGTGGAACGCCTCCTGGGATTGACTGTGTCGGGCACGTTGTTGGGTCCTGAGGGAACGGCCGTAAGGCTGTTGCTTCAGAGATGCCGGTCCCATGCTTGTTCAGGTGGGTGTCT
>NZ_JODS01000130.1 GCF_000718025.1 Kitasatospora purpeofusca
AGACACCCACCTGAACAAGCATGGGACCGGCATCTCTGAAGCAACAGCCTTACGGCCGTTCCCTCAGGACCCAACAACGTGCCCGACACAGTCAATCCCGATCGCTTTCCACGCCGAAGCAGTACTCACGAACGATCTCTTCCTGTGCCGAATAGTCAACGTTCCACCCATGAGCAACCGTGCAGGACATTCGCCTGCAAGCGGCATATTGCTCCTTAGAAAGGAGGTGATC
>NZ_JODS01000131.1 GCF_000718025.1 Kitasatospora purpeofusca
CGCCGTCCGTACCGGCCGGGCGGCCGCCCGCGCCACCGGCCTGAACAAGGTCTACGGGGAGGGCGAGACCCGCGTGGTCGCCCTCGACAACGTCAGCGTCACCTTCCCCCAGGGCGAGTTCACCGCGATCATGGGCCCCTCCGGCTCCGGCAAGTCCACCCTCATGCACTGCATGGCCGGCCTCGACACCGTCAGCTCCGGCTCCTCCACCATCGGCGACACCGAACTCGT
>NZ_JODS01000132.1 GCF_000718025.1 Kitasatospora purpeofusca
CTGATGGTCGGCACCGGCCGCGGCGCCCAGCTCGGCATCCTGATCAAGGGCCCCGAGGTGCTGGAGAACACCCGCCGGGTCGACACCGTCGTGCTCGACAAGACCGGCACCGTCACCACCGGCCGGATGACCCTGCTCGCCGTCCGCACCGCGGAGGGCACCACCGAGGACGAGGCCCTGCGCCTGGCCGGCGCCCTGGAACACGCCTCCGAGCACCCCATCGCCACCGC
>NZ_JODS01000133.1 GCF_000718025.1 Kitasatospora purpeofusca
TCGGCGCTGTGAGGCTTAGCTTCCGGGTTCGGAATGTAACCGGGCGTTTCCCTCACGCTATGACCACCGAAACACTATGAAACTGTCAACCGCACCCACGACAGGCCATGTCATGGGGGTCGTTGTTTCAGAACAACACAGTGGACGCGAGCAACTGAGGACAAGCCCTCGGCCTATTAGTACCGGTCAACTCCACCCCTCACAGGGCTTC
>NZ_JODS01000134.1 GCF_000718025.1 Kitasatospora purpeofusca
GACGTGCACAGCCTTGTCCGCACCCATCGACAACGCCTTGCGCAGCGCGTCCTTCGCGTCGTCCGGACCCACCGTCAGCACGGTCACCTCGGCACCCTCGTTCGCCTCAGCGATCCGCAGCGCCTGCTCCACCCCGTACTCGTCCAGCTCCGACAGAAGGCCGTCCACGCCCTCCCGGTCGGTGGTGTGGTCGTCCGCGAAACGACGG
>NZ_JODS01000135.1 GCF_000718025.1 Kitasatospora purpeofusca
GACGTGCACAGCCTTGTCCGCACCCATCGACAACGCCTTGCGCAGCGCGTCCTTCGCGTCGTCCGGACCCACCGTCAGCACGGTCACCTCGGCACCCTCCTTCGCCTCCGCGATCCGCAGCGCCTGCTCCACCCCGTACTCGTCCAGCTCCGACAGAAGGCCGTCCACGCCCTCCCGGTCGGTGGTGTGGTCGTCCGCGAAACGACGG
>NZ_JODS01000136.1 GCF_000718025.1 Kitasatospora purpeofusca
CTTCACCGTTCGACTTGCATGTGTTAAGCACGCCGCCAGCGTTCGTCCTGAGCCAGGATCAAACTCTCCGTGAATGTCTACCCGGCCCCGATAATTAAATCGAGCCGGTTCGCACCCGCGTTGAGCGGCACGGCAACCACCGGAATAGGGCGGCCCCGCGCACTGCGTCCTCGCTAGTGTTTTACTTCAAAAGGAATCTC
>NZ_JODS01000137.1 GCF_000718025.1 Kitasatospora purpeofusca
GGACCTGGCTGGTGAGGTTGTGCGCCATGAAGTTGACGTTGTCGGTGAGGTCCTTCCACGTCCCGGCGACGTTCGGGACCCGGGCCTGCCCGCCGAGCGTGCCCTCGGTGCCGACCTCGCGGGCGACCCGGGTGACCTCGTCGGCGAACACCGACAGGGTGTCGACCATGGTGTTGATCGCGTCGGCCAGGGCCGCGACC
>NZ_JODS01000138.1 GCF_000718025.1 Kitasatospora purpeofusca
GGACCTGGCTGGTGAGGTTGTGCGCCATGAAGTTGACGTTGTCGGTGAGGTCCTTCCACGTCCCGGCGACGTTCGGGACCCGGGCCTGCCCGCCGAGCGCCCCCTCGGTGCCGACCTCGCGGGCGACCCGGGTGACCTCGTCGGCGAACACCGACAGGGTGTCGACCATGGTGTTGATCGCGTCGGCCAGGGCCGCGACC